>JAQBNH010000004.1 GCA_028288705.1 Ferruginibacter sp.
TCAGGGGCTTACCAGAACGGAGCTGTTCCCCTGCCTGCTTGATAAAAGCTTCAAAATCGAATTTTTCCTTTCCCATTTGTTGTCAATTTAAAAAATTTTAAATTGACACAGTTAATTAAGCAGTCTCGTCTCCAACCAATCAACTTGTCAGCTATTGCCAACGCTCTCATCCAATTCCAAATTACTAATTCCTCCCCCGCTTTTCAACCAATCAACTTATTAACTCTCCCACCCAATTCCTAATTACTAATTCCTCCCTCCCGCTTTTCAACCAATCAACTTGTCAACTATTCAACTATTCAACGTGTCAATACGCCAGCCTACCCTTTCTTCTCCAGGATCGCCACGGTCAGTCGGCTTATGCAAACCAGTTTATCCGCTTCGTCAGTGATCCGGATATCCCAAACATGCGTGGAGCTTCCCAAATGCAAGGGCTTTGCTGTCGCGGTTACAAATCCCTGGCGGGCGCTGCGCACATGATTGGCATTGATCTCCAGTCCAACACATAAAAATTTTGCAGGATCAATCCGCAGATGTGAGGCAATACTGCCAACAGTTTCTGCGAGGGCGCAGCTGGCACCACCATGCAGCAAGCCATAAGGCTGGCGCGTCCTTTCATCTACGGGCATCCTGACGGTTAAAAAATCCGGGCCGATGGCTACCCACTCCATTCCGAGGTGACCAGCCATCGTTGCGGGTGTGAACTGTTGTATATCCGCAATACTGATGTCTTTATTGAACCAGATGCTTTTACTTTCCACGTTCCAGGTTTTGTTTGATGGTAGCATTCACCACATCAGGTAAGAAATTAGCGACATCACCGCCGTTTCGTAACACATCACGCACAAGCGTAGACGCAACAGAAGTATATTTTGGCAGGCAGGTGAGAAAGATCGTTTCAATATTATCCGCGATGCTGCGGTTCATGTCGGCGATCGCCTTTTCATATTCAAAATCATTCACGTAACGAATCCCGCGCACGATAAAATTGGCCCCTACTTCTTTGCAACAATCTACGGTAAGCCCTTCATAAACCCGGGCTTCAACTTTAGGGTTATCGCGGTAAATATCGCGCAACCATTCCAGCCGCTGTTGCTCGCTGAACATGGGTGCCTTATTGATGTTACGGCCGATGCCGATGATCATCCTGTCAAAAAGCGGCAAGGCCCGATCGATGATATCGGTGTGGCCCAATGTTACGGGATCAAAGGTTCCGGGAAATAAACAAACACGTTCCATAAACAGTTATTGGAATGATGAAGAATACAGGTTGATTAGTTTTGCTCCGGCTTAACACCGGCCAGCAAATATAAGACAGCCATGCGCACGGCTACGCCATTTTCTACCTGTTGTAAAATGATCGACTGGCCGCTGTCGGCAACATCGCTATCGATCTCCACGCCACGATTGATCGGTCCCGGGTGCATGATCACGATCTCTTTGCCCACCTCCTCCAGCAACTTCCGGGTAACCCCGTATGCCAGGTTATATTCGCGCAACGAGGAGAACAACACCTGGTTTTGCCTTTCCAGCTGAATACGCAACACATTGGCCACATCGCACCATTGCAGGGCTTTTTTCAGGTTGTATTCCACCTGTACGTCCATCGCCTCTTTAATGTAGGGCGGAATCAATGTGGGCGGACCGGAGACCATCACCTCCGCTCCCATCTTTTTCAATAAATAGATATTGCTTAAAGCCACGCGGGAATGCATGATATCGCCTATCAGCAGGATCTTTTTCCCTTCCAGTGCGCCGATTTTTTCTTTGATGGAAAATGCGTCCAGCAGGGCCTGGGTTGGATGTTCATTGATGCCATCGCCTGCATTTACGATCGCTGTTGCAGGCAAATGCCGCGCGAGGAAATGTGGGGCACCACTGGCACTATGCCGCATCACCACCATATCCACTTTCATGCTCAGGATATTGTTAACGGTATCCAGCAGTGTTTCTCCTTTTGAAACAGAGGAACCTGAGGCTGAAAAATTGATGGTGTCGGCACCCAGGCGCTTTTCAGCCAGCTCAAAAGAGATGCGGGTGCGCGTACTGTTTTCGTAAAATAAATTTACGATCGTGATATCCCTTAAGGAAGGCACTTTTTTTACAGGACGTTGCAGGACCTCTTTAAATTGAACAGCTGTGTCTAAAATCAGGGAAATATCTGCGGGAGAAAGTTCTTTAATGCCGAGGAGATGATTGCTGGATAGTTGCATTAAGCAGCGAAGCTAAATCAAAAATTGAAAAGGACAAAGAGGAGTTTGCGGGGGGTGATTAGTTGAATAGTTGAGTGGTTGATGAGTTGACTAGTTGGGAATTGGTAATTGGGAATTTGGTGGTGGAGTATTTGATTAGTTGATTGGTTAATTAGTGGATGGGTAAACCCGGAGGGAATTAGGAATTGGGATTGGGGGGGGTGGAGTTGAGTAGTTGATTAGTCGATTAGTTGAATGGGTAATTAGTGGATGGGTAAACCGGGAGGGAATTGGGAATTGGAATTGGGGGGTGGAGTTGAGTAGTTGATTAGTCGATTAGTTGAATGGGTAATTAGTGGATTGGTAAACCGGGAGGGAATTGGGGATTGGGAATTGGGGTTTAGCTGAATCGAATCCTACAGGTCCGTAGTGCTGTATCATTTACCCGTTTTTTCCTGCTGAATACTTTCCGCCTGCGGGCATTTAGAGAACGTCGGCAAGGCGTAGACGTCATTTGAAGCGTAAGGCCAGAAATTCCCCGAAGCTTTGCTGCTTTATGCTCTCGCCTTCCCAAACACCTCATCCATTTCATTATCCAGGTATGATTGAACCAGGTTCACGTAGCGGTGAAAGGATTTACTGTCATTCGCATGACCGCTGATCTGTTTTACCACATGTTCTTTCATCCCTAGCATGAGCATTGTGGTTATGGCTGTCCGTCGCATGGTGTGGGATGAAACCAGGTCACAAAAGCGATATTGCTTTTCCGTTGCAGCCGTCGTGAAATCGTAAGCCACACCGCGATTCGCCCGGCTTTTCCCATTTTCTGCGGTCCAGCCTGCGAGCTCGGCCAGCTCCTTTAGCTGGTTATTAAAACGTGTCCGCGGGATAGGTGGAAAGATCGTCTTCCTGTTGCGGGCCGTGGTTTTAAAAGCAGCAATGATCTCCAATGCGTAAGCCGGCAATTTAATGCGTACAGCCGTACCCGTTTTCGCGGTCTTCACAGGCAGGTAACTGGCATCTCCCACCCTTTCGATGTCACTGAACTTAATGGTGAACAAATCAGAAACGCGTAAGGCGACGGTACAGCCGAAAACAAAAATTTGCTTTGCCTTCAATTGCGTTTTGCTTAAGCGGTCATTGAACTGTTCATCCCCAATCAGGAACTGAAGTTGTTGCGGCATCAGCGTGACAATGGGAACTTCCTCCCTGCAGACATAGAAGCTTTTGTAGAAATCGCCGGTAACAATTCCTTTCTCGCGGTTGAGGTAGTTGAAGAAAATGCGGATCGTTTTGATCACTGTACCCACATAATTGTCGAAGCATTTCTTTTGCGTGTACAAGAATTGGGTAAACTGGCGGTAAAACTTTTTCCAGTAATTGCGTTCGGCGGTGAATAAACGCTTGCTTTCGCTTTTGTAAACTTTGATGCGTAGCGGCGAGAATGCTGCTTCGTATTCCTGCAGGTAACGCAGTACATAGGTATAGTTGGCAACAGTTTGTGGTTTGATCCGGCTGCCGTCTGGTTTTAGTCTTTTGCCTTTTAAAGTATCGGCAATAAACTTTTCAAAAAGTGGAACCAAGGGGTGTTCTTTTGCAATCATTTTGAGTAGGTTTTTATGGGTGAAAGGGTCCTGTTTTAGCAAAATAATGCTATTTTACATGCGACAAGTTCTTTGATGATGCCGTACAGAAAGGCGTTAGGGGAAAATGACTAGTATCCGTTCGGGATGGGAATGGTGGGAAGGAAGTTTACTCAACCAAATGCAGGATACCGGTATGGATTTAATGGGAAAGAAGAGGCAAGCGAAATTGCAAATGATGATTATGATTACGGTGCGAGGATTTATGATCCTAGAGTTGGAAGATGGCTGGCTGTTGATCCATTAATAAGTAAGTACCCTTGTTTAAGCCCCTATAACTTTGTTACAAATACCCCATTGCAAGCAATGGATCCGGACGGTGAGCTCATAATATTTGTCAATGGATATTGGAATTCAGGAAGCCCAACACCGGGTGAAATATCAGCAATGGGTGCGAATTGGCCAATTATAAAACAATTTTTAGCAAATAATTTAGTCGGAACAGTAGGTGGTAGGAATTATTGGGGTGGAGGTGGAGTTGGTTACGAGAAAGCAGCTCAAAATTATTTTAATGATTACACTTCACTTTCATCAAAAAATTTTGTGGATGGGAGAGGAAAATGGAATTCGACAGGTCAAGAAAGATTTAATGCCGGTTACGAATATGCTAAATCTAATTTTGAAAAAATTACGGCAGGAATGACAAAAGACGAGACTATAAAAATTGTTAGTCACAGTATGGGGGGAGCTTATAGCGAAGGAATGATTAAATATTTTGAAGAAAATGGAAAGTATAAAGTGGAAAAAGTACTCCATTTATCAATGGCAGACCCTACAGAATTTACAATGAATACTAAGCCCCTGACAATTCAGTTGAAGTTTGATAATGATGTGGTATTAGGATATAAAAATTTAAATGAAACATCCAATACAAACCCCGGAACTGATATTAGCGGTGTCGCTAATACTGGAGGGGTAGCCGATAGCCATTATTTGACGAAAGCAGATCCAAGTATTTTTGAATATGCCAAGGACTTAGAAACAATGCAATTTACCCAAGAGACCTATTCTCCGTGGCATTCTAACGGTGATTATGAGCAAGGAACAGGAAATTACAAAGTTTCCCAAAATGCGAACGGATCGACTTTTAAACAAGTAACAAAAGGAAACGAAACGTTTATCAAAAACTCATCTAATAATGATTATCACAAACCACATTTATGATTAAGTTTAGACATGTAATTTTTTTGGGTGTCTTACATTTTTTTTCCTGCGTTTCACCTAAACAGCCTCCTGTAAGTGTACGGGAAAAAGATTTTATAGATAGCATAGAGAAAGCGTTTGATGGTTCTGCAAAAAGAGAAATCAGTGCTGCTTTATTAGGGCCGGGTAAGGAAGCAGAAAAAAAAGGAAGTTATGGGATACATTTGTTATTACCATGTGATAAATTGTTAGAATTATCGCGTGATTCTCCAAATATTCAAAAAAGGTCTTATTTTATAGCAAAGCATCTCTATAATGGTATCCTCGCGAAGGACGGGAGTTATGCAAGCATTTGGATATCGTTTTCTTGTGATACATCAAGTTCGCTCTATAGAGATTTGGTTTTTCGTTACGAAGTAGACTCTTTAGATTCCAAAAATTAGTTATCGAATTAACCAAGATTGTATAGGCCGCCATGCTGCCATATTTTTTATGTATTACTCGAAAATAAGGAACTCCCCCGCCTCGGTGCGTGGCCCACGCACCGAAACTTGCCTCCACCCGTGTGTCGGAAGAAAAATCACTCGTGCACTTGTGAATTATCCCTTCTAAGAGAATTCTTATGTTAGTTAGATTGCGCTGTGAACACATACTTCAGGAAATCCCATGCTTCCCCCCGCCTCGGTGCGTGGCCCACGCACCGAAACTTGCCTCCACTCGGGTGTCGGAAGAAAAATCACTCGTATACTTGTTTATTATCCTTTCTAAAATAAGTGTATGGCAGTTAGATTGTGCTGTGAGTACATACTTAAGGAAATCCCATACTTCTATCGGCAAAATTTATTTCTGGACCGCTACGATTCATCAATGGCGACATTTACTGGCCGGAGAATTCAACAAGAGGATCATTATAAATTATTTTACAGAACTTAGCGATGCAGGGCTGATTACAATATTTGCATTTGTGGTCATGCCCAATCACGTCCATTTAATCTGGCGTCAAAATAAAATGAATGGAAAGGAAACTCCGTTTTGGAGCTTCTTAAAATATACTGCCCACGACTGTTGAGGGTTCTGAAATTGTCAGGGGATACCGCAAAGTATAAAGTTGAGGCATCAAACAAACTCCATGAGATTTGGAAAAGGGATTCACTGGCGATTGAGATCTATACCAGGGAAGTAGCGAGACAGAAAATAGATTACATACATGCTAAACCTGTTAGTGGAATTTGGAAATTGGCACGCGATGATCTGCATTATCATTATTCATCTGCGAGGTTTTATGAGAATGGGACAGATGATTTCGGATTTCTTAAAAATCTGTTCTTTATATTCGATGGCGAATAAGGATTGGTGATTTCGGTGTCTGACACGCACCAAGGCGGGGGATATAACATCCATTCACGCCTGCTTTCTTTGGTATTTTGCTGTATAGCAGCAAGCAATTGTTTACTTGTATATTTCTTTAAATCTCTCAGAATATTGCTGAGCAGCGTTTCTTGTTTTGCGCTTATGATGAGGTGTATATGCTTGGTCATTATAACCCAGGCATTCAGGCAAAGGCCTTTATTTTAACACAGTATCGAATGCTTTCCAGAAAAATATCTTTGTACATATTTCGTGTAAAAACATCTACCCAGTCAACAGCAGTTAGCGTTACAAAGTGTGGCAGCTGGTCGTCTGCCGGTTTGTATTTTCCCGACATTGTTTGAAATTTTAGTCTGCTGTAAATTGGTGAAATGAGTTCAACCTGAACTGATGATTACTACATTTTTGATTGTTTGTTTTCCTAACTTCAATAAAGGATTGTAGAGAAGAGATTGAAATTGCGATTATCCAAATCCAGTCACAGACTGGATGCCT
>JAQBNH010000007.1 GCA_028288705.1 Ferruginibacter sp.
ACTGCTGCCTCCCGTAGGAGTCGGGCCCGTGTCTCAGTGCCCGTGTGACTGGTCGTGCTCTCACACCAGTTACTGATCGCAGGCTTGGTGGGCCGTTACCCCGCCAACTACCTAATCAGGCGCACGCCCATCCAAAACCGGCCGAAGCCTATAATAATAAAGTGATGCCACTTCATTATGTTACGGTGTATTAATCCTCCTTTCGGAGGGCTATTCACCAGTTATGGGAAGGTTGCGTACGTGTTCCGCACCCGTTTGCCGGTCGCCACCAGGTATTGCTACCCGTGCTGCCCCTCGACTTGCATGTATTAAGCCTGCCGCTAGCGTTCATCCTGAGCCAGGATCAAACTCTCCATTGTAAATGAGTTGTTATGATCTGACTGTGTAATTTCATTGGAAATTAACGTCAAATTCTAAATTAATATTTGCGCTAACATTACCTTTAAACCTGTTGATTTATTGCTGCTGTTTCCAAACTTTCAAAGATCTTTAAGCTTTTAATTCGCTTCCCTTTTTGATTGGGGTTGCAAATGTAGGAGCTTTTATTTTACCACCCAAATTTTCTTTCGAATTTCTTTAAAATTTTTAAAGATTTTCAATGTTGTTTTTGAGCAATGATTTCTTAAGAACTACCCCGTTTTTCTGCGGGAGTGCAAAGGTAATAACCTTTACATTATCAACCAAATATTTCTAACTTTTTTATTTGCTTTTTCCTTTGAAAAAACCCCGTTTTTAATTCGGATTGCAAAGGTAAGAGCAGTTAGATTATCCACCAAATTTTTCTAAACTTTTTTATTTCTTTTTCCTTTGAAAAAGCCCCTTTTTTAATTGGGAGTGCAAAGGTAAGAGTAGCTAGATTACCATCCAAATTTTCTTTGAAAATTTCAAAGATTTTTTCAGGCTTTTTTAGTGCGACTTTTTTAAGAACTTCTGCCTTTTTTCAAAAGCGGACGGCAAAGATAAGGGCCTGTAAACTCCCACCAAAATTAATTTGAACCATTTCCTGTTAAAACCGTCCTAACGCATCCGAATCATTCCTAATAAGGCAGTAACAACAGGCCATTCAGCCGATAAAAATTTCTGAAAATAAATTGGAATCATTTGCTCCTTAACCAGTTGCAAACAATAAAGGCAGCTATAACCCGCCCAGGAAACCCTCTGGATAACTAACCCCGAGCAGTGTTAACCCATGAGCGGGCATCGAAAAATCAGCTTTAGTGGGATCTTTTGCCTCAATAATTGCCGAAAATTCGTTCGGGGTAAGCTTTCCCCTCCCCAGTTTCAACATCGTACCCACCAGGCCACGAACCATTCCGCGTAAAAAACGGTTCCCTCTTACATAATAAACCAGTTGTTTGCCTTCTCTCTCCCACTCACTTTCATGGATGCTGCAGTTAAATGTATGCACCTGGCTGTTTCGTTTGGCGAAACTTTCAAAATCAGTCGCGGCTAAAATCTGCCGCGCCCCTTCATTTAACAGCTCCAGATCCAGGTCATAAGGATAATAAAACCCCATCCCCTCCATAAAAGGATCCTTGTCGCTATATATAGTATAGGCATACCGGCGTGATAAAGCATCAAAACGGCAATGCGCACCGTCTTTTACCGGTACGATCTGCTTAACCACAATATCAGCGGGAAGTATGGCATTCAGGTGATAAACTGCTTTGTTGGCGCCTGCCGGATCAATAGCGGCGTCAAAATGGAAGTAATTCTGGCGGGCATGAACGCCGGCATCTGTTCGGGAAGAACCAGTGAGAGAGAAATCCTGCCGGTAATAGGTAGACAATGCTTTTTCAATCTCCGCCTGAACGGTATTTGCATTCTGCTGTACCTGGAAACCGGCATATGCCGTGCCCTTATATGCAACCTCTATAAAAAAACGTGGCATTTGCTGTGGTTAATTGCGAAGCATGGCCCGGAAACGGGTTTGATAATATTCCTCCGTAAACTGGCTTTCCAGTGCAGGGAAGTTTTGCGTGTCGTGGATTCGCGGATAGGCCGCATCGAAAAACCGGTAACGGCCGTCTTCTTTTAAGAACAGCAGCCCCAGATTTTTCACTTGTTCCGTAGAATAGCACTTAGCCTTAAAGAGTTTGCGGGCTACGCTGATCATATCATCGTCAGAATCTTCCGCCGCCATCTTCTTCCTAGTTTTTAAAAAATCCTCCTCGGTAGCCATAGCCTTACAGTCGGAATTGATCGTCAACGCTGCTATGGTTTCCTTTTTGGCTTCCGTTTTCACCGGCGCCAGGGCTGTTTCCACAGGCGGCACAACTACCGGGCTGGTTAATTTCGTGGAATCACTATTGGGATTGGGCAATTCAATATTTAAAAACTTTTTGTCTTCTTTATTTTCAACCGGTGGAGTCCGGACAAGATCACGGATGACAACGGTATCAGGAACCGGTTCTTTAATTACCTGGGGAATGATTTCGGTTACCGGCATTGTTTTCTCATAAGGAATGAACAACCGGATCGTATCTGTTCCGTCAGCCATCTGGTCTATATATATAACGGCACGCCCATTTTCTTCCTTAGTTGTGGCCAAAACACTGATCTTCTCCTTCGCAGTTATAACCGGCTTATCTTCCACAACCGGTTTAACCGGGACCGTCACCACAGGAGCGGCAGGTTGATTCACTTCCTTCAGCGAAGGCGTATTCACTACATCTGCGAGCACATTGGAGAATACATCCGTTTTATTTTCGGTTTTCACCGTAGGGTTAGTTCCCGCAAACCCTGTATTCATCGCTACTTCCAGTGTTTGCATATTGAACAGTCCCCAACCTTTTTCAGCGAAATTCTTCAATATATATCCTGCATCAGCGGTTTTAACCGAAACGGGAATCGTTTGCAGAGGCCATTCATTTTTCGGAAAGCCAATGGATAAGGTATAATCTCCCGACTGAAGTTTAGGTATGATCAGGTAACCTGCCGATGAAGAACTATATAATTTATCGTTCATCCGCACGTAAAAAGACTGCTTATTATCGGTTTGCAGGTAAATAAAGTGATTCAGCTGCGCTTTCCCGGTAACAGCAGCACAAACGAAAAACAAGAAGATAAGCGCACGATTCATTAATGATTTCTTTGCTTACAAAGCTAACCAATATCAATCATTTGCCATTTATAAAAAAATCTGCGGAGCAGAACTTATCTCCCGTTACTTTTACGAAAACAGATAAATATGAAACGATTTTTATTATTGTGCGCAATCGCGGCAATACCGGTTACAATGATGGCGCAGCCCGGCGAACCACAGGATACTTCCTGGAAAAAAGTACTTCGGGAAAGCTATCCGCGAACCAATGATTTGGTACATACAAAACTCGACGTACGGTTCGACTATGATAAGTCTTATATGTACGGGAAAGAATGGTTAACGCTTCAACCCCATTTTTATCCAACCGACAGCGTTTTACTGGATGCGAAAGGAATGGACATCAAAGAACTCTCTCTCGTAAAAGGAACGGCAAAATCTACCCTTAAATACAGTTACGATGGTAAACAATTGAATGTAAAACTGGATAAGCTGTACAAAGCAGGTGAAAAGTACACGCTCTACATCGATTATACCAGCAAACCAAACGAACTGGAAGCTGAAGGAAGCGCCGCGATCACTGATGCAAAAGGCCTGTATTTTATCAATCCAAAAGGAGAAGATAAAGATAAACCAACGCAGATCTGGACGCAGGGTGAAACGGAAGCCAACAGTGCCTGGATGGTAACCATCGATAAACCAAATCAGAAAACAACAGAAGAGATCAGCATGACTGTTCCTTCAAAATATGTGACGCTTAGCAATGGCTTGTTGTTAAGCCAGAAGAAAAACAGCGATGGCACACGTACGGACTATTGGAAAATGGATCTTCCCCACGCTCCTTACCTGTTCTTCATGGGCGTTGGTGATTTCGTAATTACGAAAGACAGCTATAAAGGAAAAGAAGTTAGTTACTATACCGAAAAGGAATATGCTCCTTATGCACGAAAAATATTCGGCAATACGCCTGAAATGATCAAATTCTTTTCTGAGAAACTCGGCGTAGACTACCCATGGCAGAAATACTCCCAGATCGTTGGACGTGATTATGTAAGCGGTGCCATGGAGAACACGACTGCTACCCTGCACCAGGAAAGTGCTTACCAAAATGCCCGCCAGCTCGTTGATGGAAATGGCTGGGAAGAAACGATCGCCCATGAATTGTTTCACCAATGGTTTGGTGACCTGGTAACAGCGGAAAGCTGGAGCAACCTTACCGTAAATGAAAGTTTCGCCAATTACAGCGAATACCTTTGGGATGAATACAAGCATGGTAAAGATTATGCCGATGCACATAACCTGGAAGACATGCAGGGTTACCTGGGCAGCGGTAGCGAAAGCAAAAACCTGGTGCGTTATTATTATGCTGATAAAGAAGATATGTTCGATGCCGTGAGTTACAATAAAGGCGGCCGTATTTTAAACATGCTGCGTAATTACGTTGGTGATGACGCATTTTTTAAATCTCTGAACTTATACCTGACGACGAATAAATTCAAAGCCGGTGAAGCAGGATTGCTGCGCCTGGCGTTTGAAGAAGTTACCGGTAAAGACATGAACTGGTTCTGGAATCAATGGTATTATGGCAGCGGTCACCCGAAACTGAAGATCAGTTACAATTACGATCTGCCAGGTGTTTCAAGGGTAATTATCGAACAAACACAGAAGTCGGACAAAGTATTCAAATTACCGATCGCAGTAGATATCTACGGCACCGGCGGTGCTAAAACCCGTTACAATGTTTGGGTAGATGCTAAAATTGATACCCTTTCCTTCAATACCGGCAGCAAACCGGAACTCATTAACGTTGATGCGGATAAGATCCTGTTAGCAGAAAAAACAGATGATAAAACGGAAGCCAATTTCATCGCACAGTGGAAATACGCGAAGAATTATATGGATCGTCGCGAAGCACTGGACTTCTTCGCAAAAAAGAATATGCCTGAACTGGCGAAAGGTTTAAAAGACAAGTTTGCCGGCCTGCGCATTTATACCATGCAAAAACTGGCAGCCTCTCCTTATAAAGCCGACCCGGTTGTACTGGCTGATGTAGAGGAACTGGCCCGTACGGCTTCTCATAAAAAAACCAAAGCTGCAGCCATTACTTACCTTACTAAAAACGGGGATGCGAAATATGCACCTATTTTCAATGCTGCTGTCAGCGATTCATCTTACAGTGTTGCAGGTGCTGCATTAACAGCTTTAGCAACATTAGAACCTGCTAATTCCTACACGCTTGCTAAAAAGTACGCCGTTGATGCGAAAGGCCGTTTGGGTGATGCCGTAAACACGATCCTGGTAAGCCAGGGAACAGAAGCTGATTTCGAATTTATCAGCAAAACTTATAATGATGCTCCCCCAACACAGCAAAAGATCGCGATGACCGACAAGTTTGGCGATTACCTGGTTAAGTTGAACGATATCAGCAAAATCAAAACGGGGATTGACTACATCATCAATTTCCGTAAAATGATCCCTGAGCAATTCCGTTCATTTGTGGATCCGGGCTTTAAGAAAGTATTCGACAAACTGGCAACTGCAAAAGGAGCCGAAATAAGAAGTTACGTGGATTCCGTGTTTAAATAACCTGAACCTGTTCAACATAAAAAAAGCCCTCGTTTAACGGGGGCCTTTTTTATATATTTTCTCCCGGGATGATTTTAGTGCAGAGCGGAAAGAGTTTTTGATGGCTTTTTGAACGTGTCCATGCTAACTGTGTCAAAATAAAAAAAACATTTGGGAATGGACACAGAAAAAATAAGAGCAGCCGTGGCAATCTACATGTAATTCCGCTTATCTTTTTTGCATTATCAGGTATATGAGCAGATATAGAGGCCATTTTTTAAGGCAAAATATACATGTAATCAGGCGCTTTTTTTATGCAAAAATGTAGATAAACAGGGGCCTTTTTTTGCAAATCTGCGATGTTTTTGCCTACGGAATTTCTAAAAGACCGATAATCGCTGTTATAGCGGGGCGTCGGTCAATGGCTATGGTGGGTCGGGAGATCAGGCCCTTGAGAATATGGCGGGGGCCACAGCTGCAGCGTAAGCAGCGTTGAAATTCAGTCTTCAAAATAAGCACCGGTCGACCTCAACTAAAATGGCCCCAATACAAGGGCCATTTTATTATGAGTTTGAGAATTCTACATGCTAATTAAATTCGGCCCTTACCCGATGAGGCTTACCAGCTGCCACTGGCACCACCACCTCCGAAGCTTCCGCCGCCAAAGCCACCAAAGCCGCCTCCACCACCGGAGCCACCTCCGCCAAATCCGCCTCCGCCACCACGTCCACCGCCCAGCATGCTTCCCCAGAAGATCGTTTCTGCCAGTCCGCGGGAACCACGACGGCTCATGAATGTTCCGTTGTTTCCACCTCCACGGGAGGAGAACAGCAGGATAATGATGATGATGATAATGAATGGAAGAATGCTTTTACCCCCAATCTTTTTGGCCGGTCGCGGCGTATTATATTCCCCGCGCACTGCTTTAATGATGGCGTCCGTTCCTTCATCGATCCCGCGATAGTAGTCGTTTCCCTTAAAATTAGGAACGATCACATCCTGGATGATATGGCTGGCAGTAATATCCGGCAAAGCACCTTCCACACCGTAACCGGTCGCGATATTGAGTTTCCGGTCGTCCTTGGAAATCAGGAGGATGACGCCATTGCTGAATTCTTTGCCGCCTACACCCCAGGCGCGGCCCAGTTTCGTATTGAACTCACTGATATCATTACCATCGAGTGACGGAACGATAACCACGGCGATCTGCGTTGAACTGCTGTCGTCGAAAGCCACCAGTTTATTTTCCAGTGCCTGCCGTTGATCCGGGGTGAGAATATTGGCAAAATCATTTACCAGTGTTTGTACGCCGGTACGTGGGGTTAATAAATCGTCCGCCTTGAACGGTTGCGCAAAACCCATCACGAAACTGAAAAGCAACAGCCAGACTGCTGCAAGCTTTTTCATTCCCGAATACTTAAGTGCCTGTCGCAACATGTTGTCTTTTTATATTTTTCCAAACACGATCTCGTCCGGAAGTTCATTTTTATCTTCTGTGGCGATGTAAGGAAAGGCCTGGTGAAGCGCCTCGCCTACTTCATACACGCACTGAACAATCCCTTCGGTAAGGTTATCCTTGCTGAAGTTGCTGATCATCTTCCTTACTTCCTCATTCCAGAATTCTTTGCCAAGCTTTTCGTAGATACCTGTATCCCCAAATAAGGCCAGTTCCTTATGCTTTACCGCGATATACAATAACACGCCGTTGCGATGATCCGTCAGGTGCATTTTGAGCCCGGCGAAGATCTCAGCCGCGCGTTCCAATGGATCTACATATGGATTTTTAGCTTCCATATATACACGTATCTCGCCACTGGTACGGCTTTCGCAATTGCGAATCGCTTGTACGATCAGCTGGTTTTCTTCAGCGGTGAAGAATTCCTTCTTTTTAGAGAAAAGGGACATGTGCGGGATTACTTAATGTTGAAATTAACATCAGGCGCTTTTTCACTGCCCGGATCTGACTTGTAGAAAGGTTTTTCTCTATACCCAAAGATGCCCGCAAAAATATTGTTCGGGAAACGTTTTACTTTCAGGTTATAGCCTTCTACTGATTTGTTGTAATCCTGGCGTGCGACATTGATCCGGTTTTCTGTTCCTTCGATCTGCGTTTGAAAATCGCGGAATGCCGTGGTTGTTTTAAGATCAGGATAAGCTTCAGCAACAGCCATCAACCTGCTGAAAGACCCTTGCAGGTTTGCCTGTGCTTTTTGATAAGCTTCCAAAGATGCGGGATCATTAATATCTACCTGGATCGATGTGGCTTTAGAACGCGCTTCGATCACTTCTTTCAATGTTCCTTTTTCAAAATTTGCAGAACCTTCAATGGTTTTAATCACACTGCTGTAAAGGTCTGTACGGCGCTGGTAGTTGGTTTCTACATTGCTCCACACTTTTTTTACATCCTGGTCAGCAGTTACCAGGCCGTTATAGGAATTGCATCCCCAAAAGCCCAATACCACTACTACTGCGAGTAAAATCAATAAACCGGAACGTTTCATATTAATCTGTTTTAAGGTTAAGGATATAAAATTAGTGATTTATATATCAATTAGCCTTAAAATACTAAAAGCAGTGAACGCGAAAGCCCCGGCAAAAGCAGGGCACTAAATTTTAGTTGAAGCAGATGTTATTTCTTTGATGAAGATACCGATGGAAGCAGGGGCCGTTTCATCTCCGCCGAAGTAAGGAAACAACTGGTAACCTGTTGCCGTAACCGGCAATTCCGCGCGGGGTAAAACTTCCGTGACGCCATCTACTGAAAACGAATACTGCCCGGGCGCTACTGAAATTTTGCAAATGATCTCTTTGTTCAATGGCGTAATGGCAATTTCTTTTGAAAAGCGTTCTCCGTTTTTGTAAGCATAGGCATATAACCTGAGCGCATGGTCATTCCAGCTCCAGCCAATGCGGGCGCTGTTTAGATGCGGGTCGGTTCCTTCCGTGAAGCCATATAATTTATTAATGTCGTACTGGTTTACAGGATTCAGGGTTTTGTAGATAGCGGAACTGTCGAACTTAACTACAAAGGCCATTTCTGAAACAGTTACTGGTCGTATAGCTGTCTGATCGCAATAATGATTGCCGGCGCCGATACGGTATTCTGTAAAATCAGGGGAAATTGGTGCCGGTGCTGGCGTTTCTTTTTGGCAACTAAACAAACTAATGGCAAGGATCGCCAGGGCAAAAAGAGGTTTCAAAGGATATTGGATTTACTTCCCGCAGGATTTGCGGATATGCAAATTTCCCTCATTGCCAAAAATTTACCTGTAGTTCCACGTATTTGATTTCATCATAATTCTTCGATATTTTATTCTTACCAGGTCGAAAGAATAAAAAAAGGCTGCAATCGCAGCCCTTTTAAAATTTATGATTTGATCGCCGCGATTCCCGGCAATTCTTTTCCTTCAAAATATTCCAGCAAAGCGCCGCCGCCGGTGGATACATAACTTACCTGGTCTGACAAGTTGAATTTGTTGATCGCAGCCACACTGTCGCCGCCACCGATCAGGGTAAATGCGCCTTTAGACGTTGCTTTTGCTACGGCTTCTGCGATTGCTTTCGTGCCGTGTTGAAATTTTTCCATTTCAAAAACACCCATCGGGCCGTTCCACAAGATCGTCATGCTGTTATCGAGCGTATCTTTTATTTGTTTAATCGCGGTCGGGCCGATATCGAGTCCCATCCAACCGTCAGGTACATTATTACTGTCAGCGATGGTTGTGGTAGCGTTCGCGTCAAATTTATCCGCAACAACAGAATCTACCGGTAGAATAATATGCACGCCTTTTTCTTTTGCTTTCGCTAAGATCTCTTTGGCCGTTTCCAGGCGATCGTCTTCACACAAGGAATTCCCGATCTTACCGCCTAATGCTTTAAAAAATGTATAAGCCATCCCGCCACCGATCACGATATTATCGGCCCGCTCCAGTAAATTTTCGATGATCAGAATTTTATCAGAAACTTTTGCGCCGCCGATGATCGCGGTAAAAGGTTTTACAGCAGCATGCAATACTTTTTCCGCACTCACCACTTCGCCTTCCATTAATAAACCGAACATTTTTTTATCGCCTGGAAAATATTGGGCGATCACTGCAGTAGAAGCATGAGCGCGATGCGCCGTTCCGAAAGCATCATTCACATAAACATCTGCGAGTTTGCTCAGCTTTTCTGCAAAGCCGGTATCCCCTTTTTCTTCTTCTTTATAAAAACGCAGGTTTTCCAATAGTAATACTTCTCCCGGTTTTAGCGCGGCAGCTTTTTCAATTGCCTGCGCGCCGATCGCATCATCCGCAAACAAAACAGGCACATCTTTACCCAATAATTCCTTCAATTTATTTTGCAGGTGCTTTAAAGAATATTTATCTGTTGGTCCGTCTTTCGGGCGGCCGAGATGACTCATGAGGATGGCACTGCCGCCATCGGCGAGGATCTTTTTGATCGTAGGGATCGTAGCCGTCATGCGGTTGTCATCAGTGATGTTGAACTGGTCGTCCAGCGGAACATTAAAATCAACGCGGACCAATGCTTTTTCTCCTTTGAAATTGTGCGATGCGAATGCAGACATATTAGTTGATTTAAAAAAACCGCAGAGACGAACCGCGAACCTGGATCCAGCGCTTGTCTATGCGGTTTATAAGTTGATAAATGATTTGCCGTACAAGGGAGTGACACAACGATGATGCCATGAAACCCGCTGCTGTTGCAAAAATTATTTAGAGATCAATCCTGCGAAATGTTTAACGGTACGCACGAGCTGAGATACATAACTCATTTCGTTATCGTACCAGCTCACGGTTTTCACCATTTGTTTGTCGCCCATCGTCATCACTTTTGTTTGGGTTGAATCAAACAAAGAACCGTAATGGATACCGATCACATCGCTGCTAACGATTTCGTCTTCTGTATAACCAAAGCTTTCGTTACTGGCGGCTTTCATCGCTGCATTCACTTCTTCAACGGTTGTTGTTTTTTCCAGGATGCTGTACAATTCTGTTACAGAACCGGTGATCACCGGAACGCGTTGTGCGCCGCCATCCAGTTTACCTTTTAATTCCGGTAATACCAGGCCGATCGCTTTTGCAGCGCCGGTGCTGTTGGGAACAATATTCGCAGCAGCTGCACGGGCGCGGCGAAGATCACCTTTAGGATGAGGTGCATCCAGTGTGTTCTGGTCGTTTGTATAAGCGTGAATGGTGCTCATGATACCGGTAACGATACCAAAATTATCATTCAGTGATTTTGCCATCGGCGCCAGGCAGTTTGTGGTGCAACTTGCGCAGGAGATGATTGTTTCGCTACCATCCAGGATCGCATGGTTCACATTAAATACCACAGTTTTTAAATCTCCTGTTGCAGGAGCGGAGATCACCACGCGTTTTGCGCCTGCAGTTAAATGCGCAGCAGCTTTGTCTTTATCAGCAAAGAAGCCTGTGCTTTCGATCACCACATCCACATCATGCTGGCCCCATGGAATTTGAGCAGGATCTTTTTGTGCGTATATTTTTACTTCGTGGCCATTCACCACGATAGAGTTTTCTGTGTGCGTTACTTCCTGACCGAAACGGCCCTGAGCGCTGTCATATTTTAGCAGGTGAGCCAATACTTCCGGACTTGTAAGATCATTGATGGCCACTACATCGATACCTTCCATGTTGTAGATCTGGCGAAAAACCAGGCGGCCGATTCTGCCGAAACCATTGATAGCAACTTTAACTGTACTCATAACTAAATATTTAGAAGTGTTTATTGTTTTTTTGCGTGGCAAAATTACAGGAATGAGTTGGGAATAATATGGAAATATTTAATAACGCACTGTTCATGAAGGTTAAAGGCCGTTAGTATGTACTGTTTTAGATTGCCTGAAATCATTTTGGATATTTTTTTAAAAAGTTTTGGCTACAAAAGTTCAGGATGCTATCTTTGCCGTCCTTTAAAACGATGCCGCGTTGGTCAAGGGGTTAAGACGCCTCCCTTTCACGGAGGAATCACGGGTTCGAATCCCGTACGTGGTACGAAAAACAGCCTCTCTTCACGAGAGGTTTTTTTATGCCCCTTATTCCCGTTTTGCTACCCGCCCTGTTTACCATAATTTGTGGGTATTAAATAATTATCCCATGCAAGTAAACTGGACCGGCGTTTATCCCGCACTCACAACAAAATTTGATGCAAACGATCAGCTTGATCTCCCTCTGTTTGATAAAAACCTGCAGGCGCAGTTAGCAGCGGGTGTACAAGGAAACATACTTGGCGGAACACTCGGTGAGGCCAGCACCCTAACCCTCGACGAAAAAGAACGCCTGGTAAAATTCACCGTGGAGAAAGTGGCAGGCAAAGTGCCGGTGATCCTCAACATTGCTGAAGGTGCCACGCGTGAAGCCATCGTGCAGGCCGGGCTAGCGAAAGATTGGGGCGCATCCGGTTTGATGTTATTGCCGCCTATGCGCTATAAACCTGATCATCGCGAAGCTGTCGCTTATTTTAAAGCGATAGCAGGATCAACCAACCTGCCCGTGATGATCTATAACAATCCCGTTGATTATAAAACAGAAGTTACACTGGATATGTTTGAAGAACTGAAGGCCATCGAAAACATCCAGGCGGTGAAGGAAAGTACGCGCGATACGACGAATGTAACCAGGATGAAAAACCGTTTCGGCGACCGGTACAAGATCCTTTGTGGTGTTGATACGCTGGCCTTTGAAGAAATTTGCCTTGGCGCTGACGGCTGGGTGGCCGGGCTGGTTTGCGGTTTTCCAAAAGAAACGGTCGCCATTTTTAATCTTATCCGGGAAGGGAATTTGAAAAAAGCGCTGGAGATCTATCGCTGGTTTATGCCTTTGCTGGAACTGGATATTCATCCCAAACTGGTTCAGTATATCAAATTAGCAGAAACGGAAGCAGGCATTGGCTCCGAATTTGTACGTTCCCCACGCATGCCACTGGAAGGCGATGAAAGAAAAATTATTCTTTCGGTTATACAAAAAGCCATTGCCTGCCGCCCAACGGTGTAGATTATCCGCAGTTACATTTTTAAAAGAAAAAGTTATGTTCAACGATACAACCGCAGAAGAGTTAAGCCAGGTGATGGAAGATGCATGGGAAGCCTTTCATGTTTACCGGAAGCTTTCTTTAAAACAACGCGCTGATTTTATGCGCAGCATTGCTGTTGAGATGGAAAACGCCGGTGATGAACTGATTCAGACAGCGATGCAGGAAACGAATTTGCCGGAAGCCAGATTAAGAGGGGAACGTGCCCGTACGATCTTCCAACTGAATAGCTATGCCCAATTTTGCGAAAGCGGGCAATGGCTCGAAGCCCGCATCGACACGGCAGTTGCCGATAAAGTTCCTGCTAAACCTGATCTCAGAAAAATGCTGGTGCCGCTCGGACCGGTAGTTGTTTTTGGGGCCAGCAATTTCCCATTCGCTTATTCAACAGCAGGCGGCGATACAGCCTGCGCTTTTGCCGCCGGCTGCCCTGTGATCGTAAAGGCACATCCTGCTCATGCACAAACAAGCGAACTCGTTGCAGCAGCCATTTCAAGAGCGGCAGCAAATTGCTATTTACCGAAAGGAATTTTCGCCCATGTGCATGGCGCTTCCTCCGCTACAGGCGAAGCATTGGTGAAACACCATTACACGAAAGCCGTTGGTTTCACGGGTTCCTTCGCAGGAGGGAAACAACTATTCGATTGGGGTAATCAGCGGAAAGAACCGATCCCGGTCTTCGCAGAAATGGGCAGTGTGAACCCGGTATTTTTGCTTCCGGAAAAAATAAGTGTGTCCGCTGTTGACACGGCGAAGCAATATGCATTGTCGATCACCCAGGGCGTTGGACAATTCTGTACAAACCCGGGCGTGATCATCGGCATCGACAACAACGACCTGGATCAATTTATCGAAACGCTTGCTGCGGAGATAAACAATATCGCGCCGGCAGCTATGTTGCACCCGGGTATTTATAAAAGCTATGTTGAAAAACGCGCGGCGGTTATTTCACAACCTGATGTGGCAATGATCGCGGTTTCCGCAACCGATGCCGGCCTGAATGAAGGCACGCCAACGATTGCCAGCACAACGGCGACGGCATTCCTTGCAAACCCGATGCTTCAGCAGGAAGTGTTTGGCCCTTATTCTATTGTTGTTCGCTGCGCAGATATGAAAGAGATGATGGCAGTGGCGCTACAGCTGGAAGGCCAACTGACTTCCACTTTAATGGCTACAGAAAACGATATGCTGCAATATGAACCACTGCTTGAAGCTGTAAAAAATCTTTGCGGCAGGCTGATCATGAATGGCATTCCGACCGGTGTGGAAGTTTGCCTGTCGATGCAACATGGCGGACCGTTTCCGGCCACTACCGATAGCCGCTTCACATCTGTAGGCGCAGATGGGATAAAAAGATTCGCGAGGCCGGTAGCCTTTCAAAACTGGTCGGACAGTTTCTTGCCTGACGAATTGAAAAATTCGAACCCGCTGGGCATTTGGAGAACGGTTAATAATGAACTGACGAAAGAAAAGATCGGCTAAACTGCCAGGTAAGATTTCTGGGCAGCGCGCTGTTCGCCGAAATTAAAATAAGCGGTTATACCGAGTGACAGGATAAAATATCCAACAAGGAAAAATTTCATGCCGGGTATAAAAGTTCCGGCATTGAACCAATCGCCGAAATAAACAATAATGCCAATGCCGGCGATCGCTTTGATCAGCTCCCAGATAAAAGCATATTGATTTTTATCCATCAGTTCGGTGAGCGCATACACGAATAAAAAAATAAATCCACCGTAGATAAATATACCGGGATTGCCTACCAATGCTATGTTTCCAAAGAGATAACTCACAAATATCAACAGCATCAGCAACTGCGTCCATGCCCAAAACAAAAAGGTTTTGGAATGAATCGTATCGTATTTTTCAAACTTGTAAACATCGTCAATTTTATAAACAGGGAAAAGTTCTGTAACATCCGCCGGGCGCCATCCCGTGGGTTTATAAAATACAGCGAGTTTATCTTTCCAGGTCTTTGTATACCAGGCATCTTTTAGCAACAATGTCATATGCTGGAAATTGATCTTAATCGGGTTCCATGTTCGTACAGGACGCGTAATGCCGTACACAGGCGGCGCCTCCACCAGTTCTTCCTGGAAGGTTCCAAACCATTTATCCCAGAAAATAAATATCTGCCCGTAATTCTTATCAATGTATTCCTTGTTGATCGCATGGTGAACACGATGATGTGACGGTGTAACGATGATCTTTTCCAAAAAGCCCATCTTCCCGATATGTTGTGTATGATACCAGAATTGCGCAAACAAATGCAAGGGAGCTACTACGGCAATTACTTCAGCAGGTACACCAAGCAATGCTGCAGGCAATAACAACACAATAAATAGCCGTACAAAAACAGACACACTCTGGCGCAGTGCACAGGCGAGGTTAAACTCTTCACTGCTGTGGTGGATGATATGGCTGTTCCAGAAGAAATTTATTTTATGATCAAGCGCGTGCACCACGTATCCCGCAAAATCCAGCACGATAAAAGCCACCAGGTAAGTTACCCAGGTAGCACTGATATGCGTGATCGCGATCCTGTTCAGCAGCCAGCCGTAACTGATCAGCGCGATACTCAGTCCAAGTACATCTTTTGTTACATTGGTTACGCCGCTGCTGAGGCTGCTGATCATATCCATATTTCGAACGGTATCGTTTCCTTTGCGCCAGCCGTACCATTTTTCAAAAAGTACGAGCAGCAGGAAAACGGGCATCGCGATCAGCAGGATTTTACCGTAAGCTTCCATAAAAAATAATTACTCCAAATTTACTGTAAAGTTGGCAACTTTGAAAGCTAAACACAGCATCCGTTAAATCATAATAAGCTGGCAACATTTACCTGTATTGATGCACATACCTGCGGAAATCCCGTTCGCCTTGTACAAAGCGGCGGGCCCGTACTTCATGGAAACAACATGAGCGAGAAACGGCAGCATTTCCTGCAGGAATTCGACTGGATCAGGCGTGGGCTGATGTTCGAGCCACGCGGGCATGATATGATGAGTGGTAGTATTTTATATGAGCCGCATGATCCGCAAAATGACGTGGCGGTTCTATTTATTGAAACCAGTGGTTGCCTGCCGATGTGCGGTCATGGAACGATCGGTACGATCACCATCGCTATTGAAAAAGGATTGATCAAACCGAAAACGCCCGGTATCGTTCGCATGGAAGCGCCCGCCGGGTTGGTCATGGTCAGCTATACCCTGGACAAGGGAAAGGTGAGATCGGTAAAACTCGTTAACGTAGCATCTTACCTGGAAGCGACATCGTTACCGGTGTACTCAGCAGGACTTGGCGAACTCATCGTGGATGTGGCCTATGGTGGTAATTTTTATGCGATCGTAGATCCGCAAAAAAATTTCGCAGGACTGCAACATTACACAGCTTCGCAACTGATCTCCTTTTCGCGCGACTTACGGGAAAGAATAAACGAAAAATATACCTTTGTTCACCCGGAGAACGAAACGATCCGGGGCTGCAGCCATATCTTGTGGACGGGCGAAACTTTAGATCCGACATCAACTGCACGTAATGCCGTTTTTTATGGAGATAAAGCGATCGACCGCAGCCCTTGCGGCACGGGAACCAGTGCAAGAATGGCGCAATGGTATACGAAAGGTTTATTGAAGGCCGGGGATCAATTCATCCACGAAAGTATCATCGGCAGTAAATTTACCGGCACGATTGAAGAAGAATTGTTGCTGAATGGTAAGCCCGCGATCAGGCCGGGAATCGAAGGCTGGGCGAAGATCTACGGCGAAAATATTATCAGCATTGATGAACAGGATGATCCCTACGCCTTCGGCTTCCAGGTGATCTGATAGAAAAATATAGCAACATTAAGTCCGGGCAACCGGCGATAAAAATTGACATGGAGAAAATTACAATTGTTGGTGGCGGAATTATTGGTTTGTGCAGCGCCTACTATCTGCAAAAATCCGGTTATGAAGTAACGGTGATCGAACGCGGAGATATTACGGATGGTTGTTCATTCGGCAACATGGGTTATATGTCGCCCAGCCATTTCGTACCGCTGGCTTCGCCGGGAATTATTGCGGAAGGGCTGAAGCATATGCTGAGCAGCACCAGCCCGTTTTATGTGAAACCCAGACTCAACTGGGACCTGATGCAATGGGGTTATCATTTTTATAAAAGCAGTAACGCATCTACGGTAAAAAAGCACGCACCGCATTTAAACAATATCCTGCAGTTAAGCAGGCAGCTGATGAACCCGTTGCGGGATGAACTGGGGGATCATTTTGATATGGAAGCCAAAGGTTGTTTCATGATGTGTAAACAACCTGCAACACTGGAGCATGAATTCCACCTGGCTGATGATGCGGAAAAACTTGGACTCACCGTGGAAAGGCTGGATGCTGCCGGCGTTCAGGCATTGGAACCTGATGTAGAAGTAGCGGTTTCCGGTGCGGTGTTGTTTAAAGACGACTGTCATTTTAATCCAGGTAAATTGATGGTACAATTGAAAGACAACCTGCAAAAGAAAGGCGTACAATTTCAACTGAATACAACAGTGACGGGTTTTGAAAAAAGTGGAGAAAAAGTTACGGCCGTTATTACCGACAAAGGAAAATTCCCCTGCACGCAGTTAATTGTTGCGACAGGAAGCTGGCTGCCGGTGATCAGTAAAATGCTGGGCGTAAAATTATTGTTGCAACCGGGAAAAGGCTATAGCTATACTTATGATCATGTAGAAAAGAATATTCATTACCCGGCGATTTTGGTAGATGGACGTTGTGCGATCACGCCATGGAAACATAACCTGCGGATCGGCGGTACGATGGAAATTAGTGGCATCAACAATAAAGTATTGATAGGTCGTATGCAGGGCATTTACGATTCGGCTAAAAGTTTTTATCCCGGGCTCAATATTGATTTTCCGCCGGCAGATAAAATATGGAATGGCCTGAGGCCGGTAACGCCGGATGGCCTGCCGTATATCGGCCGTACAAAAAATTTACAGAACGTGATCTTCGCCGGCGGCCATGCGATGCTGGGAATTTCGCAGGGAACAGGAACAGGATTGCTGGTGAGTCAACTCATTGCCGGGAATAAAACAGAGATAGATATTTCTGCGTTTGATGTGAATCGTTTTTAAGAGGAATATTTATGTAAATAGTCTACCTCCCAAAAAACACGCGCGTAACATTAATATATTTTTTTCCAATCTCTTCATTAACTGTGAAATTAGATTTTTCCAGCATTGCCCTAATACGCCCCATAACTGCCTTATTAAACTCGGGCTCAGTTGCGGGTTGCTTTTCGACAGTTTTTTCCTGATGCTGGTTGCCGGATACCAAGGACGTATTTGAGTTGTTATCGATATTATTCATCTTATATAATTTTAATGAAACAAAAACGGTTTCTTACAAAAGACCTCACCTAATTAACCAAGCCCGATTTCCTGGTGGCGCTCAGGGATCATCACATCCGTAAATCCTTTTTTAATCAGCTTATCGCGGAAGTCCTGTTGCACATCATATTCTCCATGTACTAAAAATAATTTCTTCACTTGTTTCGGATCCTGGCAGGCAAGAAATTGTAACAGGTCATTGTAATCGCCATGTGCACTCATGCTCCGCATCTCCCCGATCTCCGCATTTACTTCATGTGTTTGACCGAATATGCCCACTTCTTTCGGATGCTTTTTCAATCGGCCGCCTAAAGAATTTGGCTCGCAATAACCCGTTAATAAAATTGTGTTCCTGCTGTTTTCAATGTTGTTGCTGATATGGTGTTTGATCCGTCCTGCTTCCGCCATCCCGCTCGCAGAAATGATTACGCAAGGGCCTTTGTAATAATTCAGCATTTTGCTTTCATCCACCGTTTTGGTGAATTTTAATCCACGGAAGGCAAAAGGATCATTGTCATGTTTCAGGATGTCCTGGATGCGGGAATTAAAATAATTAGGATAACTTTTTACGATCGCTGTGGCTTTTGTACTCAACGGGCTGTCAACAAAATAATCCAGCGCCGGTAAACGGTTTTCGATTTCCAACTGGTTGAGGGCGTATAAAATTTCCTGCGTGCGCCCAACGCTGAAAGCCGGCATGATCAGTTTTCCTTTTTTCTCGAGGCATGTTTTGCGTATCCATTCCAGCAGCAGATCCGGCGTGGTATTGCCCGGCTCATGCAAACTGTTTCCATATGTTGATTCCAATAAAATATAATCCGCCTGTGGAAAAACCTCGGGTGATTTTAAAATAATATCGCGGTAACGGCCAACGTCGCCACTAAATGTAATGCGCGTAACCTTTCCATTATGCGTGATCTTTAAATGAACACAGGTGCTGCCGATGATATGCCCGGCATCTGTATAACTAAATTCTAAACCCGGTTCAATCGTGTGCCAGTGATTGTACTCCACGGTTACAAAACGATCGGCTGCTGTAAGTGCATCAGCTGCGGTGTATAGTGGTTCAAGATAAGGACGGCCCTGCAAGGCGCGGCGTTTGTTTTCGAACTTTACATCATTTTCCTGTATGCCGCCGGAATCTTCCATTAGCACAGACGCCAGGTCTTTTGTTGCCGGCGTGGCAAATACTTTTCCTGCATAGCCATCCTTTACAAATTTGGGCAGGAGGCCGCAATGGTCAATATGTGCATGAGATAGAATCATATAATCCACTTCACGGGGATCAAATCCAAAATCTGAATTAAGCGCTGCTGTCTGATCGCCCATTCCCTGGTATAAGCCACAATCCAATAACAGTTTTTTGCCATTATCCAACGTGATTAAATGCTTGGAACCGGTAACCGTGCGGGCTGCGCCGTGAAATGCAATTTTCATATTGATCGATATTAAAATGTAAAAACGATGGACATATTTTCTCCTGTTAAGTTAGCCCAATTCATTAAGCTGGCACCACAATACTTTTTCAGGAACTTACTGCAAGCCAGGCCATCATGCCCATGCCTTGTTCAATGGCGCTTTCATCAATATTAAACGTTGGCGTATGAACGCCACTGGTTATCCCTTTCGCTTTATTGCCTGCACCTAGGCGAAAAAAACAGGCGGGGATCTGGTGAGAATAATAAGCGAAGTCTTCGGCGCCCATACGCAGTTCCGTTTCAGAAACATTTTCGCTGCCCACAAATTCTTCTGCCTTTGCCATAGCTGTTTTACAAAGTGCTTCATTATTGAGAACGAAGGGATAACCCACATCAATCGTGATATCTGCTTCTGCGCCCATTGCTGCCACCAATAATTTTGTCTGATTAATGATCAGCTCATGTGCCTGGAAACGCCATTCTTCATTCATCGCGCGGAAAGTGCCCATCAGCTTTACCTCCGAAGGAATTACGTTGGTTGTATTGCCGCCCTGGAAAGAGGTGATCGATAAAACAGACGGATTAAAAGGATTGTTATTCCTACTGATGATCTGCTGCAGGCTTACAATTAAATGAGATGCAATCAATATGGTATCTGCCGTGTATTGCGGCGCAGCGGCATGCCCGCCTTTTGCTTTAATCGTGATATAAATTTCATCCGCACTGGCCATTACCATCCCGCCGCGAAAACTAAACTGCCCCACTTCCATCCCCGGGTGCACATGCAACGCAAATATTTTTTCCGGTGCAGGATTTTCCAACACACCTTCCCTAATCATATAACTGGCACCGCCGGGATTTTTTTCCTCGCCCGGTTGAAAAATTAATTTAACGGTGCCTTCCCAATTATCTTTTGTGGCTTGTAATATTTTAGCAGCGCCCAATAAGCAGGTCGTGTGCACATCATGCCCGCAGGCATGCATCACGCCGTTATTTTTTGATTTGTAATCGACATTGTTTTCTTCCAGGATCGGCAGTGCGTCCATATCTGCCCGCAACGCCACAATTCGCGACTCCGGGTTCTTTCCTTTGATCAATCCCGCAACGCCTGTTGTCGCCAACACCTGGAAGGGGATATCCATGGCCGTTAATTGTTGCTGGATAAAAGCCGAGGTTTGAAATTCCTGGTAACTTAATTCGGGGTTGGAATGAATATGATGTCGGACGGCAATAAATTCATCTTTATAATCTGAAGCGAGTTTTTTTATTTTTTCGAGCATGCCGGAAATTTGAACCTTGAAGATAATCATCTAAAAAATAAAAAGAGTTTCGGGGAAGAAACTCTGTAAATGTGTTAATCAGTCACCGGCGTTTTTTCCGGCTTCACTTCGATCGTTTCAGGAAGCACATAAATGTTGCCTGTTACGATGCGCTGGTTAATTATTTGCTTCCTGAATTTTTCGGCCTCCCCTTTATCCTGGAAATTGCCGAATTTCAATTTGATGTAGGGCGACTGAAAAGCCATGTAAACTTTCTGATCAGGGAATTGCTGTAATAACTGCGACCTTACCTGCATCGCGAGGTTACGGTCGTTCGTACTGAGTAACATGAGGCGATATCCTCTTGCCGACCGCACTGCACGTGCCAGCCCTTCATTGTATTCTGCCATTTTTCTGCCGAGTAATTCAAGCCGATCATCTGCATCTACTGTTACCGTTCCTTTATATAATGTATCAGTGGCGGTTTGCGCCTTTGCTGCGTTTGCGGCAATAATCAGAAAAATAATGACTAAAAATTTTTTCATGTTGTTCCTTGAATTACAAAAATCATTCCATGCCCATCCCCAAAACCACCTGCTCCATACTCATTCCCAGCCTGTCAGCTCCTGCAGCGAGCAATTCTTCGGCAAATTTAACGGTTTCCATTTTACCCGCTGCCTTGATGCGAACGGCATCTGCCAGATGTTTCCGCAATAGCCGTATATGTTCCACGCTGCTCGCAAAATCAGCATAGCCGGAAGAACTCTGGATATAATCCACGCCGGCAATGCCATATAGATCACAACATTTTATCATTTCATCGTCTGTGAGCAAACTCGTTTCCAATACGATCTTCACAACGATGCCTTTCGATTTGATAACGGGCAGCAGGCTGTTCAATTCCTGTGCAAGATATTGCCAGTCGTTATTTTTTAAGGCGGTAAGGTTTATATGAAGATTTATGTCATCGGCGCCGTCCACGATCGCGAGCAAGGTTTCTGCGAGTTTTGCCTCAACAGCAGTATGCCCGAGTGGGAAGCCAACAACTGCTGCCAGCTTTACATCTGTTTCTGCCAGTAGCATTTTTGCTTTCCTCAAAAAAATCGGCAACAGGCAAACCGCTGCCAGGTTATTTCTTTTAGCGAAAGCGCAGGCGGCTTCCAGTTCTGTAATTGTAGCAACCGGGTTGGTAACATGCGTTTCCAAAACAACCGGCCATGAAGACATATTTTCCTGCATAATTTATTTTCGTAGCATCAATAACCTGCTTTTGCGCCGCCAATATTTTCTATCGGGTGCCAGGTGGTTTTTATCTCCTGTGTATTCATGATCAGGTAAGGCGATTGTCCTGCCGGGGAAGTCCAATCCATTCCGTCATACCACACAACGCGCTTCATATTCAACGATGCTTTTTCCTGGATCATTTTTTTGGTTGCCGTATCTGCTTCGCCGTAAATGATGGCATTCACATCCATATGATCAGCAAAATATATAGCCAGTTCTGCCGGCTTGCCTGTGAGTATATTCACCACACCGCCGGGAACATCAGAAGAGTTGAGCACTTCTGCGAACGTGATCGCACAAAGCGGCTTTTGATAAGAAGCGAGCACTACTACCGTGTTTCCGCCCGCGATTGCAGGAGCAATCATGGAAACCAACCCCAGTAAAGAACTATTTTGAGTGGCGATCACCGCCACAACGCCCGTAGGTTCAGGAACAGAAAAATTAAAATGCGAACTCGCCACAGGGTTTACAGAGCTAAACAGGGCCTGGTATTTATCCGTGCATCCCGCGTAATAAATAAGCCTGTCAATGGCCGTCTCTACTTCATTCTGCGCTTCTGCCTGGCTGGAATCCTGCTTCATCAGCTCTTCCACAAATTGTGATTTACGCCCTTCCAGCATTTCTGCAATGCGATACAAAATTTGTCCACGGTTGAATGCTGCTCTTGTACTCCAGTCGCCGAAAGCTGTTCTTGCTGCAACAACTGCATCGCGAAAATCTTTACGCGAGCCCAGGCAAACATTCGCCAGCACATCGCCGTTTTTATTTACCGCTTCGTAAAAACGACCGGATTCCGTCCGTGGAAATTTTCCACCAACATAGATCTTATACGTTTTTAAAATCTCCAGCCGCTTCGCAGTTCCATTCGAACTTTGCTTTTCCGTCTTCAGCGCTGACTTCTTTATGATAGTTTTCGTCGCCATAATATTTTTTTAACCGCTGTTAAATCAGGTTTACATAAGGAGTGAGGCCATGCAGGCCACCTTCACGGCCATAACCGCTTTCTTTATACCCACCGAATGGTGATGTAGGATCAAACTGGTTGTACGTATTCGCCCAGACAACACCGGCGCGTAATTTAGTCGTGAGATTAAAAATTTTGGATCCCTTGTCTGTCCATACGCCGGCCGATAATCCATAAGGAGAATTATTTGCTTTCTCAATCACTTCATCATCCGTACGGAAAGTTTGTATCGTAAGCACCGGGCCAAAAATTTCTTCCTGGGAAATACGGCTTGATTGCGCCACATTGGTGAAGATCGTTGGTGCACAAAAGAATCCTTTTTTCGGAAGCACACCAGATGGTTGATACATCTCTGCGCCTTCCTGCTGACCGATTTTTAAATACTTATGGATGTTTGCCAATTGTTGTTTTGAATTGATCGCACCGATATCCGTATTCTTATCCATCGGGTCGCCCACGATCAGTGTTTCCAGGCGGTCTTTTAATTTACGCAGCACTTGTTTATATACAGATTCCTGCACATACAACCTGGATCCTGCACAACAAACATGACCCTGGTTAAAAAATATCCCATTGATCACGCCTTCCACTGCCTGGTCTAAAGGTGCATCGTCGAAAATAATATTCGCAGCCTTTCCACCCAATTCAAGCGTGGCTTTTTTATTCGTTCCCGCGATGGCGCGCTGGATGATCTTTCCAACTTCCGTGGACCCGGTAAAAGCAACTTTATCAATGTCTTTATGATTCACGAGTGCAGATCCTGTTTCGCCGGCACCGGTAATAATATTTACAACGCCCGGTGGAAGATCGGCTTCGCGGATAATTTCTGCGAGCGTCAACGCTGTCAGGGGCGTGGTTTCAGCCGGTTTCAATACAACCGTATTGCCTGTTGCCAATGCCGGTGCAATTTTCCAGGCAGCCATCAGCAAAGGAAAATTCCATGGAATGATCTGCCCTGCGACACCAAGTGGATTTGTCTGCCGGTTTGGAAAGGCATACTCGAGTTTATCTGCCCAGCCGGCGTAATAAAAGAAATGATTGGCAGCAGTTGGAATATCAAAATCACGGCTTTCGCGAATCGGCTTTCCACCATCCAGCGTTTCGATCACAGCAAGTTCGCGGGCACGTTCCTGCATGATGCGCGCGATGCGAAAAATATATTTGCCTCTTTCCTTGGCCGGCATATTCTTCCATGTTTTATTATAGGCCTGGCGGGCTGCAACTACCGCCCGGTCTACATCCGCAGCGTTGGCGTCTGCCACTTCCGATAATTTTTCTTCTGTTGCCGGGTTGATCGTTGCGAAATATTTCTTGCTCAGCGGTTTTTCAAATTTACCGTTGATGAACAGATCGTAACGCGGTTGGATCGTAGCAGCCGATTTACTTTCCGGTGCCGGGGCATAATCACGTGCCGTATCAAATTTTAGTTTCAGTGTATTGTTTTTTGTTCCTGCCATGTGATATTTTTTTTGTTGAACGGGCCCGGTTCTTTTCCCGTTATCGTTGCGTCGTAAGCTTGTACTTTTATCTAAATTGGCCGATTAATCCAGCGGGAAATAATCTTTGCCCTGGTAAATCCCCGTCTTCTCTTTCATCAACTGCATCAACACATCATTCGCCAGGCTGCTCGCACCAAAACGAAACCAATGATTATTCATCCAGGCTTCCCCTAATGTTTCATTCAGCATCACGAGATAATGCAATGCCTGTTTCGATTTGGAAATTCCTCCGGCCGGTTTCATGCCGATCATCTTCCCGGTCTTGTAATAAAAATCTCGGATCGCTTCCAGCATCACCAGCGTGACCGGCATCGTGGCTGCCGGTGCAATTTTCCCTGTAGATGTTTTAATAAAATCCGCGCCGGCATGCATTGCCAGGTCACTCGCCTTCCGCACTTTATCGTAGGTGACCAACTCTCCTGTTTCCAAAATAACTTTTAACCGTGCATCGCCACAGGCCTCTTTGATCATCGCGATCTCATCAAATACATAATTGTATTCACCCTCTAAAAATTTACCGCGGCTGATCACCATATCCACTTCATCTGCGCCTTGCTGCACTGCGAATTTTGTATCGCGAATTTTTACATCCCTTGGTGCTTGCCCGCTGGGAAACCCGGTTGCCACAGACGCAACGTGAATGCCTGAATCACCTAAAGCCGCACGCGCCGTTTTCACCATGGATGGATATACACAAACCGCAGCTACCGTTGGAAGGCCTTCATAAACATCCAGTAAATGCATCGCCTTGTAACACATCTGTTTTACTTTCCCTTCCGAATCTTTGCCTTCCAGTGTTGTGAGATCGATCATGTTGAGCGCAAGGAGCAAACCATTTAACTTGGTTTCTTTCTTAATGCTTCGCTTTGTAAACCGCGCCGCCCGTTCTTCAATACCAACCTGGTCTACATGAGGAGAAAGACTAAAGTCAGGAACCGCAATCGTTTTTTCTGCCATATGGATTTTTGTAGACGTCAAATTTACTATAAATGCAGGGTTATTGCGGTAAAAGCGAATATTCTTTATATTTAATGCCGCTTCTTTATTCGCACTGCTGTTTGCCTGCAGACCGAATGATCCTGTCGTTAATACAATTTTATGCAAGCCATCCCGGAATCTGAATTGATACTTGACAAACGTTCGGCCATATACCATCTTGGTTTAAGGCCCGAAGAACTGGCGCCGATCGTGTTGCTGGTGGGGGATCCGGATCGCGTTCCTGTTGTAAGTAAGTACTTCGACAGCATTGAATTTCGCTGGCAGCATCGCGAGTTTATCACACATACCGGCTACCTCAATAAGAAAAGGATCAGCGTAATCAGTACCGGCATTGGTCCGGATAATATCGACATCGCCCTCAATGAACTGGACGCACTGGCGAATATTGATTTCGCAACGAGAACGATCAAACCCGGATTACAGTCATTACAGATTATCCGTCTCGGAACTTCCGGCGCTTTGCAAAGCGGGATTCCGGTAGATAGTTTTGTTGCCGGCACGCACGGGCTCGGTTTCGACAACGTGATGCATTTCTATAATACGCCTGCATCGGCGGATGAGGTAAAATTGCTGGAAGCTTTTAAACAACATACTCAACTGATCTCCGGGAATGTTTTGCCTTATCTTTTTGAAGGAAGCCGGCAACTGCAACAAATATTTTCGACTGGTTTTCACAAGGGCATTACCGCCGCCTGCCCCGGCTTTTACGGCCCTCAGGGACGAATATTGCGTGTCGGGCTTGCATATCCGGGGCTGATCGATAAACTGAGCAGCTTTCGCGAAGGCGAAAATTTTATTGCCAATTTTGAAATGGAAAGTTCCGCGATCTATGGTTTATCGCGTGCGTTGGGACATGCCTGTTTAAGCCTGAATGTGATCGTTGCCAACAGGATCGCAAAACAGTTTTCAAAAGATGGCGCTGCAGCGGTGGAACAACTGATCCGCCATTCATTGGGTTTATTGGCGGCTTCGGCACTTTAATTTTTATGGTTGACGCCCGATGCCTTAAATTACGTTTTACATCAGATTTTTTTTACCATACAATAAAACAACTGTTATGAGAAAATGTAAAACAGCATGGCTGTTTTTATTTGCCGCATTGTACAGCAGCAGCGCGATTTGCCAGGATACCAACCCGGTAAATGGCGTAGCCGACAAACGAAGCGGTACCTATGCATTTACCAATGCGAGCATCGTGAAAGATGCGCAAAATACCGTTGTCAACGGTACGCTCGTCATCCGCGAAGGAAAAATTATCGGCGCGGGTTCCGGGGTTAATATTCCTGCAGATGCAGTCGTGATTGACTGCAAAGGAAAATATATCTATCCTTCCTTTATCGACATTTACAGTGATTACGGTGTCGCTATTCCGCAACGCCCGCAAGGGAATTTCGGCTTTTTTGCACCCGCGCAAATTGGTAGTAATACCAAAGGCGCATATGGCTGGAACCAGGCGATCAAAGCAGAAGTGAATGCGGCTTCTTTATTTACGACAGACGATTCAAAAGCGAAACCTTTGCGTGACCTCGGTTTTGGAACAGTACTCACACACCAGAAAGACGGTATCGCGCGCGGCACCGGGGCGGTGGTAACACTCGCCAACAAAAAGGAAAACCTGGTGATGATCAAAGAACGTGCTTCTGCCAACTATTCCTTCAGCAAAGGCAGTTCTACGCAAAGCTATCCGCAAAGTATGATGGGCAGCATTGCGTTATTACGCCAGACCTTCCTGGATGCACAATGGTACAAGAACAGCGCGGTGAATAAATCTACTTCGGAAGGACTCAACCTGAGCCTGCAGGCATGGAACAACAACCTGTCCTTACCGCAAATTTTTGAAGCGAATGATAAATGGAATGACCTTCGTGCAGACCGCATCGGGGATGAATTTGGCTACCAGTTTATTTTGAAGGCCGGTGGCAATGAATACCAGCGTATGGCTGAAATGCTGGCGACGAAAGCGAGTTTCATTCTGCCATTAAATTTCCCGCAGGCGATGGACGTGGAAGATCCGAACGACGCACGTTTCGTGGCTTTGGAAGATATGAAGAACTGGGAAATGGCGCCAACCAATCCCGCTGCTTTTGAAAAAGCAGGAATTAATTTTTGTATCAGTACGGCCGATTTACGTGATGTAAAACAGTTTTGGGCAAACCTGCGCAAGGCGATGGAATATGGCCTCACAGAAACCAAAGCATTGGAAGCGTTAACCAAAACGCCGGCAACTTTACTCAACATCTATAACGAAACCGGCAGCCTGGAAGCAGGCAAATGGGCTAACTTCATTATTACCAACGGCCCTTTATTTGCAGAAAAAACCATCATCCTGCAAAACTGGGTGCAAGGAGATAAATACGCCGTGAAAGACGACGGATTTAAAAGCAGCAATGGCGTTTATAACCTTACCGTTAGTGGGCCCACTGGCATAAACAGCTACAACCTCACGATCAAATCTGCCAATGCCGCAACCCTTACCGGTAAAGATTCACTGGCGGTAAAATATCGTTCCGATGGCAAGCTGGTGAATATCAGTTTTTCTCCGGTTCCATCTGCGAAAAAAACAGTTGTAACAAGAGAATCCATTACTACATCAGACAGCAGCAGGACCGTTCAGCCCATCAATGCGAACGCGCAGAAACGTGATTCACTTTCTATCGCAAACACGCCTGATGATAAATCTCCCGATCTTAAAAATAAGCAAGGTGCACAACGCACGCCCGGCCAGCAGGTAACAACAGTGGCTTTTAGCGAACCGGTGATCCGCCTCAGCGGAACGATCAGCGATAATTCGTTGCAGGGAACCGGTGTCGATACCTCGGGAAATCCCGTGACCTGGTGGGCAAGTTTTGTAAAAGATGATGTGGCCAAACCAGACAATGCAAAAAAGAAAACTACGCCTGTTATCGGCAAACTGCTTTTCCCGAATATGTCGTACGGCTGGGAATCGATGCCGAAAGAAGAAACGATCCTCATTCGCAATGCAACCGTTTGGACCAACGAAAAAGATGGCGTGTTAACGAATGCTGACGTCCTCGTTAAAAATGGCAAGATCGCAGGCGTAGGAAAAAATTTACCTGCAGCAGGCGCCAGGATCATCGATGGCACGGGTAAACATCTAACACCTGGTGTGATTGATGAGCACTCGCATATTGCCGCTGCTTCTATCAATGAGGGCGGGCAATCGGTTTCTTCCGAAGTGCGGATCGGTGATAACCTGGCACCGGATGATATCAATATTTACCGCCAGTTGAGCGGTGGTGTTACTACCTCACATATTTTACATGGCAGTGCCAATACAATCGGCGGTCAGACACAGCTGATCAAATTACGCTGGGGTGCTGATGATAATGACCTGAAATTTAAAGGCGCAGATGGCTTTATCAAATTTGCCTTAGGTGAAAACGTAAAACGCACGCCTTCACAAAACAACAATCGCTTCCCGGATACACGCATGGGCGTTGAGCAGGTGCAGATAGACGCTTTCACCCGCGCAAAAGATTATGAAGCAGCATTAAAAGGCCCGAATGGCAAAAACGTTCGCCGCGACCTGGAACTGGATGCTTTGGTAGAGATCATGAACAGCAAACGCTTTATTACCTGCCACAGTTATGTTGCCAGCGAGATTTTGGAAACAATGAAAATGGCAGAGAAATTCGGCTTTAAGATCAACACCTTCACGCATATCCTTGAAGGGTATAAAGTAGCAGATGCAATGAAAGCACACGGTGCCAACGCCTCCACTTTTAGTGACTGGTGGGCTTATAAAATGGAAGTGCAGGATGCGATTCCTTACAACGCAGCCATCATGCATAATGTAGGATTGAATGTTGCGATTAACAGTGACGATCCGGAAATGGCGCGTCGCTTAAACCAGGAAGCCGCGAAAAGCGTAAAATACAGCGGTATGAGTGAAGAAGACGCATTGAAAATGGTGACGCTGAATCCCGCGGTGATGCTGCATATCGACAAAGAAGTAGGCAGTATCAAGACAGGGAAAGACGCTGACCTGGTGCTATGGAGCGACAACCCGTTAAGTATTTATGCGAAAGCAGAAAAAACTTTGGTTGATGGCATCGTTTATTTTGATCGCGAAAAGGATAAACAAATGCGTTTGCAAATTGCAGCAGAAAGAAATCGCCTGATCCAGAAAATGCTGGAAGAGAAGAAAAGCGGTGGCAGCATGTCGCCTGCAACGCCAAGTTTCAGGATGATGAATTTTTGCGAAGAGCATACCCATCAGCATGGATTACTTTCTGAAGAAGCAGAATAAATTTTAAAAATTCTAAAAGAAGATTATGAAAAAATATTTATTGATCCTCGCCGGCCTTACCATTTCCCTCGCAGGAATGGCGCAGGATGATGTGTATCCCGCGCCTGCATATAAAGGGATCACAGTGATCAGCAATGCAACTGTTCACGTTGGTAACGGGCAGGTCCTGGAAAATACCAGCATTCAGATTAACAATGGTAAGATCGAAAAGATCGCCCCATCGATCCAGGCTCCGGCGAATGCAAAGCTGGTAGATGCGACGGGCAAACATGTGTATCCGGGACTCATTCTTTCCAATACCAACATCGGTTTGCGCGAAATCGCCAGCCAGGTAAAAGGAAGTAACGATTACAACGAGATCGGCGACCTAAACCCGAACATAAAAAGTATTGTTGCCTACAATGCAGATTCGAAGATCATCAACACCCTCCGCAGCAACGGCATTTTATTTGCGAATGTTGCGCCGCAAGGCTCTTTGATCGCGGGTAGTTCTTCTGTTGTACAATTCGATGCATGGAACTGGCAGGATGCCGTGTACAAGGAAAATAACGGTTTTCATTTTTATATGCCATCCCTGATGCCAAGGCCCGCAAGGTTTGGCGGTGCAGGTCCGCAGGCAGACCCGATGAAAGAAGCCTTTACAAGAATTGATATGGTGAAAGCATTCTTCACGGAAGCGAAAGCTTACCAGTCACAGGCAGCAGGCAACGGCAATAATTTAAAACTGGAAGCGGTAAAAGGCTTGTTCAACAAATCGCAAAAACTATTTATTCATTGCGATATTGTAAAAGAAATGCTGATCGCAATTGATTTTGTACGCGAGTTTGGTTTTGACGTAACGATCGTTGGCGGCAGTGAAAGCTACCAGATGGCACCGTTGCTGAAACAAAATAATATCTCTGTTATCCTGCAACAACAACATAGCCTTCCTACATCCGATGATGATGATGTTGACCAGCCGTTTAAAACGCCGTCGATCCTGCAAAAAGCCGGTGTACTCTTCGCCATTACAGATGAAGATGAAACAACCACCGGGCGAAACCTGATGTTCAACGCAGGCACCGCGAGCAGCTATGGTTTATCCAGGGAAGAAGCCTTAGCAGCGATTACGCTAAATGCCGCAAAGATCCTCGGCGTTGCAGATCGCTCGGGAAGTATCGAAGTTGGTAAAGATGCCAACATTATTATCAGCCAGGGCGATATCCTGGATATGCGAAATAGTGTTGTTGTAAATGCGTTTATCCAGGGGCGTGAATTAAACCTCACAGATAAACACAAGCAACTGAATGAACGTTACAAAAAGAAATACGGAATAAAATAAGGATATAAAAAAAGCCATCTTAACGGATGGCTTTTTTTATGGAGTATAGCTTGTTATAATTTATTTCTGCGGCTTTAAAATTTCCTCGCGGCTTTCATGTCCTTTCGCTTCCATCATCCGCATGCTTTTGGCATCCTGTAAAAACTCTGATGCAAAGATGAATTCATTCAGTTGTTTGTTATCAGAAAAAATAATTTCCTGGCTGTTGCCGCTCCATTCTTTTTTCCCCTTTACCATGTAAAGAATATTATCGCCGATTTCCATTACGCTGTTCATATCATGCGTATTGATCACCGTGGTGATATTGTATTCCACAGTTAACTCTTTGATGAGTTTATCAATTACCATCGAGGTTTGCGGATCCAACCCTGAATTCGGTTCATCGCAAAAAAGAAACTTTGGATTCAACACGATCGCACGGGCAATTCCCACACGTTTCTTCATACCACCACTGATCTCCGCAGGAAATTTTTTATTGCTGCCGACAAGGTTAACCCTTTCCAGCACTTCATTCACCCTGGCCATTTTTTTTGAATGGGAGTCACTCGTAAACATGTTCAATGGAAACTTTACATTTTCCTCCACCGTCATACTGTCGAATAATGCAGAACCCTGGAAGAGCATACCGATCTGCTGGCGAAGGATTTTACGGTCATCTTCCGTCATATCGGTGAAACTCACACCATCATAAATGATCTCGCCTTCATCCGGTTCGAACAAACCCACCAGGCATTTTTGTAACACGGTTTTTCCGCTACCGCTGGTGCCGATGATCAGGTTGGTTTTGCCGGTTTCCATCACATGGCTAACACCGTCGAGCACGACCTTGTCGCCAAAACTTTTACGGATGTTTTTAAATTCGATCATAATAGAATAATTAGAAAACCAGTTTTTGCTGAATGCTGTTAGAGTAATAATGCTGCCAATGCGTAATCTGCGAGCAGGATCATGATACAACTTACCACGACAGATTTAGTACTGGAACGCCCGATCTCCAGAGAACCACCTTTTACATAATAGCCGAAATAAGCGGGAATACTGCTGATGATAAAGGCGAACGTATAGGCTTTAATCAGGGAGAACGTTACGTTATAGGGCATAAAGTTTTCCATCAGGCCCTTATCAAAAGTATCGTTCGATAAAATATTTGACGCAGACCCGGCTAAACGCCCACCGTAGATACCCAGCACCATTGCCAGCACTACCATCATCGGTATGGTGATCATCGCCGCAGCGATCTTTGGCATAATGAGGTAGGTCTTTGTATTGATCCCCATGATCTCGAGCGCATCAATCTGTTCGCTCACACGCATGTTACCCAATTCGCTGGCGATCTTACTGCCTACAACCCCGGCCAGAACAATACAAACCAGCGTAGGTGCAAACTCAAGGATAACCGTATCCCGAACGATTTGCGCGATCGTGCTTTTAGAGATCAGCGGGCTCACTAACTGGTAAGCAGTTTGAACCGTACTTACCGCACCCATGAAAAGGGAAATAATGCTTACTATCCCGAGTGAACCAATACCGATATCGGAACATTGGTGCATAAACTCCTTCCAGTAAACCTTTGCGTTCTCCGGTTTACCGATCATGCCCTTCAGCATCAATAAATACCGGCCAAAATGTGTGAAAAAATTCATTGCAGTTACGTTGTTTAATCAACCTGAATTATAGTATTAACCACTAATTATGCCATTGTTTTGCCTGTACCCGCGCGCTTCCACCATTTGCTTTTCCGGATCTCTTCGCGCGTATCGGTTTTACTTTTCGATTGAGCATCAACCACCGCGATCACCACCATATTATAGATACTCCGGATACTGCTGCCCAATTGCAATACGTGGACGGGCTTGTTCAATCCCAGCAAAATCGGACCGATACTATCGGCACCGCCTACTTCCTGTAGCAGGTTGTAAGCAATATTGCCCGCAGCCAGGTTGGGGAATATCAGCGTATTAACTTCCCCATTTACCAGCTCCGTGAACGGGTAATTGTCTTTTAAAATTTCTTTATTGAAAGCCAGGATGCCCTGAATTTCACCATCACAGATCAGTTTCGGATCCCGTTCTTTCACGATCTCCCTTGCTTTGCGAACGAGGTTCGCTTCAGCAGAATCACTGCTGCCAAAATTGGAATAAGAAAGCATGGCCACTTTAGGAACGATATTAAAATGCCGGACTTCCTTCGCCACCAGCAGGGTGATCTCTGCCAGCTCTTCTGCTGTCGGATTGAAATTAACCGTCGTATCTGCCAGGAACAACGGGCCGCGTTTCGTAAATAACAAATACATACCCGCGATCTTTTTCACGCCGGGCTCCGTACCAATGATGTGAATGGCGGGCCGGATCGTATCGGGATAATTCCTGCTGAGCCCGCTGATCATACAATCTGCAACGCCGGTTTCTACCATCATACAACCAAAATGGTTACGGTCTTTCATCGCCTTGTTTGCCTCGTACCTGTTCACACCTTTACGCTGACGCTTTTCAAAAAACAACTGGCCAAATTCCTTACGCAATTCTTCTGTCGTGTCGTCTTTAGGATTAATGATCGGCATGCCTTCCAGATCGACAGAGTTTTCGGAAGCGATCTTGCGGATCTTTTTCTCATCCCCTAACAGGATCGGGTAGCCGATTTTTTCATCGAGCACCAGTTGCGCTGTTTTCAACACTTTCGCATTTTCCGCATCTGCAAATACAACACGCTTCGGATCCTGCCTTGCCTTGTTGCCAATAACACGGCTTAACTGGTTGTCAAGTCCGAGCCTTTTATTTAATTCGATCACATAAGCATCCCAATCTTTAATCGGGATACGGGCAACGCCGCTGTCGATCGCTGCACGTGCAACGGCAGGCGCAACAGTGGCCAGTAAACGCGGATCCACCGGCTTCGGGATAATATAATCCGGGCCGAAGGAAATGTTTTTTTCGTTGTAAGCGAGATTCACAATATCAGGAACGGTTGTTTTGGCCAGTTCTGCCAAAGCCTTTACCGCTGCCAGTTTCATCGCTTCGTTGATTTGCGTGGCACGAACATCCAGTGCCCCGCGAAATATATATGGAAACCCAAGTACATTGTTCACCTGGTTAGGGTAATCACTTCTGCCCGTCGCCATGATCAGGTCCTTACGGCTGCCGATTGCTGCTTCGTAAGTGATCTCGGGATCAGGGTTCGCCATCGCGAAAACGATCGGGTGCTTGGCCATCGACTTCACCATATCCGGCGTAACCACATTACCCACACTCAGGCCCACAAAAACATCTGCATCTTTCATCGCACGTGCCAGGTCCCAGTCGCGGTATTTCGCATCAACGGTAAATAACTGCTTCAGCTCTTCTACATCTGTGCGGCCTTTATGCAGGATACCGTCTTTGTCGAACACCATAAAATTCGACGGTTTTGCACCGAGAGAAGCATATAATTTTATACAGGCCATCGCCGCCGCACCTGCGCCATTGATAACGAATTTTACTTTATCGATTTTCTTTTTCTGGATCTCCAGCGCATTTAACAGGGCTGCGGAAGAGATGATGGCCGTGCCATGCTGGTCATCGTGCATCACGGGAATATTACATTGCTTTTTCAATTCCTGCTCAATGTAAAAACACTCCGGTGCTTTAATGTCTTCCAGGTTGATACCGCCGAATGTTGGCTCAAGCGACTTCACGATCTGCACAAATTTCACCGGGTCAGTCTCATCTATTTCAATATCGAATACATCTATATCCGCAAATATTTTGAAGAGTACACCCTTTCCTTCCATCACGGGTTTGCCGGCCGCCGGGCCGATATTGCCCAAACCAAGCACCGCCGTGCCATTGCTGATTACGCCAACCAGGTTTCCCTTGGCTGTGTATTTATAAACATCATCGGGATTCGCCACAATTTCTTTACACGGCTCTGCAACACCCGGTGAATAAGCGAGTGAGAGATCTCTTTGTGTCTTCGCTTCTTTGGTGGGAACGACTTCAATTTTCCCGGGCCTTCCCTTGGAATGATATTCTAATGCCTGTTGTTTGCTTAATTCTTTTGCCATAATTGTATTTGTCCGGGACTAATGATTCCGCCCGCAATTCATGTACTGGCGCACTGAACTTATTTAGCGTGCAATTTACGCAATTCGTGGCGGTACTGAAACCGTTAATTGCCTTTCGACTTAAAAGACCAGGTGATGGCAAAGTCGGCCACCATCTCTTCTTCAGCATTTCTGCCAACTGAACGGGCAGTAATGGAAGTAGGTTTACCGGAGGCCATTGCTTCTGCGATCATCTGCCCGATCCTTTTTCCATCTTCGCAGACAAATGTTGTGCGCCCGGTTGCTTTCTTATGAAAATTGCCTTCTACTTTTAACACAAGCATACTCACCGCCGGCGTTTGCTGGTAGGTATGCGCCATTGCCAGCACGCCCGTACTCATTTCAGCTGCCATGGATAAACAGGCAAAATAAGTACTGCGGAAAGGGTTTGTAGAAAACCATTTGTAAGGGATCGTCACCACGCATTTCTCTTCATCTGCGTATTGCACGCGCACACCGCTGAAATAGGCTGCAGGTAATTTCTGCAGGAGAAAGATGCGGAATTTAAAGGGGTGCATTACCAGGCTGAGGAAGCGCTTCATCGTGATTTTTTATAAATGTAACCATTACGCAAACAAAAAATGCCCCGGGCGGAGCATTCATTTAAGGTAAAAATCGTTTAGCGTTTGTCGCCATACATCAGCGGGTTTAATGCCCGCGGACTCCACATCTCGAGGAAGGCCTGCACTTTTGCTTTGTTATAACTGGATTTGCCATCTTCGAGGTATTCGCTGTTTTGTGTGTGAATGCGTTCGCCTTTTTCATTTAAGATAATAAAAACAGGAAAGCCGAAACGTTGCGGGTAACCGAGTTTCGCGAATACTTTTTTATTCTGATTCTCTTTACTCCAGTTTAAATGATACCAAACGAAACCGGCATTAATCACGGAATCGAGTTGAGGATCAGCCTTTGCCATACGCGCAAATTCGATACACCATTTGCACCAGTTGCCACCACCCTGGATCAACACATATTTTTTTTCAGCTTTGGCTTTTTTAATGGCTGCTGCCAGGTCTTTCTCCGCATTGGCATCGGGGTTGTACAATTTTGCTTCCTGCGCGAAAACAGTTGTCAGCATGGAGATGGCGAGTATAAGCGAAAGGAATTTTTTCATTTGATTATTTATTGTCTTCTGAACGTTGTCATAACGCCATCCGAAACACAATTTGGTGTATTTAATATTAACTTATTGTCTGCGATTGCGATGACAGCTTCACCGGAATTTGGATTGGTCGTGCGCAAAAAATCTAATTTTCCATCACCAAAGCAATCTCTTTTTCTTTCAATTGAATAGGTTCCACGGAAGTCAACGCTGTCGTGTCTTCGTTGTTCAAAGCTAAAATCCCTCCCAAGAAAAATGATTTGTCCATTTCCCGGCGGATAGTGAATGGTTCCCATCATCCCGGTTGACGTTTCCATTTCCCAAACCCCGGTCATTTCTACGGGCGGTTTGTCTTTTTTACAGGAAGCAATGCTGATGAACAGCAGAGCGTAAATAATTATGTAACGCATAACATCCAAGACAGGGCGAATGAACAAAATGTTGCTTCGATAGAATAAACGCTTTCGACCTTTTTATTGCTCAACTAAACAACTTTTACTGGTCTAACACCTGGTTGCGCAGTAAGTCTTCAAACACGTCTGCTTTCCGAATCAACGCTGGCTTACCGTCTTTCACCATCACCTCCGCAGGCTTCAGTCGCGAGTTGAAATTGGAAGACATTTCAAAACCATAAGCGCCGGCATTATAAAAAACGAGGTAATCGCCTTCGCGAACCTCCGTGATCGTGCGGTCCCAGGCGAATGTGTCTGTCTCGCAAATATTACCCACTACCGTATAGATACGCGACGTTCCTGTCGGGTTGCTGATATTTTCAATATGATGATAAGCCTCGTACATCATCGGTCGAATCAGGTGATTGAAGCCGCTGTTTACGCCAACAAATACCGTCGCCGGCGTTTGCTTGATCACGTTAGCCTTTACCACGAGGTATCCGCACTGGCTCACTAAATATTTTCCCGGCTCAAACCAAACCTGCAGTTTCTTGCCGGTTTCTTTTTCATACTGCGCAAACGCTTCAGAAAGCTTTTTACCAAGCGCATCCACATCGGTTTCCGGATCGCCCGGCTGGTAAGGAACTTTAAATCCACTGCCCAGGTCGATCGTTTTTAAATCAGGAAAATGCGCGGCCATCGTAAACATCACTTCCAGCCCTTCGAGGAAAACGTTCAGATCTTTGATCTCGCTTCCGGTATGCATATGAATGCCGGTGACATTCAGTTTTGTTGTTTTTACCACGCGTTCAATATGCCGCATCTGGTGGATGGAGATGCCGAATTTACTGTCGACATGCCCTGTTGAAATTTTAAAATTTCCGCCCGCCATGATATGCGGGTTCAGGCGAATACATACAGGATAGCTGTTGCCGTATTTATTGCCAAATTGCTCGAGAATAGAAATATTATCAATGTTGATATTAACGCCCAGTTCCTTTGCTTCAACGATCTCTTCGAAATCAACACAGTTGGGCGTGTACAGGATATTTTCTTTTTCGAAACCTGCCATCAGGCCCAGCTTTACCTCATTGATGCTCACGCAATCCAGTGAAGCACCTAATGATAAAATGTATTTGAGTACATTGATATTCGTGAGTGATTTGCAGGCGTAAAAGATCTTCGCATCGCAATCACGAAATGCGTGGGTTAATTTTTTGTATTGCTCCTGTATTTTTTCGGCGTGGTAAATATAAACCGGCGTTCCAAATTCATTTGCGATAGAGATCAGTTCCTTTCCTTGTAGCTGTGCCATAATCCTTTATTTTTTGCAATAAAAAAGGCATTTATAAAATGCCCGGGTAAAATTATTAATTAAATATCAAACGATCTTTACCCTTGCTCTTCTTCATCCTTCTTTTCTTCTTCGATCGTTTCATCCATATCATCCTGCAGGTCTTCCACCGCGTCTTCCATCTCCAGTTCTTCTGCTACAGAATGGTCTGAATTATTTTCTTCATCCAAATCAGTAATGGCTTCATTATTTTCGGCTTCGTTATTTTCTTCGATATTTTCTTCTTCGCCGATCGCTACTGCCGCAATGGTTAATTCTTCTTCGTTGCTATCCGCATCTTCAGCTGTTTCCGGAACGATGATCTCGCCTTCTTCAGCAGCCAGGCGGTTCACCTCATCATTTTCCGCGATCATGTCGGTCACGTTGGACGCCTTTAAATATTCATCCATCAGCACTTCACTGATCTTTGGTAATTCATCCGCACTGTTGATGCCGAAATAATCCATGAACGATTTTGACGTTCCGTAGATCAGTGGTTTGCCCACGGCATCTTCGTTCCGGCCCGAAATGATCACGAGATCTTTCTCCAGTAATTTCTGCACGGCATAATCACAGTTCACACCGCGAATCGATTCGATCTCGCTTTTGGTAATCGGTTGCTTATAGGCAATGATCGCCAGCGTTTCGAGTGAAGCCGTAGATAAACGTTTGATGAATTTATCGCCATTGATCAGCGCGACTGTTTTATGGTAAGCCGGTTTTGTAAGAAACTGCCAGCCCCCGCCACTTTGTTTTAATTCAAAAGCATAAAATTCTGCGGCATATTTCTCCTGGATCCCGTCAATCGCCGCCGTTACCTGTTCCTGGCTCGCGCGGTCTTCGATAAAGCCCAATGCATTATTCACCAGTTCCGTGACCTCGGGAGAAGTAAGCGGCTTATCGCTGGCGAAGATCAATGCTTCTATGTGGGGAATGATTTGAGAGATTTCCATTAATAAATTATAATTGAAGGCTTTTTTTAGTCAATTAGTCATTGGTCACTGGTCATTGGGACCGATTGACTTTATGTAGCAGTTTATCAGTTTGAAAAATTTGGTAAACAATATTCGTAATTGGTTTTCCTGATCTGGACTTACCAGACTTCGCTCCTTAGCTTTCTTCAGGCAAGTAGCACATTCATATGCCGATCCCCTGCTATAATAATTAAAATTCCTGTTTTCCTTGTAAAAGAACCGGCCATATCCTTCTGCGATGTTCAACGCGATGGAGTCAGCAGATCGCAAAAATTGTTTGCCCAACGTTTCCTTATGAAAGTGATTCCAGTCCTGGATAGTCGCAAAGACAATCCTCCCGATTTCCATTGCTACCTTATACACTTCAAAATCTTTTAAGGCGATCATGTCACAAAGCAAGCATAACCGCTGCTTATGAATTTGAGTTTCCTCCCGCTTTTAACCGTCTTTAACCCCATTCAACTATGTAATCCGTAGAGATTGACCAATGACTTACTGACCAATGACCTATTGACTTATTGACTCCACATACACTTCGTCCTGAAAACCTTTTCGCTTACCCCTGCAATGCTGCTGCGCCACTCACAATCTCGGTCAATTCCGTCGTGATCGCCGCCTGCCTTGCGCGGTTGTAACTAATTTTCAAAGATTTCAGTAGTTCATTCGCATTCTCACTGGCCTTATCCATCGCCGTCATCCTTGCACCATGCTCGCTGGCATTGGCATCCAACACGGCCTTGTATAGTTGTGTATTCAGGATCTTTGGCATCAGTTCTTTGATCAGTACATCCTGGCCTGGTTCAAAAATAAAATCTGCTTTTTTCTGGCCTTTGATCTCCGCTACTTTGCGAACCGGTAAGAAAGGCTCTGCAATAAAGCGCTGTGTGGCAGCATTTTGAAATTCACTATACACCACTTCTACGGCGTCTACTTCTTTAGCAGAAAACGCTTCCATGGCATATTTGGCTGCAGCCTGAACACGGTCGAAACTTAATCCCGTGAAAATATCCCAGTATTTATCTACGACCTTAAAGCCGTTTTTGGTAAAATGTTCGTACCCTTTTTTCCCGATGGGCAATACCTGTACATTTCCGGCAGCCAGCTGGGCGCTGTATTTTTCAGCAATGGTGAGCTTGGTTAATTTGATCAGGTTAGAATTATACCCGCCGCAAAGTCCGCGGTCACTGGTAACAACAATAACCAGCACTTTTTCCACGGGGCGCTCAGTCGCCAGATCCATGGATACGTTCCCATCGGAAGTGGTAACGATATTACTCACCATTTCCTGGAGTTTCTGGGCGTAGGGACGCATTTGTGTAATGGCATCCTGCGCACGGCGAAGCTTTGCAGCACTCACCATCTTCATCGCTTTGGTAATTTGTTGAGTGCTTTGTACACTCTTTATCCTGTTTCTTACCTCTTTTAATGCACCGCTCATAGTGTTTGATCTGTTTTGTTGTAAAAGCAGCAGGGAAGATCGGTCCCCCGCCTCATTTTTGGACGGCAAAGGTAGGGCAAAACGGCTAATTCTCCGTACAAAAATTGGGAGATAACTGCCGTTAAACTCCTCTTAATTGCTTTTTTTCGCCGGATGGCCGTTGCTTTTTCCCCATAGCGAAGTTCTTTGTACATTTGCAACCCTGTCAATTTGACCCGTAAATCAGGATAGCATCATATTTGACAACAAAACCTTACTAAATCTGCATTAAAAAGCATTTCACTACAATAGAAACTTATGTTAGGGATCATTTCCAAAATTTTTGGCGGTAATAAAAGCGAAAAGGACGTAAAGAAGATTTTACCACTAGTGCAAAAGACAAACGAATTTTTTGCCACCTACGCATCGCTCAGCAATGATGCCTTACGCGGTAAAACAGTAGAATTCCAGGGCCGCATCCGCGAACACCTGGCTGATATCGATAAATTGATCGCTGACAAAAAACTGGAAGCCGAAAGCCTGCCACTGGAGGAAATTGGGGGACGCGATACGATCTACAAAGAAATTGACGGCCTTAAAAAAGACCGCGATGCGAAAATTGAGGAGATCCTCCTGATCATCCTCCCTGAAGCATTTGCCGTGGTAAAAGAAACCAGCCGGCGTTTTAAAGAGAATGAAAACATGGAAGCCACTGCTACGGACCTCGATCGTGACCTGGCTACCCGTAAAAATAACATCAGCATCCAGGGAGATAAATCCATTTTTAAAAACTCCTGGACGGCTGGCGGAACAACGGTCACCTGGAACATGGTGCATTATGATGTTCAGCTGATCGGTGGTGCCGTATTGCATTCCGGCAAAATTTCCGAGATGGCTACCGGTGAAGGTAAAACGCTCGTGAGTACCCTGCCTGCTTATTTAAATGCCCTCGCCGGTGAAGGTGTTCATATCGTTACCGTGAATGATTACCTGGCACGCAGGGATAGTGAGTGGAACGGCCCGATCTTCGAATGGCTCGGCCTCCGGGTAGATTGTATCGATAAGCACGAACCCAACAGTGATGCCCGCCGCAACGCCTACAACTCAGATATCGTTTATGGCACAAACAACGAATTTGGTTTTGATTACCTCCGGGATAACATGGTGCATACGCCCGATGAAATGGTGCAGCGCAAACATCATTTTGCGATGGTGGATGAGGTGGATAGTGTATTGATCGATGATGCGCGTACGCCGTTAATTATCAGTGGCCCGGTTGGACATAGTGATAACACGCAACAATTCTTCGACCTGAAACCAAGGATCGAACGCCTGGTGGAAGCACAGAAAAAAGCCGTGAACAGTTTCCTGATCGAGGCTAAGAAAAAAATAGCAGAAGGCAATGACGACCCGAAAGATGGTGGCCTTGCATTGATGCGTGCTCATCGCGGTCTTCCTAAAAACAGTGCCCTTATCAAATTCTTAAGTGAGCCGGGCATGCGCGTGAAACTGCAGAAAAGTGAAAACTATTATCTCGCAGATCAGCAAAAGGAAATGCCGAAAGTAGATAATGAACTTTATTTCAGCATCGACGAAAAAAACAACCAGGTTGAATTAACGGATAACGGTTTAACACTCATCACCCGCCAGGGAGAAGATCCGGATTTCTTCATCCTGCCGGATATCGCCATCAAACTGGCTGATATTGATAAAACTGACCTGACCGCTGAAGAAAAATTACAGCGCAAGGAAAACCTGATGAATGAATATTCTGCAAAAGCGGATCGTATCCATACGATCCAGCAGTTGCTGAAAGCTTATACCTTATTTGACAAAGACGTTGAATACGTGGTGATGGACGAAGCGGTGAAGATCGTGGATGAACAAACAGGCCGTATCCTTGATGGAAGAAGATATTCCGACGGTTTACACCAGGCGATCGAAGCGAAAGAAAATGTAAAGATCGAAGCATCTACGCAAACATATGCGACGGTTACCCTGCAGAATTATTTCAGGATGTACCACAAATTAGCGGGTATGACGGGTACGGCGGAAACGGAAGCAGCAGAGCTTTGGAGCATTTATAAACTGGATGTGGTGTCGATCCCGACGAACGTGAAAGTGATCCGTAAGGATGAGCAGGATATGGTGTACAAAACCAAGCGGGAGAAATTTAAAGCGGTGATCGACGAGGTGGAAAAAAATATGACTGCCGGCCGGCCAACGCTGGTGGGTACCACATCGGTTGAAGTGAGTGAACTGATCAGCCGGATGATGAAACAAAAGAACATCCCGCACAATGTTTTGAATGCGAAACAACATAGCAAGGAAGCACAGGTAGTAGCAGAAGCAGGTTTTGCCGGAGCTGTTACCATTGCAACGAATATGGCTGGTCGTGGTACCGATATTAAACTCGGGCCCGGAGTTAAAGAAGCAGGCGGTTTGGCGATTCTGGGTACCGAGCGTCATGAGAGTCGTCGTGTAGACAGGCAGTTACGCGGACGTGCAGGACGCCAGGGAGATCCGGGAACGTCTAACTTCTTTGTATCCCTGGAAGATGACCTGATGCGGATGTTCGGTAGTGAACGTATTGCAGGGTTAATGGACAGGATGGGTTATAAAGAAGGCGAAGTGATCCAGCACAGCATGATTACGAAAAGTATCGAAAGGGCGCAGAAAAAAGTAGAGGAAAATAACTTCGGCACGAGGAAACGATTGCTGGAATACGATGATGTGATGAACAAGCAGCGAAACGTTGTTTACGGAAAACGTAATCACGCGTTGTTTGGAGAACGCCTGGCATTGGATCTTGATAATGCCTTCTATTCTGTTGCGGAAGGGCTGGTAAATTCTTTTAAAGAGTCGGATGATCACGAAGGGTTTAAACTCGCGGCGATCATGCATTTTGGTATCGACACCTCGATCGAACAGGAAGAACTTGCTAAGACCGATCTGAATACGCTGACTGAGAAATTATACCTCGAAGCGATCACGCATTACAACAATAAAAAACAGGGGCTTGCCGCTCAAACAATGCCGATTATTTCCAATATCAGGAAAGACCAGGGTAATCATATTGAGAATGTAGCGGTGCCTTTCACTGACGGCAAAAGAGGCATCCAGGCATTGGCTAACCTGGATAAATATTTTGAAAGCAATGGCGCTGAACTCGGGCAGGCATTGGAACGCAGCATTACACTGGCATTAATTGATGATGCGTGGAAAGAACATCTACGTGCGATGGATGACCTTCGCCACAGTGTACAAACGGCGGGTTACGAGCAAAAAGATCCATTGGTTATTTATAAGATCGAAGCCTATAATGCCTTTAAGCAAATGGATGACCAGGTGAATAAAGACATCGTGAGTTTCCTTTGCCATGCCGGTATCCCAATCGAGCAAAACAACAGCGGGCAGATCAAAGAAGGCCGTGAGCAGAAAACGGATATGAGCCGCATGAACGCGAATAAGAGCGAGATCGAAATTGCGGGAAGCGATTATGCTGCGAATGAAAATGATTATTTCGATCCTTCTACGCCGGTAAAACAGGAGCCGATCCGCGTTGAACCGAAGATCGGGCGTAATGATCCATGTCCTTGTGGTAGCGGAAAGAAATTCAAAAACTGCCATGGCAAAGACGCCTAAGCGAAAATAAAAAAGTTAGAAGAGCAGCTACGGTTGCTCTTTTTTTATGGCCTTGCCGGACTCCTTTTTAGAGGATTTTCCAAGAATTTTTAATTCAGCTTCAAATAAACTGATCTTGTCACGGAGTATTTGTTGATTGGCAGGACCTGTCTCCAACAGTTTCGCTTTGATTTTATTTTCCTGGATATCCAGCCAAAGCATATCCCCCCGGCACCCGGCGTTCGACTCCCTTAATAACGGTAATGTAAAAAACCAATGAACCCACTTGTTATATTCGGTTTCCATTGTCAAAAGACTGCGGTTTAACTTAGCTGCGAAGTAAAGGCAATCCGTTCTCCGCCTTGCCTGTTGCTTTTCCAGTTTTGTTTTTACGGTTTGGTCTATCTCTATCAATAATTTGCGCCCATTTGCAGGGATAATTTTCTTACGAAGAATTTTTTCATACAATAGGGACTGTTTGAGACTTGCCTTAGCGGGAAGTGCACGCCGGCCATTCTCAGCCAGGCTGAAGGAAGATTTATGGGTTTGGAGATATTCGGACAGGTCCTTTTGTGACAGCGGGACAAACTCGCGAATGCCCTTATTTTTTTTCAGTTTCATACGGATGATTTAAGCCAAAATAATCCGGAAACTTTTTAGATGCAAACATTTTTTCCGTTGCAAGAAAAAAGTTTCCAAAAAATATCCAGTTCTGCCAGGCGACACCGATTTTATACGGTATAGTAATTGATTCATTTCCCGTTCACCACCAAAAACAAAAAATGAAAAAAAATCACCCCGGCCTGGCCATACTGGCCCTCGGCTGCAGTACATTATTAGCACTTAGCGCCTGTAATAACAACAAAAGCGAAACGGCTGCAACAAACGACAGCACAACGATCGCAACAGCTAACCCCGTTGATTCAGGTAATACACTGAAGCCGGTGAATGAAAAGCCGGCCTGGGGTACGCAACTAACTGACCCGATGGCCGTTGTAATAGAAAAGCTGGTTAGCTATAAAGCGCCTCCGCTAGTCAGTTTATCTGCCCAGGAAGCGCGTAAGCAACCTTCACCAGCTGATGCTGCGATGGACGTGATCAAAGAGCATAACATTGTGGTAAAGCCGAGCAACGCAGATACTACGGGGAAAGATATCCCGGTAGCCGGCGGACAAATCCACCTTCGCATCTACACACCGAAAACGGGCAAAAATATGTACCCGGTGATCGTTTACTATCATGGAGGTGGTTGGGTAATTGCCAACCTCGATACCTATGGCGCCTCTGCTGATGCTTTGGCCAATCAGGCAGAAGCTATCGTGATATCAGTAGCTTACCGCCAGGCTCCGGAATTTAAATTTCCCGTGGCGCACAATGATAGCTATGCTGCCTACGAATGGGCTGTAAAAAATGCCGCTTCTATCAAAGGCGATCCAAAAAAGATTGCCCTTGTCGGCGAAAGTGCCGGTGGAAACCTTGCGGCAGCAGTGAGTATGATGGCACGCGATAAGGGATTACAGCTTCCAGTTTACCAGGTACTGGTTTACCCGATCGCAGGCTATGATTTTACCACGCCTTCCTACAAGGAAAGTGACAGCATTAAGCCATTGAATACCGGATTGATGAAATGGTTTTATGAAAAATACCTGAACAGCCCTGCTGATGGTAAAAATCCGATGATCTCCCTGGTTTCAGCCAATCTCAAAGGATTGCCTTCCACAACCATCATCGCTGCCCAATATGATCCCCTCACTTCAGAAGGTCAGCTGCTGTCGGATAATTTGAAGAAAGCCGGTGTTGCGACCAATTATAAATTGTACCCTGGCACGACACATGAATTTTTTGGGATGGCAGCCATCTTGCCGGAAGCTGCCCAGGCACAGGCATTGGCAGTAACGGACCTGAAAGCCGCTTTTAATAAATAATTACCTATCTATAAAAAGAGCTGCACTAAATAGATCTGTGCAGCTTTTTTTATAGCATTTATTTGGGAGAACTGTTTGGTAATTTTGCAGGCATAGCGTGAAATAAATACGAACTTATGGACAAGGCTTTTTTATTCGACATGAACGGCACGATGATCGACGATATGCAGTTTCACCAGGCGGCCTGGTTTGAGATTCTCAATAACGAACTGAATGCTAACATGACGGAAGCGCAAACGCGCAGTCATATGTACGGTAAAAATGAAGAACTCTTTGCCCGGGTATTTGGCAACGATAAATATTCGCAGGAAGAAGTACATGCATTCTCCCTGAAAAAAGAAAAAAAATACCAGTCTGCTTTTTTACCCCATTTAAAACTGATAGAAGGGCTGCAGGTATTTTTAGAAACCGCTAAGCGAAACCGGATCAGCATGGCGATTGGCACCGCGGCCAGTCCGTTCAATGTAAACTATGTACTGGATCATATCCCCGTGCGGGAATATTTTGCGGCGATCGTAACGGCTGATGATGTGATCGCGAGCAAACCAGACCCCGAAGTGTTTACGCGCTGCGCTGATTTACTGGACATCACGTACGAACATTGTATTGTTTTCGAAGATTCGCCAAAAGGCGTGGAAGCTGCACTGAACGCCGGCATGAAAGCCGTTGTGTTACTTACCTATCATACAGAAGAAGAATTTAGTCATCTCCCAAATGTGCTGATGCTGGTGAAAGATTATACGGATCCGCAGCTGGATGCATTGTTTACCTGATCATTTTTAGCTTAACTTACTGGCTTATCTGTTAATAAACCCCATGAAAATAAAGCTCGTTCCCTGCTGGATACTTTTGCTATGTTCAGTTGTAGTGATGCCCGCCCGGGCACAGGTTGCGGGATTAAAAAACAAGACATTCGTGTCATCTGTCACGGGGGACATTAAAAACTATCTCGTCTTCCCGGATAGTAGCACTTTCCTATTTATGCAATTTTCAGGTCCGGCTGAACAACTCATCGCAATCGGTAGTGGTCATCTGGTCGTTGGGAATGCAGAGCGAATAAATTTTGTTTATGACAGTCTTTTTCCCCAGCAATTCTTTCCGGGAAAGCTGGAGTATTCCGCGTCAACTCAAAGCCCGTATGATTCCATAGAATTTTCCGGATTTGTAAGCGGGCCGGATAGGCCGGCAGACTTTGCGACTGCCGCTTTTCCGGAACTGCGAAAAGTTACTGTGGCTAACAAGTCTGGAATATTTAAGATACGGCTTCCGGCAGTACCCTTCGTTTCAAAAATAGAGATTACGCACCGTGATCTTTCGCCCTACAGCTTCACAATCTTGCCCAACGAAAACCTTCATGAAATTAATATTCAACTTCCTTTACGAACATCCAACCTTTTACGAAAGGAAAACCTGACAGAGAAATTCAGTCTTGTGAAGAAAGGAAATTCGGAGATCAGGCTGAGCGGTCCGGAGATTTTTCAGGAATCAAAAACCGACAGGGTTAAAATTATTGAGTTGCTGAACCAAAGCCTTGTTGCTTTTCCCCAGGAATCCCTGATGATCCAGGAGATTATCGGGCGGCTAAAGAAATAATGATTTTATAGATCCGGATAATTTTATTCATGGCGGATTGAGCCGATCATGAAATCCCTTATATTTAAACACCGATGCTGCCATACACACTTTAAAATTGTTGTATGTCAATGAACCGTAAACTGGCGATCATTCCGTTTCTTTTATTACTGGCTGTTGTCGTCCTCAGCCTCTTCCCTTCCGCGTCGGCTCCCATTCCTGCAAATAATACGGATATCAATGGCGCCGATACCGCCTGGATGTTAACAGCAACGGCCCTCGTGCTGATCATGACGCCCGGACTTGCTTTTTTCTATGGCGGGATGGTGTCTAAAAAGAATGTCATCAGTACGATGCTGCAAAGTTATATCTGCATGGCAGGGGTTACCCTGATCTGGGTGATCGTCGGGTTTAGTTTTGCTTTCGGCGATTCCATCGGCGGCATCATCGGTAACCCCAAAACTTTTTTCCTGATGAAAGGCATTATTAATGGGAAACCCTGGCCGCTGGCCCCGACGATTCCATTGGTGCTCTTTGCTTTTTATCAATTGAAATTCGCTATCATCACACCTGCTCTTATCACGGGCGCTTTTGCAGAACGCATCAAATTCACTTCCTATATTTTGTTCATCACGCTGTTTTGCATTTTTATCTATTGCCCGCTAGCCCATGCTACCTGGCACCCCAACGGCATCCTGGCAAAATACGGTGTGCTCGATTTTGCCGGTGGAACCGTTGTACATATGAGTGCAGGCTGGGCCGCATTGGCGGGTGCCCTTTATCTTAAAAAACGGCAGGATCATGCCCATACGCCTGCCCGCATCAGTTATGTATTGCTGGGAACAGGATTGCTTTGGTTTGGCTGGTTTGGGTTTAATGCGGGTTCGGCTTTTGGTGCAAACGTGTTAGCAGTAAATGCCCTGGCCACCACCAGTTCCGCCTCGGCAGCAGCTGCCTTCACCTGGATCATCTTCGACGCGATGCGGGGTAAAAAACCTTCTGCCATGGGAACCTGCATTGGTGCAGTTGTCGGCCTGGTGGCGATCACGCCGGCGGCAGGATTTATCAGCATCGCGCATTCATTAACGGTTGGTATTGTCAGCAGTATTGTAAGTAACCTGATGGTAGAATGGCGCACACGTACCAGCATTGACGACACGCTGGATGTATTCCCCTGTCATGGCATTGGCGGCATCGTCGGTTTTTTACTCACAGCCGTGTTTGCAGATCAGCAAATCAACGCAGCAAACGTAACTGGTAACGGGTTGATCTTTGGCGAAACGCATTTGTTTACAGTGCATCTCATTACCACGGTGGCGGTTTCTGCGTTTGTATTTGGCGGCACCTTTATCCTGTTAAAGATCACAGACCTCATCACGCCTTTGCGCGTTTCCGTGGAAGAGGAAATGGAAGGCCTGGATAAAAGCCAGCATGGCGAATCACTTTAATGGTTATCGTCTATGCCTTATCGTTTATTTACAACTTGAGTTTTTTTCCATCGCAATTGCGCACCAGCGTACGGAACCTGTCCATCACATCTCCAGAAGGATCGTAACTGCCTTCCGGGGTTACATCGAGGAACATCGGCAATGACTCTACCGGCTTGGTAAGTGTGTATTTATCGCCTGATTGCTGGTAAGTGCTAAAGCCTTTTTTTGCCGCGCCCATTAAAATACAATTGGGTTTACTCTTTGCACGATCGAGGTTTACTTCATCGATCTGGTCCAGGGGCACGATCGTGAGGTAGTATTCTTTCTTTTCACCAGAGGTATTTATTTCCTGCAGGTTATAAAACAAATACAGCGAGCATCCGCTGGCATAAGCATTGGTGAGGTAATAAGTTTTGGAAGTACCTTTCCCGGAGAACCAGAAGTCCTTATACTTTTTCATCGCGGTTGTGGTGGCTTGCAGAGGTTCGTTTTCTTCTGCGATATAGATCTCGCGGAGTTTATATAAAGCCGCCCGCACCTGTTCTGCATTTTTCTTATCTACCTGTAAAAAATTAAAATAGATATCCTCTGCAAAAATATCATCCACTTGCTTTTTAAAGACACTTACTTTATGGCAAAGCTTATTCTTTAACTGGATCTTCAATTGGCCAACCGGTGATTTGGATGGCACTTCCACTTCTGTGATCGTGCTGATATCCTGCGGACGGAAATCATAAGTCCAGGTGGTATTACCATTCGTTGCCTGCAGTTCTACCAGGATTTGCACACCCATTTCCGTGGGGGTTACCGAGGCACTGGCAATAATCAGTTTCTTACCTGTTTCATCAAAGAAACGGATATTATCTACAGCTTCTTTCGCTTTGGCATCCAGTTCGCGCACGGCGATGCTTTTGCGGGCACTGATCTTTTGGGCACTGGAAGAAGCTGAAATAACAGATGCGAGGATGAGGAAGAGGAAAGTAATTTTTCTCATGTGCTGGTTATGGTTTTGGTAAACAAAGTCTGCACCCGGACCTGTAATAAAAAATCCGGATCCCGCTGGCAGGATAGTGGCTGGTCAGCGGGCGACGTGGTTTAAGGGTTTATTTTATAGGTTAAAGTTAGGGGCAATCCTACTTATTACCAAGAAGCAGGGATGATTATCGCCGGCATACCAGCTTGTATGTCACTAAGTTTAACCAGGCTATCCGCGTGCTGCAGGCCAAAATTTACTCTTCTCTTAATAACTCATCTACCCTATCTTTGCGCCGGGTTTTTTAATTTTCATTTTAAATTTCTAATTGAAAGATGGCAGTTTTAGTCAATAAAGATTCTAAAATCCTGGTACAGGGCTTTACGGGTACTGAGGGTAGTTTTCATGCTACGCAGATGATCGAATACGGCACGCAGGTAGTTGGTGGCGTTACGCCGGGGAAAGGTGGCAGCACGCACCTGGAAAAACCTGTATTTAACACAGTCGCTGATGCGGTAAAAGCAACAGGTGCTAATGTGAGTATTATTTTCGTACCGCCTGCATTTGCTGCAGATGCGATCATGGAAGCAACAGACGCAGGTATTGCACTGGTTGTTTGTATTACAGAAGGTATTCCGGTACTGGATATGGTGAAAGTGAAAAATTATTTGGTTGGAAGTTCTACAAGGCTGATCGGTCCGAATTGCCCTGGTGTAATAACGGCAGACGAATGTAAAGTAGGTATTATGCCGGGCTTTATCTTTAAAAAAGGCCGTATCGGTATCGTTTCTAAATCAGGAACACTTACTTACGAAGCGGCAGACCAGGTAGCGAAAGCAGGCCTTGGCATTTCCACAGCGATTGGTATTGGCGGTGATCCGATCATCGGCACAACAACAAAACAGGCGATCGAACTGTTCATGAACGATCCGGAAACAGATGCGATCGTAATGATCGGTGAGATCGGTGGTGGCATGGAAGCAGAAGCAGCAGAATATGTTCGTTCAACAGGCAATAAAAAACCGGTAGTTGGATTTATCGCCGGCCAGACAGCTCCTCCGGGACGCAGGATGGGCCACGCGGGCGCGATCGTTGGCGGTGCTGATGATACAGCAGAAGCAAAAATGAAGATCATGGCAGAATGCGGTATCCACGTGGTGGACAGCCCGGCAGATATCGGCAAGACAATGGCCGAAGTGATCAAAAAATAATTAACAGCCCCGGACAAGTTCCGGGGTTTCTTTTTATACAAAAAAAGGGCGGAACCCATGTTCCCACCCTTCAAAGTATAGCCACCAAAAAACTATCTTCTCTGCTGAATAAAGCGCGCTAATTCCTCCCGGCTACTGGTAAAACTCAACGCTTCATTGATGATATAATAATTCGCTTTATCTGTTGTATAAGCATAAGCGTATTTCGCAACTTCCAGTTTATTCGCTTCAAAATTGAACAACATCACCAGTTCTTTTACCTGCGACGCACTGAATAAATTTGCTGCTATGTTTTGCTTCGCCATTGTTGTCCTGGTTTCTTCAAAAGACTCGCTGCGCATCGCCTGTTTCAATTGCTCAAAACTCCGGGCATTCATCACCTGGCCATTGGCATTATAACCGCCATTGGAATTTCCCCAGCCATTGTTATTGCCATTGCCATAACCGTTGCCGTTATTGTTGCCATAATTATTGTCGTCGTAGGTGCGGGCGAGTTGTTGCTCATCAACAAAGGCCTTACCAAAACGATTGATCGTAATGTCTACATGATATTGTTGTTTCACATAAACATTGGCATCATACAACAGGCGTTGATTGCGGTTGTTGCCACGCCCGCGCGAAGCAATTTGCTGGTAAACCTTCACGTTATGGTACCCCGCGCGCAGGTCGTTGATGACGATATCATCTTCATCGTAATTCGATCTGCTATTGCTGCTGTAGGTATTACCGTCTACAACAACCGTTACCTGCATATTGCCGGCATTGTTGATGGTGAGTTTCGTTTGCGGAGGCGCCGCAAATACAGAAAAAGAAACAACCATTAAACTTAAAAGTGTAAAAAATCTTTTCATCGTGGTAAATTTTGAAGTTAAAAATATCGGTCTTAAAACCTTAACTATTGGATGCCTGCAGGTGCCCCGGGTAACATCGGGATTAGATAATAAAAAGTTAAAGAAATAATTTGCAGCGTGCTTGTGTAAATGCTTCTGCTGCCACATCCTATAAACAGTTCCCTGGTAGAAAGCCAGAACAGGAAAACGTAACTTGTAACTTATTAAAGCCTTTGTATGAACTGGAGAAAATTTTTACCCTTACTTTTTGTTGCCTTAATCCACGTGATTTCAATGAATGCACAACCCGTAAACGACTATACAAACGACTGGAAGAAAGTAGCTGAGCTGGAAAAAAAAGGCCTGACAAAATCGGCCCTCGACCAGGTAGTGAAAATATTTGATGCAGCCCTGAAAGCCGGCAATCAAACCCAACAGATCAAGGCGGCGATGTACCAGATGAAATACCGCAATCTCGTTCAGGAAGACAACAGGGAAAATAATATTTTTTACCTCGATACGCTTATCTCCAGGACTGCAGCCCCGGCGCGAAATATTTTACAGAGTATGCAGGCTTCCTTATTTCTTTCTTATCGCGAAGCCAATCGCTACAAATTGTACGGGCGTACGGCTTTAACCGAAGAAACGGCGAAAGATATCAATACCTGGAGCATTGAAAAATTGAATGCGACCATGTCGGCTTTGTATAAAGCATCTCTTCAAAATGAAGCCCTTTTAAAGAATACAAAACTGGCTGGTTATGATGCGATTCTTGTAAAAGGAGAAAATACGCGAAACCTCCGGCCAACGCTATATGATCTGCTCGCGCACCGTGCCCTGGATTATTTTATGATGGAGGAAAATAATATCACGAACCCATCGTATAAGTTTGTATTGAATGACGAGCGTTTTTTTTCTGCTGCCCAACCATTTAGTACGATTAAATTCAGCGCCCGCGATTCCTCGGCATTGTATTATAACGCCGGCCTGGTTTTGCAGGACCTGATCAGGTTTCATCTTGCAGACGGCAATACAGATGCGTTGCTGGATGTAGATCTTAAGCGTCTTGAGTTCGTAAACGAACACGGCATTTTTGCGGATAAAACAAAACTGTATGAAGCAAGCTTAATTGCGCTGGAAAAAGCGCATCCATCCAACCCCATCATTGCGCGCGCCATGTTTCAGCGTGCCCTTATTTATTTTGAGGCGGGCCAGAAATATGATCCCGTTACAGCAAAAGATCAGCAGTTCAGCCTAAAGAAAGCAAAAACATTATTGGAAGAAATTATCAAACGCTTTCCAAAATCTGAGGGTGCTATCCTGGCGCAAAATCAACTCATCGGCATCAGCCAGCCCACGCTGACGATGCAAACAGAAAAAGTAAACGTTCCTTTAACGCCTTTTCGCAGCCTCGTTACTTATCGCAATATTCCTCAACTTTATTTTCGGGTTGTGGCCATTTCCCATGATGAGATGCAAAAGATCGAACGCAACGATTATGATAAGATCTGGAGTAGCCTCAGTGCTTTAAAGCCAATCCGGACATGGAATATCACCCTGCCTGATCTGCAGGATTACCAGCAACATTCCACTGAAATAAAAACGGATGGCCTGCCAGCCGGAAGTTATTTATTGCTCGCCAGCCGTAATGCTGATTTCAGCATGGCCGATAATATCATGGCGCGACAATTTATATACGTTAGCCAGATCAGTTATATCAACAACAACCGCTCGGAGTTATATGTACTTCACCGCGACAATGGACAGCCGCTGCCAAATGCAGAAGTGCAGGTTTGGCAACAGGTGTATAACTACAGCACGCGTAATTATGAGCAGGTTAAAAAAGAAAAGTATACGGCCGACAAGAATGGTTTCGTGAAACTGCAAACGTCTAAAGAATACATGAACAATTACCTGCAGGTGAAATACCAGGGTGAAGAATTGTTTACAGATGAAACCGTTCAGTTGAGTGGCTACAGTTCTTACCAGGCACCAACGAGGAAAGCTACTTTTCTTTTTACCGACCGTTCGATTTACCGCCCGGGTCAAACAATATTTTTTAAAGGCATCGTGATCGTAACGGATAGTGCAACAAAAAAGAGCCAGGTGGTACCCGGGTTCGCAGGAAATATTTCGCTATACGATGCGAACAACCAGAAATTACAAACGTTGCAATGGACGACCAATGCTTTTGGCTCTTACAACGGCAGCTTTGTGTTACCCGAAGGAACGCTGAACGGAAGTTTCTCGTTACGTGATGCCAATAACGCCGTTTTCTATTTCAATGTAGAAGAATATAAAAGGCCGAAATTTTCCACAGAAATTAAAAAACCTGAAGGCACGTATCGGCTGAATGACAGCATTACCATGACCGGCCTGGCCAAAGCGTATGCAGGCAATAACATCGATGGCGCGAAAGTTATTTATCGTGTGGTAAGAAAGGTGCGTTACCCGATCTGGTGGTTTGGCGGTTATCGTAAGATCTGGCCGCCATATGGCCGCGGTGCAGAAATGGAGATTGTAAACGGCGAAACTGTATCGGATGAGCATGGAGAATTTACAATCCGGTTCAAAGCCATTCCAGATGAGGCTGTTGATAAAAAAAGTCAGCCTGTATTTTATTACGAAATAACTGCTGACGTAACCGATATCAATGGTGAGACGCGTACTGGCACTACATCAGTAGCCGTTGCTTACCAGGCATTACAACTGGAGATTACGAGCGAAGATAAATTGCCGGCAGATAGTTTAACCAACATCAGGATCAGCAGTAAAAACATGAATGACCTTTTTGAAAAAGCCAAGCTGAATGTTACCCTGTTGAAACTAAAAAGTCCGGTAAAAGTTTATCGCGCACGTTACTGGGAAATGCCTGACCAGTTTGTAATGAGCCGGGAAGATTTTGAAAAAGCTTTTCCTTACGATGCGTACAAGGATGAAGATCAGCCTGCCAATTGGCCGGTGGAGAAAACTGTTATGCAAGTCACTGATACAACAACAGCGTCAGGCAAATTTGCATTCCCTTCGCAAAAACTCTCCGCGGGCTGGTATAAAATATTAGTTACGACAACTGACAAATATGGTGAAGAAGTAAAGGCAGAAAAATACATCCAGTTAACCGATGGCCAGGCCGGCAGCATCACAGATGCCATCCAGGTGAACGTGAGTCCGGCGATTGCACTGCCGGGTGAAAAAATAAATTATACCATTAAAAGCGGCTTTGAAAAGATCTGGCTGATCCACAACATTGCAAAAGCCGATAAAACCGTTTCGGCTTATTACCCTGTGCTATCTGCCGGGAAAGATTTCGACCAGACTTTAAACATAACAGAAGCTGATCGCGGCGGCATCAGCCTTAACTATGCCTTTGTGCAACACAACCGCGTGTACAGCGGAGATGAACTCATTGCGGTGCCCTGGACAAATAAAGAACTGGCAGTTTCTTATGAAACATTCCGTGATAAGATACTTCCGGGTAGTGAGGAGAAATGGACAATAAAAATCGCCGGAGAAAAATCTGCACAAGTAGCTGCTGAAACCTTGGTGAGCATGTATGATGCATCGCTGGATCAGTTTAAACCACATAGCTGGACATCCTTAAAATCACTATGGCCGACGATCGGCAACTCGCTCGCATGGATGCAGCCCGGCTTTTCGGCGATCAATGCAGACGTACGCAACGCTGTACGTGAAACCTACCTGGATGGAATGAACCGTGCCTATGATGAGCTCACGAACGTGGGCTGGAATGATGGCTCTTACTACAATGATTATCGCAGGGATGTAGTTTATTCTGCGGCTCCAATGGCTGCACGCGGAGAAGAGGTGATGGCAAATGCAGACGCTCGGCAAATGAAAGTCGTTAACCAGAAAAAAGAACTAGCAGGAAAGATCGCCATGGATACAACCAGCCTTGCAGCGGCGACGCCAGCACCCATCAAGAATGATGCGATCCAGGTGCGGAAAAATTTTAATGAAACGGCCTTCTTCTTTCCTGCATTAACAACGGATGCGAACGGCAACGTCGAATTTTCCTTTACCATTCCCGAAGCCCTTACGCAATGGAAACTCATGGCACTGGCCCATACAAAAGACCTGGCAAGTGGCTATGCAGAGAAAAATGTGCTCACTCAAAAACCGTTAATGGTTCAGCCAAACGCACCGAGATTCCTGCGTGAGGGCGACCAGGTGGAATTTTCTGCCAAGATCGTGAACATGACCGACAAGGAAATCACGGGCACCACGCAACTGGAACTCTTTGATGCCGCCAACAACAAACCTGTTGATGGCTGGTTTAAAAATGTATTTCCAACGCAATATTTTACGGTCGCTGCCGGGCAAAGCTTTGCCGTGAGGTTTCCTGTAGGCATTCCTGTGAATTTTAACAGCGCACTGACTTACCGCATTCGCGCGATCGCAAAGGACGGAACATTCAGCGATGGTGAAGAAGCCGCATTGCCTGTGCTCACAAACAGGATGCTCGTAACGGAAACTTTCCCGCTGAATATGAGGAACACGAATACGAAAAATTTCCGTTTCGATAAATTGCTGAACAGTGGCAATTCAGGATCGCTTACCCAACATGCATTAACCGTTGAATACACGAGTAATCCTGCCTGGTATGCCGTTCAGGCCTTGCCTTACCTGATGGAATATCCTTACGAATGCGCGGAGCAGAATTTCAATCGCTATTATGCAAATGTGCTCGCATCATTTATCAGCAACAGCACACCGAAAATAAAAGCGGTGTTTGAAAAATGGAAAACGCTGGACACCGCAGCATTGATGAGCAACCTGCAAAAAAATGAAGAGCTGAAGTCTGCGTTGCTTGCCGAAACCCCATGGGTGCTGGCCGCGCAAAATGAAACGCAGCAAAAGAAAAACATCGGCATCCTGTTCGATATGGTTCGGCTGGGAAATGAAAAAGCAGCCACGCTAAAAAAATTGAAAGACATGCAATCGCCGAATGGTGGCTTTACCTGGTTCAAAGGCGGACCGGATGACCGCTATATCACGCAATACATCATCACGGGCATCGGGCATCTGAAAAAACTAAAAGCACTTAGTATTGAAGATTTTAATGCCCTCAAACCAATTGTAGATAAAGGCCTTATTTATTTAGATGCGCGGTTAAAAGATGATTACAGTAACCTCTTGAAAAATAAAGCGAATTTAAAAAACAACAACCTTTCCTACATCGCTATCCAGTATTTGTATATGCGTAGTTTCTTTACAGAATCTAAAATTGCTGCTGGCACACAAACGGCGTTTACCTATTACCGTGACCAATCGCAAAAATTCTGGCTGAGCAACAGCAAATACATGCAGGCAATGATCGCGCTGAGTTTATATCGCACGAACGATGCGAAGACGGCACAAGCCATTACGAAATCGCTGAAAGAAAATTCCATCAGCAACGAAGAGTTGGGTATGTATTGGAAAGAATTTACGAGTGGCGGTTATTACTGGCACCAGGCACCTGTAGAAAGCCAGGCGCTGATGATCGAGGCTTTTTCCGATATCGACCAAAACAGCAGCGTGGTTGACGATATGAAAACCTGGTTGCTTAAACAAAAACAAACCAACCAATGGGCCAGCACGAAAGCTACGGCTGAAGCCTGTTATGCCTTACTGCTAAACGGCAGCAACTGGCTGGCAGAAGAAAAGTCTGTCACTATCAGCCTGGGAAATACGGTCATCCGCAGCGATGCCAATAACAGCCAGGCGGGCACTGGTTATTTTAAAGAAACGATCCCGGGAGAGAAAGTGCAGCAGGGTATGGGAAATATTACTGTGAATATTTTACAGGCGAATAACCAGGCAGCTTCTGCTTCTACGAGCTGGGGTGCCGTTTACTGGCAGTATTTTGAAGACCTGGATAAGATCAGTTCTGCAGCAACGCCGTTGAAACTGGTGAAGAAACTGTTTATCGAAAAAAATTCAGCGAGAGGCCCGGTGCTGCAACCATTGAACGACGGAGATGAATTGCATATCGGCGATAAACTAAAAGTGCGGATTGAATTGCGTGCCGACCGTGACATGGAATACATTCACATGAAAGATATGCGTGGCGCTTGTATGGAACCGGTGAATGTGATCAGCGGGTACAAATGGCAGGGCGGACTTGGCTATTACGAGAGCACGAAAGATGCCAGCACGAATTTCTTTTTCAGCTGGTTACCCAGAGGTACTTACGTGTTTGAATACCCGATGTTTGTAACCCATGCCGGCAATTTTAGTAATGGCATCACAACAATCCAGTCGATGTATGCGCCTGAGTTCAGCAGCCATTCGGAAGGTATCCGGGTGAACGTGAGTGGCGGTAAGTAACCTGGACACAGAATGATAAAAAATAAGTTAAACCCTTTCATTGCTGAGAGGGTTTTCTTTTTATAAATTGCAGTATGGCTGATCAGGAAGAACAATTATACCGCATTCCCATTAAATACCGGAGAATGGAAAATCTCCACATCGTGTTCTGGTTGTTTAAAGATATTGCCTGGTGCATGGTTTGGGAACCACTCGGCCTCGCCATGATCCTGCCTACACTAATCATCGCTATCGTGATTGCCTGGCGTACGCGCCAATACATGAGTGAACTTTGCCACAACCTTGCGGTAGTTTGCTGGATCTTCGCGAACTCTTACTGGATGGTCAGCGAATTCTTCGTGTTTGACAGCTATCCAGTCTGGGGCGATTATAGTTTTAAAGACCTGTCCATTATCCCGTTTGCAGCGGGCATCCTGATTCTCGCCTTTTATTATATCTGGTATAAACCCAGGCATAAGGAAGCGGTGGAAACGATGTGATGACTTAAATCAACGGCCCTCTTCCCGGAACAGTTTCATCATCGCATTTCTGCCTTCTGTACAGTAGAGGTAATTTTTCCTGTAAAGGCTGCACCGCGTATCTTTGCGCCAAAAGATAAGTCATATCATGTTCAGAACTCATACCTGCGGGGAAATAAGGATCGCCGACGTAAATAAAGAAATTACGCTGGCCGGCTGGGTGCAAACAGTACGCAAATTTGGCAGCATCACCTTCGTCGATCTGCGCGACCGATATGGTATTACGCAATTATTATTTTCTGAAAGCCTGAATACTGAGCTCGAAGCGAACCCGTTGGGCCGGGAATTTGTTTTGCAGGTAACCGGAACCGTTAACGAACGCAGTAATAAGAATACTAATATTCCTACCGGCGAAATAGAATTGCTGGTGAGCAAATTCAGCATCCTCAATAAATCTGCAACGCCGCCATTTACCATCCAGGATGATACCGATGGCGGTGATGACCTGCGGATGAAATATCGTTTTCTCGATTTGCGCCGCAATGCGGTGAAGAAAAACCTCGAGCTCCGGTATGCCGTGGGCCGCAGCACGCGGAATTATCTTCATGAAAATAATTTCATGGATATTGAAACGCCTTTCCTGATCAAATCTACGCCGGAAGGTGCGCGGGATTTCGTTGTGCCAAGCCGCATGAACCCAGGCCAGTTCTATGCTTTACCGCAAAGTCCGCAAACATTTAAACAGTTATTAATGGTCAGTGGTTATGATCGTTATTACCAGATCGTAAAATGTTTTAGGGATGAAGATCTCCGTGCAGATCGTCAACCGGAATTTACCCAGATCGATTGCGAAATGTGCTTTGTAGAACAGGAAGATATTCTGCAGATGTTCGAAGGACTGGTTAAACGAATTTTCAAAGACGTAAAAAATATTGATTATGCCGATATCATCGAACGCATGACCTGGCAGGATGCGATGTGGACTTACGGCAATGATAAACCGGATATCCGTTATGAGATGAAACTGGCGAATCTGAAATTTCCGGCACATACATTCCCCCATCAAGCGGATATTTCCTCCCTGATCACTGGCGTGGATTTTAAAGTGTTTGATGAAGCGGAAACCGTGATCGCCATTGCGGCACCGGGATGCAGCGAATACACACGCAAACAAACCGATGAGCTAACGGAGTGGGTGAAACGCCCGCAGATCGGGATGAAAGGACTGGTTTTTATTAAGTGTAATGCAGACGGAACTTTTAAAAGCAGTGTAGATAAATTTTACCCTCCTGAAAAATTAAAAGCCATCGCAGAAGCAGCTTCGGCAAAACCGGGTGACCTGGTGCTGATCCTCGCCGGAGCGGAAGAGAAAACACGCAAAGCTACCAGCGATCTGCGTTTACATTTAGGGCAATTACTTGGACTGCGCAAGCCGGCAGAATTTAAACTGCTTTGGGTACTTGATTTTCCATTATTTGAATATGCTGAAGAAGACAACCGTTGGGTAGCGCGTCATCATCCGTTTACATCGCCAAAGCCTTCTGATATCGCTACGATGATCGATAACAATCCGGCTATTGAGAACGCTGCAGAATATTTAAAACACCCATATGCCGGCATCAAGGCCAATGCTTATGATATGGTGCTGAATGGAAATGAGATTGGCGGTGGCTCGATCAGGATCTACCAGCGTGATCTCCAGGAAAAAATGTTTGCCGCATTGGGCATGGATAAAGAAGAACAGCAACATAAATTCGGTTTCCTGCTCGGCGCATTTGAATATGGTGCACCACCACACGGCGGCATCGCATTTGGATTTGACAGGCTTTGCTCTATCATTGGCGGCAGCGAAGGCATCCGCGACTTTATCGCGTTTCCGAAAAACAATTCCGGCCGCGACATGATGATCGATGCACCCGGAGCGATCGACGATAAACAGTTTGATGAACTGCAAATCAGGCTGGATCTTAAAGACTAACGAGTCACCGATACGCAATAATTTTATACCCGCCAGTGGCGGGTATTTTATTTTAGTTAACAGGAGAATGAATAACTTAGAAGGATAATCATTCACTATGAAATATATAATGTCCCTGTTCTGCCTGAGCATTGCATTCGTCCAATTTGGTTGCAGTAAAAATGATACAGAAACGATTGGCACAAATGCAGCGGTATCCGCGAAGATCTTCAACCTGCCTTACGGTTCTGATCCAAAACAACAATTCGACATTTATCTTCCAGCCAATCGCAGCAGCTCCACAACAAAACTGATGATCATGATTCACGGTGGCGGCTGGACGCTGGGCGATAAAACTGATTTCACTGATTATATCGTGACGTTGCAAAATATGCTGCCGGATTACGCAGTCGTGAATATAAACTACCGCCTGGCCTCAGGTATTTACAACAGATTCCCGACGCAGGAAAACGATATTAAAACAGCTATAGATTTTATTTATGCAAACAGGGGAACCTATCACTACTCAGACAAGTTCGTCCTGCTGGGAGCCAGTGCCGGCGCGCATCTGGCTTTATTGCAAGCGTACAAATACAATAGCCCGGTAAAGGCAAAGGCCGTGGTAGATTTCTTTGGTCCGACAGACATGGTGCAGATGTACAACAATCCTGCACCATTTGCGCCAAGGGATTCGATTGCTTCAGTGATGGGTGCAACACCAGCGGTTAATCCTGCATTATATTCATCATCGAGCCCGATCAATTACGTAAATGCACAATCACCTCCCACGATCATTTTACAAGGCGGTGCGGATATCCTTGTTCAGCCAACTCAATCTTCCACTCTTCGGGATAAGTTAACATTGAATGCTGTAATTAACCAGTATGTTTTTTACCCGACTGAAAACCATGGGTGGGTTGGTGCAAACCTGTCGGATTCGTTCGACAAGATCAAAGCATTTTTAACAGCCAACGTACAATAGTGTTTTAGTAATTTTACCGCATGAAAGTTTTGCTGAAAATCCTTGTTGGCATTTTATTCACTCAAACGATTGTTGCGCAACCCGTTTTTAAAGATGCCACAAAGGCCAACCGCGATAAACTTTACCGTAACCTCGTAAAGAATACAATCACGCAAAATTTATCTTACCCCTTAACAGATTCTACCGAAGATTACTGGCAGGATGCTTTCCAGGCGATGGAACTGATTCATTATAAATCGCCATGGATAGAATCCCGTATCGACCTGGCGATGACAGACCTGACCCAACGCAGTCCCGCGTTCCAGCGTGCTTTACTTGAAATGGCTTATTCTGAATTCGGCAATAAATATTATACCCCGGTGAAACTGTTGTTGATGCAAACTTCGGTGCCAAAGATCTTCGCGATGAGCGCCATCTATTTACTACATACAGTTAACGGCCCTGCAGATAATAATTTCCTTGCTGTGAAAACAAAGCAGTTGCTGGAAGCTAATAAAGAAAACCCGATCCTGGAGCAATTACTCTTTGAATTAAGCCAGCAAAATAAAAAAATGGCAATACCTTCTTTGCAGCCATTTTTTGATAAAGACTATCTTCCGGGAAATGTACTAATGTTTAGCTTTCAGCGCAGCAACCGCGATTATCCGGGGCTTGTATTGATCCGTGATGCCGGGGGAAATTTTATAAAATCCGACAGCACTTATTTCTCCGTTTCACAACTCGCCCGCAGCAACAGCAATATGCCGGGCTTTTTAACGAACGGCAATACACCCGAAGGCATTTTGAGAATGGAGGGTTTTGATCAGTCTAAAAGCAGTTTTATCGGGCCCACCACAAATGTGCAACTTACTATGCCTTTCGAAATGAATGCCGCACATTTTTACCGCGATTCTACAATTACAGACACGACCTGGGACATTCATTATTACAAGGACCTGTTGCCGCAAAGTTTTAAAACATACACCCCCTTATATCAATCTTTTTATGCAGGCAAAGCGGGTCGTAGCGAAATCATTGCGCACGGTACGACGGTGAACCCGGAATATTATTTTGGTCGCCCTTATTACCCCTACACTCCTACACAAGGCTGCCTTTGTACAAAAGAAATATGGAGTGAAGAAAATGGTATACGCCTTGTCAGCGATCAGCAAAAACTTACTGATGCGATTACGGCAGCAGGCGGGCCTCATGGATACACTATCGTGATCAATATTGACGACCAGGAAAGGCCTGTCAGCATCAGCGACATCCTTCCTTTTTTGAATAAGGCTGAAAGATAAAGCTGCGGTCGTAACTTTATGTTATGAGCTTAGCGCCACTGGCGGAACGCCTGCGTCCACAAACATTAAATGACCTTACCGGCCAGCAACATTTAACCGGCAAAGGCAGCATTCTCCGCACAGCAATCGAGCAGGGAAAAGTTCCTTCGATGATATTGTGGGGACCACCGGGTGTGGGAAAAACAACGATCGCAAATATCATTGCAAACACTTTACAACAACCCTTTTATACGTTAAGCGCCATTTCCTCCGGCGTAAAAGATATTCGCGAAATTATTGAAGCAGCCAAAAGCCAGTCTGGCGCCATTCTTTTTATTGATGAGATCCATCGTTTCAACAAAGGGCAACAGGATGCCTTGTTGGGTGCTGTTGAAAAAGGCACCGTTACCTTGATTGGTGCAACAACGGAAAATCCTTCTTTTGAAGTGAATAGTGCCCTGCTCAGCCGCTGCCAGGTCTACGTTTTAAAAGCGCTGGATGCAGAAGATCTTGAAGCCTTATTAAAACAGGCCCTGCAAAAAGATGAAACGCTGAAGAAAAAAAACATTTCACTTAAGGAAACTGCTGCGTTATTAAAAATATCCGGCGGAGATGCCCGAAAATTACTGAATCTCCTGGAGCTGGTTACAGATGTGCTGGGAAAAAATGCAGTGATCACCGATGATGCCGTAATGGAAATCGCACAGCAACGGATCGCTTTGTATGATAAAAAAGGCGAGCAGCATTACGATATTATTTCAGCATTTATTAAAAGCATGCGGGGCTCAGATCCTAACGGTGCAGTGTACTGGCTGGCGCGGATGATCGAAGGCGGTGAAGACGTAAAATTTATCGCAAGGCGTATGCTGATTTTTGCCAGTGAAGATATCGGCAACGCAAATCCCAATGCGCTTTTGCTGGCAACAAGTACATTCCAGGCTGTAACGATGATTGGCTATCCTGAAAGCCGGATCATTCTTTCCCAATGTGCCGTTTACCTCGCATCTTCTGCAAAAAGCAATGCTTCCTATGAGGCAATTAATGCTGCAGGCGCAGCCGTTCGTACACACGGCGATTTACCAGTGCCACTTCACCTGCGGAACGCCCCGACAAAACTGATGAAGCAAATGGATTATGGGAAGAATTATAAATATGCCCACCAGTTTGACAATAATTTTATCCTGCAACAATTTTTACCGGATCAACTGGAAGGAACAACATTCTATTCCCCGCAAAAGAATCCACGCGAAGAGGAACTGCGAAAATTTTTAAAAGATCGCTGGAAAGAAAAATATGGCTATTGATCAAGACATAACGACAAGAGAAGATATTGAACAATTCATTCGCGCTTTTTACGAAAAAGTTATCCGGGATGAAACACTCGGCATTATTTTTACGGAGATCATTCCATTAAACTGGGAGTTGCATATCCCTTTGATCACTGATTTTTGGGAAACCATTTTGCTCGATAACCCGGTTTATAGAAAAAATGCGATGGAAGTTCATTACCATATCGACCGCATTTACCCGCTCGGTCAAGAACATTTTGAATCATGGCTGAAGTTGTTTAATAGCACGCTTGATGAAATGTTTCTTGGTCCTGTTACTGAACTTGCAAAAAAAAGAGGCGCAGGAATTGCTCAACTGATGCAGCATAAAATGAATCTCCTAAATGATAAGCTATGACCTGGACATGCAAAAAATTTGAAGAACTGAGTCTTGACGAACTCTATGATATTATGCAACTGCGCAGCAAGGTTTTCGTTCTGGAACAAAATTGTGCCTACCTCGACCCCGACGGAAAAGACAAAAAAGCCTATCACCTTTGCGGATGGGATGATCAGCTATTAGTCGCCTACGCCCGGCTGTTAGCGCCCGGCATTTCTTATCCCGAAGCGAGCATTGGCCGCGTTGTGAGCGATCCCGATCACCGGCGGAAAGGTGCAGGCAAACAACTTATGCAAAATGCCATCACGGCAGCCTACGACATATTTGATCCGGAGGCCATTCGGATCGGCGCACAACTCTACCTGCTGGATTTTTACACTGCCCTCGGCTTTCGCCAGGTGAGTGAAATTTACCTCGAAGACGGTATTGAGCATATCGAGATGCTGTACTCGAAATAATTCTTTTTTACCATACAATATTTCATCCCTGCTCCCGTTTTAGTTCGGAGATAGCAATATTTCCCATCCAAATTCCGATAGAAAGACTAAAACTGAGTCCTGATGAAATCAACTTTACCCAACCTGGTGGGCAAATCAATGATATTATTGTTGTGTTGCACACTATTCTTCACGAGATCATATTCCCAGCATTTAATGTTCGGCGGTGAGAAACTGAAGGTTGAAGCAGGCCTTAATTTCGGACCTACTTTCTTCCTTGGCGACCTTGGCGGAAACCGTGGAAAGGGAACCGGCTTTATCAAAGATGTGAATCTTAGCCTCACTAAAATGATGAAAGGCGCATTCGTAACTGTTTATCCAACATCATGGATTGGCGTTCGCGTGGCGGCACAACTAACGTACATTTCCGGGGAAGACAATATTATCAGCACACATGGTGTAGATGAACTTTGGCGTAAAGAACGCAACCTTGATTTTAAAAGCAATATGTGGGAAGCCTATGGTGCGATCGAAATTTATCCTACGATGCTTTTCAGAAAATATGATGACTACGATCCACTCATCAAGCCTTATGGTTTCATCGGCGTGGGCATTTTTCATTTCAACCCGCAGGGTTCACTTACAACAGCAAATGGTGTAAAAACCTGGTACGACCTGCAACCGCTGCGCACCGAAGGCCAGGGGATGAAACAATACCCAGACAGGAAAGAATATAAATTAACACAAATGAACATCCCGATGGGCATGGGCGTACGCATTGCACTTAGTCCGCGCATCAGTACCGGAATGGAATTATTATACAGGAAAACATTTACAGATTATATCGATGATGTGAGCACGACTTATATCGACCCAAAATATTTTGATCAATATCTTACGCCGGCAAATGCCAGTATTGCTCGGAAGATTCATGATAAAACAGTGGGCATTGTGAACCCCGGCCTGAGTCGTTATGCTCCGGGAACACAACGTGGCAATGCAAAAAATGATGATTCCTATTTTTCCTTCGTTGCGAAACTAGGTATTCGTTTAGGCTATACAAATGAAGAAGACAGAAGAACGGCACGCCAGTCGCGATGCCCGGCCTTCTACTAATACATATTTTCTAACGATTCAAATAAGTGTTTGGTATACTACAGAAGATAACCCCCGGAAAACGACATGCAGTCCTGCATGATGATTACCCCTGAAACCACAAGATTACCTTCGTTCTTATGCCAGACCTTATTTAAAAAAAAGATCCATGTCATCATGGATCTTTTTCATTTACTTGAACTCTTCTACTAAATATTTTGCGGTGAAGCTTTCTTTTACATTGAGCATTTCCCGTGGTGGGCCCTCGTATAAAATATTACCTCCGCCAGAGCCTCCTTCGGGTCCGATATCAATGATATGATCTGCCACTTTGATCATATCCATGTTATGCTCGATCACTAAAACGGTATTGCCGCGATCAACCAGTTTATTTAATACATCAAGCAGATGCTGAATATCCTGGAAATGTAATCCTGTTGTGGGTTCATCTAAAATATAAAACGTTTTGCCGGTATCGCGTTTACCCAGTTCCGTCGCAAGTTTCACGCGTTGCGCCTCACCACCGCTTAACGTAACCGCGCTCTGGCCAAGTGTGATATATCCCAGGCCGACCTCCTGTAAGACTTTTATCTTACGGTAAATAAAAGGAACGGCACTAAAAAAATCAACAGCTTCATCAACCGTCATATCCAGCACATCACTGATGGATTTTCCTTTGTACCTTATTTCGAGTGTTTCACGGTTATACCTTTTGCCATTACATTTTTCGCAATGCACATACACATCCGGCAGAAAGTTCATTTCGATAACGCGCATTCCGCCGCCTTCACAAACCTCGCAACGGCCACTTTTCACATTGAATGAAAAACGCCCTGCCGTATAACCACGGATTTTCGACTCAGGCACAGATGCGAACAAAGTGCGCACATCTGTGAAGAAACCACAATAGGTTGCCGGGTTACTCCGCGGCGTTCTGCCAATCGGGCTTTGATCGATCTCAATTACCTTGTCAATATTTTCGAGGCCTTTAATGCTCTTATGTGCGAGTGCGACCCCCTTTGAATTATAGCAATAGGCGCTCAACAAAGGATACAATGTTTCGTTGATTAACGTGGATTTGCCACTACCGCTCACCCCGGTTATCAACACAAGTTTCCCCAGCGGAAATTTTGCAGAAACATTTTTGAGGTTATGCCCGGTCGCGCCCTTCAGTTCCAGGAATTTGCCATTGCCTTTCCTTATTTCTTCAGGAATCGCAATAGACTTTTTTCCACTAAGGTATTGTGACGTTTCTGATCCTGATGCCAGAACAGCAGCCGGGGTTCCTGCTGCTACAACACGCCCGCCATGAACACCGGCTTTCGGGCCGATATCTACCAGGTGATCAGCAGCGAGCATAATGTCTTTATCATGTTCAACTACCAACACGCTGTTGCCGATATCACGAAGATTTTGCAAGGCAGAAATTAGCCGCTGGTTATCGCGCTGGTGTAACCCGATACTGGGCTCATCCAAAATATACGTAATCCCCTGCAATTGAGAACCGATCTGCGTGGCCAGCCTGATACGCTGATATTCGCCACCACTAAGGCTTTTAGAAGGGCGGTATAATGTTAGGTATGTAAGGCCGACATTCAATAAAAACTCCAGCCGCTCACGAATCTCTTTTAAAATATCCTTCGCGATAATATTTTGTTTGTCGGATATTTTATCCTCTACATTTGAAAACCATTCGTACAGTTTATCAAGATCCAGTTCACTTAATTCTGCAATATTTTTTTCGGCGAATTTAAACCACAAACTTTCTTTTTTCAGGCGCGTACCGCCACAGGTTTCACAAGGTCTTAATTTCATGAACTGTTCCACCCAGTCACGCAACGCCTCTGTAGTTGTAGGCGATGTAAACCAGCGTTTGAGCATGTTTACGATACCTTCATATTCCGTTGCATAATAAACAGGCCCTTCGTGCACAACATCTGTATCAATGTCTTCATCTGCCGTTTCATCAACTTCTTCTTTACCGAACAGCAACACATTCATCGCTTTTGCAGGCAGATCCTTTACCGGCTTATCTAAATTAAATTTATATTTTTTCGCCAGTTGCTGCACCTGTTTAAAAACATAGGCTTCCCGTTCTTCACCAAGTGGAACGATGCCCCCTTTTTTTACACTGACAGATGCATCGGGAATGACCGCATCCATATTCACCTGGTATACTGTTCCTAATCCTTTGCAGGTTGGGCATGCACCATATGGTGAATTAAAAGAGAACGCATTGGGTGATGGCTCTTCATAACTGATACCGGTTTCAATACACATCAGTTGCTTACTAAACTGAATCACTTTATTCTCGTCATTCAATAAAACGAACAAAAGGTCCTTACCCATTGCCAGCGTCTTCTGCACGCTTTGGCTCAGCCGGACTTTCATGTCATCGGTGACCTGCAACCGGTCCACCACTACTTCAATATCATGGATCTTGTAACGGTCAAGTTGCATACGGGGCGCGAGATCCAGTACTTCACCATCTACGCGCACTTTTAAAAATCCTTTTTTGCGAGTGTCTTCAAAAAGCTCGCGATAATGACCTTTTCGCCCGCGGATAACCGGCGCAAGTAAACTGATCTTTTTGTTTTTGTATTTTTTAAAAATAGTTTGTACAATTTCTTCTTCACTGAACTTTACCATTTTCTTTCCGGTGTTGTAACTATACGCATCGCTCACGCGCGCAAACAACAACCTCAGGAAATCATAGATCTCCGTGATCGTACCTACGGTGCTTCGTGGATTTTTATTCGTCGTTTTTTGTTCGATGGAAATAACCGGTGAAAGGCCCGTTATTTTGTCTACATCAGGGCGTTCCATATCACCAACAAACTGGCGGGCGTATGCAGAAAAACTTTCCATATACCGGCGCTGCCCTTCATTGTAAATAGTGTCAAATGCCAGCGATGATTTGCCGCTGCCGCTAACACCCGTAAAAACCACCAGCTTGTTTTTTGGAATTTTAATATCAATATTCTTCAGGTTATGTTCCCGCGCTCCAAATACTTCAATAAATTCTTCAGCTACAACGGGGGCACCTGCCTTCACTTTTTTTGTCGCCATTTTATTACTCCTTGCTGTAAAGATACAAACAAAAAAGAGGGCTGAAAGTTATAAGGTTTGTAAAAACACGGCCAGAAAAAGGCCCGGAGACAGCCCAGTCTTGAAAAGTTTTACAAATCGCCAAAGCAGCGCTCATCAACGGTTTGGGGGTATTGTAAAGAATCGAATTGCTATATTTTTATAAAAAATATTTGGTGATCTGAAATTACCCGCTATATCTTTGCGTCAGTTCTTTAAATTTTTCACTTATCAAGAAAGGCAGAGGGTAATGGCCCGATGAAGCCTTGACAACCTATTCAAACTCGTTTGAAAAAGGTGCCAATTCCATCTCGTGTAACAACGGGAAAGATAAGTCAGATCTATAGCCTAAATATATTCATCATATTAAAAGCTCATCTGATTTTATCGGGTGAGCTTTTTTGTTTTTGGGATATCTCCCATCAGCAAAAGCTTCTCCGGTAAGTTCGCTCTGTTTTCTTGATAAAATTTTTAATAAAAATCTTTTAAATCAGAAAATCATGAGCAACGCAACACAACTCATCCACAGCATTCCTGTTGACCCATTAACCGGTTCCATCAGTGTTCCCATTTATCAAACAAGCACATTCGTACAGGAAGCACCTGGGGTAAACAAAGGTTTTGATTATGCCCGCTCCAACAATCCTACCAGGGCAACGCTGGAAAGCATCGTGGCACAACTGGAAGAAGGCGCTGTTGGTGTGGCGTTTGGCAGCGGTCTTGCGGCAATTGATGCCGTACTGAAACTCCTGAAAAGCGGCGATGAGATCGTAGCGGTGGATGATATTTACGGCGGCGCGTTCCGGCTATTTACACATGTGTATGAAAAATTCGGCATTAAAGTGCATTATACGGATACAACTGATGCAGCAAATGTGTTTGAAGCCATTACGCCTGAAACAAAACTAATCTGGCTGGAAACACCCACTAATCCTACCCTGAAAGTAAGCGATATCAAAGCCATTGCAAAAATCGCAAAGGCCCGTGGCTGTTTACTTTGCGTGGATAATACTTTTGCATCACCCGCCTTACAAAAACCTCTCACGCTGGGAGCTGATATTGTAGTGCATAGCGGAACGAAATATCTCGGCGGCCATAGCGACCTGATCGCAGGATTGGTTGTTACAAAAGACCAGGCCTTAGGCGAACAGGTGAAATTTTTACAAAACGCAAGTGGCGCGATCCTCTCTCCGTTCGACAGTTGGTTGCTGATACGGGGTTTGGAAACGCTGCACCTGCGGGTTAAACAACATTGCCTTAATGCGGGCGAAGTTGCGTTGTTTTTACAATCACATCCGGCCGTTGATAAGGTGTATTACCCGGGTTTGACCTCCCATATTAATCATGATATTGCAAAAAGCCAGGCCAGTGGTTTTGGCGGCATCATCTCGTTTACATTAAAGGATGACACCATCGCAGCCGCGAATGCATTTGTTTGTGCAACAAAATATTTTAAACTCGCAGAAAGCCTGGGAGGCGTAAAAAGTTTGTTGTGCAGCCCTGCGCAGATGACACATAAAAGTATCCCGGTAGAAAAGCGATTGGCTGCCGGCGTTCAGGATAGTTTAATCCGCCTCAGCGTAGGTCTGGAAGAAGCCGAAGACCTGATAAAAGACCTGGAACAGGCATTTGAAAAAATCGCCGCTAACAAAGCAAGGCCGGTATCATTAACCGAAGCTATCGCAAACTAATCTTCACCCTCTTATTCAATATTTATATGTCAGGTATTAAAAAAACATTCGCTCCCGCTTTACCCGTATCCCGCGATCTACGCATCGGCTTATTTGGCTTCGGTGTTGTTGGCAATGGCTTGTACGAAGTATTACAGGCAACGCCCGCATTGCAATCTGTGATCAAAAAAATATGCATTAAAAATCCGGGTAAAAAAAGATTGATTTCGGGGGAACATTTTACTACACAGGCTTCCGAACTGCTGGATGACGCAGAAATTAATGTGATCTTAGAGCTGATCGATGATGCCGATGCTGCTTACGAGATTGTAAAAGCGGCGTTGCAAAAAGGCAAATCTGTCGTGAGCGCCAACAAGAAAATGATTGCCAAACATTTTTCCGAATTGCTGGAACTGCAGCAGGAATTTGGCGCAGCACTTTTATACGAAGGCGCCTGTTGTGCAAGCATTCCAATCATCCGTAACCTGGAGGAATATTATGACAATGACCTGCTTTCTGCATTCCGTGGAATCATAAATGGCAGCACAAATTATATCCTTACGCGAATTGATAAAGACAATCTATCATTTAAGGAAGCATTGCTGGAGGCGCAGCAATTGGGTTTTGCCGAGTCCGATCCCGCCCTTGATATCGAAGGGCACGATGCCGCGAACAAATTATCGATATTGCTGGCACATGCATTTGGCACAGTAGTTTCCCCGGAAGAACTTATTTATACCGGGATTGCTGCAATCAAAGAATCTGATGCAAATCTGGCGCGGCAAAGAAAGGTTCAGATAAAATTAGTAGGAACAGCTAAACGCATCGGCACTGACAAACTCGCTGCATTCGTTTTGCCACAATTTGTTTCAGCAGACGATGAATTGTCGAATGTGTCTAACGAATTTAATGGCCTGGTGACGGAAAGTAGTTTTGCAGATAAACATTTTTTTAAAGGAAAAGGTGCCGGCGCATTTCCAACCGCAGCAGCCGTATTGAGTGACATTGCCGCCTTACGCTATAACTATAAATACGAGTACAAAAAGATTGCGCAGCAGGCAAATATTATTCATTCACATGATTACTACCTGCGCGTTTTTGTTAGCGCCTCCGGCGATACGGTCCTGGACAAATCAAATTTTGAATGGATCGAGGAATGGCACAACGATGTAAATCAAAGCTGGACTATTGCTGTCATCAGCGCAAAAAATCTCGCTGCAACCAGGTGGTGGAAAGAAGATGGCATTTCGCTGATCCTTTGTGAAGATCCTTTTATCGATAATGTCCAATATAAAAAAATCAGCAAGCTCAGCTTGTCCCTCGCCGGTATTGAATAGAAAAAGTCACTGCTGAAACTTTGGCGCATTTGTTGAATTCAATATGGCAGCATATTTTAATCACATTAAAACATTAATTATGAAACTCAACATGCAAACCAGTGTATTTCAGAAAATGTCACTCACACTAACAATGATCTTGTTTGGTATTATCGCATTCGCTCAGGACAGCACAGTGACAGCAACAACGAACGCTACTACAACAACGACTTCAGAACAAACATGGTACATGCAGCCATGGGCCTGGATCGTAGGTGGTGCAGTACTGATTTTACTGATCATCGCTTTAGTTAGAGGTAACAGCGATAAAACAACAAATTCCGATCGTGTAACAGTCACTAAAACTGTTTCAAGAGATACTGACGTTTAAATCTTGCATTTCAACTCATATGTAAAAGCCGGGCAGATTATTCTGTCCGGCTTTTATCTTTTCATACTTCTTGCTTCCGGAAGATGAATACGTTATGCCAATGCCGGCCTTACTTTCAAGCAGGCATAAAAAAACCGGGCTAGTGGCCCGGCTTAATAAAAATGTCGTTGCGATTATTTGTTATTGTTATTACGCAGCAATGCGATCAGCAACAAGATGAATACAGCACCACCTACGATCCATACCCATGGTTGCATAAAGAAGTTACTATTGTCTGGTTTTGTATTGATGTCAATGTCAACTTTTTTATCCTGAGCAAAGCTCACTAGAGATACTAATAAAGCGGCGATTAGCATCTGGATTTTCCTGGCTGGTCTTTCGATCATTTGTTTCATAATTTCTGGTTTTGTTTTCATAACAGTATTAAAATCTATGCCATACCCGTTTCTAATCTATGTTTAGCCGAACAAAAAATGGCTGGGGATTATTTTCTACAAGCAAATTCAAAGATGCCGGAGCATTTGTCTATCGATCTAACTCCCGGCACTGAACAACATACCGGTTGCAATCGTGGCTTAGTAGTTGTTTTGATCTAGATAATCTTAAAACGATAAGCAATGAAAAAATTAGGCAGACAAACTTTCTTTTTAAGTTTCCTGTTTGCTTCGGCAACAACGGCCCTAGCACAGGATAGCACTGTTACCGGTGTGCTTACAAATGACGAAGCACTTTGGTATATGCAGCCATGGGTATGGATCGCGGGTGGAATAGCCATTTTGCTTATCCTGATCGCCTTGTTCTCAAAATCAGGCAGCAAGAATAAAGCAACAAGCCGCACGGATAAAGTGATCATCACAAAAACGATCCGCACTGAAACAGATGTAGACGATTAACATTCATTATACACCAAAAAAAAATACGATTATGGCAACAAATGACAAACTAGTGGAAGTTTTAAATGACCTTGTACAGATCAACAATGACAGGGTAACAGGTTATGAAAGAGCAATTGACGAAACAAAAGATATTGATGTTGATTTGCAGACCATTTTTCGGAAGATGGCAGACGAGAGCAGAAAATATAAGACTGAATTAGTTCAGGAAGTTGGCCGTCTTGGTGGTGAAGCAGCTGAAGGTACAACCAACCTTGGTAAGATCTACCGCGTTTGGATGGATGTGAAAGCAACTTTTACAGGCCATGACAGGCAGAGCGCCCTGGAGTCATGTGAGTTTGGTGAAGACGCAGCACAACGCGCTTATCGCGATGCATTGGCTTCTGACGCAGAAATCGACGCCGATACACGTCAACTGATTACTTCCCAGCAGGCATCATTAAAGACTTCTCATGACATGATAAAAAAATTGCGTGACGCCCATAAAGCGATGAACGCCTAAGCCTTTAGTATGAAGAAGAAGAGCCCGGTATACGCCGGGCTTTTTTTATATAAGGCATTCGCTATTTTGTTTTAATGCCGTTGATGGCATAACCAAACTGGTCCTGGGTGCTAATGTTAATCTCCCCATAACTGCGCTTTGCCAGCCAGATCGTTGCTGTGTCATGAGGTATCTCGTAGCGAAATTCCGGTGTGAAAGCATCCAATAAATAAATCATTTCTTCCCTGTAAGTGGGTGCCTGGTTATTCCTTATTTTTTTATACAGGAAGGAAAACGGGAAAACAAAGATGAGCAGCAAAATAAAGCTCAATTGTAACGGAAGTCTGGAGAAAATTTTTCGCAACTGCAAGGAAAAACTATGAAAAGTACTTTTACGCGGATGGTATAACCAGAGACAAATTCTGCCACCGGGGCATAGCAGGGGATCTATTAAAGACAAGGATAATTCCGTGTTATTGGTATGATGGATGACACCACTTGAGTACAACATATCAAAGCTCCGTTGCGCAAAAGGGAGGAATTGAAGATCAGCCTGAACAAACCAGGCGTTGGCCTGCTGATTTTTTTCGTAAGCTTTTTCAACGGCCAGACTGAGTTCTATCCCGATTGTCATCGGTGCAAACGCGGAAATGGCACTCGTCATTAAGCCATGGCCACAGCCAATATCCAACACTGCCTTATGCTGAAAAAAATCAGCAGAAACATTGGTTTCTTTTAAAAAGAGGGCGCCGAGATCTGCCTGGCTTCCCTCCCAGATTTTATCCTGCTTTTTATCATCCAGGAAACTCCATTCAAAAGCAAAACTTTTTTTCGTTCGCCTATTTTTATCCCGGCAATAAGCGATAGTTCCCGGATATTTTTTTTCCAATGCCGCGCGTCTGGCGTAGAAGTCGCGCACATGCTTCGCCAAGAAGTCTTCTTCATCGTACACTGCCTCAACTAACATTCTCGGAATGCCCTTGATGACCGGAAAAATAAACCCCGTTTCGGAGAACAAAAGACCCTCACCTATTTCGGTGATATCCTTGTCGCCATACAATTTCTGACAGGTATTAATGAGCTCAAACCGTAGTGGTTCTTTCGTTAGTGGACATTTCAGGAAAGTCAATAAAGCAAACTGCATATGTAAAGATAATGCAGTAAGTCAGCGGCAGGATGAGGAAATCCCGTGATTTTTGTTGTGAATTCACCAACGATTTGTTGATTAAAAATACGATTGATGATTTCCACCAGCTGGTAAAGGCGTAGCAACAACAAAAACTGAGTATATTAAAATGAGGACCTCAGCATCGGAACGAGCAAATCAGCCCAACGTTTATATTGTTTACCTGAAGGATGCAAACCGTCATATGTTATTAGTGACTGATCATTGGCGGCTTCTCTGGATATCGCCGTGATATCAAGAAAACTTACGCTATTAGATGAGGCGATCGTTTTCGCTGCCATATTAAAATAATCTATTTCTTCTGCGATCCTTGCCCTATCTGACCCTGCGGCGAATGGAGTTACACCATAATCAGGAATAGACAACACCACTACCTTTCGCCTGTTGTTCCCGGCGTATTGAATAGCCATGGCTAACAATTGCCCAAACTCGGTCTTATATTCTGAAAGGCTTCTTCCCTGGTATTGATTATTTACACCGATCAGTAGTGTCACCATATCATAGGTGCCCGATGGTGGATTCGAATTAAGTGCATTTAATAAATTTCCCGTCGTCCAACCTGTTGCCGCAATAATTCGTGGAGCAGAAATATTAAATCCTTCTGATCTTAACATCGCTGCAGCCTGGTTAGGGAAACGCTGAGCTTCTTCTACAGATTGGCCGATCGTATAAGAATCGCCCAATGCAAGAAAAGTCTTTGCTCCTAAAGCTGTCGGAATGGAATCTAATATTACGTTACCCTGTTCCATCGGAGCTTTTTTACAGGCAATAAAACTGGTAATAACCACTGCCATCCCCAGTACCTTCCACCAACCAACATTTCGCTTATCCATAATCCGGCTTTCCAATAATTACGTAGTTAATGACATAGTTGTTTTGACTTAATCTCGTATTAACCAAAACTTCACTTTATACCTCAACCATAAAATACAAGTAAAAACACCCGGTTGCACAGTAAATTTACTGTGTAGTTTCATTTTTTCAAATATCTTTACCTTCTCTAACCAAAACCACATGGCAAAATATACCATAAGAATCGAACTGCGCGAAGCTGAACCTAACGACTATACCCTTTTGGAAGCAGGAATGCTCACAGAAGGCTTCCGTTCTACCATCGGATCTACAGACGGTGGAATTTTCAAATTACCTTTCGGAACTTACAATATGGAAACCCCAGCGGGGATTGACGAAGTATATAAACTTGCGGAAAAGGTAGCAAACAGCACGGAAAAAGGAAACTGGGTCATTATCAGCGAAGCAATTAACCGCAGATGGAAGTTGCAGGAAATCTTCGAATAAGATCAGCGAATGCTAATGGATTTGATAGAAACCGGGGACAAAAACTCGTCGCCATTGCTGCGCCGGCTTTGGATATCCCGCACCACTTTCATTCCTGAGACCACATGCCCGAATGCGGCATAACCTAACCCGTCTGGATTGGTGCGTTTGCTGCTATCAAATTGTCGCTGGTCGCCGATGCAGATAAAGAATTCGGAACTGCCTGAGCCCGGGGTTGTTCTTGCCAGTGAAACAGTGCCGTCCGTATGCGACAGACCCGTTTGTGCAGGCGATTCATGTGGCGTTCCTTTTAAGGTTGCCAAAGTTGCAGGATCGGTATGGTGAATGCCACCCTGGATAAGTCCGCTATTATACTCCGGCGCGAGGTCTTCATTTTTAATAACGCGGTAAAAAGAACTGTTTTTATATAACCCTTTCTCTACGTATTGCATGAAAGCTGCGCAGGTCTTCGGAGCCTTTGCCGGAAACAATTCTATCTCGATATCTCCTGCACCTGTTTCGATCAGCACGTGCGGATTAGCATATTTTTTAGTACTGCAGGACAGCAAAAAGGCGAGCAGCAGCAGCGGAAGTAATTTTTGCATGCTCCAAATTACAACATTTACAGCACGCTGAAAACGCGGTTCACTTTCACGAAGCGAGGTACGAAATAAGCATTCATGCCGGAGATCATTACACCAGGCCCGGATGCTGCGTGGATGAATTGAATCTGCCCTTTGTTGTTTTCTGTGATGATGCCCATATGCCCTACAACACCGCTGCGTGGATCGGAGCCTGTGAATAAAATCAGGTCGCCCCGACGCGCATCTTTTATAGATACTTCTTTGCCCGCATTGGTGAAATCTACTGAAGTGCGGGGAACCGAAATTTTGAAATGATTAAACACATAGTTTATAAGGCCGGAACAATCGAAGCCCTTTTCTTTCACTGTTGATCCATAAGTATATTTTATGCCCTGTAATGTTTCGGCGAAATTAACCACTTCATTCGCTGAAATATTTTTGGTATTGATGACGCGTGCTGCCACTTTATTTTTGATTACAACAGTACTACGGATCTCTGCAGCATTCGCTTCCTCCGGTTTACCGGGTGAAACTTTCCGGCTGCTGTTGCAGGAGATGATTATTAGTGTGGAAGACAGAATGATTACGGATAAAATGGAACGCATGGTTTTCCTGGTTAAGTCTTGTTTTCTGACCTGTGGCGAAACTAATGGTTTAACGCAAATATTAATTTAGCATTTCAGCAAAGCCCAAATTGACACTTAAAATTTTAGTGTATTTGCCCTACTTATTTTTTTTTGGAAATTCTTCATTTTGATTTGGGTGGTATGCATTACAATTGTATTTTTGCTGCCCCTTAAACAAGGTGCAGGTTACAAAAGGAGAGGTGCCTGAGTGGCCGAAAGGAACGGTTTGCTAAATCGTCGTACGGGTTAAACTGTACCGTGGGTTCGAATCCCACCCTCTCCGCCAAAAAGATCTTACTAACTGCTTAATTGTTCGGGATGTAGCGTAGCCCGGTTATCGCGCCTGGTTTGGGACCAGGAGGTCGCAAGTTCGAATCTTGCCATCCCGACAAATTCCCAACAAGAGCCCTTCAGTAATGAAGGGCTTTTTTGTGTGCTGTACGTTAACGGTTTTTGAAAGAAAAAAAGGCCAGGCATAAAAAAATCCGCATACGCGGATCAGAGGTAGAAAAAAATTAAAGTTACATAGCAGCCAGCTGTACTTTCTGCTGTAATTCAAGAACACTTTCTTTAAAAAGATTATCCGTATCCATTAAATCCTTCACGGTTTGGCAGCTATGGATAACCGTTGTATGGTCACGCCCGCCAAAATGTTCGCCAATGGTTTTTAATGAATTTTTTGTGAAAGCTTTTGATAAGAACATGGTGATCTGCCTGGCCTGAACGATTTCCCGCTTGCGCGTTTTCTGTAATAACTTATCGTAGGGAACATCAAAGTATTCGCAAACCATCTTTTGAATGGCATCGATGGTGATTTCCTTGCTGGAAGATTTTACAAAATTTCGTAGTACTTTTTTGGCCAATTCAAGATCGATTTCTCTCTTATTTAGCGAAGATTGTGCCAACAATGAGATCAATGCGCCTTCCAGTTCACGCACATTACTGTTGATATTATACGCAATATACTTCACTACTTCACGCGGCATATCGAGCCCGTCACTCTTCATTTTATTCTCCAGTATTTCTATCTTGGTGTCGTAGTCAGGCGTTTGAAGATCAGCACTCAGCCCCCAGCGGAAACGGCTTAACAATCTTTCCTGTACCCCCTCCAGGTCTTTTGGTGATTTATCACTGGTGAGGATCAATTGCTTGCCGCTCTGGTGTAAATGATTGAAAATAGAAAAGAAGGCATCCTGTGATTTCTCCGCCCTGTTGAAGAACTGGATATCATCGATGATCAATACGTCGATCAGCTGGTAGAAATGTATAAAATCATTAATGGCATTGTTACGGCCATGATCAATAAACTGGTTGATGAATTTCTCTGAGCTTACGTACAACACTACTTTGTTCTGGTGCTGACGTTTTACTTCGTTTCCGATGGCCTGGGCGAGATGCGTTTTACCTAAACCAACGCCGCCATAAATAACCAATGGGTTAAACGATGTGGCTCCGGGTTTATCTGCTACGGTTTTTCCGGCCCTGCGCGCAACCCGGTTGCAATCTCCTTCGATAAATGAATCAAATGTATAGGAATGGTTGAGCTGCGGATCGATCTGCATCTTCTTCAACCCCGGAATAACAAATGGGTTTTTTACAGGATTATTTATGACTAATGGAAAATCCATTTCGTTATTTGAGTATGATTTATAACCATGTCCCGGAACATCCATGGTTAGTGGTTTATTTTTACTGTTACCACTATCCACCATGATCCTGTATTCGAGCCGCGCTTCTTTTCCTAATTCTCTTTTTAAAGTTTTCGCAAGCAGGGATACATAATGCTCTTCAAGGTACTCATAAAAAAACTGACTTGGTACCTGGATGGTTAAAATCTTTTCTTTCAATCCAACAGGCCTGATGGGCTCAAACCATGTTTTGAAATGTTGCCATTCCACGATGTCTTTGATAATCTCCAAGCAATTAGACCATACTTTATCAAAAGCTTTCTCCATTATACCTTAAGCTATTTATATTGAGTTATTTTGTTCTTTCTTTGGGAATTACAAACTGTAAAAAAATTGAATTGGAATCAATATTTTTTTCGCAGGACAGCGAATATCAAAAGAAATTGTTGAAAAAAAAATTTTTTATTTGTTTGTTTTTTACGCACGAACCACAGTATGGCTTTGGCTAATAATGCACGTAGTTTTCACCCCTAAAAGCAAGGCTGGTAAAGGGTTTGCGCGAACCGATTTTTTTTCCGCCCATTCCCGGCAATTATTTTTTTTAAAAATTATCCCCAAAAACCTTTTGTTGATAACTCTTTCCACGGCGACATATTGCTTTGCCTCACACAAAAAAAAATAATCCCTCAAATAGGTTTACTTTTGGGCCTTCAAAAAAGAAAATTATGAGTTACGAACTTACGGGCAAACTGGTGGCAAAATATGACATCGTGCAAAGAACTGAAACTTTCAAAACCCGCGAGTTTGCCGTGGAAAAAACAGATGATATCAATGGCAGAACGATATTGAACTATGTAAAGTTTCAGTGCGTGCAGGATAAAACGGCCATCATCGACCGCGTAAACATCGGTGACGACATCAAGGTATATTTCAATATCAAGGGCAGCAAATGGGAAAAAAATGGTGTAACAAACTATATCACCAACCTCGATGCCTGGCGTATTGAGCAAATCCTACAGAACGGTAGCACCGGTGCTGCTGACAATGACTACATGGAACCGCTGGATACTTTTTCTGCTACAGCTCCTGATGCAGTAGACGACCTGCCTTTTTAAGACGGCCAACCATTCGAATTTTAGAATAACTATCTAACCTCGTGCAGTGGATAAACCGGGAACCTTTCCCGCTCAGCTTCCTGCAACAAAATGTTGAGTCATGCAACAAAAAATCTCCCTGAAACTTCTCCCTGCCGAAGCGGCCGATGAGCAACTGGTAAAAAAATACCTGGCAGCGTCAGCCGGTAAAAAAATGGCTGATATCTCGGGCTTCCGTATAGTAAAAAAGTCGATTGATGCCCGCGGTAAAAAGGTGTTTATCAACCTGAGCATCGATGTATTCATCAATGAACCGGTAATCCCTCCCGGTTTTACCCCTTTCGAATTTCCCGATGTATCAAATGCAGGCAGAACGGTGATTATCATCGGTGCCGGTCCTGCCGGGCTGTTCGCAGCTATTAAACTGATCCAGGCGGGAATCCGGCCCCTCATCCTGGAAAGAGGAAAAGATATCCGCTCCCGCCGCCGCGATCTTGCTATCCTTAATAAAGAGGGCAGCATTAATCCTGAGAGCAACTATTGTTTTGGGGAAGGCGGTGCGGGTACATACAGCGATGGTAAATTGTATACAAGAAGCAGTAAACGAGGAGATATCGACCGCATCCTGCGTTTATTCGTTCAATTTGGCGCGCCGGAAAATATCCTCTATGACGCTCATCCGCATATCGGCACCAATAAACTTCCGCAAATTATTACCGCCATGCGAGAAATGATTTTGCAGGCGGGAGGGAAAATTTATTTTGAGAAAAAAGTCACGGACCTTAAACTCGAAAATAGCCAGATCACTGCAGTTACTACAGCTGACGGAGAAAATTTTACTGCAGATGCGTACATTCTGGCAACAGGGCACTCGGCAAGGGATATCTTTTATTTACTCCACGAAAAGCAAATCCTCATCGAAGCCAAGCCGTTTGCGCTCGGCGTGCGTATCGAACATCCGCAAAGCCTGATTGATTCGATTCAATACCACCAGCCGGAAAGGGAAGAACATCTGCCGCCTGCTTCCTATTCACTTGTTCAGCAGGTAAACGGCCGTGGGGTATTTTCTTTTTGCATGTGTCCCGGCGGAATTATTGCGCCTGCAGCCACATCGGCCAATGAACTGGTGGTAAACGGCTGGAGCCCGTCTAAAAGAAACAATCCATTCGCCAACAGCGGTATGGTGGTGCAGGTGGAGAAACAAGACGCTGTTGAGAGTTTAACAGAAGCCGGGCATGATCCCGAAATGCTCGAAAATGATCCGCTTCTCTTCCTGAAGTTTCAGCAAATGGTAGAGGAACGCTCCTTTAATGCAGGCGGAGGCAATTTTGTTGCGCCTGCTCAACGAATGCAGGATTTCATTAATAAGAAAGTGTCCGACACGCTTCCAGAAAATTCTTATTTACCCGGCCTGGCTCCCGCAGATCTTCAAACGGTATTGCCGCCCTTCATTTATACCACGCTGGCCGAAGGTTTTCGAGCCTTTGGAAAAAAATTAAAAGGCTACCTCAGTAACGATGCCGTTGTAGTGGCTACGGAAAGCCGGACGAGCAGCCCCGTGCGTATTCCCCGGGACCCTGCGACCCTTGTTCACCCGCAGGTCAGTAATCTTTATCCATGTGGGGAAGGCGCGGGCTATGCAGGTGGTATCGTTAGTGCAGCGATGGATGGTGAAAGAATAGCAGATATGATTGCTCAGACGATCAAACGTTAACCATGCGCCAGGCCCGTTCATAACTTTTGTAACAAAATCTGTTACAAAGCATCTAATTTTATTTAACTAACTCAACTGCTTATGAACCTGATAGAATTACATCATATCCGGAAATATTTCGCTACGCAAAAAGCTGTAGACGATATCAGCTTCCAGATAGAAGAAGGAAGTATTTTCGGCCTGCTTGGTCCGAACGGTGCCGGTAAGACAACCTTACTGCGCATGATCACCGGAATCTTTTACCCGGATAATGGCGAGATCAATTTTCACGGAAAAAAATTCGACCCGTTAAATGATGCCGGTAATATCGGCTACATGCCGGAGGAACGCGGCCTCTACAAAAAAATGAAGATCGGCGAACAGGCACTTTACCTGGCGCAGTTAAAAGGATTGAGCAAAGCTGACGCATCAGCCCGCGTGAAAGAGTGGTTCATTAAGTTTGAGATGGAAAGCTGGTGGAACAAAAAAGTGGAAGATCTGAGTAAAGGCATGAGCCAGAAGCTGCAGTTTGTGACGACGGTTTTGCATAATCCAAAACTCATTATCCTCGATGAGCCCTTCAGCGGACTTGACCCTGTAAACGCAAACCTGATCAAAGAAGAAATATTCAAACTGGCAAAAAGCGGCAGTACAATCATCTTTAGTACGCACCGGATGGAACAGGTAGAGGAAATTTGCGACCATATTATCTTATTGAATAAAGGCAAAAAGATCCTTGACGGAACAGTAAACCAGGTAAAACAGGATTTCAAAGAGAATATTTACCGGTTAGGCGCAAACGTTTTGCCCGAGCATCTCATGACGCATATTTTCGAAGTGGTAAAACATCAGCCGGATCAATTACTCCTGAAATTAAATGAGGGAACCACGACGAACAATTTGCTTAATTATTTTATCAGCCAGGACGTTACCATCAATTCATTCAATGAAGTGTTGCCAAGCCTTAACGATGTTTTCATTAAGCTGGTAGAAGGCACAACAAATGCCAGGGCGTTTCAACAAATTTAATTCAACTTTTATCTCCTTAATATGAACAAGATCGGGTTAGTTATCGGCCGCGAATATTTTTCAAGGGTAAAAAAGAAATCATTTCTTTTAACCACCATCCTTGTACCCATTGTGATCATTGCTTTTTACGCGATCATTATTGCCATCACCATAAAAGGCGGCAGCGAAAAAAGAACCGTCGCCATTTTAGATGAAGCAGGTTTATTCAATGATTCTGTACAAACAAAAGATAAGTCAGCCAGTTATCATCTTATTAAAAATGAAACAGAAGCGTCTTATATTAAAAAATACAAGGACGCCGGCTATGAAGCATTTTTATATGTACCGAAGTTTGAGCCAAGCGATGTAAATGCAAAGCCGAAGATGGTTTTACACAGCCAGTCTTCCATCAGCCTTTCCACAAGTGGAGATGTAGAAAAACTTGTAAACAAGTCCATTGAAGACAAGCGCCTGCAGGCGCAGGGGATCGATCCTGCCAAATACAAAAGCATTGCAGCAGATGTAGATATCGAAAATACGATTGATACAAAAGAAGGCGGAAAAAAATCAGTGGCCGGTGTTGCTTATGCCGTGTCGTTTGCCTGCGGCATGCTGATCTACATGATGATGATCATTTACGGCACACAGGTGATGCGTGGCGTAACAGAAGAAAAAACAAATCGTATTGCAGAAGTGATCATCAGTTCCGTAAAACCGTTCGAATTAATGATGGGCAAAATTTTAGGTATCGGTGCCGTTGGACTTACACAATTTGCGATCTGGATCATCCTGATCTTTGGGATGCAACTCGCGTTGCCGCTTATTTTTCCTGATATGCTGCAACAACTGAACGATTCGGCTTCTGCGGGCGGAAAAGCAGCCATGGCAGCTGAAGTCGCACAAGGATTATCTTCCCTTCCGTTGTTGAAAATAGGCGCATCGTTTCTTTTCTATTTCCTCGGCGGATACCTCACTTATGCATCGCTGTTTGCAGCCGTAGGAAGCGTGGTGAGTGAAGATCAGAATGAAGCACAGCAATTAATTTTCCCGATCCTGATGCCCATCATTCTTGGATTTGTGATCATGACAAAAGCGATCAACGATCCAAACAGCAGCCTGGCAGTCTTTGGCAGCCTTTTCCCGCTAACGTCTCCGATTGTAATGATGGGAAGAATTACTTACGACATTCCTTTATGGCAGATGGGATTATCCATGGCTTTACTGATCGGATGCTTTCTCTTCTTCACCTGGATCACCGGTAAGATCTATCGCACCGGAATTTTAATGTATGGAAAAAAGCCAAGCTGGAAAGAAATGATGAAGTGGGCTTTTAAGAAATCTTAGCAGGAGCAGCTAACAAGTTTCTCCGGGAACAGGACCAAAATAATATCGATATAAAAACCCCATTTCCGGTTGATGAAATGGGGTTTTTATTTTATAGTAAAGCCGTAGTGGTTGTGGTATTGTCGACGACGACTTCGTCTCCAAGGATCGCATCCCTGATCTCTGCATTGATATATTTATACAGGATGCCGGCGACCGACAGCAATGCTCCCAGAAAACAGCCCAGCATAAAACCGATAAAGGCATACAACGTTGCAGATGGGCGTTTTTGTGTAAATGGCGGATCAGGTTTATCGAGGGTTTCAATGATGGGCGTAACTTTTTGAAGGCGCCATAAAGCTTCCTCACGGTTATTCGCAGACGCATTGCGCTGGTTTAATACACGTTCTTTATCGCTGATGAGGTTTTCCTTTGGAATCGTAAATTCTATTCTTTCTCCCGGAACAAACCTGGTTGTATTGGCCATTTGAATGGCACGCCTGTCGTAAGTATTTAATACACTTTGTAAGGAATCCATTTTACGCACGGTAAAATTATAATCAAAGCGTGCTTTTTTTACTTTCAAATCTTTATAAAACTGCGAAATCTTATCAATGAAAACATAACTCACGGGTGACAGGATCTTTTCGTCGGTATCACTAAAAGTGATTTCCAAAATACCATTCTTGTTGATCTTCGCCGTGATTCCGTCTTTTAAAATATTTCCGCCAATGTTTCGCAATGTGGTATCATCTGTTGGAATTTTTATGGCAGGTGTAAACCTGGAGCGTGACTTATTAAAACTCTCAATTAATAATTGTGCAATTGTTTTATTGCCAAATTTTGACAGGCGTTCCATGGCAACTGTTTCTCTCGTTGTGCGGCTTAGCGCCAATTCTACAATGTTGATGGATGCTTCCTGGCTAAAACTTTTTGGTGCATCTGCCTGGCCCATCAAAGTACTGAGCAAATTTCCGCTGCTGTTATCATTAGCCGCCGTGAGCGGATACACAGATGAAAATGCGGTATATACAACGGGTTTGGTTTTCGAATACATATAAAGTGCCGCTGCCAGCAATACGCCTGCAATCACGATCAGCCACTTCAATTTGCTGAGCCGTAAATATAATTTCCGGGTAAGTTCTTTGCTCGTCAAAGTTGTTATATTTTAATTGACATATTTTAAAATCACCGCCGTCATCAACACCGGTATCGCCGCCAATAATGCAGATTTTGCAAAGTCGGCACCTTCCTGGCCCTGCGGCCTTTCCGGAACAGTCACGATCGACCCTTCATCTACTTTAGGATAGAAATGGAAAAATGCGAAGCTGCGTGTACGTTTGCTTTTCCCATTGGCATAAGTCACGTAAATTCTTTTCCGCCATGGGCGAATGCCAAAACCACCTGCTTTATCAATATAATAACTCAGGTTCGTATGTTCTTTATCAAAAGCAATTTTAAGAGGCGATTGTACTTTGCCCTGCACGCTCACGAACGGGTTAATCTCTGGAACGAAGATCATATCGTTTTCCTGCAAAATAATATCGTATTTGGAATTGCGGTATTTCAGTGCTTTGTACAGATCGATACTAACAGGCTCGTCCACTGCTTTCGCTTTCGCGATTGCCGCGCTGTCCATAATCGGCCTGCCATTCGTGTCTAACTTTGGTTTTTCCACCACCTTTTCCCGGAAGAATTCTGTTTTGGTACGATACAATACCGCACCAGCCAGATTCGCATTATCCTTTAAGCCACCGGCCCTGTCGAGGTAAGATGACAAACGCTCATATTTGTTCAGGCGCGCATACAAGCCGGGGTATTTTACCAGTCCTTTGAGTTCAATATTTTGTTGAAGTTCGAAGGTTGGATTTTTACGCACAAATACCTGGTCGTAAGGTTTCAACCGGATTTTAGCAGCAGCAGAATCCAATTGCAGGTCGGGCTGAATCGCATAAGATTTAATGATCGTTCTTGTAGGTTTCAATCCCTGGCGCGCCGAGTCAACATCCACGATGCTCGCGATCTCCAGTCGTCCAAATTCAGCTGATTGTTTGATACCGCCTGACAGGTAAAGCAGATCTTCCAGGCTCATTCCGCCGTATTTGCGAAAGCGGCCTTCTTTTCTTATTTCACCATAGATCTCTACATATTGCGGATCGCCAAATTCACTTTGCGAGAAAAGCTGAATCACATCATTTGGTTGCAGACTTACATTACTCGGGCTGTTAGCCTTGTTTTCATTGATATCAGAGAGGTCGACTTCTAAGCGATCTGACTGCAGGTTGGTAGAGTCACCTGCACCACGGAAAACGTAGGCACGGGGCAGATACGTATTTCTTGTAACACCACCCGCACGATTAATCACATCAAACAAACGATCACCAGGCCGCAACTCATAATAATCGGGATAAGATACTTCTCCCCTCAATTCCACTTTGTTTGCGATGCCCGGCTTAATCAGATCGACCTTTACAATGTCTCCGTCTTCCAGCGCGAAATCTTGCCCTGCAATTTTCACGATCGCATTGGCATTCACATTTTTCAATACCTGCGCTTCATTTTCGGTGCGCAAAATTTTCATACTTGAACCAAGGGCATCCGGGTTTAAGCCGCCCGAATATTTCAATAACGCTTTCACGCCTTCATCTGCCCGTAACTGGTAATACATTGGGCGTTTAAACTGGCCGGTTGCCAATACTTTTTTCTCTACTGTCCCTACGATGATAAAATCGTTGTTCTGCAAATAAATATGTTTTCCGAAATCACCTGAAGTCAGGTATTTATAAACGTCTAATTCATCAATTACTCGACCGCCTCTTTTGATCTGGATATTCCGAAGGTTCCCAAATCTGGTAACACCACCCGCACGTGCGATCACATTGAATGCGTTGCTGAACGCTGAAACCGTTTGCGGTCCCTGGTCCTGCACTTCTCCTACCACGTTCACATTAATAGACCGTGGCTGACCGATACTCACAGAAATATTTGTTCCCGGCGGACTAACGCTTTGAAATCTTGAGTATACGATGGCACGCATGTTTTCAAATGTAAGGCCGGCCACATTGATTTTTCCCAGGCTATTCGGAAAGATCGAACCGTCCCTTGCTACTACATAATTTTCCTGGAACTCGGCTGCACCCCAAAGCGCAACGATCACATGATCGCCAACACCGATCGGGTAATCCAACGGGGGTGTCGATAATTCTGAAAGGTCTGTAACTGCTGTATTGGAGAAAACGTCCTCACCATAGGTGCGGAGCGGGCTATAAGCACGGCGACGAAGGTCGTCGCGTTGCGTACTGTCTTTTTCTATTTCACCGTTGCTGTAGATATCTGAATTTTTATCCTTTCCGGTTTCGCGGTTTTTATCTTCCAGCAAGGAGCGTAATTGCGGCTGGGAAAGATTTTTGGGATCAAACTGACCCGGATTTACCTCGGAAGGATTTTGCATCGTAGGAACCTGAACGGGAGGCTGTGCTTGAACTGAAAATCCAGTAAATAATAACAGCGCGAAGAAAAAGCGCCTGAATTTCCAAATAGCTAATTGCATCTTGTAAGGGTTGATTTACGATTTTTATAAAACTTGGCAAATATAGTGTATTATTTGGGGCGTTCACCCAGGAGCGCGTTGTACGCTTCCCATATTTCTGTTACAATTTCGCTGGCTGGCAGTATGTTGCGCAGCAGGCAACTCACCTGGCCGATCTCCAGTTCCCCTTCTTCCATATCACCCAGAAACATGCCTTTTTTGGCGCGACCTTTCCCGAGCAGGCTGGCCAATTCTTCTACCGGCGCGCCATTTTTTTCGGCTTGCTGAACGGCGGCATAAAACGGGTTCTTCAACAAGCGAACCGGCGTTAACGCTTTGAGCGCCAGAATGGTGTCGCCTTCATTGCTATGTATGACCGCATTTTTAAAATTGATATGACTGGAAGCTTCTTCACTGGCTACAAACCTGCTCCCAATTTGCACTCCGGAAGCACCAAGGATCATGGCCGCCATCATTTGCCTGCCAGTTGCGATACCGCCCGCTGCAATCACGGGAATTGATACGGCTTCAGCCACCGCCGGAATAAGGACAAAACTTGTGGTTTCTTCCCGGCCATTATGTCCCCCGGCTTCAAAACCTTCAGCTACAACTGCATCACAGCCTGCCTCCTGGGCTTTGAGCGCGAATTTACTGCTGCTGACCACATGTACCACTGTAATGCCTGCTGCTTTCAATTTCGATGTGTATGTCTTGGGATTCCCGGCACTTGTAAAGACAACGGGAACTTCATGTTTGATGATCAGGTCGATGTGTTGATCGATATCCGGGTACAATAACGGCACGTTTACTCCGAATGGTTTGTTTGTAGCCGCTTTGCATTTAATTAAATGTTCTTCCAATACCTGGGGGTACATGCTCCCGCTCCCGATCAACCCCAGGCCGCCGGCGTTGCTGACCGCAGATGCGAGTTTCCAGCCGCTGGCCCAGATCATTCCCGCCTGGATAATGGGCTTTTCAATCTTAAATAACTCGGTGATCCTTGTTGAAGAAAATGGCATGTCCGTAAATTAAGGAAAGATAGCATACAGTGGAGCCTGAACGCCAGGCTAAGTCAGCAGTTCTGAAGCGGCACTACCTGCCGCTGCCGCCCAGGTCTATGGCCGTGTTATCGCCGATGTTTAGGTTGCGGCTAACGCCTTTTACTTCTGCATCGCTACCGATAAGTGAATTGTTGAGGACGATCTCGAATAAATTTGAATAGGCACCAATGATTGAATCTTTAACGATGGCATGATTTACAACCGTATGATCACCGATAGCCACATTAGGCCCGATCACTGAATTCTGGATCAGGCAGCCGTTACCAATGCTCACTGGTGGAATGATGATGGTGTTTTTAAAATCGCCGGCATCATGAACATTTCCACCGAATTTTTTAAGAAGGATGGCATTTGATTCGAGTAAAGAATCTTTTTTACCGCAGTCGAACCAATTTTGAACTTTAAAGAACTGGAATTTCGCTCCCTGCTGGATCATACATTCGAGGGCATCTGTCAAATTAAATTCATCATAGCTCTGAAGTTTAATATGCTGGATCTTTTCCAGGCAGGCAAACAACATGTTACTTTCCTTCACCATATACACACCCACGAGGGCCATATTACTTTTTGGAATAGAAGGTTTTTCTACAACGCGCGTTACAAATCCATCATCAGAAATCTCTGCCACACCGAAGTTGCGCGGGTCATCCACCTTCTTTACCCCAAGCATGGAATGCGGTGATTGCAACATTTGCTTCACATCATATTCGGCGATCGTATCCCCAAGAACAATCAACACTTCTTCTTCACCAACCAGCTGCTTTGTAAGTTCGATCGCGTGGCCTGTGCCATGGCGTTCGCTTTGCGTAACAAAATCGACGTTGAGATCGGGGTAATTTGCTTTAACGTAATCCTGGATCTTTTCACCGAGGTAACCAATGATAAATATGAAATCAGTAATGCCGGCATCGCGGAGCTGATCAATAATAATACTTAAAATCGTTTTCCCGGCTAAAGGAATCAGCGCTTTTGGTTGGGTGTAGGTATGTGGGCGAAGTTTAGTGCCTGCCCCTGCGACTGGAATGATGGCCTTCATTGATAAACCGGGTCCGTTCCCGCACGGAATATTTTGTTTACAATAGTATTACTCATGCTTTTTCGGGCAGTGAAAGTAATACATTTTTGAATACATCATAATTAATGAAATATTAAAGCGTATTACCATGGCTGCTTATATTTGCCCAATAAAACCGGTATATGCAAAAAGACACAGCCATCTTCAACCTGATAGACAAAGAACTTCAACGGCAACGGGAAGGTATTGAACTGATTGCCAGTGAAAATTTTACCAGCCTCCAGGTGATGCAGGCCATGGGCACTTCGCTCACGAACAAATACGCCGAAGGTTATCCGGGGCGTCGTTATTATGGCGGTTGTGAAGTAGTTGACCAGATCGAACAATTGGCGATCGACCGTATCAAAGAAGTGTTTAATTGCGAATACGCGAACGTGCAGCCACATAGCGGCGCACAAGCGAATGCAGCCCTGATGCTTGCCATCCTGCAACCGGGCGATGCGATCCTCGGTCTGGACCTGAGTATGGGCGGGCATCTTACACATGGTTCCCCGGTAAATTTCTCCGGTAAACTATACAAGCCTTCTTTTTATACGGTCAAGAAAGAAACAGGACTGATCGATTACGAAATGCTGGAAGAAAAAGCCCGCACGGAAAAACCGAAACTGATCATTTGCGGAGCATCTGCCTACAGCCGGGATATTGATTATGCACGTATTCGCAAAGTTGCTGATGAGATCGGCGCTTTCGTTCTTTGCGACATGGCGCACCCCGCCGGCTTCATCGCCAAAGGGTTATTGAGTTCTCCATTTGAGCATTGCCATTTTGTTACGAGCACGACCCACAAAACCTTACGCGGTCCGAGAGGCGGCATCATCCTGATGAAAAAGGATTTTGAAAATACACTTGGCCTGAAAGACCTGAAAGGCAATACGCGCATGATGAGTAATTTGCTGGATATGGCTGTTTTCCCGGGAACACAAGGCGGACCGTTAGAACATGTGATTGCTGCAAAAGCTGTAGCATTTGGTGAATTACTTACGGAAGAATATTCAACTTATATCAAACAGGTGCAGGTAAATGCACAGGCCATGGCGAAGGCATTCGTGGAAAAAGGGTACGAAATTATCAGCGGTGGTACAGACAACCACCTGATGCTGATCGACCTTCGCAATAAAAATATCACGGGTAAAAAAGCACAGGAGACATTGGATAAAGCGCACATCACGCTTAATAAAAATGCTGTGCCTTATGATGATAAAAGCCCGTTTGTAACCAGCGGTATCCGTGTTGGCGTTCCGGCTGTTACCACCCGGGGAATGAAGGAGGCTGACATGCAAAAAGTGGTAGACCTGATTGATCGCGTACTGATGAATATTGATGATGAGGCCACCATTGCATCCGTTAAAGCGGAAGTGAAAAGTTTCATGCAACAATTTCCCCTTTATCCCGAACTTAACTAATCCCTAATTCATTAATTTCAACTCATGTTACAACGAATACAAACTATCTGGCTCTTTCTTGCTGCCGCATGCGCCTTCGCCAGCCTTAAACTTCCTTTTTACAGCGGAACAAATACCAGCGGAATTCCATCTTACGAACTGATGGGAACAGAAAATTTTTTACTTATGTTGCTTACGATTGCCATCGGCGTTGTAGCACTCATCACGATCTTCCTCTATAAAAACCGGAAGATACAACTGCGGTTATGCCTTCTAGGAATCGTATTGGAAGTACTGCTCATATTCCTGTATTACCGCGAGTTGAAAAACTATATGGGTGGAACCTATTCATTAACGTCTATCCTGCATGCATTGATACTTGTGTTTTTATTCATGGCTGCAAGAGGCATCCGCAATGATGACCGCATCATTAAAGAAAGCAACAGGCTGCGCTAAAAATCTCACCGAATTACAACAAAAATGCCCTGAATTATCAGGGCATTTTTTTATGAGGTTTATGTTAGATTAATGCACGGCATCTTTCACTTCTTCTCCTACTTTGTTCGCACCTTTCTTGATGGCTTCGCCTGCTTTTTGAACACCTTTTTTAGTGGCATCCCAGCCGTCTGCAATAGCGTCACCAGCTTTATTAAAAAATCTGCCTGTACGGCTAACGGTTTCTCCATCTTCTAACTGAACAACCTTGCCGTTACGGGTTACCTGGCCATTTCTTTTAATAATGATACCATCATCGGCAGTAATATCTTTATCAGCTTCTACCCATGCGCCATTGCGCCATACCATCAATTTACCGCCGCGATACGTTGCATCACCATCAGCAGCGACATAAGCTTGTGTGGTAGTAGCAGTATCAGACATGGTAGTCGTGGTAGTAACAGGCGCCGTTGCAGAAACGGTATCCATATTTTCCACTTTTGTTTCTTTTGTTTCCTGGGAATTGCAGGCTGCAAATGTTGCGGCAACTGCTGCGATCGCGATCATCCTTTTCATGTTCATGTTTTTTGGTTAATGATACCCGTTACCGGGCGAATGTAAATATTGAACATATAGCCATACAAAAGCGCAGCCAAAAGCCCGGAAAATTATTTTATTTTTTCCACTACAGGAATTTGCCGGTGTGGCTCTTCGCATTTTTTTTAAGATCGGCAGGCTTGCCCGCAAACACGAGATTACCGCCCGCATCACCGGCTTCAGGGCCAAGATCTATCACCCAATCGGCGCTTTTTACCACATCCGTATTGTGTTCAATTACCAGGATGGAATGTCCTTGCTCAACCAATGCATTAAAGGAAGCCAGTAATTTTTTTATATCGTGGAAATGGAGCCCTGTTGTGGGTTCATCAAAAATAAACAGGATATGTCCCTGCGCTTTTCCTTTGCCGAGGAATGAGGCTAGTTTTACCCGTTGCGCTTCCCCACCGCTGAGGGTATTGGATGATTGCCCCAGCTTCACATATCCGAGGCCAACATCACTTAATGGCTGAATCTTTTTTGCCACATCCTTTCCGTCTTTATCATCTGCATTAAAAAATGCGATGGCTTCATCAACACCCATATCGAGCACGTCGAAAATATTTTTTCCGTTGTACTGTACATCCAGCACTTCTTCCTTAAAGCGCTTTCCATTACAAACATCGCAAACCAGATGAACGTCTGCTAAAAATTGCATTTCCACCAGTTGTTCGCCTTCGCCTTTGCAGGCGTCACAACGACCGGCATCTACGTTAAAAGAAAAGTGTTTCGGGAGGAAGCCGCGCATTTTGCTCAATGGTTGTTTGGCAAAAAGATCACGTATTTCATCATAGGCTTTGATGTACGTTACGGGGTTACTCCTGCTTGATTTACCGATGGGATTTTGATCCACCATTTCTATCTGGCTGAGGTAATCAATATCTCCTTTCAGTCCCCTGAACAAGCCTGGCTTGTCGACACCTTCCCCTTTTATTTTTTGCAACGCAGGATAAAGTATCTGCTTCACCAATGTTGTTTTTCCACTGCCGCTCACACCCGTAACCGCACACAAAATGTTTAATGGAAATTCAACGCTGATATCTTTCAGATTATTTTGTCGTGCACCCTCCACCGTTATAGACCGGATCCACTTGCGGATATTTTTCGGCGGATCGATACTGAGTTCACCCGATAAATATTTACCCGTGAGACTATCCGGATCTGCAATTAATTCTTCATAATTCCCTGCGGCGACCACTTCGCCTCCGAGATGACTTGCCAGCGGCCCCATATCGATAATATGATCGGCTTCGCGCATCATCATTTCATCATGCTCCACCACCACAACCGTATTGCCGAGATCACGTAACTCTTTTAAAACAATAATCAGCCTTTCTGTATCGCGGCTGTGAAGCCCGATTGACGGCTCATCCAGGATGTATAATGAATTAGTAAGGTTACTCCCTAAGCTGCGCGTTAACTGGATACGCTGGCTTTCACCGCCACTCAGGGAATTTGCCAGCCTGTTGAGCGTGAGATAGCCCAGGCCCACATCGATCAACGTTTTAAGCCGGTGATGGATTTCGAGTAAAATTCTTTTTGCCACCTGCTCGTCGTAAGCAGATAAGGTCAATGCGTCAAACCATTTCTGCAGATCTTTTACGGGCAGTTCGCAAAGTTCCCCGATATGCTTACCTGCAACCTGTACATACAGGGCTTCTTTCCGTAAGCGGTATCCATGACATTCAGAGCAGAGCGTTCGCCCACGATAGCGGCTCAATAAAACCCTGTACTGAACCTTATATAAGTTCTGCTCCACTTCTTTAAAAAAATCATTGATACCGTTCACATGCTGATTTCCTTTCCAGAGATCATCGAGTTGCGCCGCGGTGAGATCCATCACCGGTGTATGAACAGGAAAATTAAATTTCTTGGCTGCGCGGATAAAAGATTCCTTCCACTCACCCAGCTTTTCACCTTTCCATGGCGCGACTGCTCCTTCATAAATACTGAGGCGTTTGTCCGGAATGATCAGATCAGCATCAAGGCCAAGCACCATTGAAAAACCCTCACATACCGGGCATGCACCAAAGGGATTATTAAATGAAAAAAGATTTGGAACAGGCTCTTCAAACTGGATACCGTCTAATTCAAATTTATTGCTGAAATAAAGGTTTGTTTTGCTGTTGATCTCGATATGCATAATTCCCTCACCCTCGTAAAAGGCGGTGCCCACTGAATCTGCGATGCGGTGCAGGTCTTCTTCATCAAATTCCTTTTTTACCAAACGGTCGATCAAAATGTATGCGGGCGTTTTGCCGGGTTTAAAGGGCTTGTCTTCCAGCAGGTCTTCAATTCTAAGCACTTCGCCTTTAAAAAACAACCGGGAGAAACCCTTTTGCAGAAGGATGTTCAATTCCTCCCGGATATCACGGTTGGCGTGATTTTTAAAAGTTGCCAGGATCAGGATCTTATCGCCTTCTTCGAGTTGCTGAATCGCAGCCACAACATCCGGCACATCATCTTTTTTCACTACACGGCCGCTGACCGGGGAAATCGTTTTACCTGCACGTGCAAACAATAACCGCATGTAATCATAAATCTCGGTCATGCTTCCAACGGTACTACGCGGTGTCCGCGTGATCACTTTCTGTTCTATGGCAATAGCGGGGCACAAGCCTTTAATATAATCTACGTCGGGCTTATTCATCCGTTGCATAAACTGCCTGGCATATGCACTCAAACTTTCGGCATAACGGCGCTGGCCTTCTGCAAAAAGCGTATCGATCGTAAGCGATGACTTGCCTGAGCCCGATACGCCCGTCACAACCACTAGTTTATTGCGCGGTATCGTAACCGTTACATTCTTTAAGTTGTGAACGCGTGCACCTTTTATAAAAATATCATTGGAGGAAGAAAGCGCGGGAACCGCCTTTTTTCGTGGAGGAGATGTCAACTTCATAATCGTACAACGAATTTACAAACAACAAAGTTGGTATGGGGTAAATGTGAAAATCTTCATAAAACAAAACCAGTGCACCACAACGGGAATATTTTTTAATTATTTTAGATAAGCAAAAAAAAATCACAAAAAAATTTGGTGGTTTAAATTTTATCATTATTTTCACAGTCCAATATCCAGTAAAGTGAAAAGCCGTCATAAGCCTATCTAACAGACTTCTACGCACTATTCCCTCTTATTGGACCCTTACTTTAAGTCCTAAACCATCAAAACTGTAGAAGTTATGAAATGCCTTAACAATCTAACTGACCAACAACTCGTGCACCTGTACATGAACGGTGACGTTGATGCCCTTGCAACTTTAGTAGTTCGCTACAAAGACAAAATTTACACCTCTATTTATTTGCTTGTAAAAGACAAGTACCTGGCTGAAGACATTTTCCAGGATGTATTTATCCGGATTATCGATACACTGAAAGGTGGCCGGTATACAGATGAAGGAAAATTTCTGCCATGGGCCATGCGTATTGCTCACAACCTTTGCGTAGATCATTTCCGTAAAGTAAAACGCAGCCCTGCTATTAAAACAAGTGACGACCGCGATATTTTTGAAGTGTTGAATTTCTTTGAAGCTGGTGTTGATCAGCGTATGATGAGCGAACAAACCAATGAAAAAGTAAGGAAGATGATCGATATGCTTCCCGAAGATCAGCGCGAAGTAATCATCATGCGTCATTATGCGGATCTCAGTTTTAAAGAGATTTCTAAACTCACACAATGCAGCATCAATACTGCTTTAGGCCGTATGCGCTATGGTTTGATCAACCTGCGCAAACTGATGACAGAAAAGCAGATCGCGCTATAAAAAGACTATACCCCTCAATTAATAAAAGATCCCGGCCAACATGCCGGGATTTATTTTTATACGCTTATCGACTTTATCAAACGATCACTTTTTATAAAATGCGTCTACACCTGCCTGTAACCAGGATAAATATTCCTTCGATGAAGGTGTGTAACCAACCGGAAAAGTGAGTAATTGTTCCTGGCTATTCAGGATCGCATACCATGGCTGCGCATTATTGGCGAAATTTTCTGTTTCAAAAGTTGCCCATTTATCGCCCACTGTTTCTATTTCCTTACGCACCCCATCTTTTGTCGTATACGTAAACTGCTGGCTGGAAGGCAATTTCTTCTTATCATCCACATAAAGGGAGATCACGATGTATTTCTCTTTCATTAACTGATATACTTCAGGTTTACTCCACACATTTTCTTCCATACGCCGGCAGTTTACACAGGCATAACCGGTAAAATCAATGAGGATCGGTTTGTTTTGTTCCCGGGCCATCTGTAAACCTTCTTCATAATCGCGGCTGCAGTTAAGGTCTAATACACAGTCATGTCCTGATTTGTACATACTGTAATAGAGCGGCGGAGGGAAACCGCTTATCAATTTCAAATTGGCTGCTTTTGTATTTGTGAGGCCTGGTAAAAGATAGATCGTAAATGCCGCCACCAGAATGCCGAAGCAGATACGCACGAACGATAATTTTTTTATGGGTGAATCGTGTTTAAACTTCAGGATACCGAAAAGATACAGGCTCAAACAAATTCCGATCAGCACCCAGATGCCGATAAACACTTCACGTTTTAATAATCCCCAATGTTTTACCAGGTCGGCATTTGATAAAAATTTGAAGGCCAGCCCCAGTTCAATAAAACCAAGCACGACTTTGACGGTTGTTAACCAGCCGCCGGACTTTGGCAAAGAGTTAAGCCAATGAGGGAACAGTGCAAACAAGGCGAAAGGCAATGCCAATGCTAAGCCAAATCCTGCCATGCCAGAAGTTAATTGCATCGCACCGCCATCGGCTGAAAGTGAACCGGCGAGCAAAGAACCGAGGATCGGACCGGTGCAGGAAAAGGATACAACTGCCAGTGTTAATGCCATGAAAAATATCCCGATGACATTACCAACGCCAGCCTTACTATCCGCTGTATTGGAAACTGATGATGGTAAAGTGATCTCGTATAAGCCAAAAAAAGACAGGGCAAAAGCAATGAACACAACAAAAAATATCACGTTCAAAATAACATTGGTAGAAATATTATTTAAGATCTCCGGGTTAAGTTTATCCAGAAAATGAAATGGCAAACTCAGTAATACATAGATAAAAAATATAAAGAATCCATAAAGGAAAGCGTTGCTGATACCGGCTTTGCGCGATTGGGCTTTTTTTGTAAAGAAAGAAACGGTAAGCGGAATCATCGGGAACACACAGGGCGTTAGCAATGCTACTAATCCGCCCAAAAAGCCAAGGATAAATAACGACATGAGCCCACGGGATTTATTTTCCCCGGAAGTAGCCGAAGCGCCTGCATTGGTGAGTGGATGCTTTATGTCAATGGTTGGAATCAATATCCTGTTAGACACAACTTTTGTTACACCGCCTTCAAGATTCACAACAAGGGTTTGTTCTTCAGGCAAAAAATTTCCGGCGGTGCCAGCTTCGTAATTAATTTTTAATTTTATTGACCCTGGCACTTCACCCGCGATCGTCAAGGTTTGCGTTCCAGAAATGCTGTCTGCAAAAATGGTCATCTGTTTTTCGAAAACCGGATCATTGATCACCGATGTTGCTGTTGATAGAGATAGCCGCGAAAGAGTGATGCCACTGTCCGGCGCGTGAACAACAACACCTGCAAGATCTTGTTCTTTATCTGCCTGATAAATATGCCAGCTGCTGGCGATCTTCCCTTTTACCGAAAGCTGGAAATTTCCTGCGCCCGTTTTTGTTGCGACAGCCGTCCAGGTCACATGCGTACTGTCCTGCGCAAACGTAGCGAGCGAGCTGACAAATAAAAATAGAAACCAAAAGGAGCGGGAAATAAAAGAACGCATGGTGAATGTTTTATTATGACCGCTGGCAGCGGGAAATCTGTTTACAAAAAATCCCGATCAGATCGGGATTAAAGCATTCAAAATTAAAATTTATTTACCATCCAGCTTTACGCTAAACGTAACTTCTTTTGGTGGAAGACATTTTCTGTCGTTACAAACCATGTAGGAGATTGTGCCTTTCAATACCGTGGCAGCAGAAGATTTCAGCTTAACCCGCTGCACAAAATCCACTTTGTTGGCATAAAATTTCAGAACAGATTTGAAGTTTTCATCATACTGCTTTTCCAGTTTACCAACTTCTTTCGTTGCTTCATCGAGTTTCAGCAAGGGATTCTTTGTAAAGCTGATCACAGTTGGTTCCGGGCCTTCGCCTGCTTCCTGCGCGTAGATATGCCACTTAGGATCCAGCGTTGCCTGCATATGAATTTCATAAACTTTATCGGAAACTTTCTTCGCCGTGTACGTCCATTTTACGGGGTTTTCAATTTGCGCGAAAACGCCGGCGATAGTGAACAGAACAAATGAAATCGTGAGTGAAAGTATTTTCATGTCGTATGTTTTTTTTAGAATGAATCAAAGTTAATCCGCGTTTGAAAAAACACGCTGTTAAACATTGTTAATCTTCATCAGGATAAACCGAACAGGCTGTTAAATACGATTTTTCCGTCCATGTTTTGTAGTGCTTCGTTACATGCACGTTCGGGGTGCGGCATCATGCCAAAGACGTTTCCCTCTCTATTAACGATACCGGCAATACTTTCCAGCGCCCCATTAGGATTGCTTTCCTCAGTCAGCTCGCCATCCACATTACAATAACGATAGATCACCTGCTTATGCTCATTCAGATCCCGTAGTACCTGGTCGTTGGCATAATAGCGTCCTTCTCCGTGTGCAACAGGAATTTTTAAAGCCGTACCATTGTTGTCCCTGATAAAAACATTTTTACATATGAACTGCTGATGGGCATTTCGTAATAAAACGCCTGGCAACAATCCGCTTTCGCATAAGATCTGGAAGCCGTTGCAAACACCCAGCACTTTCCCTCCTTTGTTAGCGAAATCGATCACGCTCTTCATCATTGGGCTAAAACGCGCGATCGCACCACAACGCAGGTAATCCCCATAACTGAATCCACCTGGTAAAACAATACAATCCTGCGTGGTAAAACTGCTGATATCTTTATCCTTATGCCACAACGGAATCACTTCCTGGTTGAGGTCCTGCAAGGTTTCGATCATATCCCTGTCGCAATTAGAGCCGGGAAACACAACTACGCCGAATTTCATATTATGTTTTTTACTGAGATTGCAAAAATACGTAAGATTGAATCTTAATGTACGAAATAACCAATGGCGATACTTATCGCCACCATCCCCCAATGGATCGCCAGCGGGAACCATTTTTTATCAGGATACAGGAAAGCACTGGCAACGATCAACGAAACCGGCACGGCTACAAGGATCCAGTAGTCAAAACTATGTGTAGGATTTAAAAATGGGGCAAGAAGCGCTACTGCCAGGTATAAAAAGAGCAGATACCAACTCTTGCGTGTTTGTACAACCTGGCGGCGAAGATTATTCTGGATAAAGAATATTCCTACAAGAACTGTCAGCAACACCAACAGGCTGGCAGCATATCCCCAATTGGTTTCATCGAAAGTGGGTAAGGTCATTTTGAAACCGGGGAAACGATAGCTTTTCCAGCGCCCGGATAAAAACAGCCAGGAAGCATAAAAATAAAACGGCGTTATGATTCCGACGAAACCCATCAGCCATTCCGGTAACTTAAATGGCCTGGCTATGATCAATCCTACCATCATCAGCAACACGAACGCTATGCTGGGAAAATAGAAAAATGCCGAAATACCCAACACAAAACCGATATTAAAGATGGTGGTTTTTGCATGTGGATTGTTATACAGCGTACATAACCGCGACCAGACCCAGATGAGCATCGTGTTCACGATCAATGGAGCCGAAAGGCTATACCATTCATTAAACAACGAGGTGATGAGTAGGTAACTCATGCCCGTAAGATAATTCGGCTTTTGATGCATGCGTTGTGCATTCACAATACTGTTGAAGCCGAGCGCCTGGATAAATAATAAAATAAAACTAATGATGCTGTAAATTACCGGGAGGTTGTGCGCTAACGGCGATAAGAACTTCAGGAAGGAAGTGTACAAAACGCCATCCAGCGGCTGTGTTGCGGGCTGTGGGGCATGAATGAACATGGGCAGTTTCAGCAACAGCCCGTAAACAAATAGCAGGAAATTATTATAAGGATTATTGGCTTTAAAGGTGCCTGTCACGAAAAGGAATTATTAGTGATATGTTTTAAATGCGTTGCAAAAATCAGCAATAATGCGCAACATTAAAAATCAGATTCTGCTGATGGTTATTAAAAATCAACCTTGGCGAAAGCGATATAGCCGCGATAAATACATGGGATGATCATCGTACGAACACCCACCTGTTTGCCCAGCTTTGGCATAAACTGGTAACCGGCCTCGCGGCTTTTTAACGTTGGATATCGCGTAAGTGCACCTAACGGGTTAATGCTTTGATCACTGATAATCTGGGAATTTCTTTCCTTTTCGATGAACAAAAAATGAATTTCTGCGCCCGAATTCATCGTTGCATAAGACAAGAAATTGTCGGTATCATAGTCACTTTGCTTCTTATTGATAATCGTGCTCCATTGCAAATTTAACGAGCTGTCCAGGCCGGCGATCATTACATTATCATAATCGTACCGGATACTTTGGATATTGCTGTAACTATTGTATGGCCTGTAATACCCGTAACCATAGTTTGAACGGTTGCTGAAATAATAATCAGAATTAAAATTATACGGAGAATTGTACAAATAATCCCAACGATTAAAATTATTGCCCGATCGTGTTTGCGAAAAATCTTCGGCCACGAGCAGGTAACTACCATCGCGTTTTAAAAATATATTCCGCACAAACATATCGTCGAACGCAAACCGGAACTGGCCGCTGTTGCTGATCTTGCTGCGTAAAGAATCGCTGAATACATTAAAAGCACGACGCACCGAAAGGTCTGACTTATCTACAATTGCCGAGAAAAGCCCCTGCACCGACCCCGCCCGTTTTTGAGCAAAGTAGAATGCATTCACTAAATAATTCTGATTGAGGTTATCGATCTTGAGTACGACCTCATCGATGTATTTGTCACCCAGTTCAACAGGCCTGCTGATAAAGCTATCCGAGCGCAAGGGCAGCGTTGTTATTTCAAGGTTATTCACATTATCTCGGAAGTTAGTGGTTGTTTCTTTGAGGAAAACAATCGTCCCGTCGTTACTGATATCGAAATCTGAGTATACATCACGGCGGTCATCAAAGGGAATGTAAAAACGAGTGCTGTCCAGCATTTTGATGTCGCTGTCAAAGCGTTTCAGCAACATACCCATCCGGTTATTTTTAGTCTGTAGTTTATATAACAGGATCTTTTTTTTGTCTTCACTAAAAGTGGTACTGTAGATTTTATTGGATGTGAGCAGGCTGATTTTAGTGGTATCCAGCATGATCTCATCACCCACAGGGTTGGCATCCTGGTCCAGTTTCACCGCCTTACAATAGACAATGTTATTTTTTTGATACTGGTAGATCATCACTACATGATCTGGATACACAACGAAATCGGCATTGAAAGTTTTGTCCGGAATAAATTTCATCCTTTCATTATTCAACGATTTCATCTCCTTATCAAATACCTGGACAATATGTTTCCAGCGTACATTTTTATAAACGAGATAATGTTCGCCAACTTTCCCCAGTACTTCAAACCGGATATCACGATTGTCTTCTTTATCTGTTTCTGAGTAAGTAATTTTTTGGGCAAGCGCAGGAAAGCTAACGATCAGTAAAAAAACCAAGCAGGACAAACTTCGTTTCATGAGGAAGATTTTTATGAAATTACGAATTAATAGTTTCATTGTTCTTAAGACAATGACAACAATCCTCCGCGCTGCTTGTTAAAATATCAAACAAAGAATATATTTAAAGATGGATACAGTTTTAATAACCGGCGGTACCGGCCTTGTAGGGAAAGCGCTCGTTGACTTGTTACTTAAGAAAGGCTATGCCGTTATCGTATTAACCCGAAATGCCGCTGATCAGGCATCTCAGCCAAATTTATCGTACGCGGTTTGGAATGTAAAAAAGCAAGAAATAGATATAGCAGCAGTGACAAAGGCCGATTACATTATTCACCTGGCAGGTGCGGGTGTGGTGGATAAAAAATGGACTCCGGCCTATCGCGAAGAAATTCAGCGCAGCCGCACCGACAGCAGCAGGCTACTCATCGAAACGCTTAAAGATAATCCTCATAAGGTTCAGGCAATTGTAAGTGCCTCCGCAACGGGCTGGTACGGTGAAGACAAATTAAAAGGCCATGCTTTTAAAGAAGAAGAGCAGTCAGCAAAAGATTTTCTCGGCGAAACCTGCAGGCTTTGGGAAGAGAGCATAAGTGCGGCAGAAACGCTTGGCATCAGGGTTGTGAAATTGCGGACCGGCATCGTGTTAAGTAAACATGGCGGCGCACTGGCGGAGTTTATCAAACCTGTAAAATTTGGCCTTGCGGGGATCCTGGGAACAGGAAAACAGATCGTCAGCTGGATAGATGTTGATGATCTCTGCCGGATGTATCTTTCCGCCATCACGAATGAAAAAATGGCTGGCAGCTACAATGCGGTTGCACCGGCGCCGGTAACGAATAAAGAATTAACCTTAAAGATTGCAGAAACGATCAAAGGAAAATTTTTTATCCCAATGCATGTTCCGGAATTCGTACTGAAAATTATGATGGGTGAACGTGCTGTGGAAGTGCTTAAAAGTTGCACCGTAAGTGCTGATAAGATCAAAGAATCCGGCTTTACTTTTGTTGCCCCCACGATCGACGCATCATTACCGCGGCAGTTAAAAAATTAAAGATCAGATTTTACAAAACGACGGTGGCTCCACCAGAGAAATAACAACAGGTATCCCAATGCAAGTGGCAGAACGATCCAATAGTAATCTGTAGGCAAACTATTTTTTGCGATTGAACGAAGCGGATTATCAGGGAAAGTCAGTAACCCATCGGCTGCATTCATCGGCAGATAATCACCCATACTACCATAATCACCGATGCCGTCTCTCTTAAGTTTCAGGCTCCATACATCCAGTAGTTGTGATATAATATTTTCTGCACCCATATAAATAAAGAAAAGTCCGATCGCAAAACCCGTTCGACGTATGAGCACGCCGATGAAGATGGCAATGATATTATAGGAAAGCGCTTTTAAGAAAAAGTAACCCACATGACTGATGCCATTGGTACCGAATGTTGTTTGCGAAGCGAAACCGAAAACCAATGCCGTAATAACAACCAGCAATGTTGACACAAGTGCGAAGATCAGTCCCAGCAATAGTTTCACGCGAATGAATTCGCTCCTGCTCCAGCCATCAATAATATTTTGCCGGCTTGTACGAAATGAAAATTCGTTGGTGATTAAAATGATCAGCATCAGGCCAGGTAAGAGCAATAACCAGCCGGTTGCATAACTGCTGGTCTGCCAGGTATTGTTGAAATTATAAGGGTTAAAGGCATTCACCAAACCGCCACCCATTTTGCCAACGATATTTTTATTTACGAGGTAAACGATGTAGTTCGTAACAAATACACCGATAACGAAAAAAATTCCGATCACAATAAAGGCCGTGTAGTTCTTTATTTTAAGCCACTCTATTTTTAATAATTTGGTCATGCCGAGTTAGTTTGTTAGTTCGAAGAATTTACTTTCCAGGCTGTTCTTTTTCAATTGCAAATGAGAAAGTGTAACCTGCCGGTCAAAATAATATTTGTTGATCCCGGAAAGATCCAATGTGCCGGGAGCGAAGTGTAATTCCAGCAACCCGTCTGCTTCAACCAGTTTTTTATGTTGTGGCAACCCTGTCGCAAGGGTTTTCAATTTTTCCATATCTGCGGCCGCAATCTGCGCGATATCGTCGTGAACAAAGATCTCATTCACATTTCCAGATGCTAATAAAACACCTTGTTTCAGGATGGCCACATGCGTGCAAACCTTCTCCACCTCGTCCAACAAATGACTGGCCATGATGATGGTTTTTCCGGCAGCGGATAATCGTTTGATCAGCGACCTTATTTCCGCGATACCTACCGGATCCAGCCCATTGGTTGGTTCGTCAAATACCAAAACTTCAGGATCCCCCAGTAATGCTGATGCGATCGCAAGGCGCTGTTTCATTCCTAAGGAGTAGGAACTGAAAGGAGAATGTTTGCGCTGAGCAAGGTTTACGGTTTCCAATACATTATCGATATCATCTTCGCCATGGCCTTTAATAGCTGCCGCGATCTTTAAATTGCGCACTGCGGATAGGTAATGATAGAAGTTCGGCGTTTCCAGTAAAGTGCCGATCTTGCGCCGGTGATCATCTGTCGGCGTTTCATCAAACAGTTTGTACGATCCCCCGGAAGCTTTCAACACATTCATGATGATACCAAGCAAGGTCGTTTTCCCGCTCCCGTTAGGCCCGAGTATTCCGAACACCGATCCTTTTGGAACAGAGAAACTGATCCCTTTTAATGCTTTTATATGGCCGTAATTTTTGGAAAGATTTTCAACAGCGAGTATGGACATGTCTACTTTTTAATAGTGGTCAAGTTAATTCTTTTTGCAGGTCGTGGCGACAAATAATTACAGGAGGCAATAAGTTGATATGAATGAACGATCAGGCCGGGTCCCCAAGTTTATCATGCCATACAGAACTGAACGCGCCAATGATGGCGATACCGTTTTCGTTGAACGAAAGGCGATGAATATGCAGGTCATCAATATCTTTCTGCAACACGCGGCGAAAAAAAGGATTCATTGTTCCGCCATTTGTTGCCGGCATTGCAGCGGGATCATACTGGAAACCTGGATCAACAATTGTTCCCCGCGGATACATGATACCCGGCGCCCCCTGCCCGCGAATGTCGAGTTCGTTCGGGTGCAACAAGCCGAGCGAATGGCCAAACTCATGCGCAGCCGTGGTTGAATTATTTAGTAAGTTATCAAGTTTAAAATATCCCGTGTTGCTGCCGATATCATCTACGGAAGAAATATTACCGCCCGCCTCTTCTTCCACGCGGAAATAATTATTAAGGGGATCATCATTTTCGTACACTTCAACTGGTGCCAGGTCCTGGCGAAAAAAACCATCTATCAGGAAGATGATACGATACTCTTTTTTTCTTATTTGCACTAGCGCCTGAGCCGCATTCCAATGCTGCTGAATATCACCGGCTACTGCTGCTGCCAGCGCTTCAGATGCCGCATCACCATAAAGAAAGATCCTGGCGCGAATCCTGATTTCTCCAGCGTTCTCATCCAGTTCAACAATACCCATTCGCTTATTTTAAATATTGCATAAAGTAGTCTGTCACTTTCTGGTATAAATGCGCCCGGTCTTTTCCGAGGACATTATGTTCATGACCAGGATAGATCATGTAATCTACCTGTACACCTGCATCAACAGCGGCCTTCACAAACATCACGGAATGTTGTTGCAACACGACAGGATCCTGAAGGCCATGAATCAGCAATAATTTATCTTTTAATTTTCCGGCTTGCCTGATCAGGTTCGTTTCTGCGTAACCGTCGGGATTCTCCTGAGGCATATCCATATAACGCTCTGTATACATGATCTCATAATATTTCCAGTCCATCACCGGGCCGCCAGCCACTGCCGCTTTGAAAACACCTGGATTGTTCAATATAAAATTGGTGGTCATAAAGCCGCCATAACTCCAGCCAAAAAGTCCCATCTTTCCCGCATCGGCGTAGGGCAAACCTTTCAGGTAATTTAGCGCTGTATGAAGATCTTCCATCTGCGCATTGCCGGCATGACGAAAAATGCTTTGCTCAAAAGCCTTACCCCGATTGGAACTCCCGCGCGTATCTACCGTAAAAACAACGAATCCTCTTTCGGCCATATACTGAAACCAATAATCACCTGCTCCACCATTCCAGCTGTTGAGGATCATCTGCGCGTGCGGACCGCCATACCAGTATACAATGACCGGATACTTTTTCGTGCTATCGAAATTCACAGGTTTGAACATTCGACAATACAACTCAATGCCTTCATTATTCTTTAGTTTAAAAATATCCAGTTTCCCTAAAGCGTAAGCCGACAAAGGATTTGAAGACTGTAACAATACTTTTTTCTTTCCTGATTTTGTTTCCACCAATTGGATCGTCTTCGGATTGGATGGATCACTGAAATTATCAAGCAAGTAACTACCGTCCGATGAGAGCAATACGGTATGCACCATATCCCCAGAAGTAATGGCCGAACTTTTAGTTGATTTAATATTTACCTGGTACAAATTTTTTGATAGTGGTGATACCTGGGTTGAAGTATAAAAGACATTTTCGCCTTTTGCATCAAAGCCTTTAACCTCGAGCACTTCCCATTGACCGCTCGTTAACTGCCGCAGCATTTTGCCGGAAAGATCGTAGAGATAAAGATGGTTCCAGCCATCGCGGCGGCTTTGCCAGATAAACTGTGCGGGATTATTTTTTGCAAATAGCATCGGTACAAGCGGCTCCGTATATTTTGGATCCGTTTCTTCAAATAAGGTTTTTACAAAATCCCCTGATCCAGCATCGTATTGGTTTAACCACATATGATTTTGTTGCCTGTTCAAAACGGCAATAAAAATATATTGGTCATCCGGGCTCCAGGCGATATTGGTAAGGAACTGTTCTGCAGGCAGACCGGTTTTAACCCACGTTGTCGTTTGTGTTGCAGTATGGTAAATACCCAGCGTAACATGATGGCTGGAATCACCTGCCATGGGGTATTTCACGTTATTTACTTTGGCAGGACGTACCGTCCAGTCTATAATCGGGTAATTTGGCACAATCGTTTGGTCCATGCGATAAAATGCCAGTGAGCGGCCGTTGTTACTCCAGAAAGTGCCTTTTGTTATGCCGAATTCGCTTTGATGTACCGCCGACGCATACACGATATTTTCTGAACCATCCGTAGTAACTTGTTTGGTTTCTTTGCCTTTGCTGATAAATAAATTATGATCCTGCAGGTAAGCAAGAAACCCATCCGTACTTTGATCAAGGTTTTCCTTTGTGCTAAATGCTTTATCTAATAAATTGAGTGAAGTCTGATCCTGGTTAAACTGGTATTTTGTGCCCTTGATGTTTACTACCCAGCTTTCATTGTTGAATTGCACCGGTGGAAAGGCTTTCACGGAATCCAGGTTGGCGGATTTCAACCTTTGGTTAAACTGCGCCAGGTTTAAATAAACCGCTTCTTCTTTCGCTTTAAAATTTCCTTTCACAAAAACATCTTCGCCATTTAATTTTTTGAGGTAGACATAGTCATTGGTTCCGTTTATAAATTGTAACTGGCGCAGGTTTTCGGGTGCAAGTGTAGTGCGTGCATTCAGCATCGCGTCTTGCATGGTCAGCATTTTTTGCTGGCCGACACTGCAATAGCAAGTTAACAGCAGCAAGAATGCACTCATCAAATTTTTCATATGAACATATTTAGCTGTAATAAAAATAATCAACTTTTATTAGCTGTGATCATTTCCCGCAGGCGCACAAAAAAGCACCGCGGAAGCGATGCTTTGTCCAAAAGAAGTTTTATTGTTAATTGCGCAATGGCTTACCGGTTTTCAGAATGCTTTGAATTCTTTCCAGCGTTTTCTTTTCTGCAGTTAAGCTCAGAAATGCTTCACGCTCCAGGTCGAGCAGGTATTGTTCAGATACCAGTGTTTGCTCGCTCAAATCGCCTCCGCACATAACATAGGCTAATTTTTTTGCAACTGTAACATCATGAGCGGTGGCATATTTTCCCACGAACATCCCATTGATGCCTGCGTACATTGCGCCCAAGGCTGAGCGCCCCAATACTTTGATATCCGTGCGCTGAACGGGCATCACATAGCCGTCCGCGGATAAACTGATAACTGCTTGTTTTGCTTCCGCGATCCTGCGGTTAATATTGACGGAAACAACGTCTGTTCCTTTTCGATAAATGCCCATATCAAAAGCTTCATACGCTGAGGTTGCAACTTTCGCTGTAGCGATCGAGAGAAAGCGATTTTGCAAAGTGATCGTTTCAGGCTCACCGTTATGCATTTCATCAGCCGCACGCAGGATAAACTCTTTAGTTCCACCTCCGCCCGGAATAACACCAATGCCGGCTTCTACAAGACCGGTATAAGTTTCCGCCCCAGCAATCACCTTATCTGCATGTAAACATATTTCACAACCACCGCCCAGTGCAAGCCCATGAGGCGCCAGCACAACAGGGATTGCAGAATAACGTACTCTCATCATTGTATTCTGGAACATCCTGATCGCCATATCTATCTCATCGTAATCCTGCTCGATTGCCAGCATAAAGATCATACCGATATTTGCACCCGCACTAAAGTTCGGCCCTTCATTCGCAATAACCAATCCTTTATATTTTTCTTCAGCAATAGCAATGGAACGCTGAATACCTTCTAATACATCACCACTGATGCTGCCCATCTTTGTATACCATTCCAGTCCCAACACATCATCTCCCAAATGATAAACGCGGCAACTGTTATTTTTCCAGACCGTTTCATTGGCGAAATTTTTCATCACCAAAAACGCTTCTGCGCCCGGAATTTGTTTGTATGCTTTTGTATGTAGATCGTAGTAAAAACGTTTCCCGTTTTCCACTTTGAAAAAGGAAGAAATTCCTGACCCAAGCATTTCATCAATCCAGGGTGCAACATGTACACCTGCTGCTTTCATTGCCGCCGTGGTTTTTGTTACGCCCAAAACATCCCAACTTTCAAATGCACCGATCTCCCAACCGAAACCGGCCATCATGGCATCGTCTACACGATATAATTCATCGCTGATTTCGGGCACACGGTTCGAGATATAAGAAAAGAGCGCGTAATGAAACTGCCGATAAAACTCGCCTGCCTTATCTGGCGCCGCCACCAGTGCTTTCAGTCTGCTGTTGAGGTCTTCGATGGGTTTTGCAGCGTCAACACTCGCGAACTTTGGCTTCTTGCGTGGCTCATATTCCAATGTTTGAAGGTTTAACACCTGGATATCTTTGGCACCGTCAGCGGACTTTATTTTCTTGAAAAATCCCTGGCCAGTTTTATCACCCAGCCAATTATTCGCGATCATTTTTTCGAGCCAGGCCGGAATCTCAAAAATGGCTTTGGCTTCGTCCTGCGGGCAATTTTCGGCAACACCTTTCGCCACTTTAACCAGGGTATCAATGCCTACGACATCCGCTGTACGGAAAGTAGCCGATTTTGGACGGCCGATGATCGGCCCTGTCAGCGCATCAACTTCATCTACCGACAATTGCAATTTTTCCATGCTGTTCATGATGGCCATAATGCCAAACACGCCCACACGGTTAGCAATAAACGCAGGAGTGTCTTTAGCCAGCACGGTAGTTTTGCCAAGAAAAAGATCACCATATTCCAGCAGAAAATCCACTACTTCGGGATCAGTGAACGGCGTTGGAATAATTTCCAGCAAACGCAAGTAACGCGGCGGATTGAAAAAATGCGTACCGCAGAAATGTTTTTTAAAATCTTCACTCCGTCCTTCGGCCATCATGTGAATCGGTATGCCTGAAGTATTAGATGTGATAAGCGTTCCCGGCTTGCGATATTTCTCTACTTCTGTAAAAACAGACCGTTTCACATCGAGTCTTTCCACCACAACCTCAATGATCCAGTCGGCATCAGCAAGATCCTTCATGTTGTCGGTGAAATTCCCTGTGGTTATTTTCTTAATAACGTCTTTATGGTAAACCGGAGATGGGTTAGATTTTATCGCTGCAGTCAAAGCATCATTAACAATCTTATTGCGTTCTGCCGGTTTCGCACCTGCCGAAAGATCCTTTGGCATTATGTCGAGCAACAACACCGGTAAACCAATCCCTGCAAAATGGGCAGCGATCCGGCTACCCATTACACCACTTCCCAAAACCGCCACTTTTTTAATAATTCTCTTTGCCATAAAAATTAGTTAGTTAAACAACTATTTATTGAAACCGAAGTTAGGATTTTTCCTGTACCCGCAAAAAATTTAAGAAGATGCTTTGAAAAGCAGCTTTACCGCACACTTATTTGGCAGCAGGGCATAAAAAAACCCCGGCGAAACCGGGGCTAACTATACATTTTCAACCTGTTATTCTACAAAATATTCATCGCCGGCGGCATTGATATAACCCCATTTACCATTCGACGTTTTTACGCTCAGATATTGCCCGCCATTCACAGAACGAATATCCTGGTATTTTGGCGCAATAACTTTATTGTCCATGAAGTAATAACCGCGAAGGTTATCATCACTGGTAATTACGAAGCCACCATTGTCATAAACGATATCGGAATATCCTTGTGAGATGACGTCTTTGTTGCCCATGTCTTTCACATAGGTTCTGCCGTTTCTCTTCACAATAACATAATCAGACTGATCACCATTTACTACCAGCATACTGTTATTGTCTGGATTGATGAGCATTTGACCATTACCGGAAAGAATTCCCGCGAAGCCATCTTTTTTTACCTGCAAATATTCATTACCGCGAGATTGTAGTGGGGTGATGGAGGCATATTGAAAGGGAACGATCGTATCAAATTTGCTGTTGAATACCCCGTACATTCCATTCTTCTGAGCGATATAATAAGTCTCACTGCTTCCGGCAACTTTGTAATCATCTACAATTTTATCAAACAGCCCATTGTTATTTGGCAGGTTATAAGTTTTTTGCGTCACAACTGTCTGAACCGGAATCCTATTTTCAAGTACTGAATTTTCCGGTATTGCCGGGCATTGCGGCATTCTTACACCTTTAGGCGTGATACAGATCTCATAGCCGCTCGCTTGCAGGGAAGCGCCTGCAAACAGCACACTGTCACCACCTGCTTTACCAGCGCGGGGCATGTAACCTTTACGAAACGATTTTGCAACTGTATAACGGGCAGGGATAACCATTTTTCCGGAAGTGTTGATATAGCCGTACTTGCTGCCGACCTTCACCGCAGCATAGCCTTCGGAAAACCAATTGGCTTCATCATATTTTGGAGCAATCACTATTTTTCTGTCGGGAGATGCATAACCCCATTTACTGCCACTGCGGTAAGGAATTAATGACATATCTACTCTTTGCGCAAAACTATCAGCAGCCATAAATAATACGGCCGCGATTAAACATATTTTCTTATTCATAACTGTTCATTTGTTTAGTTGAATAAGACAAATTTTTTACCAAACTGCCGCAGCATAGCCGCTAACCAATTATTGGAGAAATTTATTTGAAGGGAGACAGGATGATTTTCACCTGCGGATCATTTTCCAGGGAGCGGTCAAATACATTTGCAACAAGACTCACCTGGTAATTATCTGTCCAGGTTAACAACGGCAAATTGGGGAAATATTTCTTCAATACGGGGTACTGAAAATAGTAACCGGAAAGGGCGGACGGTCGGTATTTTTTAGTGTTGAATGCGATTGTATCGAGGTAGCTGACAAGTTTACTTTCTGATATTTCGTATGGGTTAAAAAAGGGCGTGTAATAACTCGTAAAAAAACCTGCCTGGCAAAATCCGGCAAGTGTTTGGGCCGCTGAAGATTCGATGATCATTTTATTTTGCAAATGATAAGTACTGCGCAAACCAATCATGTATTGCAGCATGGACGCTTCCGTTTCCTCGGACAAATTTTTACAGTCAAACCAAATTGAAGCGGTCAAATTCCTTTGACGATAAATGTCGAGCAGTGCGGTTAGTTGTATGGTAGAGATCGCCGAAGAATCATGATAAACAAAACAAGTATTGCGGCTGCTGTCGTAATAAATGTCACATTCAATTCCTTTGGTATCTGCAGGAATTCTATTAAGTAATTCCGGAGAATTAATGGCTTTTAACCAATGTTTCTGGCCGATGATCAATGGCGACGAACAAGTAGAGAAATTTTTCGGAGAACGTTTCTCTGTAAACCCCGAAGGCAGTATGGTACGACTGATTCCCTTATGCAAAATAATATCTGTGGCAAGACATGACAGCAGGATGAGCAGCGAGAGTGTATATTTGTTTGTGAAAAATTGTTTGGTAGTCACGATGCAACCATTAAAATTTTCGGCCACAATATATTCCCGATGATAAAAGTTCTTTCATTAGCAAATCTGAAACGGGAAAAACCGGCATTATTATTTTTATTAAAGCTACTTATTTTACTGTGCCTGTTCAAATCTATCTTCTTTTTTTATAATGCTGCAGCGGCAGGAGGCTGGAAGATCACAAGCATGAATGATTTTTTTAAAGTTATTGGCTGGTCGTTTTGTTACGATATACTTATCCTTGCGATTATCAATTTCCCTTTTTTCCTGTTGCTACTCGTCCTTCCATCCAGATGGATGGCCGCCAAAACTTATTGGTTCCTGGCAGCGATCTTCGTAATTTTTAACAGCATTAACCTACTCTTAAATTTCGCAGACATCTTTTATTTCCGTTACCATTTACAAAGGGCAGACGCAGACTTATTGTATGTCTTAAAAAATCCGTTCAAGGAAAATAATCTCCCATCAATTGCTATTGGCCTCGGACTTATCGTGGCTTTTGCATTTTGCAGTTGGCTGTTGAGAAAGCAATACAAAAAAATTGAAACAGCGTCTGTAAATGGAACAAAGTTTTTCATCTCCAACCTGGTTCTGGCCGCCTTTCTTTTGCTTTTTTCTATCACTGGAACAAAAAAGTTTTTACCTACTTATCCGCTCACAACGATCAGCGCTACACAGTTAAACCTGGTGCAAAACTCTGTTCACAGCCTTGCATTTTCCTGGTTTCGCCGCAATGACGCTGTAATATATAACAGGAAATATATGCCGCAGGCAGAACAGGAAAAACTGTTTAGCTATCATAAACAAAATATGCAACCAGGCACTAAAAGAAATGTTGTATTGTTTATCATGGAAAGTATCCCGGAAGAATTTTTTAATATAGAAAGCAGATATAAAGTGGCGATGCCGTTTGTTGATTCTTTGCTAACCAAAAGCACCTATTTTAGCAACGCGTACAGTTATGCGCATCATTCCAACAAAGGCATAACTGCGATTCTCGCCGGTATCCCAACACTCACTGAAATTCCCTTGTACCATTCTTCTTATACCAATATTCCCGTTACACAAATTGGCCATCGCCTGGCGAAAGAAGGTTACAATAGTTCATTTTTTATCGGTGATCACTATGACGATTTCGGTTTTGCAAAATGTTGCAACTGGCTCGGCATAAATTACTTCAGCATGGAAGATCTGCCTGGCAATAGCGGCATGGCGAAAAATGCTATGGGAGTCCATGATGAATATGTGCTGGATTTTATGAAGGAAAAGCTGGATGCAGAAAAAGGCAATTTCTTTGCCGTGAATTATAATACTTCTACACATTATCCAAGTCAGTTGCCGAACCAGTATCATGATCCTTTTCTTAAACAAAATTTTACCGGGCAGATGCAGAGTATGGCTTACTACAGCAATTGCCTGCAACAATTCTTCACATCAGCAGCTAAAGAAAAATGGTTTGAAAACACGGTATTTATTTTTTGTTCTGATCATTGGATGTACCCCGATATGAACAATCAGGAGATGGATATGCTGCAAAGTTTTCATATCCCCCTATTTATTTACGATCCACAAAACGAAAACAAAAAGATTATCATGAGACCGGTAAGTCAGCTGGATATTATTAACAGCGTGATTCAATACAGCGGCAGCAATGGCGATTTCGTAAGTTATGGGAGCAATCTTGCCGACAGCACAAACACAAACAGGATCGTATTTACTAAAGAGACCAGCATTTTATACCAGGCGATCGACAGTAATTATATACTCGGATTTAATGCAGTTTTAGGAAGACCGGAATATTTATTTGAACATAAAAAAGACCCTCAGCGAAAGAATAATTTATTAAACAATAATTGTCCCGCCAGGGCCGCTATTTTAACCAAAACGATGGAAGCCTTTTTGCAGGCTGCTTACCAGCATTACGGTTTTAAGAATTAACTCACACCTGAACCATTGGCTACTGCTTCATCAGGGTTGACAAATTTCAATTTGCCACCCGCATCTTCTGCCATCAGGATCATTCCGTTACTTTCAATACCACGCATTTTCCGCGCTGCAAGGTTGGTTACAACAGTTACTTGTTTTCCGATAATGTCAACCGGGTCAAAATGTAACGCGATACCGCTTACGATGGTTCTCTTCTCTGAACCAAGATCAACTTCCAGCTTCAACAATTTGTCAGCTTTCTCCACTTTCTCTGCTGCTGTGATTGTTCCGACGCGTAGGTCGATCTTCGCGAAATCATCAAATACAATCTCTGCTTTTTGTGGCAATACTTCAGCCGCAGAATCATTTTCAGTTACAGGATTATCCATTTTTAATTGTTCCGATTTAGTTTTCAATTTTTGTATTTGTTCTGCCACTTCATTGTCGTCGATCTTACGGAACAACAATTCCGGTGCGCGCAATGAGTAACCAACTTTCAATAATTTGGCTGACCCCGCATTTTCCCACTCAAGCATTTTATCTACCACCTTCATCATATGGCACATCTTCTTCGCTGCAAAAGGAAGAAATGGATTGATCAGGATTGCGAGATTTGCGGTCAGCTGCAGGCAAAGATGCAAACTGTTGTCAATTTGCTGTTGCGCTGCCATAACGGGCTTGCCATCGTCACCGGTTTGTTTCGCAACGATCCACGGCTGTTTATCCTGCATATATTTATTGCCTTTGCGCGCGAGATCCATTACCGCAGTTAACGCGTCACGAAACTTATACGTCTCGATCAGGTTTTCAACGGTGGTTTTTGTTTGCTGGATATCGAGCAACAATTGCTTATCGGTATCATCCAGCAAATCATTATGAAATGGAGGAACCTTTCCACTGCAAAGTTTATGCATCAGCACAAAACTGCGGTTAACAAAGTTGCCGAAAACCGCCACCAGCTCGCTGTTCACCGCATCCTGGAACCCTTTCCAGGTAAACTCGCTATCCTTGGTTTCAGGTGCGATGGCGGTAAGGTAATAGCGTAATGCATCTACCAGCTGATCGCCCCCATTTTCTTTTTTTACAAAATCGTTGATGTAATCATCCATCTCGATGCTCCAGCCGCGGCTCGTGCTCATCTTGTCTCCTTCCAGGTTCATGAACTCATTGCTCGGAACATTCTCAGGTAAAATGTCTCCATGTAATTTCAGCATTACCGGGAAAATAATACAATGGAAAACAATATTATCCTTACCGATAAAATGAACCAGTTTCGTGTCTTTGTCCTGCCAGTAAGGTTTCCAGTCTTTGCCATTATCCAATGCCCATTGTTTTGTTGCACTGATATAACCAATCGGCGCATCAAACCAAACGTAGAGCACTTTTCCAGCTGCTTCTTTTAATGGAACAGGCACGCCCCAATCAAGATCGCGCGTAACAGCACGTGGTTGCAAACCCGCTTCTATCCAGCCTTTACATTGTCCTAACACATTGGCTTTCCAATCCGATTTATGATCTTCGAGTATCCATTGGCGTAGAAAGTCTTCATATAAATTGAGCGGTAAATACCAGTGCGTGGTTGCTTTCTTGATGGGCTCATTTCCGCTTAACGTACTCCTTGGATTAATCAGTTGCTCCGGGCTCAATGAGGTTCCGCACTTCTCACACTGATCGCCGTACGCGCTCGGGTTTCCGCAAACAGGACAGGTTCCGGTGATATAACGGTCTGCCAGAAATGTATGGGCTTCAGCGTCAAAATATTGCTCTGTTTCTTTTACTTCGAGCAAACCCTTATCATTCAGTGCGGTGAAAAATTCCTGTGCTGTTTCGTGGTGGATTGGCTCCGAAGTACGGTGATATATATCGAAAGATATCCCAAGATCGGCCATATTGCTTTTAAGCATGGCGTGGTATTTATCTACAATTTCACGCGGCGTAGTATTTTCTTTCATCGCCTGGATCGTGATCGCAGCGCCATGTTCATCACTACCACATACGTACACCACATCTTTTTGCCTTGCTCGTAAATATCGAACATAAGTATCAGCGGGCAGGTACGCTCCCGCGAGGTGACCAATATGCTTAGGGCCATTGGCGTAAGGTAAAGCCGAAGTAATCAGGTATCTTTTTGGATCGTTCATCGCTGCAAAAATACCGGAATAGGCGCCAAAGAACAAATAGGAACTAGAGCTTTGCCAGTCGGGCTTTAAATTGTTCAGGCGTCATAAATTCAAAAGACAGTTTTTCGACTTCCGCAGGAGTAACAATAAGATTTTTCAGGCAGACGATCGCCCTGCCATTATTTTCTGCGATGCACACGAGTTGAACGGGCTCATTCAGGGGAACTTTACCGAAGGAAATACGGCCATTCATTTCGTAACCCGGCAGGATCGTACGCTGATTTTTAAAAACAATTTTAAAATTTCCATAACGTCTGTCGATGCCGGGCGGCAAACTCAAACTAAATTCAAATCGCTCCAGGTCATTTCGCCTGAATTTATCACAGTTGATCCATCCCAGTCCTGTGATGTCAAAACGATAGGCATTGTCAAATTCCTGTTGGCGCACAAAAGCAATACTATCTTTCCGAATGCGTTCCAGATAATTCACGCGATCCTGCTCTATTAATTTCATAAAGGCCAGGCTATCTTTTTCAAAAACGATCTTTTCTTTTAATGCCAGCTCAAACAACATCATCATCGAATCCCCTGCAACGAAACCTGTTTTAGTGAGGATAACGCCTGTATTTTTTGCTCTTTTTTTATCATCGAAAGCAGCTACTTTTTGCAAGCTGATTTTATGAAGGTCGATGGCGTAGCGATTACTCAGTAACAGCTTCACTTTTTCATCCGGTATACTGGTGTTCAGGCTGACAATGAAATGTCTGTTATCCTGTTGCTCCATCGTTTTAACCTGCTGGCGTACTTCAAACAATTTTATATAACGCCGACTAACAAACGCCGTTTTATTCTGATACGCCTGCAGCTGCCCGGCCGGTTGCCAGTTGATGGCTGCGTTAGGATTGAAAATGGAGGAGTCAGATTTCTTTGAATCTTCCACGTAAACCGCCTTTGGTTTTACCTTTAATACCGGATACGCTGATAAATTGGTTGGCAACTTAGCGACAAACAGCTGCATCTCCGAATCATAATTTTCCCTTGGCATGGCAACCTGTACGGGCTTGGATGGTAAAATTTTTAAAGCGTAGTCCGCTGAAAATGCCTGCAGGCATAACATTCCGCCCGATACCAATGGCGCATCGCCTGAAGTTGTTGCGAGGTCATGTGCGAGCATGTCGGCATAGTTATAACATTCAGTAAGCTCAAATATTACCGGCGTTTGCACGAGACGATTAAGACTATCTACAAAGCTCCTGGCCTGGATTTTTATGACTGTTCCTTGACTCCCAAACAACATTGTATCGTGTAACGGATTAATTTTAAAAATTTGAGCTGGAGCTTTTATTTCCTGTAAAAAATTTCTCACAGCGATTCCACCCGCTCCAGGATTTGGAGCAGGAATTATTTTGGAATAGGTCTCTGGCCGTTGTTGAAAGATGGTGTCTGAAACCACACGGATAATTGAGTGCGAAACTCTGAGCTTTTTTTTCGGCCTTACTAATAATGGCGCGGACACAGTTAAAGGAAACGCAGGCAAAACCTGAACTTTTTGCAGTTGCTTTGTCCTTCGTTGCGGCAAATATTGAGCAGTTGAATTTGAGACTTTCGTCACACGCTTTGTGTTCACAGAAAAATAAGTAACGGTGGTAATGATCGCCAGCAATCCGAGATAGCTGATTACGCGGCGAATAGTTCGTTTGTGAAAAGACTTTTTCGGTCCGGGCCTTCTTCCTAATATTTTTGCCATATCGTTCCAATGCTGCACAGAAAGCAGGGGTGTTTCCGCGGCCTCATAGTTTTGCCGATAGAACTCATCAAAGGAATTATTTTCAGCTGACATGAGCGTAGGTTTTTTGTTTTAGAGAATGATCCAGTTTCATTTTCAACAAGCGTCGCGCTTCATTCAGATGCCATTTGGATGTTCCCGCCGAAATGCCGAGCAACATCGCAATCTCTTCATGCTTATAACCTTCGAGTACAAAAAGATTGAACACCAAAGCGGTATTCAGCGGAAGTTCTTTGATGAAATGGACGATTTCATTTGCATTGATGCGATCATAAGCTTCGGGGTTGATTTGAAAGGTATCGCCTGAGATATCGTCTATCGGGCGAACAATGAACTTTGCCCGTTTCCGGCAATCGTCAATACAGGTGTTGACTACAATCCGCCTAATCCATCCCATCAATTCGCCTTTAGAATTGAACCCCGATATACCCGAAAAGACCTTTAGCATCGCGGCATTATAAAGTGCTGCAGCTTCATCCGGGTCACGGGAATACAACAGGCATAACTTCACCATCTCCGGATAGCAATGTTCGTACAACTGCCGCTGCTGATTCAGGTTGTTGCTCAAACAACCGCTGATGATGTCTGCTGAAACAGGTTTCAATTTTTTTTAAATAAGTTAGAAAAATACATTTTTTACATCGCTATTTAGATGATCCCTGATTAACGCATAATCACAACTGCATAAATGCGTCCCCGGAGCAGCACCGCTATCATTTGTCAATACACTGTTGATACCATGACGAGAGAAAAAACCAAATGGTTGGTAAAAAATTATTTTCGGCCCCGAAATATCTAAACATGGTGTATTTTACTGCTTTAATAATTGTTGATGGACAGGAAGAAATTTTTAGGGAGTATTTTGGCAACAGGCGCAGCTGTGAAAACATTGGGATCTCCTGCAAGTCCTGCAAATGAAACAGCAGACGAAGCATCTGCAACTGCCAACCTTCCTCCATATCTCAAAATCAATGACCGTATCGGGATTACGAGCCCGGCGGGTTATATCAGTATAGAAGATATTCAGCCCGCAGTTTTAAAAATGAAAGAGTGGGGTTATGATATTGTTATCGGTGCAACGATCGGTAAACGTGACTTTACCTTTGGCGGAACAGACGAAGAACGCCGGATTGATCTGCAAAAAATGCTGGACGATCCTGGCATTAAAGCGATCATGTGCGCACGCGGTGGTTACGGAGCGGTGCGGATTATAGATCAACTGGATTTTTCAGGTTTTCGCAAGCATCCGAAATGGATCATCGGCTTCAGTGACATAACGGTGATCCATAGCCATTTACAACGACGTTACAATATTGCCACGATTCATAGCAAAATGTGCAACAGCTTTCCATCGGACTGGCTGTTAGCGGAACCGATCCAGAAAGATACGATCGAAAGTATCCGGCAATGCCTTGCCGGCGAAAAGATGCAGTATGCGGCCGCATTCAACGAGGCAAATAAACCCGGCTCAGCAACGGGACAACTTGTTGGTGGAAACCTGAAGACATTGGAAAGCCTCGGCGCAAGCGACAGCGATATCATCACGAAAAACAAGATCCTGTTTGTGGAGGATACCGGTGAATATTTATACAGTATTGACCGCATGTTTTGGAACCTGAAACGTAGTGGAAAGCTATCTAAACTCGCAGGCCTGATAGTTGGTGGTTTTAAAATAAAAAAAGAAGATGCCGGCGATGAATTTGGAAAAACGATCGAGCAAATCGTGCTGGAAAAAATCAAAGAATACAATTACCCTGTTTGCTTCGATTTCCCTGTTGGCCATCAGAAAAATAATTACGCGCTGAAATGCGGTGTTGTGCATCATCTTGAAGTAACCACGATAAATAGTCTTTTAACGTCAACTTAGTTTTATGTCAATTCATATTCCCGCTTATCTTAAAAAAGGCGATACCATTGCCATTACTTGCCCGGCCGGATTTATGGCTTTAGAAAAGGCGCAAACCTGTATTGAAACGTTGCAACGCTGGGGGTATACCGTAATCGTTGGAAAAACATTAGGCAGCAATTCGCAAAATTATTTTAGCGGAACAGATGAAGAACGCTGCGATGAACTACAGGCAATGATGGACGACGGTTCAGTTAAGGCGATTTTATTTGGACGTGGCGGTTATGGTTGTTCGCGCATCGTTGACAAACTGAATTTTAAAAAATTCAAGAAATATCCCAAATGGCTGATTGGGTTCAGCGACATTACTGTGTTTCATTGCGAGCTGCTTGCAAAACACAATATTGCATCTTTGCATGCACCGATGGCAGCTGCATTTAATGAAGGAGAAAACGAGTATATTCTTTCTTTAAAACAAGCATTGACAGGCAAAAAAGCGCATTACAAAACAGCAGCGCATATGTATAATCAATCAGGAGCCGCTTCAGGCAGATTGGTTGGTGGAAACCTTGCGTTGCTCACACACATGATCGGAACTTCGGGCGAGCCCGATACAAAAGGAAAGATCTTATTTATAGAAGATATTGGCGAATACCTGTACAATGTCGATCGTATGCTGTATCAACTGAAACGGAGTGGCAAATTAAAAAAACTTGCAGGCCTGGTCATCGGAGGATTTACAGATATGAAAGATACCGAACGACCTTTTGGGAAAAATATGCACGAGATCCTCAAAGAAATGGTAGTTGAATATGATTACCCGGTTTGCTTTGATTTCCCTGTAAGCCATGATACGCCCAATGTTGCGTTAAAAATTGGCGTAGAATATAAATTGACCGTTGCAGGAAAAACGGTGAGCCTGAAAGAATTATAATTTAATTCAGTAAAGAATCAATGGCGCGGTAATACCGGGGCGCATGGTTTACATTATTATGACTGCTGTCTTCGATCGTAATAAACAGGTCACCGGATTTTAAATGTTCGCTTAGTTTTTTCGCGCAACGATAAGGCACCACCCAATCGCCTGTTCCTGCGAAGATCACGATCGGTTCTTTAACGTCCTCCACAAATTCGTAGGTAGGAATTTTGTATGTACTCATGGATGCTGTTGGATAGATCATTGCATAAGTGCCGAATAAATGCGGGATGCTGTAATAAGGCGTTTCGAGAAGCAACATTTTAGCTTCGGTAACAGATGCCACATAAGCTGCAATGCCCGTTCCTAAAGACTTTCCATATAATATAATGCTATCCGTTCCTATGATTGCCGCGGCCATTTTCTGCACTTGTAAAGCCTGGTCGTATAATTTTTTCTCGGTGAGTTTGCCCGTACTTTTCCCAAAGCCGGGATAGTCTTCCATCCAGACTTCATACCCGTTTTTGGTAAACGGCTTTACATATTCTGCGTAGCGTTCTATATTTTTCATGTTACCATGGAAGTATAGCACTATGCCTTTGCGGATACTGTCTTCGGGAAAAAATTTAACCAGGCTGATCGTATCTTCTTTATTGACCGGAATGTTAAACTCCATAAATTTCCCATCAAATTCAAAAACGTGATCTGATGCAAGTTTTTCCGGGTGGAATAGGAATTTCTCCTGCAGATAATACAACGCGATGCCGACAGATCCATAGACCAATAAAATAATTTTTATCCAGCGAAATATTTTCTGCCTTTTTGTTGTCATTATATGTGCTGCCGCCGGCTTTTAGTACTGAAGAATATCCCTGATGATATTATGGTATTCGTTATAAGAAGGAAGGTTGTTATGCCCGCCACCGTTAATGCGGATCAAAGTTATTTTTTTTGGATTTAATGCCTGCAATTTTTCGCTGTTGCTGATTGGGATAAGAAAATCCCGTGTTCCATGGATGATGTAAGTATGGCAATTTACATGTCGGATCCATTTGTCGGTGCGCAATTGATAACGCAATAAAAAACGAATGGGCAGGATGGGTAAAAAACGTTCAATCACTTTTGTGAAGTTGTAGTAAGGTGCATCGAGGATCAGGTAGCGCGGCTTGTTGTCACTCGCCAGTTTTGCTGCAAAGCCGCTACCAAGGCTTCTTCCGTAAACTATGATATGATGTTCGGTATATTGAACAGCGAGTGTATCGTACACAAACTGCATATCTTTCAGCATATCATGTTCAGATCTTTTACCCGTACTTTTTCCAAAACCACGATAATCTACCAGCACCACATCGTAATTGTACCTCCAGAAATCTTTTGCATACTTTGCCCACCCTTTTATGCTGCGACTATTCCCGTGAAAATAAAGGATAAGACCGAGAGGTTTCTTCACAGTAAAATGTAACCCGTTGATGCGAACGCCCTGCTCTACGTCAAAGAAAAGTTCGGTAAAAGGCACATCGTATTTATATTTGAAGTCCTGTTTTAATTTTTCAGGTTTGAAAATAAACCGGTCCTGTACAAAATAAATGATCCCTGCAAGCAGAACATATGCGCCAATGATGTATAAGATGGTTGGGCTCAAGCAGGGAATTTTTTTGGAAGATAGTGAATCCGCAGGCTTCCGGATAATTCAGCGCTGAGGAAAAAATCAGGCAGGAAAATAGCGGCGCCAGGCATACATTCCGCCGGTAAGATTGACCAGGTTATCAAAGCCAAATCTTTGCTGCAAACGCTGAATGGCCAATTGACTTCGAATTCCCTTCTCGCAATAAATGATCACTTTTTTATCCCGCGGAATCGTCGCGATCTCATCAAACAAACTGTTTAAAGGAATGAGACGGCCACCGATATTGAAAGCTGCATGTTCCCAGGGTTCGCGTACGTCAATCAGCTGAATATTATCTGAGGTGGTCAATAATTGCTGCAACGCCGGTGGATCGATCATCTGCATTGTTTACACTTTTTATCAGCCGGGAAAAAATTAAAATTCATCCTCTTCATTTTCGTACACGCGTTTCATTTTCAACTTACTCACCGGGGCAACCACCAACGGAAATTTCTCGGTGGCAACATTACTTTGCTCCAGGCCGAAACTACGCTCTTCGCTGATGCTGGCTTCTTTTATCCAGAAATAAAATTTCATAACGAGGTGCTCGAAGAAGGGCAGTTCATTATCCTGGCTCAGGAATTTTTCCATCACGATAAACTGGAAATCGCCGACGATATTGTTGTTCTTCTGGCTTTCATAACGGCTCATGATATTCACTTCACGGTTGGCCACCAGGTCTTCTACTACTTTTTTAAACATCAGGTTCAGCCTTGGCGCAATACGGAAGCCGAGCCTGAACTCCACCCTTATGATATCATTGGGAATGATATGTTCAACAGAATATTCACTGGTGTACGGATCGTCGAGTGTATCTACATGCACGAACCAATAAATATCGGCGCGTTTCGGTTTACCGCTGAGGATACTGTACATGATCTTATGTTCGATCTCTTTTGGATTATTGGCACTGGTTAAATAAACTAAATGCGTAGCGAATTTTGGAACCGACGTATCATTACTCAATTCTTCAAGCTTCGGAACATACTCTTCTACCCGCACAAATTCCACGTAGCGATTTTTAATTTTACGGGCGCGGAACCAGATATACATAACCGAGAACATCAGGAATCCAATCATTAAAGTGATATAGCCACCGTGTTTAAATTTATCCATCAGCGCCAGCAGGAACCCTGATTCGACAACGAAATAGACCGAAAGGAAGACGTAAATAAATACCGGCTTAACCCGTTGCAATACCATGTAATTGGCAAATAAGATCGTTGTCATCAGCATGGTGGTGATGATTGCCAGGCCGTACGCAGCCTCCATCCTGGCTGATTCACGGAAGTATAACACGACTGCAACGCAACCAACAAAGAGGATCGTATTAATAGCCGGAATAAAGATTTGACCCTTAGCTTCTGAAGGATAATTGATCTTCATTTTTGGCCAAAGATTCAGTCGAATCGCTTCGTTGATCAATGTATAAGAACCTGTCACCATCGCCTGACTCGCGATGATCGCTGCTGTTGTAGCTACGATAACGCCGGGAACAATAAACCATTCAGGCATCAGGTCATAAAATGCATTCACGCCCTGGACATTTCTTGCAGCTTCATCGATCAGGTTACCCGATTGATGCTTCAGCAGGCTTGCACCCTGACCAAAATAATTTAGGATCAAACAGGATTTTACGAAAATCCATGAAACACGGATATTTCCGCGGCCGCAATGCCCGAGATCGCTATAGAGGGCTTCCGCACCCGTGGTACAAAGGAAGACAGCACCAAGAAGCCAGAAACCTTCCGGATAAGTTATGAGAAAATGAATCGCGTAATAAGGATTTAATGCATGAAGAATTGCAAAATTGTCCGAAATATGGATCAGTCCTAATGTCGCCAGCATCAGAAACCAGATGATCATGATGGGGCCAAACATTTTGCCGATCGAATGCGTTCCAAATTGCTGGGTAAAAAAGAACAGCGAGATAATGGCTAGTACGATATAAACGACCGTGTCTTTACCGATCTCATGGAAGCGGGGTAATTCCTTTAAACCTTCCACAGCAGAAGTGATGGAAATGGGCGGCGTAATAATGCCATCTGCCAAAAGTGCCGCCCCGCCTATCATTGCGGGTATCACCAGCCATTTTCGCCGGCGGCGTACCAGCGCAAATAATGCAAAAATTCCACCTTCCCCTTTATTGTCAGCACGCAACACCATCACTACGTATTTGATGGTTGTTTGAATGGTAATCGTCCAGATGATCAATGAAAGGGTTCCCAGAATCAGGGCGTCATTTACGATCCTGTCTTTGATGATAGAGTTAAAAACGTATAAGGGCGAAGTACCAATATCTCCGTAAATAATTCCCAGGGCTACCAATAATCCGGCGGCGGATACTTTGTTAATATGCTTTCCCACTAAATTGAGTTTTCTTAAGGCCTGCCCGTCGGGCTAAGGCTGTACAAATGTAGACTGAAATGCAATTCAGAATGAAAATTCTTTTCCTCTTATGAACCGCGACTTTGATAAATTATGGCGGCAAAAACCGGGCTTATATTCCTCCTCATTTTGTAGAAAAAAGAACCCCCTCCAAGAAGGAAGGGGTTACTTACAAACTGTAATTACAAACACAACGTTCAAGTATAGCCGTAGCTATATCATATATTGATGCAGCGGACTGCAGGATCAATCTGGTTTTTTACCGTCGAGAAAACTGTTAATGGTGCCGATTTCGGCCTGGTTGTTATCGTCTGATTTCACCGTGTAGTTACTGTAGAAGCTCTCCACATCTGCAATTTGATTGTGGATCTCCATATTGCGGCGAAGGTAAGCCGGCACCGTTTCAAACTCATTGTTCGGATCGGCCGCGTTAATATTGAATGACAAATTACGCAGTTTTGCAATTCGCTCCGTAGCCCGGCGCCTGAGTTCTTCTGTTTCGTCCTGCATTGCAGGCTCCTCAACAGGGGACATCATGATGGGCTGAGTTTGTTGTACAATTGGCATTTCCTCCGCCGCTTTTTGGGAATCTTTAACCACCAGTTGCATCTCAATAGCAGGTTCGTCTTCCTGGATCTTAATCTGCAGCGGCAGTGGTTCCTCTTTCGTATTGGATTGTGGATTTTCCGGTTTTGCCTCGGCATAAATTTGCGTTGGCTTGGCCAGGAAGCCCCCCGACGAAAGGGAGCTTGTATTGCTAGCTTCTTTGTTTACAGAATTGTTGTTGAACACAGCATTGCCTTCGGCAGTTGCAGGTTTTGGTTTTGAAGAAGGAACAGGGATGTTAGTTTCAATATCAAATTCCACAACGGGGATTTGATCGGCGGCCGAAGATATTTCAAAAAATACCGGCGCATCATCCAATTTGTCCACAGTATTTTTACTTGGGGCTTCTACCTGCTCATCTGTTGAAAGCGTTGGCATAAAAGGATCTGCAGCAACCAGCTTTTCAACTGTTTCCACTGCTTTTGCTTCTGCTTTCGGTTCTTCTTTCGCTGCTTCAAATTGTAACGTAGGTTGTGCAGCTTGTTTATTGAATGGCATTGGTTCCGGCATATCCAGCTTCATCACGATCTTTTCATTTCTCGTGTCTGCAACTTCTTTTGGTTTCTTATCTTCTTTTGCAAACGGATCTTTATGTTCGAATCCGGTTGCGATCAGCGTGATACCAATCGAACTGCCTAAAGTATTATCGTAACCCAGGCCAAGTATCACGTCTGTGTCTTCACCTGCCTGGCTCAACAAATAGTTTTGGATCACTTCCACCTCGTCCATCGTAAATTCATGTTCGCCTTCGGCAGAGTTGATATTGATCAGGATCCATTTAGCCCCACGAATATCATTGTCGTTCAACAATGGAGACGTCAGGGCATTTTCGATGGCAAGATGTGCGCGGTTATCGCCATCAGCAGATGCGCTTCCTAAAATCGCTACACCACCATTGCTCATCACCGTACATACATCGGCGAAATCGACATTGATCTGGCCCGTGCTGTTGATCACATCCGTAATACATTTCGCCGCTGTTGCCAGAACATTATCCGCTTTGGCAAACGCTTCTTTCATTTTTAAATTTCCAAACTGGTGACGCAATTTGTCGTTGCTGATCACGAGTAAAGTATCAACATGGTTTTTCAATAACATGATTCCTTCTTCCGCCTGCGCGATCCTTTTCTTTCCTTCATAAGCAAAAGGCGTGGTAACGATTCCGACAGTCAGGATGCCGAGATCTTTACAAATTTTCGCGAGGATCGGCGCACCGCCCGTTCCCGTTCCACCACCCATACCTGCAGTGATGAAGGCCATTTTTGTATTCACTTCCAGGATGCGCTTAATTTCTTCCAAGCTTTCTTCTGTTGCCTGGCGCCCGATCGATGGATTTGCACCCGCACCTAATCCCTGGGTTAGATGTGGCCCCAGCTGGATCTTGTTGGGCACATTACTTAATGCGACAGCCTGCGCATCCGTATTGCAAATGATAAAATCGACTCCATCAATATTTTGGGAGTACATATGGTTTACGGCATTGCTTCCGCCCCCGCCTACACCAATAACTTTGATGATTGACGACTGGTCTTTTGGCAAATCAAATTGAATCATGTCTTTAGTTTGTGTGTGTTAGTAAGTAAGTATCATTTGTTGTTGGTGAAGGTTAAAGCTGTTTGCTTTTCCTGCACTCAATTATAATTGTGCGTCTTCTTCTTCGCGAAACATTTCGATCAGGTTGGTTTTAAAATTATCCATAAACCCTTTGATCGTTTTTTTCTTTGCCTTAGGTAACGGCGAAGAAATTTCTGCTTCGTCTTCAATTTCTTCGGCAGCCACTTCAACACGTTCTGATGAAAGGCCATTTACTTTTACAAAGTTGTTATCGAAGGCCTTGTTTTTATTTTCGTAATCGTTGTAACCTTTCAGGATTAAACCGATACAAGTGCTGTACATTGGTTTCGCCAGTTCTTCGATATGACCGCCGCTTAAATGTTCATTTGGGTAACCGATGCGCGCATTCATGCCCGTAACATATTCTGTCAACTGGATCAGGTGTTTCAATTGAGACCCACCGCCGGTAAGGATCACGCCGCCATTGAGCAACCTGTTGTCCAGACCTACCTGTTTCAAATGATAAGTAACAAAATCCATGATCTCACTCATTCTCGCCTGGATAATATTTGCGAGGTTCTTCACAGAAATTTCTTTTGGAGCCATGCCTCTTAATCCCGGGATCGTGATGAATGCATTGGTTTTAGCCTCGTCGCTCAATGCACTGCCGAATTGGATCTTCATTTGTTCTGCCTGTGTTTTCAAAACGCCTAAACCTGTTTTGATATCGTTGGTGATATTCTCACCGCCAAAAGGAATCACGGCGGTATGCTTTAAAATACCCTCATAAAAAACAGCAAGATCTGTGGTACCACCGCCAATATCAACAATTGCAACGCCAGCTTCCAGATCCTGGTCGCACATTACAGCAGCGGCAGAAGCCAGTGGTTGCAACACAAGGTCCTTTGTTTTCAATCCGGCTTTATCAACACTCCTGTTGATGTTGCGGATAGCATTCTTATCACCGGTGATGATATGGAAATTTGCGCCCACTTTTACCCCGCTATAACCGATCGGGTTCGGGATGTTCTGAAAATTATCTACTGTAAACTCCTGCGGGATTACGTCAATGATCTGATCGCCGGCCGGAATGTAAGTACGATACTGATCAGCAATCAGGCGATCGATCTCTTCCTGGCGAATCTCTTCTTCATTCTGCTGGCGCACAATATCACCGCGCGTTTGCAGACTTTTAATATGATGTCCTGCAATACCGACATATACTTCACCGATTTCTAAGTTTGGATTAGAAGCATAACAGTTTTCTAGTGCTGTCTGGATCGCTTTAATTGTCTGATCAATATTTAGCACCATGCCATGTTGCACGCCATTGCTGTTGGCGCGTCCAAAGCCAAGGATCTCCAGTTTGCCGAATTCATTCTTGCGCCCGGCGATGGCTGCGATCTTTGTAGTACCGATGTCTAGTCCTACGATAACGGGTTGTTCCTGCTGCATAATTGTATGTTTTGTGTTTGTGTTTGTCGAGTTTGTTTAATAATCATTTGCTTTCATAACCGCCTTTGGTGTTGCTGCCGGTTTTTTTCCTAGGGGCTTTTTAACCGGCGATGCCACAGGTTTTTTTACGACCGGTTTGCCTGATCCCGGCTTAACAGAAACAGGCCTGGTCATCAGCACGGGAACCGGCAGTTTTGTTACGGGTGCCGCCTCTTGTGGTGAGGGTTTTTCAATGGAATTGGAAGTTGATGGTTCTGCTATTTCATCACGTTGCAGTGATTGTTGTATCAGGCTTGAATCGGCCGTATTCTTTTCATTGTCTTCATGAAATGTCTGCAAAGAATCAGCGGATTGTTTGGCAGCATTTTCCGCGATCATTTTCATCAGCGTCAACGTGCGTAAAGAATCCGCAACAATTTCTTCTTTTCCACGGATCCGCGCCACTACCTGGTTCTGGTATTGAAGGTCGATATTGCTGTATCTGTTCCAACCTGCTTTGGTGATAATGTTTTTATAAAATAATTTCAGCTTGCCAAATTTTGCCTGTATGTCTGTAGCGTCGCCAAATACGATGAGTTGCTTTCCGATCTTCGGCATCATTTCAAAATTGCGTTGCGCCGTAATATCCACCTGGTCGATCATTGCCATTAAAAAAGAATCTGCCTGCATTGCTATACTCAGGTCCCGGATAGCAAACAACAATGTACTGTCTGCCCTGAATAAAATTTTCGCATCTGTTGTAAAGCCGGTGAACACAGGAACACGGGCGGATACTTTTTCACTCAGCGGCAACATCATGGCACTGCTGTCGATATAAAAACTATTGCCTGTAAGCGTAAACACGCGGCCGACAGGTTCGCGTTCTTCTATATCAGCCTGCAGGATATCATTGTTATCAAAAAACAGTTCTGCGTTTTTGATCCACACATCTTTTTTTAATTCTGCTTCTATGCTCCGCAGGTTAAATGATTCGATCGCTCTTCCCTTAAGGTTTGTGCCGGCAAAACGATTGATGATCTGCGACACATCATTTTTATCAATGAAAAAATTATTGTGTGAGCCTGTGATGCTGATCTCAATGCCCCGACATTTTTTCTGCCCTTTGTTATTTACGGCAGCAGCCAACAACACAATTGTGCCGCTACCCACCAGGATCCAAAGGATGGTGAAAATGAGCTTCCTGATATTTAATTTCCCGCCTGCCATCTAGTTATTCAATAATATTTTTTTAAGTGGTTCTACCATCGTGTCGATATCACCTGCGCCCGCTAAAATCAATAGCTCTGTTTGCTGGGATTCCAGCCATGCCGGCAATTCGTTTTTGTCTTTTATGCAATGAACAGCATTCGTCAATTTTGATAAAATCATTTCGCTCTCAACGCCCGGCATTGGTAATTCCCTTGCCGGATAAATCGGGAGCAACACGGTTTCATCTGCGATACTCAACACTTCCGCGAATCCCTCGGCAAGGTCTTTCGTGCGGCTAAATAAATGCGGCTGAAAAATCACCGTACATTTTTTCGCCGGAAAAAGATCTTTAGCGCCGTTGATCAATGCCCGCAGTTCTTCCGGGTGATGCGCATAATCATCAATAAAAACCAACTGCTCATTTTTAACCACATACTCAAACCTTCGTTTTACACCGCGGAAACTTGCTACGGCTTCCCTGATTTTTTCTTCTGCGATGTTCAACCTGGCAGCTACAGCAATTGCTGCTACTGCATTTTCAAGGTTATGCATACCGCCCATATTCAACACAAGCCCTGCAATTGTTCTTCCAGGCATCTGACAGTCGAAATGATAACTGCCGTTATTCATCTGCAGGTTTTGAGCAAAAATATCCGCTGATTCATCCCTCGCCGCGTATGTCTGGTGCTGATCGGCCACCAACTCTCCTGTTCTTTTCAACCCGTATTTGCTAAACAATATTCCTTTGCAGCGAATGCGTTTTGTGAAATCTATAAACGCTTCCTCCATTTTTTCGGCCGTACCATAAATGTCCAGGTGATCAGGATCCATAGCAGTGATGATGGCGATATCCGGTGATAATTTCAAAAAACTGCGATCGTACTCATCGGCTTCCACCACACAAACATCATTTTCACTGCTCCAGAAATTCGTGTCATAATTACTAGCGATGCCACCCAGGAAAGCATTGGCACCGTATCCTGTCGCTCTCAACAAATGAGCAATCATTGCGCTGGTAGTCGTTTTTCCATGTGTACCGGCCACGCAGATATTGAAACTATTTTCCGTAATCATTCCCAATACATCGCTCCGTTTTAACAAGGGGATATTTTCTTTTTGAAAATAAACCAGTTCGCGATGCGTAGCCGGAATCGCTGGTGTGTAGATCACAAGGTCTGCAGACTTATCAATGAGCTCAATATTTTCGTCATAATGAATGGCCATACCTTCCAGTTCCAATTGTTTTGTAAGTGACGTTTCAGTTTTATCATATCCACTTACGCTCACATTACGGCTGATAAAATACCTGGCCAGCGCGCTCATACCAATACCTCCAATTCCCAGGAAATAAACCGACCTGATATGTTGAATTCCGTTCATTAATTCAAACTTTCTAAAATTGTATGCGCAATTGTTGTGTCGGCATTCGTAATCGCCAACGTCGCAATATTGCTGATATATTCTTCTTGCCTTTGTTCATCTTTTGATAAAGCGATGATCGCCGGAACCAACTGATTCAACGCTTCGCCATCAGTTATCATTTCTGCAGCATGTTTATTTACCAAAGTTTTTGCATTGGCTGTTTGATGATCTTCAGCTGCAAAAGGATAGGGCACAAACAGCACTGGCTTCTTCACAACACATAATTCTGCAATCGCCATCGCGCCACTTCGGCTAATTACGAAGTCTGCGGCAGCATAGGCCATTTCCATTTGGCTGATGAAATCGCTTGCGTAGATACCGGCTTTTCCTTTCACGAGCGCTATTGCCTTTTCATGATATGGTTTGCCCGTTTGCCAGATTAGTTGCAAGCCATTTTTCGAAAATTCCTCCAGTCCTGCCGCTATGGCTTCATTGATACTCTTTGCTCCAAGACTGCCACCAATACTAAGTACCACTTTTTTGCCTGCTGATAATCCAAAATATTGCAAGGCCTTCTCTTTAGTTACGTCGTTCTCTGCAATCGCCTGTCGTACCGGGTTTCCGGTTACCATAATTTTATCAGCGGGAAAGAATTTTTCCATGCCTTCTGCAGAAACAAATATTCCCGTTGCTCTTTTCCCCAGCAGAATATTACTTTTTCCTGCAAAAGAGTTGCTTTCGTGGATAAAGGTTTTTACGTTCTGACTTTGTGCAAATCGTAACACCGGGAAGCTGGAATATCCGCCAACGCCAATCACTGCATCAGGCCGAAACCTTTTGAAAATCGTACGCACCTGGAAAAAACTTTTAATGAGTTTCAGTGGTAAGCCAATATTTTTTATCAAAGAACTTCTGTTGAATCCCGCGATTTCCAGGCCCTCAATTGTATATCCCGCCTGCGGCACTTTTTCCATTTCCATTTTGCCTCTTGCACCGATGAATAAAAACTCAGTTCCGGGAGCCATGCTTTTTATCGCATTCGCAATGGCAATTGCCGGAAAAATATGTCCGCCCGTTCCACCGCCGGCAATGATGATCCGCGCATTACTTTTCATCTTCCTCGGTTTGTTGCGTGGTCAATACCGGTTTTAATTTCCCTTCCTGTTGTTCCACATTTCTTGAAACACTTAATATGATCCCAATCGATAAACAGGTGAATAGAAAACTGCTTCCTCCCATACTTACCAGCGGTAACGTCACCCCTGTATTTGGAAACAGATTTACGTTCACCCCCATATTTGCAATCGCCTGTATTACCAGAGTGAAACTTAATGCCAATGCCAAAAATGCCCCAAAGGCGTATGGACATTTTTTATAGATCCGGATACATCGGTAGAGAAATAAGAGGTAGATCAATAAAATTGCGGCACCACCCAGTAATCCATATTCTTCGATGATAATGGCATAAATAAAATCGCTGTAACTGTGGGGCAAAAAATTTCTCTGTTCACTATTACCCGGACCTTTTCCTAACCAGCCGCCTTTTGCGATCGCAATTTTTGCCTGGTTGATCTGGTATAATTTTTCACTTGCGTCATCCTTGCTGCTGTAAACGAAAGTCTGGATACGGCTGATCCAGGTTGGAATACGGCCAATAGATAAAACCGCAGGCAACTTTTTTGTCTCCTGTGTTTGCTTATCGTAGGTAGACACAGCGATAGAGATTAACAACAAAATCGGTACAAGCGCCACACCGATCGTTGCCAAAATATGTTTCGTGCTGATACGCCCGATAAACATCAGCATCATGCTGGTACCGCCAATTAATGCGGCCGTAGACAAATTCGCCGGCGCGATCAACAAACATATTGTTGCTACCGGGATGATGATCGGTAAAAACCCTTTTTTAAAATCTTTGATGATCTGTTGCTTGCGGCTCAACTGGCGGCTCATGTACATGAACAGCGCGAGCTTGGCAAGATCGGACGTTTGAAACGTCATGTTGATCACCGGTAATTTGATCCAGCGGCTGCCTGCATTTAATTGCACGCCGAATAACAACGTGTACAACAATAACGGAATTGAAATTAAAAACAGGATCAATGCGATGCGGGAATACAATGTGTAGTTCACGCGGTGAGCCCAATAGATAACAAGCAGGCCTAAGATGATAAAGGCAAATTGTTTAAATAAATAACTCTCCGTGCTTTTGCTCATGCGGTAGGCCAACGATCCTGTGCTGCTGTATACTAAAAGCAAACTCGCCAGCGTTAATATGATCACGATAGCCCAAATCACCCTGTCACCACGTGTTTTGCGCACGAGGTTTCCGCCCATATTTGTGAAGTCGGGCGTAAACAGCGACCTGATATTTGTGTTTTCCTGCATGCGATTTTACCTACTATAAATGATTTATTTCTTACAGGTCTTTTATTTCCTGTTTGAATTGATTACCGCGGTCCTCATAATTTTTAAACAGATCAAAGCTGGCACATGCCGGACTCAATAGCACAACATCGCCTTTGTTTGCAAAATGAAATGCCGCCTGCACGGCTTCTTTAGCGTTCTCTGTATTTACCATCAATGAAACAGTGTCACCAAACGCCTCATGAATTTTACGGTTATCGGTTCCCATGCAAACGATCGCCTTCACTTTTTCTTTTACCAACTCCTGCAGCAGGCTGTAATCATTTCCTTTATCAACACCACCTAAGATCAGGATCACCGGCTTGGTCATACTTTCCAGCGCAAACCAGGTACTGTTTACGTTGGTTGCCTTACTATCATTTACAAACTCAACACCACGCACTGTTCCGGCAGGCTCCATGCGATGTTCAAGGCTTTCGAATGTTTGTAATGCTTCGCGGATTTTATCCTTCCTGATATCTACTGCTGTAGCAGCCAGACTTGCAGCCATACTGTTATATTGATTGTGTTTTCCTTTAAGGGCGAAATCCTCAACGTTCATTTGCATTTCTTCGTTCTTCCATTTGAGGTGCATTTTAGCATTTGTCAAATAGGCTCCTTGTGGCAGTTGTTTGTTCATGGTGATCGGTGCTGCTTGTGATTGAATGGGATAGTTAGTGATATATTTCATCGTCGTTTCATCATCCTGGCAATAAATAAATACATCACCCGGTAACTGATTCTCCGCTATTCTGAATTTGCTGTGTACATAATTTTCGATCTTGTAGTCGTAACGATCGAGGTGATCTTCGGTGATGTTTGTCAACACCGCAACATCCGGACGAAAAGTTTTTATATCATCCAATTGAAAAGAACTGAGTTCCGCGACATACAGCGGCTTCGGGTCTTCTGCTACCTGTTTTGCGAATGAGTAACCAATATTTCCAACCATCGCGCAATCCTTGTCTGCATGTTTGCAGATATGGTAGGTTAGTGCCGTGGTGGTTGTTTTACCATTGCTACCAGTGATCGCTATGATCTTGCTATTGCCGATAAAACGAAAAGCAAATTCTATCTCACTGATTACAGGAATATTTTTCGCCCTGATTTGTTGAATCAGTGTGCTTTTTTCCGGGATGCCCGGGCTTTTGATGACTTCATCAGCAGACAGGATTTTCTCTTCCGAATGATGTCCTTCTTCAAACGCAATTTGTTGAGCTGCCAGTTCTGCTTTGTAGCCTGCTGCGATCTTTCCGGCGTCGCTTACAAAAACATCATAACCCTGTTGCTGCGCCAGCAAGGCTGCACCAACACCACTTTCCGCGGCTCCAAGTATGACGATCTTTGTTTTCAACAACTTGTTTTTAATCAATTAAAATTTGGTCTTTCAACAGCATAGAATTAACAGCTATATAGATATCTGCTCAACGATACACTATCTAAAAAAAGTTTTTCAACAGCATTGAGTTTAACAGGACGTCGGCTTCCCGGGCTCAGCTTAATAAAAATGGTTCTTCAACAGCATAGAATCTAACGGGTCAATTTGGCTTCACAGACATCGGCTTTATCGATGATTGAAAAACGTAGAAATAGTAGTGCATTTCCAGGTCGCGGTTTTCCAATAATCTCTTTACCGTAGCTTCAGTGTAACGATTGCCATCGCCACACATAATATTGTAATGATCCAAAATCGAACTGCTATCTTACTTTCATGATATCCTAACTTCTGGTAATGGTGATGCAGCGGGCTCATTAAAAAGATCCGCCTGCCTTCTCCATATTTTCGTTTCGTGTATTTAAAATAACTTACCTGCAACATCACGCTCAGCAATTCCACAAAGAACACCAGGCAAAAAATTGGTATTAATAATTCTTTTCTCACAATAATGGCCAGCGCCGCGATGATTCCTCCCAATGCCAAACTTCCTGTGTCTCCCATGAATACCTGCGCCGGATATGAATTATACCAGAGAAAACCGATGCACGCACCAACAAAAGCCGCGATGAAAACTGACAGCTCGCCAAGGTTGGGGATATACATGATGTTGAGGTATTCAGCGAATTTGATATTGCCACTTACATAAGCGAAAATGCCGAGACAGAGGCCGATGATCGCACTCACGCCCGTGGCCAGTCCATCGAGTCCATCCGTAATATTTGCCCCATTTGATACTGCAGTAACAATAAATATTACGATAAGGATATAAAGAATGTACGTGTACTTCTGCCAGCTTTCGGGTAAGAGTTTGGCATAATTAAATTCATGATCTTTCACAAAAGGAATAGTGGTAATCACAGTCTTTGCATCCACAAATATCCTTGTCTTCCCTTCCACCGTTACGGTATCAAAACCCGGGTGCGTCCTGCTTGCCTGCGGCATGGCGGCATCACTGCGTACCTCGCGTTTCACCACGACATTCTGGTTGAAATACAGCGTTGCGCCCACGATGATTCCCAACATAACCTGTCCGAAAATTTTGAAGCGCCCTGCTAATCCATCGCTATCAGATTTCTTGTAAGCGAGCCCGGACTCTTTAGCTTTTTTTCGTGAACGAATCTTTAAATAGTCATCGATAAAACCAATCGCACCCAACCACACTGTGCATAACAACATGAGGCGCACATACACTTTATCGAGGTTTGCCAATAACAATGTTGGAATAAGAATCGCCAGGATGATGATGATACCACCCATCGTTGGCGTACCTTTTTTTTGTTGTTCACCTGCAAGACCAAGATCGCGAACAGTTTCACCCAATTGCTTTTTTTGCAGGAAGCGGATCAATTTTTTCCCATACACAGTTGTAATCACTAGCGACAATATCAGCGCCAGCAGCACCCGGAAGGTGATGAACTGGAAGAGGCCGCTTCCGGGGAAACGGAAATTCTCTTTTGTAAGCCAATCGAATAAGTGATACAACATAAATTCTCTTTTCAGGCCTTAGCCTCGTCTACTTTTTTATTTATCCAGCAGTAAAAACATTTCGCGCAATACCTGCTTGTCATCAAAGTCATTCTTCACGCCATTTATTTCCTGGTATTTTTCATGACCCTTTCCTGCGATCAACACAATATCTTCTTTCGCACTCAGGCTTACTGCCGTTTTAATCGCTTCGCGGCGATCGGCGATGCTGATGTATTTTTTTCTACCTAAAACAGGGACGCCCGCTTCCATATCTTTTAGTATCTCCATTGGATCTTCACGCCGCGGATTGTCTGACGTAAAAATTACTTTGTCGCTGTACTCGCAGGCCACTTCTGCCATGATCGGGCGCTTTGTTTTATCGCGGTTTCCGCCACATCCAACAACCGTGATGATCTTCTCGTTTCCCTGGCGTAAATTTTTAATCGTTGCCAATACATTCAACAATGCATCAGGGGTATGCGCGTAATCAACAATGCCAACAACGCGCTCTTGTGCACTCATCATAAAGTCGAATCTTCCTTCCGCGCCATCCAGTCCGCTTAAGATCCGAAGTAACTCTTCTTTATTTTCGCCCAGCAAAACCCCCGCTCCATAAACTGCTAAAAGGTTGTAAGCATTAAATTCACCAATCATTTTAAAATGAACTTCCGTTTCATTCACCAGCATATGCAAACCCGCAAGGCTGTTATCCAGAATTTTTCCTTTAAAATCGGCCAACGTTTTTAAACTATAGAATTGCTTTTTAGCTTTTGTATTTTGTAACATCACCGCACCGCGTTTGTCATCAACATTACTGAGTGCGAAGGCTGTTGCCGGTAACTGATCGAAATACGATTTCTTTACGCGGATGTATTCGTCGAAGCTGTGATGATAATCCAGGTGATCATGAGTGATGTTGCTAAAAATTCCACCGGCAAAATGCAATCCTGCGAGCCGTTGTTGTGCGATCGCATGGCTGCTGCATTCCATGAACACGTAATCGCACCCCGCGTTCACCATTTGTTGCAACAAGCCATTCAGGCTAATGGCATCAGGTGTTGTATGAGTGGACGGGTAAACTTTATCCCCGATCTGGTATTGCACCGTACTGATTAAACCACAGGCATATCCTAAGCCGGAAAATAATTTGAACAATAAAGTCGCTATAGTCGTTTTGCCGTTCGTACCCGTTACACCTACCAGCTTCATTTTTGAAGAAGGTTCGCCATAAAAGTTATGGGAAATAAATCCAGCGGCTGCAGCACTATCATCAACCTGGATATAGGTAATTTGGTTTGCAATAGTTTCAGGTAAAATTTCACATACGATTGCCACGGCACCATTAGCGATAGCTGCTTCAATATGATCATGGCCATCCGTGGTTGTACCTTTAACCGCGATAAAACAATCGCCCGCTTGTATCAAACGCGAATCCAATTGCAATCCATTGATCGCAATTGCGGTATTGCCTTTTACAGCAACGATTCGTGTTTTATATAACAGGTCTTGCAGCATATTAATTAAGCAACAATGATATTTTTTCGCCTTTATTAAAATTTGTTCCCGCCAGCAGGCTCTGGTTGATCACTTTACCACGGCCAGACACGGCTATCTTCAAACCTTTATTTTCCAATAAGTACACCGCATCTTTCAACCCCATTCCAATAACATTTGGCGTTACGAAACCTGGCTGAGTTGTATTAGAAGGGCTGTTCAAACTGGCGACATTATTCGACATTTCCATCAGGCGCCAAACGCCCGTTGTTGCAGAATCTTTATACGTGATATTCATGTAACTGAAGATCGCACGCAGGTCAGTTTCTTTGCCGAGGGCATTGCTCATCGATGTATCTGCAGTAGTATTCACGGCGAAGTTGCTGTTGCTGAGATAACGACCGTAGATCCGATCACTGATCTCTTTAAATACGGTACCGGAAACATCCGCACCATAAATCAATTTTGATTCATTACTGTTTTGAATCACCACAGCCATCGTATATTTTGGATTGTCTGCAGGAAAATAGCCCATGAAAGAAGCCTGGTAGATCTTATTGCCTTTGTTATAACCTTTGTTATTTAAGGCCGTAACTGCAGTGCCCGTTTTACCCGCGATGGCGTAAGCAGAGTCAAATAATATCTTATGCCCGGTTCCATGCAAACTATCCACAACTGCGCGCAAACATTCTTTTACCTGGAACAAGGTTTCGTCGCTGCAAATTTTTTCAACCAATACCTGCGGCTGAATTTTTTTAATATCAATTCCGTAATCGCGAACAGCGCTCACAAGGTAGGGACGCATCATCCGGCCATTGTTGGCAACAGCATTGTATAATGTCAGCAAGTGCAAAGGCGTTACTAATTCTTCATAGCCATGGGCCATGTACGGAATCGTCGTTTTAGACCAGCTGCGGTTTGTCGGCTTCTTGATCGTTGTCTTCGCAGAAGCTGCAACAATATCAACACCGGTCAGCGTGTCTAACCGGTATTTGTGCAGGTGATCAATAAATTTCATCGGCTGCGCGCCGTAATATTGATTGGCCAGTTTTGCAAACGCGACGTTACTGCTTCGCAGGAATGCATCTTTCACCGTGATATTACCTGCACCAAGATGCGAATCTTTAATTCGCAACCCCGAAAACGAGATAGAACCACCTTCACAATCCACAATAGAATTCATCGTGATATATTTATCTTCTATCAGGCTCATAAGCGTCGCCAGTTTGAAAACCGAACCAGGTTCAGTAGCCTTACCAATTCCGTAATTCAAATCTTCGAGGTAAGTGCCATCGGGTTGTTTTCCCAGGTTAGCGATCGCTTTGATCTTACCCGTTGCAGTTTCCATGAGGATCGCCGTTCCATGAAGGGAGTTATTGCCCACCATCATTTTCATCAGGGCATTTTCTGCAACATCCTGCATGTAAGTATCCAGGGTTGTTACGATATCTTTCCCGTTAACAGGATCGAGCTCGGAACCTTCAACAGGCATGTAAGTTCCTGCAGAATAACGCATCAAACGCTGGCCGGTCGTGCCTTTCAACAGGCTGTCGTAAGTTAACTCCAGACCAACATTCTTTGTAGAATCCAGTCTTGATAAACCAATCGTACGATTCGCCAGCAATACATAAGGGTTAATTCTTTTATCCCGCGGATCGATGATAAACCCACTTTTGTTACGCCCTAAACGAACCAAGGGAAAATTGCGCAACTGGCGGAATTCTTCAAACGAAATTTTCTTTTTCAGGGAATAGTAGCGATTTTTATCGCGGTAGGCTTCCTGCAGATTTTTTCGATACTCGCCCATGGTTTTATCCTGGAAAAGATTGGCCAGGCTCAGGCTGAGAGAATCAAGGTTATCTTTAAAACGTTTGCCTTGCTTTTCGCGAAGACCATCAGCGGCGAAATCGATGTATACGTCGAAGATCGGAACTGATGTACTCAGCATATTACCGTCTTCACTGTAAATGCTACCGCGTTCTGCATCGATCGGCAGATATTTAAGGTGAAGACTTTCGCCCATACCTTTCCAAAAACTTCCCTGTACCTGCTGAATATAGATTGCACGGCCCAGAACAAACACACCCAGCAATACGATGCCAAGAAAGCAAACGTACACCCGCCATAGTATGTCTTTTTTTATTTCCACCTGAACGCTATATTTTAGTTGACCTATTTTTTATTTCCTTCCAACACCACCGGCGGTAATTTTGGTTCCCGCAAACCCAATGGTTCTACGGCTTTCACCAATTCACTGGCCTTACTCCGAAAAATCACATCCGCCTTAATCGTTTTGTATTCGTATTCGAGTTCCTTAATATTTTTTTCACTTGTGGAAATTTTCCTGATCAGTTTATCTGCATGATGACCGTTGTAGATATACAATACGGCCAGTCCTGCGAGAAAAAGAAAAAAGGGAATATTCCCAACGATCCATTTATAATTAAAGAATCTTTTCCAATCTGCCTTTGGTGCAGCCGCCACAATATTTTTTTCCTCTTCCTGCATTTATTTTTTTTCAGCGATCCGCAATTTTGCGCTCCTGGAACGCGGGTTATCTTTTAATTCTTTGTCCGCAGCTATTACCGGTTTTTTACTGATGATCAGTAAGGGGCTTTCCGGCTTGCGGCCAAATACATCGTCATTTTCTTCAGTCTCAAAATCTCCCTGCTTAAAAAAATTCTTCACCAACCTGTCTTCTAAAGAATGAAAGCTGATGATCGCGATCCGCCCGCATGGTTTAAGGGAAGCTACCGACTGGCTCAACATCTCCTGTAACGCGCCCATCTCATCATTCACCTGGATGCGCAAAGCCTGGAACACCTGCGCGAAATATTTATTGGGGTTCCCTTTTACTACATGCTGCAATGCCTGTTTAAAACGACTGATAGTTTTTAACGGTGACAATTGACGCTGTGTTATGATTGTTTTCGCGAGTGTTTTTGCATTTGTTACTTCGCCGTAGCGTTCAAACATTTTGTGCAATTCCTGTTCTGTGGATGTTTGCAACACCTGCGCAGCAGTGATCGGCTGGCGGTGGTCCATCCGCATATCCAATGTTGCATCAAACCTTGTCGAAAACCCGCGTTCCGGCTCGTCAAACTGGTGACTTGAAACCCCAAGATCTGCGAGGATTCCATCCACCATTGGATATTTGTGCAGGCGTAAAAAACGCTGCAGGTGCCGGAAGTTCTGTGCGACGAAAATGATCCGGTCGTCATCAGGAACATTTTTCTTCGCCGCTTCATCCTGGTCGAATACGATCAGTTTTCCTGCCGGGCCCAGCCTGGACAGGATCAATTTACTATGCCCGCCACCGCCGAACGTACAATCCACATAAACCCCATCAGGCTTAATGTTGAGTGCATCTACTGCTTCGGTGAGTAACACCGGAATATGATAATCGCCTGGTTGAGCCGTATGGTCAGTGCCTGCTATTTTGTTTGCATCGCCCATATGGATCAACTGTTCTGTTTATCAACCGGTTTATTCATGACCTCATTCGCCAGGCTGCTAAACGATTCCGGCGTGAATGATTCAAAGAACTGCTGGTATTTTGCTTTGTCCCAGATTTCAATTTTATTTAATGCTGAGACGAGTACGATATCCTTGTCGAGGGACGCATGTTCCAAAAGGTTTTTCGGCAACAGGATCCTGCCTGCGCTGTCAACTTCCAATTGCGTAGCACCATTTAAAAAATAGCGGCGAAACTCTCTAACTTTGGGATCGAAATCGTTCAACTGGCTGATCTCGGAAAAGATCGGTTTCCAGCTTTGAAGGGGATATAGGGTCAAACACTTTTCAAAACCCCGGTTGATAACAAAGTGGGTAGCATCATCAACCGGCAGCTGGCGCTTCAGGCCCGCTGGCAAAAGAAAACGTCCTTTTGCATCGATTGTAGATTCGTATTCGCCCAAAAAGCTTATCATCAAGTGGTATTAGTCGTGTTCTTAAGTAGTAATTCACACAAAATAACACTTTTTCCCACTTTTTGACACTTTTTTTGGAAAAGTTATTTTTCCACAAGCTCCAGTATGAGCACCACTATAGTTTTAAGGTTGATTTGGTCAGATTCTAATGTGAATTGAATGTGGAAAGCTGTGGATACCTGTGGATAGTTAAGCTTTTGCCAGGGGAATGCTAACAGTAAAGCACGAACCTTTTCCAAGCGTACTCTCGGCCTTGATCGTACCGTGATGGGCTTCCACCATTGTTTTCACATAACTGAGTCCGAGGCCGAACCCTTTCACGTTATGAATATTCCCTGTATGCGCGCGATAAAATTTTTCGAAAATCCGGCTAAGGGTTTCTTTATTCATGCCGATACCGTTGTCTTCAATCTTGATTTTCAGTTGGTTACCGGCATTAGAGGTGGTGAGCTTTACTTCCGGCTTGTCTTTGGAATATTTGAGGGCGTTATCAAGAAGGTTATTCACGAGGTTGGTGAAATGCACTTCGTCTGCCATGATCACATCGCGGCTGGCATCTAATTGCGAGATAAGTTTGCCTTCTTTTTCAGCCACGGGCAAACCGATATTATTCAGGGCACTTGTGATCAGGGTATGGGCAGACAATTTCTTAAGGTTCAACTGGACTTCCTGTTTATCGAGTAAAGCCGCCTGCAGGATCGTTTCCACCTGCTTATTCATCCGCTTATTTTCTTCCTTAATAATCCCCGTAAAATAATTGGTCTTTTCTTTATCATTCACCACTTTTTCATTCTTCAGCGCATCAACCGCCAGCGAAATGGTTGCCAGTGGCGTTTTGAACTCATGGGTCATATTATTGATGAAATCAGATTTGATCTCACTCAATTTCTTTTGGCGCAACAAGGTACGTATCGTGAGGAAAAAGGCGGTCGTGATAATGATGGTAAAAAGAATAGCACCAAGGATAAACCAGGTGATCTCTTTCAATACAATTGTGCGCTGATGGGGAACGATTACAACGAGGAATTCCTCCATCGCCAGGTTCTCGAGATTGCTGCCACTGGGCGGTTGCAACACGTAAGTGTATTGGAGATTGTTGGCCGAATCTGTGAAATATTTAAAAAATCCTTCCGTTTCTATTTGTTCGCCTGTGAGAGAATTTTGCGAAACGGCAAATTCAAAAGGAACATTTTTCAAAAAATATTTATCAAATGATGCGCGCAGGATATTGCGAATATCTTCTTTTGAAAACCGTTGAATCACTGATGGTTTTGAAAATTCCATCTTCAACTTGTCGGAAGGGAAAAGTAAATCGGTTTTTTTGGTTCGGGGGATGAAAGAATTATCCTCCATCAATTTTGAGCCGGCATCATCTGTAGCCTTGATCACGTTTTCTTCCAGCTGCTGTTCTTTCACAGACTTCGCACTCTTCAACCATAAAAACTGGAAAAAAATTAATCCCAATAAACTCAGCAAAGTGAGAACAGTTATAATTGGGAAAATTTTTTTCATGTTAAGGCGATCGTAAAGAAAATGATTTGCGGGGCAAAGGTAAATGACTAATAGGTTAGCAAAAAGTTTTATACCTGATTTGGAATTTTATTAACGATGAGCTCAAGTAAGCCCGTGAAGCTATTGCCTGGATTGAATTTGAACAATTTCTCGCGGTGCGCATCCACCTCGTAATTCCGTTTTGCACAGCGGATATTTTATGGAATTTTCTCAAAATATTTATACTTTAGTTCTATGAAGGCACCCATCACAGGCACGCTATTGATCGCAGAACCTTTTTTGAAGGATCCTAATTTTGCGCGAACTGTTGTGCTGATGTGCCGTCATGATGCTGAGGAAGGGAGTTTTGGATTTGTTTTAAATAAAAAATATCATCAAACACTGGATGAATTGATTCCGGAACTTGATGAGTTCCCATATCCTGTCTATCGCGGCGGCCCTGTGCAGCTGGATACACTTCATTATATTCACCAATACCCATTGTTGCTGCCTGACTCCCAGAAAATTAGCGAGGATATCTATTGGGGCGGCGATTTTGATATGCTGAAATCCCTAATGATTGAAGGCCGCATTGAGCAGGAGAAAATAAAATTTTTCCTTGGCTACAGCGGGTGGAGTATGGGTCAACTGGATGAAGAAATGAAAGAAAACACCTGGCTAACGGTAGGCGGTACACGCCCGATCGTTTTTGAGACAGCAATGGATGATATCTGGAAGGCAAGCCTGCAACAGCTGGGCGGCAAGTACGAAATGATGATTCACTTCCCGACAGATCCCCAATTGAATTAATTTTTTCGAATCACCATATTTCTCTTCATCCCCTTCACTATTTTACTTCCAAAAATTATTCATTGTTATATCATTTGCTTAGACTACCCGCAAGGCTCGCATTTTGGATCTACTGCAGGAAATTAAGCGTTAGCGATAAAAGGATTTTTGCTGCTGATGGCCCGTTGCTTATCGCATGTAATCATCCAAATTCTTTCCTCGATGCAATTATTATTTCCACATTGTTCAAGCGGCCGGTTCACTCGTTAGCGCGGGGAGATGCATTTAAAAATAAATTTATTGCAAAGTTGCTTCGTGCCATGCATATGCTTCCGGTTTACCGAACCAGCGAAGGCATTGAAAATATCGGGCAGAATTATCAAACATTTACGGCCTGCGAAACAATCTTCCAAAACAATGGCATTGTGCTCATATTTAGTGAAGGCCTGTGCATTAACGAATGGCATCTCCGCGCACTAAAAAAAGGAACCGCCAGAATCGTTTTAAGTAGTTGGGCGGCCGGCATTCCGCTACAAGTGTTGCCGACAGGAATAAATTATCAATCCTTTTGTTCTTTCGGAAAAAATATTCACCTTCATTTCGGGCAAAGCTTTTTTAAGGATGCAGTAATAATTGGCGAGGGCTACGGCAAATCGGTGCAGGCGTTCAATGATCTGTTACGACTAAGGCTGCAGCCGCTGATTTACGAAATACCGCGCGAAGAAAGAGCTGTCCGGGAACGAATTTTTCGTGTTCCGGTTCCGACCTTAAAAAAAATTCTTCTGATATTACCCGCTTCCGCTGCTGTGCTGTTCCATTTCCCCTTGTATTTTCCTGTTAAGAAGTTCGCCTGGAAGCTGGGCGAAGGCTCGGGTCATTACGACTCTTTATTAATTGCCCTCCTGTTTATTGGCTACCCGTTTTACTTAACTACAATTGGTTTGTTCACTTTTTTTCTCTGCGGAAAAATTGCTGCAATGCTCATCATTTTACTGATGCCGGTCTTTGCACGCTGTTATATCCAGGTAAAAAATCAATTTTAATTTACACCAAAGACCTTCATGTCTAGGCATAAAAAAAGCTCATACGGGGTATGAGCTTAAATATAAATTCAGTTGATTAAATTTCTTCCGCGCCTTCTACTAAAACAGTTGTCTTATTATTCAGCACTTCCACAAATCCACCCTGGATATTGTACGAAGAAGTTTGGTTGCTTTTATCTTTCAGAATTTTCAATTTTCCTGCCGTTAATGCACTCACTAATGGCGCATGTTTATCAAGCACTTCAAACAAACCGCTGATACCCGGCAGCTGTACACCATATACATCCCCGCTGAATATTTTGCGTTCGGGCGTTAAGATTTCTAAAGTCATGTCTACTTATTTTAATGCGATCAATGCCGTGAATGAAAACTAAACAAGCTTAATTAAGCCTGTGCTGCCGCCATCAATTTTTTACCTTTTTCAATCGCATCTTCTAACGAACCTACCAGGTTAAATGCAGCTTCAGGATATTCATCCACTTCACCATCCATAATAGAATTAAAACCGCGGATAGTGTCTTCAATCGGAACCAACACACCTTTCAAACCGGTAAATTGTTCTGCTACAAAGAAAGGCTGCGAAAGGAAACGCTGTACTTTACGCGCTCTTGATACAACCAGTTTATCTTCATCACTCAATTCATCCAGGCCAAGGATCGCGATAATATCCTGTAATTCTTTATAGCGTTGCAGAATAAGTTTTACTTTATTTGCCGTGTTGTAATGTTCTTCACCTACTATTGCAGGCGTAAGGATTCTTGAAGTACTATCCAATGGATCTACCGCAGGATAGATACCCAGATCCGCAATTTTACGGCTCAATACGGTGGTCGCATCAAGGTGAGCGAAAGTTGTAGCCGGTGCCGGATCGGTCAAATCATCCGCCGGAACATAAACCGCCTGAACAGAAGTAATAGAACCGTTTTTAGTTGAAGTAATACGCTCCTGCATCAAACCCATTTCCGTTGCCAGTGTTGGCTGGTAACCTACTGCCGATGGCATACGGCCTAACAAGGCTGATACCTCAGAACCAGCCTGAGTGAAACGGAAGATATTATCTACGAAGAAAAGAATATCCTTCCCCTGACCATCGCCTTCACCATCACGGAAATATTCGGCCATTGTTAAACCACTCAGGGCAACACGCGCACGGGCACCCGGTGGTTCATTCATTTGTCCGAACACGAACGTTGCTTTCGATTCTTTCAGGTCTTCAAGGTTTACTGAGCTAAGATCCCAGCCACCTTCTTCCATGCTATGTTTAAACTTATCGCCGTAGTTCATGATCCCCGCTTCAATCATCTCACGCATCAGGTCATTTCCTTCACGCGTTCTTTCACCCACACCCGCAAATACGGATAAGCCACTATAAGCTTTCGCGATGTTATTAATCAATTCCTGGATTAGTACGGTTTTACCCACACCTGCACCACCAAACAAACCAATCTTACCACCTTTTGCATATGGTTCGATCAGGTCAATTACTTTAATCCCGGTAAAAAGGATCTCAGAAGCCGTACTAAGGTCTTCGAATAACGGTGGTTTTGCATGAATGGCACGACCGCCTTCTTTGCTAACCTGGGGCAGACCATCAATAGCATCACCGGTTACATTAAATAAGCGTCCTTTGATACCTTCACCAATCGGCATAGTGATCGGTTTACCGGTGTCAATAACCGCCGTACCACGTACCAAACCTTCCGTACCATCCATCGCAATGGTCCTTACACTATCTTCTCCAAGGTGCTGCTGAACTTCGAGGATAAGTTTATCACCGTTTTCACGGGTCAATTCCAGGGCATTCAGGATGTCAGGAAGTTTAGAATCACTATTAAACTGCACGTCGACAACGGCACCAATGATGGATTTTATTTTACCGGTATTGGCCATAACAAATATTTAAAATATATAAGATATAATTTTGAGCCGCAAAGGTAAGGGTTGCCGCTTGCAATAAGAAATCAGGAGGCAGATTTTTCGTCGGTTTTTGCCCGATTTTTAAGAACAATTGCAATTTCTTTGATGATATTTATTATTTTTTTAATTCCAGCATTTGATCTGCCACCGAAATATCGCCCCAACTGATCACCTCTCCTTTCAGACTTTCGACCCGGCAGTTATAAATACCACAGTTGATACGAAGCAGGCATTCTCTTGCAGATGGCTTGATAATTAGAAAGATTGCCGCCGTAGCGGGCACAACCTTTTCCACCAACATCACTTTTATAGTATTTGTGGTATCGCTGTTAAATACACAAAAACTACAGAAACCACTATTCTTACCTGCGGCCAGTGACGTCGCGGGAGGCTTGTTCTGCCTGAATAATTTGAGGACATCAATAACAAGCTTTGCTCCTTCGATGTACTGCACTGCTTTGGTGCCCTCCGGTAAAGGGGATTGCGCAGCAACGTTAGCGGGAAAAAGAAGGGCGAAAAAAATACCGTAACATAGTAATCGCTCACACATGTTCTTTCATTTACGGATGAGAAAAAATGGCCGGCAATCTTGAAGTTGCCGGCCAGGCTACTACTTTGGTTTGCGGAATAACTGGCTGGCCAGGTAACCCAGCGCGAAAGCCATTACACATAAGAATACCCAGAATCCGGTACTTGGGAAGGTTAACAAGAATACTGTGTTCATATACGGGGTTATTTGTTTTCTTTCAGGTAGGTATCAATCAACTGACTTACCCGCGGATCAGCAATCAGCCGCTTCATATCTGCAATGTACTGATCGCTGAATGCCTTGTTGTCTTCTGCCGATAGTACTACATAATTCGCCGTTCCTGCATCCCCCGTTTTCAGCAGTTTACCCGCCTTGGCCGTATTGGCATAAACGCGGAAGTCAGCGCTGGCAACATTATTACGGTCGAGGTAATCCATGAATGCATCATACTTTTCCGAATAAAACTTTACCTCCGATCCCCGTTTGGAGGAAGTTGATTCACAGATGCAACCGCATAATCCAAAGGCCGTCCATGATCCACAGGAACTTCCCGGCTGACAGCAGGTACAACAGCTCATAAATAAGGAACTGGCCTGGCAAATAGTGTAGCCGGGCTGGCAAGTACAGGTAGCCGTTCCTTCCAGACGTCCTGCTGTTTGAGCATAACTCAGCGTTGAAATTAAAATTAAAGCAAATACGATTAACTTTTTCATAAAGTGAAAAATTAGAAAACCAGTGGAAGCTTTCGCCATTTTCATACTCCACCTATACGTCTTACCTTGTTGCTTACGGCAGTGGTCAGAAATAATTCTACCGGCAACACCAGTGTGCTTATAGCTGGTGATGCAGCATAAAAGTATTTCCGGGTTTTCCTTTTGCCCAGTAGTTTACAACAGGAATGATTGTTTTTTTCTTCGCTATCTTTAACGCCTGTCCCGCCGCCAAAAAGGCTAAATCAACAAATCATTATGAAAATTGCATTGCTTACGCTCTTCTTGTCCGGACTGCTTTCGTGCGCGCCATTGCATTCCTTTAAGCGAGACCGGAAATTATTTGAGCAATCCGCAGTCACGATGAAGTTCATAGCAGTAGCAGATATGAATGATTCCTATTTCGAAATCAGGGAAAATAATTTTTTTGAATTTTACCGGCAATTATTCGACAGTGTGAAGAACACGCAGTATCCCGGAACATATACCAGGACCGGTGATACGTTACTTCTAAATTTTTATGATAAGAAAGGAATTGACATCCTGGGCACAAAAGCCTGGCTCAATCCTCATAAAAAGGAGATCCGCTTTTTTAAATGATCAGGTTTCTGCAACAGCCGCATTTTTGCGGTTCGCCAGGTAAACACCGGCAAGGATAACGGCAAGACAGCCGATTTGCCTGATGCCGATCTTTTCTCCATAAATAATTCCCCAGCCAATTGCTACTACAGGTATACCGTAAGTCACCATTGACGAGAAGACGGCACCTGCCCGCTTTATGAGCATATAGAAAATGATGGATGCGGCAGCCGTACCAAATATCCCCAAAACAAACGAGTAGCCGCTCGCCAGCAGGATCAGCCCTGAACTAAAATCCAGGTTAAAGTATCCGGTAAAATACAGCACAATCATTGCCGGAACTGCATTGCTTGTAAGCGCAATGGCCGCGATACGCAAAGAAGGAACGGTGCTTAGATGACGATGGACCATATTCACGTTTATGCCATACATGACCGTTGCGAGCACTACATAGGATACATATAAGGCATTGCTGTTTGAACTGAAATCAGGCTGGCTTAGAAATAACAGGACAGACCCTGCAAAGGCAACGCAAATACCCAGCACCTTATTTTTGGAGGTTTTCGATCGAAAAAAAACGGCTCCCGTGATGATTACAAAAATCGGTGTAAGCGAGTTTAATACGCCTGCCAGGGCACTATCTATCGCCTGTTCTGCAATACAAAAAAGATAAGCCGGTAACAGGCTTCCCAGTACGCCAGACAGGAAGACAAGCCCTAATTTATTTTTGGGCACCTGGCGGAAATGCCGGATCGCAACCGGCAGCAACACTAACCCAGATGAAATAATGCGTAGAGACGCCACCTGCAGTGCCGATAAACCATTAAGCCCTTCTTTCATCAGGATGAAGCTACTGCCCCAGATAAAAGAGAGGACAATAAAAATAAGCCAGTTGAAAAATTTGCTGCTCAAACGCCGGATTTAGGCTGCGAAGTTGAGCAATAATAGGTTGTAAAAAATCTTTTTTTGTTATATAATTATGTACATTGATCAAAATATTTTTAACCCAAAATTTATTGCAATGGGATTCGTAAAAGAATTTAAAGAATTTGCCTTAAAAGGAAATATTGTCGATCTCGCAGTTGCCGTGATCATTGGTGCTGCGTTTGGCGCCATTATCACATCGCTGGTAGATGATGTTATTACGCCATTGCTGCTTACACCGGCACTCAATGCAGTGGGCGCTTCTGATATCGGGGCCTTGAAATGGGGGGCGGTTAAATATGGCAGTTTCCTGGCAGCGGTGATCAAATTTATTATGGTGGCGCTCGTACTTTTCTCTGTGATCAAGGGGTTGAATAAGTTTAAGAAGAAGGAAGAAGCTGCACCTTCAGGACCGACCGAAACGGACAGGTTGCTGATGGAGATCCGCGATGAGCTTCGCCGCAGGCCTTAGTCATTTTATCCACATCTGCGCTGGCAGGAGGCCAACGGCCGGTTTTAAAGAAACTATGGTTTACATTTGCCACTCCCGTTTTCGAACGGGAGTTTTTATTTAAATCTCTTATTGTGAATACTCCGTCTTACCAGATCAAACTCGACCAATTTGAAGGCCCTTTCGACCTGCTCCTCTTTTTTATCGAAAGGGATGAACTGGATATTTACAATATTCCAATCACCAAGATCACCAACGATTTTCTTGATCATATTCACCAGTCTGAAAAACTAAATATTGAATTAAGCAGCGAATTCATTTTGTTTATCAGCACCCTGATGCGCATCAAGGCAAAAATGTTGTTGCCAAGAAAAGAACTCGATGCTGCAGGAAATGAAATCGATCCGCGACAGGAACTCATCGACAAGATCCTCGAATACAAAAAATTCAAGGAAGCGTCTGCCAAGATGGCCGAAATGGAAGCGGTGCGTATGCTGATGATCAAACGCGGTAATTTGCAACGCGAATTATCGCAGATCGGTGAAGAAGCGGGTGAGGGCACCGAGATCCAAACCCTCACGTTGTTTAAGCTGATGAAGGCTTTTGAAAAAGTGGTTCAGCGGCTCCAGGAAAAAAACAACAAACCCGTTCATACCGTTGTGCAATACAAATACACGATGGAAGGGGTACGCGATCATATGCTGGAGATCAGCCGCGAAGAAAAAACATTGTCTTTTGAAAAGATCTTCGCGGAATGTGAAGACCGGATCCACGCGATCTTTATCTTCCTGAATATGCTCGAACTGGTGCAACAGAAATTCCTTCATATCCTTATCGGTGAGGGACGCAATAATTTCATTATCGAATACAATGAACACCGCGAAGAAGATCAGTCTACGATGCTCACTTCGGATGACTTCAGTCACCTGAATTAAATTCGCGGAGTTCCTTTAGTTAATTATCTTTTCCTTCTTTGCTAACCGCTGCAGCAGCCAAAGATCTGCAATAATGGCATGCAACCACTTTGGTATATTATTTGATGTTTAAACATTAATTAAAAAAGAGTTTATATGAAAATGCTCATCCAAAAAGCAGCAGAAAGGGGTTCATCCGATTATGGCTGGTTGAAACCCAACTATTATTTCAGTTTTGGTGGTTACCACAATCCTGAAAAAGTACATTTTGGTTTATTGCGTGTGTTGAATGATGATTTCATTGCGGGCGGCGGCGCTTTTCCACCGCATCCTCATGATAATATGGAAATCGTAACCATTCCTTTCACCGGCGCGCTGAAACACAAGGACAGCACGGGTGGCGTGGGAACGATCCAGGCAGGCGACGTACAAATTATGAGTGCGGGCACAGGCGTTCAACATTCCGAAGCCAATGCCTCAGCAACCGATCCGGTAACGTTGTTCCAGATCTGGATCTTTCCAAAAGAGAAGAATATTAAGCCAAGGTATGACCAGCGCAATTTTGATGCAAACGGGCGTATCAATCAATGGCAGATCGTTGTTTCCCCGCAGGAAGCCGATGCTGCTTTATGGATCAACCAGGACGCTCGTTTTGCCATGACAAAACTGGAAGCAGGAAAAGAACTTGCATACAATAATGCATTCAAAGGCAACGGTGTTTACCTCGTCGTGATCAATGGTTCAATAGAAATTGACGGAAAACAATTTGATAAAAGAGACGCGATCGGTATCTCCGAAACCGACAATTTCTCGATAAAGGCAACAGCAGATGCAGAATTATTAGCGATAGAAGTACCGATGAAGTAATGGCAAAAAAGAATGGTATCGCCCAGGCCCTCGCGGGCCTTTTTTTATGGGTAAATGTTTAACAGGATTGGTTTTTTCGAGTTGACGATATATCCTGTTAATTCCTGTAAAAATGCGGGGGAAACTGTAGGGCAACCCTGGCTGCGACAAATACCATCCGGATCAACTTCTTCATCGGGTACACAACTATGCGCGTGCAACACAACGAAACGTTTAAAGGCGTTGCTGTTGCCCTGGTCCAATCCATGTAATTTAAATGCAAGTCCGAACTTCCCGGTGTAAGGAGCGCCGATCCTGTATTTGCCGGGTGAACTGCAGTTGCTTCCGGGCTCATTGGAAAATTGGATAGTTCTGTCAGCGGCATTGCCTTGGCCATGCGTGACTAAACCTATCTGCTCAATCGTATCTTTTGCCATATTGTAAATGAAAAACCGCTTCTTTCCGGAAGGAACCTGCATATCAATCATAAAAAAAATATCCGTGTTGTAATCATTTGCCATTGCAAATTCGCGAAGCTGTGCTGCTCTTGGTTTTAATTGCTCAACAGACCGATCTGTTGATGGTTTCTCTGCACGGCTATTTGTATGGGTGACATTTGGGAACCGGCTTTCGTTTGATGAAACAGATTGGAAGCAACAATAACAGGCGGCAGAAACGAAGAAAAGGGCAAATAACAATTTCATGTGATGATTTGGAAAGAGATGCGCCCGGTTTAATATTCCATAACCCATAAAAAAACCTTCCGGGGAAGGTTTAAAAGATCAAATTAAAATCTAATTTTTTTACAAAGCGGCTACGCTAACGTTGGCCATTGCACGTAAGGTTTCCGCAATTGAATTTGCATCAATACCGATCTCCTCATATAATTCTTTTGGGGTGCCGTGTTCTACCAGCCTGTCGGGAATACCCATAATTTTCACATCAGCCTTATAGCCATGTTCATTCATGAATTCCAATACGGCGGTGCCAAAACCTCCCACAACTGTTCCGTCTTCGATCGTGATGATTTTATGATATTTCTGAAAAACTTCGTGTAATAATTCCTCATCTATGGGTTTCACAAAACGCATGTCATAATGCGCCGGGTTGATGCCTTCTGCCCGAACGTCACGGATCGCAGTTGCAGCAAAATTACCCGGGTGACCAAAGCTCAGGATCGCGATGCCTTCCCCATCTTTGAGTTTTCTTCCTTTGCCAATTTCAATTTCTTCGAAAGGCGTGCGCCATTCCGGCATGACTCCTTCGCCGCGCGGGTAGCGGATAACGAAAGGATTTTTTGTAGACTCAAGCTGCGAAGTATACATCAGGTTGCGCAATTCTTTTTCGTTCATCGGCGCGCTGATGATCATATGCGGTATGCAACGCATGTACGCGATATCGTAGCAGCCATGGTGCGTTGGGCCATCTTCTCCCACTAAACCGGCACGGTCCAGGCAAAATACAACAGGCAATTTCTGGATCGCCACATCATGGATCACCATATCGTAAGCCCGCTGCATAAACGAAGAATAAATATTGCAAAAAACGCGCATACCCTGCGTTGCCAGGCCGGCACTTAAGGTTACCGCATGTTGTTCGCAAATGCCGACATCGAATGCACGATCGGGCATTTTATCCATCATGAATTTTAAGGAAGAACCGCTCGGCATTGCGGGCGTAATGCCCATGATCCTGCTGTTCTTTTCTGCCAGTTCGATCATCGTTAATCCGAATACATCCTGGTATTTTGGGGGCTGTGGAATATCGTAGGCTTTCTTCCTGATCTCTCCAGTTACCTTATCAAACAGGCCGGGCGCATGCCATTTGGTCTGATCTTTTTCTGCCAGTTCATAACCTTTACCCTTCACCGTTTTAATGTGAAGAATCTTTGGCCCAGGGATATCCTTTAAATCATTTAATGTATCGATCAGCTTACCTACGTTATGACCGTCTATAGGCCCGAAATAACGCAGATTTAAAGCCTCAAATAAATTCGCACTGCTGCTCACCATACCTTTCAACCCATCGGTTAATTTCTGCGCCATAGAACGGGAGAATGTTTTACCTACAGGCAATTTCCCCAACAGTTTCCATACGTCATCCTTCACTTTATTGTAAGTGTGTGATGTGGTAATATCCGTTAGATATTCTTTTAATGCTCCAACATTGGGATCGATGCTCATGCAATTATCGTTGAGGATAATGATGACGTTGCTATTGGCTGCGCCCGCATGATTCATCGCTTCAAACGCAAGTCCTGCAGTCATCGCACCATCGCCAATAACAGCAATATGCTGGCGGTCTTTCTCCCCTTTATAATGACTGGCCATGGCCATTCCTAAAGCAGCACTGATGGAAGTAGAGGAATGCCCAACGCCAAACGTATCGTATTCGCTCTCGCTTCTTTTTGGGAAACCACTCAGGCCATGGTATTTCCTGTTGGTTGGAAATACATCGCGGCGGCCGGTTAGGATCTTATGCCCGTATGCCTGGTGGCCCACATCCCAAACGAGCTGATCATAGGGGGTATTAAACACATAATGCAAGGCTACGCTTAATTCTACCACACCTAGGCTGGCGCCGAAATGCCCGCCATAAACACTCACCACATCAATGATATACTGGCGCAGTTCTTCTGACACCTGTAACATCTGGTCTTTGTTGAGTTTCTTTAAATCGGCTGGACTATTAATTTCCTGGAGCAGCAGGCCGGGTTTTATTTCCATCTTTGAAGAGTATTAACTTATATGTAAAAATACAGCTTTAGCTGGCTTTACGAAGGTTTTTGCTACTGTTTAACGTTCACTCCCTGAAATTGTTTCGCTAAGATGTGGATTCCTTAGACGCGGCCAGATACCGGTTCAACTTTAAGAGCAGGTCTGGATTTGCGCCGTTACGAAGAAATTTGTCTGCTTCGCCTGGTTTACAAACACCAGGATAATCGCCCTGCCAGTTACCAATATCGAGAATAACCTGGAAATGCAAGTGTGGGGGCCAATGGCCATTTTCTTCCGGTGGACCAAAATGCGCAAATGTTTCGCCACGCGTAATAAATTGTCCGACGCGGATACCCTGGAGATCAGCTAAGGAAAGATGACCGTATAAGGTATAAAAATTGACGGTTTCCAGTTGATGCTGCAAAATGATCGTAGCGCCATAATCACCGAAATGGTCATTGAATGCGAAACTGTGGATCATGCCGCCGATCACAGCAGAAACAGGCGTACCGGCTGGTGCCCAGATGTCGGTACCTAGATGAAAACTGCGCGGTTCATCTTTAGACAAATGGTTATCTGACAGGTTTTGATCGAATAGTTCGCTGCGGCGATACATATCGCGGTTTTCCCTGTAACCACCAACCAGGTAACGAGCGTTTTCAGATGTCCGCTGCAGGTCTATCCAATCTGAAAAAACCGTCATGTCGTTGTAGATCGAAGAAGAAAACTGCGGATTCGTTTTGGAAAGGTTAAGCGCAGCAAGGTTATCGCCGGCCGAGAAAGGCACAACGGGGAAAAAGTCATTGGCATTTCTTTCCAAGACCGCACTGATGTCAAGATCCTTCATGGCGCAAATTTATCTATTTAAAACAGAACGGCGTATGGAACTTCAAGCACAAAAAAGCCGGCGAAATTTCGCCGGCCTATAAATTTTAGTGCAGCACTTAAATGACCACATTGAGCATTTTGCCTTTCACAAAAATGATCTTCTTCGGTGCCTTTCCTTCCAGCCATTTTTGTACGACTTCATTTTGCAACAGCAGGCTTTCTACTTCTTCCGGGCTCGCTTCAAGAGAAATATTCAGTGTTGTACGCAATTTTCCGTTGATGGAAACAGGATACTCTTTTGTTGATTCAACCAGATATTTTTCTTCAAATGTTGGATAGGAAGCGTCCAGGATACTCCCCGGATTGCCCAATTGCGACCAAAGCTCTGCGGCGATATGCGGTGCGTAGGGAACCAGTAAGATCAGCAATTGTTCGAGGATTTGCTTCTTATGACACTTGGCATCTGCCAGTTCATTTACGCTGATCATAAATGCGCTCACCGCGGTATTAAATGAAAAGTTTTCTGTGTCGTAACTGATCTTTTTGATCGTCTTATGCAACAGTTTCCATTCAGCATCTGTGGGTGGTTCAACCGTCCAGATCTTTCCTTTAACCTCATCGTTAAACAAGCGCCACAGTTTGCGCAGGAAACGATGAACCCCTTCGATACCCTTTGTATCCCAGGGTTTGCTTTGTTCTACCGGGCCCAAAAACATTTCATACATCCGGAAAGTATCAGCACCGTATTTCGATACCAAATCATCCGGGTTTACCGTATTGTATTTTGATTTCGACATTTTTTCTGTCTCTATTCCACAGAAGTATTTTCCACCCTCCAAAATAAATTCAGCATCAGCAAACTCGCCGTTTTTCCATTTCCTGAAAGCTTCCATATCCAACTCTACACCGTCAACAAAATTTACATCTGCATGCAATTCGTTCGTTTCATACTGATCTTTCAGGCCGGCAGATACAAACTGATTTGTTCCCTGCACGCGGTATACAAACCTGCTGCTGCCCTGGATCATTCCCTGGTTTACAAGTTGCTTAAACGGTTCATCAAACCCGATCAAACCCAGGTCGAACAATACTTTCGTCCACATACGGCTGTACAACAAATGACCAACAGCATGTTCCGTTCCGCCGATATATACATCCACCTGTCCCCAGTAATCACTCACCTTCCTGTCGCAAAATGTTTCCTCATTCTGCGGATCCATATACCGCAAAAAATACCAGGAAGAACCTGCATAACCGGGCATCGTGGAGGTTTCATATTTCTCCTCTACCCATTCATGGATATTGGCTAAAGGTCCTTCACCTTCCGGGCCCGGACCATACTTTTCTACATAAGGCAATTGCAGCGGCAGGTCGGCTGCAGATAAGGCAATGGCTACTCCGTCTTCCCATTTGATCGGGAATGGCTCGCCCCAATAACGCTGGCGGCTGAACCCGGCGTCACGCATGCGATAATTCACTTTGCGTTTACCGATGCCGTCTTGCTCAATTTTATTGATCGCAATACCAATGGCATCTTTCATCTGCAAACCATTTAAAAAACCGGAGTTCTCCAACACGGCTTCTTTGGTGGCATTGGCTTCGTTGCCATTGAAATGTTGGCCGATGATGTTCGTAACCGGAATATTAAAATGTTGCGCAAAAGAGAAATCTCGCTGGTCGCCGCAAGGCACCGCCATGATCGCGCCCGTGCCGTAACCTGCCAACACATATTCCGCGATCCAGATCGGGATCTGTTTCCCGTTAAAAGGATTGATGGCATAAGCGCCCGTAAAGCAACCTGTCACCTGCTTCACTTCTGCCATCCGTTCGCGGTCACTGCGACTTTTTACGTATCCAAGATATTTAGCTACCGCTCCCAGTTGCTCTGCACTGGTAATGTCTTTTACCAATTGATGTTCGGGCGCCAGCACTAAAAAATCAACTCCAAAAATGGTATCGGGGCGTGTTGTATAAACCCGGATTTTCTCATCCTTTCCCTCAACCGCGAATTCCATTTCCGCGCCTTCGCTCTTGCCGATCCAGTTCTTCTGCATCTCCTTCATCGCCTCGCTGAAATTCACGGTATCTAAGCCTGCCAACAGGCGATCGGCATATTTTGTAATACGTAAATACCATTGCCGCATTTTCTTTTTGATCACCGGATGTCCGCCACGCTCACTCACACCATTCACAACCTCATCATTTGCCAGCACCGTTCCCAATGCCTCGCACCAATTCACTTCGCCGTAAGCAGAAAAAGCGAGGCGGCGTTTCATCAGCCATTCCGCTTTTGTTTTTGCATCAAACGCATTCCATTCTTCGGCTGAAAAATCCTTACTGCCGCTGGTTTCATATTTTTTTACCAGGTCGGTAACAGGCCTGGCCTTCTGTTGTGTATTGCAGAAATAACTGTTGAACAATTGCAAAAAAATCCATTGGGTCCATTTGTAATATTGGGGATCGCTGGTGCGGATCTCGCGGCTCCAGTCATAGCAAAAGCCGATCTTATCCAACTGGCTTTTAAAATTGCCGATATTTTCTTCTGTTGTTTTTGCCGGATGCTGACCGGTCTCGATCGCATATTGTTCTGCCGGTAAACCAAAACTATCAAAGCCCATCGGGTGCAGTACATTAAAGCCCTGCAGCCGTTTGTAGCGGCTGAAAATATCACTGGCAATATAACCCAGCGGATGACCAACATGCAACCCCGCACCACTCGGGTAAGGAAACATATCGAGCACATAAAATTTTGGCTTCTCCGAAATATTCGGCACCTGGTATGCTTTATCTGCCTTCCATCGTGCTTGCCATTTCTGTTCTATCTCCTTGAATTGATACTCCATTATACGTTCGCTTGTTTTAAAAAAATTATCTACTCCGCTGCGTAAAACTTTTCGGTTACAGCAGCACCGCAGGCTTGTACGGTTGCTCCTTGTTGATCAAATACTCCGGAAAGAAAATTGATTTTAACAAATAAATAAGCCACAGCGCTGCTACATAAAAAATATATTTGGCAGGACAATCGTTTTTTAGCAGTTGTCAAAAATAAAACAAACAACCTAAAAACCTCTATTTTTGCGGCTGTTTGACAGAACTCGTGATGAAGATTGTTCCAGCTGAGTTTTTATTTCTTGCAGAAAGGCTGCCGGATAGCAGCGCAAAGCCCGCGCAGCCGTTTGCAGCAATGAGCCGGAACAGTTGCCGAGTATAGAACAAAAGCTGACAACCCAAATAATCAAAAGCAGAATTAGTTATGGCCCAATTCGGAAAAGCATCCAGCAAAAAAGGAAAACCATCTTACACGAATGCCATTGTAGGTGTCGCCCTTGTGCTGTTCCTGTTCGGTATTGTTGGGTGGTTCTTTTTAAACCTGCGTAAAACCGGGGATTATTTTAAAGAAAGCATCCAGGTACATACTTATTTAAACCGGGATGCCCCGAAGACGAAAATCGACAGCCTCAAAAATTACATCAGTTCGATTCCTTATGCGAACCGCGTTGAATATGTAACGCAGGAAAAAGCTGCCCAAAAATGGAACGCGGAAAACGATACTACCTGGAAACAATTTTTGAGCAACAACCCTTTGCCGGAAAGTATTGATTTTTATGTGAAGGCAGATTACGTGGAAAAAGACAGTCTCGCGATCCTGGCAGCCAATTTACAAACCGCTTACCCGGGCGTGATCTCTGAGTTCCAGTTTCCGTCAGATACAGTAGCCAAAGTAAGCAGCTATGTAAAAACAGCAGCACTGATATTCCTGATCGCAGCGTTGTTACTCACTATTTTAGTGGTGTTTTCCATCGATAATACCATACGGCTCGACATGTATAGTAATCGCTTCCTGATAAAGACGATGCAAATGGTAGGCGCCACCCGCTGGTTTATTGCCAAACCGATCAATCAACGCGCGGTGATCAATGGCATCATTGCTTCTTTAATGGCAATTGCGGCTATTTGGGGAACGGTGTTACTAATCGAAAACTTCATCCCCGATTTCAAACTGCTGCATGATAACACAGGATTGTTCATCCTGTTTGCCATCATCCTGGTGTTAGGCGTGGCCATCACGTTGGTGAGTACGCATCGCTCTGTAATTAAGTACCTAAGGATGAAACTGGACGACCTCTATTAATGAAAACTGGAATTTGTTTTATATTGCAGCTTTAAATAACGAACATGATCAAAGAGAAAAAAGAAGTAAAAGAATATGTGAAGCAGGCGGAGGTTACGAAAATCAGCCTGTTCGGAAAAGAAAATTATACCTGGATGCTGATCGGGCTCGCCGTTCTGGCTTTAGGCTTCTTCCTCATGTCGGGCGGAAAGAGCAGCAATCCAAATGAGTTTGATCCTAAAGAAGTGTACAGTGTCACACGTATTACAGTTGCGCCGTTATTGATTGTTGCCGGTTTTATCATCGAGATCATCGCGATCATGAAGGAGCCCAAAAAAACTATTTAACCGCATTCCACAAATAAATTGAATTACGCTGTATGTTACAGCGTTTTTTATTTGCCCCTGTTTTTATCACCATCAACTGTTTCCATGGATATTATTCAAAGTATCATCATCGCTATTGTAGAAGGGCTGACAGAATTTTTGCCTGTTTCGTCTACCGGGCATATGATCATTGCCGAAAAATTATTGCAGATCCCCGATAATGAATTCACCAAAATGTTTACGGTGGCCATACAACTGGGCGCCATCCTGGCCGTAGTGGTATTGTACTGGAAGAAATTCTTTGATTTTAAAAACTGGCAATTCTATTTAAAGCTTATCGTAGGTGTGATCCCCGCGATCATTCTCGGATTATTATTTTCTAAAAAAATTGACGCTTTGCTCGAAAGCACCACGACTGTAGCCGTAGCTTTATTGCTGGGTGGTATCGTGTTGTTGTTTATTGATAAGATGTTTACCAGTCCGCGGATCCAATCAGAACGGCAGGTGAGTTTCACCAGTGCTTTGCTGATCGGTCTCTGGCAATGCCTGGCCATGGTTCCCGGAGTAAGCCGCAGCGCCGCATCAATCATTGGCGGAATGCAACAAAAACTTACGCGGAGTGCTGCCGCTGAATTTTCTTTTTTCCTGGCAGTTCCAACGATGCTCGCAGCAACAGGTTACAAACTCTATAAATATTATAAAGACGCGGGTGGCTTTAGTTCAGACGAAATCAAATTACTGGCGATCGGTAATGTTGTGGCTTTTGTTGTGGCATTGCTGGCGATCAAATTCTTTATCGGATTTTTAAAAAAACATGGCTTCCGCATTTGGGGAATTTACCGCATCATCCTCGGTGTCCTCCTGCTGATTCTTCTATATACTGGTTATATCAAAAGCTAGCATCCCGATAACTGTTAGAATTTTAGTATTTTCCCTACTTATACTTACACCATGCAAACTGCTTCTAAAAAAGTTGTCACGGGATGGGCCATGTATGACTGGGCCAATTCGGTGTACAACCTGGTTATTACCACCACTTTCTTTCCGGCCTATTATGCAGCCGTAACAGGCTTGAAAAATTTTCCCGATGGCATCAGCTTCCTTGGCAGAAATTTCGTTAACACAGAGTTGAAAGATTACGTGCTGGCCTTTGGATTTTTAGTGGTCGCAGTTTTATCTCCGATACTTTCTTCGATCGCCGATTACAAAGGCAATAAGAAAAACTTCATGCGCTTCTTTTGCTACATGGGGGCAGCGAGTTGTTCGCTGATGTATTTTTTTGATCGCGAACATGTGTTCCTTGGACTGATCTGCTTTATGATGGCAGGCATTGGATTTTATGGAAGCCAGGTTTTTTATAATTCCTATTTACCGGAGATCGCTGCTGATGAAGACCAGGACAGGATCAGTGCAAAAGGCTACACCTTTGGTTACATTGGAAGCGTGCTGATGCAGATGATCGGGTTTGGATTAGTGATATTGATGCCTGATAACCCATTGCCTTTAAAGATCACATTTCTGCTGGTGGGCGTTTGGTGGGTTTGCTTTGCGCAGATCACTTTCCGTGCCTTACCCATCAGCAGTAAACAGGAAAGAAAAGAACGAAAGAATGTTTTTACAAACGGATTTAAAGAATTGAAGATCGTTTGGAACCAACTCAAACATATGCCGGTCTTGAAGCGTTTTTTAACGGCTTTCTTTTTTTACAGCATGGGTGTTCAAACTGTGATGCTGGTAGCCATTGACTTTGGTATTAAGGAACTGAAACTACCCGATATCAAACTGATCATCACCGCTGTAATTATACAGATTGTAGCGATTGCAGGGGCAATCCTGATGTCACGACTCTCGGCAAAATTTGGCAACGTACGCGTGCTGATATTTACCGTGTTGCTTTGGATCGGCGTATGTATCGCCGGGTATTTTATCACAACAGAAATGCATTTTTACATTATTGCTTCATTGGTTGGACTGGTGATGGGTGGCATACAATCGCTGAGCCGTTCTACTTACTCGCGTTTCATGCCGGCTACTAAAGACACAGCTTCATTTTTTAGCTTTTATGATGTAACTGAAAAAATGGCGATCGTGATCGGGTTATTTACATTTGGATTTATTGAAGGTGTGAGCAGCATCCGCGAATCCATTTTATCTTTGGTGGTTTTTTTCCTACTCGGTTTCATCTGGCTCGTTCTTACAGCGATGAAGCAAAAAACAACATTACCAGTAACAAGCTAATATTATGAATTTATATACGATCAATACAGGTTATTTCAAACTGGATGGAGGTGCCATGTTTGGCGTTGTGCCAAAAAGCATCTGGAATAAAATTAATCCTGCAGATGAAAACAATATGTGTAGCTGGGCGCTGCGCTGTTTATTGATTGAAGATGGCAACAGGCTTATCCTCGTAGATAACGGTATGGGCAACAAACAGGATGAAAAGTTTTTCAGTCATTATTATATGCATGGCGATGACACTTTAGACAAATCGCTGGCTACGCGCGGCTTTCACCGGGATGATATTACCGATGTATTATTAACGCATCTTCATTTTGACCATTGCGGCGGAAGTATCATCCGTGATGGAGACAAACTTGTTCCCGCATTTAAAAACGCTCATTACTGGAGCAATGAACGGCATTGGAAATGGGCAACAGAACCTAACGCGCGTGAAAAAGCCAGTTTTCTTTCAGAAAATATTTTGCCGATCAAAGAAAGCGGGCAACTTAAATTCATCGAAACGCACCAATCCGATTTTCCTGACAATATATTGATCCGACAGGCATTCGGCCACACCGATGCGATGATGTTACCACAGGTTAATTATAAAGGACGCACGATTATTTTTATGGCCGATCTCCTGCCATCGGCCGGGCATATTCCCCTGCCTTATGTGATGGCGTACGACATGTTTCCGCTCACAACATTAAATGAAAAGAAATCTTTTTTAACGGAGGCGCAGCAGAATGATTACGTATTGTTTTTTGAGCACGATCCGCAGATCGAATGCGCAACCCTACAATTAACTGATAAAGGAATCAGGGTTAAAGAGACGTTCAGTCTTTCAGCGATGTAGTAACTGCTAACGGACGCTCAGTAAGGATTTTAAGGGATAACGAAGGTTGCTGTAGCCCATCATATCGATCACGATCTTACCCACAGAGATTGGACTTTCCACGCGCAGCAACAAATGATTCGGATCATCACTCACCCATGCATTCATTTTTTCGCCACCTTCAAAAATAGTCCCTTTGATCAACAAAGGTTTAAACTTGATCGCATTGAATTTACCGTAACGGGTTTTCACTTTTTCCTTGCCGAGGTAACGGATGTATAGGTGATAAACTTCATCATCCAAAAACATATCAAAAGGAATTTTATCGCCGGGCTTATACTTATCAAAATTGATATTACGCGCATAGTATACGGCGCTCACCACATCCTGCATACAATCCGTGATCTTAAAAACACCATTTGTGCTTACCGCGGTATTGGCTGTTTGGTTAAAGCTGACATTGTTATAGATCTTGTGCCCGCCCTCATCAACATTGCGCACAAATTTGTAAGGCAATAATGAAGCTGTGTCGATATAACTTTCGTAACGATCGCGCACCTTAAAAAAATTGTCAAAGAAGGAATATGATTTTCCATCACCTACACAATGGTAAACAGGCTTGCCGTTAAAACGCTCAAGTGTGGTGGTAAATGTAGCTTCTCCCGCGCCGATATAAGCGCCCATGGTGCTGTAAAATACCTTCATGGTTACTTTTTCGCCCGCTTTAAACGCTGTATTTCGAATGCCACAAAAATCAGCAGCAGGGCTTTGAGAAGTAAAGCTGAGGCAGCCTAAAACGATCAATAATAACAAGGGTTTAAAAGGTCGAATCATTTTTCTTTCATGATTTTAATGCCGAAAATTAATAAACTTCCTGCAACCGCAGGTATCACCAGATTGATCAGCCAGATGCCCAGAGATGCAGCCTGGATCCCGATAACATTGGTGCTATATAATTGTAATAATTCAACACTGGCTGCTGCCCTTACCGGCAATTCGATAAAACCGATCGTAGGTGCGATGGCCATCACCAAATAAAAAACAGAGAGGAGCCAGAAGCAAACCACGTAAGCAATATCTACCTGTAATACGTGTAACAGCAGGATATATTGCAAAATAAACACCAGATAACGTAAAAAAGATAAAAACAAGATTCTTAACAATTGTTTACGCCCGAATGCATGCAGCAGGTAGATTTGCTTAACAAATCTTTTTAAGAAATGAACACGCTCCAGCAGGCTGGCAAGCGCGCCCACACGCAGGTATAAAAAAATCAATACTGCACTAACTGCAATGCTTACGTACACTAAAATATCACCGGCAAGTGCAGGCAGCAATTTAAACAATACCGCATCAGACTGGGAAAAATAGCGAAACACGATCAGTCCTGTGGTGCCCATAATAATCGTAATAAATAACTGGCTGATGCTGCCGAGAATCGTCAGGGAGATAGCGCTCAGTCTATGTTCTTCCTGAACGTATACAATCCTTCCGCCAAATTCACCAATACGGTTTGGTGTGAGCATGGTAACACTGCAACCGGCCAGTACACTTTTATATGATTTTAGAAAACTGAATTTCTCCAGAGGCGCCATAAGTAGCTGCCATTTGCGTGCTTCAAGTCCCCAGTTTACAAACATCAGGAGGAGAACCAACCAGAAAGACGCCTGGTGCCAGCTTAATTTGATTTGAGCCCAACGCTGCGGAAGATCAGGCTGGTGGCTGATTTGCTGATATAAATTCCAGGAAAGAACGATAAACAAAACCGGCCCTAAAAAGTAGTTGAGGATTATTTTGATATTTTTGTTCAATCAATTCTTTTAAGCAGTAAAATTAGGCCGCCCATTGCAAAATAAACCAAAAATCATTTTAGGTATCGATCCGGGTACATTGGTGATGGGTTATGGATTGATATCCGTTACCGGTAAGGAAATGTTGCTGCTCGAAATGGGCATCCTGAAATTATCTGCAAAGCATGATGCATACGAAAGGCTGGAACGCATTCACAATAAAGTTGCTGATATTATTAAAATACATCAACCCGGTTTCTTCGCCATCGAAGCCCCGTTTTTCGGAAAGAATGTACAGAGTATGTTGAAACTTGGCCGCGCACAAGGTGTTGCTATTGCCGCGGCGATGCAGGCCGGACTTCCTGTCTGCGAATATTCGCCCAAAAAAATCAAGCAATCCATCACCGGAAATGGTAACGCGGATAAAACACAGGTTTTAAAGATGCTGCAGCAGTTGCTGAAATTTACTGAAGCACCGGAACAACTGGATGCCTCTGATGCACTTGCAGTGGCAGTTTGCCACCACTTCCAGGATTCACCGCTCCTGAAAAGCGATGACCATAAAAGCAAAGGCTGGGAAGATTTTATCTTAAAAAATCCCGGGCGCCTGAAATAAATCTCTCATGCAGATCCGTTCCAAAACTTTACGTTGGTTACTCGTGCTTGGCACTTTTGTGGTCGGACTTATCATCGCGGTACAACTGTTCTGGATGCAGAAAATCTATTCTTTTGAACAAAAACAATTCAATATAAATGTGTCGAAAAGCATCAGGTCGATGTATGAAGACCTGAACGTACTGAAAGATTCCAGCTATAGTTTTGAAAGAAATATTCAGAACCCGCAACCGAATTTTTATATCATCAGCCTGGATACAGTTTACCCACTGGCGGACATCAGCAGGATTCTTGGCCGCGAATTAACAGACTTCGATATTTTTACCGATTGTAAGATCGGGCTCCATGTAAAAGGAAAAACAGGCTACGTGGAGGAGCAATACATCGACATGCCCGATGCTAATTTCTCCCCGCGAAAAAATGCCACAATACCTGTCGTTGAGGAAGACCGGAATTTTGTAGTGTTGTATTTCCCCAATCGCACGCGTTATGTCATCCGTCAAATGATGTTCTGGCTCGTATCTGGCGGTCTCCTGATCGTGGTGCTGATCGCATTCGGCGTAAGTATTTTTTATCTTTTCCGGCAAAAGTTTTTATACGAAACGCAGAAGGATTTCGTAAACAATTTCACACACGAATTTAAAACCCCGCTGTCTGTTATCAAAATCGCGGCAGATGTGTTAAAAGATCCGGCTATCGTTCACCGCCCGGAAAAACTGGCTAATTACGCGCAGATCATCCAGCAACAAACATTACACCTGGAACAACAAACGGCAAGGCTGCTTAGGATCGCGTTCGATTCACAGAAATCATTGCCCTTACAAAAGGAACGATTTAGTGTAAAAATACTTTTAGAAGAAGCGTTGAAAAACCTCGAACCATTGATCGAAAAAAGAGCCGGTATCGTAAAGATCTCAGACGAAACGAACGACAGTTTTTTATATGCCGACCGGTCTTACATGTTACTGGCGTTCATTAACCTGATCGAAAATGCGATGAAGTATTCCCTGCATCCCTGGTTGCAAATATTACTGTCTATCCAGGGCGATGACTTTTGCATTTTGTTTCGCGATAACGGAATCGGCATTGAAAAAAAACACCATAAAAGAATATTTGATAAATTTTACCGCGTAACTTCTGGCGACATCCAGGAAGCCAGTGGCTTTGGCCTGGGACTTAATTTTGTAAAAACCATTATCGAAACACATAAGGGAAAGATTGAAGTGCAGAGTGAAACCGGAAAAGGCAGTTCATTTATTATTCGCATTCCCAGAACTTAAATTGACATATGAAAGCAAAGATCCTGTTGGCAGAAGACGACACAGCATTGAGTTTTATGATCAAAGATAATTTGACAGATGCAGGTTACATGGTTACTACCTGCAATAACGGGGAGGCAGCCTGGCAGGAATTCCAAAAAAATCCTTACGACCTTTGCCTGCTCGATGTAAACATGCCGGTACGCGATGGATTTTCTTTAGCAAAGAAAATGCGCCAGCAGAGTGACGTTGTTCCCATCATATTTATCACGGCGAAAAGCCTGGAAGAAGACAAACTTAAAGGATTTTCCACCGGCGCAGATGATTATGTTACGAAACCTTTTAGCATGAAAGAACTGATCATGCGCATTGAAGTTTTTTTACGCCGTACCAAAAAACTGGAGGCCGATGTTAAAGAAGATTACCTGATAGGCCGGTTGCGTTTCGTGCACAATGAATTAAAAATCTATGATGATGAGCAGGTAATCCCCTTAACGCAAAAAGAAGCAGACCTGTTGAAATTTTTAGCACGGAATGCCAATAAAATTTTAAAGAGAGAAGAAGTGTTGTTGAATGTATGGGGGAAAGATGATTATTTTCTTGGGCGGAGTATGGATGTGTTCATCACTAAATTACGGAAACACTTTAAGACGGACCCTTCGGTGAACCTTGAAACCATTCATGGTGTTGGGTTTCGCCTCAATACATGATCATAGTGCGGCTTTCAGGCGTTGCCTGATCTGCTCCATCTCCTCAGGGGAAACGTTGATCTTCGGCTGCGTAAAATTCAGATCGTTTGCGGTATTGATAGGAACAAGATGCATATGCGCATGCGGCACTTCCAGGCCAACTACACTGATGCCACAACGTTTGCAATCAAAAGTTTTTTCGATAGCTTTCGCGATCGGTTGTGCAAAGGTTAGCATCCCGGCGAGATAATTTTCCGGAAGGTCAAATATTTTATCCGTTTCGATCTTTGGAACCACCAGCACATGTCCTTTTACCAATGGAAATACATCCAAAAAAGCGATGAACATTTCGTTTTCAGCAATTGTATAGCTGGGAATTTCGCCGGAGATTATTTTGGAGAATACAGACATGACCGTCAGTTTACAAGGTTAAACCGTAATATTTTCTACGCGAAATTTTAGTTGGCCGGCAGGAACCGTTACTTCTGCAACATCGCCGATTACTTTTCCCAAAAGCCCTTTTCCTATGGGTGAAGTCACGGAAATCTTTCCTGCTTTCAGGTCTGCTTCTTTTTCAGAAACGATCTGGTAGGTCACCGTTTTTTTCGTGCCCATATTAGTCACCGTTACTTTCGTAAGGATACTAACACGGCTTGTATCGATATTGGTTTCATCCAGGATGCGGGCCGTAGCGATGATCCCTTCCAGGTATTTTATTTTTGCTTCCAGCATTCCCTGTGCTTCCTTGGCAGCATCATATTCTGCATTTTCTTTCAGATCTCCTTTTTCACGGGCTTCGGCGATCGCTTCACTGGCAGCAGGCCTTGCAACAGACTTCATCTCGTGCAGTTCTACCTGCATCTTATCAAACGTATCCTGTGTTACATAATTTGTCTCTGCCATAACTATCGTTTTAACTAATAAAAAAAAATACAACGCTCCAGGTCACCGAAGCGTTGCATCTGCTACAAATATACTAAAATTGTTTAGCCTGCAAAGGATGGGGTCAAATACCCAATTTTTCCAGTAAAACTTTGCTCATTTTATAAAAAGCTTCATGGGTGTAGCCGGCGATATGCGGCGTGAGCAAGACATTGTCCATCGCTACCAGTTGCTCCAATTCTGAACGCTGCGATTCGGTCAGGTTATCCAGTTTTTCATTTTCCAGTACGTCGAGTCCTGCTCCGGCAACCTTATCCTCGTTTATTGCGGCGATCAGTGCACTTGTTTTTACAACGGCTCCACGCGAAGTGTTCAAGATCCATGGCCGTCTTTTTAACAGCGCGAAAAATTCCTCCCCTGCCATATATCGTGTTTCATCCGTCAATGGCACATGAAAACTGATCACATCAGCATATTTACATACCTGTTCAAAATTTGCTTCGCGAATGGTTTGGTCGCCAAACCCTGTTTTGTATTTATCATAAGCGAGGATCGTCCCGCCGAATGGCTGGAGTAATTTTGCAAATGCGCCCCCCGTATTTCCGTAGCCAACTAGGCCAATTGTTTTACCCGACAATTCCGTTCCGCGATTTTCATTGCGCAGCCACTGGAGATGCTTCACTTCTTCAAAACTTCTGCTGATATTATTGAGCAGATTCAGCAACATCCCCAATGCATGTTCAGCCACCGCGTTTCGGTTACCCTCCGGACTGCTGACACAAAGAATATTTCTTTCCCGGGCGTAAGCGGTATCAATTAATTCAAGCCCGCTTCCTAATCTCCCGATCCACTTTAATTGCGGCCCCTGGTCAATCAGGTTCCTGTCGATTTTCAATCGTGTGGTCACCACCAGGCCGGTAACCTGTGGCATTAAAGATCTTACTTCATCATAGCTGATATCAGGCGCATAGTGTACCGCAAAACCGCTTGCCTGCAGCGTTTCCCGTAAAATATCATGCACTTTAGCTGTGATGAGAATCATAATTATTGTGCTGCGATCATGCTGATCTCAACATTTACATTTTTAGGTAAGCCTTTAACAGCTACAGTTTCACGCGCAGGGAAATCCGCGCTGAAATATTTGCCATAGATTTCATTAACTTCTGCAAACAACTGCATATCGGAAAGAAAGATTGTTGTTTTTATAACATGCGAAAAATCCATTCCTGCTTCATTAAGGATTGCGGAAAGATTTTTCATAACCAGGTTTGTCTCTTCGGCTATGCTGTTCATTTTCAATTCGCCTGTTGCAGGATCCAGTGCTATCTGGCCGGAAATAAACAACATTCCACCTGCTTTTACTGCCTGGTTATACGGACCAATCGGGGCCGGTGCCTCCGTGGTTTTGATGATTTGTTTTGACATGTATTAATTTAAATTTTCTATGAGGCAAAGATATCTTTTATCAACCACGTATTTTTGCAAAAATAAATTGCATGACAATCGCCCTGTTGAGTACTGATGAGCTTTGGACGGAACTTTCTGCCACCGCACCCGCAGTGGAATGGAAGCGAATGAACAGTGTTGATGAATGGGCAGCAGAAAAAGCTGCAGCGCATTTCTATTTACTGGAAAATGCCTCCCGCGAAGATTTTTCAGCAATCGGCGGCCCTTTGTTTATTCATAGTGTGCTCACCCCTTTAAAAGATTTAAACGCTGGCAATGCAGTCCGTATCAATGGCTGGGCGACGTTTCTCAATAACAGCGCATGGGAAATTTGCGGAGCATTAAACGACGAAAGCGGGGCTGTACTGAAAGAATTGGGTAAAACAACGATCGGAGTTCCGGATCAACCTGGTATGATCAGTCCCCGCATTATTTCCATGATCATCAATGAAGCGTTTTTTGCCCTGGAAGAAAAAGTTAGCACAGAAGATGAAATTGACCTTGCGATGAAACTGGGAACCAATTACCCGCATGGCCCTTTTGAGTGGAGCCGCCGGATCGGTGAAGAAAAAATCTATCAATTGCTGGCAAAGCTATCGGTAGCGGATAGCCGCTTTCTACCTGCATCTTCACTTAAAACAAAAATAAGGGGATAGTGGCACTGATTTTAAATATCGACAGCGCTACAGAAACCGCTTCTGTGTCCATCGCCGAAAATGGAAACATTATTGATCAGCGCATCAATCCCCTTCAAAAAGAACATGCGTCTTTTTTACATCCTGCAGTAGAAGAATTACTACAAAATCATGGCATTTTGTTAAAGGATATACAGGCGATTGCTGTAACAATTGGCCCCGGTTCTTATACCGGTTTGCGTGTGGGTATGGCTAGCGCAAAAGGTTTTGCTTATGCTTTAGGCCTTCCACTGATTACTATTGGAACGTTGCCTGCGATGGCTTCTGCTGCAATAGAAATTTCGCAAAGTGAAGACAGTCTTTATTGCCCCTTGATTGATGCAAGACGCATGGAAGTATACACCGCGGTGTATAACCATAAACTGGAAGAGGTCATTTCTCCATCTGCGCAAATCCTTACTGCTGAAAGCTTTCAGGAGATCGTGGAAAAACAACCCGTTTATTTTTTTGGAAGTGGAATGAAAAAGTGGAAAGAGATCGTTCGTCACAACAATGTAAACTTTCTGGAAAATTTCAATCTCCCAAAAGCGATCAGCCAACTTGCTTTTGAAAAATATTCACGCAAAGAATTCTCTCATCTTGCTCATACTCAACCCCTCTACCTGAAGGAATTTTATACAGGAGATTAATCTCAAAAAATTATCTCTGTACAATTGGTTGTCTTTTAACAATACTTAAAATTTAAAATATTTTTCTGTTCGTATATTTGCCAATTAATATATTGTTCAAGCATTTTTAAAATTGATTATTCCTATGATGGTTGCAACTCAATCAAGTGAGCAGGCAGTGACGTCTGTGACCGGAACACCAGAGATTCTTAAGATCAATTATCACAACTTAAAAAAAGCAGCCCTGGTTTTAAGGGCATTAAACCACAAGTTGAGACAACAGATCCTTACGCTGATCGAAACAGAAAAAAAGATTACAGTAACGGAAATTTATGTGCGTATGCGTCTGGAACAATCTGTAGCCTCACAACATCTCGCAATTTTACGTCGTGCCGGCATCGTTGCTACACAACGTGATGGAAAATTTATCTATTACACGGTAAATTATAAAAGAATTGATGAAATTACAGACGTGGTAGAAGACCTTGTTGCTTAAGAAAACTGGTGATTTTATTGCAAAGCGGATGAAATTCATCCGCTTTTTTATTTTTAACTTTGTTCTATAATCAGTGTTTATGTTTATCAAACAACTTTATACGAATTGCCTGAGCGAGGCGGCTTATTACATCGAAAGTGAAGGTGAAGCGGCGATCATCGATCCTTTGCGCGACATTGGTGATTACATCGCGCTGGCGAAAGAACGCAACGCGGGCATCAAGTATATTTTCGAAACACATTTTCATGCAGACTTTGTGAGCGGACATATCGACCTGAGTAAAACAACCGGCGCACCGATCATTTTCGGCCCCGGCGCAGTCACTAATTTCGACGCGCATAATGCGAAGGACGGGGAGATTTTCAAACTTGGAAAAATTTCTATTGAAGTGTTGCACACGCCCGGACATACTTTAGAAAGCAGTTGCTTTTTGTTGCGCGATGAAAATGATCAGCCACATGCCATCTTTACCGGCGATACGCTTTTTGTTGGCGATGTCGGCCGTCCGGACCTTAGTAGCGGCGATATGACCAGTGAAGAGCTTGCATCGATCATGTATGACACGTTGCAAAACAAGATCCTTCCATTAGCAGATCATGTGATCGTTTATCCAGCACACGGCCCGGGCAGCAGCTGCGGAAAAAATCTTGGTCCGAATACTTTTAGTACGATCGCGGAAGAAAAGAAAACAAATTATGCGCTGCAACCACAGACCCGCGAAACGTTTGTAAAGGCGGTTACTGACGGCCTGAATGCAGCTCCTGTTTATTTCGCAGTAAACGCCAGGATCAACCAGCAAGGATATGATAATATTGCTGATGTAACGGCTCGTGGCACAAAGGAATTATCAGTGGCAGAACTAAAACAGCGATTAAGCGAGGATATTATTTTACTGGATACAAGACCGGCATCCGAATTTACGCAAGGGTTTATCCCGGGTTCAATTTTTATTGGCCTGGAAGGAAGGTTTGCTGAATGGGCAGGCAGTTTGCTTCCATTCGATAAACAACTCGTATTAGTTACGCCGGCAGGCAAGGAAGAAGAAACAGTTGTACGTCTGTCCCGTGTTGGCTTTGATAAAATGGAAGGCTATTTAAAAGGAGGCTTTGAAGCCTGGCGTGCTGCTGGTGAAAAAGTGGATATGATCATTGATGTAGAAGCGGATGAACTGATGATGGATATACCACACGATGAAAATCTGCAGGTAGTAGATGTTCGAAAAGAAACAGAATTTGGCGAAGGCCATTTGAAAGACGCCTTGAATCTGCCACTAAGTGAAATGACCGATGTTGTTGAACTGGCGCAATTTGAAGACAATCAAAATTTGTACATTCATTGCGCCGGCGGGTATCGCAGTGTAATTGCTGCTTCATTACTAAAACGCCAAGGCGTACATAACCTGCGCAATGTGCTGGGTGGCTGGGGTAAGATCAAAGAACAGAAAGATGTAAAAATAATTAAAGAGGCCAGCGTGCTGAATTAATACCGCTTATAATTTAACCATGCCGTGTTTGACTGCGTATAAAGCCAGTCCGACACGGCTTTTTACTTTAAGCTTCTCAAATAAATTATTTCGGTAGCCATCAATGGTTTTTGGGCTCAGGAACATTTCCTGCGCGATGTCACTGTAGGTTAATTCTGAACAGGCCAGCTCGAGGAATTTCTTTTCCCGTTCGCTCATTTTTAAGATGGCTTCAGCATGCTGCTGATCTACTTGCAGGGTATGTACCAGTTTGCCTGTGATAAAATCAGTATAATAAAACCCTTTATGTATGATCGCTGCCAATGCATCCTTCAATTCAGCGGGTTCAACATCTTTCGACAAATAACCCTTTACGCCCAGTTTCAACATGCGGATGATCGTCTCTTCCTGTTCGATCATGGAGAGCACGAGTACCTTAATATCCGGGTAATTATTGTTCAGCCATTCCACTGTTTTAAAGCCGTCCATATGCGGCATATTTACATCCATGAGGATGATATCCGGAAGATTTAACGGGTCGATCTTTTGTTGCAAATCAAGGCCGTTATCTGCCTCAAAAATAACTTTGATCGTTGGATCAATTATTTCTACAAGACTGATCATGCCTTTGCGAAAAAGCGTATGATCATCAACAAACGCAAGTGAAAGTTTATCAGGGAAGTTCATCAGGTGTTATTTAGGGGCATTTCGATCGTCGTTTCTGTGCCTTTATCTTTTTCACTCTTAAAGCCAACACTGGCATGGATCACCTTTGCACGATTTTGCAGATTGAGTAAGCCATTACCTGTGTTATGTATATCAGCCATTTTCTCTGCCACATTAAAGCCAGACCCGTTATCAGTCAGCTTCAAAATAAATGTATTTTTTTCGTACCAGGCATCTATATTAATTTCCTTTGCCTGCGAATGTTTGATGGCATTATTCAATATTTCCTGGCACATGCGGTAGATGATAATCGACTTCTCATTATTGATCGCGGGGATATGATCGTGTTCTGTAAGTGTTGCACTAAATACGCCCGTTTTATTCAATCGTTCCACCTCTGACCGCAAAGCCCCGAGCAGCCCCGTTTTCCCGATGCGATCAGTGTTAAGACTGCTTGATAATAATTTCAAATCGGTGATCAAGGTACGAACAAGTTCACGTGTATTTTCGAGTTTCAATTCCGATGCTTCGCGATTTTGTAGCTGAACAGTGTTGAGGTTAATTTTGATTAGTGAAGCCACTTGTCCAAGGTTGTCATGAATTTCCCTGGAGACCTGTTGAAGCGTCTGGTGTTGAATCTCGAGTTGAGATTTTAGCAGTTGTTCAGAAAAGGCAATGCGCATTTGTTCGTTTTCCCGTTTGCGCTTTCGGTAGCGAACAGCAATAGCGATCACCACAAAAAATACCAGTAGCAGGAAAATAAATAAGGAGAGCATTAAGGAAATAAGATCAGGCGATAGTTGCTTTCCCATGATATTTTATTGAAGTATAGGTAAAGATTTGCGCGATCAGCATCAGGCCATAATAAACATAATTAGAAACGTAATGCAGTAAGGTAAGGGGTTTGCCGGGGATGTGATGATCTGCGAAATAACTAAATAACAGCCAGAAGACAAATGATGTCAGGTTTACCCAAATCATTGCCAGAGTGACGATGAAAACCGGGTTCTTGAAAATATTTTCTTTGGCGGGCCGGTCCATTAATTCTATAAACAGGAAAGTTGCCATCACCAGTACCGCACAGGACGAAACTTTCAGGGCATTTTCCGGAAAGGATTTAAATCCGTTGAGGATTGTATTAAATACGGCAAACGCCATTGCAGCTGCTGCCAGCCAACGAACCCATTTCTTAAAAACCGGGCTTTCCAGGTGTATATAAAAAAACCAGGCGGTCAAAGGAATCAGCAGGAAGTTAAGCACATGAAATTCGGGTAAATTGTTCCGGTAGTATTTCGTCGTAAAGAAACCGGTGAGCTCGCTTACTGCCGTAACGATAAATATGATCGTTACCGGAAGCAGGATGCGGCTTTTTTTAAGCGCCAGCAAACCGGCTAAAAAACCACAGAGTAACAATATCTGGTGTGCTTTAAAATAAGGATTCATGAAAAGATATTAATCAAAATTTGAAGCGCATGTATTCGGACACGGTTCATTAAAATCGTAGTTGGTACTATCTTTCGGGTTGCCCAGTAAAGTGTCTTTCCCAACATTTAATACATTTCCTTTCCCATCCATGCCCAGCAGCATGATGGTGTAAGATCCATCCGGCTTGCGGCCCATGCGAAGGTATAAAGCCTCAATTTCCGGGATGGCTTTTATGCGCGCATAACCTTCAGGACTAACCATCCAGCCATGGTAAGGCTGGCCCGACGGATTTGTCAGAACCGGATCTTTATCGTAATAATCTTTGAAGGAAATCACATCAGACCAGGCGATAGGCCGTGTGCCTTTATCATCTATCCTGGTTGTATCCCGCGTGAGTTTTGCCTGTGATCGTGGCGACGCCCCCAGAGGATATTTTTCCATTACAGCCCTTGCGAAACTGATGGAATCCTGTGCAGTGGAAAACGAAACAGAGTGGTTTTGAGTACATGCCGCGAGCAGTAGCAGCAAAAACAGGCCTGCCCGGGATTGAAGTTTGTTAGTCATGGTAAAGGGTTTAGGTGCCGCCAATTTAACGCATAGGCACTGATATCCTACACCATTCTGCACATAATTCACTTGTTTTCCAAAAAAACAGGAAAAACCCCTTTTTTTTTCAGTGTATTTCCCATTGCCTGTCTTTAGTGAAGGAAAGATATTTGCCTTGCGATCAATAACTAACAGGTCCGTTTTTGATCCGTACCCATTTATTTTAGGCCTTCCTCATTCAGATTACGGCATTGGCGAATGATCAATCCATTTGCCGCTGTACTCCGGCAGCCATGGCCATTTCCAACGGCGATGACTCCACAAATAATTATCCGGCTCTTGCCGGATTGTTTGTTCAAGGAAGTCGCGGTATAATAAAGTGAGTTCACCTTCTTTAAGGTCGGCGCCGTTTTCTGTAATGAGGGTGGGTTCATAGCGGTAGTAGCCGCGTTTCACTTTTACAAACTTTACAAATACAACTGCCGTATTATTTTTCCTTGCGCCTTTATCCGGCCCGGTAACAAAAGACGTTGGCCGGCCAAAAAAATACAACCACGATGCCGCTGCCGGCGTTCCCGGATTTTGGTCAGCCGCAAGTCCCAGGGTATATTGTTTGTTAAATACGCTGTGCATTCTTGTCCGGAATTCCTGGGCAGCTACGAGCACGGTTCCGTAGCGTTCCCGCATATCGTAAAAGATCTTATTCAAAGCCTTGTTATTGATGCGCATATAAACGCCAACCCAGGGCGCTTTCAAATTAAGGGCAATGGCATAATTGGCATATTCCCAGTTCATCTGGTGCCCGCTGTGAAACTGGATATTTTTCCCTTTCGCTGCGAGTGCATTGCATTCATCAAGGTCGATGACCGCCCGTTTGCGAATGCGGCTTTCAGATAAACTCAGGAGTTTGATCGTTTCAATAAATGTATCACAAAGATTGGTATAGAATTTTTTTGCAATGCTGTTGATCTCTGCTTCATTTTTTTCCGGGAATGCGATGCGGAGATTATTTATCACAATCGCTTTGCGATACCCAAACACACGATACAAGAGGAATGCAGCAAAGTCGCTGATAGCATATAAAATAAAAAATGGCAGCAGGGAAAACAAGTACAGCAGGCCATAGATCAGGTAGTACATATCTTTAATTGAGGGGCAAAGTTATGCCGTACAAGAGTGCGACGCAACAATGCTGCACGAGGCTTATCAGCCGGTTACAAAATAGTATTCTGCAGGATCGGACTGCGTTCCGGAAAATCTGTATTAAAATGCAGTCCCCGGCTTTCGCGACGCAGCTCAGCACTTTTCACGATCAGGTATGCTACAGTGATCATGTTTCGCAGCTGACAAAGTTGTGGCGACACTTCCGTTTTTTCATACAACGTTTCAGTTTCTTCGTGAAGCAGATCAAGCCGGCGATTGGCGCGATAGAGGCGTTCATTATTCCGGACAATGCCCACGTAATCCGACATCAGCAATTTCATTTCTTTCAGGCTTTGCGTGATCAGGATCATTTCTTTTGGCGCCATGGTTCCGGCAGCATTCCAATCAGGAATTTCCGAAGATTTTACCAACAATGGAATGTTGATCTCGAGCAGGCTTTGTTTGTAGGCACGATGCGCGAACACCATCGCTTCCAGTAAGCTGTTACTGGCTAAACGATTGGCGCCATGCAATCCTGTGCTCGCACATTCACCTGCAGCGAATAAATTTTTTATGGAAGTCCGCGCCCACTCATCCGTTTTTACACCGCCGCAACTGTAATGTGCTGCCGGCGAAACCGGGATCATGTCTTTGGCCACATCAATGCCAACACTCAGACATTTCTCATAAATATTCGGGAAATGCTCCATGAATTTTGCCTGGTCCATGTGGCGGCAATCGAGGAAAACATTTTCAGTTCCATGTATCTTCATCTCGCTGTCTATCGCACGGGCAACAATATCCCTGGGCGCTAAATCCTTCCGGCTGTCATAGCGTTCCATAAAGGCTTCGCCTGCCTGGTTGCGTAAAATTCCTCCGTCACCACGCACGGCTTCCGTTATAAGAAATGATTGACCGCGCACCCCGGCTTCATACAAAGCAGTTGGATGAAACTGGATGAATTCCATATTTTCTATCCGGCCTTTTGCACGGTAGATCATCGCTACTCCATCGCCTGTGGCAATTTCCGGGTTTGTAGTACTGCGGTATACCTGCCCGTTTCCACCCGCTGCGAGCATCGTGATCCTGGCCACAATTTTTTCTATTTGATTCGTCGCCTGGTTTAATACATACACGCCGTAACATTCGATATCGGGAGTGGATTTAGTTACCAGAAATCCAAGGTGATGCTGCGTAATTATGTCAAGTACGAAGCAATGACTGATGAGTTCGATGTTGGTGCATTTTTTAATCGCTTCCAATAACGCGCGTTCCATCTCTTTGCCGGTAACATCTTTATGGTGAAGGATACGGCTTTCGCTATGCCCCCCTTCTTTTCCCAATTTATAATCACCATCAGGTTCACGATCAAACTGGGCGCCCCATTCAATTAATTCATTAATGCGCTGAACACCTTCTTTCACTACGATCTCAACAATATGGGGATTGCATAACCCGTCACCGGCAATCAGCGTATCTTCTATATGCTTGGAAAAACTATCCTGGTCGAAATCCATCACCCCCGCAATCCCGCCCTGGGCGTACTTTGTATTGGTTTCATCACTTTGCGTTTTAGTAAGAACGGTTATCTTTCTATCCGGACAATCCTGAGCAACTTTCAGGGCATAAGTCAAACCTGCAATGCCAGAACCAATCACTAAAAAATCTGTTTGCATAATGTATCATTAAAGAGGTTTCAAAAATAGCCTTTAATCTGCAGATGAATTTTTGAATGCTACGCAACAATTTACCACAATGAGGTATTGCAATTTTTTATAATGTATTATAGTTTTATGGCAGATTTCAATTTCTTCCAGGCTGAATCCATTTTCAGTTGCTGCTTTCTCTCCTAGGAAATTCTAAAAAGCCTACCAGGCGAAAGTCATTATCCTTCTTATTCACGGCAAAAAAAACGGAAAAATATTCCAACGGGAAAAATATGCCCGTCAGCGAGATTGTAAAACTTAAAAAAATAAATTTATGGCAAACGAAAATGAAAGCAGGCTGCCCTGCTGTCCTGAACTAATCAAAGATGATCACTGCGATGTAATCAATTTTAGCCGGGTGCTTAGTTATCCTACCAACAGCTTGGCCGGGAACAGGAGAAGGATTAACGTGGAAGTCATTCTTCATTTTAAATTTTCCCGTTGTACGCTTGGCCTTACTTTGGGCGACCCAGCTTACAGCACCACCCTTCTGCCCGGCGAGCGCGTGCGGTTAGCTACAACAGACCGCCGGAGCCGCTTTACCTATGATAGTGAAACAAAACTGAGTTATCGCAGCGAACAGATTTCAGAAGAGCAATATTTCATGACGGCCACGCAAAAATATATGGCTGATGCATCTGCCGCGCAATCAGGCCATGCTGAAAGTTCTTCTGAAGGGCAATGGGATTTTCACGGTGATGCTGAAGGGAGCATTGGCATCTTCAGCCTGAGCGCAAGTGCCAGTACCAGCGCGGGTGGCAGCCATAACAATCATTCCGTTGCAGACTATCTTAACCAGCAAAAAACACATGTGCAAAGTGCCGCGTCGCAGGCGGTGAGTTCCACACGAAAAGCCCATTCAGTCTCGGTTGGGGAAGTGAGCAATCGCGTTCATATCGAAGGTGAGTCAGAAGATCATTTTGAAGCCTCTTCCAGGGAATTCAGCAATTACAATAAATGCCACGCAGTCACATACATGTTTTACCGGCTGAATAAAAAACAGCGGATAAAATTTGAACTGTTGTCAATCGAGCGCCGGGTATTAGATGATAACGCTCCGGTTGGCGGCATCCTGCAACCCGGGAAAAAGAAAGTACCGATCGCCCTCGTACCACAGGATCTTCCGGCTACCGTAACGTTAAGAAAAAGCCCGGTGCTCGCAGGAGTGAACGCGGGCTCATTATCTGTCGCAATGGACGCATCCGCTCTTACTTCTTTGGCGCAATCTCCATTAAGCAGGGTTGTTTTTAATTCCGAAAATTCAGGTGCCGCGATCGAAGGCGAAACACGCGTTCGTGCGTTGAAAGAAGTTGATGAACAATTAATCAGTAAAAACCTGATCGATAAAAACGGGCAGGTCAGCAAAGAAATCAAGCAACAAATAGATTTCGAAATGGAATTTTCGCTGCCCACTCCCGGCATTATTGTAAAGGGTTGCCTGGATGACTGTGACGTTTGTGAACCATTATTAAAAGAACGGATGCAACTGGAGAACGACCTGTTGCGCAAGCAAATTGAATTGCTGGATAAATCCCAGGAGTACCGATGCTGCCCGATTGCAGCAGAAAATGATAACGCTTAAAACAACATCAGATCCTGGTAACATCAGGATGAACCAATCAAAAAATTATTTATGGAACAGCTTAGAAAACTGGCGTTCGAAGTGAATTTTGAACAGCCCTTAAAAGAAGACCTGGTGCTGGCAGGCTTCCTTTTTCATTGCAATGGCTATTTATTGCAGCAGCAGTTGGTAAGGAAAAATGTGCTAGAATTTGATCTCAGCAATTTCACACACAAAGAAAAAGAAACAGAACAACGAAGTCTCGACAGTAAACAATTACGTGTACTGATCGCACCCGTTACGGAGAAAATTATGAAAGGCATCCGCACGCTGGAAGATCTGGAAAAATTAAAGCCTTATGAGCCCGTACTCAGGAAAAATTCTGATGGCATGTTCTCCATTCTTCCGATTCCCATCCAGATCTCCCAGCACTGGCCTCGTTGCCATTGCCGTGTAACGGGCAAAGTCTCGAAATGGTTTCTTACAGGCAGCACTTGGGAAAACAGGGCGATCTGCAGGGCGCGTGTGCATATCTGCGATGTAGATTCCATCCGCTACTGGATCTACAAAATTCCAGACCGTATTATTGCACGCATTCCGGATGCCATCCTTCATCCAAAAGAGATTGTTCGTTTTCCGATCCCGGTTCCGGACCCACCGCCGTTTCTGCGAAATGCCATATTACCCTCAGCACCCATCGCTGCAAATCTGTTTAAAAAATCTTCACCAGATGAAAAATTAATGGGTCATGCTGCAACACTCCCGGAATTGCCACTGGAATTACGTCAGACGCTTGTGTCACGAAACCTCGACCATATCCGCGAAGCGATCATCAGTAATTACGCTGTGCTTCACCCCTGGTTTTGCCTTTGGCCGTGGTGGTGGCCTTACTTTTATCAATTGCAGGAATTAGCGGTTGACTATACAGACGCAAACGGCCGCTTCGACGCAAACGTAAGCTACCAGTGCTTCCGCGACCGCCCGGACATTTATATCTGGATCGACTATATGATTAACGGGGCATGGCAGATTATTTATCAGCCACCTGTTCCCTGCAATGTTCGCTGGGATTATCAATGCGGCACGCCGATCAATATCCAGGTAACAGATCCACGTGTTCCGGGAAATTGCTGTTGTGATTGTCATATTCCGGGTGATGCAGTCTGGATCAGATCTGTTGGTGCTGTCAGCGTTTCTCATATTCTGCAAAACACGCTAATGGCAGCGCCTCCGGGACAATCCGTTCCTTACCAACGGCAGGGACTAACCGATGCTTCCGCAGCTTATGATCCTGGATTTTACACCGCCATTAATAATGATTATCGCAGGCCTTTCGGTGGTAGTCCGTCTTTATATATGGGGTTCGGCAGCAGCCTTCCAAACAATAATATTTACTACTATCGCTGGAGTTATCGCCAGCTGCAAAATGCTGATCTCGATCCGGTGGCAGATTTTTTTAAACCCCTCGAACCTGCCGGAGTTATTATCAACAAAGGTTACCAGTATGAATACACTGACGTGAACGGAGACACGCAATTTGCCCCCGGCAGCGTAACATTAGGACCCGTTCCGGTTGGTGGAAACAACCTGTACATTATCCCTCCTGAACACCCGGATATGGCCCCATTCAATGTGCCGGAATTTAGTCCGGACTGGCATGAACCAACCGACATGATGCTAACGATGAGCTTTGACTCAACCAGTTTAAAAAGAGGAACCATTCCTGGTGGGGATGGCATGTATGAATTCCGCCTCGAATTATTTGACCAGGCTGGAAATTTGTTGACCAACCTTCCGAGATCAGTTTACAAATCGCCGGATCACAACAACAGCGGTTATAGTGTAAATGCGCCGGATGATTTGTTAGATCTCGGCCCGGGTGCTACTGCGCGTGCATTCTCTATGAAAATGAGAATTGATAACGGGCAATGCCAGGGAGAAGTATTTACGGTGAATGTAAATGGCGCGCCGGCATCCCTGGATTGCTGCGGATTTGCCGCGTACAAACCTGGTGGCGTGGAAGCCGATTTGTCTTTGACCTTCCTGGCCACACACCCGCACAACTTTGCCGTATTCTCTTTCGGGGTAGAAAAGGGAACTTGCGGAGGTGTGCCAAACGCAGGAGCTTCCGGCCAGGTGATTGATGACGCCGGTGGTTACACATTAACGGCAGGTGTCTATGAAAAACATTTCACGCCCCAACAATTGCTGGATCAATGTTATAATAATGGAACCGGAAAAGCGGCTTTCGCAGAGACACTGCACATTGCAGCAATTGCGACTGACGGCTATAACAGACTAACCGGTAAAGATGCAGGCGACGTTGCTGCATTTGCACTGGAACCTTGATGATTGACGAACCAAAACAAGATCAGATGACCCCATTTCTTTTCCTGCTGATTTGCCTCGCATGCTGGCGGCTCACACATTTATTAAGTAAAGAAGACGGGCCTTTTGATCTTGTTTATCTCTTAAGAAAAAAAGCAGGAGCAGGTTTCTTCGGGAGCCTGCTCGACTGCTTTTATTGCGTCAGCATCTGGATCGCATTCCCGTTGGTTTTGGCGCTGGGATACTTTTGGTGGGAAAAACTGCTGTACTGGCTGTCCGTTTCAGGAGCGGCCTGCATCCTCGAACAGGCAACGACGACGAAACCGAAACTGCCACAGGATCAGTTGCCAGATTATAAAGAAGACTAAATTATTTGTATGTGTAATTGCGGTGATAAAAGAGAAAGTTTTTCAGCGCAACCTTTCCGGTTGGCGAAAGAAAATATTTCAAAGCAGGAGTCGAAGATGTGGCCCGATGTGCATTTCACATACACCGGGAAAACCGCATTAACCATCCGGGGAACCATCAGCGGCAAAAATTACCGGTTTGAAAAATCGGGGGAACGTTTGCTGGTCGATTACCGCGACGCTTCTGCTTTTATGCAGGTTCCGGTGCTCAAAAAAATATGATCAGGCAGGATCGATCCAAACCTCACTTTCTTTTAAAAGATTGATCAGTTCTTCCACTGCCACTTCGCTATCTATATTTCTTTTTACCACTTCTTTGCCGCGGTATAACGTAATCTTGCCGATACCGCTACCCACATAGCCGAAATCGGCATCGGCCATTTCCCCGGGCCCGTTTACAATACAACCCATGATGGCGATCTTCAGCCCTTTCAGGTGATTGGTGACGTTACGGATTTTCGCCGTGGTTTCCTGTAATTCAAAAAGCGTGCGGCCGCAGCTCGGGCAACTGATATATTCTGTTTTGGAGATACGAGTTCGTACGGCTTGTAAAATGGAGAAAGATGTATTATTTAGAAACTGGTGATTGTTATTGGATGCCAGGTACGTGCGTCCGCTCACCTTTTGATTACTCATCTTCGACGGATCATTCATCAGCCAGATTCCATCTCCCATTCCATCTAAAAATAACCCGCCTGCAACTGCAGAAAAATGGATCAGCTGCTCATCAATATTGGTATGCATGCTTTCAACCGCGATGATCACCGGGCACTGAACCCCGTCATTCATCAGGCCTGCAATAAAATTCCGCATCTGTTGCATCGCGTTTTCTGCGCTGCTATAAATACAAAGCACCAGCGTTGAATTTTTCCTGGCAGCTTCAACAATTGTTGGATGCGGCTGACTGATATCTAATGAAATAAAATTCTGAACGGGTGATAATTGCGTTGCAGTTAAAAACTCAGCACCGAAAAATAAGGGAAAGTATTTCTGACGATCTTCCTGCGCCAGCCAGGTTTTGTAATTGCAGATTACGCGCAGTGTTCCGGGCAATGCAAAGGACACCAGTTTGTCTCCGCTGTGAATAAAATCCGCCGCTGCATCAGCAATGTTCCACTTATCTGTTTGCTCATTGTAAGTATAGCCAATTGAAGGAAGATCTGCTGGAGATACGTTTGCTGCCGCCATAAAATCTGCGATCACTACCGGCACGTTCTTCCCCCCTGTGTGAGAAACCGCATGGGTTTCGCGGCGCCGGTATTCAAATGGTGAGTAAGGTAATCTAGATTGCTCATGCTTAGTGCCGGATGCTTGTTTGCGGTGCTGGTATCTTTCAACAAGATCACGACAAACCGGGATTTCAAATTCAGGATCTTCTGTAAGGCTTACACGGATCGTATCACCGATGCCATCTTCCAATAATGAGCCAATGCCAATAGCGGATTTAATTCTGCCATCCTCACCATCACCCGCTTCCGTAACGCCAAGATGCAAGGGATAACATTCACCAAATTCCTGCATCATATGCTGGATAAGTAAACGATACGCCTGCACCATCACGAGTGGATTGCTGCTCTTCATACTCAGGATCACCTGGTGATAATCTTCCGCGCGCGCGATACGCAAAAATTCCATGGCACTTTCTACCATGCCATTTGCAGTGTCGCCATAACGGCTCATGATGCGATCACTGAGGCTGCCATGATTCGTACCGATGCGCATTGCCGTGCCATGCTCCTTGCAAATTTTTACAAGCGGTGTGAAACGTTCGCGGATCCGCTCAATTTCTTCCGCATATTCTTCATCGGTATATTCGAGCTGCTCAAATTTTTTCTTGTCGACGTAATTGCCGGGGTTCACCCGCACTTTCTCAATGATCCGCGCGGCGATCTCCGCAGCATTGGGCGTGAAGTGAATATCAGCCACTAACGGGGTCTCGTACCCGAGATTCCGCAGTTCATCTTTTATCAGTTGTAAATTCTCTGCTTCCTTTTTTGACGGTGCCGTGATGCGCACGAGTTCTGCTCCGGCTTCGATACAGCGAATGGTTTGTGCTACAGTTGCTGCAGTATCCATAGTATCCGTCGTTGTCATCGTTTGAACCCGGATGGGATTATTGCCACCAATCAATAAATTACCTACACGTACTTCCCTTGTCTTCAGCCTCCTGTATTCCGTTAACGATTCACTATATAACTGCATAAAAAAATATTAGGCAAAATTAACGACAATACCGGCTTGTCGATTGATTTTTATCGCGTTTAAAGGGAATAAAGTTGGCCCAAATTAAAGGAGTAACAAAGAATAGCTTAACCTACCAATCTTTCTCAGGCTTATTTACTGATTGTGCATTCACCTTATGCAATTTATCCTGGAGATTTTTCTCCTGTTGCATCAAAGCTTTCAGCTTTTCTTCCGCATCCTTTTTGGTAAGGCGTGAAGGCTGAGGTTTAGGATCATCCTGCTGATCTTTATTTTTCTGTTGGTCCTGGTCTTTGTTCTTGTTTTTATTCTTTTGATCCTGCTGGTTTTTTTCTTTCTGTTGTTGCAGTGCTTTTTGCAGGTTATGCCGCGCGTCCTCATCATTTTGATTCAGCTTCAGCGCGTTTTTATAAGCGTCTATACATTCTGGTATTTTATTGTTGTTCTGCAGTACAACGCCTTTGTTGTAAAATGCTTTTGATTTTTCCAGCGGCGTTTTCAATTGAGCAATGGCATTGTCGTATGCAACAACAGCCTCATCCACTTTCTGACCTTTATAAGTGGCGTTGCCCAAATTATATTGAGCGGTAGCATTGGCAGGATTTTTCTTCACAACCGTGCCGTAAGCTGCCTGCGCCCCATCATAATTTTTTTTCGCATAAGCATCATTGCCCTGCTTGATAATCTCTTTTTCAGATTGTGCAAATAATGCAGCGGAAGGCAACAGCAACATCAGCAATACAGCAACAGCAGGTTTTATTTTTTTCACTACCTGTTGTTTTTTTGTTTCTGATAAAAACAATTCTATCAATAACAGTAAAAATGCGGCTCCCAGGAAATATTGAAAATAGCTCTGATAGTTCATAAGAGAATCATCTTGAATGTTTCGCTGATCCATTGTATTGAGTTCAGCGGCAATATTGTTTACTACATCTTCCGTATTCACAAACAATTGATATGCACCGTTACCTTTAGCAGCAATATCTTTTAATTCTTCTTCATTCAACCGCGAGATGACAGTGTTCCCTTCATTGTCTTTTTTAAGATCTCCTGTTGCTTCATCCATGATCGGGGCACCTTGCGGAGAACCAATGCCAATGGCATTTATCAGTACACCTTCTGATGCCATTTGCTCAGCAGTTGTTAAAGCTGATTCGTCATGATCTTCTCCGTCACTGATCAGGATAACGGCTTTGTATTTTTTTTCTTTGGAATTGAACGAAGCATAACACATTTTCAATGCATCACCGATAACGGTGCCCTGTGTTGGAATTGATTCCGGCGTTGCCGCGTTTAAATACATTTTCGCTGCAGCATGATCACCGCTCAAAGGCATCTGCAAATAAGCTTTACCGGCAAAAACTACGATACCGATCCGATCATTGCTCATCCGGTCGATCAGCCGGCTCAATACCTGTTTGGCCCTCTCCAGCCTGTTAGGTTTAATATCCTGGGCAAGCATGCTCTTACTTACATCCAGCGCGATCATCACGTCTACACCGTTGCGGTTGATCTTATCTCCACCACTTGGCGTTCGAAGATTCGCCAGCGCAAGCACCAAAATACCCATAGCTAAAAAAAGGAAAATAAATTTCTTTAGAAAAGACGCTGAGTTGTATTGGCCCATTAACTGCTTTACCAGGCTTTCATCACCGATCATTTTGATCACTTTCTTCTTACGGTTTCGCGCGTAAAAAAAGATGAGCAGCATTACGGGAAGTAATACTAACAGCGAAAGGAAAATGACGTATTGAAATGCGGGCATAACTGGTTACTGCAATTTACTGCTTTGACAGGCGGCTGCTGTTAAAAAAACAATAATAAGAAATAATCATTCCAAATTGTTTTTGAGGCAGTTGCAAATAATAGATCAACTATTTTTTGCCTTGCATAAAGCCCAGTTCTTTAAGAATATCTTTCGTGATATTCAGGCGGATGGGCTTCATATCAATATCCTTATCTTTTGATTTTACCAAAGTAACAAAGAAATATACATGGCGGTTCTCTTCTATCCATCCTGCCAGCCAACCAATGGCATTATTGCTTTCGTCAAACCCCCAGCCCGTTTTATAACTCAGTTTATAGGCGGTATTGTCTTCCTGTAACATGACGTTACGAACAGTTTGCTGAACGGATTTGCGGAAGGGCAGCTGGTCAAAGTAAAGGCGTTTGAGCAAACCGAGCTGTTCGTCGGGCGATATTTTTAGTTTATTATTCAGCCAGAAGGAATCAATCGGCCCGCTAATGTTTTTATTTCCGTAACCAATACTGTCGATCCAGGCCTTCATGGTATCAGCTCCGATCCTGCGCGCCACTTCCTGGTAATAAGCCACATTGCTTACTTTAAATGCTTCTTTCATCGACATGTCTTTATTCCAGTCCTCATTCCATCTTTTCACTCCATCCCATTTGATCAGCATATTTTCATCTGTAATCCGGCCAGTCTGCAGACCAATCAACGAGTTCACAATTTTAAAAGTAGACGCTGGCAACATCCGTGTGGTATCGAGCGCCATGTTGTAAACGGTTACCTGGCCATCCGTATTATTCAACATGGTGAAACATCCGTCTACATTTTTTGCATCAAAATATTTTTTGAGACCGTTATCAATTTTCGCCCGGTTAACAGAGCAGGATGCGAGGGAAAGTAAAATAAAGGAGAAGGTAAGTGTTGGGAGAGCAGCAATTTTCATGAACAGTTTTTCTGGTTGAAATAAATTTTATTTTTTCATGTGATGAGCAGTGGCTTCCAGGGCCTGGTAAAAAGGCTCGCCAAATTTTCGTGTGAGTGATTCTTTCAGGAATTCGTACACCGGCACTTTTAATTTTTTACCAAGCGAGCAGGCTGTTTTACAATTATCTTCCCTTGGTTCATAGTTGGCAAATTCTGTAACACCATCACTGCTTTTCGTTACAATAACCGGGAAGAGATGGCAACTGATCGGTTTTTTCCAATCAACTTTTTTATCCAGGTAAGCCTGTTCGATACCACATTTTACAATCCCGTATTTATCTGTAATTCCGTAAACGCAAATGGCGTTATTGATGGTTGGTGTAACCCAGCCATACTCTTTATCATACACGTAACGACCTTGTTTGTTGATCTCATCTACACTTTCTTTATTGAGATAGGGCACAACGGCATCGAATACCTTGTCTATTTCCTTCAATTCATTTTTATCAAGGGGCGCACCGGCATCACCGTCTACGCAACAGGCACCTTTACATTTCGTCAGGTCGCAAACAAACTGCTCGCGGGCGATCTCGTCACTTACCAATACATGGCCGATTGCTATCATGGGCGCAAAAATACAATAATTTACCGCGAAGGCCGAATGGGGAACACTAATTAAAACTTAATTAAGAGAAGTTATTGTTGCCATTTAAAAGTATTGATCAGGTGTTCAATATCTTTCTGCAAAAAATCCTGGATGAGTTTCAGGGAATCCGCGTTGGGCGTAGCGTTGAAATACAATGCCCCGCGAAGAAAATGGCGGGTGGTATCACTCATAAAAAACTGGCGGCCGGTGGCGGCATTACCGCCCACTTTAAAATAAACACCGCTCACGCCATTATCCGTTTGAAACAAACTGTCTTTAATAGAGGCTGTTACGGCCTGGTTCTTATTGGTCAGCGTAAATGCATCGTTCACCATTTTATCGAATTGGTTGATGCCCGCAGAATCTTTATAATTACCTCCGCCAACGGGAATTTTATAAATAGTTTTCCCGCCTACGATCTTGTAACTCAAAAAAATCCGGGCGCCGAACTGAGGAAAATCTACATTGATCCAGTAAGGGTTTTCGGGAACGGCATCAAAGTAAGTGCTGTCCTGGATGATGCTGGCATATACGGGATAATCAAAACTGTAAGGAAAGCCCGGCCTTGCGAATGCCTGATACTGGTGTGCCGGCAAATCAACTTTAAAATAGCCTTTCTTTTTTGAGGTATATGTGCTGTTGCAGGCGATAAAACCAAGCGCACAACAGGCGACTATCCATACTGTTTCCGGGAACCTTCTCATGCAGTTTCTTCAGGTTTTTGGTCGATCGTAATACGCACTTTATCGATGCGGTTCTTTTTTATTTCCAGCGGGATAAAAGTAAAATCAGCAGTTTTAAGTACTTCATTTTCCTGGGGAAATTCACCGGCAATTTCCAATACCAGCCCGGCAACTGAATCACTTTCACCGCGAAGGTTATCAAATGCATCCGCCGGCAAGCCCATGAGCTTACAGGCATCATTGATCATGAGTTTCCCTTCAAAAATATAATTATGGTCATCTATTTTTTTATTGATGCTTTCCTCATCATCAAACTCGTCTTTTATTTCGCCGATGATCTCTTCCATAATATCTTCCAGCGTAACGATGCCTGATGTACCGCCAAATTCATCTACCACTATGGCAAAATGAATCCTGCGGTTTCTGAATTCCTGGAGCAGATCCTCTATTCCTTTTTGTTCATGCACAAAATACGGCGTGCGCATCAGGCTATGCCAGTCGAAGTTTTCAGCTTGCAAAAGGTAAGGCAGCAGATCTTTTGTATGCAGCATTCCGGCAATTTCATCCAGGCTGTTTCTATACACCGGCAGGCGGGAGTAGTGCAGTTCTTCCACCTTTTTTATCACATCGCCAAAGCTGGTGCCCGCTTCAATTCCACTCACGTCCATTCTCGTTCGCATGATCTGCTTCACTTCTGTATCACCAAATTTTCGAATGCCTTTCAGGATTTGCTTTTCCTCTGTTGTTGCTTCATGATCGGGTAAGAGGTCAATGGCATAATCGAGGTTGCTCGTATCCAGGGTAGAAGAGTTTTGCGGACTAAATTTTTTCTCGATATTGTCATTAAAACGTACAAGTCTCCGGCTTAGCCTGTAAAAAATACTGTTGAAGATTTCGATGATCAGCGAGGCCGTGGATGCAAACCAGATCTTGTGATGCGTTGCCCACACTTTTGGAAGCACTTCAGCAAATAACACAAGGATAAAAGTAACAGAGAGCACTTTTATCAGGAACTCCGGCCAGAATCCAAATGCAAAACCGCTTAGCCAGCTGTCAATTAAAATATTTGAGATCAGGATGATGCCGATATTCACAAAACTATTGGTGATCAGCATCGAACCGAGTAAAGTCTTGGGTTGCTCAAGCAAGGTTACGATCCGCCGGAACGATGGCTGCTGGCGGGTTTTTAAGACGTTGATGTCTTTTGTAGTAAGAGAGAAAAATGCGATCTCGCTGCCGGCCACTAAAAAAGAAAGAACAAATAATACCGCCAGGACGATCACCAGCACGGTAGCTGCAGCAGGGGTTAAGGCTAAAATAGAGAACAGTAAATGTTGGCCGGTCATTGTAACCGAATGGTAGTCCAAAACAGTGAATTTAAGTGAACAAACTTATGCGAAAATGCATAAGGAACTATTAAAACGGTAATCTTTCGTCGCCGCCTGTGTCATTTTGTTGCGGGGGCATTTCCTCGCCGCCCAGGTTATCCATGCCGTCAAAGCCGGCACCTACGCCACCTTCATTTCTCTTGTCGAGCATGATCAGGTTATCTCCTACCACTTCCGTAGCAAATTTTTTATTGCCTTCTTTATCTTCCCAGCTTCTTGTTTTCAATCTGCCCTCAATGTAAACCAGGCTGCCGCGATGCAGGTATTTCTGGGCTAGTTCTGCCAGGCCACGCCATAAAACCACCGTATGCCATTCTGTTTGTGAAATTAATTTTCCGCTCCTGTCTTTATATGTTTCCGTGGTTGCCAGTGAAAATTTTGCCACGCCGATATTTCCTTCTAAAAACTGGATATCCGGATCCTTACCCAAATTCCCAATCAACATCACCCTGTTTACGCCTCTCATATAATGCTTGTTTACTGATTTTGATGCTTGTATTCTTAGCGTTATAACAACTTTAAAGATACAATTTTATCTTTCACAGCAAAAGCATCCAAAATCGAGCCGTGGTTAATTTCCTGTCTTGTTCTCAAGCAGGTAATCGTTGATCAGCCGTGGAAAAGCGAGTTTAGCCATTTCAGTTTTATCCAGCCATTCAAATCCTTCTATGTTGAACTTTTCGGGTACTTCCATTCGGATAAATTGTGCCCTGATGGTTTGATGCGTGAGCAATTGCCGGTATGATTTTGAAATGCTCAATATTTTGAAATGCTTCCCGGCCACAAGTCTGAATTCCTGCTGCATCAGCAACTGATCGGCACTTAGTTTTTCCAGTTGCTCGAGCAGGAAAGGTTCATGCAAATTTTGCCAGATATCTTTTGATTCGCGCTTATGAATAAGCATTTTGTTACCTGCCTGAAAAACCAGGTAGTAAAACCACCGTTCCCGGCGGATCATTTTTTTCTCCTTTACAGGCAATACTTTCACTTTGTCCTGCTGGTATGCGAGGCATTTTTTCTGCAAAACGCAGGCATCGCAAAGCGGGATGGCAGGCTTGCAGATTGTGGCGCCGAAATCCATAATGGCCTGGTTGTAACCGCCGGGGTCACGCAGGTCCAGCAGATCCTGGGCCAGCCCGGCAAATTGCTTTTTGCCGACGGTGGAATCGATGGGGGAAGCGATGGCAAAGAATCGTGACAACACCCGGGAAACATTTCCATCCACTACAGCATAAGGCAGGTTAAAGCCGAAAGACGCTATGGCGGCCGCGGTATAAGGACCGATACCTTTCAATGCCAGGATATCGTCATAAGCACCGGGGAATTGTCCATTGTATTCCTGGCTGATCTTTTTCGCCGTTGCGATAAGGTTTTTGCAGCGCGAATAATAGCCTAACCCCTCCCAGAGTTTGAATACTTCTGCGTCCGGAGCCGCTGCCAGTTGCTTTATATTGGGATATTTTGCAATAAACCGGGTATAATATTCCCAGCCCTGGTCAACACGCGTCTGTTGCAGAATGATTTCGCTAAGCCAGATCTTATAGGGGTCGGGTTCAGCCTTCCAGGGCATTTCCCGTTGGTTTTGGGATTTATCCCACTGGATGAGCGCTTTCGCAAAAAATTTCTGGTTGGGAAAAGCCATTATTTTAACAAAAATGAATGTTTGGCAAACCTATTGATAATCATTATCTTATTTGGAATTATACTTTTAATTTTTTAACTTGTTTTAACTAAATCTCATTATATGAGAAAAGCAGACCTCATCAGCAAAATTTCTGAAAAGACTGGTATTCCCAAGGTTGACGTACTGGTAACGCTGGAAACGATGTTCAAGGAAATTAAAACCACCCTTTCCAGCGGTGAAAACTTGTACATCAGGGGTTTTGGAAGTTTTATTATTAAAAAACGAGCGGCAAAAATCGGTAGAAATATCAAGAAAAACGTCGCCGTCTCCATCCCTGAACATTTCATTCCTGCTTTTAAGCCTGCGAAAGAGTTTGTGCAGGAAATTAAATCGTCTCCTCACATAAAAGAAGCCCCGGATTTCAAAGGCGATCCGGAAGACTAACGTACCTTTGCCGCTCAAATTTCTGATGTGAAGAAACCGATCATTTTTACAGCGGCAGGCGTTCTGTTGGTAATCGTACTTTTTGTGTTTGGCAAAACATTCATACCAAAAAAGCCGATGCCGGCAACAATTTCAAATTCCCCAACATTTGACATCAAGAGCTTTATTGACACTGCGAAGTCAAAATTAACCGCATCTCAATCTTTATACGTAAGCCAGCTTGAAAATGGCATTTCCCGGGGTGACGTTGTTGCCCAGCAGGCAAAGGCTTATGCAAGCCTGGCTAATTTCTGGAAAGACAGCGCGCATTTGTTTGAGCCATACGCTTTTTACACGGCGGAAGCATCTAAGTTGGATAATTCAGAAAAAAACCTCACCTTTGCAGCCCGATTATTTTTAGAGAACCTCCGGACAGAACATGACGAGGCTAAACTTAGCTGGAAAACAACAGAAGCAATACAGTTATTTGAAAAAGCATTGGAACTAAACCCCGAAAATGACGACCTCAAGATCGGGCTGGGAAGTTCTTATGTATATGGGCGGGGCAGGAACAATGATCCACAGCAAACGATGAAAGGCATTCAGCAATTGCTTTCCGTGGTACGTAAAGATTCCACCAATATGAAAGCACAATTTGTGCTGGGCGTTGGCGGGGCAGTATCCGGGCAGTATGATAAAGCCATCGAGCGCCTGGAAAAGGTGATCAATGCCGAACCCAACAATTTAGAAGCAATCGCCTTCCTTGCAGATACATATGCTGCCAAAGGAGATAAGGAGAATGCGATTAAATGGTACACGATTAGTAAGCGCCTGGTAAATGATCCCCACTATTCAAAAGAAGTGGAGAACCGCATCAAATCGCTGCAATAATAAATGCCAGGAATAAACATATTTTAATTTATTTATTTAACACAAAAAAAGACTTGATATGCCTTGTGGTAAAAAGAGAAAACGTCATAAAATCGCGACTCATAAGCGTAAAAAACGTTTGAGAAAGAATCGTCATAAGAAGAAATAATTTCTTTTTGTAACCGAGTGCCTGGTATCCTCATGCCGGTACACATCTATATGCATCATATAATTGCGGCTAATGGCGGTGGTTATATGATGCCTTTTATGTTTTCCTTCCGTGATGCAGATGGTCTTAAAAAAATTTACGCTTGACCAAGGAACTAATTATTAATGCCGCCCCGCAAGGTGTAGAAATTGCTTTGCTGGAAGATAAGAAGCTGGTAGAACTGCATAGCGAAAAAGTTGATGCAAGTTTTGCCGTGGGAGACCTGTATCTCGGAAAAGTGAAAAAACTGATCCCGGGTCTCAACGCTGCTTTTATAGATGTGGGCTTTGAAAAAGATGCCTTCCTTCATTATACTGACCTCAGCCCCTACGTTCGATCTATCCTGAAATTCACCAATCAATACGTGAATGATAAATCAGAAACGGGAATGGATTTTGCCAAATTTAAGGTAGAACCAGAGATCATTAAGACAGGAAAGATCACCGAAGTTTTAAACGGCCGGCCCAACATTCTCGTACAAATTCTTAAAGAACCCATCGCTGCCAAAGGCCCGCGCCTCAGTTGCGAATTGTCGTTGCCCGGACGTTTCGTCGTAGTTACACCATTCAACGATATCGTTGCCGTTTCCCGTAAAATTCATTCTTCAGAAGAAAGAAAGCGTTTACAGAAGATCATCGAAGCGATCAAGCCAAAGAACCTTGGTGTAATCGTGCGTACCGCTGCCGAAGGCAAGCATACGGCCGAGTTGCATGAAGACCTGTTGAGCCTGGAAGCGACCTGGAATACGATTCAAAAAAATCTGAAAGATGCCGTTCCCCCCGCTAAGATTTTAAGTGAGCAGGGTAAAACCACCAGCATGTTGCGCGACCTGCTGAATGAAGATTTCAACCGCATCGTGGTAAACGACAAAACGATTTTTGCCGATACTAAAAGCTATATTCAACGTATCGCGCCTGACAAGGCAGATATCGTTTCTTATTTCAATCATGACGCTCCTATTTTCGATAATTTCGGCATTACCAAGCAGGTGAAAGCGGCGTTTGGCAAAACTGTTAACCTTCCGAGTGGCGCTTACCTTATCATCGAACATACAGAAGCCCTTCATGTAATTGATGTAAATAGTGGCTATAAAAGCGTTAGCAATAACCAGGAACAAAATGCCCTGGAAACCAACCTGGAAGCGGCAGAAGAGATCGCCCGCCAGCTGAGGTTAAGGGATCTGGGCGGAATTATCGTCGTGGATTTCATTGATATGAAACTGATCGAGAATAAGAAGAAACTGGCGGATGCCATGGATTCTTATATGCGGAATGACCGTGCCAAACACGCCGTTTTGCCAATCACGAAGTTTGGGCTGATGCAGATCACGCGCCAGCGGATGAAACCGGAAATGAATATCAATACCAGCGAGGTTTGTCCGAGTTGTAATGGTACCGGCAAAGTGTCTTCTACGTTGATCCTGGAAGATGAGATCGCTAAAAATCTCAGCTACCTCATCATGCAAAAACATAAAGGGCTGACAGTTGAAGTTCACCCGATCGTGTTTACTTACCTCACTTCAGGTTTCCCAAGCCGCAGGATGAAATGGAGCTGGAAATACAAACAAAAAGTAAAGGTGAAATCGAATTCCAATTATCATCTCACCGAGTTCAGGTTTTTTGATGACAGTGATGAAGAGATCAAACTATAATATTTTAAGGCCCTGGTAACAGGGCTTTTTTATTTGGGAAACGGGGACGCAGATCGCGCAGATTGATAATGGATGCTGGAAGGTATTTGGAAATGATCGCCAATGGCTGCGGCATGTTGTGGCAAAGAAAATAACATTGCCACAACTTTACATTTCCATTTTTTAGAAATTTCTGTAGCAAAAAAATCGTGGCAAAAAAAAATGCGCCGAAATAATTGCCACAAATTAAAGGGCAAAAAAAATCCCCCGGAAATCCGGGGGACAATATAAATTTTACAAAAATTAATGCTGGTGGTTATGTTGCATCGCTGTAAGTTCTTCCGCAGACACCGTTTTTTCATTCGGCTTCACCTGGCTTTCAACGAATCCAAACAATTTCTCCGTGATCAGCCTGCGGTATGTTGCATCCACCTGCTTTTCATCTTTCATCATGCGATCGATATAGCTGTCTAACCAGCTCATGTCTTCACCCATATTCATCTGGCCGAAGTAGCGCATCACTTCCGTTTTCATTTGCTCTTTTAATTCTTCAGTTCCCACTTCCAGTTTATTTTCCGTGATCAGGCGATCGCTGATCAAAGTCCATTTTAACTGGTTGCTGAAATTTGGAAAATCTGCTTCAGCTTCTTCTGCTGTTTTTTGTTGTTCTCCACCGGATTGTAACCAACGCTTTAAAAATTCTGCAGGGAATTCCATTTTCGTTTCGTCCAGCATGTAATGATACAGCTGATCCTGAAGCTGGTTGCGGCTTTGCGCATCCCAATACATTTTAATTTCTTCTTTCAACGTGCTGCGTAATTCGGCTTCCGTCGTAATATTCTTTCCCGGGAAAACCTCGTTGAAGAATTCTTCATTCATTTCGCGTTTTTCAACAAGTCCTAATTTCACGATCTCCAGTTTGAAAAATTTCTGCGCAGCTGCTGCATCATTTTTTTCAAAACCCAGGTCCTGCATCATCATCTCCAGTTTATCTCCTTCAAAGGTTTTGTCCAGTTGAAAAACAAAACTGTCGCCTGCTTTTTTACCCATCAGGTCTTTCTGCATTTTCGGCGTAAAGTATTTCAGTAAAACAGAATTTTCTTTAGAGATACCGCCTTCAATTGCGTTACCGTCTTTATCCGTTTCTGTAAATAAAACGTTCAATACATTTTCCTCGTTGTCAACCGTTTCAGGTTCCGTCATTTTACCCGCTTTGATCTGCATACGGCTGATCTCTTCGTTTACCATTTCTTCCGTTACTTCCACGTTATGACGGGTGAGTTTGGCTTTATCCAATGGGGCGATCTGGAACTCAGGCTTCAGGCCGATTTCGAAAGCAAATTCGTAATCAGCCGGCGCATTCATATCCATTTTGCTCATATCCGTTTCCAGTGGAAGTGGCTGGGCAAAAATTTCCGGCTTCTCGTTATTCAGGTAAGCATACAATTCTTTTTCAACAGAACGCAGGATCTCGTCAGAGAAAATGCCCGCACCGTACATTTTTTTAATCATGCCGGCAGGAACCATTCCTTTACGAAAACCGGGGATATTAGCAGTTTTGCTGTACTCTTTCAGTTTTTTATCAAATGCAGGAAGATAATCTTCCTTGTTCAGTTTAACTGTAAGCTTATCGTTCAATAAGCCGATATTTTCTCTGACAACGCTAGCCATATTATTATTTGTGTGTTTAAAAAAAATAAGTTGATAAGAAAAGCGGCGATGAATGCAGGAAAGCTGCCTCATAAAACCTCTCCACTTATCAACTCAAATCGTGCGGATGATAGGGGTCGAACCTACATGCCTCGCGGCGCTAGATCCTAAGTCTAGTGCGTCTGCCAATTTCGCCACATCCGCAAATGGGTTGCAAAAGTAGGGATTTTCTTTATAAAGAAAAGCAAAAAACAGAAAATTCCCGGGCAGTTACAGTTCTTTCACGCAAGGCTAACCGCGATGCCCCCAATAATTCAACGCTATTAAACTTAAGAGCCGTTTTTTAAGTAAATTCGTAATAATGGAGTTAATAGAAACGAAAGCGGTGTATAACCTGACGGAAGAGGAAGAAAAGAAAGAGATCCTACGTGAATACCGGGCCTTATTAAGGGTGTTAAAGGCAAAACTGAAGCCGGGCGATAAAGTGCTTCTACGCCGTGCTTTTGAAATGAGTGCTGAAGCTCACCAGACGATGCGCCGCAAAAGTGGCGAACCTTATATTTTACATCCGTTGGCAGTGGCAAAAATCTGCGTGGAAGAGATCGGTCTCGGTATACGCAGTACGATCTGTGCCCTGTTGCACGATACCGTAGAAGACACGGATGTTACCCTGCAGGATATCCAACGGGAGTTCGGACCCGAGATTGCCAAGATCGTGGATGGCCTGACGAAGATCTCCACTGTGATGGATGCGAACAGTTCGCAACAGGCAGAAAATTTTAAAAAGATCCTGCTTACTCTTACAGATGATCCCCGCGTGATCCTGATAAAACTGGCCGATCGCCTGCACAATATGCGCACGATGGACAGCATGAAACGCGAGAAACAACTGAAGATTTCTTCAGAAACGGTTTATGTGTATGCGCCGCTCGCACACCGGATGGGGCTGTATAATATCAAAACCGAAATGGAAGACCTGGCGATGAAATATATGGAGCCGGACACCTACCGTTTTATCGCCCAGAAATTACAGGATACCAAACGGGAAAGGAGCCGGTATATTAATGACTTCATTCGGCCGTTAAAAGATAAGCTGGAAAAAACAGGATTTGATTTTGATATATACGGCCGGCCGAAAAGCATTCACTCGATCTGGAATAAGATCAAGAAAAAAGGCGTTGCATTTGAAGAAGTATATGACCTTTTTGCGATCAGGATCATTGTTAACGCGCCGCCCGAAAAAGAAAAAGAAGATTGCTGGAAAGTGTACAGTATTATCACAGACGCCTACAATCCTTCACCAGAGCGGCTTCGCGACTGGTTGAGTAATCCGAAAAGCAATGGCTATGAAGCCTTGCATACAACGGTGATGGGCCCTCAGGGAAAATGGGTGGAGGTGCAGATCCGTACGAAACGCATGAACGAGATCGCCGAAAAAGGCCTGGCTGCACATTGGAAATACAAAGAAGGGGCAACTGACGAGAGCAGGTTTGATAAATGGTTTCACCAGATCCGTGAAGCACTCAGCAACCAGGATAGTAACTCGCTTGATTTTTTACAGGATTTTAAAACATCTTTTCTCACAGAAGAAATTTACGTGTATACCCCGAAAGGTGATGTAAAAATGTTACCCATCGGTGCCACTGCACTGGACTTTGCTTTTGGCGTTCATACCGCAGTTGGCAGCAAATGTATCGGCGCGAAAGTGAACCATAAACTTGTTCCGATCAGTTATAAATTAAGGAGCGGGGACCAGATCGAGATCATTACCAGTGCCAAACAAAAGCCCAACCAGGAATGGCTGAATTTTGTTGTTACGAGCAAGGCGAAATCCAAGATAAAAGACACGCTAAAGGAAGAGAAAAGAACGATCGCAGAAGAGGGAAAATATACATTGCAACGCAAGCTAGAGGGAATGAATGCTGCGATGAGCCAGGTGAATATGGAAGAACTGGCATCATTTTACAAACTCAACAGCACGCTCGACCTGTTGTATGATATCGCCACTAAAAAAATTGATCTGAAGGAGTTGAAAGAGTTCGTGGTGCATGGAGATAAACTGGTATTGCCGCGCGTTGTAAAACCGGTGGAAGACAAACCGGAATATGACCCCAGCCTGAAGCAGTCGAATAAAAAAGATGCAGAACTCATCATCTTCGGCGAAAGCAGCGACAGAATCATGTATACGCTGGCCAACTGTTGCAAGCCAATTCCCGGTGACGATGTATTTGGATTTGTAACCACCGGCGAAGGACTTAAAATTCACCGTACGACCTGCCCGAATGCGGCCCGGCTGATGGCCAATTATGGTCATCGCGTGGTAAAAACCAAATGGGCAAAAAACAAAGAAATTTCGTTTCTTACGGGCTTAAAGATCATCGGGCTTGATGATGTCGGCGTGATCCATAAAATCACCAACCTCATCAGTGGGGAACTCCGCGTGAACATTTCCGCCATGACGATCGAAGCCAAAGACGGCATTTTTGAAGGGAATGTAAAAGTGTTTGTTCACGATAAAGAAGAACTGGAAAAACTTGTATTGGCGTTACTGGCTTTACCCGGAATTGAACGGGTTGACCGGTATGACACAGAATAAAATGGAGTGAGCTTATAAGGCGCGATCTGAAGTAATTATTTTCTATTAGTATTTTTCATTTTATAAATAACAAATCATGCACGAACTCATTACCAAACTGACAGAAAAAGCAGGCATTTCTCCCGACCAGGCGCAAAAAGCACTAGACACCATCAAGGATTTTGTGAAAGAAAAATTTCCGATGATGGCCGGAGCTGTAGATAATTTATTTCCTGAAACAGGCGAAACTGCAGCGCCTTCTATGCATGCAGATGCCACACCTGCAAATGATAATGGCAGTATGCTGGATAAGATCAGCGACGTAATACCGGGCGGCATTGGCCAAAAAGCGGAAGACTTTGCAAAAGATCATCTCGGCGGATTCTTCGGCGGAGATAAAAAATAAGTCAACACATTAAAAAAGCTGAAGCATCCGATTTTGGTTCGCTTCAGCTTTTTTATTTCCGTCAATACCTCAAATGCCGGCGAAAGAGCTACCAGGGCTTTCTCACATTATTGTTCGCCGTTCACATATGTCAAAATGGACGCAATATCATCATCAGTTAATTGCGGAAATGGTTGCATGTAGGTCTGCTTCCATTTATCAAATAAGCCTTTTGCATAAGCGTCTTTCGCTATCACTTCCTGCGAATTTTTTATGAACGCATATAGCGTTGCCTTATCCTTCCACCTTGCTTCTACGCCCTTCAGCGCCGGTCCGGTAAAATCCTCATTTCGCTTATGACATTGAGCGCAATTGATATTAAACAGTTGAGCACCGGAAGGTTTTTCTTCTGCAGACGTCGCCACAGGAACGCCGTCTCCGCTTGATTGCTGGCCCTGGCAACTGTACAGTATGCTGGCCACAATGAAGACAAATATGGTGCTAAGTCTAAACAAAGTGCGTTTGGTAAAAATCTGTTGCATATGGATGCTTTTAATTGTCTCCAAAAATACGGGTCATAAATTATGGGACATAAAAAAAGTCCGGCAATACCGGACTGAATAATATTTAGGCGACTATTTCAGCACTTCACGGCTGATAACGAGCTTTTGTATTTCGCTGGTTCCTTCACCGATCGTACACAATTTACTATCCCTGTAAAATTTCTCTACCGGGAAATCTTTGGTATATCCGTAGCCACCAAAAATTTGCACCGCGTCTGTACTGATCTCCACGGAAATTTCACTCGCATAATATTTAGCCATTGCTGCTTCTTTCGTCATCGGCAAACCCCGCATTTTTAAATCGCAGGCCTGGTTGATCAATAGTTCAGCACATTCGATCTTTGTTGCCATATCGGCCAGTTTAAAAGCGATGCCCTGGAAGTTCGCAATCGGCTGATCAAACTGATGGCGTTCTTTTGCATATTGAACAGAAGCTTCATAAGCTCCTTTTGCGATACCCAGACTTAAAGCCGCGATAGAGATCCTGCCGCCATCCAAAATTTTCATGGATTGCTTAAAACCGGCGCCCACTTCCCCAAGCCTGTTTGTATCAGGAATAACACAGTTATCAAAAACCATTTCGGCAGTTTCGCTGGCGCGCATACCGAGCTTATTTTCTTTCTTCCCTGCATTAAATCCCGGCGTATTGCGGTCTACGATAAACGCAGTGGAATTATTTTTTGCACGGGGCTCACCGGTACGACAAACAACCACGGCCACATCACCGCTTTTGCCATGGGTGATCCAGCTCTTCGTTCCGTTAATTACCCAGTTATCGCCATCTTTTACAGCAGTCGTTTTCATGTTGCCTGCATCACTGCCGGTATTCGGTTCTGTTAATCCCCAGGCACCGATGAATTCGGCTGTGGCCAGTTTTGGCAGATATTGTTGCTTTTGCCCTTCATTACCGAATGTCATGATATGACCTGTACAAAGGCTGTTATGAGCCGCCAGGGAAAGGCCGATCGAACCACAAACTTTTGCGATCTCCTGGATAACCGCACTATACTCGTAATAACCAAGGCCGGTACCACCGTAAGATTCAGGCACCAATACACCCATTAAGCCGAGCTTCCCCATTTCTTTAAAGATATGAACGGGAAATTCCTGGCTCTCATCCCATTCCATTAAATGTGGTTTGATATATTGCAGCGCAAAATCTTTGGCTGACTGAGCTACTTGTAAGGTGAGCTCGTTAGGTAGAAAATTCATAATAGCATCAATCGATTGAGCCGCAAAAATAGCCGTTTTTAACTGATATAAATCGCGCGCTCTGGTTTTACTTGCTCCCTATAAAACAAGGTAGGGCCGAAGCTTTTCCAAAAGTTCATCAGAAACCAGTATGATCTTCTTCAACCCGGCAATATCCTGGAAGTTTCCATGTTGCTGCCGGTACGCAACGATGGCAGCGGCCAGTTGATAACGGATATAAGGATGCGCCTTGAGTTCTTCCAGACTGGCTTTATTCAGGTTTAGCTGCCTGACATTTCCGGAAACGATCAACAAAGCCCGTAATTTTTGAAAGACGGAATCCGGCAATCCATATGTTTCGCCCACTTGTTCTGCAGTAGAAAACCCGCCCAGGCGCTCACGGAAATTGATAATTCGCCGCGCAAAAGCCGGACCGATCCCTGGCAAAGACCGGAATGCTGCGGAATCGGCCTGGTTCACTTCTATCGGAATCATTTTTTTTGCCGCATATTGCCTGTCTGCGGTATGAGCAGGCTCCCGATTTTCAACTGGAGCTTCTGTAATTCTTACAAAAGGGACCAACCGCCCGACCAATTGTGGCGATAATCCCCAGATCTTTTGAAGATCATCTGCCGAACGGAAGCGGCCGCCTTTTGCTAAGTATTTTTCAATTGTTGCAACGGTCTTCTCGCGCAGCCCCAATTTTATCCAGCCATTTACATCTATCGTATTGGGATCAAAATAAAAAAGCGCACCGGTATTTGTCGCCGCTGCTTCGCGGTAATTTTTCTGCCTATAGGTATTTTTATATGATGATGGATAACGGGAACCTTCGGGATAATCTAAGCGTTCAGTGGAAGCCTCTTGCAGGCTATCGAGCAATTGCGGCGCGATGGCGATTGGCCTGTCTGGTTGAAAAACCGCCAGCACAAATGGAGCCGCGATCAGCAACATGATCACCGCTATTAAGCCAACAATACCGCGGCGTTCTTTTTTTGTGAAATGTAAATACTGATGTTTTACCTTGACGGACATGGATCAAAATTATTATCCATGAACACTTGTTGCAAGATGTATTGAACAGAAAATTAAGGGGAAATCTGCAACATATCGTAGGCAAGCGCACAGCCGTCAGGCAGGCTTGCAGAAACCCCGGCATGTAAACCCAGCTGATGGCTGATATGCGTGAAGTAAGCCTGTTTTATGCCTAGCTCTGCCGATAATTCAACCGCTTCTGAAAGTGTAAAATGCGAAATATGTGGCTCATGACGCAAGGCATTTACCACGAGCACTTCAGTCCCGCGTATCTTGGCTTTTTCCTGCTCATCAATTCGATTGGCATCTGTGATATAGGTAAAATTTCCAAAGCGAAACCCGAGGACCGGCATGCGCATATGCCAGACCGAAACCGGTGTCACTAAAATATCGCCCACAGTAAAGGGCTCGTCAGAAATCGTATGAAGATGAATATCGGGAATACCGGGATATTTATGTTCAGCAAAAATGTAAGAGAATTCCTGGTGAAGGGAGCGCTGGGTTAATTCATTCGCATAAACGGCGATCGCTTTTTCATTAAAATAATTAAAAGCACGCACATCATCGAGTCCGGCAACATGGTCTTTATGTGGATGTGTAAATAAAACGGCGTCCAGTTTTTTTACATCTGCGCGCAACATCTGGTAACGAAAATCGGGGGTTGTATCTACCACAATTGTCGTGGTTTTGCTTTCTACCAAAATGGAAGAACGTAAGCGATTGTCCCTTTTATCTGTGGAAGTACAAACCTCGCAATCGCAGGCAATCATCGGCACACCACTGCTGGTACCGGTACCGAGGAACGTTATTTTTAGAGGGGTCTCCATGTTGCCGAAGCAAAAATACGCAGCTGGAGTTTATGCAACGCGGATTATTTGTGTTCTTCCACCGCCATCAACTCTGTATACAGTTTCTGGCTTTCGTGAGTAAGCGCGTCGAAATTTATCTCGAGCTGGGGAAGCAATTCGATCAGGGTATTGATCCGCCCTTCTGTTTGCAGAAATTTATTCAGCACAACAACACTACGCGCCTGCAAAATGCAATAGCCACTTTGGAACGTACCTCTTTCATACCGGATCACATAGCCACAATCCTCAACGATCTTCTCAATTTTATCCAGTGTATGTTGCGTGAATTTCATGGTGTTATAGCACTCCTTTTTCTACAGCAAATTTAACGGCAACGCAGGCTTTGAGGGTTTCTAGTTGTCCACAAATGTTTAAAAGTTTTGCTGCGCCAAATGATATTTTATTTATTCGACATGCGAATCACGGGCACGATCATTTCTTCCAGGCTGATACCGCCGTGCTGGAAAGTATTGCGGTAATAGTTTACAAAATGATTGTAGTTATTGGGATAGCAAAGGAACATATCACCTTTGGCAAAGATGAAACTTGAATTCACGTTCGGCACGGGTAAGCCGGCTTCTTTCGGATCGCGGAAAGCCAATACATCTTTCGCTTCGTAATTCAGGTTACGCCCGTGTTTGTAGCGGAGATTCGCCGTTGTTTGTTTATCTCCAATCACTTTCGCCGGTGTTTTAACGCGGGTGCTGCCATGGTCAGTTGCTACAACCATATTCATTTTTTTATCAGCGATCTTCTTCAACGCCTGGTGTAAAGGGCTGTGTTCAAACCAGCTTTCGGTGATACTGCGATAACTGGTTTCATCACCGGCCAGTTCTTTCAATACTTCCATTTCTGTACGCGCATGGCTGAGCATATCCACGAAGTTGTACACGATCACATTGAAATCATTCTGCAAAAAATTATGCATGTTGTCCACGAGTTTCTGGCCATCATGATTATTGGTGATCTTTGTATAAGAAAATTTCAGATCGCCTTTGCCCATTTTTTTCAACTGTGCTTTCAAAAATTCTTCTTCGTACAAATTCTTGCCGCCTTCTTCATCATCGTTCTTCCATTGTGAAGGAAAATTCTTTTCGATATCGATTGGCAACATTCCGGCGAAGATGGCGTTACGTGCATATTGTGTGGCAGTAGGAAGGATGGCGTAAAAAGTTTCTTCTTCATGGATGCGAAAACTTTCGGCAAAAATATGCTGGATCGCTTTCCACTGATCGAAGCGTAAATTATCGATCAGTACAAAAAATAAGGGTGTGCCTTTTTCAAGATGCGGGAGTACTTTATATTTCAACAACGTATGGCTCATGATCGGGCCATCTGTGCTTTTTGGGGCAACCCACGAAGCATAATTCCTGGAAATAAATTTAAAAAATTCGGTGTTGGCTTCCTGCTTTTGTGTTTGAAAAACTTCCTGCATTTCCGGGCTGTCACTTTTCTTCATTTCCAACTCCCAATACACCAGTTTTTTGTATAAGTCCATCCATTCGTTGTAATCGGGGTTGCTGTTGAGCGTCATGAATAAGCTGCGGAATTCCTGTTGATAAGCTGCGGTTGTTTTTTCCGCAACAAGGCGTTTGTTATCGATCAGTTTTTTTAAGCTCAGCCATACCTGGTTTGGATTTACCGGCTTGATCAGGTAATCGCTGATCTGGCTGCCGATTGCTTCGTCCATCAGGTTCTCCGCTTCATTTTTGGTAATTAAAACAACAGGAAGATTATTATTCTGCTCTTTGATTTGCTGCAATGTTTGCAGGCCGGTAATGCCCGGCATAGTTTCATCCAGTAAGACCACATCCACAATATTATCCTTCACATATTCTACTGCATCAAAGCCATTCGTTTTCGTTGCGACTTCGTAGCCTTTATTCTCTAAAAACATGATCTGTGAAGTAAGGCTGTCGATTTCATCATCAACCCAAAGTATTTTAGCTAAACTCATGTAAATATTTTTTTTGCTGGCAACGAACAACTGCTGAATGCTGAACTGCATGCTGGTGAAAGAAACGACACTTAAGATAAGGCCATTCCTGCAAATTTAATTTTTTAAAAAGATGCTTTGTAGCTTTGTGCCACTTTGTAATTTGTTTAACATATGGATAAAAGCCCCGACAGAATGCCTTTTCACAAGATTATTAATGATCCTGTTTATGGCTTTATCACGATTGATGATGCGCTGATCAATGATATTATTGCACATCCTTATTACCAGCGCCTGCGCCGCATCAGCCAGATGGCCATGGCAAATTTGGTTTACCCGGGCGCCGTGCATTCGCGTCTCCATCATTCGCTTGGTGCTTATCACCTGATGCGTTGTGCTTTGCAGGAACTCATCTCCAAAGGATTTGACATCAATGCAGAAGAACAGCAGGCAGCAAAAATCGCGATCCTGTTACATGATATTGGCCATGGCCCGTTTTCACATGCGCTCGAAAATGTTTTAGCAGAAGGGCGGCATCATGAGCAACTTTCCCTGTTGCTGATTGAAGACCTGAATAAATATTTCGGCGGGAAACTGCAAATGGCCATCGATATTTTTACCGACAAATACCCCAAGAAATACCTCCACCAGCTGGTAAGCGGGCAGCTTGATGTAGACCGGATGGATTACCTCACCCGCGATAGTTTTTTCACGGGCGTAAATGAAGGATCTATTGCCTACGACCGCATTTTAAAAATGCTCACCGTTCATGATGGTGAGTTGATGGTGGAAGAAAAAGGCATCTATTCCATCGAAAAATTTTTAGTGGCGCGAAGGCTGATGTACTGGCAGGTGTATTTGCATAAAACTGTTTTAAGTGCGGAGCAAATGTTGCAACGCATTATCCGCAGGGCAAAATTTGTACATGCCGAATGCCCGGGCGTACTCAATATCTTTATCAACGGCAAACTCGAAGACATCAGCGTACAGCAGTTTTGCGAGATAGATGATCATGATGTACTGATGGCGATCAAAACCTGGTGCAGCCACCCGGATAAAGTGTTGGCAACGCTTTGCCAGGGCATCATCAACCGCCATTTACTAAAAGTGAAATACTCGGCAGAGCCCGTTGACCCTAAATTGCTGGATGAAAAAAGAACGGAAGTGATGAGGCGTTTAGGTATTGATGCTGCTGATGCGGGCTGGCTTGTTTTTACGGGAGAAGCTTCGAGCAGCACGTATAATTTTGAAAACGAACATATCCATATCCTGTTTAAAGATGGCTCTGTAAAAGATATTTCCGAAGTGGATAATGCGCTGATCAATGAAAACCTGAAAGGCAAGGTTAAAAAATATTACATTTGTTCCCTTAGATAGCTGTTAGCTAAACTGCCCGCGTACCCAAGTCCTGGAAACCCGCTCTGCAGTGCTTGCTAAACGCTCAGCAAAAGGCTAAAGCAATTATTTATGCAATTCAGCGCAGCGCAAATCGCACTCATCATCGGCGGCAAAGTAGAAGGCAATGCCGACACCAGTGTGGCTTCATTTGGTAAAATTGAAGAGGCTAAAGCCGGGCAGCTGGCGTTTTTAGCTAACCCCAAGTATGAAGATCATTTATATACTACATCAGCTTCGGTGATCATCGTTAATGAATCTTTGCAATTGAAAGAAGCCGTTGCTGCAACGCTGATCCGTGTTCCTGATGCCTACAGTGCCTTCGCAACATTACTCGATAAATACCAGCAGATCAAAACCCAGCAATTGTCGGGGATAGAAGAACCCGTGTTTATTCACGCATCTGTGAAAAAAGGCGAGAATGTATATATCGGTGCCTTCGTTTATATCGGTGAAAACGCCATCCTCGGCAACGGGGTGAAAATATTTCCCAATACGTATATCGGCAATAATGTTACGATCGATGACAATACCATCATTCATGCAGGCGTGAAGATCTACCATGATTGTGTGATCGGTAAAAATGTGTCCGTTCATGCAGGAACAGTGATCGGTAGTGATGGTTTTGGTTACGCACCTCAGCCTGACGGCAGCCTGAAGAAAGTGCCGCAAATTGGAAATGTGGTCATTGAAGACGGCGTGGAGATCGGCGCTAATACAACCATCGATCGTGCAACGATCGGCAGTACACTAATCAAAGCCGGGGCTAAACTGGATAACCTGTTACAGATCGCCCATAATGTTGAAGTAGGCAATAACAGCGTGATTGCGGCGCAAAGTGGAGTAAGTGGCAGTACCAAAATTGGCAAGAACGTGATGATCGGCGGACAAGCCGGCATCGTCGGACATATCCAGATCGCAGATGGCAGTAAGATCAATGCCCAAAGCGGTGTAAGCAAATCATTAAAACAACCCAACAGCGCCGTTACCGGCTCACCCGCTTACGATTATACAGCCGCTTTACGCAGCCAGGCAGTTTTTCGCAATCTTCCCCAACTGGAAAAAAGGATCGCAGAACTGGAGCAACTAGTGCGCGATCTTGTGGCAAAGCAGTAATGATCAAAGAAATTGTTTAGTAATTGATACTGCTTCTGAAGTGATACTGAAGCCGGAATCCCGATTCCCTCCCATCTGCTTTAGCATTGAAAAAATCGAATATCTTTGCGCAAATTGATATTGTCGCATGGATAAGAATTTTAATGCAGATAAACAGCATACGCTGGCAACGGCGGTCAGCATTTCCGGAACAGGTTTACACACAGGGATCAACGTAGATATGACTTTAAAACCGGCAAATGCGGGTTTTGGTTTCCAGTTTCAACGGATCGACTTACCGGGTGCGCCAATTATTAAAGCAGATTGTGATTTGGTAACCGATACTTCCAGGGGAACAACACTGGAACAGGGCAATGTGAAAGTGAGTACGGTGGAACATGTTCTTGCCGCATTGGTGGGAATGGGCGTTGATAATTGCCTGATCGAAGTAAATGGCCCCGAGATACCGATCATCGATGGCAGCAGCCAGCCTTTCGTTGCGATCATTGAAAAAGGCGGTGTGCTGGAACAGGAAGCCGCAAAAGCCTGGTATACAATCGACACCAATATTTCTTTTTATGATGAAAAGAAACGCGTGGAAATGACCGCACTTCCTGCAACAGATTACGAGATCACAACGCTCATCGATTTTAACAGCCCGGTTTTAGGTACGCAGCATGCCAGCCTGAAATCCATGAAAGATTTTAATACAGAAATTTCTCCCTGCCGTACATTTTGTTTCCTTCACGAACTGGAAATGTTACTTGATAACAACCTGATCAAAGGCGGCGATATCAATAACGCCATTGTAGTAGTGGATAAGCCGGTGACTGAAGATGAAATGAGCCGCCTGGCAAAGGCATTCGGCCGTACAAAGGTAGAAGTGAAAAGTGAAGGCTACCTGAACAACCTCGAATTACGTTTCCCCAATGAACCGGCGCGTCATAAGCTGCTCGATGTTGTGGGAGATCTTGCCTTAATCGGCTACCCGATCAAGGCGCATATCATTGCCAATCGTCCGGGCCACAGCAGCAACGTGGAATTTGCCAGGAAGATCAAGCAATACATAAAGAAGAACAAACATACCAAAGGCATTCCCATCTACGATCCCAACCAGCAACCCGTATATACACTGCAGCAAATTGAAAAAACGTTGCCGCACCGTTATCCATTCCTGTTGGTAGACAAGATCATTGAACTTACAGATACGCAGATCGTGGGCATTAAAAACGTAACTTTCAACGAGTTTTTCTTCCAGGGACATTTCCCGGGCAACCCCGTGATGCCTGGTGTGTTGCAGGTGGAAGCGCTGGCGCAAACTGGTGGTATTCTTTGTATCAACGCGATGCCAGATGGCGAGTACGACACGTATTTTATCAAGATCGACAATTGCAAGTTTAAGCAGAAAGTGGTGCCAGGAGATACAATGATCCTGAAAATGGAACTTATCGAACCGATCCGCCGCGGCATTTGCGCGATGAAAGGCAGTGTTTATGTAGGAAACAAGCTTTGTACAGAAGGAGAATTTACTGCACAATTAGTGAAAAGAAGTTAAGGCAGGCGTTTAAAATACATCATCAATTATTAATCATCAATGATCCACCCGCACACTTATATTCACCCAAATGCCAAGCTGGCCACAAACGTAAAGATCGATCCTTTCAGTGTGATCCATCAGAACGTGGAGATCGGTGAAGGAACCTGGATCGGCAGCAATGTTACGATCATGGAAGGCGCCAGGGTTGGAAAAAACTGCCGCATCTTCCCAGGCGCTGTTATCGCAGCTATCCCGCAGGACCTTAAATATGAAGGCGAGAATACAACGGTAGAGATCGGTGACAATACTACGATCCGCGAGTTCGTTACCATCAACCGCGGCAGTAAAGATCGCTGGACAACCAAGGTAGGTGATAATTGCCTGATCATGGCGTACAGTCATATTGCACACGATTGTGTTGTGGGTAATAATTGTATTATGAGCAACAACACGCAAATGGCCGGGCACGTGATCATGGGCGACCATGCGATCCTTGCCGGGATGTGTGCCATTCACCAGTTTGTACAGATCGGCCAGCATTCTTTCGTGAGTGGTGGGTCGCTCGTTAGCAAAGATGTTCCGCCTTATATTAAAGCGGGGCGCACGCCATTGAGTTATGCCGGGGTAAATTCTGTTGGTTTAAAAAGACGGGGGTTTTCTGTGGACAGGATCAACGAGATCTTAAATATTTACCGCATCATCTATAATAAAAATCTGAATACATCACAGGCGCTTCATTATATCGAAGAAGAATTACCAGCCACCGATGAACGTGATGAAATTGTCACCTTCATCCAGGAAAGCGGGCGTGGCATCATCAAAAGATTCGGCAAAGGCAGCAGCGACGATGAATAGTTAGCTTAGCGGAACAACCATGCAAATTTCTTTAACCAATACGGGTAAACGCTATAACCGCGACTGGATCTTCCGCCACCTCGATTTCACTTTTGAGCCTGCTGCGAAATATGCCATCACAGGTTCTAACGGTTCGGGCAAATCTACTCTGCTGCAGGTTATTGCAGGTGCTTTATTGCACACCGAAGGCAAAGTGGAATTTTCAGAAACCATCAACGGAACATCAAAAAGTATTGAACAACCTTACAGCCGGCTGTCATTCGCAGGGCCTTATCTCGACCTGATTGAAGAAATGACTGCCACAGAATTTCTGAACTTTCATTCCAGTTTTAAACCCTTTACAACTACAGTTCCGGCCATGCTGGAGGAAGTGGCTTTAGGAAATGCAGCACAAAAGCAGATCCGGTATTTTAGCAGCGGGATGAAACAACGATTGAAATTAGCACAGGGATTTTTTTGCCAGTCGCCGGTATTGTTGCTGGATGAACCGACCACCAACCTCGATGCAGACGGTGTTGCGTTGTACCAGCAGCTGATTAAAAAATATACGGAGAACAAGCTCGTGATCGTTAGCAGTAATGATCCGGAGGAATACCGGTTTTGCCAAAAGCTGATATCAATAGCAGACTATAAATAAACTATCCTTCGCGCTTCATATTTTTTTCATACGTGTCTATCCAGTCTTTCAGCGATACTTTTTTGATCAATTCTTCGATCAGTTTGTAAGGAATATTTTCAGGATTTTTAAACCGGATACAACTTTTTCCCATATCTAGTTTTGCGTCGCTATACTTCGGGTATTCGGTGACGAACCATTCCAGTAATTCCGGTTTTCCATACACGCCCATATGGTAGAGCGAGATGAAATTCTTTTGTGAAGCCAGGCAGATAAAGGGCAGTGGTAATTTTGGATCGCAGTGGTAACCTGCGGGATAAACACTATGCGGCACAACATATCCGAGCATGCCATAACTCATCACTTCCTGGAATCCTTTCGGGATATTTTTTTTAATAACGTTGCGCAGTTTCGTCATCGCCCCGCGCCTGTCTTCAGGCAATTCTTTCAAATAAGCTTCCGGACTGTTGGCTTTGGATGTCATAGCGGTTTTTTTGTAAAATACATCATCGCCGGCTTGCAATCAAGAGGTTGAGGTCAGTATATTTCAAATCGAATCTTTCGCTGAGGTGAAAGTTAGTCAGCGAGCCTTTAAACAAATAAATCCCGCTGCGGATATTGATCTTATGCCAGATCACATTATCAATTCCTCCCTCTTCGGCAGTTTCCAGCAATAAAGGCATGAGCACATTACTGATGGCCTGGGAGGCAGTACGGGCAAAGCCGCTCGGAATATTGGGGACGCAATAATGGATCACGTCATATTTTTTAAAGAAGGGCTTTTTATGTGTTGTTACCATACTTGTTTCGAAGCAACCACCGTGATCAATACTAACATCAACGATCACACTTCCGGGCCGCATATCGGCGACCATTTCTTCCGAAACCACGATCGGGGTTCTGCCGCCCGCACCGCTTAATGCACCAACTGCCACATCACAGGTGCGCAATTGCTTAGCGAGGATCTTTGGTTCGATGACCGATGTCCACATCCGCACGCCAATGTTATTTTGCATTCTTTTTAGCCGGTAAATACTGTTATCAAACACTTTCACACTGGCGCCCATGGCGAGCGCTGTGCGGGCCGCATATTCACCGACGATACCAGCACCAATGATGATCACTTTTGTTGGCGGGATGCCGCTGATACCGCCAACCAGCACGCCTTTTCCATTGTTCGCATTGCTGAGGTATTGCCCCGCGATCAGCATGACCGCACTGCCGGCGATCTCGCTCATGCTGCGAACGATAGGGTTATGCCCGCTGCCATCTTTCAGGTTTTCAAAACTCAGTGCCGTGATCTTTTTTTGCATCATCTTTTCCAGGATATGCTTTTTCATAACGGCAAGGTGTATGGGCGAGATCACATATTGATTGGGTTTCAATAACTCGCAGTCTTCTTCACTCACGGGTGCACTCTTTACGATCACGTCGCAATCAAATATCTGCTTTTTGTCGAGCACGATCTTCGCACCGGCTTCACTGTAATCTTTGTCAGAATAATTGGCACCAAGGCCTGCATTGGTTTCTACATTCACCTCGTGGCCGTTGGCGATGATTACACCCACAGCTTCCGGCGTAAGCGCAATCCGGTTTTCAACAAATGAATCTTCCCTGGGAATGCCGATACACAATGATTCGGTCTTGGGTTTTACGTCCAGGGTTTCTTCCAGCGTTTCGTAAGATAAAGAAGGGGAAACAAAAGGTTTTGCGCTTGCCATATGTGTTGAAGTGAGTATACAATTTACAAATTTATTGTGAGCTTTCTTTTATTATCGGCGGCCGGTTCTAAAAAGCAGTGCGCAGTATTTTCGGGGAACAGACGGGGTGCTTTTTCCGGCCATTCCACCAGGCAAAAATCGCCTGAATACAAGGCATCTTCTACTCCTGCGGCGATCGCCTCCTCTTCATCTTTCAGGCGATAGAGATCCATATGAAATACCGTTCCGCCCTCTTGCATTTCATATTGATTAATGATGGAAAATGTAGGACTGCTCACTGCATCTTTCACCATCAGCACCTCACAAAGGGCATGAATAAAAGTGGTTTTGCCTGCACCCATTTCTCCGTGGAAAGCCAGTACTCTACGGTTGCCAATAGCCGCTAATGCATTTGTTGCCACCGCATCGATCTCATCAAGTGAAAAAACTACATCCATGATGCAAAGATAAATTTCATAATTAGTAAACCATTAACCGGCGCTTAAGATAATTTTGCTAAATGGAAAAGATAGCGTGGAAAGTGGAAGGTATGACCTGCAGTAATTGCGCGCTGAGCGTAACGAAATTTTTGCAGAAGCAGGGAATGGACGAAGTGAAAGTAAACCCGTTGAGTGGAGACGTTTCTTTTTCTAAAAATGATGATTATGAAATAGCCCACCTGAAAAAAGGCATTAAAACTTTAGGCTACCGCGTTGTTGATCCTGGAAGCAACGCCGTTGAAAAAAAATCATTTCTCCATAATAATAAACAACGTTTCCTTTTCTGCCTGCCATTTACAGTAGTGCTCATGTTGCATATGCTTCATGCCTGGCTTCCTGTTCACTGGCTGATGAATCCCTGGTTGCAATTAGCATTGTGCCTGCCGGTATTCATCACGGGCATGTATTTTTTCGGCAGAAGTGCGATAAAGAGCCTGCGCAATGGCATGCCCAACATGGATGTATTAATTGCCCTGGGCTCACTGGCGGCATTCATTTACAGCCTTAGCGGCCCGTTGCTACATCTCGGCGAACATTACCTGTTTTTTGAAACAACAGCCTCCATCATCACTCTGGTGTTTATGGGCAATTACCTCGAAGAAGCGTCTGTGAATGCGACGCAACGCTCGCTAAAAGCCTTACTGAAGTCTCAGAAAGTGATGGCCAATATGATCGCTTTCGACGACAAGCACCAGGAACAGGTTTTCCCGGTTGAAAGCACGCAACTTCGTTCCGGCGACCTGTTGCTGATCAAAACCGGTGAACAGGTTCCGGCGGATTGCAAAATTTTATGGGGTGAAGCGATGGTGAGTGAAGCATTGCTGACAGGAGAAAGCCTGCCGCTGGAAAAAAAGAAAAAGGATTTCCTGATTGGTGGAAGCATTCTCGAAAGCGGGTTGGTAAAAGCGCAGGTTACCGCTGCTGGAAAAGACAGTGTGCTCTCAGGAATCCTGCAAATGGTGCAAAATGCGCAACAGGAAAAACCGCCGATGCAAAAGCTCGCAGACCGGATCAGCGCAGTGTTTGTTCCGGTGGTAGTTGGAATAGCTGTATTGACTTTTTTAGTGAATCATTTCATGTTTGACCTAAGTGCGGGCAGTTCCCTGATGCGTGCTATTGCGGTATTGGTTATTTCCTGCCCCTGTGCGATGGGTATCGCTACGCCGGCTGCCATTGCAGTAGGGCTGGGCCGCGCAGCAAGATCCGGCGTTCTTTTCAGGAACGCGGGCAGCCTGGAAACATTCAAAAATATCCGGCAAGTAGTGTTTGACAAAACGGGCACATTAACGACCGGCAGTTTTATCATCGATCAATTTGAAACCACGATCGATCCCGAAACATTTAAATCCATCGCATTTTCCCTGGAGAAATATTCCAGCCATCCGTTAGCCAAAGCCATCACCGCAGAGTGGAAATCAGCCAGGTTGCTCAAATGGAAAACAATAGAAGAACAGAAAGGACTCGGTATGGAAGGCATTGATGCCGACGGAAATATATACCAGGCGGGCTCATTTAAATTATTACCAGGGGAATATAAAGATGTTCATCACAATATATTTATCCTGAAAAATGGCGAGCCGATTGGCTGGATCGATGTGCAGGACGAGATCAGGGCGGAAGCAAAACAAGTCGTTTCCTGGCTTCATGGTAAAGACATTCACACAATCCTGCTTAGTGGCGACCGGGAAGAAAATTGCCTGAAGGTGGCCGCACAGTTAGGCATAAACGAAGTAATTGCGGAGCAGTCGCCGGCTGAAAAATTACAGCACATCGAAAGGCTGAATCATACGGCTCCTACCGCCATGGTGGGAGACGGCATCAATGATGCACCTGCATTGGCAAAAGCCAGCCTGGGCATCTCCTTAAGTGATGCTTCGCAGCTCGCGGTACAAAGTGCCGATGTTATCCTCATGAACAACGGGTTAAAAAAACTTCCGCTTTCTTTAGGCCTCGGTAAACATACTTACCTCACGATCAAACAAAATCTCTTTTGGGCATTTCTCTACAATGTAGTAGCGATACCGGTTGCAGCCATGGGCCTGCTCACACCAACTGTAGCCGCGCTGGCGATGGGTCTCAGCGATGTCGTGCTGGGCATCAACTCTGTAAGACTATTTGTGAAAAAGGTTGTATAACTTGAGCGCAAAGCAGCAACGTGCCGGGTAGTCATGATATATTAAAAGAATATTGGGGGTTTGACAAATTCCGCCCCATGCAGGAGGATATCATTAATGCGGTGCTGCAAAAAAAAGACTGCCTCGCGCTGCTTCCAACCGGTGGCGGCAAATCTATCTGCTTCCAGGTTCCTGCACTCATGATGGATGGGCTATGCCTTGTCGTTAGTCCGTTGATCGCACTGATGAAAGACCAGGTAGAAAATCTGAAAGCCAAAGGAATTCCTGCATTGGCGATTTATTCGGGCATGTCTTTCCTCGAAGTTAAAAAGACTATCCAGCAGGCGGCTTTTGGGCCATACAAATTTTTATACGTCTCACCGGAACGCCTGGAGACCAGATTGTTCCAGGAATTTCTGCCGGCCTTAAAACCCAATTTACTTGTCGTGGATGAAGCGCATTGCGTTTCCCAATGGGGCTACGATTTCAGGCCGCCGTATTTGCGTATCGCCAATTTACGGGCACAGTTACCGGATGTTCCCGTGATTGCACTTACAGCTTCTGCCACACCAAAGGTTCAGGCAGACATCTGCGAAAAACTCGCTTTTAGAAAAAACCAGGAGATCTTCCGGCAATCTTTTGCCCGGCCAAATTTATCGTACAGCGTTTTTCAACCCCCATCAAAACAAACAAAGTTGCTCGGCATCCTGAAAAATGTACCGGGCACAGCCATTGTGTATTGCAAAAGCCGTAAAAATGTTCAGCAGGTAACAGAATTGCTGAAGATGCATGGCCTGAATGCTGATTATTACCACGCGGGCCTTGCCAACGACGAACGCAACAGCCGCCAGGAAAAATGGTTGCGGAACCAAACACGTGTGATCGTTTGCACCAATGCATTTGGGATGGGCATCGACAAACCGGATGTTCGGGTTGTTGTTCATTACGACGTTCCTGATTGCCTGGAGAATTATTACCAGGAAGCCGGGCGTGCAGGCCGCGATGGCCAACGCGCTTATGCGGTACTGTTATATGAACAAAAAGAGGTGAATGGCATCCTGCAAATGCTGGATCTTCGCTTTCCGCCCGCAGAAAATATTAAGCATATCTACAACGCCATGATGAATCACCTTCAGGTCGCAGCCGGCGGAGGCGAAGGCGTGAGTTACAATCTGGACCTGGCACGGTTTGCGGCAGATTTTAAACTGAATATACTGCAGGCCACTTATGCTCTGCAGGCGATGGCCCAGGAAGGCTTGCTCAGCTATGAGGAATTGTCTTTTAAACCCACAGTGATCAGCTTCATCGCCAACAAAAACGACCTGGCAGATTTTGAGCGACGATACCCGGGAATCGATGAAATTATAACAGGCTTGCTGCGGAGTTATGAAGGTATTTTCGACTTTCCTACAGCCATTTATGAAAGCCAGCTTTGCCGGTTCCTAAAGATCTCTGCAGCCGAACTTATAGCGGGACTGCAATTATTGCATCGCAACGGGATGATCCATTACGCGCCTGCGGCTGAAACACCACAGGTTTTTTTATTACGAAACCGAATGTATGCCGACGCTTTTAAAATGGATACAGCAGGTATCGCCATGCGCCGTAAGCAATCTGAAGAGAGAATTAAGGCCATCACGCATTACCTCACGGATAAGGATACCTGCCGAAGCCGCGCGATTGCCGCTTATTTTGGAGATGATCATGTAACAGCTTGTGGTATCTGTGATAATTGCATCAGCAATAAAGACAAACCTTTGAATGCCGCGGACTTCAAATTAATAACTGAAAAAATAATTTTGTTGCTGAAAGCAGGCAAAGTAAATACCCGGGAGCTGATTGAACAGGTGAGGCCGTTACCCGAAAGCCATTTTTGGAAAGCGTTGAACTACCTGCTGGCTGAGAATATTGTTGCAACCGATTCGGAACAGGAACTCATATTGATTACCTGATATATGAACCGGAAGGGCAAAAAAAAGGGACCAAGATAGAAATCTAGTCCCGCTTTAAAATCCAATATCCTATGAAAAACCGAAACGAAGATAATGTGGTTTTTACTACAATCCAAGTATTTTCAGAAGATTTTGTAGAAAAAAAACTACAAAACCATGGAATTATGAAACAATCGTTCCATTTTCATATTTAAACCGCTCTCCACCAGCTTGTTAAAAGAACGGATTTATTTCTATTTATTTTTATACCCGTTGTTGTCAAAAAGATAACTGGCGCCCTGGTACCAGGCGATCGCTTCATCAGTAAGTCGTTGATTTCCAATTACTTTAGTGGCGGCGCCAGTGGCAAAATCGATCTTAAAACTACTGATCTTTTTCTGCGGGGATAAAATTACCAGCGTATCGTTTTTTACATAACCCATATCCTGGTAAGTGCTGATGAACAGTCGCTGGTTGGCGGCGGGCGTTTTGTAGATGTCGTATCCTAAAAATTTACTCTGGTACCGGAGATTCATCAGGCCCAATATGGTAGGCACCAGGTCGATCTGGCTCGTAAATTTCTCTTCCAGCACTGGCTTTACCAGGGCAGGGGCATAAATAAAACAGGGAATATGATAGCGGTTCACGGGCAGATCTGTCTTTCCTGCACTTCTCGAACAATGGTCGGATACGATAACAAACAAAGTGTTATTAAACCAGGGCTTCGATTTAGCATCCATTAAGAATTTATTGATCGCGTAGTCTGTATATTTTACCGCACCGGCAATACTTTGGCTGGCAGACGGAATATCAATTCTCCCATCGGGAAAAGTATAGGGCCTGTGGTTACTGACCGTCATCAGGTGATTGAAGAAGGGTTGCTGATTATTAAAACTTTTATCGCACTCATCCAGCAATATGCTAAACGCATCTTCATCTGCCACGCCCCAGGCAGTAGTATGATGAATTCTTTCTTTGGGAATATCGCGCTGATCGATCACATCATAGCCGCTATGGCTGAAAAAATAACCCATATTGTCGAAGAAGCTATTGCCGCCATACACATAATGCACATCGTAACCTTTACCCTTGAGCACATTCCCCATCGTAAACATGTTTTCATTATTCGGCCTTCGTACAATCGATTGGCCGGGCGTTGGCGGAATAGCCAGCGATAAGGCTTCCAGGCCGCGAACCGTTCTGGTACCCGAGGCGTAGAAATTTTCGAAAAAGAGGCTATGAGGAATCAGAGAATCGAGGTAGGGCGTGAAATTTTCGGGGTTCCCGAAATGCTTAAGATAAGAGCCGCTCAGGCTTTCTACGCTGATCATAACCACGTTCCAGCGATGTTCCGGACTATCCGGGCGGATCGTGCGCTCAATGCTCAACGGGTTGCTGGTAAACGTTGCGTTGGGCTGTGCCAGCATTTCCCGCAGGATAGCGAAATTCTTTTTGTTATCGTTTACGGTATAAAACTTCGTGTATTCGATCTGGTTATTCCAGAACGCCGAACCAAATTCATAGATGCCGTTGCCGCTGAGTTCGTTCACATAATTATTTCCACTGATCTCTTTGAAACGATTGTTCACCAGGAAATAAGCCATGGAAGTCAGGATGGCAAACCCAAGAAAGAAAATGCTGCGTTTCAAAAAACGCATGCTCACTGATTGAGACGCATAGAGCTTTTTCCTCAGGAGAAATAAGAGCCCTGCCACTGCCACTACAACTGCCGTCATGATCAGTGGAATATTGTAGGATTCCATAATATTTCCAATCACTTCTGTTGTGTAGATCAGGTAATCCACGGCAATAAAGTTGAAGCGGACATTAAATTCATCCCAGAAAACGATCTCCGCACCGGCATTCACCACAAGAATAAATACGATAAAAAAGAAGAGGATAAAAAGCGGGACGCGGTTCCATTTTTTTTGATACCAGCTGTCTTTCATCAACCAGCAATACAAGGCCACCGGGATCGAAAAGAAACAGGCGACCACGCAATCGTAGAAAAATCCTACCAAAAAAATACCGGGAAATTTAGTGACAGACAGTTCCAGGTTCGGCCAGCTTTTGATCATCAGTACAACGCGCGTCAGGAAGCTGATGCCGGTTACCAGCAGGAAAACGATCGCAACCGGGCCAAACCGGTGTTTAAAAACAGACCTGAGATTTTTCATGCAGCAAAAATAACGGCAATTTCTGAGTCGGGGTGTTGCTTAAAACCAACTGGTTTTCTTTGCCGCCCGGCTACGCCCGCCTAACCCAAGTGCACCCAGCAACGAACGCACAATACCATTTCCGGCCGTACGCATCATACTTTTCACTACTGTGTTGCTGGTTACCTGTTCGAAGGCAGATGGTTCGGGTTTGGCTGCTTTCTTCGTTGCTGCAGGTGCTGCCGCTTCCTTTTTTTCGGCCGCTTCATCCAGTTTGGCGGTAAGCATCTCATAAGCACTGTCGTTATCTACGTCGGCATTGTATTTTGCCACCAGTTTGCTTTTAGCATTGATGCTGTCAATTTCCTGTTGCGTAAGTACATCCATCCGGCTTCTTGGTGAGCAAAGCATCACCTGCACCAATGGCGTTGGAATGCCTTCTTCATTCAACATGGTTACCAGCGCTTCGCCGATCCCTAATTCGGTTATAAGGTCTTCCGTTTTATAAAAAGACGTTTCAGGATAGTTGTCAGCAGTTTGTTTGATGACCTTCCGATCGGCTGCCGTAAACGCCCGCAGGGCATGCTGCACTTTCATCCCGAGTTGTGCGAGCACACTTGCAGGAACATCCATCGGGTTTTGTGTACAGAAAAATATACCGATCCCTTTGGAACGGATCAGCTTAATGATCGTTTCGATCTGCTGCACCAGTTCATTGCTGGCCTCCTGGAAAATCAGGTGCGCCTCGTCGATAAATAACACCAGCTTAGGCTTGTCCAGGTCACCTTCTTCAGGGCAGCTGGCGTACAATTCGGCGAGCATCTGCAACATAAAAGTGGAAAACAGTTTAGGCTTATCCTGCAGATCTGTTACGCGCAAAATATTGATCATGCCACGCCCGTCATCGCTGATACGCATCAGATCATCTACCTCGAAACTTTTTTCACCAAAGAAAATATCAGCGCCCTGTTGTTGCAGTTCGATCACTTTCCGCAAGATCGTTCCTGTTGAAGTGGTAGATATCTTACCGTATAATTTTTCGATCTCCGCTTTTCCCTCATCGCCGATATATTGCAATACTTTAATAAAATCTTTAAGGTCCAGCAAAGGCATTTTGTTATCATCGCAATACTTAAATATCAGTGCAACCACGCCCCCCTGCGTATCATTTAGCCCAAGTATCTTGCTCAGTAATACAGGACCAAACTCACTTACCGTCGCCCTTAGCTTCACCCCATTCTTCCCCGAAAGCGATAACAGCTCCGCAGGAAATTGAGCGGGCGTATAGGATAAATTCAATTTTTGGTAGCGGTCTGCCAGTTTATCATTGCTGCTCCCGGCCGCAGCGATACCGCTGAGATCGCCCTTGATATCCATTAATAAAACAGGTACACTGGCATCGCTCAAAAACTCGCTGATCATCTGCAGCGTTTTCGTTTTACCGGTTCCTGTTGCCCCTGCGATGAGGCCGTGCCTGTTCATCGTTCGTAAGGGCAAAAACACGCCTGCTTCACTCACCACCTCTCCATCCAGCATCGCGGCGCCAATCTGAACGGCCTCGCCCTTAAAAGTATACCCGGCTTTTACAGCTTCGGTGAAAACAAGTTTGTCTGCCATAACCCAAATTTTTCCGAAAGTTACGAAGCTGCCTGTAAACTACCGGTTAAAAATGCCTGCTCCTCTCTTCCTCTAAAACGGGGCTTCGCAAGGCCTTGCAACCACTCATCATATTCGGATATAATCTTGCCGCAGTAAGGAATAACTGGCTATTTTTACGCCCACAAATCATCAATATGAAAAAAAGTTTACTGTATTTTTCTTTTATGGCAGCAGCCGTTTCTGTTTCCGCGCAAAAAATTGCGTTTACAGAATATAACCTTAAAAACGGGCTGCACGTGATCCTGCACCAGGATAAAACCGCACCCGTAGTAGCTGTATCTGTCATGTATCATGTGGGCAGCAAAGACGAACAACCAAACCGAACGGGTATGGCACATTTCTTTGAGCACCTGTTGTTTGAAGGATCAGACAATATCAAGCGCGGCGAATTCATGAAACTGGTGAGCAGCAACGGCGGACAAAACAATGCCAATACCACCCAGGACCGTACTTTTTATTACGAAGTATTTCCTTCCAACCAACTGGCGACAGGGCTATGGCTGGAAAGCGAAAGAATGATGCATCCCGTGATCAACGAGGTGGGCGTAAAAACGCAGAATGAAGTGGTGAAAGAAGAAAAAAGATTGCGCGTAGACAATAGCCCTTATGGTAGTTTCCTTGGGGAGATCATGAAACGACTGTTTACAAAACATCCTTATACCTGGGTTCCGATTGGCAGCATGGCCGACCTGGATGCTGCAACCCTGCAGGATTTTAAAGATTTTAATAAGAAATTTTACGTGCCCAATAATGCGGCCTTAGTAATCGCCGGTGATATCGACGTTGCTAAAACGAAAGCATTGGTGGAAAGTTATTTTGGAGAGATTCCTGCTGCTGCACCTGTAGTGAAAACGAAGTTTGAAGAAGCGCCGATCACGAAAGCTATTGTGGATACCGCTTATGATAATAACATCCAGATCCCTGCGATCATGGCTGCTTACCGTACACCAGGAGTAACTACCCGGGAGTCGAAAGTTCTGGCTATGGCTTCCGCGATCCTGAGCCAGGGAAACAGCAGCAGGATGTATACGAAAATGGTAGACGATAAAAAAACTGCCGTTGAAGTTGGATCACTGAATTATGCACTGGAAGATTATGGCGCTTATATTTTATACGCGATCCAGAATAATGGAAGTTCCCTGGATACACTCTTGACCGATATGGACGAAGAGATCGTTAAACTGCAGAACAACTTGATCAGTGAAAAGGAATTCGCAAAACTGCAGAACCAGTTCGAAAACAATTTCATCGGTGGAAACACGCGTATGCTGGGCGTTGCAGAAAATCTCGCAGCCGGTTATACCTTTCATAAAAACACGAACCATATCAATACAGAACTGGAAGAACTGAGAACGATCACGCGCGCAGATATCCAGGCCGTGGCTAAAAAATACCTTAACCCGAACCAGCGTGTTGTGCTTTATTACTTACCAAAAAAGTAACTCCTCAATTATCTTCTAAAAAAATTATATGAAAAAAATATTCTTTATAGCTATCACTGCCCTAAGCATGCAAGCATCTTTCGCACAAGTGAAAGTAGACCGCAGCAAGAAACCTAAGGCCGGAGCAGCGCCGGTTATTTCCATTAAAGACCCGGTGATCTTCAACCTCTCTAATGGCATGACCGTTCTCGTTGTTGAAAACCACAAATTTCCAAAAGTCAACGCCAGCCTCACTATTGATGCAGGCCCCGTAAAAGAAGGCAACAAGGCGGGCGTATTAGACCTGATGGGCCAGATGCTTGGCGAAGGAACTACCAGCATGACGAAACTTGCTTTTGATGAAGCAGTTGACCAGATCGGTGCTGATGTAAATCTTTCTGCCGGCGGCGCGTCTGCGTCTGCACTAACACGTTATTTTGACCAGGCATTTTCATTAATGGCTGATGGCTTAAAACATCCTTCGTTTCCACAGGCTTCGCTGGATAAATTAAAGCAGCAAATGCTTACGGGTTTAAAGAATACCGAAAAAAGTGCACCAGCGATCGCAACACGCGTGGCCAATGCATTGAGCTATGGTAAAACAACAGCGATGGGCGAATTCTCAACAGAAGAAACAGTTAAGTCAATTAACCTGCAGGATATTAAAAATGCCTACAAAGATTTTATCACCCCTTCCCGCAGTTACCTCACGTTTGTTGGCGATATCACCCCGGCAGCTGCAAAAGCCCTGGTAGAAAAGAACTTTGGAAAATGGACCGGTAAGAAATTAGCCCTGCCCATTATCGCTGATGTAAAAAATCCTGACCGCACTGAAATCGATTTCATTGATGTACCTACTGCAGTGCAGGCGGAAATTCGTGCAGGCAACCTTATTACCAACCCGATGAACAGCAACGATTATCATGCCTTGTTGCTGGCCAACCAGATCCTTGGTGGTGGCGGCGATGCTAAATTGTTTATGAATCTGCGTGAAAAACACGGGTTTACTTACGGTAGTTATTCAAACGTTGGCAGTGGCCGTTTCCAGGAACTGTTTACCGCTGCTGCGGCTGTTCGTACAGATAAAGCTGATAGCGCTGTAGCAGAAATGGTGCGCGAGATCCTGAACATGCGCGACGGAAAGATCAGCCAGGAAGAACTGGATATCGCAAAGGCCTTATACAATGGATCTTTCGCGATCGGTATGGAAAACCCGGCCCGCAGTGCGAGTTTCGCGAGCAGGATCCTGATCAATAATTTGCCAAAAGATTTCTATCGCACCTTCCTGCAAAAAATCAATGCTGTAACACTAGCAGATATTCAGCGGGTGTCAAAAGCTTATTTCAATGAAACCAACAGCCGCATCGTAATAGTAGGAAACGGAAACAAGATCCTTCCTAACCTTGCGAGGCTCGGCTACCCGATCAAAAAATATGATCGTTACGCTGATCCGATCGTTGATAAACCTGTTGATGTAAATGCAGGCGCTACGCCGATGACGACAGATAAGGTTTCTGCTTATTCGATTGTTGAAGATTTCCTGAAAGCTTCCGGTGGCAAAGAAGAGATCAAAAAAATAAAGAGCATTTATGCCAACATTGAAGTGGAAATGCAGGGAAGGAGTTTCGCCGGAGCTGATAAACGGAGTATTGGTGGTAAATCTGCTACAGAGCTGAAGATGGGCCAGATGACTGTGTTTAAAAAAGTATTCAATGGCGTTAGCGGTTACAGTGTTCAGGGTGGACAAAGAATTGAAATGACAGAGGATGAGATCAAAGAATCATTGGATGAAAAAGCGCCGATCCCGCAATTGTTGTACACGGGCGCCGATCATAAACTGGAATACCTGGGTGCAGGAACTGTAGGAGCGGAAAAAACGTATCGCTTAAAAGTAACCAAGCCGAGCGGCAATGTGGCGATCCAGCATTACTCCATCAAAACAGGTTTACTGCTGATGGAAGAAATCACGAAGAAACAAGGCGCTGAAGAAGTTACCGAAACGATGACCTATAGCGATTATCGTAAAGTCGGGAATATTCTTTTGCCATTTGAAATTCTTCAAAACGCCAGCGGCCAGGAAATTCCTTTGAAGATCACTTCTTATAAGATCAACGAAGGCATTACCGACGAAGACTTTAAATAAATCTTTATTTCTTTTTGAAAAAGCCAGCAACTGTTGCTGGCTTTTTTTATGCCGGCAGTTTCCAGGTGCGGTTATAAATATTATTTTTAGGCGATGAAAGCGGTATTTTTTTGTGCAATGTTGCTGGCCTCTGTATCGGTGTGGAGTTTTTTTACTGCTACGAAACCTGCTGCGCAAAAAGATAAGATCGCCCTGGGAAAAAGACTTTTCAGCGAGAAAATGCTGTCGAAAGATTCCAGCGTAAGTTGCGCCAGTTGCCATAAACCGGACTACGCATTTGCAGATACGGTTGCTTTCAGTACGGGAATTTTCGGGATCGAATCCGATCGGAATACACCTTCTGTTCTCAACATGAAAAACCGTCCTTATTATTTTTGGGACGGGCGTGCAGGTTCGCTGGAAACACAGGCGTTGATGCCGATCGCGAATCCAAATGAAATGGGCCTGCCCGTTAAAGAAGCAGTTGCCCGCTTAAATAATTCGCGGGAATACAGGCAGCTGTTTAAAAAAATATTCGGGCAATTTCCGAATGCTAAAAATTTGGGGGCAGCATTTGCTGCATACGAACAAACACTGGAAACAGTTGACAGCAAATTTGATGACTGGAGTAATGGGCTGGGAAAACTTTCGGCAAGTGAAGAGCGTGGCCGCAAATTATTTACCGGTAGCAAGGCAAAATGTTTTGATTGCCATTCGATGGAAGATTTTACCGATGACCAGTTTAAAAACATCGGCCTGTTCAATGGAAAATACATGACGGATTCCGGCCGCTACCTCGTAACTAAAAGAAAAACTGATCTTGGCAAATTTAAAACACCCGGACTGCGCAACATTGCTGTAACAGCACCATACATGCACAATGGCATGTTCGCCACATTGGAAGAAGTCGTTCGATTTTACAACGATCCGCGGGTGTTTATCAGCCATCCGGTGAACCTCGATCCGGCATTAAAAAAGCCGCTCGGCCTCACCGCAAAAGAGCAAAAAGACCTGGTCGCATTCCTGAAAACTTTGACCGATAAAGCATATATCAAAAACTGAGGTTAACAAAAAATTAGGCACTATATTAGCGGTAGCAACAGTCAATTAATGTTATTTGTAAAAAAACTAGTAAAACATGGAAGCAGCTAAACCCAAAATTTTATTGTGCGAGGATGATACCAACTTAGGAATGGTATTGAAAAATTACCTGGAACTAAACGATTACGATGTTACGCTGGAAAGAGACGGGCGCCTTGGTCTTGCTGCTTTTCAACGCGAAAAATTTGACATTTGCCTGCTGGATGTAATGATGCCGAATATGGATGGATTTACTGTTGCTGAAGAGATCCGTGATATCAATCCTGATGTTCCGTTATTCTTTTTGAGTGCAAAAACAATGAAAGACGATATCATCCAGGGTTACAAACTGGGTGCTGATGACTATATCACCAAACCTTTCGACAGCGAAGTTTTATTGCATAAGATCAAAGCGATCCTGAAACGCAACGAAGAAATTCACCGTGAAGAAGTGAACGCAGAATTCGACCTGGGCAATTACCATTTCAATCCGCGCCTGCGCGAATTAACGGTAAACGGTAAAGTACAAACGCTTTCGCCAAAAGAAAATGAACTGTTGAAAATGCTGGCAGAATACAAAAATGATTTGTTGCCGCGTGAGGCAGCCCTGAAAAAGATCTGGGGAAGCGATACTTATTTTAACGGCCGCAGTATGGATGTGTACATCGCGAAATTGCGTAAATATCTGAAAGAAGACAGCAACCTGGAGATCGTAAATATTCATGGCAACGGCTTCCGCCTTGTTGTAACTGAGTAAGATCAACTGCCAAATAAACTATTCTGACTGCCGCCATTGTGCGGCATTTTTTTTAGGTGCGCGTAAGCTTTGGCGGTAGCTTCCCTGCCCCTGGCCGTACGCATGATAAATCCTTCCTTGATCAGGAACGGTTCGTAAACATCTTCCAGTGTTCCTGGTTCTTCGCCAACGGCGGTTGCGATCGTGGTGATGCCCACCGGTCCGCCTTTGAATTTATCAATGATCGTATTTAAGATCCGGTTATCCATTTCATCCAGGCCATAGGCATCTACATTCAAGGCACGCAATGCATGATCTGTTATCGCCATATCGATCACCCCATTTCCGATGACCTGTGCAAAATCTCTTACGCGGCGCAACAAGCCATTTGCGATACGGGGTGTTCCACGGCTGCGACCTGCAATTTCATTGGCAGCATCACTGGTTAATTTGGTTTGTAAGATCGCAGCACTGCGCAGCAAGATATTTTTCAGCGTATTGGTATCATAATATTCCAGGCGCGATTTAATACCGAAACGCGAAAGCAATGGTGCCGTTAACAAGCCGCTGCGGGTAGTCGCCCCAACCAGCGTAAAGGGATTCAGGTTTAGCTGAACGGTTCGCGCGTTTGGTCCGCTGTCAATCATAATATCGATGCGGTAATCTTCCATTGCGGCATAGAGGTATTCTTCCACAACAGTACTCAGGCGATGGATCTCATCAATAAACAACACGTCATGAGGTTCAAGATTCGTGAGTAACCCTGCCAGGTCTCCCGGTTTTTCAATCACAGGTCCGCTGGTTTCCTTAATATTCACGCCCATTTCATGCGCTACGATCCGGCTCAAAGTCGTCTTACCTAGTCCCGGCGGGCCATGAAATAAAATATGATCGAGCGCTTCGCCCCGAAGTTTTGACGCCTTGATGAAAATGGTAAGATTGTCGATGATCTGCTGTTGCCCGGAGAACTGTTCTATCGCCGCGGGCCGGATATTATTTTCAAACTCTTTATCCGCGGAACTGAGGTTTTCGGCGTCTTTATTCAAATTGGGATTGGGCATTCAGCGCTGTTTATCTTCCCGTAAAACTAAACATTAATCCCGGAAAATAATTTTGGCTGTTGATAGCTCTTCCAGAAAATAAAAAAGGCTGCCCGGTAAAAGGCAGCCCCCATCTAACCCTTATCTGGAAGGTTATTTTGCTTTTACATTCACAGACACCCTGCGGTTCTGTGCTCTTCCTTCGGCCGTGTTATTATCACCTACCGGGAATTCCGGGCCGTACCCATCAGACCCAACAATCGCGCCTGCCGCGGCTCCAAGGCTTTTGATCTTCGAAGCTACAGCAGCAGCACGGCTTTTAGATAAACTAAGATTTGCAGCTGCTGCACCGGTATTGTCGGTATAGCCGCCTACTTTAAACTTAGCATTTGGAAAAGCCTTGGAGATCAGCACCATGTTTTTCAGTTGCGCCATACTCTCTTCCGTGATCGTTGAACTGCCCGTATTGAAACGCACATTTGTAAAATCAAACCAGTTACCTTTCGCCGTATCCACAGCTTCATTGCCTTGCAGGAAACGAACAAGTTTTGCTTCTGTACTGTTTTCACCAACATTTAAACTGCCGGCCCCGTTGGGCAAATCAATCCGGATCATATTGCCGGTATTGTAAATATAATTTCCGGAACTATCCACAGTGCCAGTTGTGGCAGCCGCGGTGGTCGTTTCCGGGGTTGCATTAAACCGGTCGATTGTATCTGATGTTTCATGTGTAGCCACCACTTCTTTTTTATTACATCCGCCATTGAAAAAATAGAGTGCAGCGGCAGCCAGTAATGCGAGTAACAGAATCGGCACTAACCAGCCCAGGCCACTTCTTTTCTCCTCTGTATACGATGGCGTGCCGGCAGGATGATGTACAGGTTTTACATCACTGGCAGGAACATGAGCAGACGGAGAGAAAAGGCTGGCAAGATTAAAGCCGGCCGGCGTTGCATCCGCGATATGTTGCTTTTGGCTGGAAAGCAGGGAAGCCAGGCCGTTTGGATTAAGTTGATTGCTGCCTGTATGTTTACCGAGAAAAGAAAGAATTAATGGAGCGGCCATCGAGAGCAAAGTAGAAGCAGACCCCTGCTTGATACCGGAAAAGCCGGATAACAAATTACTCAGTCCGCCAAGTTTACTGCCAAAAATATTATCAAGAATGCCGGAATGGTTGTTTCCGCCGGATAATGCACCGAAATGATCCGTGATATCAGCCTGGCTTTGATGGCCTGCCATTTCCGCGATCTTAACCGCTCCGTCCGGGGTAGCCGATTTATGGAGCAAGCCGGCAAAAATGGCCGGAATTACCGCAGAGATCGCTTTGGAAACACTGCTGTCCGATTCGCCAAGAAAGGCACTTGTTTTAGTTTGCAGATCGGGAGTGAAAAGACCTTTGGCGGTTTCAATTAAATTTAATGACATAGGTTAATAATTTAGGATGAATGAATCAATGGCCACAACCCTTTTGCTAAACAAAGTAAATAACGATATTTATATATGCAAGTAAAACCCCTGGAAATCCGGCTGGCTCACCTCTTAACCGGATATTTTCCCTTTAATAAAAACTTACCTGATAATCCTTAACTTGTTGAATAGATTTGCGAATCATTATGTTCAAGAACTTATCTAAATACTGGTGGTGCCAGATCATTGGGTGGAGCATTAACATTGCCATCAGTGTGTTTTTTGTGATCACCTTTGGGAAATCGAGCCCGCTCTATTTTACCAGCCTGATTTGTACCTGCCTCGTTGGCCTGATCGTAACGCATATTATGCGGATGAATATCCATAGCCTGAAAGTGCTGGATAAGCCCATTCAACAACAGGTATTTTATTTCATCGTTCTTACGATCGTCTTTTCCATCCTCTTTGGGGTGATCGCTGAATCGATTGATTTTCTGATAGGCTATAAACCGGAACGCCTGCAGAAATACAGCAAGGCAGAACGATTGTTCCTCAGCAGTTTTAATGCCCTCTGGCTGATCCTGATCTGGAACCTCAGTTATTACATTTACCATTATGTAGAACGTAACCGGAAACAGGAACTGGATACTTTCCGCCTGGAAGCGATGGTGAAATCACTGGAATTGAAAACGATCAAGTCGCATATCAACCCGCACTTTATTTTTAATGCTTTAAACAGTATCCGCGCACTGGTTGATGAAAACCCGGAGCGTGCCCGCACTGCGATCACTGAATTAAGCAATATCCTCCGCAGCAGTCTGCGGGCGGAACAACAGGAAACAGTGCCTTTACAACAGGAACTGGATATCGTGCGTGATTACCTGGCTTTGGAACATATGCGTTTTGAAGAAAGGCTGCAGATTGAAATGGATATTGATCCCGATACGCTCACGCAATCTGTTCCCCCGATGATGTTGCAAACACTTGTTGAAAACGCCATCAAACACGGTATCAGCAAAAAGATCGATGGAGGCTTTATTCGCATCGCTTCTATTTATAAAGACAATCACCATGAACTGGTTGTCCAAAATTCAGGCACTTTAAATGGCAACGGCCACAGCGTGGAAGGTTTCGGTATCAAAAGCACGCAAGACCGGCTGAACCTGCTCTACCAGGGAAAAGCCTTGTTCGAGATCCAGGATATCAAACAGTCCGGGATGGTTCAGTCCAGGATCATCATGCCTGTAGCCGCAATTTTATAAATTACTAACTGACAAATAAAACAGTACATGCAGAAAGCAATTATTATTGATGATGAACGACTCGCAAGAAATGAATTGAAGAAATTACTGATCGATTTTCCGGAAGTAGAAGTGGTGGGTGAAGCCGCAAATGCAGCAGAAGGAATTGAGAAAATTGAGCAACTGATGCCCGACCTTATTTTCCTGGATATCCAGATGCCGGGCAAAACAGGATTTGATATGTTGCTCGAACTGGAACGCGCGCCGCATGTAATTTTCACCACAGCCTACGATGAATTTGCCCTAAAAGCTTTTGAAGTAAACGCACTGGACTACCTCATGAAACCTGTAGAGCCAAAGCGTTTGGCTGATGCCCTGCATAAATTACAACAGGCAGAAGAAAAAGAAATGGCAGCGGCAATGGCGGGCATCAACCGCGGCATGTTGAGCGAAACAGACCAGGTATTTGTAAAAGACGGCGAACGCTGCTGGTTTGTAAAACTCAGCGAAGTGCGCCTGTTTGAGAGTGTGGGCAATTATGCGAAAGTATTTTTCGGTACCAACAAACCGCTGATCCTGAAATCCCTGAATGCATTGGAAGAACGCCTGGATGAAAAGACTTTTTTTCGTGCCAACAGGAAACATATCGTAAACCTGCGCATGATTGATAAAGTAGAACCTTACTTTAACGGCGGCCTGTTACTCGACCTCAAAGGAGGCGAAAAAATCGAAGTCAGCCGCCGCCAGGCCGTGAAATTCAAAGAAATGATGAGTTTATAATTAACCCCGAAATAGTTACATGAAAAAAATAACTTTAGTGATCCTGACAGGCTGTAGCAGCCTGTTTTCGTTTGCACAAAACATCAATGAACTGGTAACTGCAAAAGAAGTTGCCCGTATCGAAAACGTTTTGGCAGCCGACGACTTGCAAGGCCGCAAACCCGGAACCGCAGGCATTGAAAAAGCCGCAGATTTCATTGCCGCCGAATTTAAAAAATCGGGGCTGCAATTTTTCCCCGGACTTAAAGATTACCGCCAGCCGTTTGAAATGACCCGCGCGAAATTTGTTTCTGCCTCCGGCAAACTGGGTAACAGCCCTATCGACCCGAAAGATATTATTGCCGTTACCACTGATGCAACAGTTTCTTTCAATGAAACATCCGGCTACAAAAAAATTGTGCTCGACAGTTCTGCCAACCTGATGGAACAGGCTGTTAAAATAATGGCTGCCAACGAAAGAACCTTAGTGATCGTAAACAGTTTTCATGCAAAGAATTTCGCAAGGTTAAAACGTTTTAAACGCGAAAGTTTCGACAAAAAACAGCCGGTTGTTTTTGTGCTTTCAGATGAAAATCCTGCTGCGTATAATTTCGACATCGTTCATATCATCAGCAGCAGTTCACTGGCGAATGTGATCGGCATTATCCCGGGAAAAAGCCTGAAAAATGAATACGTCGTTTTCTCTTCCCATTACGATCACCTCGGTATTGGTAAACAAACGGCAGAAGGCGATTCTATTTATAACGGGGCAAACGATGATGCTGCAGGAACAACGGCTGTGATGCTGCTGGCGAATTATTTCGCTAAACAAAAAAACAACGAACGCACGCTCATTTTCGTGGCGTTCACAGCAGAAGAATCGGGTGGCTATGGTTCCCAGTATTTTTCGAAGCAGGTAGATGCGGATAAAACCATCGCGATGTTCAACATTGAAATGATCGGAACAGAAAGCAATTGGGGAAAGAACAGCGCTTACATCACTGGTTATGACAAATCAGATTTCGGCAAGATCCTGCAAGGCAACTTAGCCGGAAGCAATTTTAAATTTGAGCCGGATCCTTATCCAAAACAAAATCTTTTCTATCGTTCTGACAACGCCACGCTCGCAGCATTGGGCGTTCCTGCGCACACGATCAGCACTTCTAAAATGGACACAGAAAAATATTATCATACCCAGGATGACGAAGTATCAACGCTCGACATGGAAAATATGGCAGAGATCATCAAAGCCATTGCATTGAGCAGTAAAACGATCATCAGTGGAAAGGAAACCCCTACAAGGGTTGCAAAGTTAAATTAGGTTATACCCGGACTGGCACGCTGTGAACTGCAGCTGCCAGTTCTTTTATCAGTAAAGGATCTTTCTCGATCGCGTTTCCAACAACGATCACATCGGCTCCGGCTTTACAATTGAGGTAAGCTTTTTCAGCAGTCGTGATGCCACCTCCAACGATCAGCGGCACGTCGATACAACCCGCTACTTTCTGAATCATCGATTCTGAAATGGCACGTCTGGCGCCGCTTCCCGCATCCATATAGATCAGTTTCATACCAAGCATTTCGCCGGCCATGGCCGTACACATCGCAATTTCATTTTTATCAGAAGGCAAGGGTGCCGCGTTGCTGATATAAGATACTGTTGTCGGTGCACCGCCGTCGATCACCATATATCCGGTCGGCATTATTTCCAGTCCGCTTTGTTTAACTACAGGCGCACTTACCACATGCTGACCGATCAGCAATTCGGGATTACGCCCGCTGATCAGGGAGAGATAAAGTAAAGCATCCGCATAACGACTTATTTGAGAAGGGCTGCCCGGGAACAACACTACGGGAATATCGCATTTTTGCCTGATTAGCTGGATACATTCGTCCAGGTAATTGGAGATCACCAGGCTGCCGCCAACCAGGAAGTAATCAACCCTCGCATTGGTAGCCAGGTCGATCAGGGATTCCATATTGTCATCATTCACTTTATCAGGATCGATCAATACGGCAAACGATTTTTGGCCGCGTTGCTTCCTTTCCAATAATGACTGATAAATCCCTTTCAAAATACTTGCGTTTGATTTGCTGCAAAAATGTGCAATTTTTTGTTCTTACCGAAATATTAACCTCCGGATACGCTGGTTAACTGCAATTTCCATGCATTTATTGGTATTTTTGGAAGCATGCCCGACATTACCTACGAAATAAAGTTTAAAACAGCCCGAAGTGGTGGCAAGGGCGGCCAAAACGTGAACAAGGTAGAAACCATGGTGGAAGGCTATTGGAATATTGCTGCTTCCTCACTGTTTTCCGTAGAAGAAAAGGAACTGATCAGCGAAAAGCTGGCGAACAGGATCAATTCCGCAGGTATGCTGCTCGTAAAAAGCCAGGAAGACCGCTCCCAGCTGGGCAACAAGCTGACCGTGATCGAAAAGATGAACGATTTCGTGAAAAAAGCCCTGATCGTTCCTAAAAAACGCAAACCCAGCAAGCCCTCAAAGGCCGCGGTGAGAAAAAGGCTCGACAGTAAAAAAAAGGACTCCATCCGGAAACAGGCGCGCCAAAAACCTGCTGCCCATGAATAAAGCAAAGCTCCTCTTGCTCACCGTAATCTTGTCGGGCCTTATAGCCCTGCTTTTACCCTCATTTTCTGTGCCGGCAGCCAGCGCCAGGCTACGCGTTCACTTTGTTCATACAGCCGCAGGAAAACCTTTGCTGCAGGACAGCCTTTACTTGAATCCTTTCAACGAAACTTATTCCGTTTCCAAACTAAAATATTACGTGAGCAATTGGCATCCCGGTAACAAGGGCAGCTGCTTCCTCATCAATGCTTTTTCAGATCCGGTGATCAGCCTGGACATTCCCCCCGGCCAGTACGAATCCATTTCATTTTTATTGGGTGTGGATAGCGTGCATAACAGCAGCGGTGCCCAAACCGGCGCACTCGATCCGCTCAATGATATGTTCTGGACCTGGAATACCGGCTACGTAATGTTCAAACTGGAAGGGGTTTCTGCTGCTTCTAAGTCTGACCTCAACCGGATCGAACAACATACGGGCGGATACCGAAGCCCTTTTGCTACGATGCGCCAGGTAAACATCGTCTTTCCGGCAGGTGAAAAAATGGAAGCAGGAAAAACCTATGACCTTAACATTGAAATGAACCTGGATAAATACTGGAAAGGCGCTAACGAGATCCGCATCGCGGAGCATCCCGTTATCACCAAGCCTGGTAACCTGGCAGTAATGGTCGCAGATAATTTTCCGGGCATGTTCTCCTTTAAATCTTTTCTAAGCCATTGAATTATCGCATCCCGATATTGATCCTGGCCTTTATCGGCACCGGGCTTATCCTGATCAGTGCAGGCAAAGAAGATGGCTTGGGTGCTTTTGCCTCTACGCCGCTCAAATGGGAAATACCGAAAGGATTTCCGAAACCGCCGACGAATATTTTCGCCAAAAATAAACTTACAGAAGAAGGGTTCCAGCTTGGCCGGAAATTATTTTACGAAGGAAAACTAAGTAAGGACGGTGAAACCAGTTGCGGCAGTTGCCACCAGCAATTTGCAGCCTTCAGCACTTTTGATCACGACCTGAGCCATGGTGTAAACAACAGTTTTAGTACGCGCAACGCACCGGCCCTGTTCAACCTGGCCTGGATGCGGGAATATCATTGGGATGGAGGCATCAACCATATCGAAGTGCAACCGCTTTCGCCAATGCTAGCAGCCAATGAAATGGGCGAAACCTTAGACAGCGTGTTGTTTAAATTGAAAAAGGATACCGCCTACCGCCGGATGTTTAAAGCGGCCTTTGGCGATCCTGCCATCACGAGCCAGCGGATGTTGAAAGCACTCGCGCAATTCACGGGCAGCCTCGTAAGTGCCAATAGCAAATATGATAAGGTAAAGAGAGGTGAAGCGAGCTTTAACGCCCCTGAAGAAAAAGGATACGCATTATACAAAGCCAATTGTGCAGCCTGTCATATGGAACCCTTGTTTACCGATTACAGTTATCGCAACAACGGGCTTGCGTTGAATCGATTTACTGATATCGGCCGGCAACAGATCAGCGGACTTGCCGGCGATTCCTTAAAATTTAAAGTGCCGAGCCTCAGAAATGTTCAGCTGAGTTATCCGTATATGCATGACGGAAGAATTTTTTCTTTGCCGCAGGTGCTCGATCATTATCGCCTGAAGATCAACCGCGATCAGCCAACGCTGGATCCGATCCTGCAAAAACCAATCGTACTAAGCGATCGCGAAAAAAATGAATTGCTGTATTTTTTATATACGTTAACCGATACATCTTTTACAAAGAACCCCCGTTTCGCCGCCCCGGCACCCATCACGATTAAACACTAAGGCTGTAAAAAAATTTACGGTTAAATTTGACAAAAATCAGGAAGCGCATTGAGCAGTATTAAAAATTTAGCGGGGCAAACTTTATGGTATGGCGGAAGTTCGATCGCCGCGCGTTTCCTCAATTATTTACTAACGCCTTACCTCACGGCCAAACTGAGCGGCCCTGGTTATGGCGAGATGAGCCTCGTGTATGCCGCCATTCCCTTTCTCAACGTTATTTTCACTTACGGAATTGAAACGGCCTTCTTCCGTTTCTCCAACCGGCAGGAATACCGGAAAGACATTTATAACACGGCCAACATTTCTATTTTCGTTTCCACGATCCTTTTTACCGGGTTATTGCTGCTGTCGAATAACAGCCTGGCGAATATCCTGCAACTAAACGAGCACCCGGAATTTATTACCTACAGCGCGATCATCATCGCTTTCGATACCTTATCTACCCTGCCTTTCGCCAAATTGAGGCAGGACGGCCGGCCGGTAAAATTTGCCCTGGTGCGCATCAGCAGCATCCTGATCACGATTTTCCTGACTTACTTTTTCATCAGTGTTTGCCCGGGACTGGCAGCAAAAAATCCCGACGGGCTCATCGCAAAGTATTTTGTAAAAGACTACGGGGTTGGTTATGTGATCCTCGCGAACCTTGTCGCTTCCGGCGTAACCTTGTTGCTGCTGAGCAAGGAATTATTCTCGGTGCAGTTCCGGTTTAATAAAACACTCTGGAAACAGATGATGCTCTATTCGCTGCCTTTACTGGTGGCTGGTTTTGGTGGCATGATCAACGAAACCTTCGACCGCATCATGCTCGGCTGGTGGGCACCCGTTGCTTCCTCCGCTGCTGCAAAAAACGAGATCGGCATTTACAGTGCCTGTTACAAATTATCCATCCTGATCAGCCTTTTTATCCAGGCATTTCGCATGGGTGCGGAGCCCTTCTTTTTTAAACAGGCGGATGGCGCTAACCCGCAACGGACTTATGCCCGCGTGATGAAATTTTTCGTCATCACGATCAGCATCATGTTCCTCGTAGTGGCAATGTACCTCGATATCTGGAAACAATTTATTCGTAACCCTGCGTTCTGGGCCGGATTGAAGATTGTACCGGTTCTGTTGCTCGCCAATATGTTCCTCGGCATTTATTACAATCTTTCGGTATGGTATAAACTCACCAATAAAACGATGTACGGTGCCTGGATCACCTTGATGGGTGCTGCAGTAACGTTGCTGATCAACTATTTCTTTATTCCTTATTACAGCTATACGGCCTGCGCATGGGCAACATTTTTCAGTTATGGCAGCATGATGGTCATGTCTTATGTATGGGGGCAAAAAGAGTATCGCATTCCCTATCCAACCAAAAAACTGGTGGCGTACCTCGTGATCGTGGTGCTCCTGTTTCTTTTGCATAAAGGCATCACTTCGTTTTACAGTAACATGTATTTTAGCCTCGGGCTGGCGACAATGCTGCTATTTATTTACCTGCGCTTTATTGCGTTTATCGAAAAGAAAGAACTGGTTAAGCTTCCTGTCATCGGAAAATATTTTGCACCCTAGTCATGCGCAAATTTTTGCAATATCTTTTAAAGCGGCCGCTCACCTGGATCGGGAATTACCTTGCTGCTTCGCCAAAAAAAGAAGTGGTATATAAATCACTGAGCGGTCTTTATCGCAAGGGCAGCAATCCAAAAAGCAAACAGCTCCAGGTGCTGGACATGGATCCAACCCGGGATAAATTCATCATTTTTTCTGATCAGCATAAGGGCAATAAAAGTTGGGCGGATGATTTCAAAGGTTGCGAAACGAACTACCTCGCAGCGTTGGGCCATTATTATAAGGAAGGTTTTAGTTTTATTAATCTTGGCGATAGTGAGGAGCTCTGGAAGTTCAAGCCCGACCAGATCCTGCCTGCCAATGAAGCATCATTTGCCGCCGAAGCGGCGTTTCAGCCCGACCGTTATTATAAAACATTTGGTAACCACGATATCATCTGGAAAAATAAACTGGATGTTGTCCTGCTCCTGAAAAAATATTTCAGCATGCCGCTCAACGTGTATGAAGGCATGATCCTGAAAATAAACGGGCTGGCAAAACCATTGAGCATTTTTCTCACGCATGGCCACCAGGGCGATATGATGAGTGACAACAATGCGCTTAGTACCTGGATCGTAGCTCATATCTGGATGCCGTTGCAACGATACCTGCGCGTGAACATCAACAGTCCGAGCAAAGATTTCACCTTACGCAATGCGCATAATAAAATGATGTATGAATGGAGCAGCAGGAAAAGAAACCTGTTGCTGATCACGGGCCATACACATCGGCCGGTGTTCGCATCAGGGCGCTACCTCGAACATCCTTCCAATGAAATTGACACCGAAGAGCCGAAACATTTAGTGAAGCCGAGCTACTTCAATACAGGCTGCTGTTGCTACGATGATGGCGATATCACGGGGATCGAGATCGCAGACGGCATGATCCGCCTCATTAAATGGTATGATGAAGAAGTTTCCCCGAAACGAATGGTGCTGGAAGAAAAAACCATCGCGGACCTGCAGGCAGATCTGTAGAAAACTTAAAGATATTTCTGCATCAGCAGATACAACACTTTCTTTTCAGGCTCCGTTAATTCCCCCGGTTTATCAATGCTTAAAAAATGCCGGCGAAAAGCCTGTGTGGCTGCCGCTAATTTACTTACATCATACCCCACGATCCGCAAGGCTAGCGTTGAATTAAAATCTGCCGGAACTACCACGCCTGTTGTATCTGCATACCAGACACCATAACCGCTATCGGCAAAACGTTTCCATGGAAAGTTTACGTTGGGGTCATTTTTTCTTGAGGGTGCAATGTCGCCATGACCGATAAAATTAGCAGCAGGAATGCCGTAATCTTTTTTCAAAGTGGCCAGTAAACCCATCAGCGTATTCAGCTGGGCCTCGGAGAATTTTTCAAAGCCATCATTGTCAATTTCTATCCCGATAGAGGAAGAGTTGATATCTGTTACGCCGCCCCATTTTGAATTCCCCGCATGCCAGGCACGCAGGTAATCATTCAGCATATGGTGAAGCGTTCCGTCTTCGCAAATAACATAATGGGCACTTACCTGCGTACGCTCCAATGTAAACGTTTTCAGCGTTTGTTCGCAACTGTTTTGTGCTGTGTGGTGAATGATTACCATGTTTGGCTTGCGCATGCCGAAGTTGGTGGTACCGACCCAATATGGCGGGATCTTCAGTGAATCGGCGATCACGGAATCCTTTGGCGTGGCATTGATCATCTTCGCAAAATTGCCGGCCTTTGACTTATACATTTTATTCGTAGCAGCATAAGGTTTAGGGGCACAGGAAGCCAGTATCAACGTTCCGGCAATAAACAGCAAGGCATACGATCGCATCATAAAAGAAAATTTAGGCAATATTACTTACAGTTTTCCTTAATGAACGGATGCTTGTTTTCAAAATTCAAATTTGATGGATATTTAAAATACACTGAATCCTTATTTACGCCCACATCTCCATAGCCTTCTTCCAGGTTGGCCCCCTGAATGCGAAAAATTAATTCGCGTACAGAAAATTCACCTTCGGAATTAAACCGGTACCAGCCTTTTAAATACTGGCCGTCTCTCCTCAATTGCACAGTTCCTTTATTGCTGTCTTTTTCAAATCTTTTGTAGGCGAGATCACCGGTGAAATCACTGCCTGCAGCCGATAACTTCATCGTGGCCGTATCTTTTTCGATGATCATGCGATAGCATCCTGAAAAATCTTCGGGGCTGGTTTCTTTTGGAGATGCGGGCACTGCATCCGGCGCCGTTACCGTGTTTCCCGTCTGTTCCGATGTGGTGGTCTTTTCATTATTGCAGCCCGCAAAAAGCATCATGCCGGCAAATAAAATGGAATTTATTTTCATGTGTCTTGATTTTCTATGCGTTGGATATGTAAATAATTATGCCAAAATATGCGGCATAACGTTTGAAGTTAACTGGCTAAAGACTCGTTATGCCGACAGACAAAAAAAATGAACCAGCCATGGATGCAGATATTTCTCCTGAAGAACGTGCGTTACTGGATGCCTCTTTCGAAGACAACGATGCCAGCGACGAGAGTAATTTAAAAGCCGCGCAACTCGACAATACAGATGCCGACGGTGAATTGCTGAATGAAAAAAGTTCTGCTGAAGCCGGTAGCGGCGATGACCTCGATATCCCGGGAGCTGAAGATGATGATGAAAATGAAGCGCTCGGTGAAGAAGACGAAGAAAACAACGGCTATAGCCAGGCCGATACAGAATAACCTGCTTCCTCAGAAATAATTTTACGACCAATCCTTTATTGGCCACAACCCGCCGATCTTTCCCTGCTGCATATAACCCCCAACTTTTCCTCTGCCTGTTTCTCCAGGCAAAGTGGAGACTCCTATCCTGACCGATGCTGTAAACATCCCCTGTTGCATTTTATATTATAATAAAAAAAGCCCCGTAATAAAAAGAATTACAATTACTTGCATTTGTAATAGAGAAGATTTACTTTCAGCAGCCACTTCGGCGACGGTTCCGCTTTAGCCATATCCCAACAATTTCTTTTAACCAAAAAACTGTTTTCATCAAATGAAAAAAATCATCGCGATTGCCTGCCTGGCGGCCTTTGCTGCCTGTAGTCAAAATGAAACGAAAAAAGATGCAACAACCACCACTGTTGCTGCTACCGATTCCCCGGCCACAAAGCTGGACTATCCTTATACGATCGACAAAATGCCTGATTGGGAAATCGGCGATCCGAAAAATGCCCAGCTGGCATTAAAAGCGCTCAGGGCTTATGAGCTGGGAAATATGGACGAATCCGCTTCTTACTTTGGCGATACGATTCGTTTTTACGGCGATCGCTATGAAGAAAAACTCACGAATGACAGCCTTAAAGCCATGTTCAATGCCCAAAAAATTGCAGGCGATGTCAATAAAATCAAGATGGAAGACTGGGAGTCTGTCCGTTCCAAAGATGGAAAAGACGAATGGGTTTCGCTCTGGTATCAGCAAATCACAACGACCAAAGCCGGTAAAGTGGATTCCGTGTCGGTGATGAACGATCTCAAATTTGTAAATGGAAAAATCGTGTTGCTCGATGAAAAACTCAGGCATTACGCAGCGAAGAAAAAATAGTGATACTGCATAAAAAAAATCCCGCCTGTAGCGGGATTTTTTTTATTTCAAAACTAAACGTTCGACCTGTTTTTTGTTACCATCCTGTATACTACCAGCACTAAAAACGCGCCGATGATCGCACAGATAAAACTGTGAAATGTCCAGCCGGAAGCATCATCAAATTTGAGCAGGTATTTCCCGATCAGTCCGCCAACAAAAGCGCCAACGATACCAATCACGATCGTAACGATCCATCCTCCTGGATCATCGCCCTTGTGTAACCATTTTGCGATCGCACCTGCGATCAGTCCAAATACAATCCATGATAAAATTCCCATAATGATAATTTTAAGGTGACAAAGAATGTCACACTAGATACATAAAAGATGCCGTTTTTAAAAGCGTTGATTTTCGCCGAGGCAAGCACGTAACTTTAGAAAAAAATATTTTTTATGTCTGCTGTATTTCAACCCGTTTCTTTCCGGTCTGTCACGTTAAAAAACCGCCTGGTTGTTTCGCCGATGTGTCAATATTCCAGCGAAGATGGTTTTGCCAACGACTGGCACCTGGTTCATTTAGGAAGCCGCGCCGTTGGCGGAGCAGCGCTCATCATTACCGAAGCTGCAGCAGTTACGCCGGAAGGCCGCATCAGCCCGGATGACCTGGGCATCTGGAAAGATGAACATATCCCGTTTCTGAAACGCATCACTGATTTTATCAAATCCCATGGCGCGATTGCCGGCATTCAACTCGCGCACGCAGGGCGGAAAGCCAGCCAGGGAAGTCCATGGAAAGGAAACGCCCCGCTTAGCAAAGAAGAAGGAAGCTGGCAAACGATCGCGCCTTCTGCCATTCCATTTAATGATACAGATCCGGCACCACAGGAAATGAGTATCGCAGATATCAGGAAACTGGTGAATGATTTTTCTGCAGCGACAAAACGCGCACTGGAAGCCGGTTTTTCGCTCATCGAAATTCATGCAGCGCATGGTTACCTCATTAATGAATTTCTATCGCCATTGAGCAATAAACGTACAGATGAATATGGCGGAAGTTTCGATAACCGTTGCCGGCTGCTGATGGAGATCGTGGACACCACGAGAAAACTGATTGGGGAGGAGCTTCCCTTGTTCGTGAGAATCTCCGCCACTGACTGGGTGGAAGGCGGCTGGACGGCAGATGATTCTGTTGCGCTGGCCATCCTGCTGAAAGAACATGGCGTCGACCTGATCGATTGCTCTTCCGGTGGAAATTCACCTTTGCAAAAAATTCCCGTGGGGCCATTATACCAACTCCCGTTCGCCGAAAAAATAAAAAAAGAAGCCGGCATCGCAACCGGGGCGGTGGGTATCATCACCAAGGCAGAAGAAGCGGAGGCCATTGTTTCCAACGGGCAGGCAGACCTGGTGATTATGGCGCGTGAATTTTTACGTGATCCTTATTTTCCTTTACATGCTGCCAAAATATTGCAGGCAGAAACGCCATGGCCAGATCAATACATCCGGGCAAAAAGATAAGGTCGTGTGATGCTGAAAATACAACGGCATGATTTGTGAAATTAAAGAGGCATAGCTTTTTAACCCTAAAAATTATATTATGCCTGTTGTTACCGTTGTAATTGTACTGATCGTTGTTGGCGTGCTGCTTTGGCTGATCAACCGCTACATCCCGATGGACGGAAAGATCAAATCAATCCTGAATATCGTTGTGGTGATCTGCGTGATCATCTGGTTACTGAAGGTTTTCGGGCTCTTGGGTTCAGTTACCAATTTTAAAGTATAGGCGGGCCAATTATTTTTCCCGCAGATTTTTTATAACAAGTTGCCATAGAAGCTTATCTGTACGATAATTATTCTATGGCTTCTTTATGCCCCGTTGCGGGCAATTTATGGCTCAATTGTTGTTTATGCTGTGGCCGAAAACCACTCGTATGATTACCATCATCCTTTTAATCCTGATATCGCTCACAATTCTCTTTATGGGATTTTTTGAGATCCGCCTGCCCTTCCTTTCTGTAGAGCAGGAGGAAAGGCATTTTAAGACGAATATCCCGAGAGCGCCGATGAAACAACCCGGTATTATTATCACGAAAAATACAGAGAACAACCGCGCGCATATCCGCTTTATTAAAAACCATATCCGGCAGTACCACATCAGCCAGAACAGGCAGGAACTGGACAGGTTGTAATTATGCCGTCTTCAAATTGAAATGAAACCCGGTCAGCTCTTCTACCGAGCTATATACCTGCTGCCTTGTAAAAGGTTTGGGCAGGAAAATATCCGCTCCTTTTGTCAATGCTTTTTTGCGATCCGATCCTGCACTATAACCCGTTATCATGATAATTTTCGTGAGCGGATAATGCTTACGGATGTCTGCAATAAAATTCATTCCCAACCCATCCGGTAAACGGTTATCTAAAAAAATCAGCGAAGGCGTTTCTTCTTTTAAGAAAATATCTGCCTGGCCAAGCGTATTCACGTGTTCAATTTCGAAAGGTTCTTCCTTTAATAAACTCTGTAATAAAAAGCAGGTGTCGCCTTCGTCATCAATGATCAGTATTTTTAGCGGGTTTTGAGGAGTATGTGCTGCTTGTTCCATAATTGCATAAGTTAGGTGTTGATAAATACAATAACGCAGCCAAATAACTTACCGATAGGATTTGGCAGAGGATGTAGAATTTCGTTCCAACGCGCAACAGGAATGAATCGCATGTTGGGAATCATTGGAAACAAACCTGCAACCCGTCCATCGTTTGCATTTCCCCGCTTCAGCAGTAACGCTCGGTAACCATTAACAAAAACTTAGCGCAGCGCGATTAATCTTTCGCAAAATATTTTCTTCCTAATGTAAGAACGGCTGTAAACCCCGGTTCCAACATGTTATGAAAAAATATTTACTCCTTTCTTTTATGATCAGCGCCGCCGTTTCCGGTTTCGCTCAAACCCCCACCTTCGGCGTTCGTGCCGGCCTTTCTTCAGCCAACCTTCGTGGAGACGCTGTAAAAAGCCTGGGTAACATTATTGATTTTGCCGATGGCATGATCACAACCGGCAGCCGTACCGGGTTCTTCGCCGGCGCGAATGCCAGCATCCCGCTCGGGCCGCAATTTTTTGTGGAACCGGGACTTTACTATTCCCAGAAAGGCTATACCCTCAATGGAAACCTTACCGTGAAAGGGCTCGACTTTTTAGGAGCGAATGCAAAAGCGCAGCTACAAACAAATTACCTGGATATACCGGTTTTATTAAAAGCAAATATGGGCGGATTGGAAGTGTTTGCAGGACCACAGTTTTCTTACCTGATGAATGCCAATCTTAAAACGACCGCAGGCGTGCTGGGGTTCAACCTGCTGGATAAAACAATGGATGCTACCGCCCAGTTCAATCGTTGGGATGTTGGCGTTACCGGCGGATTGGGTTACAAATTCACGAATGGCGTGAGTGTTTCAGCAGCTTATGATTATGGACTGTCGAAAATAAATGCAGACAAAAGCCTGGAGGCTTATAACAGGGCTTTTAAAATAGGTGTTGGTTTTAATTTTTAAGTAGAAAAGGGAGACAAGGGTCCGGCTTAGGCCGGGCCTTTTTTATTTGGTGAAAGCCGCGTTAAATGATCTTTTTCTAACAATATCCAGCTACATTTTTGCCGTATGTGGAAACAAAAATTCCATACATGCAAAAACAATCCGGGTTACTTGCGTTGCTTTTTATAGCTGCCGCATTTTCTTCCTGTAAAAAGAGCCAGCCTGATCTTGTTTCCAACCTGGCTTCAGATACCACACACGGGACCTCTTCCGCTGCGCAGATAAAAGATTCGGCCTTATTGCTGAGCCGCGATGTTTATCTCTGGGATAACCAGATCCCTGCCAGTTTTAACGCACAAAATTATGCTGATCCTGCCGCGATCATGAAGGCCATACAGCCGTTCAGTATTGAACCTGGCTTTACCCAGGCCGTTGACCGCTGGAGCTTCGCGATGAAAAAAACCGAATGGAATCAGATGGCGGGCGGCATGAGCACTCTAAGTAGCAGTGCCTCAGCCAATGGCGACTTCGGCTTGTCTGTTTTCTTTCGTGCAGAAGGAGACCTGCGGGTACGTTTGGTAGAACCTGCATCTCCTGCCGGACGTGCCGGTATCAAAAGGGGCTGGCGTATCCTTTCTGTAAACGGGAACAGTTCCATTACTACTTCGAATGCATCTATGATCGTATCGGCCGTGTATGAATCTGACAATACCAGTTTTAGTTTTCAAAAACCGGATGGCACTGTACAAAACCTTAGCTTACAAGCGGGGCATTACACCGAAAAACCGGTTTACCTGGATACGGTTTATACCGCTGGCAGCCGCAAAGTAGGTTACCTGGTGTTTAATTCATTTCTTGGAAATACCGCAAATATTGCGTCGGAATTCCAACGCGTGTTTAGCAAGTTTTCCGCTGCAGGCGTAAGTAAACTGATCGTAGACCTGAGGTATAATGGCGGAGGCTATGTGTCTGTTGCTGAACAATTGGCGAATTATCTTGTTGTTCCTTCAGCGAATGGCGGAACGATGATGACGCAGCAGTATAACAGCCGCAACAGCCAGTCCAACGAAGTCACCATGTTCCATAAAACCGGTAGCCTGAATATCCCGGATGTTTATTTCATCGTTGGGCGCGGTACGGCTTCGGCAAGCGAATTGCTGATCAATAACCTGAAGCCTTATATGGATGTGAAACTTGTGGGCGCATCTGCAACGCATGGCAAACCGGTTGGCTTTTTCCCGTTGGCTGTTGGCGACTGGTATGTTTTCCCGGTATCCTTCAGAACGATCAACAAAAATGGCGAAGGCAATTATTTCAACGGCCTGCCGGTAAATGCACAAGTGGCAGATGGCCTGGATAAAGACTGGGGCGATATCACTGAGACCAGCCTTTCCTATATCCTGACCAACATCAGTTCCGGTGCATTTCGTACGGCAACCTACAATGAACCTGCTACGGTAGTAAACGGTAATAACCTCCTCAACGAAACCTCATTAAAAGTAACGATTGGCACGCGTAAGCCTTAACAGGAACGCTGAAAATATTATATCCATGTGAAGCTGAAAGTTTATAGTTAGATCCAATTACTAAAGTCCCGCGCTTGCTTGCCGCGGGACTTATTTTTTATACCCCATTTCCTTTGGCATAATTTTATCTTCTTTAAAAAGAAAAACGATATGCAAAATAATCAGCCACAAAAAGAGGAAGACAAAGATGCTATTGCGCCAGACCTGAAGCATGATACGATGGACTTTTCTCCCGCCAGCGAAGGGGACGCATTAGACCTCGACAATACCACAGATGATGAAGATGCTATCAGTGCGGAAGAATTGGAATTCTTAGATGAAGACAGTGAAGAAAGCCAGGCAGCTGCCCTTAACGAAGTAGAGACAGACCGGCTGGCTGATACGGAAGATTTCCTGGAAACCGCCGAAGGTTCGCAGGAAGACGATTGGGAAGCTAACGATAAAAATTACGAAGGAAAGGATACCGAAGACGAGCGAACAGATGCATAATGAACGAATTCATGATAAAATAAAATGGCTGAGAAACTCAGCCATTTTTTATGATCCACCCACTGTAAGATTATCGATTTGATCTTAATTAAGCGGACCGAAGAAATTATAAAAGTTGAATGGGAGAATGTTCACTGTTCACAGTTTGCCAACCCTGGAAATCTTTCCCATCAGTAAACCCCAACTTTCAACTGCCAACATGAAACCATTTAATTATTTATTCCACAATGGTTTTTTTCCCGAAGGCTTTTGCGAAGCCTTGCTTTTTGAAGAGGCCTGTAATCCCTGCCTTGGATCACCTTTCGCGGTGCTCTTGTTAAACGCATGACGGTCTTCTGCACGCATCGGGTCTTCCACGCGTTCTTCTACCGGGCCGGAACTACCGGCAGGCTTATGATCAGAACCGGTATCTGCCTGCATGCCCGGCCATTCTGCTGTCACAGATTTTTCGCCTTCGGCTGTTTTCTCTGCGGACCCATTCTCACTTGCTTCGCCCAGGTTTGCAGTAGAACGCTCATTGCCTTCCTGCGCATCTGTGCCCTGGTCCATACGCGGACTGTTCATCGTCTCTTCCGCCGTGTTGGTTTCTTTGTTGATCGAATCGGTTTTTTCGGATGTTAAAGCGGAACTGTTATTATCAGGCCTTCCGTTCGAGGAAGCGGTTGATTTATTTTGCGTTGAGCTGGCCGGTTTTTTGGTCATCGCTGATTTAACGGGCGCAGACCTCTTCGTAGCTGTTGCATTTTTCCCCTGAGCAATTTTCTGGCTGGCACCGAAACTTTGTCTGCCTGCCGATGTACTGCCAGTTGAACCTTTACCAGATCCCGCCATACCGGATCTGGATGGGGATGATGATTTCGATGGTGTTGATTTTCCGGCAGAGGCTTTTACAGAACTGCTTTTTGAAACAGCCTTGCCGGATGATTTATTTGAGCTGGCTTTTTTTGGAGCGGCCTTCTTAGGAGCTGCTTTTTTAGGCGCTGCTGATTTTTGAGGAGCTGATTTTTTTTGAGCGGACTTTTGGGGACCAGCTTTCTTAGACGCAGCCTTCTTAGGAGCCGATTTCTTTGAAGCTGATTTCTTTGAAGCAGCTTTCTTAGGTGCTGCTTTCTTTGGAGCTGATTTTTTAGAAGCAGCTTTTTTAGGAGCTGCTTTCTTAGCAGCTGATTTTTTAGGCGCTGCTGATTTTTTAGAAGCGGCTTTCTTCGGAGCTGCCTTTTTAGGAGCGGCTTTTTTAGCAGCAGGTTTTTTAGGAGCAGCTGATTTTTTTGAAGGAACTTTTGCTCCCTTGCTTTTTGCTTCAGACAAACCTATTGCAATCGCCTGTTTTGGGTTGGTTACTTTTTTTCCCGATCCTCCGCTTCTCAATGTTCCTTTCTCCATCCGTTTCATTGCAGACTCGACGCCTTTTTGCGCCCCTTTTGAATACTTGGCCATGTGTTTAATTTAATGGATTAATAATGCGTTGGGGATTTCAGATATTAAAAAATTTCAAAAACCGTACCATTGATTTCACGCAAAGGCACGAAGGAGCAAAGGACGCAAAGGAAAAAATTCAAAAGTGAAAAGTAAAAAGTAAAAAAGAACCGGCTCCGCATTCTTTTGTGGTCATTTCTGTTTTAGTGCCTTAGTGGCGAGGATTTCTCGCAAAGACGCAAGGACGCAAAGGGGCGCAAAGAGAAAAGTAAAAAGTAAAAAGTAAAAAAGAAGCGGCTCTTAACTGTGGTCCTTTCTGTCTTCGTGCCTTCGTGGCAAATATTTCTCGCAAAGACGCAAAGAGGAGCAACGAGAAAATTCAAAAGTGAAAAGTAAAAAAGGACAGGCCCCTGATTCTTTGTGCCTCTTCCTGTCTTCGTGGCTTAGTGGCGAGACTCTGTGAAACTTTATTTTAAACTCAGTGGCACTCTGTGGTAAAAACTTTGTGGTTCTTTCTGTTTTAGAGCCTTCGTGGCCTGTCTTCAAAACTCTCTGAAACTCTCATCCCAAACTCCATATCCTCCGTGGTCCAAAAATAAAAAAGGGGCCGGAATAGAAATTCAGCCCCGTTTTAAAATCCAATATCCTATGAAAAACCGAGACAAAGATGCAGAGAATATTTACCACCTGCAATACGCCGAAGCGGTAATTTTTTCGGGATTTCCCGCAAAGACGCAAATAGAAAATTCAAAAGTGAAAGTAAAAAGTAAAAAAAATCCGGTCCCTGATTCTTTGTCGTTCTTTTGTTTTAGCGTCTTAGTGGCAAAAACGCTGTGAAACTCTGAGCCCAAACTCCTCTTCACTCTGTGGTAAATCCTTTGTGGTCCTTCCTGACTTCGCGCCTTCGTGGCAAAAACTCTATGAAACTCCGCGCAAAACTCCTTTGCCTCTGTGGTAAAATTTGTGGTAAATCCTTTGTGGTCCTTCCTGTATTCGCGCCTTCGTGGTAAAAACTCTGTGAAACTCTGAGCCCAAACTCCATTTCACTCTGTGGTTCCCATAAAAAAAGGGCCAGAATAGAGATTCAGCCCCGTTTTAAAATTCAATATCCTATGAAAAACCTCGACAAACGTACAACCCATTTTCCCTTCCTGCAATACGCCTTTCAGCGTACTTCGAAAAAAACTTTCCGTATTTTAAAACATTCGCGCCCGGTGTTCGTCTACATTTATACCAATGGAAAGGGCGCTCCCCATAACAACTGCAATGTCGAACGAACGGAATCTCACCATCACGGCTACCATCCAACAGCTGAGCAAGCGCTTGCTCGGCTTTATCAAACAACGGGTGAACAGTCATGAAGATGCAGAAGATATCCTGCAGGATGTATTCTCGCAGTTTGCCGGCAACACCGAAACGATTGAACAGGCGGGTAGCTGGCTGTTTAAAGTGGCCAGGAACAAGATCATTGATAATTACCGCAAACAAAAATTGCCACTGGCAGACGACCTGTTTTCCAATGGCGATCCATCCGAAGATGCCAGTCTGCGCATGACCGACTGGAAAGATATCATGATGCCTGATCAGCGAACACCGGAAACAGAGTACCTCCGGAATATGTTCTGGGATCAGCTCAAACTGGCGCTGGACGAATTACCGGAAAACCAGCGCGATATTTTTATTCAGACGGAAATTGAAGGCTATGCATTTAAAGACATTGCAGCAGGTACCGGCCTGCCCGTTCAAACCCTGATCAGCAGGAAACGTTATGCCGTGCTGCACCTGCGGGAAAGGCTGAACACCCTGCGTAAAGAAATTTTAGAATATTAAAACGAATCACATGCTTAAAAGATTTTTCTGCAAAAAAACAAGGCTGGCTTTTTACAATAACAGCCTGCTCATTAATTAAATCATTTTCAGCCCGGCCATTCCGGCGAAACAAATAACTACGATATGAAACAATCCTTTTTCAAAAGAAAGCCGGTGATGATGGCCAGCTTTTTTCTCGCAGCCTTTTTCATTTTCACGGGTTTCGTGATGCTGCTCTGGAACCTCGTGTTGCCGGAAGTGACCGGTGTGAAAAGCATCAACTATTTACAGGCGATGTGCATCCTGCTCCTGAGTAAGATCTTATTTGGGGGCTTCCGCGGGCGTGGCGGCATGCGCGGCAACTGGAAAGAAAAAATGCGCCATAAAATGGGTGAAATGACGCCGGAGGAAAGAGAAAAATTCCGTGCCGAATGGAAGAACCGCTGTGGCAACATGTCATGGGGGAAACGGAACGAACCAACCATTAACGAAGCCCCGGGCTTATAAAATTTTTGCAATGAACATTCTTGTGTTTAAAACCGACCTTCAGAATCAGCAGCAGCTGGGCCATATTGGTCCCGCATTAAGCATGCATCCGCAGATCATCCGCTGGAACGTAGACCTCGAAGATTGCGATAGTATCCTGCGCGTTGTGCCCGGAAATGTTTCTGCCAAAGAAGTAGAGCAGATCCTCGTCAGGGCCGGGCATCATTGTGAAGAATTGGTCTGAGCAACATTCACAAAGCTTTACCGTTTTTCTGCCCTGAAATTTTGCGCAGAAAACCAATCTTTGATGAAAATATCCCGATGAAATTGTTGCTTTCCGTTTTAGTGATGTGTACTATCCAGTTTTCCGCTTTCGCTGCCGATAAATATGTGTCTCCCCTCAGCCATTTTTCCGCTGAATGGAACAACGAGAAATACCAGGTTTGTAATACGGCTGCTGATGTAAAGTATATGAGTGCAACAGAAAAAGAAGTGATCCATATCCTCAACCTTGCGCGGATGAATCCTTCCCTTTTCAACAGCACCGTGGTAAAACAGTTCCCGGCTTTCAGCAACCAGGCCGACCTGAACGGCAACAGCTATTATCAATCCCTGCAGGCTACGATGCAACATATGCCTGCCCTCAATATACTAACGCCCAGCCAGCCCTGTTTTGAAAGTGCCCTCTGCCATGCCCAAAGCTCCGGCGTTTCGGGGTATGTAGGCCACGACAGGAGAACGGCGGAATGTGAGAAGAAAAAATTCTTCTTTGGCGAATGCTGTGATTACGGGCATGCGGATGCCTTAGGTATCGTAATGGCCCTGCTGATCGACCGAAATATCCCGTCGCTGGGCCACCGGAAAATATTCTTCGGCAAGTACAACACGGTGGGCGTGTCTATCCAGCCACATAAGGCTTACCGGAGCAATGCCGTGATCGATTTCGGTATCTGATCCCGGGGGATTGAATCTCGTTACCTGCAGGTGCAGAGCCGTAACATGCAGGTGCAGAGCCGTAACCTGTTACGGCTCTGCACCTAAAAAAAATATATTTTCAGATCAGCTCCGTATTTTCCAGCATAACCAGTTGCAGATTAGGTATTTATTCCAACTAACGTTCGGGATTGTACGACATTTTTTTTTGCAGAAATACTATTCCCCTATCTTGCGCGTTTAAGTACCCGACCCTAATAGTCATAAACCACACAAATGAAAAAAATTTACATTTCGATTGCGATCATGCTGCTTTTTACAACCGCTAAAAGCCAGATGGTTGCCTGGGATTTCAACGGGCTTACCGGTACGGAAGCCAGTGTTGCACCCGTTTCCGCAGATCCTGATCTTGCCCCAACCGCATTAACCAGGGGTTCCACAGCCCCATCGGCGCTTGCCAATTCGTTTAATTCAGCTAACTGGACAACAACGAACCTTTTGGCTGATGCTGAAACCAACGACTCTTATTACCAGTTCACCGTACAAGCCAACAATGGTTTTTACGTGTCACTGGCAGGGTTAAGTGCGAACTTTCGCCGTGATGCCAATGGTCCGCGTGCTTTTCAGTGGAAGTATAGCCTGGATGGTGTAACCTATACCAATGTTGGTGCAGCCATCACTTATACCGGCACAGCAACAAACGGTAATGCCTTACCGCCACTGGATCTGTCAACCGTTCCTGCTTTGGATAACGTGCCAAGTAACGTCGTGATCCGCATGCGTTTATATGGTTATAACGCCGTGAATGCATCGGGAATCTTTGCCCTGGGCCGCTTGTTTGGGAACGACCTGGCCCTTTCCGGAACAGTGTCGCCGATCGTCGTGCCGATTCGCCTGATCTCTTTTTCAGCTGCGAATAACCGTTCTGTAACCCAGTTACAGTGGAAAGTAAACTGTACTTCTACCAGCGCGGTCTTCGAAATTCAGCGTTCAACAGACGCCGTTCGCTTTACCAGCCTGAACCACCAGGTAGAAACACAAAGCCGTTGTGCCCTGCCTTTCTATTATACCGATGATAAAACACCGGAAGGCACCAGCTATTACCGTTTAAAATCAATTGATGTGGATGGCCATATCAGCTATTCAAAAGCCTTACAGGTGGTGAATAAAGACGGACAGGCAGATAATAAATTACGCATCTACCCGACGATCACCGAAGATGATTTCGCTACAGCAACGATTGCTGCTGCCAAAGCCGGACCTGCAACGATCGCATTTATCGACCAGAAAGGTGCTTTTGTAAAACAAATGACGATCTCCCTGCAAAAAGGGAACAACAATATTTCGCTCCTCACGCATGGCCTTTCTTCCGGTACTTACCGCGTGAGACTGGTTCAACCGGGTGTTGCGACTTCAACAGGCACCCTTATCAGGCGCTAATAAAACCCCGATTTTGTTAACCCCGCTTACCCTGGCGGGGTTTTTTATTGCCAAAACCCAGGAAAAATGCACGAAAAAATGTTCATTTTTAGCATAAAACTGGCAGTTTTTAGTGTTAGATATGCGATTCTTTCCCGGGCTCACCAAGCCAATTCCAGATTAATTTCGCTTATTATAAGCCAAATTCTTCAATTTTTAATAAAAAATAGCCTAAATCCTGCTAAAAAAGGTTGTGCCATTTTATGTGGTACCATTTAAAATGGTACGCTTTACCCTGACACGCATACTGTACTCAAAAATTTTGTGCAACTTCTTCAACTCACAACGGTTCTGCGCAACAATCCCAGGTAATCCTCCTGGAGAGCTATATATAAAAAAGGCCCCGCCAAATAAAGACGGGGCCAGTTATTTATCCGCTATTGCGAAAAAACTACATTATTGTTTGATCATCCTTAATACCGGCGTGCGGCCTTCAACCGTTGCACCGGAAACCTGGTATTGACCTTTTGGTAAGTCGCTTACGTTAACCGGGATGCGGTTTTCACCAACGGTCACCTGGTAAGTGAATTTTTTCACGAGGCGGCCACTGATATCGTGGATCATCCAGGTAGACAAACCAACTGTATTGCTGCTGAACGCGATCTGCGTTTCGCTCACTGTAACTGCAGGGCTCAGGTAAATGCCGGAAGCATTGTCAAATTTCAGCGTAGCGGTGTTGGAGTAAGAAACGGCACCATCCACGTCAGTGATCTTTAAGCGGTAATAGCTAACACCGGCTAAAGGCGTAGCATCTGTGTAGTTAAACGGCGACTGGCAACGGGCCTGAGTCGCCGTTTCTGCATAAACATTGCTGAATGACCTGTTGTCGGAAGAACGCTGTAGTTCAAACTGAACGGTAGCAGCAGTTGTAGCCGCTTTCCAGTGAAATTGCACAGCGGTATTCATCTTGAGCGCGGAGAAAGATTCCAGGGTAACCGGCGCGACAAAATACGCTGAGTTACGGGCAACCGGGTTGGGCATTACGGTAAAATCCGTGTTGTTGTTGTCGGTATCAATATTCCCGGCGGTACGAATGATCGAAGACGCGAGGTTACCGGCACTGGCAGGGGTACCTTCCGCGCAGGTAGGTGATCCGTAGCCCAGCATATCGATGATATTCGCACCTGTACAAACGGATGCTCCAATACTGGTCGTGCCATTTACCAGGTAAATTTTTCCGCCCGTGCCGCTGGAGTTAATGGTAGAAATGGCATCCGGGGTTGGGAGCGGGTTACCGCCGCCGCCGGCATTGGCAGCGCCCTGTATCAGGTAATACCGCCCTGCCGGAATTGTCGCCGCCGGGAGCACAAATACGCCCGAAATGGTTCCGCCCACAGAAGAAGCATATTGCAGGGAAAGGCCGCTGGTACTAATGGGCGCGGCAGTAGGATTGTACAACTCAAAAAATTTATTGGCGTAGGTAGCACCGGCACTGCCGCCATTGTTGTACACCTGGCTAATCACTAAACCCGTGGAAATGGTTGGGCCGGAACCGGCTCTTGCAAAAAGAGTTGCGACAAGCGCCAGTGATGTAAAAATTTTCTTCATACATGGTTTTTAAATGAGATAAGCTTTTTGGGATCAAATTTAAAATAAAAAAGGAACTGCACGAAGCAGTTCCTTTTTTTTCATTGTATGTATGAAAACGAATTATTGTTTGATCATCCTTAACACCGGTGTGCGTCCTTCAACAGTTGCACCCGAAACCTGGTATTGACCTTTTGGTAAATCGCTTACGTTAACCGGGATACGGTTCTCACCAACGGTCATTTGATAAGTGAATTTTTTCACCAGGCGGCCACTGATATCGTGGATCATCCAGGTAGATAAACCGGCAGTTTTGCTGCTGAACGCGATCTGCGTTTCGCTCACTGTAACGGCAGGGCTCAGGTAAATGCCTGAAGCGTTATCAAATTTTAATGTTGCTGTGTTGGAGTAAGAAACGGCACCATCCACATCCGTGATCTTTAAACGATAGTAGCTCACACCTGCTAAAGGAGCCGCATCGGTATAGTTGAACGGCGCCTGGCAACGGGCCTGTGTAGCTGATTCAGAATATACATTGCTGAAAGATGAGTTATTAGAAGAACGCTGTACATCAAATTTTACAGAAGTTGAATTACAATTCACTTTCCAGTTGAATTGAGCGGTACTGTTCATTTTAAGTGCAGAGAAATTTTCTAATGCGATTGGCGTAACAAAGTAAGAGGAGTTACGCGGGAAAGGCGGGTTAGAAGTTGTGAAATCTGTTGAGTTATTGTCTGTGTCAAGATTGGCAGCCGTTCTAATCAATGAAGTTGTCACACTCCAACCTGAAGCCACTGCGGTCCCTTCCGCACAACTTGGTCCAGAACCGTAAGCAATCATATCAATAACTGCAGGATTTGAACATAAGTTAGCAGCTGTCCCAGACAATCCCGTTGTACCATTTACCAGAAAAATTCGCCCCCCGGTTGCGGACCCTCCTGGATTTATTCCAACGGTTTGATCAGCGGTAAAAGTTGTTCCGTTTGCACCATTGCTGGCACCCTGAATCAGATAGTAACGTCCTGCGGGAATTGTGGCTGTGGTAGATAAAGCATATGGCTGAGCAGTAGTACCCGTTGGCGACGCATATTGAATCGATAAACCATTTAAGCTGATTGGGCTAGAAGTTGGGTTATACAATTCAACAAATTTGTATTGGTAAGTCGCGCCAGTGCTTCCACCGTTAACGTAAATCTGGCTGATCACAAGACCTGTCGAAACTGTTGGGCTGTTACCTGCAGTAGCAATTAAGCTGGCTACGAGGGCAAATAATGTAAAGATTTTCTTCATACTGTGTTTTTTATAAATTAAGTAAAGACGGCGGTTAGGGGCCGTTTGGGCAACGAATGTATTATAAAAAAAGGAACTGCTTATCACAGTTCCTTCGATTTAATAATCATTTCATGTAGGTTTTATCCACAAAAAATATTACATATTTCTTCTATATTGTCCGCCTACGCTGTATAACGCATTGCTGATCTGGCCCAAAGAACAATACTTCACGGTTTCCATCAGTTCGGCAAACAGGTTTTCATTTTTTACCGCCACGGCCTGCAAACGGGCAAGCATAGCCGCAGATTGCGACTGGTGCCTTTCCTGGAACGCCTGCAAGGTCTTGATCTGAATCTCTTTTTCCTCCGTCGTCGACCGGATCACTTCTGTTGGCAGGATCGTTGGCGATCCTTTTTTACTTAGAAAGGTATTCACCCCCACGATCGGGTATTCGCCGGTATGTTTCAATGTTTCATAATATAAACTTTCTTCCTGGATCTTATTGCGCTGGTACATTCTTTCCATCGCTCCCAACACGCCTCCGCGTTCGGTGATCCGGTTGAATTCTGCCAGCACAGCCTGCTCCACCAGGTCGGTCATTTCCTCAATTAAAAATGCGCCCTGGTTAGGGTTTTCATTTTTCGCCGTACCGAGCTCCCTGTTAATGATCAGCTGGATCGCCATCGCCCTGCGTACGCTTTCTTCCGTTGGCGTGGTAATCGCTTCGTCGTATGCATTTGTATGCAACGAATTGCAATTATCGTAGATCGCATACAAGGCCTGCAGCGTAGTGCGGATATCGTTAAAATCAATTTCCTGGGCATGCAGGCTGCGACCACTGGTTTGAATATGGTATTTTAATTTCTGGCTGCGGTCGTTTCCTTTGTATTTATTTTTCATGGCTTTCGCCCAGATGCGGCGGGCCACACGGCCGATCACGCTGTATTCCGGATCCATTCCATTGCTGAAAAAGAAAGACAGGTTTGGCGCAAAATCATCGATGTTCATTCCGCGGCTTAAATAATATTCCACGTAAGTAAAACCATTCGCGAGCGTAAAGGCTAATTGCGTAATCGGATTGGCACCGGCTTCTGCAATATGATAGCCACTGATGCTCACGCTGTAAAAATTCTGCACTTTATTTTCGATAAAATACTCCTGCACATCGCCCATCAGTTTCAACGCGAACTCAGTAGAAAAAATGCAGGTATTCTGTGCCTGGTCTTCTTTTAAAATGTCTGCCTGCACCGTTCCGCGCACCGTGCTCAATGCTTTGGCCTTGATCGCTTCATATACATCAGGCGGCAATACATCTTTCCCGCTCAAACCCAGCAAACGCAGTCCCAGACCGTCGTTACCCGCAGGTAGGGCACCAGTTAATGCTCCTTTCTCCGGGATCACGGGTTCTCCATTATCTCCTGTATATCTTGGCAAACCGTTGATCGCATATTTCGCTTCGATGATCTTGTTCACCGATTCACGCAGGTTGTTCTCGATAATATATTTTTCGCATTGCTGATCGATCGCGGCATTCATAAAAAATGCGAGCAACATCGGCGCCGGCCCGTTGATCGTCATACTCACCGATGTTTTCGGATCGCAGAGATCAAAGCCGCTGTATAATTTTTTGGCATCATCCACGGTGGCGATACTTACACCGCTGTTCCCGACTTTACCATAAATATCCGGGCGGTATGCCGGGTCTTCGCCGTAGAGCGTTACACTGTCAAACGCAGTGCTGAGGCGCTTTGCAGGCTGACCGAGGCTCACGTAATGGAAACGGCGGTTCGTTCTTTCCGGTCCGCCTTCACCGGCAAACATACGGGTTGGATCTTCACCTTCGCGTTTCAACGGGAACACACCAGCCGTAAAAGGAAATTCTCCCGGAACGTTTTCCTGCAACTGCCATTTTAAAATATCACCCCAGTCGCTGTATTTCGGCAGCAACACTTTTGGTACGATCGTTCCGGATAAACTTTTATAGGTAAGCGGTTGTTTGATCACCTTATCGCGAACCGTAAATTCGTAAAATTCTTTACTATAACGGTCCTGCATAGCCGCCCAGCCTTCCACCAGTTTTTTGTTCGAAGGCAGCAGGGCTTCTTCTATATTTTTTTTGATCTCCAGCAGGGAAGTTTTCGTTTGTTCACCGGCCAGTTCCATCACACCGTTCAACTGGTACAACTGCGTTGCCAGGCGGCTTTGCTCTTTCACCTGCAGATCGTATTCCGCGATCGTTTCGGCGATCTCCGAGAGATAGCGTACGCGTTTTGGCGGGATGATCGTAGACTGGCTGGCAGTATCTTTTGTGTGGGCATGATGGGTTATTTCACCTTTGAAACTGGTGCCGGTTTTGGCCTTCAATGTTTCCATCAGGCGTTCGAATAATTCGTTTACCCCTGCATCATTAAATTGGGCTGCGATCGTTCCTACAACCGGCAGTTCTTCATCTTTCGCATCCCATAAACCGTGGTTGCGTTTGTATTGCTTGCGTACGTCATGCAGGGCATCCAGTGCACCGGCTTTGTCAAATTTATTCAGGCAGATCACATCTGCATAATCGAGCATGTTGATCTTTTCCAGCTGCGATGGGGCACCATATTCCGGCGTCATCACGTACATACTGATATCGCAATAATCCAGGATAGAGGCATCACTTTGCCCCACACCGGCACTTTCTAAAATGATAAAATCATAACCGGCAGCTTTGCAGATATCCAGCGCTTCCTGCACGTACTGGCTTAATGCCTTATCCGATTCGCGGGTGGCCAGGCTGCGCATATAAGCTCTTGGGGAAGAAATCGAATTCATCCGGATCCTGTCGCCCAATAAGGCACCGCCTGTTTTCTTTTTGCTTGGATCCACGGAGATCACGGCGATCGTTTTATCGCTGTAAGCATTTAAAAACCTCCGTACGATCTCATCTGTTACAGAAGACTTTCCTGCACCGCCGGTACCGGTAATACCGAGAACGGGATGCTGGGTTTCCGGCTTAACGATGTTATTGGGAATGCCGTTTTCTGCATTCGTGATGCCACGTGCGATGCGGCGAACGTCAATCACTTCGCCCGTTGTCATGGGTTTGGGGTACTCACCGGCACCGTTTAAATTGAAATCGCATTGTTTGATCACATCTTCGATCATGCCTTCCAGGCCCATGTGGCGGCCATCATCCGGGCTGTAAATCCTCGTGATGCCATAGTTATGCAATTCTTCAATTTCCGCAGGAAGAATGGTGCCGCCACCACCGCCAAATATTTTGATATGCCCGCAACCATTTTCATCCAGCAGGTCCTTCATGTATTTAAAAAATTCTACGTGGCCGCCCTGGTAGCTCGTGATGGCGATGCCCTGTACATCCTCTTCAATGGCGCATTCCACGATCTCGAGAACGCTGCGGTTATGGCCGAGGTGAATGATCTCGGCACCTTTGCTTTGCAGGATGCGGCGCATAATATTTATAGCGGCATCGTGGCCATCAAACAGGGCAGCAGCAGTAACGATCCGTACTTTATTCTGGGTAGTAAAACTCATAATATGATTTTGAGAGGCCGAGGGATCGGAGGATCCATATGGTTGAAGCAACGGCCGGGGGGCAAATTTACTGATTAAAGGCTGGAAATGTGAACGGCAACCGCATTTTTGGCGGGTTGCTTTTTCCGGTCCAGCAGCCTGGGAAGATCCAGCACGATACCTGCAGAAAAATTAAACACGCGGGCATCAACAAAATTCTTCGACATTAAAATACTCAGCCCCATCTGGCCTTCGAGGCGCAGGCCGGGTAATTTTTTGAAGCCAAAGGAACTCACAAAGGCGGGTTCCCAAAAACTCGCGAGGCGGTAAGTGAGGCTATCGAGTTTATAGTTATTTAATTCTGTTGGCGTATAATCCGTTTTTATGCCGTGGTATTTAATAAAACTAAAACGGGAAGAAAATGCCGCCGCGAATACATCAGCCCCACCAACAACAATCGCCGGCTGGATATAAAATTTCGTTACCCGGGCATCATGAAAGCGGGTATAGGGCAATTGGTTCGCATCTGTTCCGGCATCATCGATCCTGAAGCGCCCGAAACCAATGCCGCCTGCCAGCTGAAAATTAGCGTTACGCCTGGCATCGATCGGGAAATTATAACCGAGCCCGGTTTCCAGTAATTTTCGTTTGTAATGCAGGATACTGCTGTCCTGGTTGCGGAAAGAATAATCGCCGTCATTCTGTTCTTTACGGCTATAATAGGATGCCTGCAGGAACCAGCGTTTATTGAGCGCGTAGGCTGCTTGTGCGTCTAAGCCGGAAGCACTGTTCTTCGTGACCTTGCTGCCTTCGGAATTATGCCCAACGATATTGGTAGAATAATTCGCGGCCAGTTTTGTTTCGTTCTTTTTGGTGAGAAAAGAAACATTATGTGCCGCCGGGCTATACACATAGCGGGGAGAATAGCAGGAGCAAAAAAGCAGCAGGCAAATGCTTAAACGACACAGGATACGGATCATTGCATACGATAAGTTAGGGCGGCAAAATCCTCTATGGACAAGGCCTCTGCACGTTTATTAAATAGTTCATCTTTCAATACATCCGGCATAAATAAACTTTTAACGGCATTGCGTAAGGTCTTACGACGCTGGTTAAACGCCGTTTTCACCAGGATTTCGTACGAGCGTTGCGACCTTACTTTCAATGGCTCCGCTTTTCTCGTAAGGCGGATCACGCCGCTCATCACTTTGGGTGGCGGGGTGAAACTTTCCGGCGGCACGTCGAATAAATATTCGATATCATAAAACGGTTGCAGCAAGGCACTCAATACACCGTATACTTTACTGCCGGGGCCGGAAGCCGCCCGTTGCGCCACTTCTTTCTGAAACATCCCGATCACTACGGGCACGTCATCTTTCCAGTCGAGGACTTTAAAAAGGATCTGCGTAGAAATATTGTAAGGAAAATTGCCGATGACGATAAACGGCTCTTCAAAAGGCTGATCTACCTGTAAAAAATCCTGGTGAATGATCTTATCCTGGAGTATAGGGAATTGCTTTTTTAATAGAGGCACTTTATCATCATCCAGTTCCACCGCTTTGAAATCGATCCCCGGGATCTTCACCAGTTCTTTGGTGAGTGCACCGCCACCCGGACCAACTTCCAGCAGGCGCGTGAACGGATGTTCCATCAGGGCATCCACGATCTTTTTAATGATCGTTTCATCTTTTAAGAAATGCTGCCCCAGTGATTTTTTCAAAATGTACATAGCTGCAAAACTAAACTAAAATAGATGCCGGAAAAGGTGGTAAAAAAACAAAGCCCTCTTTTGAAGGGCTCTGCTGGTTATTTATAAAAATGATTAATTGCGGATCAATAATTTTTGAACGAGCACTTCATCCGGGAGCAATACCTGCACCGTATAAGTTCCGTTGGTAAATCTCGCAAGGCCGCTCAGCTGGAGAACGTTTTGTCCGCCAGTTACTTTTTGCTTTTGCAGCAATACTACTTTCCCCAGGTTATCGATCAGGCGGATATGGCCTTCACCATCTTTGGCTGCGTTGAAGCGGATCGTCACCTGGTCAGTTGCCGGGTTGGGATGAATGCTTACCGGGTTGCTGATGACCGCACCATATTTAACCAGTAGCACCTGGCTGTATTTCACCTGGCCGTCGCCGGCGATAATTTTCAGGCGGTAATAGATCAATCCTGCTGTCAGCTGGCTGATATCATCAGTTGTTCCAAAGTCGCGTTGCTGGTTGATGGGCACATCTTTTACCAGGGTATTTACCGTGCTGAAAGACTGGTTATCCGTGCTGCGTTCGAGTTCAAAGCGGTTGATGCTTTGTGATGTAATGAGTGTCCAGTTAAGGGATACCGTGTTACCCTGTGGCACTGCACTGAATTTGATCAGGTTAATATTTAAAACATATCCTGCATAACGCCAGTCGCGGTCGTATTGGAATGCAAAGGTTTTTTGTACCGGGCATCTTGCTCCTGGTGTGGCGTCACCCGTGGTGCTGCCGCCATTACCCATATTGTAAGAAGTACCTTTGAAATTGATCACGTTATTGAGCGAATCGAACCTGTTATCCAGGCCGTCTCCATCGGCATCCAGGCCGGTGAGGGTGACGATATCATCGCCTCTTCCGTTTCTATCGAAATCATTTCCTTCAATGATATCCGGTGCGCCGTCGGCATCTGTATCCAGGTCGCGGTAGTCAGGCAGCAGATCTCCATCGGTATTCACCACGAAGATACCACCGCCACCAAAGTTGCCGAGGTTATTATCATAGCCATCGTCCAGGCCATCTTTATCTGCATCAACATACCAGGGTAACCGGTAACCATTGGTAGATTGCCCTTCGATATTATCAGGGATACCGTCGTTATCTGCATCGATATCCAGGTAATCCGGCCCGAAACTATTGTCCGTATTCAGGAGGTTTAAGGCTACGCCATGACGGGCCGTGTTCCAGCCGTCTGCGCTTTGCGGACCGTCGATGAAACCATCATAAGCGGCATCGGTATATCCTGCTTCGATCACATCCGTGATGCCATCGTTATCGCTATCCAGGTCGTACGGGTTTGCACGTTTATCTGAATCAAAATTTTTGTAAGGATAGGAATCCGCACGGCCGTCGCCATCTGTATCGGCACCGGTTTTTAATAAGGCCGTTGCATTGATCGCATTATCCGAGAGGCCATCTCCATTGGCATCCACGAAGCCATCAATAATACCATTGAAGTTCGTATCTGCACCGCCGGCTTCCACCAGGTCTGGGATACCATCGTTATCACTATCCAGGTCGATCGCATTTGCTTTACCATCGCCATCCAGATCGAGCGGACCGAGGCCCACACCGGAGTTATAGGCTCCACTGTTATTCGTATCTACATTTTGAGAAAGGCCATCGCCATCGGTATCTGTATAGCTGTCGATTTTACCATTTCCATCGGCATCAACGCCGCCTGCTTCTACCACATCCGGGATACCGTCGTTATCACTGTCCAGGTCGAGCATATTTACTTTGCCGTCCTTGTCCATATCGAAGCGGTCATCAACGCCATCACTGTTACTATCGATGCGGCCAGGGAAATCGGTATCTAAATAATTCTGGATACCATCGTTATCGCTATCGCCATCGGCGGTAAAATTGTCGTTGATAAAATCGCCGTTCCAATCTACAAAGCCCGCGTAGGTTGGATCGTAGGCATTGATGATGCCGTTGCTGTTCGCATCCTGGAATGCTGCAGGCATATAACTTTCCACGAAATCCGGGATACCATCTTTGTCTTTATCAATATCGCAGGAGATCGTTACTGTGACCTGAACACAAGCCGTGGTATTACAATCTCCTTCGGCACGCACGTAATAAGTCGTGGTGATCAGTGGCGTTACCGTAATGGAAGTACCGGTTCCCACCAGCGTTCCCCCACAGCTTCCGCTATACCAGTTCCAAACGGCGTTCGTTCCTAAAGTTCCACCGCTGAGTGTAAGGGTTACAGTGTTTCCGGGACAGACATTATTCTTGTTTTTCGTTGCGCTCGTGGCTGCAACAGAAAGTGTTTTTGCTGTTAAGTAAACAGATGGTGAAGTGTATTGGCAACCAGCCACACCAATATTTCCCTGTGCCGCGATGATCACGCGGTAATATTTATTTACATCGGATGCCCCGATCGGGTTGATGGTAAAGGTTACAGCGGAAGCGCCACCGATATTCGACCAGGTAAAATTATCTGTACTGATCTGCCATTGGTAATCTTTTGCACCGGGTGTTGCAGCGGGATCGTTCACATTTGCGGTGAAAGTGGTACTCGTGCCCAAACAGCCACCAGTTGCCGTGTTAACCGAAACAGTAGGCAACGCATCGCAGGTACCAAACTGGATATCATCGAGGGCGATATCATTTCCGCAACCACCTTCGCCGGCGTTGATCAATTCTAAAATAACGTTACTATAGCCGGCCGGCATTACCCAGCGGATACCGTAAAGTGTCCAGTTGTTATTGGTAATATCAGGTGTGGTAAATTCTGTAATAACGAGTCCGGTCACGCGATCGGTTACCCGGATCAGGATCTTTGGATATTTAAACCCGCCGAGGCCATCACATACCGTTTGATAAGTGCTGTTGCCCAGGAAGGCCGCCCAGAACGCCACGGAATATTGCTGGCCGGAACAGGCTACAGGCATCGTATCCTTATACATCGTGGTGGCTGCAGCATCGGCATTGATCGTCATAAAACGGCCTCCGCCATTTCCGGTATGATCGCGGAACGGCACCCAGTATGTCGGATTTCCCCGTTGGGAACTATCTGTTGTGGAAAACCTTTCGATTGGCGTTGGAACAGCAACGGAACCCGTGTAACCTGTAACGGGTGTTAAAGCAACAGGTAATGATGAACTGATACCAACACCGGAACCAAACGTTTGATTGTACAACAGGTTGCCAATTGTACATGGCGGTGTTGTTGGTGTGATAGAAATAATAAATGGTGTGGGCTGCGATTCGGTGATATCATCCGGTTTATCGTTCGAGTTCAGATCCGGGTTTGGCCCGTTGGTGGATGAATCGCGCAGTGCCACGTTATTGAAGCCATTGCCTGAAGCAACAGCAGAATTTTTATAAATGATCCCCGGGTTGATACCGGACAGCCGGCAGGAGATCCTGATCGTAAAATTATTATTGGCCTGCGGGTAACAGGGAAGCCCCTGGCCGATGGCGAGCAAGTTGGTGATGGTGGTTCCGTTGTATAAAGGATTTAAACTCACGCCTGCGGGATTGCTGGTAAGCGACACCGTTACGTTAGACACATTGGAGGCGCCGTTGATCAGCCCGAGATTATCGCTTAACTGAACATTCGTGATCGGCACGTTACCATAGTTTCTCACCAGGATATCATACACAACGGTGTATTGATTCGCCGTACCTGTAGGGGTAACGGACACCAGTTTTTTAGCATTACCAACACCGGAATTGATCTGGCCCATATCTGCAGCATACACCCCTTTATTCGCAGCGTAATTGTACGTGATCACGGCAGTATCAGCTGTAACAGGATTGATCCGGTTATAGCGGCAGCCTGCTGCATAAGAAGCAACAAGATCACCGTTTGCATATGCCAAACCCACCAGGCTTGTGGCGCCGGCGGGTAGCTTAACAGTGTCGATATAAGTACAGGTCATGTGCCGCCCGGGGCTGCCAAAACTTGTATAATTAGGTGTGAATAATTTATTGTCGAAAACAAAATACATCTGGCCGCTTGGCATCAGCGTGATATCTCCCGAGCCCACATTCCAGAGTTTTTTTCCGCCGGTGAGGTCAAGGGTATCTGCGGATCCGACAATACCGGCAGCGAGATCCATTTGCCGCAGATAAGCTTTGAACGGTGCGGTATTTGAAAACTCCAGCACCCAGGATGTTCCGTTTCCGTCGAAGGTTACACCACCGATATCGTAAGCAAAAGACCGGGTAGTATCCAGCCTTGGAGCCGTGCTTGTAGGGCAGGTTGCCGGGTTCCAGCGCCATACATAAGTTCGTACCGGTGAAATGGCGTAGTTCGTCCAGAGATAATAGATCATCTGGTCTTTCGGGTTAAAAGAGATACTTGCAGCGGTACGGCTGAAGGTTTTCGATGCTGCCCCGATCCGGAGTTGTGGAAGGCAACCAATCGGGTTACCAGCTTTCGTTAAAATAGGTGAAGTATAGTTGTAATAATAAACCGAATCGGCACCACTGCCACAGTTATCTCTCCCGATAGACACCGGGATGCTAAATGTTGCAGGCTGGGCAAACACATCACTAAGGAGTAATACCGTTAGTAACAGTAGTAGAAGTTTTTTCATAGACTGAATTTTGCGTTTTGCACGGGTACGGATCGGACTTATTTATTCGGGGCCTAATTCTGCACTACAAACTGTAATGTTTGAACCGGTTGTCCACCGCTGATCACTGTCAGAACATAACTGCCTGCAGGGAAACGATGGGTATCCAGCTGAACCAGGTTACCATTTACTTTCTTTTGTTCGATACTTACCAGTTTCCCGGTGGCATCATATACATTGAACTGGTATTCTTTATTACTGATCTGCTCATCTGTTTTGATGCGGACATTTCCACGCACCGGATTTTCAATGATGCTGAAAGCCGCTTCTTTCGCCCCTGAGATCAATACCGTTCTTGAATAGGCATATTCAGCAGCAGCATTTTTAAATTTAGCCCTGTAGTAATTATTCGTTTTTAACGGGCCAGCGTCTTTAAAGCTGTATTTTTTACCGGTTCCATTTGCTGAAGACTGGTAGGCCATATTACCTAAAACGCTGAAACTGATACCATCTGCACTTCTTTCCAGTTCTACAGTGCTGTTAATGCTGTTGTCGTCCAGGGTTAATAACGCTTCATTGTACGTTTTAGTCTTTGACACGCTAAAGTCCATGATCTTCAGATCAACCAGGGATGTTTTAACGGCAGACCCATTGGACATGGACATATTGAAAGGGTCAAACGTAACTGTTGTCGGTTTCCATGGGAAGTTATAGGAAAGAAAATTACCCGGGATACTGGCACTAATCCCGTTTCCGGCCTTGGCCAGGTTGTTACCGTCAATATCATAAATAACAATGACCGTATCCTCTCCTGCGGGACCCTGCACCCTGATTGGGATTACATTATGAAAATAAGTAACGGTACTGCTGGTTGTACGCGTTTGGTTTTGTATAGCGATATACAATTTGTTCGTACCTGTCGGACTGTTCCAATTGATGGCAGATGTCGGATGCCCTTTACCGGTTACCCAATCGTTGAAAAAAGGCGCGAGGCTATACCCACCGAGCTGGCGTTCGATGTTAAACCGCAGTGAGTCAGTCGTGGCAGAGCGATAGCCTGAGCCATTCGTACTATCCAGGTAATTTTTGATCGCAGGGAAAAATATAGCATCGCCTACTAAAGTACGAAGCATAGATACGACCATACAACCCCTGTCGTATACGGCTTTCGTATTGGCTGCTCCCCATACTTGTGCAGATGTTGAGAAGGAAGTAATTTTCGTTGTGTTGGTCGTGTAGGTTTGAGCGCCTGACTTTGCAGAAGATCTTTCACTTACCGGTGAAAGGCCGGTTGAAGGCACCAACTCGCCTGCCAGCGCTTCGCCATATCTTGCGAAACCTTCTGCCAGCCAAAGATCAGCCCACGTTGCAAAAGTTGCTTTATCTCCAAACCATTGATGCATTAATTCGTGAGAAAGTGTCGCCTGATCTGCCATCGCATTTGTTGCAATCGCAGAACAAGTCTGGTGCTCCATACCGCCGGCGCCGCTTAAGCCTTCATTAAACCCATGCTTATCACGGGCATATGGATAGTCGCCGAATTTGGCCCCAAAGGCCAGCAGCACTTCCGTCGTTTTATCCATGGTCGTAAGGATACTGGCTATATTACTGTTGCCTTTAAAAATAAAGAATACCACCTGGCAAGGTTGCGTCCCTACCATAACAGTGCGGTAATATCGATTGTATTTTGCCACCGAAACGCTCACTAAATAAGAAGCCATCGGGTAGGTGCTATTGTAGGTAAACGTTCTGGTACCATTCCCGTTAATCGTGGAATCAACCAGTTTGCCATTCGTTGCAGCCCAGAAGGTATCAACGCCGGTCCATGGAGCAGTAATGATGATCTTCATCGAATCGATCTTATCCTGCATATCTGCTTTACATGGCCACCAGTCGCGGTCTTCGTAAGATTCTGATAACGAATAAATATAAGGATCTGACGCAGCGGATGTTCCTTTCTGATATCCTTCAGCCGCTCCTGACACTGCCGGTGGCACACCTGCATAAGAGATAGACACCGAGTCCAGCGTATTGATTGCGGCGATAGCTGTAGGTAAGGTAACCGTAATAATATTGCCCGTTCCAAAAACCACCGTGCAGGCAGCCCCTTTATAAGTGGCGCCTAGGCTGGCATTATTAAAAGAGGTCTTGTTGAGATCAAAGGTTATCGTACTCACGTTGGCCACCGTCGTTTTGAAAAAAGTGGTCACCTTCCCGGAGATCGCTTTTGCATTCATGGGATTGATGTACCATTCAGCGCGATGAAATACCACGTTGATGTTAGCACCCGTTCCGCTTTGGCCACTGCTGCGCATGGCAGCTTCCTCATTGTATTGATTGTAAACGGTAGAAGCGTTTTCCTGCGTTTCAACCGGGATCGTACGTCCGTGGTAGTAGGATTGTTTTTGAGCAACAGATAACTGGCAGGTTAAGGCTACCAATAAGGTCAGATAAAGATTTTTCATGATAGGATTCGATTCGTTTGGATTTTTATAACACGCGCATAGAAAAAATTCTATGCCCCGCTTTAATACGTGGAACGGAAGGAAATATTGTACCGGCCAACATGTTTTTCTGCCGAAATTCTACAATCGGGTACTTCCACTTCGTGATTTTACGCAGGCGGGGGAATGTGCGTGTTGTTTTCCTCAAAACCCGTTCGGGAAACTTGTCGTATTTTTGAATTAAATAATCAAGCGATGGTATACGAAAACAAGCCGGTCATCGGCTTTACTTGTGGTGATACGAATGGGATTGGCATAGAACTGATCATCAAAACGTTAAGCGATGCCCGCCTGCTGGAAATCTGCACGCCGGTGATCTTCGCCAACAATAAAGTCATCAATTTTTACAGGAAGAATTTACCAGATATTAATTTCAGTTTTAGTGCCGTAAAAGATTCGTCCAGGATCAACCACAAACAGGTAAATGTTTACAATTGCTGGGAAGAAGATATTGTAATGGAACCCGGCCAGCTCACAGAAACCGGCGGAAAATACGCCGTTGCCAGTCTCACGATTGCTACCGAAGCGTTAAAGTCAGGCAAACTCGACGGCCTGATCACTGCGCCCTTGCACAAAAAAAATATCCAGTCGGAAGCATTTAATTTCACCGGCCATACGCCTTTCCTCAAACACTTTTTCGGGATACGTGAAGTAGCGATGTTTATGATCGCGGATAATATGCGCATCGCTTTATTAACAGAGCATGTGCCATTGAAAGACGTGAACCAGTATATCACGAAGGAAAATATTTTCAGCAAACTGCAGGTGATCAATGATTCGTTGAAAAAAGATTTCGGGATCAATAAACCGAAGATCGCTGTGCTGGGCTTAAACCCGCATGCCGGTGACGAAGGCCTTGTAGGAAAGGAAGAAGTGGAGATCATTCGCCCGGCGATCCGCGAAGCGAAACAACGTAACATATTTTGCTTTGGCCCTTACAGTGCTGATGCATTTTTTGCGCGCGGCCAGTACGAACAATTTGATGCCGTACTCGCGTTATACCACGACCAGGGACTGATCCCGTTTAAGTCACTGGCTTTTGGCGAAGGGGTGAATTATACGGCAGGTTTGCCGGCCGTTCGTACCTCGCCCGATCATGGCGTGGCTTATGATATTGCAGGAAAAGGAACAGCGGATGAAGCCTCTTTCCGCGAAGCGATTTATAAATGTATTGATATCATCAATGCCCGTCGCGAATACGCAGAGCAGAATAAAAATCCCCTGCGTAAATTAAGTGCGGCGGTAGTAGCCAATTCGGTGGATGAACGCATCAGCCTCGATGAAAATTAATTGAATAACGCATCTGCGACACCCTTGTTGATCACATAGCTGCTGAAAGTAATTTCTGCACGTCCTTTTTTATTTTTGCTCTTATCTGCAGCAGGCGGGGCAACGCCATCGTCGAAGTCGAACGTCACACCTTTGGGGAGTTTGTAATCCTTTGTATTGAAAGAAAAAATGATCTTATCCGGCAGGCTGTAAGCTGCGTATTTGCCATAGGTCATTTCGAGTTCGTAAGTGCCGTTTTCACGCGTGGTGGTCTTAGCTTTCAGGATCAGGCTGCTGGCTTCATCAATATACAACGTGCTTAACACGATATCACTGTTGTCATCTGTGGGCAACAGCTTCGCGATCCGCACAACCGTGCCGTTAATTTTATCTGTTCCGGCATCCAGCACAGTAAAATTTATGTTCCCTAAGATGCCGCTCATATTGATACTGACCGCGCCTTTCGGGATAAAGGAAATACCCTTTTCACTTTTCACTTTCAGGCGGTTGGGTTTTTTATAAAACACGCTTACCGTTGCCACCGGCACTTTTAAAAAAGCCACGTTGGTTTTCATCCGGCCTTGTGCCTGGTAATCTTTTACGGTTTCAATTTTAGCTTTGGCTTTTTGCAAAAGGATATTGATATCCTGCGCCTGCGAAACGAAACTCAGCAACATAGCGAAGAAAGCGGTGAGCAATAAATTCTTTTTCATAATCATTTTTTTAAGAGAGAATATCTTTTTTACGGAAACTAATAATGGCAGCGCTCAGGAAAACAGCGATATAGCCCAGTAAGGTCAGGAGGCTGTTCCGCACTGCCGGCCAGTTTTCCATGCTTCCCTTGATCGTTTCTCCATCCTCCGTACTGGCGATATAGAAGAACCCTTTCCAGCCAACGAGGTAGGAAGTAAACAAATAAGGTTTGGCATATTTATCTACGATCGGCACATTGATATTGGAGATGATCGTGCAAACGATCACGATACAAACTGTTGCGATAATAGGGCCGATGGAATTTTCTGCGAAAACGGAAAGCAGCAACGCAAGCGATGCGATCACCGTGAGGGCAACTGTAGCATATAAAAAAGCACAGAGGTAACGCCAGAGCACATCGTCTTTTGTTATTTGCAGGATCTGCGAAACATCGCCTTTGGAGCGGAAGATGAGCATATCGTCCACGCCAAAGATGAGCATACTGAAAAACAGCGCCGTTACTGCCATCCAGAGTAATAACATGATCGTGAAAATCACGGAGGCGAAAAATTTCACGAGAATAAGCTGCGTGCGGCTCACAGGTTTGGTGAGGATCAGCCGCAGCGTGCCCATATTCGCTTCACCGGAAATCGCATCGCCGGCCACCAGTGCAATTAATATCGGCACCTGCACGAGCAGCGTATTTAAAATAATATAGCACATGAAATAGCCGTTGATCGCTTTGGACTTATCAAACTGGAAAGTGTCCATCACGTCCTGCGACATAAAATCGAGGTAAGCAGTGCCATCTGCTTTAAATGCGAGTTGAAAGATCAGCACGATCGCGGTGATAGCAGCGAAGGCGATATAGGTTCTCGAACGCCGGGAAATTTTATACAATTCTATTTGCAGGAGATTCCACATGCGTATCAGGGTTGGTCAGTGATAAAAAATAATCTTCCAGCGAATGCCGCGGCCGCACGGATAAAATACCTTGTCCATCCGTGGTGATCGTTTCCACGAGGCGCGGGATTTCCTGCCTGTCCATATGCAAACGTATCAGGCCGTCTTTTTGTTCCAGCCCATGTGTAAAAGAAGATTGTTGAAGGAAAGAAAAGGCGCGCGGATTATCTGTCGTATCCAGTTCTACCAGCGTATTGCCGGGATCCAGCAATTCGGCCACATTGCCTTCGGCGATCTTACTGCCTTTATGAATAATGATCATCCTGTTGGCGATCTGTTCAATTTCATTCAGTAAATGAGAAGATACGATCACGGTCTTACCGAGATCACGGCTGAGGTGTAAAATGAGTTGGCGCATATCGGCGATACCCTGCGGATCCAGGCCGTTGGTGGGTTCATCTAAAATCACCAGGCGCGGGTTATGCACCAATGCCACGGCGATGCCTAAACGCTGTTTCATCCCCTGGCTAAATGTTTTTACTTTGCTTTGTGCGCGTTCGGAAAGGCCGACCAATTGCAGGTTTTTCATGATGAGTTCCTGCGTGGGTTTTATACCACTCATCTTTGCGAAAATGTATAAGTTATCGTAGGCAGACAAATACTTATAGAGATCGGGCCTTTCGATCACTGCGCCCGTTTGTTCCAATGCATGATTGGGATGATCGAGAATGTTTTTTCCGAAGAGATGAATTTCGCCCGAGGTTGGATGGATCAGCGTGAGCAGCATCCTCAGCGTTGTGGATTTTCCGGCACCATTCTGACCTAAAAAACCATACACATCCCCTTCGTTTACGGTGAACGACAGATCATTCACTGCCAGGGTATCTTTAAATTGTTTGGAAAGATGGGCAACTTCCAGCATCAGGCTCATGCTGCAAAATTAACGCTATTCAATGATGGAAGCCGTCGGTTAAACAAAATGCAGCGCAGGGAATGATTCGTTTACCAATATTTTAACGACTAAGGTTTCATGTAAGACTGCAGGGCATTCACATATTTCTCAAAAGCGTTGATACCTTCCGGCGTAATGCTGCAAAGGGTTTGCGGGTAATTGTCTTTGAACTGTTTGCTGATGGCAATATAGCCGGCCTCTTTTAATTTATTCAGTTGTACGCTCAGGTTCCCCGCCGTGGAATTGGTTTTTTCCCGGATGAAAGTAAACTCTGCTTCTTTTACGCTGATGAGCAGGCTCACGACTGCCAGGCGTAATTGTGAATGCAAAATGGGATCGAGTTCTTTAAATTCCATGAAGTTTTCCTAAGCGTTAAGCTTCTTTTTCGATTGAAAATGTAACAGTAAACCAGGGATGATGTAGCCGATCAATACCGCCGCGGCGGTAATGAGCATATCATATTTAAAATTGGTATTGATAAAAATGCCGATCGCACCGATCCAGTTCACTACAGCGCCGATCAGCAATGGTTTAAATTTCATCACGCCGCCCTGCACCAGCATCAGGAAGCCATATAACATCAGGAAATAGCCAAAACCGCTGTTCGGGCCGGTAGCAACGTTGATGGAAAAAATGATGATGAATAAACAAACGGTGAAAGCAATATCTACATACCGTAAAACATCATCAACATAGGTTCTTACAGCCAGCTTCTTCTTCTTAAACAAACCAAATAAGAGCAACAACATGCTGATGATCCCGAAGATATTCCAGCCGATAAAAACATTGGGCTGATCAAATTCTATCAGGAAAAAAGTGCAAAGCGAGGCTAGAAAGATCATGGTTCCCCAAAGCAGCCAGCCCACACCGTTATCCGTGATGTTGGCTTTCGCTTTATTGATCATCTGGTGAATGATCTCGAGGCTTTTTTCGCCTGTCAACTCATCTTCCTGGTAAATATTTTTCATACTAATTTCTTTCAGAATGTACACTGTCTTTGGTTGCCGTTGCCAGGAAACGCTTTCTTAAAATGATGCCGGGAATAATCCATGCGGTGAGCACTGCCCCGCATAAAAACAAGACCTGGTAATCCATCGCTGCAAACACCGATCCGATCGCAAAAAGCCAGCAACTGATACCGCCAATCGTTAAGGGTTTAAATTTCAACACAGCGCCGGATAAAAAGGTGGGGATGCTGTAAAGCACCAGAATCGCGGGATTGATCGTTACATAAGCCCGTTGGTACTGCAGGATGAACATCAGCACGAGCAGGCAAAAAACAAAACAAGTCCAGATATATTTTAAGATATCATCCGTGTAAGTACGCACTTTAATGCGTTTCTTTTTGTTGCGTAAGAAGATCACCTGGTAGATGAGCACAGCCCAGGATAAACACCAGATATAATACGCCTGCTGGTAATGGTAAAAGTGAACAGCAATGAATTGAAACAGGCTGCAGATGAACACCACAATGCCCCAGACGAGATACAAGGTACCCGTTTCATTAAAGTTATTTTTGGCCTTATTGATCATTGATTCGATCAGGGTGAGGCTGTCCCGTTCATTCCATTGCTGTTCCATAATATTTTTTTACCGTCTTTTTACCTGGTTATTTTTTACACTCATCCAGCAGCATCTGCGCGCGTTGCATACCCCAGTTTGGATGCAAGGCTGATGCAGGTTGAAACGCTTTGAATTTGGTCATGGCAATTTGTAATTGCTCAGAGGCCGACTGGCAACCGCCGCCGAAATTTTCAGGTGTGTAACGTAAAGTCTGGCCAATTAAAAAGTACGGACGTGGATTATTGGGATCTTCTGTTTTTGCCTGCTCCAGTAAGCTGCTGGCTTCCATACCATATTCCATATAACGTTGCATGGGATTTACCAGCATATGACAGGTAGCGATCATACTTTTTATGGCACTGATCTCCGAATTTTTCGGGCTGAGGGAATCTGCTTTGCTGATCAACGCCGTTGCTTTTTCAGCGATCGCATCACAGCCCGATTTATCTTCCAGCATCATACCGTACATCACCTGCAGGTAAGCTGCATAATAATAAGGTAACCACTGGCTTTTTTCCGCTGTAGCAATTCTTTCAAAGTTGTTGGCCAGGCTTAGCAGGTTAGCAGGGTTTTTAAAACTGCTGTCGATCGCTGCCAGGTTGCCGGTCATGGCCGCGTTGTATTTGGCCGATTGTGCCATGGTAAAAAATGCAGACAGCATTAAGATTGAAACGAAAAGTAATTTTTTCATGATGATTATGTTTAAAGATGTTATGATTGTTTGCTTTTTAATTTGTTGTACTCTTTTTGAACGGCATCTTCCTTGGAAAAAAGATAAACGCCGGCAAAATGAAATGCCAATCCCAATCCCCAGCCCAATGTGGTAAACAACGGCCAGGGGAAATTTCCTTCCCAGCGATCGGCGTTGATGCTGTCGTGGGAGAAATACCAGGTTGTCCAAAGAAATGCATTTACGATCAGGTAAACAAACGCATGAGATTTAAAACCTGCGCGTTTGCGTGCCGTTTGCCAAAGTACAGGATCTGCACCTTCAGGCATGGTTGAATGATTCGACATGTTTTTTATTTTAAGATTTATAAATTATTGTTGATAGCATCCTGTGTACGATCGATCCCGAAACTTAAAAAACAACCGAGGTAAACAAAACGTTTGGATGGCGGCGTGATCGCTTCTTTCCTGTTGGCGATGCCTGCATAATTATACCCGTACACCTGGTTTTGCCCGAGAACATTGCTCACCGAAAGCACCCATACCAAAAAGGTTTTTTTATTCGTCTTACCCAGGTTTGGCAGGTAATTCAGGCTAAAACTCAGGTTATTGTAGTTGATCGTTTCACCTGCATCCGCAACAACATATTTCGCCTGGCTATTATCATATTTCAGTTGATAGTATGGCCGGCCCGTTGCAAAATTGTAGCTCGCATTAAAGCCTGTTTTCCAGGGTAACACAAATTTTTTCACCACGAATGAAGCCGTATGTTTCGCTGCGAAACTGGGGCGCATTGAGCCGGGGAAATTCAGGTAATCGCGTTTTGTATCGAGGTAGGAATAAGAGATCCAGTAGTCTACATCCTTTAATGATTTTTTATCCCGCCAGAACAATTCTATACCGCGCGCGTAGCCATTCCCGTTGTTATTGGTTGCTACTTCACGGCCATTGCTGTTGGGCAAAGTTTTGAACAACTGGTCATATTGTTTGTAAAAAAGTTCTGTCCGGAAAGTGCGCTGGTTGTTCAGGCGCTGGTATTGTAATATATAATGAGAAGCCTTTGCAAAATCCAGCTGGCCTGTTGGTGCCGGGAGGTATTTACGTTCGGGGTTTTGATAAAAAATTCCATACGCAAATGAAGCCTGGCTATTGTCTTTAAATTTATACGCAAGCGATGCCCGCGGCGCGATGTTCCATTTATCCATCAGCGTAGAATGTTCCAGCCTTCCCCCCAGCTTTGCAGCAATATCTTTGGTGATGTAAAAATCTGTTTCTGCAAAAGCCGCAGTAAGATTATCTTCCACCGTTTCATTGTATTTGGCACCTGTATATAATGTATAGCTGCTTTTTTCATTGCTGTAAAAATGGTCTGCACCAAAACGAACGGCATTAAGCCCGCCTAATCTTTTTTCTAAAACGATCCGCGCCTGCCCATACCATGCTTTATTAACCAGGTCGAAATTTTTGAACGCATACCCTGATGGTGAAGTGAAGACCTGCTTGTTATAGTCAGCATCCTGCAATTCATTTTCAATCTGGTCTTTATTGGTGCTGAAACTGATGCCGGTATTAAATTTCCAGCCTCTCCCGAAATTTTCTTTCCAGTTCAGGTTCTGATAGGTGTTCAGGTTTTCGATACCGAAAGAATTCTGCAGACTTGTTGAGTCAATATCCGGACTCCTTAGCGCGGTTTGGTTCCAGCTGGCATAACCGTAATACTTTAAAAAACCACCATGTTTGGTTTTGATGCGAAAATTTGCATCGCCCTGGTGGTAAGTGGGCGTTTTATAAAAATCCTGTTTTTGTTTGATCACCGCAAAGGCCAGTGCCAGATTGGTGTAATTATAGGAAATACCCCAGGATGATTTCTTGTCTTTCGCCAGTTTTTGAATACCGCCCCCGATGCCGAGCACAGAAAGGGAAAGGTCTGCCTCCGTTCTTTCCGGCAGATCGTTGGATTCGAGGATCAATGCTGCCGATAAAGCCTGGCCGTAAAGCGCGGAATAGCCACCGGCACTAAAAACCGTTCCCTTAAACAGGAAGGGATTAAACCTCCCGCGTGTAGCCAACCCCGGCAGGCTGCTGTAGAAAAAGTTGTTGACCAGGTTCCCATCGATAAAGATCTTACTTTCAGTCGCCGTTCCGCCGCGTACGAACAGCCCTTCAGATTCACCAACCTGTTGTGTACCGGGTAAGGTTTTAAGCGCCCCGGTGATATCTCCATTGGCGCTGGCTGTGGTCACGATATCCAGGGATGAAAGCACGGTTCCCTTTTTTTTGTCGCTCGCCTCAAAGGAACCGGCCGTGATCGTTACGGCATTTAGTTCAGTTATGAGTTCTTTTAAAGATATGTTCAGGCTGATTGCCTCGTTGCCGATACTCACCGGCCTCGACACCGCCCCGTAACCCATTAAAGTTATTTCAACTATCTGGGCGCCTTTTTCGGTAGTGCTGAAGGAAAAGTTCCCCAGGGAGTCGGAAGTGGCCCCGTCGTAAGAGTTTTTAAGGCTAACGCTTGCGCCCGGGAGTGGCTTATTCTTGTTGTCTGTGATCTTCCCTTTCAGGTTAATCTGTCCAAACACAGGGAAAAGAAAGCTGCTGAGCAATACCGTAATCAGAAATTTCATTTTGGTAAATTTGTCACAAACATAGAGTAGTTTATTTTATAAACCAAATATTTTGAAATTAATTTTCAAGCTAAATCCAGTTGGAAACAAGTGGGAAGAAAAAACTTAAATTCAAACGTAACACCATAATAATGAATGTATTAAGGCCACCTCGCCTGTCAACCACCAGCCACCTGGAAGCTGGCTAAACTTATACACAGTTTCAAAAATTAATTTTTTTTTGTGGGGGCAATTTGTAATTTAGCAATAGAATTTAATGGGTTAGTAAGTACAAAGGGTCGACAGAAATGTTGACCCTTTTACTTTTTAGCAACTCTGGCTCAATGATTTTATTGTAATTTTTTTGCGCAACTTGTAAACCATCTCTTCACATTTTTTTCCGCGTGATTTTCCTTTTTACATTTTCCATCTGCACAATCTTTTCCGCTGCATTAAGATTATTTTTACGCCATGAGTAAAACGAAATCTGCATTTTTTTGTCAGAATTGCGGACATGAAAGTGCAAAGTGGGTCGGTAAATGTCCGTCTTGCGAACAGTGGAATACTTTTGTTGAAGAAGTTGTGCAAAAAGGAAACGACAAAACCACGAAAGATGACTGGAAAGAATTCAGCGGCTTATCAAAATTAAAAACGATCGCCCTGAGTGATGTGAGCAGCGCTGAAGAAAAAAGAATTCAAACCACAGACTCAGAATTAAACCGCGTGCTCGGCGGCGGAATCGTTTTAGGCAGCATCGTTTTAGTTGCCGGCGAACCGGGCATCGGAAAGAGTACGTTATTCCTCCAGATCGGTTTACAGTTACAAAGTGTTCGTGTCTTATATATCAGCGGGGAAGAGAGTGAGCAGCAAATTAAAATGCGCGCCGACAGGATCGGGGTAGCCGGTGATGATTTTTACCTGTTAACCGAGACGAGCACGCAGACGATTTTCCAGGAGATCAAAAAACTAAAACCGGAGATGGTGATCGTGGATTCGATCCAGACATTGCAATCTCCTTTTGTTGAATCGGCACCGGGCAGTATCAGCCAGATCCGGGAATGCGCGGCCGAATTGCAGCGTTTTGCAAAGGAGACCAACACGCCGGTTTTCCTCATCGGGCATATCACCAAAGATGGCAATATCGCAGGGCCAAAGATCCTGGAACATATGGTGGACACGGTTTTGCAGTTCGAAGGTGATCGCCATTATGCCTACCGTATCTTGCGCACGCTTAAGAATCGTTTTGGTTCAACAGCTGAATTAGGCATCTATGAAATGTCGAGCGAAGGCATGCGTCCCGTACTGAACCCGAGCGAAATATTGATCACACAAAAAGAAGATCAGTTAAGCGGCATCGCGATCGCTGCCACGATCGAAGGCATGCGACCGTTATTAATAGAAACACAGGCATTGGTTACGCAAAGCGTTTACGGAACACCGCAAAGAACCGTGAGTGGTTTCGATTTACGCCGCCTGCAATTGCTGTTAGCGGTGTTGGAAAAACGTGGTGGTTTTCATTTTGGCGTGAAGGATGTCTTCATCAATATTGCGGGCGGAATAAAAGTTGAAGATCCATCTATCGATCTCGCGATCGTTTGTGCGTTGTTAAGCAGCTATGAAGATGTGGCCCTTCCCCAGCATATTTGTTTTGCCGGAGAAGTTGGATTAAGCGGAGAGATCCGCGCGGTAAATCGGATTGAACAAAGAATTGCCGAAGCAGAAAAACTTGGCTTCGAAAAAATCATCCTGAGTAAATACAATACCAAATCGCTGGGCAAATTAAAATTCAATATAGAAGTGGTAGCGTTGGGAAAAGTAGAAGAAGTTTATCAATACCTTTTTTAGGAAGAATAAAACCGGAAACGGGAGGTGTATTTCCGTTCAATCAAAAAGCCGCAGGATGTATTTTTCAGAAAAAAATCATGCGGCTTCGTCATTTGCTTTCCGACAGTTTCCATCTTTTTTATCCGCACAATTGTATGGGTTGCGGGTCAGATATACTCGGGCAGGCGGAGCAACTTTGCCTGCGTTGTATTCATGCATTACCACACACAGAATTCGAGAAATATCCTCTAAACCCGGTCGAAAGGATATTTCATGGCCGGGTCTCCCTGCTGGCGGCCCACAGTGAGTTCTATTTTGCCAAAGGGCAGCTCATCCAGGCACTGATGCACCAGCTGAAATACAGGAACAACCGGCTGATCGGCGAATGGCTGGGTCATTTAATGGGAAAGCACCTGCTGGACAGCGGCCGCTTCAGCGGAATAGACTACCTCGTGCCATTGCCTATGTTCCCCGCGAAAGAGTTCAAACGGGGTTACAACCAGGCAACGGTGATCTGTTCGGGCATCTCGGGGGCCATGCAAATCCCCGTAAATACCCGGCAGATCACCAGGAAAACCGCCACTGAAACCCAAACCCTGAAAAACCGCACCGAGCGTTGGGAAAATGTTGCAGGGAGTTTCGACTGTAACAATGAACAAATCCTGCAGGGAAAAACGATCCTGCTGGTAGATGATGTGCTCACCACCGGTGCCACGTTGGAAGCCTGCGCCCAAACCATTTTAAAGATTCCCGGCACGCGGCTCGCGATCGCCACACTCGCCATCGCAAGTAAATAGATTATTGTAGATTTGTTTTGATGAAACAACATTCCTTACTGCTCATTGCCATCCTCACACTTGGTCTTCTTTATTCCTGCAAGAAAGAATCTTTCATCAGCAGCGCAGATGCCCGCTTACTCACGAGCGTAGATACCCTCAAATTTGATACAGTATTTACAAGTACAGGTTCTGTTACGAGGTCTTTTAAAATCATCAATGATAACAGCCAGCAACTTCGCTTGTCTGAAGTGAAACTAATGGGCGGCGCCACATCTGCTTTCAAAATAAATATCAACGGCATCGCTGTTCCACAATTAAATGATGTAGAGATCGCTGCGAATGACAGCATCTATATCTTCGTTTCTGTTACCGTAAATCCTACAACGGCAAATCTTCCCTTTATCATCAGCGACAGTATCCGCATTAGTTATAATGGCAATCAACGCTTTGTACAATTACAGGCTTTCGGGCAAAATGCGGTCTTTCTGCAAAACGCGGTCATTCATGGAAACACAACCTGGACCAATACCCGTCCATATGTGATCCTTGGAAGTCTGCGCGTAGATACTACTGCGGTGTTAACTATTCCGGCGGGAACAAAAATTTTCGCCCATGCCAACGCCCCTGTAATTGTAGATGGGAGCTTGCTGGTGAACGGCACAAAAGCCGCCCCGGTTATTTTTACCGGAGATCGCCTGGACGAACCTTATAAAGATTTTCCGGGAAGCTGGCCCGGCATCTATTTTCGTGGCCAAAGCCGCGACAATAATATACGTTTTGCCGAAATAAGGAATGCTTACCAGGCGATCGTTGTGCAGCAACCTTCCGTCAATGGCCAGCCGAAGCTCATTCTCCGGCAATCCATCATCGATAATGCCTACGATGCCGGACTCATCGGATTTAATACCAGCATTCGTGGAGAAAACCTGCTGATCAGCAATTGCAGTAAGAATATCCTGATCGAGTTAGGTGGAAACTACCAATTTTCGCATTGTACCGCAGCAACCTACTCCAACGCTTACCTGCTCCATAAAACACCTGTTGCCTATATCTCAAATGCCACTGAAGTGAGTAGTGGAAATTTCGTAGCAGATCTTACCGCTTCTTTCACCAATTGCATTTTCTGGGGTGAAAATGGAACGGTTGATAACGAACTGCAGGTGAATAAGCAGGGCAATACGATATTCAGTGTAACTTTGACAAACTGCCTGTATAAAGCAGTGGCAGATCCGGCCAATACAGTCATAACCGGAAGTTTAAAAAACCTGCCACCGATGTTCGACAGTATTGATGTTAATCATAAATATTTCAATTTTCATACAAGCAGTGCAACTGCACCTGGTATAAACAAAGGTATCGCGACAGCATTGTTGAAAGACCTCGACGATGCCAACCGAAACGTGGGGCTGCCGGATTTAGGATGTTATGAAAAGCAATAACGAACTTTTTTCTTAATCATACGTATATACTAAAAACCTGATCATGATAAAATTAATCGCCCTTTCTGCAGCACTATTCAGTTGCATGGCACCATCAAATAACACCGTTTCCATGAATGCTGAGCCGATGCCGGTAACAAAATCGATCTATGATTTTAAAGTAGAATCTTTAGACGGGGGCAAAATTGATTTTTCCAGCTTTAAAGGAAAAAAAATCCTCGTAGTAAACACTGCGTCAGAATGTGGTTACACGCCGCAATACAAAGACCTGCAGGCGTTGTATGAAAAATATAAAGACCGCCTGGTAATCGTTGGTTTCCCGGCAAACAATTTTGGCGGGCAGGAACCGGGAACAAATACAGAGATCAAAACTTTCTGCGAAAAAAATTATGGTGTGAGTTTCCCGATGGCGGCAAAGATTTCGGTTAAAGGAGAGGATATGGCGCCGATCTACCAATGGTTAACCCATAAAGATCAGAATGGCGTGTTGGATGCGGAGATCAAATGGAATTTCAATAAATTTTTAATCGATGAGAACGGTCATATGGTTGCTTACTTCCCGAGCAAAGTGACGCCGATGAGCGAAGAGATCACGAGCAAATTATAATATGGAATGAGGTAATGAAAAGCCGCAGCGATGCGGCTTTTTTTATGCCCGGGAATTACTCTGATAGCAGATACTTTTCGTTATATGCTACTTTGTTCTCCTGCAGCATCCGGATGTATTCAGCATAAAAACCTTCTACTTTATGATGTAGCTTTTGGTTTTTCACATATTGGATGATCATGTTGCGTTCGCGGATGGAATAGGTGAACGCTGCATAACCTATTTGCCAGCCAATGAAATCAGGAAAATATCCAGACGCTTTCATCCAGAGGCTACTGGCTACTTTGATGTCTTTTACAAAGTCTGCAAGGCTGATAGATGGGTGTAATTCTGTAGCGATATGAATATGATCTTCCACACCATTGATCCAAAATAATTGGCAATTTCCATTTTTAACAATCCCGGAAATGTATTGATAGAGTTTCTCATCATGTTGCAAGTTGATCGTTGGCCGGCGGTATTTGGTTCCGAAAACGATTTGGTAAAATATCTGGCGATACGAACTCATAGCTATGTTGTATGTTGGCAAACCTAAGGGTTGTTCATACTTCTGCAAGATTTATCCTTCTGTTTTAAAAGCATATAAGTGAGCTTTTTTAACGCGAATTTCCTGGCTTTCTGCCAGCCGAAAAAGCTACGGGCTCCACCCGCAGACATCAAATTTCAATCCCTCCGGGATTGCACCCTTCACCAAAAGTCCGAAGGACTTGAATTTTGTTACCTCGGGACGAAGTCCGGAGATAAATCAAGGACCTCTCAATATTAAGTCCGGAGGACTTAAACCTTTGCTCTCCCGGAAGAAGCCTGGGGACTAAAAATCGATTAATTTGCAGCCATGCAATTTGAAGAGGTCATCGGTCAACGGGAATTAAAACAGCAACTCGTAAGCATGGTTCAGCAAAACCGCCTTAGCCATGCCCTGCTTTTCCTCGGTCGTGAAGGAAGCGGTGCCCTTTCTTTAGCCCGCGCCTTTGCCCAATATTCTGTTTGCGAAAAGGTAAATGGAACTTTTAAACCGGTGGTATCCACGGAGATCTCCCTGTTCGGTGATGAACCTGCAACAGCATCAGCAGATGAACCGGGCGTTTACCAGGATTCCTGTGGAGAATGTGCTGCCTGCTTAAAAGCAGCAAAACTGATCCATCCCGATATCCATTTTTCTTATCCGGTTATTCCACGGAAATCCGGCGACAAACCTGTGAGTACAGATTATATAACGGAATGGCGCGAGTTCATTCAGCAACACCCTTACGGTAATAACTTCGACTGGCTGCAGTTTATCGGCGCGGAAAATAAACAGGGCAATATCTCTACCCATGAATGTGCCGATATTATCCGCAAGATGAGCCTGAAAAGCTTCGAAGCGGGTTACAAGATCCTGATCATGTGGATGCCGGAAATGCTGGGGAAAGAGGGGAATAAATTGCTAAAACTGATTGAGGAACCACCACCGGGCAGCCTGTTTATCCTCGTGGCAGAAAACGACGCACTGGTGTTGCCCACCATCCTTTCCCGAACTCAACTGGTGAAAGTACCGATGCTTCAGCCCCAAGAGATCGAGGCTGCACTTGAATTAAGGGAAGGAATCGCTATCAATAAGGCTGAGCAGATCGCGGCGGTTAGTGAAGGCAATTATCATGAGGCTTTGCAACAACTGGCACACGCGGAAGATGATTGGGAACTCCTGCTCCGCGATTGGCTCAACAGCATTTTAAAAACCGGGCCGGCAGCGCAGGTAAAATGGATCGACGAAGTGAGCAAGATCGGGCGCGAAAAACAAAAGCAATTCCTTAAATATTTCACGCACTTGTTGGAGCATGCTATACGCACGGGCATCCTTGGTCAAAATGGACAAGAAACATCAGCCACCAATGATTTCGCCACGCGCCTTAACCGCATCTGTGATATCAGCCAGCAGGAAGCGATCGTCCACGAACTCGACCAGGCGGCCTATTATATAGAAAGAAACGCGAATGCGAAAATGCTCTTCCACGCCCTCACCATTAAGTTATACCATATTATTAGCAACAAATCAGTAATTTTGGTTCAATAGGATTGGGAGGGGAACCGTGCCCGGAAAGTTTATTTGCCGCGCACAGGTAACCATTTTCAGCTTTTGTTGCGTCGTACGCTTGTACTACGGTGCTTGCTGCAACAGGAGAGCAACAATCATCCTGCCCTCATCCTGCATTTTATCATAATTATTAAACCTCGTTATATGGGTTGTGGAAGTTGCGGAACCGGCAAAGACGGTGCTCCGGGTGGTTGTCAAAGCCACGGTAGTTGTGCAAGCGGTGGTTGTAACCGGATGAATGTTCACGATTGGCTCGCTAATCTTCCATTCAGTGATCCCGAAAGCAGTTGCCGTATTGTAGAAATCAGTTTTAATAATGGGAGCCGTAAAGATTACTTTAAAAATACCACCCTTCATTATTTTGAGAAAGGAGAAATGGTGGCAGTTGAAGGCGTGAACGGTTTTGATGTGGGAATGGTAAATCTTACGGGCGAACTCGTTCGGCTCCAGCTCAAGAAAAATAATATCGACGAAAAAAGTCCGGATATTAAAAAGATCATGCGTCGCGCCACGGAAATTGACCTTGCAAAAATGCAGGAAAACAAAGCCCGTGAAGCACAGATGCTGATCCGTAGCCGCGCAATGGCACGTTTTCTCCGCCTCGAATTAAAAATGGCGGAAGTAGAGATACAGGCTGATGGCCGCAAAGCCACTTTCTTTTATATCGCAGATGACCGCGTGGATTTTCGCGAACTTATCAAGCAATACGCCGGTGAATTCAAGGTGAAAGTAGAAATGCGCCAGATCGGTGCACGCCAGGAAGCAGGAAAGGTTGGTGGTATCGGCAGTTGCGGACGCGAACTGTGTTGCAGCACCTGGCTCACTGATTTCAAAAGCGTAAATACGAATGCTGCGCGTTATCAAAACCTCAGTATCAATCAAACAAAATTAAGTGGCCAGTGCGGGCGGTTAAAATGCTGCCTGAATTATGAGCTGGACACTTATATGGACGCATTACAATTTTTCCCAACTGATGCCGACATGCTGGAAACAGCCAAAGGCCGTGCTTTCCTGGTGAAGAAAGATATTTTTCGCAACCTGATGTGGTATACGATGGCCGATAGCAACAAGCAATACCCGCTGGCAATCGACATGGTAAAAAAAATCAAGGCGCAAAACCGTGAGGGTATCCGCCCCGAAGTTTTGGAAACAGCAGAGATCATCAGCAGCAAACCAAAAGAAGTTGAACCGGAATATGCCGATATCGTGGGCCAGATCAGCTTAAAAAGCCTGGAAAAAACCACGCGTAAACGCCGCGATAAAGAGCGTGGTCAACAACCGCAACGCTCCGGGCGCGGACCTCAGGATCGTTCTCCGCAGGGCGACCGTCCACAAGCTGACAGGCAACAGGGCGGAAGACCGCCACGCCAAAATGGCCCGCAGCAACAAGGCCGTCCGCCAAGACAACAAGGTCCGGGTGATAACCAGCAACAAGGTCGCCCGCAGAGGCAGCAAGGCCCGGGTGATAATATGCAACAGCCGGGAGGAAGGCCACAACGGGGCCCTCAGCAGCAGTCAGGTGCACGGCCTCCACGACAGAATCAACAGGGAGGAAGGCCGCCGAGGCAGCAGGGACCGGGACAAAATAACAACCCCCAACAGGGCGGAAGGCCAGCACGCGGGCCACAGCAGGACCGCGGCCCACAACGTCCGCCCCAGGATAAACCTGAATAAGCAACGATTAAAAGTGCAGCATGTCCATTTCTGTCAGCCAGCTTTCTAAAAACTACGGTAACCAAAAAGCCGTGAACAATATTTCTTTCTCTTTGGGGAAAGGAGAAATTGTTGGCTTTCTCGGACCCAATGGTGCGGGCAAATCCACGACGATGAAAATGATCACCGGCTACCTGGCCGCAGATAGCGGGAAGATCAGTGTTTGTGATATGGAAGTGGCGGAAAATAATATCGCCACTAAAGGAAAAATCGGTTACCTGCCGGAAGCAAATCCATTGTACACGGAAATGTATGTACGGGAATACCTGCAGTTCATCGCGAATGTTCACCAGGTAAAGAATTCCGGCGAAACAATCGAAGCACTCATCAAAACCGTTGGACTGACCACTGAAGCCCATAAAAAGATCGGTCAATTAAGCAAGGGATACAAACAACGGGTAGGATTAGCCGCTGCATTGGTGCACGATCCGGAAGTATTGATTTTGGATGAACCTACGAGCGGACTTGATCCGAACCAGATCATCGAGATCCGTAACGTGATCCGTTCACTTGCTCAAAGCAAAACGATCTTGTTTTCTTCTCATATAATGCAGGAAGTTGAAGCCTTATGCGATCGCGTGATCATCATCAACAAAGGAAATATTGTGGCGGATGGCACCCTGAGTTCACTGCAAAAAAACAACAAGGGTAAGCCGGTAGTTCGCGTAGCTTTCGAACAACAAATTGCTGAAGCCTTTATCCATGAAGTGCCGGGTGCAATTTCCGTGAGCAAAGCCGCAGGAAACAGTTGGGAAATTGAAACAGCCGATGCAGAAGCGCTGAAAAAAGAATTGCTGCAATGGAGCGTTTCGAATAACCTGGATATTGTGTCGCTGCAAACAGAAACAAAGAACCTGGAAGCTGTTTTTAAATCACTCACCACCTGATTACATTTTGATGAATGTTGCAAAGATTGTTTCTTTGCAGCCTGCCAGATAAAATTATTTCATTATAAATATTCCATTCAACATGAGTTACATCGCATCCATACATGCCCGCCAGATCCTCGACAGCCGCGGCAATCCAACCATCGAAGTTGATGTGTTGACAGAAAACGAAAACCTTGGCCGCGCTGCGGTGCCTTCCGGGGCCAGTACAGGCATTCACGAAGCGGTTGAATTAAGGGATAACAATAAGAAATTATACGGTGGTAAATCTGTATTGAAAGCCATCAAAAATGTAAATACTGTTTTAGCAGATGCTTTACTGGGCTGGGATGTAGCTGATCAAACTGGTATTGATGCCATGATGATCGCGCTCGACGGAACGGAAAATAAAGGAAAACTGGGCGCCAATGCGATCCTGGCGATCAGCCTGGCTGTAGCTAAAGCGGCGGCCCTCGAAGCTAATCTGCCATTGTACCGTTATATCGGTGGAACCAATGCGAAGATCCTCCCGATCCCGATGATGAATATCCTCAACGGTGGCGCGCATGCGGACAACAAAATTGATTTCCAGGAATTTATGGTGATGCCGGTTGGCGCGACCAGTTTCAGTGAAGGATTGCAATGGGGCGTTGAAATTTTTCATGCGCTGAAAACTGTGTTGAAGAAAAAAGGCTACAGCACAAACGTTGGTGATGAAGGTGGTTTCGCGCCAAATATTCAAAGCAATGAGGAGGCCATCGAAACAGTACTCACAGCAATCCAGGCAGCAGGTTATAAAACAGGCAGCCAGGTATCTATTGCCATGGACGCCGCCAACAGCGAACTCTGGAATGCAAAAGAGAAAAAATATATTTTTCATAAAAGCGACGGAAAGAAAATGACCAGCGAACAACTGGTAGCGTATTGGGAAAGTTGGGTGAAACAATACCCGATCATTTCTATCGAAGATGGTATGGCCGAAGACGACTGGAAGGGCTGGAAATTATTGACAGATACGATTGGTAAAAAATGCCAGTTGGTGGGCGACGACTTATTTGTCACAAACGTTACGCGCCTGGAGAGAGGTATTAAAGAAGATACTGCAAATGCCTTGCTGGTAAAAGTGAACCAGATCGGAACGCTCACTGAAACCATCAACGCGGTAAGCATGGCGCAGAATAACGGATACAATACGATCATGAGCCATCGCAGCGGTGAAACAGAAGACAGCACAATCGCTGATTTAGCCGTAGCCTTAAATTGTGGCCAGATAAAAACCGGCTCCGCCAGCCGAAGTGACCGTATGGCGAAGTATAACCAACTGATCCGTATAGAGGAAATATTGGGCGAAAGCGGCCAGTATCCAACAGGAAAGATCAGGTTTGGAAAATAAGATTTAAAACGTATATTGTATTAATAATATGTTTATGAAACTCCTGCAGGGAACACTCAACATTTTAAAGAATAAGTACTTTATTGCCTCAGCTTTCTTTATAGTGTGGATGTTATTCTTCGATCCCAAAGACTGGGGACTGATCAATGCGCGGATAAATAAACTGGAGGAGCTGCAAAAGAGTGAAAAACACCTAACGCAACAGATCGTGGATACCCGCAAAGAGCTTAATTTATTGAAGACCAATGCGCAAACAATCGAGAAGTACGCCAGGGAAAAGTATTATATGAAGAAAGACAACGAGGACCTCTTCATAGTAATTTCCGAATGATTTTGCAAAAAAATACATTTTTATACAATAAACCAATGATAGGCACCGTTTATGATAACGGATAATGGATAATTCAACAATTTTAAATCAAGCTACAAACTTGCCTATGTACAATTTTACTCCGGAAGATCTGATACAATATCTGTATAACGAGACTTCCACTGAAAAAACGGCCGCTATCAAAGCTGCTTTACGCTCAGACTGGAGTTTACGGGAAAAAATGGAAATGCTTTCTTCTGCGCATCAGCAACTGGAAACAATGCCTTTGCTTTCGCCCCGCAAACAAACAATAGATAACATCCTGAATTACGCAGAACGCTCGGTAGAAGAATTATCGGCTCACTCGTAATTTGAACCTAAATAAAGAACTTTGCCCCGGCTTTTAAAATGCCGGGGTTTTTTATGACCAGGAGAGAACGCTACCAACATGTAATCGCTTATTTTTTAGAGCACGCACCTAATGCAGAAACGGAATTGATCTATGACAATCCTTTCCAGCTACTGGTAGCGGTGATCCTTTCTGCCCAATGTACAGACAAACGCATCAATGCCACTACGCCCGCGATCTTTGCCCGTTATCCCGATCCGCAAACGATGAGCGAAGCGTCTGTTGAGGAACTTTTCCCCTACATCAAAAGCATATCTTACCCCAATAATAAAACGAAACACCTGATCGGCATGGCGAAGATGCTGGTTGAAAATTTTAACGGGCAAGTCCCGATGACGGTCAATGAACTGGTTCAACTACCGGGCGTTGGAAGAAAAACAGCCAACGTGATCACTTCTGTGATCGACGAACAACCCAATATGGCCGTTGATACTCATGTGTTTCGCGTGAGCGCAAGAATTGGTTTAACGGTAGGCGCAAAAACGCCCGCAGCCGCTGAAAAACAGTTGATTGCGTACCTTCCAACGGAATACGTTTTCCGCGCACATCACTGGCTGATTCTTCATGGCCGATACATTTGCGTGGCAAGAAATCCCAAATGCTCCGAGTGCGGTTTGACAGATGTGTGTAAATTTTACAATTATCGGCTAACCCATTAAATAAAATTGAAGATTATTCGTTTTCTTTGTAAATACCCATGGCGCGCGCGTTGTGGCCCAATAACTATATAATGAAAAAACTGACTGCACTTACTTTACTCGCGACTTCCCTATGTTTGTTTTCCCAAAAATCGATGGCACAATACTATTTCTTCGATGATACGTATTATGACAATCCCATTTTATTTGAGGTAGGGATTTCTGCTAATGCAATGAATGCCCTGACTGATATTGGCGGTAAAAAAGGAATTGGCGCTAAATTTTTCAAAGATGTAAACTTTGGTAAGACCCATTTTTCAGGCGGCTTTTTCTTCAGTGCTGCTTATAAAAATGCCGTAGCCTTAAGGCTAGAAGCCACGGTTGGAAGGATATCTGCAGATGACAATGTGTTGGTGGGCGTGACTGATATCGCAAAAGAGCGGTTTAACCGCAACCTGAGTTTCAGGTCTGATATTACTGAAGTAGCGCTGATGGCAGAAATCCATCCCCTGTTTATTTTTATCAACTGGCCGTCTAAAGATGTTCCTCCTCCAAGATATTCGCCCTACCTGATCGCCGGCGTTGGATATTTTTCCTACAACCCGCAAACCAAGCTTGGAAATAATTGGGTAAACCTTCAGCCATTGAGTACAGAAGGCCAGGGTTTTAAGGAATATCCTGATCGCCCTGTATATAAACTGCAGCAAATGAATATCCCGATTGGCGGAGGTTTGAAATACGATTTGTCGCCATTCTTCAACCTGCGTGGCGAATTTGTTTATCGTAAATTAAATACGGATTATCTCGATGACCTGAGTACGCGTTACGTAGATCCATCCTTATACGCCAATTATTTTACCGGGACCAAACTCACGAACGCTACTATTCTAAGCGACCGCCAGATCATCCATAAAACCAACCCTGGCGGAAAACGTGGCAGCCCGGCACAGAAAGATGCCTACTTTAGTTTCAACCTGAAACTAAGTCTGGTCATCGGCCGCGAAAGAATCCGGAATTATTAAAAAAGAATTGATCATAAAAAAACGCTCCTTTTATCGGGAGCGTTTTTATTTAAACAAGGTTTCGGTTATGCCAGCATTGATTTGATCTTATCCACGAGTTCCACTTTTGTAAAGGGAACGCCCATGATCTTATTATATCCTTCGGCGTCTACCAGGTAAACGTCCCGGATAATTTTGATGAGCTGCCCGTTATTTAATTCGGGGATCAGTACTTTATCAAAATTGCGGATAATATCACCAAGGTTCGACGGAAATGGCCTTACATAACGCAGATGCGCATGCGAAACTTCCATCCCCTGCAACTGCAACTCGGCACAGGCGCTTTTAATGGCACCGTACGTACTGCCCCAGCCAAGTACCAGCACTTTACCTTTTTCATTTCCACTGTCGAGTTCCTGCTTTGGAATATGCTCTGCGATCTTATCTACTTTTTCCTGGCGGATCTTCACCATCAACTGGTGATTCTCGGGATCATAACTGATATTGCCCGTGATATTTTGTTTTTCCAACCCGCCGATGCGATGCTCTAATCCCGGTGTTCCCGGCACAACCCAGGGCCTTACCAGGTTTTCATTACGCAGGTAAGGCTGAAATTTTTCTTCCTCATGACCCAACTGTTTTTTGAAACCGACGTCAATCGGCTTTAAATCCGCAGCTGCCGGAAATTTCCATGGCTCCGCGCCATTCGCTATATAGCCGTCACTTAGTAAAATAACCGGTGTCATATGTTGGATCGAAATACGCACGGCTTCATAAGCGGCAGCGAAACAATCACTTGGTGTAGAAGCAGAAACGATGGGCATCGGGCATTCGCCATTCCGGCCGTAATATGCCTGCATCAAATCGCTTTGTTCAGTTTTTGTTGGTAAACCGGTAGATGGTCCGCCACGTTGAATATTACAGATCAGCAACGGAATTTCCAGCATCACTGCCAACCCCATGGCTTCTGCTTTCAATGCCATTCCCGGGCCACTCGTTGTAGTAATACCGAAAGCGCCTCCATAACTGGCACCAATAGCCGAAGTGATCGCTGCGATCTCATCTTCTGCCTGGAAGGTTTTTATGCCGAAAGATTTATGCCTGCTCAGTTCATGCAAAATATCCGATGCGGGCGTGATCGGGTAAGAACCGAGGAACAACTGCAACCCGCTTTTCTGGCCTGCTGCGATCAGTCCGTAAGTCAGGGCCTGGTTACCCATGATCGACCGGTAAGTGCCCGGTTCCATTTTTGCTTTTTCTACAGAGAACCTGTGTGTAAAGGTTTCCGTAGTATCGCCGTAATTATAACCTGATTGCAATGCCTTTACATTACTCTCCAGGATCTCGGGTTTTTTACCAAATTTTTCGCGCAGGAAACTGATCGTATTATCCATATCGCGGTTGTACATCCAGTATAAGAAACCGAGGACAAACATATTTTTCGCGCGGTCCTTTTCCTTCGTACCCATTGTGATATCCTTAAGGGCTTCGCGGGTCATTTTAGTTACGTCCATTTTGATCAGGTCGTATCCCTCCAGGCTGCCATCTTCCAACGGATTAATACCATCGGGATAATTGGCCAGCCGTAAATTTTTTGTATCAAACCCATCAGTATTGGCGATGATCTTTCCCGCTTTTTTCAATCCTTTCAGATTCACTTTCAGCGCGGCCGCATTCATCGCTACCAGCACATCACATTCGTCACCTGGTGTAAAAATGCGGTCGCTGCTAAATCGCAACTGGAACCCGCTCACCCCAGGCAGTGTTCCTATCGGCGCGCGAATCTCTGCCGGGAAATCCGGGAACGTCGCCAGGTCGATTCCCAGCATCGCTGTATTATTGGTAAACTGGCTGCCCGTCAACTGCATTCCATCGCCGCTATCTCCTGCAAACTTTATAACTACATCACTGATAATCTCCTGTTGATCTGCCATGGTATTTTTGGTTAAACTTGCCTGCAAAGTTAACAAGAATGAAGAATATTCAATTTAAAATAGAGAGGCTGTGATCGCCACAAATCAAATCGGAATTAATGATAAATAGTTAGGAATTAATAATTAGGTTTGCCGCAAAAAAACTGAATGAAGGACCTTACCGATTTTCTGGAACCCCTTGTTTTATCGCAGCTCAACGATGATGAAGGCTATACCGACGGCCAGCTGGGAAAACATATGGCGATCTACGAAGATCATTTGCCCGACCTCGATCATGTTGATATCGTTTTCATCGGCATAACAGAAACCCGGGGCAACGGCAGGCTCTCGAAACAAACCGAAGCTGCAAATACGATTCGCAAACAATTATACGCATTACATTACTGGCATACGGATATTCAAATGGCAGATTTGGGTAATGTAAAAACGGGGGCAACGATCAAAGACAGCTATGCCGCCATAAAAACCGTGTTGGCCGAAATGCTTCGCCTGAAAAAGACGGTGATCCTTTTGGGAGGATCCCATGATATTACGCTTGCTCAATATGAAGCTTATCGTGAACTGGATATCGCGATAGAAGCCAGTTGCCTGGATGCGATGATCGATCTTAAAGGTGAAAGCCCGGTGCGGAGCGAGAATTTCTTAATGGAAATGCTCACGGGCGAACCCAACCTGATCCGCCATTATAACCACCTCGCTTTTCAAAGTTATTTTGTTCACCCGCGGATGCTGGAAACGATGGACAAACTCCGCTTTGATTGTTTCCGTGTAGGCGTTGTTGCTGATAATATCGACGATATGGAACCGGTGATGCGCAACAGCAATTTACTCAGTATTGATATCAGTGCTATTAAAAACAGTGATGCACCGGCGAATAAAAATTGCCCGAACGGCCTCACGGGAATTGATGCCTGTATGCTCACGAGATTTGCCGGTATGAGCCAGGAACTCAGCAGCATGGGCATTTTTGGTTACAAACCCGAGGATGATGTTGATGACCTTACCGCGAAGCAAATTTCTCAGATGATCTGGTATTTCATCGATGGAAAAAGCAGGAGCAAGCAGGAAGCTGACCTGGAAGACCGGCATAATTTTAATGAATTTCATACGGCCTTTGCAGAAGTGGACACCGTGTTCCTGCAAAGCAAACGCACCGGCCGCTGGTGGATGCAGATGCCTGATGCAAAAATGATCGCCTGCAGCCATAACGATTATATCAAAGCAAGCCATAATGAAATCCCGGAGCGCTGGTTGCGTTTCCAGGAAAGAAACTGATCTGCTAATTTTATTGCCATGATGAAAAATACGCTCCGCTTTGTCCCCGTTTTATTAGGCTCTATGCTCATGGTCTCCTGCTCGGTTTCAAAAAAAATCAGCCGGCAGGCGAAGGAAATATTGCTGCAGGATTCAGCGATCATGGCAGGACATATCGGTATCAGTATCTATGAACCGGCCACGGGTAAGTATTGGTATGAACATGACGCGGATAAATATTTTGTGCCCGCGAGTAACACCAAATTGTTCACCCTGTATGCGGGGATGAAATATTTAGGCGATAGCATCTTGAGCGCTACGATCGCTGAAGATGCTGGCCAGGCCTATCTTTTCCCGAATGCGGATCCAACGGTACTCAATAGTGAATTCAGTTACCAGCCGTTGATGAATTTTCTAAAAACTTCCGGAAAATCATTGTCAATCGTTGATACCGCCTGGCGGGAATCTCCGCTGGGTTATGGCTGGGCATGGGATGATTATGCTGCAGACTATATGACGGAACGCTCCTCTTTCCCGGTATTTGCCAATGCGATCCAGGTAAAAGGAAAATTTGCTGATGGAATTTCACCGAAATTTTTTACCGGTAATTTCAAACGCGATTCTTTAAAGAACAAAGGCGTTTTTATCAGCGATATACAGCGCGACATTGATGAAAATATTTTCACTGCAGAATCAAATGCCGGCAAAAGCAGTTCATTCGCGATTCCTTACAAAACAAAAAACGGGCTGACGAATTTCAACATCCTCCAGGATGAAGCTGGAAGAACGATCCCTGTTCAACATGCGTTCCGCAGGTCAGAAGGCATGCAGGCTAGAAAAATTTATTCGGTGCCGGCCGATTCGCTTTTTAAAACGATGATGCATCGCAGTGATAATTTTTTTGCAGAACAAACCCTGTTGATGGTGAGCAATACAAAACTCGGCTACATGCGTGATGGCGATATCATTAACGAGATATTAAAAACAGATCTTTCAACGTTACCGCAAAAACCGAAATGGGTTGACGGCAGCGGGCTGAGCCGGTACAATTTGTTTACCCCAAAAGACTTTGTCTTCCTGCTGGATAAAATGAAAAAGGAATTTGCCTGGAGCCGGCTAACGACAATATTAGCCACTGGTGGTAGTGGCACGATTAAAAATTATTTTCTTCCGGAGGCCAATATGATCTTCGCAAAAACGGGCACGCTCAGTAATAATTGCGCCCTCAGCGGTTACCTGATCACGAAAAAAAACAAGCTGCTGATCTTTTCAATACTGAATAATAATTATCAAACAGGCGCTGCACCTGTACGCCGGCAGGTAGAAAAATTCCTGCAAACGATCCGTAATAACAACTAAGCACCGCACTGGTTAACGAGTAATTAACGGGGGCTAGGGCATTTATTTTTTTTCACAGGCAACAAAGAAGGTTCTGCAGGTATCAACTAAAAGCGATCCCTGACACACTTCTAAATTTTGTTTATGAAAAAGTTATTACTCCTGTTGATGGCTGTTTTTACCCTGGGCGGAATGACGGCAACAGCACAAACTAGTCTTACATGCAACGCGGAATTCAGCGTGCAGTATCAAACCTCCAACAACATCAAGTTCACACCTGTTGTAATTGGAGATTCATTTAATACCTATCATTACTGGCGTTTCGGCGACGGTAACCTCGCCACCGGCCCTTTGCCAACGCATTTATATGTTAACCCCGGCACTTACACCGCCTGGCATTTTATTGTGCGGCACAATTCGGCGGGAACCGTTAGCTGCAGTGATTCTTTTTCCCGGGTGATCGTTATTCAATCCACCACTCCTACCTGCAACCTCCAGGCAGGATTCTATTTCTATCGTGATTCTTCCGCAACATCGCCCCTGACTTACCACTTCCAAAATATTTCGGCACCACTGAACAGCACCGATTCCATTCGCTGGACATTTGGTGACGGCACAAGCTCTAACCAGCTCCATCCGAATCATACCTATAGCCAGGCGGGATCTTATAATGTTTGCCTGCGGATTATCCGTCGCAATCCAAATGGAGGGCTTACGGATTGTGTGCGTGAAACCTGTCAGCAGGTTGTTGTAACCAACCCCTGCAACCTCACCGCCTACTTCAGTTTTTATCGCGACACAACCAGTAACATTCCGAACACCTATCATTTCCAAAACCAGTCTCCAGGCTTGAGCAGCAGCGATTCTATCCGCTGGACTTTTGGAGATGGCAGTTCGTCAAACCAGGTGAGCCCGAATCATACTTATGCGGTCGCCGGAACCTACAATGTATGTATCAGGATCATCAAAAGAACAGCCAGCGGCGGACTGAGCAATTGTGTAAGCGAATTTTGCAAGACAGTGGTCGTTACAACGCCTTGTAACCTTGTAGCCTATTTTAGTTTTTACCGCGACTCACTGAATACAGTGCCCAATACTTACCATTTCCAAAATCAGTCTGCAGGCTTTGCGCCAAACGATTCTATTCGCTGGACATTTGGCGACGGAACTTCTTCTAACCAAATCAACCCTAATCATACATATTTGCAGCCGGGCACATACAATGTCTGCCTGCGTGTAATGAAAAGAAATACAGCAGGCACCGTTTCAAATTGCGTAAGTGAAATTTGTAAAACAGTGATCGTTACGCAGGCATGTACGATTCATGCGGCATTTACTTCGCATGCCGATTCGCTGAACAGCAGGAAAATCATCTTTACCAACACCAGTCTTTCTCCTGCTGCATCTGCCACAGCAAGCTGGAACTTTGGCGACGGAAGCTCGGCCAGTTCCTGGAATGCCGTACATGAATATGCACAACCGGGGCGCTACCTTGTTTGCCTGACTGTACGCTTGTCGAACAGCTGCATTAGTATAACCTGCGATAGCATTACGATTGCCGTGCCGACGCCCGATTGCCAGGCACAATCTGCGTTTAGTTTTGCACCGGCAACCACGGAGCCAAGAACATTTCATTTCACCCCGTTACATATTAACAGCACATGGCAATATACCTGGACATTCGGTGATGGAACCGGTTCACATGATATCAGCCCGAATCATCATTATGCCAATCCAGGAAATTATACAGTTTGTTTGACGGTTTACAGGAACGGCTCCTGCGCGTCAACAACCTGCAGAACAGTTTATGCACCAACAGTTCCAACCTGCACGGCTGCCCAGTTAAGCTTCGCACTGTACCGCGATAGTATCATTCATAATAAATTTAAATTCCAGGCATTATCAACAGGAACATTGATCGACCAGGTTTGGACGATTACAAAGCTAAACGGGCAATCACCGGTGATCCTGCATCAGAACAATCCGCTGTATACTTTCCCTGACAGTGGCTATTACAGGGTCTGCCTGCGGGCCACGTTCTTAGGCGGATGTGTAAGAGAAGCCTGCCAGGTAATTTACATTGCCCCGATGCCGGCAACTGGTTGCACATTGCAGCTATACCCTAACCCGGCCAGCAGCGTGATCAATGCGTCTGTTTATCTTGGCCAGCCACAGATGATCCACGTTTACGTATATACGCAATTAAATGTGCAGGTGAGAGAACTGCATCAGCAAGGCGTTACCGGAAATAACTACGTATCGGTAAATATCGCAGGCCTTCCTGCCGGGACGTACACGTTAAAACTTGTTCATGGAAATGACGTTTGTTACAAGCTCTTCCAGAAATTATAAAATCGTTTACCTCAATAAAAAGCCCCGTTATGTACGGGGCTTTTTATTTAAACGGAAGGCTTAACGGCCAAACATTTTATCCATTTCATCTTTTTTGAAAGTCATGTAAGTTGGTTTGCCATTCGGTGTGCTGTTAGGTGTTGCACAGGCAAACAGGTTTTGTAAAAGACTTTCCATCTCCTTAAGTGCGAGTACGGTTCCGCCTTTGATGGATTGCTGAAGGGCCAGGGAACGCATCAGTTTTTCGCGCTTTGAAAATTTAAGGTCGTTGCTGAAATGTTTGTATTGCTCCAGCATCTTTTCGATGGCCGTTTTCTCATTCCCATGCATAACATCCGCCGGTGTGCCTTGTACGACGAAACTATTGTTGCCAAAGGGCTCCAGCGCATAACCCAATTGCTGCAGATCGGGTAATAATTCCAAAAGAATCACTGCATCTGTTGCCGACAAATCAATCGACACGGGAAAAAGGCTTTGCTGTGTAGCGATCGGTTTTCCGGCAACTGCATTGATGAATTTTTCATACAGGATCCTTTCATGCGCATTCTGCTGATTGACGAGCAGGTAACCGTTGTCGTTTTGTACAACAATATATGACTGGTGCAATTGCAATAATGCATCGGTAAGTGCCGGCGCATCAGACACTGTTTTAGGCGCGTACTGGCTAAACTGGCTTCCGGCGCGCGCCTGGGTTTGGGAAAGAACCATATCGTCTTTCTCATAGAAATCCCGCCAATGCTTTAACTCACTTTTATTTTCAATAAAATGCGCCTGGTTTTTTTGCGTAAACGTTTGAAACAGCGATGACGACGATGCAGTTGATTGCTGATCACCCGTAAAAGGCTTGCTTACCGCATCGAGGTTTTGAATGGAACCATCCAGTTCAAAATCAAGTGTTGGTGTAATGCTGAATTGCGCTAATGCATGTTTCACTGCGCTCTGTACGAACGCATAAACGATCTTCTCATCCTCAAACTTTATTTCCTGCTTGGTCGGATGTACATTGATATCCAATTGTGCAGGATCAAGATCGATGAATAAAGTATACATCGGGAAACTGTCTTTCGCGATCATTTCATCAAAGGCGTTCATCACCGCGTGATTGAGGTATGCACTTTTGATAAAGCGGTTGTTGACGAAAAAATATTGATCGCCGCGTGTTTTTTTGGCCGTTTCAGGCTTACCAACAAAACCGGTAATATTTAAATAATCCGTATGCTCCTGAACATTCACCAGGCGGGCGTTATAATTAGTGCCGAGCACCTGCACGATCCGTTGTTTCAGTGTTCCTTTTTCCAGGTGAAAAACCTGTTGCCCGTTAGACGAAAGCGAAAAGAATATTTCAGGAAAAGCCATCGCCACACGAATGAATTCGTCCACGATATGACGCAATTCTGCGGTGTTACTTTTTAAAAAGTTTCTACGCGCCGGAACATTGAAAAATAAATTCTTCATCGCGATGCTTGTTCCGTTCTCCATCGCTACAGGTTCCTGAACTTTAACAAAACTGTTTTCGATCTCCAGGTAAATCCCGGCATCATCTTCCGCACGTTTCGTTTTTAATTCTACCTGCGCTACAGCAGCAATACTTGCCAGCGCTTCTCCACGGAATCCCATTGTTTTGATCCGGAACAAATCATCAATATTCCTAATCTTTGAAGTAGCATGGCGCTCAAAAGCCATCCTGGCGTCGGTTTCACTCATGCCCTTTCCGTTATCGATCACCTGCACCAATGCTTTTCCTGCGTCGTTGATGATCAGCCTGATTTCATCCGCCCCTGCATCTACCGCATTTTCCAGCAGCTCTTTAACCGCACTTGCCGGGCGCTGGATCACCTCACCGGCAGCGATCTGGTTAGCGATGTTATCAGGCAGTAATTGAATTATATCGGGCAAAATCTTGTAATTTGTAGCGCGAAAATACTACATCCTGTTCACTCTCAATTTTTATGTCTTTATGCGGAATTTCCTGATTGTATTTGCCTTGCTTTTTTCTTTCAAATCTTTTTCCCAGAATAATTTCCAGGCTACGCAAGCCCGGCGCTGGTCTGACAGTGTGTACAAAACCCTCAGCAATGAAGAACGCATCGCGCAGCTCATGGTGGTTCGTCTGTCTACCATCGATGGCCGCACAAAAGAAGTTACGTTTTACGATCAGCAGGTTGCTTCGCTGATCAAACAATATAATATCGGGGGCATCTGCGTTTTCCAGGGAAGTCCGGTAAAGCAGGCGACAATTATCAATTCCTTACAGGCCATGGCAAAAACGCCGATCCTGATGTGTATTGATGCGGAGTGGGGCGTGGGCATGCGCCTGATCGACAGCGTACTTCCTTTACCAAAGCAAATGATGCTGGGCGCGATGAAAGATGCCACGATCGTTTATAAATACGGCCAGGTTGTGGCGGAACAATGCAAACGTATCGGCCTGCAGGTGAATTATGCGCCGGTAGTGGATGTGAATAATAACCCTGATAACCCGGTGATCAATGACCGGAGTTTTGGCGAAGACAAATATAAAGTCGCACAGTTTGGTATTCAATATATGAAAGGCATGCAAGACCTGGGTGTGATGGCTTGTGCAAAGCATTTCCCTGGCCATGGTGATGTAGCGGTTGATTCGCATTTTGATCTGCCTGTGATCAATAAATCAATGGCCCAACTGGATTCGCTGGAGTTGTATCCTTTCCGCCAGATATTTAATGCCGGAATCGGCAGTGTGATGGTAGCCCATTTGTACATCCCCGCTATAGATAAAACAGCCAATCGTGCCACATCGTTATCGCCACAAAATATTACCGGCCTGATGCGCAATGAACTGGGTTACCAGGGACTAACGTTTACGGATGCCCTGGAAATGCAGGGAGTGAAAAAATTCTTCCCTGATGGAGAAGCCTCTGTACAATCGTTGATCGCAGGAAATGATATGCTTTGCCTGCCGGGGGATGTGCCGTTAGCGATCAGCAAGATCCAGGATGCGATCAAAAACAAGAAATTGAGCTGGACCGATATTGAGAAACATTGCAAAAAAGTACTGGAAGCAAAATACCAGTATGGACTCGCAACCCTTCAGCCCATCAACACCGCCAATCTTACGGATGACCTAAACCGAAAAGTTCCTGCGATGCGCAAACTGGTAGCGGAAAATGCGATCACCTTATTAACGAAAAAAGACAACTCCTTCTTCCCCCTGTCTACCTGGGAAAATAATAAAGCCGGTGATATAGCTTACGTTGCGCTTGGAGCAGGCAGCAGCAATGCCATCACGGAAAGAATGCGCAGCGAATACAATGCATCTGTGTTCTTCTTTGATTATAAAAAAGACAGTGCCTCCGGCGTGGCATTATTGCAACAACTGAAAGGCAAGTATCGTAAAATTATTATCGGTGTTCACAACCTTGGCCGCTCGCCTGCAGGAAATTTTGGGTTGAGCCAGCCTGCGGTGCGCCTGGCAACAGGTTTACAACAACAGGGTAACAGCCTGACGATCATCTTTGGAAATGCTTATGCTGCGAAAAACTGGTGCAATGCAGCCAATCTCGTGATTGCTTACGAAGATGATGCGATCATTCAAAATACCGGTGTTGATATGTTGCAAGGCAAATTGCCTTTCCTCGGCACGTTGCCAGTTACCGTTTGCGATAATTTTAAATTTGGCAGCGGACTCAATACGGCGGTCCTGAGGCCGGCAAAAAACCCTTCTGCCCTGGGCCTGGATAATACGGTTTTAAACCGCATCGATTCCATCGCCAATGACGCAATAGACAAAAATGCTTTACCGGGTTGTGTGGTGCTTGTTGCAAAAGATGGTAAGATCGCTTACGAAAAAGCATTCGGTTATACCAGTTCAGAAAAACAAACGCCGGTTACCCTTGAGACGGTTTACGATATGGCTTCGGTTACAAAAATTTGTGCAACGACCATTTCGGTAATGAAATTATATGACGAAGGGAAGCTTGATTTAAAAAAAAAGTTAGGTGACTATCTCCCCTGGGTTAAAGGCAGTAATAAGGAGGATCTATCAATAGAAAAAATCTTATTGCACCAGGCAGGTCTTGTTGCCTACATCCCTTTTTATAAAGAAACGCTGGATGCTTCCGGCCTGCCGTTACCAACGATTTATGCGACGAGCAAATCCGATTCTTTTTCTATCCGCGTAGCAGACCAGATGTTCATGCGCAACGACTGGAAAGACACGTTGTACAAACGAATCCTCACAAGTCCGTTAGGTGCCGCTGACAAATATGTATACAGTGACAATGATTTTATCTTTTTAGGAAAGATCGTTGAAGCCATCAGTGGTGCTACATTAGATGAATACGTGCGCAACAATTTCTATCTGCCGATGAGCCTGGCCTCGATCGGGTTCAAGCCATTGAACAGGATCGCACCCGCCCGGATCGCAGCAACAGAACATGAAAAAATTTTTCGCAGGCAGTTGATCCTCGGAGACGTTCATGATCCAGGTGCTGCCATGTTTGGTGGTGTTGCAGGGCATGCAGGTCTGTTTAGCACTGCGTACGATATTGCTGCGATCATGCAGATGTTATTGAATGGCGGCACATATAACGGCAAACGCTACCTGCAGCAACAAACCGTTGATTTGTTTACTGCTTATCACAGTTCGATCAGCCGACGCGGTTATGGTTTTGATAAACCCGAAAAAGATAACCTGCTCCGCACTGAACCTTATCCCGCTTTATCTGTTTCTCCTGAAACATTCGGGCATACCGGTTTCACCGGAACCTGTGTGTGGGCAGATCCCAAGAAGAACCTGGTGTATGTTTTTTTGGGCAACCGGGTAAATGTGGAAGCACAGGATTTGTTCGGAAAGATCGGCGTTCGCCCGAAAGTTCAGGAAACGATCTACGAGGCGATGGCTAATTAGTAGCAATAAAATTTCCGGCTGGATAAGAACAATTGTATCTTGCCGAATCGAATACAAGCAAGCATGACAAAAAAAATCTATCGTATGGCATGGCTCCTCCCGGGCTTTTTCATCGCGTCTTGCAGCGATGTGTATACGATATGTACAGCATCAACAGCAGTGAACCTTAGCGCAGGTTTTTACAAAGCCAACAGTTTCCCTGAAGTAAAAAGAGCCGCCAGCAATTTTACGATCACCAATCTCAATAGCAATACCGTCATTTATAACCAGTTCGCTAACCTCACTGATTTTTACCTTGTCCTGGATCCAACCAGGGATACGGCCAAATACGCATTCCGGGTAAATGGCATCTCCCAGGCTGACACGATCAGTTTTGTATATCAAACAACCACAAAGGCGATATCGCTGGAATGCGGATCGGTAAAGGTTCACAGGCTTACCAGCGTTTATGCCACTTCCAATACAATCGACACCATCAAGCTGGTGAATCCAGAGGTCACAAACGATCTCGCAGAAAATATCCGTATCTATTTTTAAAGGCCGGCCGAAGACTGCGGCAGCTCATCAAATTCTCCCTTCCAGGAATAATAACCAAAGATCACGAGGCCTACGCAGATCGGCGTAAAGATGCCGATGATGATGATCCACGGCACCGGCTTATTGATATCTTTATTGCCTTGCGCATGGATATTTTCAAACGCCGCGGCCAATAAAAAACAGATGATCACCGGACCCAGTATCATCCAGACCAATCCCAATATTTTCTTCAGTTGTTTCATAAAAAATTATTTAGTCCTGAACATTTTTATCAATTCGGTTCGATAAATATATAGTGCCGATCAGGAAACAAAGCGCCGCCACGGCAATCGGGTACCAAAGCCCAACCAGCGGATCTGTTGTAAAAGAAGCGGATAACAGCGTTGCGATAAAAGGCACCAATCCTCCAAAAACACCATTGCCAATGTGGTACGGCAGGCTCATCGAAGTATAGCGAATCCGTGTGGGGAAAAGCTCCACCAGGAAAGCCGCAACTGGCCCGTACACCATGGTTACGAGGACGATCATGATCCACACCAACCCCATAAATTTCCATTTTAAGGATAGGGGAAGGATTTTATCGACCTGCTGCGGTTTAGCATCAGCGGCTAAATGCATATCGCCCGTTTTACCCGAAAAAACTGTATCCGCACGGCTTTCAGTAAAAGCGATTTCATTGTCGAGCAGCCAATGCGTTTTTGAGTGTGTCACAATTTGAAGTTCCCCGTTTTTTTGTGAGCTGTCTGCTTTCACGGGTTCTCTTTCTATAATTCTCGTTTTCGATCCGGGCTGATCGCGTTTTAAAAATGCTTCCGTGATATCTGCAGATTTTAGCAAGCTGCCAAAAATGGGCCGGTATAATACTACGCCCAGTAACATGCCCGCCATCATGATCCATTTTCGACCTATGCGATCACTCAACGCACCAAATACTAAAAAGAACGGCGTTGCAAGTCCGATTGCCCAAAGCATGATCTCACGATTCTGCATGAATTCCAGCTTCACAGTATTCTCTAAAAAAGACTGCGCGTAAAACTGTCCGGTATACCAGATAACGCCCTGGCCCATCACTGCCCCAAATAACGCGAGTAACACCATTTTGAAATTTGCCTTGTTGCCAAAACTTTCTTTCAATGGGTTTGCGGATGTTTCGCCGGAAGATTTAAGTTTTGCATAAAGCGGCGATTCCTCCATTTTCAGGCGGATATAAACAGACAGGCCAACAAGCAATATCGAGATCCAGAAAGGGTAACGCCAGCCGCCCCACTCCGCATTAAAACTCAATTCACTCATGCTGCCTTTTACGGCCATGATCACTCCCAATGCTACGAAGAGCCCGAGTGTTGCCGTCGTTTGAATCCAGCTGGTAAAATAACCACGACGATGAGCCGGTGCATGTTCTGCCACATAAGTAGCCGCACCGCCGTATTCGCCACCCAAGGCCAGGCCCTGAACAAGACGCAGCAGCAATACCAGCAACGGCGCCACGATACCAATCGTTTTATATCCCGGCACTAACCCGATCAAAAATGTAGAGCCGCCCATCAACAACAGCGTGAGCAAAAAGGTAGATTTACGGCCGATCATATCGCCGAGCCTCCCGAACACGAGGGCACCAAATGGCCTCACTAAAAAGCCCGCTGCGAATATGGCCAGCGTGCTTAATAAAGCTGCTGTATCATTTCCTTCAGGGAAGAATTGAACAGAAATTGTTTTCGCCAGCATGCCGAAAATGTAAAAATCGTACCACTCGATCAGGGTGCCGAGCGAAGAAGAAAAAATTACTTTCCCGATACCTTTTGTTGCAGGAGCATTATTCATCCGGGTAAGATAATTCATCTTCCGAATATTTCCACCGCAGCTAACGCAAACGATTGCGTGCAAATGAAACATATGAAACATACTGTTCTCCGGCGGCGCCAACTTTTAAAAATGAATTTGGTACTTTTAGTCTCCCAAAAAAACGCGTTATGAATTATCCTTATCAAATTAATTCCTTCGATCAATACCAGTCTGATTACAAAAGAAGCGTGGCGGATCCGGAAGGATTCTGGGCGGGAATTGCTGAAAATTTTTCCTGGCGGAGGAAATGGGATAAGGTGCTGGAATGGAATTTTAAAGATCCCAGGGTCGAATGGTTTATGGGAGGCAAATTGAATATTACAGAGAATTGCCTGGACAGGCACCTGGAGAAAAAAGGAGATGTGCCGGCGATCATCTGGGAACCGAATAACCCGGAAGAAAAGTCCAGGACACTCACCTATAGCGAACTCCACAAAGAAGTTTGCCGCTTCGCCAATGTCTTAAAAAATAATGGCGTGGTAAAAGGCGATCGTGTTTGTATTTATATGGGCATGGTACCGGAACTTTCTGTTGCACTGCTGGCATGCGCACGAATCGGTGCGATACACTCGGTAATTTTTGGCGGCTTCAGTGCACAAAGTATTGCTGATCGCCTGCAGGATGCGCGTGCTGAATATATCATTACCTGCGATGGCGCATTCCGTGGCGCAAAAGATATTCCGCTGAAAGCGATCATCGATGATGCGCTGGTAACCTGCAGTTTTGTAAAACGTGTGATCGTTTTTGAGCGCACAAAAACGCCGGTGAGTATGATCAAGGGACGCGATGTGTGGTGGTTAGACGAAATGAAAAATGCAGGCGATGATTGCCCCGCAGAAGAAATGGATGCAGAAGATCTGCTCTTTATTCTCTACACTTCCGGCAGCACAGGAAAACCAAAAGGCGTGGTGCATACCTGTGCGGGTTACATGATATGGGCCGCTTACACGTTTGTGAACGTGTTTCAATATCAGCCGGGTGATGTACACTTTTGCACAGCAGATATAGGTTGGATAACAGGTCATAGTTATATCGTGTACGGACCATTAGCCGCGGGCGCTACTACGATGATCTTTGAAGGCATCCCTACTTATCCTGATGCAGGAAGGTTTTGGGAGATCGTAGACAAACACAACGTAAATATCCTGTACACCGCGCCAACGGCCATCCGCAGCCTGATGAGTTATGGCACCGCGCCGTTAGAAAATAAAAACTTGTCCTCTTTAAAAACATTAGGGACGGTAGGCGAGCCGATCAATGAAGAAGCCTGGCATTGGTACGATCAACATATCGGTAAAGGAAAATGCCCGATCGTGGATACTTGGTGGCAAACAGAAACGGGTGGCGTACTTATTTCTAACCTTGCAGGAGTTACGCCGGCGAAACCCGGATACGCAACGTTGCCCTTACCGGGCGTTCAACCTGTATTGCTGGATGAAAAGGGACAAATCATCGAAGGAAATGATGTAAGTGGAAATCTTTGCATCCGTTTTCCATGGCCGGGAATTCTAAGAACAACGTATGGCGATCATGAAAGATGCCGCACGACTTATTTTACGGCTTACGAAAATTTATATTTTACCGGTGACGGATGCCTGCGCGATGCCGATGGATTTTACCGCATCACCGGGCGTGTTGATGATGTGCTCAACGTAAGCGGCCATCGTATCGGAACTGCCGAAGTGGAGAATGCGATCAACATGCATAGTGGCGTGATTGAAAGTGCTGTTGTTGGCTTCCCGCATGAAATTAAAGGACAGGGTATTTATGCATACGTGATCTTTACAGGAAACCTCGAAGGCGACCTAACCAGAAAAGATATTGCCCAAACAGTCACAAGGATCATCGGGCCGATTGCAAAGCCAGACAAGATCCAATTCGTAACAGGTTTGCCCAAAACCCGGAGCGGCAAAATCATGCGCCGCATTTTAAGAAAAATTGCAGAAGGTGAAATGAGTCAACTCGGGGATACCAGCACATTACTGGATCCTGCTGTGGTGGAAGAAATCAAGAAAGGAAAATTATAAGGCAATAGCGCGGAAATGATCAGTTGCTGAATAAATGCAAAAAAAGCCGGCGTTATGGCCGGCTTTTTTCATGAATAAAATCAATGTATTAATATCCGAAGATTTCTTCAAGGGTTAATTTTTTTACCGCGCCATACTTCTGCATGTCGGCCATCGGTAAATTTTTTTCCGATGCCACGATGCAATACGTGTATGGTTTATTAGCGATGTACTTTGTGTGAAAGGCCTGTAATTCTTTAAAGCCAATACCATTCACAGCGGCATAGGTTTTCTTCCTGATATCTTCATTCAGCCCTTTTTGTTGTGCAGTGAGATAGTTGAAAATAATGCCATCCTGCGTGATCCTTTCCGTTTCAATGTCTTTTCGGATACTGCTTCTGGCGAAATCGATATTCGATTGCACGTCGGGAATTTCGTTCAGCAATTCATTCATGGCTACAACGGCCTCATTAAATTTATCTGCCTGGCTGCCAACATATGCCATTGTATAAAACGGATCTGTTTTTTTATCAGGTACAGAATAAAAAGCGAAGGTTGAATAAGCGAGTGCTTTTGATTCGCGAATGGTTTGGAACACCAACGCACCCATACCTCCACCGAAATAATTATTGAACACAGCCACGACCGGTTCTTCAGCAGCATTGTACAGGTTGTTATTGCGTACCCATCGTGTTTCAGCCTGCACCATATTGTAATCAGCAAACAATACCTGGTTTGCAGTTTGCTGCACGGGCGTGAACTGCATTTTCTCAGCAGGCATTTTAAAACTGCCAGGTAATTTGTGCAGGTTCTTCAACGATGCGGTTAATGCAGGTAAAGGTTTTGGTCCGTAATAAATGATCTTATGGCTATAGTCATTCATGCTATGCAGGATATTCACGAGTTCGGTTGAGTTGGTGTTCATCACTTCTTCATTGCCCAACACATAATTAGAGGGATTTAAGGCCCCGAAGCGTGCGTAGTTCGTGAGTCCTGTAAGGATAGCGCCTTTGCTCAATTTCGCATCCGCCCTGGTTTTACTGATACGCGCTTTCATTGATTTCAAAGCTGCCTCGTCGGGCTTGCAAGTGGCAAGAATAGTCTCAAACAAAGAAACTGCTTTGTCGAAATTTTCCTGCAACCCTTCGATCATCACTGTTGTATATTCTGCCGAACTGCTCATGTTGAAACTGCAGGCGATTTTATAAAACTCTTTGCTGATCTCTTCAGCACTCATTTTATCCGTGCTGAGGTATTGCAGGTATTGCGCTGCTAATGCCAGTTTCTTATTATTCCATGTGCCCATATCATAACGGTAACGCAGGCGGAAAATGCTATTGTCTTTGTTCTGAACATACAACACTTCCGCAGGGCCCATCTTCGATTTTTGGAGATCTTTATTGTAATCGATCCAAACAGGCTTCACCTGCGTAGCCGGCATATTATTTACTTTCTTAACGAATGCCGATTGCGCATTACGATTTGTCTCTACCGGCGTGATGGCAGGTTTTTCTACTTTTACAATATTTTTATCCTCGCCTTTTCTTTTGTACACCAACGCATAATTATCCTGGAAATAATTGTTGGCAAAAGCGACAATATCCTTTTTAGTAATCTTAGAAAGGTTATTTACGTAAGCCACATTGTTTTTCCAATCCAGTTCGTTGGTAAAAGCATCCATCAGGTCTGATGCACGCGAGCTATACGATTCAGAAGCCAGGATTGCATTTTTCTTTTGGTTGTTAACGATTGAGGTGATCAGGTTATCATCAAAATTTCCTTTTTTAAGGTTTTCAATTTCACCGAGCATCAATGTTTTCACTTCTTCCAGGGACTGGCCTTGTGTAGCATTTCCGCTCATATACAACACGCCATAGTCGATCAGCGTATAAGCGAATGCAGATGCACGCAGCAACTTTTGCTTCTTCACGAGATTCAGATCCATCAGGCCGGCCTTGCCATTCGTCAGGATTTGCCCAACAAGATCTGCCAGCAAAATATCCTTTGATTTATTTCCCGGCAGGCGGAACCCGATCGTTACGCTTTCTGCATCCGGACCAACAACCTCCGAAATGATCGGTGCAGTGATGGGTGTTTCTGCTTCAAACATATATTTCGATACCGGCTTATTCTGCATGTAAGAAAATGCCAGATCGATTTTTTTGATCAGCTCATCAGGGTTAAAATCCCCCGACATGATCACGGCCATATTGTTCGGCACATAATATTTGTTGTAATATTTCCGGATCTCTACCAGCGAAGGATTTTTTAAATGTTCGATTGTTCCGATCGTTGTTTGCTTCCCGTAATTATGGTTGCGGAACAATTCTGCAAATAACTTTTCCTGTACTTTGCGGCCATCGTTATCCAATCCACGGTTTTTTTCTTCATACACGGCTTCCAGTTCTGTATGAAAAATACGCAACTGGGGATTACGGAAGCGCTCCGATTGTACCGCTAAATATTTGTCGATTGAGCCTGAAGGAACGTCATCCGTGTAAACAGTTTGTTCAAAAGAGGTAAACGCATTCGTTCCCTGGGCACCCATTGCACCCATCATTTTATCATACTCATTCGCGATTGCATATTTACTCGCAACGCCTGAAACAGAATCGATGCGGTGGTAGATGGCTTTGCGTTCTGCCGGATCCGTTGTTTTTGTATACAGTTCGTACAAGGCGTCGATCTTGTCCAATTCTGGTTTTTCTTTCGCCCAATCCAAAGAACCAAATTTATCAGTGCCTTTGAACAACATATGCTCAAGGTAATGTGCCAGCCCGGTGTTGGTGGAAGGATCGGTTTTGCTCCCGGCTTTCGTGGCAATGTAACTCTGGATCCGCGGGTCTTTTTTTGTCGGACTTAAAATTACGGTAAGGCCGTTCTTCAGCGTATAGAACCGTGCCTTTGCGGGGTCGTTCGTTACATATTTATAGGTGTAACCTGCACTCGTCGCTTCCTTCCATTCAATAGGAGCAGACTGGGCCATCGCCTGCTGCAGTGAAAGGCTTGCCAGTACGGGCGCAATCGTTCGAAGTAATTTCATAATCGTTGTTTAAATTGATCAGCGCTAAAAATAATATATTAATCGCTAAAGCCCTTCATTTATACAGGCTTTAAACTAATTTTGGCCACCATGAACAAACTGCTGAAATTTTTACTGCGAACCATTCTCGTCCTCTTCCTGTTGCTGAATATTGTGCTGATGTTTCATGCCTATAAGTTTACGCATTTTTATAACCGTGATGAAGTGGCCGTTCAAAAGCCATCAGATAAATCGGGCTGGGATAAAACAAGAGAAATATTTTTGGGCATCAATGCCGTTAAGCAGGCAAACATTGCGCCTGACACAGCATTCACGGCATTTTATCTCACAACAAAAGACGGACTAAAGCTGGAAGCCTGGCAGATGCCCGTACCTGATGCGAAAGGAACAGTTGCCCTATTTCATGGACATGGTTCAAAAAAATCTGCCGTATTAAATGAAGCTTATAGTTTCCGGAAACTGGGTTACAATGCGATCCTCCTTGATTTCCGCGCGCATGGAAACAGTGAGGGCAATACCTGCACCATTGGGTTTAAAGAAGCCGAAGATGTAAAGTTATTATACGATCATATTAAAAATACCGGTGAAAAAAATATCGTGCTCTGGGGAATTTCCATGGGCGCCGCCACCATTACGAAAGCAGTTGCCGAATATAAATTAACGCCGGCGAAAATTATATTGGAAATGCCTTTCGCAACAATGATGGATGCGGTGGAAGGAAGGGTAAAAATGATGAAGCTGCCGGCACAACCCATCTCTACGTTACTTACATTTTGGGGCGGTACTGAAAACGGATTCTGGGCATATAATTTTAAACCAGCTGAATATGTAAAATCGATACAATGCCCGGTGTTACTGCAGTGGGGACGTCACGATCCGCGTGTTGCTTCAAGAGAAACTCAGCTGATTTATAACAATATACCTGCTAAAAAAACGCTGGTAGTGTACGAAAACAGTGGCCATGAATCGCTTTGTACAAAAGAGCCGCAAAAATGGACTGCTGCTATAACTGCTTTTTTACAATGACGAATCCCGGCGATATCTCCATACTCGATTACACTTATGATCTTCCTGACAACAGGATTGCTTTACACCCGCTGGAAGAACGCGATGCATCCAGGTTATTGGTGTACCGCGATGGGCAATTGCAGGAATCAGAGTTTAAAAAGCTTCCCGGCTTCCTGCCGGAACGTTCACTTTTAGTTTTTAATAATACGCGGGTGATCAATGCCCGGATCCGTTTTAAAAAAACGACCGGCGCCACCATAGAGATCTTTTGCCTCGAACCAGTCGGACAGATCAGTGATTATGCCAGCGTCATGTCGGCAACCGGCTCCGTCACCTGGAAATGCCTGGTTGGTGGCGCAGCCAAATGGAAAGAGGAGATCCTGGAAAAGGAATTGATTATCGGGGACAAACCAGTCATCCTCCGCGCAAAGATACAAGAGAAGATCACTGGCGCTTATATCATCGGCCTTTCCTGGGAACCAGCGCAGCTATCTTTTGCCGAGATCATAGAAGTTGCCGGCGATGTGCCTTTGCCTCCTTACATTAAAAGATCAGCAGCGAGCGAGGATTCCAACCGGTATCAAACCATTTTTGCGGAACAGGAAGGTTCAGTTGCGGCACCAACAGCAGGATTGCATTTTACAGAAAATATTTTTGCAGCCTTAAAAGAGAAGAATATTTCTAAAACATTCGTTACGCTTCATGTCGGAGCGGGCACATTCAAGCCTGTGAAAGCGGATACGATGCTGGACCATGATATGCATGCCGAATACATCGATGTTTCGGCTGCAACAATTCAACAACTTATCAGGCAGGAGGAAAATATCTGCGCGGTGGGCACCACATCTTTAAGGACACTGGAATCGCTTTACTGGCTTGGCGTAAAGGCAATCCTGTTTCCTTCCTTAACATCCCTCGATATAACGCAATGGGAAGTTTATCAATCTCCCATGCGCGATCATAACTTTAGCGCAGCAACAGCTTTAACAGGCTTATTATCGTGGATGGAAAAAAACGGGAGCACAAGCTTATTCACGCAAACGCAAATCTTGATCGCACCGGGATACTGTTTTCGCATCGCGGATATGCTGATCACTAATTTTCATCAGCCACAATCCACCTTGTTGTTACTGGTGGCGGCAGCAATAGGTTCTGACTGGAAAAAAATGTACAACTACGCGCTGGAAAATGATTTTCGGTTCCTGAGTTATGGTGATGGAAACCTGATCTTTATTAACGGATAATTAAGGTTGAATCGTCACCCTTGTCCCAACCTGGATATAACTGAAGAGGTCCTTCATTTCAGAATATTTTACAGAAACGCAACCATCCGTCCAGTTGTAGAAATTATCTACCGTCCATTCTTCTTCCGGACGTGTGGCATGGATCGCAATTCCATCACCAATCTTTGCATTTGCAGGCAACTGACCTTTGGCTTTTCGTTCATTAAAGCGGCGGAAACTTTCTGCAGTAGGATAATCCAGTAAGAGTTCCGGCCCCCATTTATTATGGATTTTTTTAAGCACGATCTTAAACGTGCCGGTTGGCGTGCGGCGATCCCCTTCGCGCATTTTATCACTCAGGTCTTTACTGCCAAAAACGATCGGGTAGGTTGCGTACCAACCTTCGTCGTCAAAAACTTTAAGTTCGTAATCGCTTTTGTCGATAATGATATAGTAGGGATTTTCCGCAAGCGTAGCAAATTTGCGCGCAACGCCAGCGCTCTTATGAACATATTTTTTGTTGTTGCCAGGCACAAATGCCATCAGCAACAGCAGTGGAGCGAGAGCGTAATAAGCCGGAGAAAAGCGGAGTTTCATTTTCAATAGATTTGTGCGCTAGTTGTCAAACGACATGCCACAGACTTATATTATTTACCTGTGGATAACATTAACAAACAATAGTGAAATTAAATTCTTTTTATATCCCTTCCTTTTAAAAATTGGTAAATTTTCTTAACAGATATCGGAATGTGAACAAATAAAAAACCTCCGCCTGCTTTGAAATTTCTTTGCAGGGCGAAGGTCGCTGAGAAGTATTTTTATCTACCAGTTGCTAAAACGGAAACCGAGTGTGAACGGGCGCATATCAAGGCTATGTTCGTACATTGATTTCGGACTGTAAGACCCATACAGTTTCACCGGGCCAAGGCCGAGCTCAGCTACATAACTCAATTTAAATTTCTCCAAATCGTATTCACCTTTATTTTTTTGTTTACCGCGTTCGTCGCTTTTTTGTTTGTTACGCTGACTATACAGATAGCCGGCACTCACGCCAAAACCTACACTTACACCACGTTTGTCCGGCGCATGATTGGAGGCGAAATTCAGCATCAATGGCACCGTCAGGTAATCTGCTGCGAGTTTATTTTTTGAGAAGCTGATCGAGTCGCGAAAAATATATGGGGCGTTTGTCGGCAAACTGCTGGTGTAAGGCCTTTGACCTCCTTCTTTATAACTGATGGCTGATTTGTAGCGGTAGTTGTTCAGCTCTAATCCAAGTCCGTATTGCAGGCTGACATTTCTTTTCACCAGGTTCAGGCGTTGCAGGAAGAACCAGATATTTACGTTGATGCTTTTGCCGGAACGCAATTTAAAATCGGATTCACCCAATGCTGCCGTTAGTGGTTTATTAACGAGGTAAGAACCCGTGTTGCCATAGTCAGTCTGATCGCTGTAATTAGAAAATCCTAAATCAAAAACAAACCAGTTAGTGCTGATGCGTGATGAAGTTTTCTTTTCGTATTTCCTGCCCATTACAACGGTTGTACTTTTGCCACTGTCGGTAGAATTTTTCCCTCTCTTAATGATCAGGATATTACCGATGCGCATCGTATCGTTATTCTTTGGATTGTACGTGGTATCGGTTTGTGCCATCGCCGTTAAGCCCAGGGCGCAGGTTGCTGTTAAGAGGATAAGTCTTTTCATCTTCGTTCTTTTTAAATGTTGATTGATTTATTTTGCTGCCAGTTCAAACCCCGCAATCCTGATCCCGTTGCCGGTGATAACTTTTGCGTTGCGTTCTACCATTCTTTTTATTTTTCGAAGGAAGCCACCAGCTTTTGTACGGGTTAAATTTTCTTCGCTCATATATAAAATACGGTCCGGGTCTTCTTCCTGTGTAATGTCTGCTAAACCTGCGGTGCGCGCCGTAATATTATCCATTGGTTTCAGGTTTACATCCGTTAAGGATTGTGCCTGTTCCGGGCGTGTCGTTGGGTTTGTTACCACGAGTTCACCAACGGCTCGTTCCGGACTAACCTTTTTCCCCGGCAGTACTACATTGTTTGCGAGCAATCTGTTTTCATCAGGCTGATTTTCTGTGGTAACCGGTGAGGCCGCGTTTACTTTTACCTGATCTTTTTTAGCCAAAGTCAGGTTTGTGGGCTCAGAATTGTTCGTTCCTGTCGTTTGCGGATTGCTTTTAGCATGGACTGCTGATTGGCCTGTTTCAGCTATTTCCGTGGAGGTAATAGTTGCAGGACTTTTTATGTTCACAATATTATTATTCTTTCCATTAACAGCAACTGCGGACTGATCAGTTGAATGCTGCTGATCCATAAATTTCAGGCCGATAAAAATTCCACCGCCGATTAACAGTGCGGCAACGGCCCAGCGCATCATCCGCACAATCACGACGCCTTTCCTTTCTTTGCGATACAATGATTGTTTATCAGGAAAGCTGATTATTTCGGCAGCATCCAGTTTTGTTTGTTGCAGGATCGCCCATTCTGTTTGTAAAGATTTACTGCTATTAATTTTTTCTGCAAGTTCTTTCGATTTGTCTGCCGCGAGCTCTCCATCCAGGTGCATTAATAAATCATCCTGTAAAGCTTCATTCATGGCAACCGATTTATATAAAGTTTCTTTCCCCGAAAAGACGATTGGCTCATCTGCCGGCAGCACCAGCTCCTGCAACTGCATGAATTCTTCATACAATTCCGGGTTTGCCGCCACATACGCTGCTACTTCTGCTCTCTCCGCTGCAGACAACTCATTGTCTACATACAGCAGGAAAAACATTTCGTAATTATCGTGGTTGATGTTCATTTTCTTTTTTCAATTATTTCTTAGATCACATTTTCGGGCTTAACGATATAAGCTTTCAGTTGTAAACGTGCGCGATGCAGGTATACTTTTACCTGGCTCTCATTCAGGCCCGTGATCTGGCCGATCTCTGCATAATTATAACCTTCATAGTCCTTCAGCATAACCAGGCTACGTTGTGTTTCACTCAGGCGGCTTAAGGCTTCCTGCAAAATTCGGCTGCCGTTGTTTTGTTGCGATCCCGCTCCTAAGGCGGTCTCCGTAAATTCTTCTCTCAGGCTGATCCTTTTATTCTTCCTGATATGATCGATCATCTGGTTATAAGCCACCGTAAATAAAAAACTCTTGCTTTTCTCACTGATCACCTGCTCCCTGTTCACCCACATCTTTTCAAACGCACCCTGCACCACATCTTTTGCATCCTCCTCGTTACGAAGGTTCTTCAGGATAAAGCGGTAAACGTTATCTGAATAAAGATGCACACAGTCGTTATATTCTCTCTCAGTCATTACAGTATTTGCAGGCGGTAAAATTATGTCAACAGGCTTATTTATATCTTATACGTCGCAACCTTTTCAAAAGTTACAGCGATGTAGAAATTTAAACCGAGAAATGTAGGAATCCCTCTGTCATGAAGTTCCATGGTGAAACAGGCTTCGTGGATTTATCGATTTTATAACAAGCTGTATGCATTTTTTTAGGAGCCGGGGCAGCGTTGTTGCCGCTGGCTGCGATCAGCAACCCGCCCGATATTAATACGAGGGCAGAGGAGAGCATCAGGTCTTTTTTGAGTGGCATGTTAGTTGATTTCTGGTGAAACGAAAGTAAAACGAAAAAGTTACAGCCTATGCACCTGATTGTTAAATATCATTAAATTTAATCAGGTGTAATTGGGAAAGAAACTGGGTTTGCTGCTGTTGAGGCTGTAGATTTGCAGGCTATTTAATCATCCAACTAAAATATATGAACGCCAATTTCGCAACCAGAATCGGAACAGAACTGGAAGAGATCCAAAACGCAGGGCTTTTTAAGAAAGAACGCGTGATCAGCAGTGAACAGGGTGCTGAGATCATCGTGAACGGACATACCGTTTTAAATTTTTGTGCAAATAACTACCTCGGGCTTTCTTCACACCCGAAAGTGCTGGAAGCGGCTAAAAAATACATCGACCTGCGTGGATTTGGCATGAGCAGTGTCCGTTTCATCTGCGGAACGCAGGATATTCATAAAGAGCTGGAACAAAAGCTCTCCACTTTTCTCGTAACTGAAGACACGATCTTATATGCGGCAGCTTTTGATGCAAACTGCGGTGTATTCGAGCCATTATTCAATGAGCAGGACGCGATTATCAGCGATGCGTTGAATCATGCCTCGATCATCGACGGCGTTCGTTTATGTAAAGCGCAACGGTACCGGTATGAACACAACAATATGGCTGATCTCGAAGAGAAGCTAAAAGAATCAGCGCATCTCCGCAGCCGGATCATTGTAACGGATGGTTCATTCAGCATGGATGGAACCATCGCCCAACTCGATCAAATCTGCGATCTGGCGGATAAATATGATGCGATCGTTATGATCGATGAGTGTCATTCCTCAGGTTTCTTAGGCAAGAATGGCCGCGGCACACATGAATACAGAAACGTAATGGGCCGGATAGATATCATCACCGGCACCCTTGGAAAAGCCCTGGGTGGCGCAAGCGGCGGTTTTACTTCAGGAAAAAAAGAGATCATAGAAATGCTGCGCCAGCGTAGCCGTCCTTACCTGTTTAGCAATACGCTCGCGCCGAGTATCGTTGGTGCATCGATCGCGGTTTTAGATATGCTGAGCCACACCACAGAACTGCGCGACAAACTGGAAGAGAACACGAAGTACTTCCGGGAGAAAATGACGGCTGCAGGTTTTGATATTAAACCGGGCGAACACCCGATCGTTCCTATCATGTTATATGATGCGGTAATCGCGCAAAACTTTGCGGCTGCATTACTGGAAGAAGGTATTTATGTGATCGGATTTTTCTTTCCTGTAGTGGCAAAAGGTCAGGCGAGAATTCGCGTACAGTTAAGCGCCGCGCACAACCGGCAGCACCTGGATAAAGCCATTGCAGCCTTCACAAAAGTGGGTAAGCAGCTGGGCGTTCTGAAATAAAGGAGCTCGGTTATGAAAATATAAAAAGGCTTTAGTTATCAAACCAAAGCCTTTTGTATTTCGGTGCTTTTTAATTCCCTGCGCCGGCATTACCCGGATCAGGTGATTTGGGTATAATCTCAGATTCTTTCGAAACACCCCCAACACCGTAACGACTTTATTATAGTCAATTTCGTGCCAAACAGGCGCTAAGCGGTTGAATTTTTTGCACAAAAAAGCAGTCGGTTAATACCTTTTGTAAGGGCTTAACTGGTTGATTATGCTTTACCTTCGCTAACGTTTAAGCGATACTCATGTCAGAGAATGCAGATTTATTTATAGCCAAAAGCACGATCAAGGCGGCCGACCTGGAGCATCGCCGTAAAATCAATTTTAATATCGGGCGCTACAATGCCGTGGTGCCTATGGGCAAGCAGCAATTTGAAAATGTTCATCTCGCACGGGAACAGGCAAAAAACGTAAAATGGCGAGCGATCGAAACGCTCGATCAGCAACTTGAAAACTTCGAACTGAATTTTACAAAGCGCGGTGGCAAAGTCATCTGGGCTGAAAATAGCGAACAGGCGATTGACGCGATCGTAGAGATCTGCAAGGCAAAAAATTGCAAAACGCTGGTGAAGAGCAAGAGCATGGTTACGGAGGAAATACACCTCAATAAAGCCATGGAGAAGCACGGTATCGAAAGTATAGAAACAGATCTTGGTGAATATATCCAGCAACTGGACGATGAACCACCCTATCATATTGTTACGCCGGCCATGCATAAAAGTAAGGAGGACGTCGCCAAACTATTTAATGAAAAGTTAGGAACACCGATCGATCTTACGCCGACAGAACTTACACAGGTTGCCAGAAGGATCCTGCGGGAAAAATATGTTCAGGCAGAAGTGGGCGTAACGGGCGCGAATTTTATCATCAGTGATATCGGCGCGGTTGCGGTCACCGAAAATGAGGGGAATGCCAGATTGAGTTGCGCTTTTCCAAAAACCCATATTGTAATTGTAGGTATTGAAAAAATGCTGCCCTCCGTTTCAGACCTCGCTCTTTTCTGGCCACTACTTAGTACGTTTGGTACGGGTCAGAAAATTACGGTTTATAACAGCATCATCGCCGGTCCGCGCCAACCGAATGAAACCGACGGCCCGGAAGAAATGTATGTGATCCTGCTGGACAATGGCCGGACGAACATTTTAAAAGACCCCGTTCAGCGGGAAAGTCTTTATTGCATTCGTTGCGGCGCCTGTTTAAATGCATGTCCGGTGTATAAAAATATTGGCGGCCATACTTATGGCGCTACTTACAGTGGACCGATAGGAAGCGTGATCACACCGCACCTGCAAGGCATGGAAGACTTTAAGCACCTCAGCTTTGCCTCATCTCTTTGCGGAAATTGCACGGAAGTTTGCGCGGTGAAAATCAACCTGCACGAACTCTTGCTAGATAACCGGAAACAAGCTGTTGAAGAAGGACTGGCAACTTTTTCCGAGAAGGCGGCATGGAGGATCTGGAAGATGGCCAGCCTTAGCCGGCGCATGATGAACCTGGGCTCCGGACCCTTAAAGAATAAGGTGGTCAATGGCTTATTTACCGATTGGAAAAAGCACCGGGGCGATTTGCATTTCAGCCAGAAAACATTTAATCAACTCTGGAAAGAACAACGTAAGAAATAAACATCGTATCGTATATTACTTACCGTTATAAACGGATTTATACATGATCCTGATCTATTCTCCCAGCAGCAATCCCAGGCTTCAGTATATCTGTCGCTTTATCTTTGCCGAACAGTTTGGTGTTACCTATAACCTCACCACGCATGCAGAAAGTTTTAGTACGCATGATGGAGCAAAAATCAATTACAGCGATGAAACGCTGGCAGGCACTATATTCCAGCTTCGTCCGCATGGATTGCTTTCCGAGGCAGATGTGCGCACACAGCCTATCGATTGTTTCGAAATAAATGGCCAGAAGGCATTCTTCGCTACCGCCGGCGATTATCCTTTCGATATTTTCTCAGCAGCTTTTTACCTGATCAGCCGTTACGAAGAATACCTCCCGCACGACCTGGATATGTACGGACGTTATGCGCACGAAAATTCACTGGCTTTTCGCGAAGGATTTTTAAAACTGCCGTTGGTGAATATCTGGCTGCAACAGTTTGCTAAATCACTAACGGAAAAATTTGGCTCACTTAAATTTAGATGGCCGGAATACAAGTTTCAGCCAACCTACGACATTGACATGGCCTGGTCTTTTAAAAATAAAGGCATCTTCAGAAACCTGGGCGGCTTTTTTAAAAAACCTTCTCTAAACAGGTTAACTGTACTCACAGGAATGCAAAAAGATCCTTACGATTGCTATGATGAACTGGACCGCCTTCATGCAGCGTACAAACTGGATCCGGTCTATTTTTTCCTCGTGGCAACGACGAACAGCGCTTATGATAAAAATATTTCGCCTTATGCGCACCCGATGTGGCAACTGATAAAGCGCCATGCAAAAAAATACAGCATTGGTCTTCATCCATCCTGGAAAAGCGACAGCAAACTGCCAGCGATTGAAAAGGAAAAAAAGATTTTAGAAACAGCTGCAAAAACGGCCGTTGTCTTTTCCCGCCAGCATTATATAAAGTTTGCAGCCCCCACCACGTTCGCCAACTTATGGGATGCCGGCATCAGGGAAGAATTTAGTATGGGATACGGCAGCATCAACGGTTTCAGGGCTTCAACAGCTTCCTCTTATTTTTGGTATGACCTGCAAACGGAAAAAATTACGCAATTGCGTATTCACCCTTTTTGCTTTATGGATGCCAACAGTCATTTTGAGCAAAAATTTTCGCTGGCAGAAACAACAGCAGAACTTCAGTATTATGCCGGCATTTGCAAACAGGTGAATGGCACATTCATCAGCATCTTTCACAACAATATTCTGGGTAGCGATCCTGCATTTACAGGCTGGTGGGAGATGTATGAAGCTTTTATTGCTCAGGCTCAGCGATAATATTTTTTCTCTGTTTGCGTATGCTGTAATTCACAAGAAAAACGCCGGCTAATGTTACGATCGCACCCCATAAAATATATCCCGTAATTTTTTCGTCAAGCAAAACAGCACCCAGCAACATTGCAACCAACGGATTGATGTATGCATATAGTGAGGCAACAGCAGGCGACAATTTACGCATTGAATAAATGAATGCGATAAAACTAAGTACCGAACCAAACAATACCAGGTAGCCGATCAGCAACCATGCTTTGCCCGATATACTTGCAACAGGCACAGTCGGCTGCGTAGCTTCCGACAAGATGAAGAGCATCATTGAGCCAATGAGCATCTGCCAGCCCGTTCCATAATAAGGATTCATATTGGTTTTGTTCCGCGACAGAAAAACTGTTCCGAAACTCCAGGAAAGCATCGCGATCGCTGAAAGCGTAATGCCCGTTAGGAATGCCGGCCCGTAATGGTTGAAAGCATTTTCATAAAACACGATGCCAACACCAGTAATGCCCAAAAACAACCCGATGAAAGTCAGGGCGGTGAGCTTCGCCGTTTTGTAAAAGATTTTTTCAATGATCACCACACTTAACGGATACAAGGCGCCGATTAACGCGCTGAGGCCTGTTGGAATGTATTGCAGGCTCCAGGTGCTGAGGCCGTTGGCAAACACAAACATCAGCACGGCCATTACAAACAGCCAGCGAAACTGGCGCGCAGAAGGGAAGCCGGCCTTTTTATATATCAGAAAAAATAACACAAAGCAAAGCCCTGCGATTAGTTGTCGGATAGCGGCCATTTGCAGCGCAGGCATTTCATGCACCGCAAATTTGCTGGCGATCCAGGTTGTTCCCCAAACGATACTGGTAACGCCCAGCGCCAGATATCCTCTTCCTTTTCCGTTTTGGGGATCCGTCATGATTAATGTTTGAAATGCCGCAGCCCGGTGATGACCATAGGCAAACCATGCTCTTTACAATAGTTAATAGAATCTACATCACGGATCGAACCTCCGGGTTGAATGAAAGCTGCAACACCAGCGGCATGCGCGATTTTTACACAGTCGTCAAACGGAAAAAAAGCGTCGCTCGCCAACACAGTACCGTTCAGATCAAAACCAAATTGTTTGGCCTTGTCAATGGCGTGGCGCAGCGCATCGATGCGGCTCGTTTGCCCGCAACCTTTACCAATCAGCTGCAGATCTTTCACCAGCGCGATCGCATTACTTTTTAAATGTTTCGCAAGAATATTCGCGAAGACCAGGTCTTCTATTTCACCTGCATTGCAATCCCGGCCTCCTGCTTCTTTCCATTCTGTAAAATTGCCTGCATCATTTTGTTGCAATAAAATGCCGTTGAGTAAAGATTTATATTGATTCTTTGGAAGAGTCATTTCTTTCAGTTGTAAAAGGATGCGGTTCTTTTTTGCCTTAAGAATATCCAATGCCGCCGCATCAAAAGATGGCGCGATCAGCACTTCAAAAAAGATCTCATTTATCGCCGAGGCCGTTGCTGCATCAATCTCCCGGTTACAAACCAAAACGCCACCAAAGGCACTTTCGGGATCGCCAGCTAATGCTTTATCCCAGGCAGCTTTTATATTGACTCCTTGTGCCACACCACAAACATTGGTATGCTTGATCACAGCAAAAGTTGTGTCGGGAAATTCTTTGATCAGGTGTATCGCGGCATCTACGTCTACAAGGTTGTTGTACGATAATTCTTTGCCGTGCAACTGGTCGAAAATTGCAGAAAGGTCACCAAAAAAACTGGCCGGCTGATGAGGGTTTTCGCCATACCGCAGGCTTTTGGTGTCTTTATTAAAAGGCGTTTCTACTGTGAATCCGTTAAAGTAACCGGAGATCGCGGTATCGTAAGCCGTGCAAACATCGAAAGCTTTACCTGCCAGCATTCTCCTTTGCTCTATTGTAGTTAGAGCTTGCTGGCCGACCAATATCTCTTCGAGGTAATTGTATTCTTTTTTAGAAGCAATAACGACAACATCGCGATGATTTTTTGCAGCAGCGCGGATCATTGATGGTCCGCCGATGTCAATTTTTTCGATGATGAGTTGTTCCTTTTCTTCCGGCGTTCCTTCAAAATCAGGTGCCATTACTGTCTTCAATGTTTCTTCAAACGGATAAAGATCCACGATAACGAGGTCCATTTCCGGGATATCATATTGTTTCATCTCCGCCACATGCATAGCATCATTCCTCTTGCCCAAAATACCGCCAAACACAGAAGGATGAAGCGTTTTCACACGCCCCCCCAAAATGGAAGGATAACTTGTTAACGACTCAACCGGAACACAGGCCACACCAAGCTTTTCAATAAAATCCTGCGTGCCACCCGTGCTATAAATAGTGGCTCCCAGTTTCGACAAAGCGAGAATAATGTTTTCCAGTCCGTCTTTGTAAAAAACGGAGATCAAAGCTGATTGAATTTTTTTCTGCATGACTGGTTGATGAAGATGTTGCCAAAACGGCCGTAAAATCAAGGTGCCGGCTGTTATTTTGCATCGAGGATAAATGCTCCCGATTCGCTAACAGCATGGCAGCGCAAAAGTAATTGTTCGCACTGTTTTTTCCAGTACGCAATTTTCCACAAACTGTTAGAAGCGTCGGGAACCACGATGGGCTTGCCGATGCGCGGAATTATTGTTGTGAGATCAACCCTGGCATTGCGGGAAATCAGCAGGACATCGACAGGCATTTCGCCGATAGATGTGAGATCAACAGGCTTGTCTAACCAAAGGATTTTCTTGCTGCCGAAGCTTCCGTAACTGCCTGGGCATAGCAGGTTTCCGTTCCCGATATTTTTTTCATGCGCCATAAAGAGCACACGTGCAGGTTTGATATTGTATTGAAAGAGTAACGGATCCCGGAGGACAGCCGAATCGCCGGAAAACGAAACTTCATTACCGCGTATAAAATCTACAGCAGAATGCCGGGTTATATTGTATACGATCAGCTGTTGTTGCCGGGACGTTCTAACCTTTACGAATCCCATCAAGGCGCAAAACCAGCAGAGTGAAAAGAAAGAGCAATACATCCATTTTTTGCTCGGTTGAAGCATCGCTGTTGCTGCGGAAAAAATAACCATGTATAGCAAGAACGTTGTTATCACAGACGCATAAATCGCATCGGTAACAGCAAAAGGAACACGGTCAAAAGTTTCAATAATTCCATTCATTAACTGAATGAGCAATGCTGTTCCTTTTCCTGCAAGGCTTGCCAGCAAAGGATTCCAGCAAAGTAATAATAGTAATATTTCTGCAAATAAGATCAGTGTAGATAAAGGCACTGCAAGCAGGTTTGTGAGTAAAAACAAATTAGGAAACTGGTGAAAATAAAAGATGCAGATCGGAAAACTGACGATTTGCGCTGCAATCGTAACGGCTGCCATTTCCCAGATCTTCCGTATCCAGCCATGTTTGCAATACCAACAGCGATAGATCGGCCGCTGCAACCAAACGATACCAACGACGGCGAGATAACTTAACTGGAAACCAACATCCCACAAGAAATAAGGGTTATAACAGAGCAGCACAAACGCAGATGCAGCAAGAGAATTATATACTGAAGTTTCGCGAAAAAAGTTTTTACCGATCACGATGCAGGTGAACATGACGGCGCTACGCAAAACGGAAGCAGAAGCTCCAGTCAACAAGGCAAATAACCAAAGACAACCAAGGATCAAAAAAGCACGGCCCAGTTTTGATTTTTTTATACCTGGCAGCCGGGTGAAGATCCATAACAAGAGCATATAGATCAGCCCAAGGTGCAGGCCGGAGATCGCGATGATATGAACAACACCGGTGTTACTATAAGCGCGCACCAATTCCGGATCGAGGTCTTGTTTGTAGCCGATTAGCAATGCTTCGGCTAAACCACTGATCTTTTTATCAGCAGGTAAATATTTTTGTAAAGAAGAAACGATTGCCGCACGCGCTGCAAAGATCCGGGCTGATAAATAACCAGGTTGCTGCCTTCCCACTTTCTGATACATCCCCTTCTTCAAAAAAACCTGCTGGAAAATTCCCTGGAAAGCAGCATAGCGGCTGTAATCAAAGGCTCCCGGATTGCCGGAATTTTTTACCTGTAGCAGCGGTGCATTGATCAGCAGCAGATCGCCATGTTGTAATGATGTCTCATCTAAAGGAAAATAAACAAGTAATTTACCTGATACTTTTTTCTGCCCCTTTTCTTCCATTACTGCCAATACATCCGCTTCTGTTTTAATAGATCTTAATTTCTGCTCCGGTGGTGCACTGATGCGCAAAACTAACGTGGAACCGGCCTGCAGTTGGTGACCATACCAGCTGCTGTTATTCCGCATATCGGCATGCCAGGTTATTAACATTGCCAGTAACATTATGATCAGTTGAATGATCAATCCGCGGAACGACTGCAATAAATACTGAATGGCCAGCGGTAAATATTGCAGGAGGAAACCTGCGATCGTAAACGAAAGTAAGGCGCAAACAACCATCACTATGGGAATCGGGCAATACCATTGGAGCAGGATACCGAAACTAAAAGGCAACAGTAGGCGAAGGAAAGGCGCTTTTTTCCAGGCAGGAATTTGTTGGACTTGCATGCCTGAAAATAACAGCCTGCAACATCTTTATTTAGTGTTTTGAACCAGTTGATGGAGTGGAAATTCCCAAACCGTTGTAGAAAGCTTCCGCAGATAATTCGCGGACTTCACCGGGTTTCAGATCTCCCAATTCAAGGCCGCTGATCGAAAGCCGTATCAGCCGCTGGCAACGATGTCGTAATGCCAGCACCATTTTCCGCACCTGGCGGAATTTTCCTTCCGTTAAATTAATCAGCAACCAGGTATGCGCATAGGCTTTGCGATGATCGGTTGCAAACGGATATAATTTTTCAGGATCGGTTATGCGCAGGACGCTTGCGGGTTTAGCCAGGTGAAAAGCATCATTGCCCACCCGGATAGGAACGCCGTTTTCCAGTGTTGAAAACGTTTCCTCCGTCATTTCGTTTTGAACCATCACCAAATAACTGCGCTCATGTGGCTTCTCTGCGAGAAATACCAGCCGCGTTATTCGCTTATCAGTCGTTAATAATAACAACCCTTCCGAATCGAGGTCAAGCCTTCCGATCGCATGTGTGCCTTCCGGGAAATCGAAATCAAGATCGCCCAGCAAACCAACGGCATGCGGACTCACGAATTGCGAGACCATTCCTTTTGGCTTATTGAGGAGAAAATAGCGGTTCATTTTTTTGCAGGAACTGCGGCTTATTTACTCAGGTGCATGCTTCTCTCTTTATACAACTGGCGGAAATACGGATCGCGCAGGTCTTTAATAAACCGGATCGCCTCACCGGTACTCTTCATCTCCGGGCCAAGTTCTTTATTAACACCGGGGAATTTATTAAAGGAGAACACGGGCTCTTTAATCGCAAAACCTTCCAGCTTTTTTTCGAAAGTGAAATCTTTCAGCTTTGCTGCTTCCAGCATCACTTTCGTCGCAATATTGAGGTAAGGGATCTGGTATGCTTTTGCGATGAAAGGCGTGGTACGGCTCGCTCTTGGATTCGCTTCTATTACGAAGACATTGCCATTTTTTATCGCGAACTGTATATTGATCAACCCCTGGATATTTAGGGCCCGGGCGATCTTCTCTGCGTATTCTTCCATCGTGTGAACGATCAGTGGCGACAAATTAAATTGTGGTAATACGGCATTGCTATCACCCGAATGAATACCTGCGGGTTCTATATGTTCCATTACGCCCATCACATGAAAATCAGTGCCATCAAAGATCCCATCGATCTCTGCTTCCTGGCAACGATCGAGAAAATGATCGATCAGAATTTTATTACCCGGCAAATGTTTGATCAGGCTTAATACGCCTTTTTCCAGCTCTTCATCATTCAACACGATGCGCATTCTTTGTCCGCCCAACACGTAACTCGGACGAATTAACACCGGGTAACCAACTGTTTTCGCTACTTCGATCGCATCATCAGTATTGTAAGCCGTGCCATACATCGGGTAAGGAATTTCCAGATGTTTCAGCATATCGCTGAAGCGTCCGCGATCTTCGGCAATATCCATATTATCGAAGGAAGTACCGATGATCTTAATGCCGCGTTCATGCAGCGTTCGCGCCAGTTTAAGTGCTGTTTGTCCACCGAGTTGCACGATCACACCGTACGGTTTTTCGTGCTCGATGATCTCCCAGATATGTTCCAAAAATACCGGTTCAAAATAGAGCTTATCAGCAATATCAAAATCAGTGGAAACCGTTTCGGGGTTGCAATTCACCATGATCGCCTCATAGCCGCATTCTTTGATCGCCAGCAATCCGTGTACACAACAGTAATCGAATTCGATGCCCTGCCCGATGCGGTTTGGTCCGCTGCCCAACACGATCACTTTCTTTTTATCAGAAACAACAGATTCATTTGAGATCAGTGTTTTTTGAACAGGCGCGTCTTCAAACGTAGAATAGAAATATGGCGTTTTTGCTTCGAACTCTGCACTGCATGTATCCACCATTTTAAATACACGCGTTAAGCCCATTGCTTTACGGCGCTGGTAAATTTTATCTGCATCTTCTTCCTGCATAATGCGAACGATTTGTTCATCGCTGAACCCGAGCACTTTCGCTTCTTTTAAAACATCATCAGGTAAAGTTGATAAACCATATTGCGCGATCTTTTTCTCACAATCGCAGATCTTTTGGATCTGGTAAATGAACCAGCGATCGATCAGGGTGCTTTCGCAAATTCGTTTCACGCTCACACCGGCCATCAAAGCATCTTTGATCCGGAAAATGCGATCCCATTTAGGAGTTTTAATATATTCGATCAGTTCGTCTGAACGCATCAGGCTTTTGCCGTAATAGCCCAAACCAACTGCCTCGTTCTCTAAACTCTGACAAGCTTTTTGAACTGCTTCAGCGAAACTGCGGCCGATCGCCATCACTTCTCCTACACTTTTCATCTGCAATCCGAGCGTATCGTTGGCGCCTTTGAATTTGTCGAAATTCCAGCGCGGTATTTTCACGATCACGTAATCCAGTGCCGGTTCAAAATATGCCGAGGTAGATTGGGTGATCTGGTTTTTCAATTCATCCAGGTTGTAGCCGATCGCTAGTTTTGCAGCGATCTTCGCAATCGGGTACCCGGTTGCTTTGCTTGCCAATGCAGAGGAGCGGCTCACGCGCGGGTTAATCTCGATCGCAATAATCTCTTCTGTTTGTGGGTTCAAAGCAAACTGTACGTTACAGCCGCCGGCAAAATTCCCGAGATCGCGCATCATCGCAATCGCCGTGTTTCTCATCAGCTGGTAAGCCGTATCGCTTAACGTCATCGCCGGTGCAACGGTAATGCTGTCGCCGGTATGAACACCCATCGGGTCAAAATTTTCTACCGTACAAATGATCACGACGTTGTCATTTGCATCGCGTAACAACTCCAGTTCAAATTCCTTCCAGCCGAGCACCGCTTTTTCTACCAGCACTTCATGAATCGGCGAAGCTGTAAGACCATTATTTAATGCCTCATCCAGATCATCCTTGCTATGTACAAAACCACCGCCGCTGCCGCCCAGTGTAAATGATGGCCGGATCACCAGCGGAAATCCAATCTCCTGCGCAAATTCTTTCCCTTCTAAAAACGAGTTGGCCGTCCGGGCAGTAGCTACAGGGATACCCATCTGGATCATCCACTGGCGAAACTTTTCCCGATCTTCTGCTTTATCAATCGCTTTAATATCCACGCCGATCAGCTTCACATTAAATTTTTCCCAGATGCCGAGTTCATCTACTTCTTTGCAAAGGTTCAACGCAGTTTGTCCGCCCATCGTTGGAAGCACAGCATCTATATTATTTTCCTGCAGGATTTGTTCAATACTTTCCACCGTAAGTGGCAGGAGGTAAACCTTGTCTGCCATCATCGGGTCGGTCATGATGGTGGCTGGATTGCTGTTAATCAGGATCACGTTGATGCCTTCTTCACGCAAGCTGCGCGCAGCCTGGGTACCGCTATAATCAAACTCACAGGCCTGGCCGATAACGATCGGGCCGGAACCAATGATCAAAACAGATTGAATGGAATTGTTTTTAGGCATGATAAAAGACCTTTTTAGTGGGCGTGCAAAAGTACTTGTAAAAAAGAAATTGCTTGGCGATTTTATGAGTTTATTAGAATTAATGCTGAAACGCGACTGTATCTTTATCCGGTAACCTGTTTCAATGTTGGTGTAGTGTTTGATTGAACGGTTATCATACTAAACAGCAGATATATATGAAAAAAATCGCGATCCCATTTTCGCTTGCATTGGTGCTCTCATTTTCCCTGTTAAATGGTTTCGCGCAATTGTTTGACAACAAATCTTACCCGCAAAATTATTTTGTCTGGCCTGTTGACGCCAAGATCGCGATTGTTGCGAATTTCGGCGAACTGCGCCCCAATCATTATCATATGGGCCTCGATTGCAGAACAGATCAGAAAGAAAATGTACGCGTGCTGGCTTCCGCTCCCGGCTATATCGCCAAAGTGAAGATTGAACCGTTTGGTTTTGGACGCTGCATTTATATCAATCATCCAAATGGTTTCACCACGCTTTACGCTCATTTAAATAATTTTAATCCTGCGCTGGAAAAATATGTAACCGAACAACAATACAAACAAAAAAGCTGGCGCGTTTTCCTGGACATTCCGGCTAATCTTTTCCCGGTGAACCAGGGCGACTTTATTGCATACAGCGGAAATACCGGTGGCTCGCAGGGCCCGCACGTTCATTTCGAGATCAGGGAAACTAAAACCGATAAAGTTTTAAACCCGTTGCTATTTAATATGCCGCTGGAAGACCGCATTGCGCCGGATGTTTTGCGGCTCGCTGTTTACGACAGAACAAAAAGCACATATGAACAAACGCCCCGTTACATCCCGATCCGCAAACTAAATGGCGTATACAGCCCGGTTAGCGGAATGGTGAATGTGAACAGCAGCAAGGCCAGTTTTGCAATCACTGCCTACGACAGGTATAATGGCGCCAACAACCAGAACGGCATTTACGAAGCAACGTTATATGATAATGATAAAGCCGTTTGTGGCTTCAGGATGAACAATATCAGTTATGACGAAACACGGTATTTAAATGCGCACATCGATTACAAAACCAGGAGCAACGGCGGACCGTTTTTGCAACATCTCTCGCGGTTGCCCGGATATACAAATGGCATTTACAGCGGAGATGGCAGCGATGGGGTGATTGATCTCACTGCGGGAGAAACTCATGCCGTGAAGATCATCGTTGCGGATGCCGCAGGCAATAAATCCCAGGTGAATTTTATGCTGAATTCAACAGCAACGGCTGCTCCTGCTGCGCCGGCGATGAGCAGCACTCGTTTTCAACCTGGCGCTGTCAATATTTTTGAAAACAGCAATGCAAGCTTTTATCTGCCTGAAAACTACCTCTACGATTCCTTTAATTTTATATACCATGAAACGCCCGCCGCGAATGGCAAAACGATTTTCCAGTTGCACAATCCATCTGTACCGCTGCAAGGCTACTTCACTATAAAACTGAAAGATCATTTGTTGTATGCTGCCAGTGATAAAATGGTGATGCAGCGCTTTTATGGCGGCAAAAAAGATTATGTGAAAGCGGTTTTTGAAAAAGGCTGGTATAAGGCTACGTTCCGCGAGTTTGGAAATTTTCAGCTGATGATCGATGAAGAACCGCCGGTGGTAAATGCAGTAGGCTTTCGCGATAATATGAATGCAGCAGGACTGAAACGGCTCGTATTTTCAGTTTCAGACAATACAGAAGAGATCAATAGTTTCACTGCCCTGCTCGATGGCAACTGGCTGCGTTTTTCAAATGATAAGGGCAGAAATTTTATTTATAATTTTGATGAATATTGCGGCTCCGGCGCGCATGAACTGAAGATCAGGGTAGAAGACCAGGTAGGCAATGTAACGGAAAGGACTTACCATTTTACAAGATAACTATGACGCATTTACAGGAAGGAAAAAAAGCGCCGGCATTTTCGGCACAGGATCAAAACGGGGAGATAGTTTCATCGAAAGATTTTACCGGCAAAAAGCTGGTCGTATATTTTTATCCCGAAGACATGACAGAAACCTGCACCATCCAGGCCTGCAATCTCCGCGATCATTTTGGCCTGCTTAAAAACAACGGCATAAAGGTCATTGGCATCAGTCCTGATGAGCCGAAGAAACATAAAAAGTTTGAAACAAAATACGATCTGCCCTTCACGTTACTGGCAGATCCGGAACATAAGATCATTGATAAATACGGTGTTTGGGGTGAAAAAAAATTGTACGGCCGCGAATACCTGGGTTTACACCGAACGACTTTTTTGATAGATGAGAAAGGCATCATCCGGAAGATCTTCCTGAAGCCAAAAAGCAAGCAGCATGCTGAAGAAATCCTCGCAGCATGGGCTGATCTTGAAAAGAAATAATTATGCTTCCGCAAGGCATTAACATCAAAGAAAGATCATGGCTGGCCGCTATTGCCGCCAGAAAATTAGGAAGCCGGCAAGTCGCCATGGTGTTAGGAAAAACGATTCACCTGGCAGGCCTTTCCAGGCAGGAATTTTTGGCAGATGAACGTTGGGTAAAGCATGAACTTTGCCATGTAAAACAATTTGCAGACCATGGATTTTTTATGTTCCTGATGAAATATCTTTATGAGTCGGTCAGAACCGGCTATCATGCGAATAAGTTTGAGGCGGAAGCGAGAGCAGCCGAAGAGCAGTAGCCGATAATTCAAATCCATGCGTTACCTAAAGATCATTTCGCCGCTGCTGCTTATTCTATTGCTGCTACCTGAGCGGTCGTTCTGCCAGCAGCAAAAATTGCTGCAACCTTACCATAGTTTTTTTTCAGCAACGCAAACAGGCCAATACCTTACAGTTTCAACACTGAAAACAATCAGGGAAAATCCGGGCTGGAAATTATTGCGTCAACTAAACGATTCTGTTTTTATTATTAGCGCTAAAACTGCGCCTGCCCATTCATTACCGGCAAACAACTACTGGAAACTTTCACCCACTCTTTTAGCCAAATCCGGCGACCTGATTTTCCCGCAATCGTTGCTTGTAATGGCAGATCGTAAGGACGCATTGTTGAATTGGGCGGAATGGGGGAAAAGGGAAATTCAGCCAACAGCAAATCCCGATATTTTTATGGTAGCCATCCGGGAGCTGGCATCTTTCAACGAATTGCTTCAATTGGAGGCGGTGAGTTTTGTTGGAGAAAACCATCAAACCATCCGCGAAGAATTGCAGATCAATAACCTCGATCTGAGCACCAATAAAATCAATAAAATGCACAGCCGTTATCCTTCGCTCAATGGCGCAGGCATGACCATTTCCATTAAAGAAAACAATCCCGATTCAACAGACATAGATTTTAAAGGGCGATATGTGGGTAATCCCCTTGCAGCGCCGAACCCAAGTTCTCACGCAGGCATTATGGCTACGATGGCGTCAGGCGGGGGAAATAGCTGGTATCGCGGCAAGGGCGTGGCATGGGGCGCGAACATCAGCTCATCCAGTTCAGCCAATTTGCTGCCTGATGCAGCCAGTAATTACCTGCAGTACGGCATCAGCGTCCAGAATCATTCATACGGAGTTGGAATCGAAAATTTTTACGGTGCCGATGCCGCCGCTTATGATGCGTCCAGCCTGGTAAATGATCAATTGCTGTTCGTTTTTTCCGCAGGTAACTCCGGGCTATTGCAATCATCAACAGGAAGTTATTCAGCCATTGCCGGTTATGCAAACCTGACGGGCAGCTTTAAACAGGCGAAAAATATTATCACCGTTGGCGCTGTAGATTCTTTTGCGCAGGTGCCCAATTTAAGTTCGCGCGGACCAGCATTCGACGGTCGCCTGAAACCGGAACTGGTGGCCTATGGTGAAGACGGGAGCTCTGGCGCTGCAGCATTGGTTTCCGGAACAGCAGCGGTGTTACAGCAAGCCTATAAAAATGTAAACGCTGGCGCAACGCCTTCGTCCGCGTTAATAAAAGCGGCTATTCTTAACAGTTGTACCGATGTTGGAACCCCGGGCATTGATTTTAAATCGGGCTATGGAAATCTTGATGCATCGAAAGCAGTGGAAGCGATTCTGCAGCAACATTATTTTTCGGGCACAGTCAACAATGGTGGAACAACTTCTTTTATTTTAAGCGTTCCATCCGGCATCAGCAAATTAAAAGTGATGCTTGTTTGGAATGATGTTCCTGCGGCTGCCAATGCGTTTCGTGCTTTACAAAATGACCTGGATCTTAAAGTCAGTTCTGCCACAGGAACCTGGCTGCCATGGGTGTTGAATCCTTCTCCCTCCATTGATTCGCTCATTTTGTTGCCCGTTAGAAAACGTGACAGCCTGAATAATACCGAACAGGTAACGATCGATGCGCCGGCTGCCGGGACTTACCAGCTGACGGTAAACAGTTTTACAATGACGACTGCGGCACAATCCTTTTCGATCGTTTATCAAATAGATACACTGCAAACATTTTCCTGGGATTTTCCTGCAGCGCAGGATAACATCTTCCCTGCAGTCACTAACCTGGTTCGCTGGACCAGCAACCTGCCGGGCAATGGAACAATCGAATATAGTATTGACGGAACCGCCTGGACACCGGTGGCAACAGTACCGCTCACTGCAACTAATTTTCGCTGGCCGGCACCGGATACAAATGCCCTCGCCATGCTGCGTATGCGGGTAGGCTCCTCTGTTTATTTATCAGACAGTTTTTCCATTTCTGCGAAGCCGGATCTTCATATCGGGTTCAATTGCGCCGACTCCATATTGCTGTACTGGACGAAATTGAAAGGCATCTCTTCTTATACATTGTTTAATCCTGGCACCAAATACCTGCAGCCGTTTTTCAATGTGGCAGATACGCAGGTCGTATTACCGAAGAGTTTGCTGAGTAATGGCAATATCGCTGTGGCGTCAGTTTTGGGAGCGCGCACGGGCGTAAAAAGCTACACAACGGATTACCATACCCAGGGAGTGGACTGTTATTTCAGTAACCTGATTGCAGACCTGCTGAACATTGACCAGGGGAAACTCCAGTTAAGCCTCGGAACCACCTACCAGGTTGCTAAAATTGTTTTTGAGAAAAAAGTTGGCAACGCATTTATAACGCTGTCTCAAACTACTGCTATAAACAGCTTGCAGTACAATACTGTTGATCCGCTTTTGCAAAAGGGGTTGAGCCTGTATCGGGTGGCCTTACACCTCCGCGACGGAAGCATCTTGTATAGTAATATTGTTTCCATCCTTTATTTACAAGGCGATGAGCTGATTGTGTTTCCGAACCCGGTACAACAAAAAGAATTTATTCACCTCCGTTTTGCGGCGATTAAAAATCAGGTGGTTCGCCTGGCAGATATCAGGGGAAGAGTTGTCTTTCGTAAAAAGATGACTTCCACCGACTTCCAGTTTCCTGCAGATTATGCGAAGGGAATTTACCTGTTGTCGGTGGAAGATCCCCTGTCTAAAACTGTCATTAATCAGCGCATCGTCATTCTCTAATTTGCAACCGCGTTACAATAAGATTTTTGGATGATATGCTAATGTTTTCATAATTTTTGGTTGTTAAAAACCTTTTCTTATAAAAATTGTCGCTATTATGAAAAAAATTCTTGTTTGCAGTTTGATGCTAGCCTCATTGTATTCCTGTAAAAAAACTTCCGACCAGGCGATGGAGTCTGACGGTATTTCTTCGGAAACAAAAGCAAAAATTTCTAATCTTGGTTTTTCTTCGAGCAATGTTCACAAAACGGATGAAGGGTATATCGTAGAGGGCGATATCGTTTTGACAGATGAATTGCTGAACAGCACACCGGAACAAACGCTGATGCGTATCGCGGGTGATGAACAATACAGAACTACTAACCTGGTAAAAAATCTTCCACGTGTCATTAAAGTTGCTGTTACCGGCCTGGGTACTGCGTTCGTTTCAGGAACAGACCTTGCGATTGCACGTTATAATGCACTGGGTTTGAAAATGACTTTCCAGCGTGTTACTTCGGGCAGTGCTGATATTACGATCCAGGGTTTCAACCAGGGTCCTAGTGGCGGTTACATTACACTTGGCTCATCCGGTTTCCCTACAAGACAAGGGAATCCTTATGGTACTGTAAAGATGAACACTAATCAATATGCTTATGGTTCAAACCCTGATGTAAATTATGTAGGAAGTGTGATCCAGCATGAGATCGGTCATTGTATCGGTATGCGTCATACAGATTATTACAACAGGGCTTATAGCTGCGGCGGCGCTGCTTCTAATGAAGGGGCTTCCAATGTTGGCGCTATCCTGATCCCTGGCACCCCGTCAACTGCTAACGCAGGTTCATGGATGCTGGCTTGTTCAAATGGCGGCGATCGTACCTTCAACAGCAATGATGTTATCGGGTTGAACTATCTCTACAAATAGACCCATACGATTTAATAAAAAAGCCCTGCAAAAAACAGGGCTTTTTTTATGTTTTCAGAGCCACTCCACCGAACCAAACTCAAAGGCGTTTTCTCCGTGTGAACCTGTAATCAATTTCCCGTTCTCTATTACTTCTTTCACTTCCGTTTCAAAAACGCGGTTTTCGTGCCGCATCTTCATTTTTCTGCCCCTGCCATACAATTTACTGTTGTATTCAGTAAGTTTCTCTGCAAACGGAACGGATCCGATCTTTTCGACTTCTTCCAAAACCATTTCGTAAATCTGGTGGGCTAAAGTAACCGTATCGTACATTTTGCGGGTTACCTGGTGAAGTGAAACAGGGTTTTTCATTCCTTGCCGGAAACTCTCCTGGTTCACGTTAAAGCCAATGCCTGCCACTGCAAATTTCCATTCTTCTCCCTGCACCTGGTTTTCAATCAGGATGCCTCCTGCCTTTCTGTCACGCCAATATATATCGTTGGGCCATTTTATAAAACAATCGTCACCGGCAAACTGGCTTAGAAATCGATGACAAGCTAGAGAAACTGCTACCGAAAGCTGGAAGCTTTGAACCAGTGAAAGTCCCTGTGGATAAAGCACAATGCTTAGCGCAATGTTTTGCCGGTGACCGGTTTGCCAGGTTTTTCCACGTTGTCCTTTACCCGCCGTTTGTTCGTGTGCAAACCATGCCATACCGTGCTTCGCCAAACCCGCATGAACCTTCCGCATGGCATAGTTGTTGGTACTATCCACGCTATTCAAAATGCTAAATAAATCCGCAGGCCTCATAATATCTCGACAGGTAAGAAAAGAATTGTACTTTTGATAAAGATGCAAGCTACTATTTTTTCTGCCTGCTAATCATGGGTTTTCCATGGAATTATATAAATAAAATGAATTTAGTTTGAACAATCTTACCGCCTTACAAAGCCGTAAAAAAGCTCTTACCCGGCTTACACGCAATAGCAAAATCTTCAAAACAATTATCAACGCGATCCAGGAGAAAAAAGGAGAGAAGATCGTAAGCCTTGATCTTCGTAAAATACCCGAAGCCGTAGCTGATTTTTTTATCATATGTGAAGCAAGCAACAATACCCAATTGAGAGCCATTGCTGATTTTGTGGAATTTGACGTGAAGGAAAAATGTAACGAACCCGCCTATAAACATGAAGGTCGCCAGGCACAGCAATGGATCCTGATCGATTACGTAAATGTGGTTGTTCATATCATGCTTCCGGAACCCCGCAAATTTTACCAGCTGGAAGAAATGTGGAGTGACGCTTCTTCGATGGAGCATCCCGATCAATAGGACTTTTTACACAGGCTATCCTGAAACTTAAGAAATGGCACAACCAAATATGAATCAGCAAAATACTAAAAGAAAGATCTCCCCGGATAATATTCCGCCAGTTGGCGAAGACCCTAAGAAAAAACCAAGGTTCAATATTTACTGGATCTACGGTATTCTTTTCCTTTCCATCATTGCCTGGAACCTTTACCGCAGTGTAAACAGCGCGGGCATTGAAATTAATCCAGTTCACTACCAGGACATATTAAAGGCAGGTGATGTTTCTCAGGACGCAAAAGAAAAAGAGAAAAACGGATTGGTAGTTGTTCGGAATAAAAAGATCGTACGCCTGTTTCTTAATCCTGACAGCGTAAAAAACAAGCCCGGACTTTATAAAACGTTTCTTACCGGCGACGAGTATACCATGCTCAGCAAAGCCTCAGCACCCCAGGTATATTTCAGTATCGTAGAAGATAAATCTTTTGGTCCGGAGCTAAACACTTTTTACAAAGACAATCCAACGGTTAAGCAAATTCAACCCGTTTATACCGACGAAGGTGAATGGTTTGGCCAGGTGGTAAGCACGCTACTGCCAATCTTATTGATTGGACTGTTATTCGTGATGATGATGCGAAAAGTGGGCGGACCCGGTGGCAGTGGCGGACCCGGTGGCATTTTCAATATTGGAAAATCAAAGGCAACATTATTTGATAAAGGCACACGCGTGAACATCAATTTCGGTGACGTTGCCGGTTTGGATGAAGCAAAAGTGGAAGTAATGGAGATCGTTGATTTCCTGAAAAATCCTAAAAAATATACCGCACTCGGTGGTAAGATCCCGAAAGGCGCTTTACTCGTTGGCCCTCCGGGTACGGGTAAAACTTTACTGGCAAAAGCAGTTGCCGGCGAAGCGCAGGTTCCTTTCTTCAGCCTGAGTGGTAGTGATTTCGTGGAGATGTTTGTTGGTGTTGGTGCGAGCCGCGTTCGTGACCTGTTTAAGCAGGCACGTGAAAAAGCACCTTGTATCATTTTCATTGATGAGATCGATGCGATTGGCCGTGCACGTGGCAAGAACGTGATGATGAGTAACGATGAAAGGGAAAATACCCTCAACCAATTGCTCGTGGAAATGGATGGTTTCGGAACCGATTTAGGCATTATCATCCTGGCGGCAACCAATCGTCCGGATGTACTGGATAACGCCTTACTTCGCCCGGGCCGCTTCGACAGGCAGATCACCATCGATCGCCCGGACCTCGTTGGCCGCGAAGCCATCTTCAAAGTTCACCTGATTCCAATCAAAATTTCTCAGAAACTGGATATTCATAAACTCGCAGAACAAACTCCGGGATTTGCCGGTGCGGATATCGCCAATGTTTGTAATGAAGCCGCGTTGATTGCAGCAAGGAAGAACAAAGATGCGGTGGATATGAGCGACTTCCAGGATGCAATTGATCGTGTGATTGGCGGACTTGAAAAAAAGAATAAGATCATATCTCCTGAAGAAAAAGAGATCATTGCTTACCATGAAGCGGGTCATGCGATCTGTGGCTGGTACCTGGAGCATGCTTATCCTTTATTGAAAGTAACGATCGTTCCGCGCGGTACGGCTGCATTAGGTTATGCGCAATACACACCAAAGGAGCAATACTTATATAATACCGATCAACTGATCGACCAGATCTGTATGACGCTGGGTGGCCGTGCAAGTGAAGATATTTTCTTCGGCAAAATCAGCACCGGTGCCAGTAACGATCTGCAACAGATCACCAAGATCGCCTACAGCATGGTGACCATGTATGGTATGAATGACAAAGTAGGTAATATCAGTTTCTACGATCCTTCTCAGGAAAATTATTTCACCAAACCTTATAGCGAGGAAACTGGTAAAATGATTGATGAAGAAGTTCGAAAACTGATCGACGGCGCTTATGTGAAAACGAAAGAATTGCTGACAGAAAAACGGGAAGCCGTTGAATTACTGGCGAAAGAGTTATTGGTGAAAGAAGTATTGTTCAAAAGTGATGTAGAAGCCCTGATCGGTAAAAGGCCATACGAAGAGAAGAAATTACTCGATGTAGAACCTGAAACGCTGATCGCCCCGGAACCATCCACCACACTGCCGGATGAACTGAAAAATCCACCGAATATTTAATGGTCGTTCATGGCAACATCACCCGCTAAAGAAAATATTTTAAAAAAAATACGGCAGGCACTGAGTAATCCGGTGCCTTTGCCTTTTCCCAACAGTGAGGGAACGCAGGACCTGTACAAGAAGGAAGCAGAAGACGATGCGATTGTGTTCGCAGAAGAATTTACAAAGCTGCAGGGGAAATTTGCGTTTTGTGCGGATGAGGCAGATTTGTTTTTTCAATTGCAGGAACTGATCAAAGCAAAAAGCTGGAGCAACATTTTTTGTAAAGAAGATAAGTTGAAACCGTTGTTGCAAAACGCAGGCATTCAGCCTTACGCTGATCTTGCGTTATGCGATGTTTCGATCACCGGCTGTGAATATTTGGTAGCGCGAACCGGCACCATCGTGCTGAGTTCTGCCGAACAAAGCGGCCGCACAACAAGTGTGTATGCGCCGATCCATATTTGCATCGCTTATAACAGGCAATTGGTCTATGATATAAAAGATGCCTTACAGTTTTTAAAAGAGAAGTATGGGCAACAGTTCCCATCGTTCATAAGTTTCGCGAGCGGGCCAAGCCGTACTGCGGATATAGAAAAAACATTAGTCACGGGTGTGCACGGCCCAAAAGAAGTGTATTGCTTTTTAGTAGAAGCCTGAACGTGCTAAACCGACAACATGAATACGCCCATTTATCAATTATTTGTATATGGTTCCCTGCGCAGTGGTTTTCGTAATCCTGCCTACCAATACCTTACCCGCTATTTCCATCTATTAGGCGAAGCTGTGGTGAAAGGGAAATTCTTTGATAACGGAAATTATCCCGTTGCGGTTCCAACCAGTGAAGAACATTTTATTACCGGGGAATTGTACGTACTTAATAATCCGGATGAATTTAACTGGGCACTGGCGCAGCTGGATGATTATGAAGGATTGAATGTAGAATCCGGTGAGCATCCGTTGTATAAAAGAGAAATGGTGAACGTATTTCAGCAGGGACAGCCTTCTGAAGCCTGGATATACTGGTTTAATGGTGATACCGCTCATATGAATGAGATTGACACCGGCGACGTGTTGAAATACCTGCAGGAAAAAAACAAACCCTGATCAACGAATGAACCTGACTGCTAAAAAAATATATTTTTTATCTGATTTCCACCTGGGTGCGCCAACGGCTGCTGCAAGCCTGGTGCGTGAGAAAAAAATTGTTCGTTTTTTAGACAGCATTAAAAAGGAGGCAGAGCAAATCTTCATCGTTGGCGACTTGTTTGATTTCTGGTATGAATACCGCAAAGTTGTTCCCCGCGGCTATACCAGGATCCTCGGCAAACTGGCCGAACTAACAGATGCGGGTATCCCGGTTCATTTTTTCGTGGGCAACCATGATATGTGGATGAAGGACTATTTCCAGACGGAATTGAACATTCCTGTTTATTTTGAACCAAAAGATTTTGAATTCAGCGGAAAAAAATTTCTTGTAGGGCATGGCGATGGCCTAGGTCCGGGTGATAACGGTTATAAATTTTTAAAAAAGATCTTTCGAAACAAGGCCTGCCAGTGGATGTTTGGCATCCTTCCTCCTGCCGTGGGCATGGGGCTCGCGAATTATTTCAGCAGGAAAAGCCGTGCACAAACCGGCATGACCGACGAGCATTTTTTAGGTGAAAATGAAGAATGGCTCGTTTTGTATAGCCGTGATATCCTTAAACAAAAACATTACGACTATTTTGTTTTCGGCCACAGGCATCTGCCGCTGGACATTGCGCTGGAAAAAAACAGCCGTTATATCAACCTTGGAGACTGGATAAAATATTTCACCTATGCCGTATTTGATGGCAACAGCATTCAGTTAAATACCTACGAAAATTAAGCTTGAAAAATATTATTATATACCTGCTTTGTTTATCTGCTGTTTCCGGCTTCGCACAAACGCGGCCGATCCTCGATACGCTGCCCGAGATTCCCTCGTTAAAGGATTCAGGCTTTCGTTATTACCGGCGTATTCCGGGAAATTTTAGCAGCGTCAGCATCGATGTACTGGATAATATTTACCTGATCACGGCCGGAAACCAACTGAAAAAACTAAATGCCAATGGCGATTCCATCGCAGCATTCAGCGAAGTAAAAAAATATGGCAATCCTTCGCTGATAGATGTCAGCAACCCATTGAAGGTGCTGGTGTATTATAAAAATTTCTCTACGGTTGTGGCATTGGATCGGTTGTTAAGCCTGCGCAATACGATCAACTTTCGTAAACAGAATATCTTCACGGTAAAAACATTAGCCAATTCTTACGATAACAATATCTGGTTGTTTGATGAGCAGGACCTGAAATTGAAAAAGATCAGCGAAGAAGGAAAACTGTTGCAGGAATCTACAGACTGGCGTTTGTTATTTGATACAGTTCCCTCGCCGTCGCAGATCATCGACAGTGATAATTTTGTTTACCTGTATGATGAAGCTAAAGGCTTTTATATTTTTGATTACTACGGAAGTTTTAAAAACCTGTTGCCTTTTTTACACTGGGAACATGTGGCTGTTTCGGGCAACAAATTGTATGGCATTTTTAACAACAACCTGTACAGTTACGAGTTGAAATCATTGCGTTTGCGAAACTACCCGCTGCCGGCTTTCTTTGGCGAATACACCGATATTAAAGCCATGAACGGTAAGGTTTATTTACTGAAGAAAGATGGCCTTGAAATTTATAGTTTATTATAATATTGCCTGATGGACTTTTTAGAACAGATATATTTCGACAACAGCGTGAAAAGCTACCTGGTGGTGCTCGCAACCATCCTGCTTGTCCTCATGTTCAAACGACTGCTGTCGCACTATATCGCTTCGCTGTTGTTTATTTTTGTGAAGCGCACCTGGAGTACGATTGACAAAAAACAATTCGTTGCCTTAACGGTTCGTCCTTTGGGATGGTTCATCGCCGTCTCCGTTTCTGTCTTCGCAATTGATAAATTAAATTTTCCTGCTGCCTGGCAATTTAAAATTTATGGGCATGGATCTGAAGAGATCCTCCAACGCCTTGGCCTGGTCGCTATTATCATCAGCTTTGTGATGCTTGTTGTTCGGCTGGTAGATTTTGTTGCACTGATCCTTCATCAAAAAGTTGCGGCCACCAGTCATCGCGGTGATGATCAGCTCATCACCTTCTTTCGTGATTTTGCAAAAGTGCTGATCAATATCATTGGGTTATTGTTCCTGATAAAAGTTGCGTTCAATCAAAATATCGGCAGCCTGCTCACAGGCCTGAGTATCGTTGGTGCGGCATTGGCGCTTGCAGCGAAAGAAAGCCTGGAAAACCTGATCGCCTCTTTTATTATCTTCTTCGACAAACCTTTTTTTACCGGCGATACATTAAAGGTGAACAACGTTGCAGGAACGGTTGAGCGTATTGGCTTAAGAAGCACGCGCATCCGCACGGCGGAAAAAACACTGGTGACAGTGCCCAACAAGCAAATGGTGGATAGTGTTGTAGATAACATGAGTTTCCGTAACCAAAGACGCACGGAAATGAAACTCGAGATGTCTGAAAAGACCTCGCTGGAAGATGCGCAGGCTTTTATCGGAGAGGTGAAGAAAATAATGGAAGCGAAGAAAGCCCTGGTTCAAAATTATACGGTCTTCATCACAGAATTCAGCAAGAATGGCATTACCGCAACGCTTGAATTTTTTACAGGCCATATCCCGATGGCAGAATATAATTTATTAAAACAGGAGATCAATATTGAGATGATCAAACTACGGAACACATCGCATGTTGAATTCCCGGCCTCCAGCACCAGTGTAAATATCTTTAATGCAGATGGTGAGCCTGCCGCTCCGAAAAATACCAATTCAATTATCTGATCATAACACTCCATCCCACTGCTCGCGGTCGTCCTTGATCATCCGCTGGTGAACGATCAGCGATTTATTTGTTTCTGTAATCTGCATCCAAACCACCAGCACCAGCGAGTACAAAAACAGGAGCACCAGCACCAGCAGGAAAACCATGCTGAGCATTACATAAGATTCTACCAGGAATAACAAAATCGTATTCACAAGGATTATCCAAAATGCATAGGCTGATTTTTTTGCGAGGAGCAGGAAGCCGATCGCCGAAGAAATATAAACAGCAGCGATCACGAAACTGATCCAGTGTGGCAGCATAAAAACAAATTGCTGCAGGAGGCAAGTCAGGGAAAGCAATACACCGGCGAGACCGGCATTTTCACAAAAGCTGGCCTCGCTTTTCGTCAGGTTGGTATCCATACGATTAAAAACTATGTAGCAGGTCTGCTAATTCTTTATCCCATTTTCCGGTTTTGCCGTATTCCACTACGCGGCCAATCTCTTTACCGTCTTTCATCACGATAATGGTGGGAACATTTGTGATCTTAAACGCTGAGGCAACATTACCCAGTGTTTGCTTACTGCGGTCTACAGCGAAAAAGCTCACGTTTTTATCAGGCACGCCGGCGGTTTCCTGCAGTTTGAAAAATTTTGGTAAGATGAACTGCGTATCCTCGCACCAGGTGCCGCCAAATACAACATACTGAATGTTGTCTTTTGTTTTTCCAAGCGCATTGATCGTCGCTGTGTCTGCCTGGTAAGCAACCTGGTTGGCAGCATACCATTTAAACGATGGATCATTTTGTAAAATATATTTCGAGATAATGCCTTTCAGGATCGTGACGTCTGCATGATTGGGATCTTTGGAAGAAGTATACGGTGTTTGTGCGGTTGCAGCAAGGGCAGCGGTCGATATAGCGAAAAACAGGATAAATTTTTTCATCGGATCTTAAAAATTTGCTTTCAGTTCGTGTAAAAATGATTTTATTTTTTTCAATTCTTCTATCAGCGCAAAGTTCTGTTCAGTCTTTTTATTCTTTTTTAAAAATTCTTTCGCGCCTTCGATGGTATATTTTCTTTCCCGGAGGAGATGGTGAATGATCTTCAGGTTCTTGATATCTTCCGGGCGAAAATGACGATCGCCTTTGCCATTCTTTTTTGGCTTGAGGATATCGAACTCATTTTCCCAGAAACGGATCAGCGAGATATTTACTTTAAACATTTCCGACACGGTGCCAATGCTGTAATAACTTTTTTGAAACAGGATCTCATCTTCCGGGATTTCAATCAGGTCTGCACCAATATGCATATCCGATAAACGCATCCTGCCGCGCGTAGATTTTCTTGCTGTCAGTTCTTTCGTCTTAACCGGCGCAGAAATAAATTCCACTTCACGGATTTCTTCGTCAATAGCGAGTTGTATCGGAGCGTTCTCTTCCACCAGCGATTCATTGGTTTCAGACTCCGTTAGTTCCCGACTTGTTTTTATTTCCGCCTTTTCTTCCGGGGCTTCAGCAGGCATTTTTTTAGCGGCCGGTTCCTGGGGTTCCGGTGCATCGCTGAAATCAAATGCTATTTGTTTGAAAGCCATAATCAAAATTAGTCAAAACTCTTGGCACTGCCTGTGGCCGCGATCTTCAATAAGCGATCGTACTCTTCTGCATTCAGGTCATTGTAAAAGAAATATACCGGATCTACGGCATTACCGTTGATATGCACTTCGTAATGGCAATGGGGACCAGTACTTTTACCCGTACTGCCAACCCAGCCAATTACTTCACCACGTTTTACCCGCTGGCCAAGGCGCACTTTTACTTTTACCATATGCCCATACAATGTTTCATATCCGTAACCATGGTTGATCTCCACGTGGTTGCCATAACCACCTTCCGAATAACCGGAAACACTGATGGTTCCATCACCCGTTGCGTAGATCGGTGTACCCTGGGGTGCAGTAAAATCCAAGCCTTTATGCATTTTAGGTGTTCCGTAAACCGGGTCAATGCGCATACCAAAGCCACTCGCGATCCTGTCCAACTGACGGTTACTCACAGGCTGAATTGCGGGAATACTGGCGAGCTTTACATCCTGGTTTTTGATCAGCTTCTCTATCCCGTCGTAACTTTTAAACTGGTAGGCGATGCGCGCACTCATCGTATTTAATTGCTGCGCGATATCCTTCCCGATCACGCCCTCGTCAATACTGCTCACTTTATCCAGTTCTTTTTGCTTTTCGATAATTTTCGCCCGGGCACTATCCGGCACCGGGTTCGCTTCAAAAATAGAGCGGTAAACTTCATTATCTCTTTTCTCCAGTGTGGCCATCTGGCTCTCCAGTGATTTCATTTTGCCCGTGATCGTATTATAGCGGTCACGCATCAGCTCGTATTTTTTATTCGCTTCGATATCGGTTGGGCGTGGGAAGAACCGGTTGTATAAATAAATAACGATGGCAGAACTTACCAGCAATGCTGAGAGAAAGCCGAAAAAACGCAGGAGCTTCACGCGAAGCGGCGTGATGAGTTTTTCGTACCGGAGTGTATGTGTATTATAGTAGTATTTTATTTTTTTCATAAAACCTAAAAGCCAATTGCCTGCCTTTAAAACTCATGCTTAATTACTAAATTTGCTGCTTTACAAAACAGGGATGCCCGTTATTCTTTCCTCTTTGTCCGGAGCGCAGTGAACAACCGCGCTCAACTTTTATCGAAGCGTACAAATATAAACCGATAAATAACAATTAGCAACCCATTCAAATAAATGAACATATGCAGAGTGCTTCCGCAATAAGGCAACAATTCCTCGATTTCTTCCAATCAAAGCAACATAGCATTGTTCCTTCTGCCCCCATCGTTGTAAAAAATGATCCAACGCTTTTGTTTACGAATGCGGGGATGAACCAGTTTAAAGATTATTTCTTAGGCAATAAAACAGCGCCATCACCACGTATTGCAGATACACAGAAATGCCTGCGTGTGAGCGGTAAGCACAACGACCTGGAAGAAGTGGGCGTAGATACCTATCACCATACCATGTTTGAAATGCTGGGCAACTGGAGCTTTGGTGATTATTTTAAATCAGAAGCCATTGCCTGGAGCTGGGAGCTGCTGACAGAAGTGTACAAGATCCCAAAAGAGCACTTATACGTTACCGTTTTTGAAGGTGATGAAAAAGAAGGCCTGCCAAAAGACGAAGAGGCCTGGAACGAATGGAAAAAATATGTCTCAGAAGACCATATCCTCCTGGGCAATAAAAAAGACAATTTTTGGGAGATGGGCGATACGGGTCCTTGCGGGCCATGTACCGAGATCCACGCGGATTGCCGTACGGAAGAAGAGAAACTGGCGGTGAGCGGAGCAACGCTAGTAAACAATGATCATCCGCAGGTCATCGAGATCTGGAACAATGTATTTATCCAGTACAATCGGAAAAAAGATGGCAACCTGGAACCTCTGCCTGCAAGGCATGTAGATACCGGGATGGGTTTCGAACGTTTAGTCCGCGTCTTGCAAAACAAACAAAGTAATTACGATACGGATGTATTCTCCGGAACAATTGCGGCAACTGCTGCTATCGTGAACAAAACTTATCAATCTGATGACAGCAAAGCATCCGTTGCATTTCGTGTGCTTGCAGATCATATCCGTGCCATCAGTTTTACAATTGCAGACGGACAACTTCCTGCGAATACAGGTGCGGGTTATGTGATCCGCCGTATCCTCCGGAGAGCAGTGCGCTATTATTATTCTTACCTCGATTACAAGCAACCTTTATTGCATCAACTCTTACCCGTGATCGCGCAGCAATTTGCCAACGTTTTTCCTGAGTTACTGGCACAGGAAGAATTTGTTGGGAAAGTGATCCGCGAAGAAGAAGAAGCCTTCCTGCGTACGCTGGATAAAGGGTTGAAGAAAATGGATTCGATCATCAGTTCGGCCCAGGGCGGAACGATTGGCGGCGCCGACGCATTTGAACTGCTCGATACCTTTGGTTTCCCGATCGATCTTACCCGGTTGATCGCTTCTGAAAATAACCTGCAGGTAGATGACGCAGGTTTTGAAAAAGAAATGCTGGAACAAAAGACGAGGAGCCGCGCAGCCACCGCTATGGATACGGAAGACTGGCAGCAGGTGAACGCAGGCGACCGAAGCAACTTTATTGGCTATGATTCCCTGGAAACCAAAACAAAAATATTACGCTACCGTAAAGTGAGTGGCAAAGGAAAAGAATTATTTCAGCTCGTATTGGAGCAAACACCGTTTTATGCGGAGAGTGGCGGACAGGTAGGTGATTCCGGGATACTGGAATTGAACGGGCAGCCTTTAAAGATCATCAACACGAAAAAAGAAAATGACCTGATCATACATTTTGCAGAACTGTTGCCGGAAGATCTCTCTGGTGAAGTAACGGCGAAAGTAGACAAAAGCCGCAGGCAATCGATCAGCCTGCACCATAGCGTCACCCATTTGATGCATGCCGCCCTTCGCGAAGTGCTGGGTAAACATGTGGCGCAAAAAGGAAGCCTGGTCAACGACGAGCATCTGCGCTTCGATTTCTCGCATTTTGCAAAAGTTACGGATGAAGAGCTGGCGAAAGTGGAGCAGATCGTGAATGAAAAGATCAGGCAGAATATTCCTGTCGTAATTAAAAGCATGGGCAAAGACGAAGCTGTCGCCATGGGCGCGATGGCTTTATTTGGTGAAAAATATGGCGATACGGTGCGGGTGGTGATGATGGATCCTGCTTATTCCATTGAACTTTGTGGCGGAACGCATGTGGGCAATACCGGCGAGATCGGTTTTTTCAAGATCAAACATGAAGCAGCCGTTGCTGCAGGCGTACGCAGGATTGAAGCCGTATCCGGACTTGCGGCTGAGCAACTCGTAAATAAAGAACTGGAGCAGGTAAAGCAACTGCGGGAAACATTGAAAGGGTCGAAAGATCTGCAGAAATCACTGGAGAACCTGCTGGCGGAGAATGCCCAGTTCAGCAAACGCATCGAATCTTTGGAAGCACGCCAGCTGGTAGGCATCCGCAACGAACTTTTGCAAAAGGATGAGATCATCAATAATGTAAGTTTTATCGGCCAGGTGGTAGAGGTAAGCAGTGCCGACAGCCTGAAAAAACTTTGCTTCGACATGAAAAACCACCTGCACGATCATTTCCTGGTATTGTGCAGCAATATCGGCGGTAAGGCCCACGTTGTAGTGGGGATAAGTGATACCGTTGTGGCCGCAAAAGGCCTGGATGCCGGTAAATTGATAAAGGATGTCGTGAGCCCGGCGATTACTGGTGGTGGTGGCGGACAAAAGACGCTGGCAACTGCCGGCGGACAAAATACATCGGGCTTTGCAGCATTGATCGAGCAACTGCGGTCTATGATCTGACGGAAAGAAAATAGCAACATACAATTAGCGATATGCACTTGGTTTTCGAAACGCCCCGGCTTTGGCTTCGCCGCTTTACCTTAGCGGATACAGACCTGTTATTGCGTTTAAACAGCGACCCGGAAGTGTTGAAATATCTGCATGAACCTTTGTTGCACGATGAAGAACATGCCCAACAGATCCTGAGGGATAATATTTTACCGCAATACTTTAAAAACCTCGGGCGCTGGGCGGTATTTACCCGTGGAGACAACCAGTTCATCGGCTGGTGCGGGTTGAAACACCGGCAGGATCTGAATGAAATTGACCTTGGTTACCGGTTTCTCCCCATCGCCTGGGGAAAAGGCTATGCTACTGAGGCTTCACAGGAAACCTTGCATCATGGGTTTCACCAACTCAGCCTCCCGTTAATTACGGGCCGCGCCCATATCCACAATATCGCCTCGATAAAAGTGCTCCAAAAGATCGGGATGCAATACAAAGGGGAAGGCATCGTAGATAATTGCCCGGTTCACACCTATACTGCGGTGAATCCTTTTAATTAATTTTTTGTGGCAATTTTTTGACGCTGGTTTTCTTTGCAACAGCCTTGCAACAATTTTCCTTGCTACATTTTAATTTGCCACAAAACATTTTGTTGCAAAATCTTTTGTGGCAAAATTACTTGTGGCAAAAAGCCCTGGCCCTTCCCAGTTGAGTAATCATCCAACCTATCTCCCAAAAACAGCACCAGGGAAGATGAGCTACATTCCCAGGACCCTGATGGATTTTTCAACAATTTGTTAAAGAAAAAATATTATTTGCGAAATGTTTCGTAATTAAAAAAATCCTCCTACATTTGATGTACTAAAACTTTCGTACATAAATATAAACGATCATGAAAAAAGTAGTTTTCGCTTTCCTGCCCTGGTTATTTTCCGCTTTTTCTTACAAGGCGATGGCCCAGGTAACCCCACCAGCTGAAAAGGATAAAAAAGAGTCCCAGGAAATTATTATCCGAAAAAAAGGGACAAAAGATGCGACACTCACGCTGCAGATCACCGGTGATAAAGTATTGATCAATGGCAAACCACTCGTTGAATTTAAAGATGACGAGATCACGATCAATAAAAAGAAAATTATCATCAAAGATGGCAAGTCTCTCAACATCGACGGGATGAATTTCAATATGGATTTTGATGGAGAAGGATTAACCGGCATGTTTGCGCCGGCTGGTAAGCAAACTTTCCTCGGTGTAAGCACTGCAAAAACGGATGATGGCGTAAAGATCTTTGAAGTCGTAAAAAACAGCCCTGCTGAAAAGGCCGGACTAAAAATAGACGACATCATCACGAAAATTGGCGACCAGCAAATCGACAGCCCCGAGGAATTATCTGAAGTCATCCAGGGACAAAAAGCCAACAACGAGGTGAAAATCTCCTATAAAAGAGATGGCAAAGAGAAAAGCCTTAAAACCAAACTCGAAGAAAGAGATAACATGCGTAGTTTCTCTATTCGTACGCCGGAAGGGGGCATAAAAGCCTATTCCTTCCCAAAAACCCCGGCGATGCCCCGTACTATGGTTCCGGGAGTATGGAATAATGATGTGGAAGCATTGTCAATGTATGGTGGCTGGAACAAATCCAGGCTGGGTTTAAAAATCCAGGATACAGAGGAAGGGAGCGGTGTGAAAATATTAAGTGTTGAAGACAGCTCGAATGCAGCAACTGCCGGATTAAAAGCCGATGACGTTATCACAGAGATCTCCGGAAAAAAAGTGACGAATACAGATGAAGCCAGGGAAGCATTCCAGGAAAACAGGGAAAAAGCATCTTATCCCGTGAAAATAAAACGCAACGGCAGTGAAATGAACCTGACGATTAAAATTCCAAAAAAATTAAAGACCGCCAACTTATAAGATAGCCAGGTAAAACAGCAGCACCGGTTTTTGCCGGTGCTTTTTTATGCCCGTTATATCCCCGTTGTTTTTGGTTATTTTTGCCCCGTGAATCATCAGGAGAAATACGAAACCGTTGTTGGTCTGGAAGTGCATGCACAATTATCTACTGTTAGCAAACTTTTTTGTGCGGATCCGGTTCTTTTTGGCGCCGCGCCCAATACACAGGTAAGCCCGATCTCCCTCGCCCACCCCGGCACTTTGCCCGTAATGAACGAGGCTGTGATTGAGAAAGCAGTTAAACTTGGCCTCGCTCTGAATTGTACGATCGTCGCCAAAAATTATTTCGCCCGTAAAAATTATTTCTATCCTGATCTCCCGAAAGGTTACCAGGTGAGTCAGCATACAGCGCCTATTTGCCTCGGCGGCTATCTTGCTATCAGCACTGCTGCAGGTAAGAAAAATGTTCAGTTGAACCGGATTCATATGGAAGAAGATGCGGGGAAAAGTCTGCATGACCAGGATGAAAACAATACCTGCATCGACCTGAATCGCGCAGGAACTCCTTTACTTGAAATCGTTACCGAGCCTGATTTACACAGTGCCGACGAAGCCTATAGTTACCTCGTAGCGTTGAGGAAATTACTCCGCTGGCTGGACGTTTGTGATGGCAATATGGAAGAGGGAAGTATGCGTTGCGATGCGAATATTTCCATCCGGTTAAAAGGAGTAAGCACTTTAGGAACGCGCGTGGAGGTAAAAAATCTCAACAGCATCCGCAATGTAAAAAAAGCCATTGAAATTGAAGTGGCAAGGCTAATCAATATTGTTGAAAGCGGCCAGGAGATCCGGCAGGAAACAAGAAGCTTTAATGCTGATAACAACACAACCTTTTCCCTACGCAGCAAAGAAGACGCAGACGATTACCGTTACTTCCCGGAGCCCGATCTGCCGCCATTTGATATCAGTGCAGAAACCATTCAACAGATCCGCTCCGCGATGCCGATGCTACCCGCTGAGCTGGAGGCGAAATATAAAACCAGTTTCGGACTGAATGACTACGATGCTGCAGCCATTTGCGCCGATAGGGACGATGCCCGGTTATTCGAAGCGATCATCCGTGATACTACACATTATAAAGCGGTCGCCAACTGGATGACCGGCCCTTTACGCTCCTTTGCGAACGAACAAAATATGGAACTCATTGCCATCCCGTTGCCGCCTGTAAAAATGGCTGAACTGGTAAATGCGGTAGAAGATGGATTGATTAGTTTAGCAAACGCTGCCCATAAAATTTTACCGGAACTGATTGCTGATCCAGCAGCAACCGTGCTTTCCGTTGCGGAACGTTTACATCTGGTACAAGAATCCGGTACTTCAGCCCTGGAAACATGGATCGGAGAAACGCTGGCTTCCATGCCTGAAAAAGTACAGGAGTACAAATCAGGCAAGAAAAACCTGCTGGGCCTTTTTGCCGGTGATGTAAAAAAACGCAGTAAAGGGAAAGCAGATATGCAGCAGGTAATGGAACTGCTCACAAAAAAATTAAACAACATTTAAATTCAAGTATGACAAAACATTTCTTCATTGTATTGCTGTTCGGTGTTACAATATTTTCCTGTAAAGAAAAAGATGAAAAAGGCAAATTCACTGTCAGCGGTGAGATCAAAAATGTGCCTGACCAAAAAATTTATTTAGAGCAATTGTTCTTCAGTCAGAAAAATCCTGAAGTCCTCGATACGGCAGAAGTAAAAGGCGGGAAATTCAGCCTGGGTGCCGTTGGATCAGAAGAAGGCTTGTATCGCCTCCGCCTGGAAAAAGTGGAAAGTGGTTTCGTCTTCATCAACGACAAAGCCGATATTAAATTTAAAGCAGACATTAATGACCTGACGCTGGAAGGCCCTGATTTCAATACGCCTGCCAATCATGCTTTTAAAGGTTTTCTTGTTAATATCAATAATCGCAGTAAAGCTTTGAGCGCCCAGGCCGATAAGCTGGAAGCGTTGAAAACGACGAAAAATAACGACAGCCTCGTGGCCATTCAGACAGAACAGATGGATAAAATGGAAGATGATTTCAGGGGTTTCATTGTGAAATCCATTGATACGATCAACGACCCTGTTATTGCCATGTTCGCCCTTGGATATACGCGGCAGGTTGATCCGCAATTATTAAAGGCCCCGGTGGCAAACCTTGCCAAACGATTTCCCAACCACCAGGGCATCGCCTCTGTTGTTACCCAATTCAATCAAATGCTGCTTGCGGCAAACCAGCCCGCGCCGTCCAACGCCAAAAAAGGTATGCCAACCGTTGGGATGATGGCGCCTGATTTCACCATGAACGATACCACCGGAAAGGCATTCAGTCTTTCGCAGCTAAAAGGAAAATATGTGCTCGTAGATTTTTGGGCCAGCTGGTGCGGACCATGTCGCGGGGAAAATCCAAATGTTGTGGCTGCGTATAACAAGTACAAAAACAAAAACTTCACCATCCTTGGGGTTTCGCTGGATGAGAATAAAGCCGCGTGGTTAAAAGCCATCAAAGACGACAAATTAACCTGGCAGCATGTAAGTGATTTGAAAGGATGGACGAATGCAACAGTTGCATTATATGGTTATGAAGGCATTCCGTATAATGTGTTGCTCGATCCACAGGGAAAGATCATCGCCACAGAATTAAGGGAAGCAGCGCTGGAACAAAAACTTGCAGCCATTTTAAAATAAAAACATGCGCATAAAAAAACGGGCTGAAAATTTCAGCCCGTTTTTTTATGCGCTATAATTTGAAATTAGTCTAATACTAAAACATTCACTGCATAAGGGATCAATTGCTGACCATTATCCAATGTTACCAGGAAGTAAAAAGCCCTTGGTAAGTTCGCATTAGATGTTGGAGGATTTGGCGTGATGGTAGGATTCTTTACAAAGAATTCTGCCAGCGTTGTATTGAACGTAACTGTTCTGCCATTCCCTGCGATCGGTGCTGCGTTATAAGCTGCAGTTGAATTTTGCACTGCTGCATAAGAGGTAGACGCAACCACTTTCGTGATTTCTTTGATCGTGCGCCCGCTGTTTGCCGGAATTTCAAGTGTAATGCTGATAGCACCACCTGCCGCTTTTGACGTACGAACTGCGGGGCCTGGCCTGAAGTCTGTTGCATTGGCAACAGTTACAGGTACATCAGGACGGGTATCCTGTAAAGGAATAGAATCTTCTTCTTTCATACAACCCGTGAACACAGCCGCGAGAGAAGCGATAACAAATAACCTGGATATATATTTCATGTAATTAATTATTTAGAGTGTATAAAAATTATAGTCCCCACCATACTTTCACGTCTGTTTTCGTGCGTGGGTTTGGTGTGTTTGGATTGCTTGACAATTCACTTGCAACATATGGATACCTTTTCGGGATCACTGAAGGATTATCCCCTGCAGTCACCAATGGTAAAGCAAGTGTAGGAATGCCTGTTCTTCTATAATCATTATAAGCTTCGATATCCATTCCTGTGAATGCGATATATTTTTGTGTAACGATCTGTTGCAGTTTGTTCGCCTGTGTTCCAGACAAAGTAACGATGGTTGGGTTCGTTGTAAAGTAGTTCGTGATCTCTGCAGTCGTCATACCAATTTTGGTCATATGCGCAGTGATACCCGCTTTATACAAAGAATCCGCGTTACCCGGAAGGTTCAGTCTTACGATATTTTCCGCAAGGTTCAGGTTGGTCTGGAAGTTTGTGAGGATCTTAATAGACGCTTCACCAGCTGCACCATTGATGTAAGTGTTAAATACTGATCTTGTTGCCGGAGTAGTTCCAGCAGGAGCAGCAGCACCATTGTTTGTTGAAACAAACTGGCCACCTGGTTTGGTGTACAGTTTAGATAAACGCAATGTGTCGTTCAATGAACGGCTCAGCGTTAAATAACGTGTACTCAGCATTTGATCCGTAGAACGGTTGATGATATTGAATGCGTAATGATAGTTTTGGCTACCGGTAGCAGTACCGAAAGGTACTTCCATATCAAGGCTATTGTTATTGATATAGTTATTTGCTGCAGTTACTTCATTGGTAACAGTTGCTGCCAGTGTTGGGTTAATAACAGAAACGGTGTTAGCAAATTTCAGCAGCATGGAGTAAGCTGCTCTTCTCCATTTGGTCAGGTCGCCTTTGTAGATCATGTCATCAGCATTACCCGGAACAAGAATACTAGGTTTCGCCAGATCAGCGATACCAGCCCTTACCAGGTCAAAAATGCTCGTGATACCTAAACCTGTGTTACCCTGGTAGATATCTTCCTGTTTGTCGTAGCGTGGCTGCGGGAATTTAGTACCCTGGCCAGCCTGGCTGTATGGAACATCACCCCAAAGATCTGTAAGCAGGGAATATGCATAAGCCATCTGGATTTTTGCAATACCTGAATAAGCAGGGCTGGTAGCAGATGTCTTATCGATAATGATCTGAAGGTTGTTGATCGTTCCAACAAACAATTCATAATCCCATGAGTTGTTACCTAAACCATCCAATACGAACTGGTCGTAGCTAAATTGCTGGCTCGCGATACCGGCATTATGCTGGATCAAAACAGAAGCAGCGCGGTTCAGTTCTCCTGAGCTTGCATTCGCCATACCAACCTGGGTTGTAGGTAAAAGCAACGCTGGTGGAACGTCCGTCGGTGAGTTTGGATTCTCATTTACATCCATGAATTTCTTACAACTGCCCAGGAATAAGGACAAGCTGAGAATTCCGATGATATATTTATTTCTTTTCATGATTCGTTTTTGTCTTTAATTAGAAAGTGAATTTAATGTTAGCGCCGATTGTACGTGTGTTAGGGCCGCTCTGTAATTCTAAACCACGGATATTACCCGCACCTTGAGAATTCACTTCCGGATCGATTGGAACCTGAGGTGCATAATACCAAAGGTTACGACCGAATACGCCGAAACGGATTCCTTTTACGAACATTTTTTCTGGCAAAGCAGACGCCGGAACATCATAACCAAATGATAATTCTCTCAGCCTGATCACACTTGCATCATAAACATTCAGATCTGTTTGTAAACCACCGTAAGCGCTACCGCTGTTCCAGTAAGTTTGAGCAGGGATCTGGATATTGTTCGGACGGTATTTGCCCGGAGCTGTTTCAATCACACCTTGCAGGATCTTTGGTTTATCACGATCGATACCAGTGATGTCCAGTACGCCTGATGATTTAAATAACGCTGAACTGAAAGACAACAGATCAGATCCTTTACGGTAATCAACCAGGAAAGACAGGTAAATACCTTTGTATTTAAATGAATTGGTAACACCTAAAGTGAAATCAGGATTCGGGTTAGAGATCGGAGAATTCGCGATCGCTGTTTTGTATAAACCTGTAGTTGAATCTACCAGGCGCTGACCAGCAGCATTTGTAGGAATTTTGTTTCCAAGGATGATACCGTAAGGCTGACCAACCATGAAAGAAGCGATACTACCGGTAAATCCGCTACCATTGATAGAAGAACTTGTTACACCCGGAGCAATATACTCAACATTGTTTTTGATGTGAGAGAAGTTCGCAGTGATATCCCAACGGAAATCGTTTGTGATAACCGGCGCAACGTTCAACAACACCTCGATACCTTTATTGGTCATTTTACCAGCGTTCGTCCAACGGCTGTCGAAACCTGTAGAAGTTGGAATGGTTAACTGAAGGATCTGGTCTTTACTAACTGAGTTAAAATAAGTAACATCCAGGTTTACCCTGTTTTTCCAGAAACCTAAGTTCACACCAAATTCTGAAGACGTAGTAAACTCAGGGCTTAACGTGTTGGAAGCAATGGTAGAAGCTGCACCAAAACCTGGGTAGATAATTCCACCTGCAGTTAATGGGAAACTGTTACTTGCTACGTTATTACCGTAAGAATATTTCACGAATGAGTTAGACAAAATGTATGGATCAGCATCTTTACCAACTTTTGCATAGTTCGCACGGATCTTAGCATAAGAAAGAATATCTGAACGTAAAGAAGGGATCGCATCTGTGATCACGAAACTTGTACTGATCGCAGGGTAGAAATACAACGCGTTGTCTTTTGGAAGCGTTGAAGATTTATCCGCTCTGCCAGTCAGCTCCAAAAACAGGTAGTCTTTGAAAGAGAAGGAAGTCTGCGCATAAAAACCAAGTAAGCGTTGTAATGAATGAAACTCACCACTATTAGTGAATACCGATGCATTACTTACGTTGTAGAAATTAGGAATAGACAACTGGTCACCGCGTGAAGTAATCCTTTGGTAACGGCGTTGGTTAACGTTCTGTCCTAACAACAATGTTGCCTTGATATTGCGCGTAAAGAAGTTATTCGTTTTAGCAGAAATCAACAGGTCACCATTGATCTCGCTACGGAAATAGCTGTTTTCTGCAACAGTACCGGTTGTGTTCTGACCGATTGTACCGATGGCGAAAATTTGTTTCTTACGATCTGTGTAAGCATCCACACCTAAGCGGTAGCCAACATTCAACCATGATGTTAAATCCAGGCCAAGGTTAATGTTACCGTTAACACGTGTTACATTACTGGTTACCGGGTTTTCGTATGCATAAAACGCAGGGTTCGCCTGGCCGGCAATTGGCCAGTTGTTCGTACCATCCGGGTTTTTGTAATTCTTTTTATAGAAAGCAACATCCAGGTTACGTGGTAAACCAGAGATCAAACGACCAAGGGCAGAGTTACCATTACCGGTTAAAACACCTGTTTGAGCTGTATTGGTGAAAGTTACTTTACCACCAACCGTTAATTTTTCTTTGATCACGGTGTTCATACCAAAAGATACATTGGTACGATCCAGTTTCGTGTTTGGCAAAATACCTTTCTGGTTAACATTACCAATGCTGAAACTTGCATTTTGCTTGGCGTCGCCAGAGTTAATGCTTAAGTTATTATCCCAGGTTGTTCCTACGTCAAAGAAATCGTTGTAGTTACTTGGAAAAGCTTTGTATGGAATAACGGCACCTGTAGAAGTTAATAAACCGTTCGCCAATGTAGGTGTTGAACCGAAAGCCGGGCCAAATGACAATGCCTGGGTAGCAGCATAAACGCCGTTAGCACCCTGGCCATATTGGTTTTGGAATTTAGGTAACCCACTTGCATATTGGTATGAGTAGTTAGAATTCAGGGTAATATCTACACGTCCACGTGCACCTGAACCTTTTTTAGTAGTGATGATGATCGCACCTGAAGATGCCCTTGAACCATACAATGCAGCAGCTGCAGGGCCTTTGAGGATATTCACCGACTCGATGTTATTTGGATCGATATCCAACGCACGGTTAGACTGGTCATTACCCAAAGTTCCTAATGAACCCGCGTTGCGCGTATCCACATCGTTACTTACAGGAATACCATCGATAACAAACAAAGGCTGGTTACTACCATTGAAAGATTGAATACCCCTGATATTAATATTTACAGAAGCACCCGGAGCACCACCGGCACCAACGATATCCACACCTGATACTTTACCCTGTAAAGAGCTTACAATATCAGTTGCACCGCGGTTAGCCAATTGGTCGCCTTTGATATTTTGTGTTGCATAACCCAAAGATTTTTTATCTCTTACGATACCGAGGGCTGTTACCACTACTTCTTCCAGTTTCTTATCAGAAGAAGCCAGGGAAGCATTTACCTCGTTGCCAGAGATCGTTTTAACCGCAGGCTCATGATTTACGTAGGAAAATAATAAGGTTTTTACGGCTGTTGGTAAAGTCAGGCTGAACCTACCGCTCTTGTCGGTTTGTGTACCATATTTGCCATCAGTGGAAGTAACCGATACACCTTGCAACGGTGCATTTTTGTCATCAGTAACCATCCCGGTCACTGTGCGGTTTTGAGCTGCTGCAGAAAGCACGAAGCCCAGGACAACCATTAAGGTTGAAATAAATTTTCTCATCTTCAGTTTAGTTTATGGCAACAAATATATAGTAGAATTACTAACATCGCCGATAAACAGACAAGATTATTTAGGATTTTGCTGCATTTACAACCGCTTAACAAAGCTAATTTTCCACCCGTGTGGATTTAACTTAACTGCTTACCGGGTTTTTTATTAAAGAGGAGAAGCAATACGGGGAGGAGCAACAGGTTGGTGATCGTAGCCGTTAACAAAGTGACAGATGTTAGCCAGCCCAGCGCGAAAGTGCCGCCAAAACTACTGGCACAAAAGATCACGAAGCCCGCCGTTAAAACAAGAGAGGTATAAATGATACTGAGGCCTGTCTGACGGATCGTCGCTTTAACCGCCGCTTCCACATTATACCCCTGCTCGGGCAATACCTGCTTATAATTCACCAGGAACCGGATCGTGATATCCACCGCGATCCCAAGCGCCACACTAAATACGAGTACGGTGGATGGCTTTAGCGGAACGCCCGCCCAGCCCATGATTCCGGCGGTAATGACCAGTGGAATCAGGTTGGGTATCAGCGAACAAATAAGGATACGGAACGACCTGAACAGGTAGAGCATACAAATCGCAATGAGCAGGAACGCCCAAAATATACTTTCCTTCAACCCGTTGATGATGAACCGGCTGCCTTCCAAAAAGCTGATACTGGTTCCCGTTAGGGTGACTTTATAACTGCTGTCGAATAACTGATCAGCGCGGTATCGGATACTGTCCAGCAAAATAGGCAATGCCTTTGTACCTACATCGGCCATACTGATACTAATCCGCGTGGACTGCCTGGAGGTATCCATGAAGGAATGGAGCATTTTGGTGAAATTGTTTTGCTCCTGCCCTTTATTAGGGCGAAGATATTCCCCTACAAATGCCCCGTCGAAACTGTTTGGTAAGAGGTAATTGCTGGAATCACCCTCATAAAATGCCTGCTTCGCAAATTTCAATCCTTCTGCAATACTCAGCGGGCGATTCATCTCTTTTCTTCCCGAAATAAATTGCGCCAGGGAATCTACTTTCTCATACACGGCCAACGCACGCATGCCCGAAAGGCCATTTCTCTTCTTCGTATCCACTACGATCTCCAATGGCATCACCCCGTGAAAATTGGTTTCGAAAAATTTCAGGTCGGTATACACGACATCGGTTTTCGGCAGATCATCAACGATAAAAGCGACGGTTTTCAACTTTGTAATGCCGATGATGGCTGCAACAAGAACCAATGCTGTCGTTCCTAAAACTGCTCCTTTGTGATGGAATGCCCAGGTTTCCAGCCGCGTTAATACAGATATGATCCATTTACTCTCCAGGTATTTCAGCTGATTTTTTTTCGGCGCAGGTAAAAAACTTAAAGCTGATGGCAGTAATATAAACGAAACAAAAAAGATCACCATAATACTCAACCCGGCGCCAACCCCAAACTCTTTTAATATGGCGCTTTTTGTTAGGGCAAATACCGCAAATCCAATGGCAGCGGTAATATTACAGAATAAGGTCACCACGCCCATCTTGCTCACCATATTCACCAGCGACTGTTCTTTTTCACCGGTTTGGATATAAGAGGTATGGTATTTATTGATAAAATAGATGCAATTGGGGATCCCGATCACGACGACCAGTGAAGGAATCAGCGCCGTTAATAAGGTGATCTGGTAGCCGCATAAGTAAATCAGGCCAACCGTCCAGATAACACCAATCAATACCACTGCTAATGACAGCAATGTCGTACTGATGGATCGGAAAAATATCAATAGAATCAATACACTAAAGGCCAAAGAGCCGAGCAAGAACAATTTCATTTCCTTCTGGATCCTGTCTGCAACAACTGTCCGGATGAGCGGCAATCCACTCAAATGAGTTTCAATACCTGTCTGGTTTTTATATTGAACCACGGCAGAATCAATAGCAGCGATTACTTTGGATCTCGCGGGTGAAGCCAGCACCTCTTTATTAATATGTACACCGGTTAAATAGGCGTTCGCTTCCGGATTATATAGCAATGAATGATAAAAGGGAAGGTTACGAAAAACAGTCTGCAAGCTGTCGAGTTGCTCCTGGGATTGGATCGTATCGGGAAAGATCTTTACCGCATTCAGCTTTTCTGTGGCGCTGTCTTTTTGGAGGTTGATGGCCCCGGGTACACTTAAAATATCTTCTACTGCAGGGATTTTTTTAAAACGGGCGAGCAATTGCTGGTAAGCCTGGAAATTTTTTAACCCGAAAAAATCCGGTGACTTTACACCCATCACGAGCATGTTGCCATCATCACCAAACTTCGATTTAAACGACTGGAATTCTTTGTATTTGGGGTTATCGGTGGGTATCGCCCTGCTGAACTCGTAACTCAGTTTTACCTTCGAGGCAAAGTATCCCATCACGGCAGTACTTAATAATAATACGATCAAAAGCACTACCCTGTTTTTTATAACGAACTTTGCCAGTTGCTGCCACATAATATTTATATTGAATAATAGATTCCTGCCGGTTGGCGGGATTTTGCAAAGAAAGTTGATTTCACCTAATCGGGCAGAATTGCCGCTGCTTATTTAAAAACAATGACGCATAAGACCAAAGGAATTGTATTGCGCTCTATCAAATATGGCGAGACCAGCCTGGTGGTCACCATTTTTACCGAGTTGTTTGGTGCGCAGACCTATATGGTGAATGGTGCGCGCACGGCAAAAAAAGGAAATGCAAAAGCCAGCCTGTATCAGCCTTCCTCTATTCTTGACCTGGAAGTATATCATAATGAATTGAAGGGCATGCAACGGATCAAAGAGGCAAACCGGGCGATTATCTACCAGGATAATTTAAGTGATGTTTTAAAGAACAGCATCGCCCTGTACATGGTGGAACTCCTGCAAAAAACTTTAAAACAGCCCGAAGCGAATGCCGACCTTTTCTATTTTTGTGAAGACGCCCTGGTGCAACTGGATCAGTCGGGCAGCGCAGTTGCAGCAAATTTTCCTTTGTTTTTCAGCTTACACCTCGCGCAATTCTTCGGCTTTCGTCTCAGCAATATTGAATCAGCTATGCACGACAGTGAGCAGATCTATATTGACCTGGCAGAAGGCTATTTCACCACCTCGCATCCCGGCCATCCTTACTTCCTCGAAGGAGAAAATGCCCTGCTGACGATGGAATTACTGAATATCATGCAACCCGAAGAATTGTCTCAACTGAAACTCAACCAGCAAAAACGCCGCGAGCTGCTGGCGAAATACCAGGAATTTTATGTGCTGCATATCCCTGATTTCGGGCAGATGAAAACACTGCCGATCCTGCATGAAGTATTGGGTTAAATAAGGCGCTGCGCCTGCATTTCCGGGGAAATCAACACGATGCCCGGTTTTTTCCCGGGTTCAATTGTTCCATACTGGTCATCCATTCCCAATGCTTTCGCCCCATTGCGGGTGGCCCAGCTAAGGATCGTTTCCAAAGAAATCTGGGGGAAATTATGGCGGATGCAATTGATCTCTTCCATCATATTCAGTTGGCGGTTGCTGGCATAACTATCTGTACCTATTACCAACGGGAAACCGGATGCCTGAAGCATTTCTACGGGAGGAAGTTTATTTTCAATGAACAGATTCGCATTTGGGCAAAGGCAAAAATAAAGCTGCTGGCCACGAGTGTCGATTTCATCTTTGGCAAAAACAATATCTGCCGGGGAACTGCAGCTATTGTGTACAGATAAAACGGTTATCGGCTGATCTAAATAGGGAAACCAGCTCTGGAAACTGGATTTTCCTGTCGGAGAAAAACCACTGATATCGATGCCGAAATTGTCGTACAATTCTAAAAATCGCCCGGATTTATTCTGGTACAACGCATCTTCATCCCGGGTTTCCTGGTTGTGGATACTCGTGATTTTTCCGGCTAGTTGCTCATTCAATAAACCAAACATGGTTTTGGAAACAGAGTAAGGCGCATGCGGACTTAAAGAAACCTGCCCCGGTTGGGTAGATTGAAAATGCGCGGCCAGTTGCCAGGCGTCATTTACCCTTTTTTCTGCTGCGCTATCAATAAAACCCGTTACCTCCATGAAGTTATGCCAGCGCAACGGGCTGTCAATTTTCAGGGCAAGGGAATCAGCTGTATTGCAGATATCTCCAACAGCAACGGTTCCGGAATCATACAATTCTTTAATGGCCGCCTGCATCGCCGGCAACTTTTCTTCTGTCGTTGCCGCCCGGCTCTTCATCACCCATTGCACAAAATCCACCAGCCCGGTATGCTCGGGAATCCTTCCCCTCATATGGCTCAATTCGATATGACAATGGCAGTTAATAAAGCCCGGACTGAGGATTCCATCCAGTTGTTCAATGCCATCTCCTCCTTCGCTTTCCGGAATAATATCTTCAATGCTACCTTCTTCTGTACAAATTAATACCTGCCCTTTTTCCAGGAAATGAAGGCCGTTAAAAATTCTGCTTGGTTTAAATTTTCTGTACAAAATGATTGCTTGAGATCATGTAATTTTGCCGGCTTGAAAGGCAATGCCTGTAAGGGTTGAATAAAATTACATTATGTTAGATAAACTGGACGCGATAAAAGCAAAATTCGACAACCTGGCCGTGGCCCTGACCAACCCGGAGATCGTGAGCGATAATAAGAAGTATAGTGCCATGAGCAAGGAATATCGCAGCCTGGAAAAACTGGTGAATGAACGCAATGCTTATGTAAAATTGCTGGATGATATTGAATTCAACAAGGAAGTGCTGAATGACAATGATGAGGAGATGCGTGACCTGGCGAAGAAAGAATTGCCCATCCTGGAAGAGAAAAAAGATGCGCAGGAAAAACTCCTGCGCAATATGCTGATCCCGAAAGATCCTTACGATGAAAAGAACGCGATCCTCGAGATCCGTGCCGGAACCGGTGGTGATGAAGCTTCTCTCTTTGCCGGCGACTTGTTTCGCATGTATATGAAATATTGCGAAAGGAAAGGCTGGAAAACCGCTTTACTAAGTGAAAGTGAAGGAACCGTTGGGGGTTATAAAGAGGTGCAGGTAGAAGTGGTAGGCGATGATGTGTATGGCACATTAAAATTTGAAAGTGGTGTTCACCGCGTGCAACGTGTGCCGGATACTGAAGCCAGTGGCCGTGTTCATACCAGCGCTGTTACGGTGGCAGTAATGCCTGAAGCAGAAGAAGTGGATTTTGAACTGAAAGAAAGTGATGTAAAAATGGAGACCGCCCGAAGTGGTGGTGCCGGCGGACAAAATGTAAACAAAGTAGAAACGAAAGTTTTCCTCACCCATAAGCCGACGGGAATTGTGGTGATGTGCCAGACAGATCGCTCGCAGCTCGGAAATAAACTGAAGGCCATGGAAATGCTGCGGACGAAATTATATGACGAGGAAGTCCGTAAGGCCGAGGAAGCCATTTCACATTTACGGAAAAGCCTGGTAAGTACCGGCGACAGGAGTGCAAAAATTCGTACGTATAATTTCCCGCAGGGACGTGTAACGGATCACCGGATTGGGTTAACCGTTTATAATTTAGAGACCGTTCTGAACGGTGAAGTAGGCGAATTCATCGAAGCCCTGCAGTTCGCTGAAAATGCGGAGAAGCTGACAACGCAGAATTAGTTGACTGGTTGATGAGTTAAAGGTTGCAGGTTGAAGGTTATATCTTAGGGAGAAAGAATGGTATATGAGTTCCAGCAGGTATTATATTGCGCCATTTTTCTGCTTCAAAGAAAACTGGCGACATTGTCTGCGCCAAAAAAATTGCCCCCGGAAAATTGCGCAGGTTTTGTGGCAAACAATAAATTTCGAAAATAGTTGCCACAGATTGTTTTGTTAAAAAGGCACTGGGTATTGCAAGATTAGAGAGTGCCTTATTAAATTGGCCGTAATTACTCGTTTTTCATAAAGAGGAACAAAAGGCTTTATTCTTATAGCTCCTTATGGGGGAAATAAGGTATTTGATGAACTTCTTTAAAACTGATGACAGGAAGCTTGGTGGTAGCAGCATTTTCTTTCCATTTACGGAAGATTTTTTCTTCGTTGGCTGTTAGATTTTCTCTTTCAATAGCGTATTCGAAAGTAGCCCCGATCACAGCATTGGAATCCACTAAGTCTGTCCGCACAATCTTACAATTTGGATATTTTTTTTCCAGGCGGCGGTCCAGGGAGAACATACTTTGTTTCGCAGGGCACTTGAAATAAATAATATATTCATCCTTAAAGGGTTTATACATATTTACTGTTTTCAGTCGTTTGAAAATGCTCCCGTCAATCGTTGTATCGGGCAGTGAGATTAGGCTGTCAGCACGATTTTCAAAACTATTATCATTGTAAAATCCCCATCCTACAGCTTCACCCTTTTCCTTGTGCAAAATATAATTGGTAAAAGGCCTAGCAGTATCACTAAAATTATAATAATCTTGGCAACGCATGGTTTTAAGGTCTAGGAAGCTATATTTATATAAGTCATATCCTTCGTATATCACCGAATCGTTAAGCTCTTCTTTTCTGTAGGCGCGCGCAGCGCAGATGATCATGCTATCTTTAAACCACAATTTGTTTATCTGGCCCTCACGAATAAATCCGGTATAAGAATAGGATTGTATGCCTTCATGCTGATAGGATGTAAACCTGTGAGAACACCCTACAAGGGCCCCCATCAAAATACCAAATGTTATAAGTATTTTATTCATACTTTTTTAAAAAAAAAACAATTGACGCCTGCCAGGTTTTAGGATTTTCATAAGTAAGTGATAACGGATAAGGCGGCTGATTCGGCAAAATTTGAAACAAATCGTTTTACAATTTTAGGGAATAGTGAAGTTTTCATAAATAAATTTTTAGGGTATGGAAATTTAAGCCTCTGTTATATCCCAAATTATTTTTCTATGTTTAAATTCAAAAAAATGGTTTACAAATAAACATTCGATTTTTAACAAATCAGCGTTTCTTTTTGGCACCCGATTTGTAAATACTACATCATACAACGATAAATTTTAAATTTTCTCATAAGCAGTTAGTTTTGGTAAACGGCCCTTGTTTCTACAAGGGCTTCTCTTTTGCCCCTACCTGAAAGAATATTTACATGTTGTGGAATTAAATATTTTTGTTGTAGAATTTTTTTACCGGTTACTGTGGCGTTAAAATCCCGTTAACTAACAAGCCGTTGTTTCCTTTCGTCATGGATCATCACAACTTTGCCGAAATTACCCAGCCCTCCCAACCATGGATCATTCCAGACAAATTTTTGAAACCCCCAGCCCCGCCCGCTGGAAGAGCATTAAATGGACGAGCCGCGTTGTTGCCATCATCGTCATCTTTTTCCTCACAGTGCTTATAATGGCGCTGGTTCGCGGTTCCTCGCCATCATTACCGAATCTGCAGGAACGCTCACGCGAATACAAGAACAAACTCGATCCTGCTAACCCGCTCACCCTTTCCTACAGCGGCAATAAGAAAATCAAAGGATTTAAGGATTTTTTATCCAGGAAACAAAAGGAAGAAGGCCTCAATAATCGTATCGTTAACCCGGCAAAGGCCCTTCCCTTTATCCGCGCCGCGTTTTATACCCCCTGGACAGCGAAAACAGCCCTGCCTGAACTGGAGAAAAACGGTGATAAACTCAACACGATCTTTCCTGAATGGTTTTTTATCGATACGCTCACGCATACGCTGCAAACGAGGATTGATACGGCCGGACTTAACCTGATGCGAAAAAAAGATCTTCGTATCGTACCCATGCTCACGAACTTTAATTCCTCCCGGGGCAAAGCCCGTTTCGACGGCGACCTGTTACACGGCATCTTAAATGACCCAGCAAAACGGAGTGCTTTTATCCGCCAGCTAACAGATACGATCATGCATTACCAGTTGCAGGGCGTGAACATCGATTTCGAGGAACTGAAAGAAAAATCCAACGTTCCGCTCACCAATTTTCAGAAAGAATTATTTGAAAATTTTCACCCGCGTAACCTGCTGGTAACAATGGACGTGGCCACACGGAATGACGATTACGATTACGAAAAACTGGCGGCGTATAATGACTATGTGATTCTGATGGCTTACGACCAGTTTAATGAGAGCAGCGGTGCAGGGCCCATCAGTTCCCAAAAATGGATTGAAGATAATTTAGAATGGACGGCCGCTAAGATCGATCCGGCAAAGATCATTCTCGGCGTTGCCGGATATGGTTACGACTGGTCGAACGGCAAACTTGACAGCACCTACACTTATAACAGCGCCCTCAACAAAGCCCGTTCGCTCAATGCGGATATCCGTTACGATAACGATTCCTATAACCTGCATTTTTCTTACACTGCAGATGGAGATGGCGAAAAAGCTGAACATGAGGTCTGGTTTACTGATGCCGCTTCTACGTTCAACACACTTCGGTTCAGCGATGAATTTGGAACCGCGGGGACTGCTTTATGGCGGCTCGGTGGTGAGGATAGCCGTATCTGGAAATTCTACAACAGGAATCTCAGCAATGCAGCGCTGGAAAAAAATCCATTCGATTTCAACAGCCTGCAAACGATTCCCATCATCCCAAACAGTGTCGGCTTTACCGGCGAAGGGGAAGTCCTGAGTATTTTATACACACCGCAGGAAGGAAAGATCGCGATGGAAATTGACAGCGCGGAACAATTGATCGCTGAACAGTCTTACCTGCAGTTACCTTCAGGTTACATCATCCGCAAATTTGCAGAAGACAATACCGTTGGCCGCGGCCATAAACTGATCTTGAGTTTTGATGACGGTCCGAGCGACGTTTATACGCCCAAAATTCTCGACATCCTGGAAAGGGAAAAAATCCCTGCCAGCTTCTTTATTGTAGGGCTGGAAGCAGAAAAAAATATCCCCCTGCTCCGGCGGATTTATAAGGATGGCTTCGAGATCGGCAACCACACATTTACGCATAATAACCTGGCAAAAATGAGCCTGAAGCGGGCGAGTATCGAAATGAAAGCAACGCGCTTACTCATCGAATGCACGACCGGCAGATCCACAATCCTGTTCCGGGCGCCTTACAATGCGGATAGTGAGCCCCAGACTTTTGAAGAACTCGAACCCATCGCGCGCAGCCGTGCCGAAAATTATTTAACGATCGGCGAAAGTATTGACCCGATGGACTGGCAGCCCGGCGTTACTGCCGACAGCATTTTCAGCCGCGTAGTCCGGCAGGTTGAAGATAAAAATGCCAGTATTATTTTGTTACATGATGCCGGCGGGGAAACAAGGCAGGCCACAGTGGATGCACTCCCACGAATCATCAAATATTTTAAAGACAAAGGCTACGATTTCACCACGATCGCCGACCTGATGGGGAAAACAAAAAACGATGTAATGCCCGCCGTTCCTGAATCACGGGACAGCTGGATGATGAAGATGAATTTTCTATTAGCCGAAGGTGGCTATTGGGGCAGCGAAATATTATTCTCCCTGTTTATTGTCGGAATATTTTTATCGGTGGGGCGTATCCTGCTGACAGCGATCCTGGCTTACCGGCAAAAACAAAAAGATGCCATTGCGCCGGCTATGACGACACATCCTGCCGTAAGCGTTATCGTTCCGGCTTATAATGAAGAACTGAATTCTATCCGTACGATCGAAAGTTTGTTACAACAGGATTATCCCAACCTGGAAGTGATTTACGTGGATGACGGAAGTTCTGACAATAGCTATCGAATTGTAAAAGATCATTACGGCCAGCATCCGTCTGTAAAAGTGCTCACAAAAACAAATGGTGGTAAGGCCACAGCACTTAACTATGGGATCAATTTCAGCGATAATGAATTTATAGTTTGCATTGATGCGGATACACAATTGAAAAAAGATGCCGTAACTGAATTAATGAAAAAATTTGCCCCGCTTTCTCCCGGTGCGGAAGTTGGCGCCGTGGCCGGAAATGTAAAAGTGGGGAACGAGGTGAATATGATCACCCGCTGGCAAAGCATTGAGTATATCACCTCGCAAAATTTCGATCGGCGGGCTTTTGACCTGTTGAATTGCATCACGGTAGTTCCGGGCGCGATCGGGGCGTTTAGAAAGAAAGCGGTTGTGGAAGCCGGGGGCTTTACGAGCGATACCCTTGCCGAAGACTGCGACCTTACGATGCGCCTGCACCGCTGTGGGTACAGGATCGTGAATTGCACCACCGCGATATCCTATACTGAAGCACCGGAAACGATGAAACAGTTTTTAAAACAACGGTTTCGCTGGAGCTTTGGCGTTTTACAAAGTTTCTGGAAACACCGCGATGCTTTGCTCAATCCGCGTTATAAAAATTTCGGACTGATCGCCATGCCGAATATCCTCATCTTCCAGGTGATCCTGCCCTTTCTCGCGCCGCTGGCAGATTTAGTGCTGGTGATCAGCCTGCTGGCTGCGGCTTTCGGTATCATCCCGGCAAGTTTATACCATATTATTCTTTATTATTTTGTGTTCACGGTAGTTGATATTGCCGGTGCTGCAATTGCGTTCAATTTTGAAAATGCGCGAACGCCAGGCCAGGCCGCAATGAAAAAAGAAAACCCGTTGAAATTGCTTTGGATGATCCCGCAACGCCTGATCTATCGCCAGCTCATGTATTATATCCTGATCAAATCTTTCAACAAAGCCCTAAAAGGCGAGTTGCAGGGATGGGGAACCTTAAAACGCACGGGCAATGTAAAACAGGTGGCAACTGTTTAACGTATATATTTTACTTTTACAACCCAACATTAAAACTACGCAGTGGCAACAACAGATCAGGCGAGAAGCTCATTTTTAAAAAAACTTCGTACAAAACAAACAGAAAACTCCACCGTGGAGATGAGCTTCATCGATCACCTGGAAGCACTGCGCTGGCATCTGGTACGTGCAGTGATTGCGTGGGCCGTTGCTTTCGTAGCTATTTTCGTGAAGATCGACTGGGTGTTTGATAATATTATTTACGCCCCTGCCCGTTCCAATTTTGTTACCTATGGCGCACTTTGTAATCTTGGGCATAAGTTACATATCGGCGAATCGCTTTGTATGCCGCCGGTGAATATACCGTTGCAGGGTAATACGATCAGCGGACCATTTATGTCGGCCTTATCCATCTCGATGATCGGCGGAATTATCGTGGCGTTCCCGTATTTATTCTGGGAACTCTGGAAATTTGTGAAGCCCGCTTTGTCTGAAAAGGAAGTACGTTATTCCCGCGGAAGCATTTTCTGGGTGTCCGTCTGCTTTTTTGCCGGCGCTGCTTTTGGTTATTTCCTGCTGGCGCCTTTTACCTTTAATTTTCTCGCGAATTTCACGCTTGGTGGCGTTGGTGCTTATAAGTACATGCCTACGCTGGATGATTATATCGATACGATCAACAATATTATCCTGGGTTGCGGACTTGCATTTGAATTGCCGATCCTGGCATTTGTGCTGGCTAAAATCGGTATTATCTCGCATGATTTCCTCAAAAAATACCGCAAATATGCGTTCGTGATTATCCTCATCGTTGCGGCGGTGATTACGCCTTCCCCAGATTGGACGAGCCAGGCATTGGTTTCTGTACCTTTGCTCTTGTTGTACTGGATCAGCGAACTGATCACGAAAAAAGTGGATAAGCAAAGAGCGAAGGAAGAAAAAGAATGGAGCTAATGTTGGCAACACCTAAAGCCTAAAAATTTACGCCATGAATATATTTGATTTCAGTAAGCCCATCGCGATCGGTTGCGATCATGCGGGTTTTGATTGTAAAGAAGATTTGATCTCTTTCCTGGAAGGCGAAGGGAAAACGTATAAAGATTTTGGCACCTACAATAAAGACTCCGTTGATTATCCCGATTTCGCACATCCTGTTGCATCGGCCGTAGAAAATGGTGAAGCTGCTTTCGGAATATTACTTTGCGGAAGCGCAAACGGCGTGGCGATCACAGCCAATAAACACCAGGGTATTCGTGCTGCACTTTGCTGGGGCGAAGAAGTGGCAGAGCTCGCAAGAAAACATAACAACGCAAATATTATTTGTATCCCGGCTCGTTTCGTTCGTGATGGCGATGCAGAAAAAATGCTCGACATCTTTATGAATACTGCTTTTGAAGGTGGCCGTCACGCCAATCGCGTTGACAAGATCGCTGTGAGTTAGATTATATTTTTTTGTCTTATAACAAATGGCAGGTGAGCGATCATCTGCCATTCATGTAATTCAGGATCAGTCAAGCTTTGTTTTAGTTATTTTACAGACCACTAATAATTTTATATGAAAAGAATTTGTTTAGCAACCGGGTTGCTGTTTTCGATTGCCGGCGTTTTTGCGCAAAATGGTGACGCGGCGAAATATGGTTCCATTATTACCGGAACTGAATTGCAAAAGAAACTCACCATCGTTGCCAGCGATGAAATGCAGGGCCGCGAAACCGGAACGGAAGGTCAGCGACGCGCTGCAGCTTACATCGAAAGCCAGTTTAAAGCAATGGGTTTAAAAATGGCTGCAGGGATGAAATCTTATCAGCAGTATTACCCGCTTTACCAGGACAGCCTGGTGAAATCTGAACTGGAGATCAACGGTAAAGATGCGATCTATGGCACGGATTATATTTCCTCAGCAATGACCAATGAGAGTACGAAATTCAAAGGAAAGAAAATCGTATTTGCAGGTTATGGCATTGAAGATAAAAATTACAGTGATTATACAAACCTCGATGTAAAAGGAAAAGTGATCCTGATCTTTCTGGGCGAACCAAAAGAGAATGGAAAATTTGTCGTGAATGGCGGTACCCGCGGCAGCGACTGGAGTTTTCCCGGCCTCACAAAAAAATTAGCACTCGCCCGCCAGAAAGGTGCAGCGGGTGTTTTGGTAATCAATCCAACACAGCCAACGTTTACAACACGTACGATCGATAACAGCAAAAAGACGAGCGTGTACTATCCCCGCGCAACAGAGCCCATGGTGAATTACGTAATGCTGAGTCCTGCTTATGCAAAAACGGCCATCGCAGACAACATCGATTCGCTGCTGTCTATGGCAAAATCTTCCCGTTCATTTGGCAGCGCTTATGCCTTTGAAAAAAATATCAAGTCGGCTTTTAAATTCAAGAAATACCGCACAACGATCAACGCCAGTAACGTGATCGGCATTATCGAGGGCACGGATAAAAAAGACGAATACGTGTTCCTTACAGGCCACTATGATCATTTGGGCATGCGTGATGGAAAAATATATTATGGTGCAGATGATGATGGCAGCGGCACCGTAGCTGTAATGCAGATGGCAGAAGCATTTGCGAAAGCGAAAGCCGAAGGTAAAGGTCCGCGCCGCACGATCGTATTCATGACGGTAAGTGGTGAAGAAAAAGGATTATGGGGAAGTGAATATTATAGCGATCACCCGGTATATCCATTAGACAAAACTTCTGTAGATCTCAATACCGATATGGTTGGACGTATTGATACCGAACGCAAACTTGCCGACACACTCAACTATGTGTATGTGATTGGCCATGATAAATTAAGCTCAGATCTGCCGGTTATCAATGAAAGCATGAATACGAAGTACACGGGTCTTGTTCTCGATTATAAATTTGATGATGTGAACGATCCGAACAGGATTTATTTCCGCAGCGATCATTATAATTTTGCACGTAAGGGCGTTCCGATCTTATTTTTTTATGATGGTATGCTGAAAGCCGATTATCATAAACCAACCGATACGGTAGATAAGATCAATTTTCCCTTGTACGAAAAAAGGGTGCGGATGATCTTTCATACAGCCTGGGAAATGGCCAACCGCGATAATATGTTGAAACGCGATATCCCGCTATCAACCGCGACACGATAACTTATATTTGTATTAAGAAAAAAAGACAGCTGTATGGCTGTCTTTTTTTTAATTAGCCATATCATCACAGTTCTATAACAGGCCGGGCGGCCCATTTTTTTTACCTTCGGTTGATACCACTATTGTTCAGTAAATAAGCAGGATGACTATAGCTGTAATTATTACCTTATGTGTATTGATCCTAATCGCCTATTTGTTTGATGTAACGGCGGCATTTACGAAGATCCCTTCTGTTATATTACTACTTGCACTGGGTTGGCTGGTGAAGCAATTGTCTGTTTCGATGGAGATCGATATTCCCAATTTATCTGCCATACTACCGATCCTTGGTACGGTTGGGCTGATCCTCATTGTGCTCGAAGGTTCCCTCGAACTGGAACTGAATAAATCAAAGATCCCGCTTGTTAAAAAGTCTTTCCTCGTGGCTGTTATCCCGATGCTGGTGCTGGCTTTTTCTGCGGCAGCTATCATTAGCCTTTTGGCTGGCTACGATTATAAAACTGCCCTCACAAATGTTATTCCGCTCTGCGTGATCAGCAGTTCGATCGCGATCCCCAGCGCGAAGCGCTTCAGTTCTTATAACAAAGAATTTGTTACCTATGAAAGCAGCATGTCGGATATCCTGGGCGTCATCTTTTTCAATTTTATCGGTCTTAATGCCAGTATCAACGCCGGTTCTTTTGGGATATTTTTTTTGCAGATCATAGTCATTGTCATCGTTTCCTTTGTGGCTACAGCATTGCTGGCTTTGTTGCTTAGCCGGATCGAACACGACATAAAATTTGTGCCGATCATTCTACTGATTATCCTGATCTATGAAGTGTCGAAGATTTTTCATTTGCCATCACTTGTTTTCATTTTAGTGTTTGGATTGTTCCTGGGCAATCTCGATGAGTTAAGACACGTGAAATGGCTGAAAAGATTTAAGCCCAATGAACTCAATAAAGAAGCACACAAATTTCTGGGGTTTATTATGGAGATCACTTTTCTTATCCGGGCGTTATTTTTTCTCCTGTTCGGTTACCTGATCGATACCCAGGAATTATTAAATATAAACAGCCTCTCCTGGTCGGCTTGTATTACGGCGGGCATCTATCTTACACGAGCTGCAATGCTAAAATTATCCCGGCTCCCGGTGCGCCCGCTCCTTTTCGTTGCTCCGCGCGGGCTCATCAACATCCTCCTGTTTCTCTCCATCCCGGTCGCTGCAGCTATGCCCGCATTGGATAAATCTGTAGTGATCCAGGTAATCATTCTTACATCGCTTGTAATGATGATCGGATCGATGCTGCCGGGGAAAGAAAAACCGGCAGCCTACGGTCAAAACTAATTGCGGGTTATTTTACGATATAAATATTATCAGCCTTATTCGCATCCGGCACATAAGTACTGCCCAGGCTGATAGATTTTATAGACTTAGCTGCATTGAATGTTACAACCAGCTTATCAGATTTTTCCCAAACAGCCATACTGCGGTGAATTTTCTCAACGCTGCCATCTGCGTAGGTAATGCTGATATCAACCGGGACTGGCTTTGATCCTTTTGCCTCAATAAATAATTGTTTTTGTTTGCCGGTGCCAGACAGTTTTGTGATCGCGAGATCAGGAATACCATTGTCGAAAAACCAACGTTTCCAGAACCAGTTTAAATTTTTACCGCTTCCTGCGTTCATGCTGTAAAAGAAATCATTAGGCAATGGGTGTTTGCTGTTCCAGTTACGGAAATAATTATGCAGCCCTTTATAAAACAGCTCATCACCCAGCATATCTTTTGCATATAAATAGCCAAGCGCAGGTTTTGGATAGTTATTGATAAAAGCTGTTGTTCCCGTGATCTGTGTGGTTAAGGTAACGATCGGCAGATCAACTTCTGTACCCGCCATTTTTTCGGTGGCAGACATACCATACTCATCTACAATCGAGGAGTCGATCATGGGTGATATCAGCCATTCGCCAATTGTGGCCCAGCCTTCATCCATCCAGCCATATTTCGTTTCATTGATGCCCATGTAAAATGGAAACATCGTGTGGAAGATCTCATGATCTGTGAGCTCGATACTTTCTGCACGATCCTCCACAGGGTTATCATTCACCATCATCGGGTATTCCATTTGGTCCAGCCCGTCAAATACGGTTTCATGACTATATGGATAAGGCCATTTCGGAAAGTTGAAACTCATCGCTCCCACCGTTTTACGGGCATCACTTAATACATGAAAGTAATCCCGGTGCACTTTATTGAAAACCGCGTCCACACGTGTTCTGCGCCCGGTTGCTTTATCAACAACGAGACTGCTTGATTGCCATAAATAATGATCGCTGACCGCAATGGCAATGTCGGGAACGTTGGTAGCCTTAAATAGCCAGGACTTTTTGTTGTTCGTAGTAATATTTTTCGCGGCGATGTTATTGCTGTCGATCACATCCACAAATCCATCGTTTGTTTCTGCCTGCTGAAGTCGCTGAAGGATCGCGGGGTTAAAAACTTCACTGCTGTTTTTTAAATCGCCTGTTGCCCACACCGCATAATTGTCTGGCACTGAAACCGAAAATGTAAAATTGCAGAAATCGTTGTAAAACTCCTGGCTTCCCAAATACGGGTTGCGGTTCCAGCCTTCAGCATCATCGTATACGGCGATTCGCGGGAAAAAATAAGCGATAAAAAATGCACCTTCATCCACCTGGCCGGTGCGGATATGCGAACCTTTGTTGAGTGTATAAGAAAATTTAATATTGAATTTGATCGTTTGCTTTGGTGCCAGCGCCGGAATGCGCACATTCATATTAGTTGCATCAATCCGACGGGCTGAGGCCGGTTGCAAAGCATTGTTGACCTTCAGCTCTTCGATGATCAGTCCATCACCGGCGTCCGCATCGTCAATCTTCATCGCACGCGGAGAACCTTTTTTATAGAGATTGGGATAAAGTTTGAACAGGATATCTTTTAATGTATCCGGGCTGCTATTTACATAGATGATTTCCTCTGAGCCGGAAAGCAATCTTGTTTGCGGATCAAAGCTGATGTCAATGTGATAGTCGGCTGAATTTTGCCAGTAATTTTTCCCGGGCATGCCGTTAGTGCTTCGCGTTCCCTTATCATACGCTGCTTTCAGGTTGGCAGGCAATGGCAAAAGCGTTTGGGCAGATGCCAGCAAAAAGCAGCATGAGCCAATGATTGACGCAATGATATGTTTCATGTAAATGTTTTTTCAGCAATAAGATCTGCAAACCTTCATCGGAATGGACGTTAATCATCCCCGCAACTTTACCAGTTAATTACTCTCCTTTTCTTCTTCCTCGCGGTTGAGGATATCCATTTTCATTTTGCAGCGGTCGATATCTTCCTGGTAAGTTTTTATTTTATCGTCATTCACGCAACAGAGAATGGCGAGTTCGTACTGCCGGATAGCAGCAGGAATATTCATCTGCAATTCCTGGCGGATCGCCTGTTTGCCGTAGATCCAGCTTTTTTCCAGCGTAACTACAGTCATGCATTTTTGCAGGTGGCGATCGAGATCATCATAGCGTTCCAGATCAGTGAGAAACGTAGCATAATGAAAATACGGATGCGGATACAACGGATCGCTTTTGATCGCCGTCACGAAATGGTTTTCGGCCCGTTCGTAATCATCAAACTGCGTTTTAAACAACCAGCCCAGGGAATTATGCGCAGGTGCATGCCGCGGGTCTTCATACAAAATAGACTCACATTTACGGAATGCATCTACATACATACTGTTCTTAATGTCTGCTTCCGATTCCAGGTATAGTTCGTCGATATTCATGTAAGCTTTTTAAAAGCATGATGCATTACCAGCCCAGGATCCATGCGAAAATGAGCGGGCACACGATCGTCGCATCGCTTTCAACAATAAATTTGGGTGTACTGATATCCAGTTTGCCCCAGGTGATTTTTTCATTCGGTACGGCGCCGCTGTAGGAGCCATACGAAGTTGTAGAATCCGACACCTGGCAGAAATAACTCCAGAACGGTACATCATGCCATTCCAGGTCCTGGTACATCATCGGCACCACGCATATCGGGAAATCTCCGGCGATACCACCACCAATCTGGAAAAAACCAACGCCTTTTCCGGAAGAATTATTCCTGTACCAGTCCGCCAGCCAAACCATATACTCTATTCCACTTTTCATCGTGGTGGCCTTCATTTCATTTTTTATAATATACGAAGCGAAAATATTTCCCATCGTGCTGTCTTCCCAGCCCGGTACTACGATCGGGATATTCTTCTTTGCTGCTGCGAGCATCCAGCTGTTCTTTGGATCGATCTCGTAGTATTGTTCGAGCACACCGCTTAACAACATTTTGTACATGTATTCGTGCGGAAAATAACGCTCGCCTTTATCATCGGCAACTTTCCATATTTTATGAATATGCTGCTGCAACCGGCGAAAAGCTTCTTCTTCCGGGATACAGGTATCTGTTACGCGGTTGTAATGATTTTCTAAAAGGTCCCATTCTTCCTGCGGACTAAGATCGCGGTAATTAGGAACGCGTTTGTAATGGCTATGCGCCACAAGGTTCATAATATCTTCTTCGAGGTTCGCTCCCGTGCAACTGATGATACTTACTTTATCCTGGCGGATCATTTCCGCGAGGCTCAGGCCCAGCTCGGCCGTACTCATGGCTCCGGCAAGCGTGATCATCATCTTTCCACCTTCATCGAGGTGCGTCACGTATCCTTTTGCAGCATCCATCAAAGCAGCTGCATTAAAATGGCGATAGTGATGTTCTATAAAATTAGAAACGGGTCCCTGGCTCATGATTGTCGTGTTTAAGAGAACAAAAATATGGCTTTTCGCTTAAGCAGAACGTACGCTCCGCAAAGGCTGATTTTTAATGCTAACTTTATTAAAATCTTTGTATGAAAAATTTAATGGTGTTGCTCGGTTTTCTATCTGCGGCAACATGCACGCGGGCTCAGCAATTAAACGGTACATGGGAAGGAAATATCAGTGTAAAAGAGCAGTTGATCCCGATCATCTTTCATCTCAAAACGGACAGTAAAATTTACAAAGCAAGTTTTGATAGTCCTTCACAAAAAGCATTTAATATTCCATGCTCGGGAGTTGAAACAAGAAATGACAGCATCATCATTTCAATGGCATCTATCAATGGCAGTTATGCGGGCAAAATAAGCGCTGATGAGCAATCCATGGAAGGCACCTGGAAACAGGGAAATGCAGCCCTGCCATTAAATATCAGGAAAACATCTGATCAGGCAAACATGCTAACAGCGAAACGGCCGCAAACACCGAAGCCGCCATTCCCTTATACAAGTGAAAACATCGAATACAGCAATGCTGATCATACAATTCGTTTTGGTGCGACGATTACCGTGCCGCCGGTAAATAAACCGGGAGAGAAATTCCCGGCCATACTGTTGATCACAGGAAGTGGCCAGCAGGACCGTGATGAAAATATCATGGAACACAAACCCTTTGCGATTCTTGCCGACGAGTTCACAAAAAAAGGAATGATCGTTTTGCGGGTAGATGATCGTGGCATGGGCAAAACGACCGGTAGCTTCAATAAATCTACTTCTGCAGATTTTGCCAATGATGTGGAAGCGGGAATCAACTATTTAAAAACAAGAACGGATGTGAACCTCCAAAAGATCGGGCTTCTCGGCCACAGCGAAGGCGGGATGATCGCACCAATGGTGGCAGCAAGAAGAAACGATATTGATTTTATTATTTTACTGGCAGGCCCGGGTATCCCCATCAACAACCTGATGACGGAACAATATGCTGCAGTGGCAGCAGGGCAAACTTCTTCAAAACTGCTGGTTAAAGCGGCTTCAGATCTCTATCATACCATTACTACAACCGTGATCAACAATCCCGATTCGGCAGAGATCTATCAGAGAGCGTTGCTGGCAACAGAGGCCTGGGCCGATACGACGCCGAAAACAATTCTTTCGGCGTTACAACTAACGGACAAGCCTGCCCGCGCGAAATATGTGGCCTCGATGTTGCAAACTTTCATGGCGCCCTGGTTTCGTTACTTCCTGGCTTACGACCCCCAGGCTAACCTGCGCAAACTACAGAGCAAGGTGCTTGCATTAAATGGCAGCCGCGATATCCAGGTATTGGCCACTTCCAACCTTGCAGGAATCAAAGCCGCCCTTGAGAAAAGTAAGAGCCCGGCTTATGAAGTGCACGAGATGGCTGGGATGAATCATCTTTTTCAAACCTGCAAAAAATGTACGGTAACAGAATATGGAGAACTGGAAGAAAGTTTTTCTCCGGAAGCATTGGCATTGATCAGCACCTGGCTTACGAAAAATGTATTATAAAAAAAGATCCCGGCCGGGCCGGGATCTTTTGTCCTAGTAAACGGATCCTACCAATTGTTTTTTCTTAATCCTGTTTTCCACAGCGATATCGCCGGAAGGTGAACATTTCAGTTGCAGGATTTTCGTTTTGCCTTCGGCATTGAGGTAATAATTTGTTTGCCCTTCGAAGATCAGTTCTGTAACGGAATTTTCGAGGTTATAGCCCGCCATTTTTTCACTCAGCGCCTGCATCACTTTCAACGGAAGTTGGGAAATATCGAGGCGGCGTGACAAGCCGAGTAATTCTCCCTCCGGAGAATAAGCTGCGAAAAAATCGTTGTTATTCACTTTAAAATAAGCGAAATACAACCCTTCCTTTTCTTTCCAGGTAATGGCGTCTGCTGTTGAAAAGTCTTTTAACAGCGATGCGTTGATGGAGTTGGAAACCACGATCCCAACCGTTGGCCTGCTGGGGCTGGTTAGTTCTTCCACGGCTTTATCGCCCGGACCGGTGAATGCGCTTGCGCTGAATACGATCGCCAATCCGGCGATGATGCTACTGATTTTTTTCATGACTATACTTTTTACTTTTTTTGGAGAACCACGGCATGGCGTCTGTGGCTGTTAACGAAGTAAAACTAGTCTGCGCCCCGCCCTTCATCAAGGAAACTATGATGAGATACATCATCTATGAAAGGATTCGTAGATGAACGGTAAGCAGACATATATGTATAGTTGATTATAGATAATGTAGCTGCCTGTCAGCAACAGATGGTGAATTTTTCTTAAAGAAATTGTAAAAGAGGTGATGCTCCTGTTAAAAATTAGCAATGGCGGAAGGTTGCTGATAAAGTTATCTTTAAGCATGAATTATCTCGCCCATGCTTACCTTTCTTTTGCTGATCCGCAGATCCTCGTGGGGAATATGATCAGTGATTTTGTAAAAGGAAAAAAGCAATATGACTACCCGGCAAAAATTCATGCGGGAATCAAATTACACCGGGAGATAGACAATTTTACAGACAGTCATCCCTCAACAGCCGCGATAAAAGCCTATTTCCGCCCGCAATACCGGCTGTACTCCGGGGCGTTTGCAGATATCGTGTATGATTATTTCCTGGCAAATGATGATCAGGAGTTTTTGGAAGTAACGGAATTAATGGATTTTACCCAGGCAACATTTGACCATCTGGAAAAATATCCCGAATGGCTGGGAGAAAAATTTGGCGGAATGTTTCCTTACATGAAATCGCAGAACTGGCTTTACCATTACCGGGAAGAGCAAGGTATCCAAAAAAGTTTTGAAGGAATGCGCAGGCGTGCCGCTTACCTGCCCGAAACAACAATCGCATTTGACCTGTTTCGAAAACATAAAAATGAAATGAGCCTGCATTACCGGGAATTTTTTCCTTCTGTTAAAACTTTCGCCGCTCACACTTTAAACGAGTTGCTGAAAACATGATGCACTTATCTTTGAAAAAAAATCATACATGAAAAATTTGTCGGTGCTTCTTGTCCTCGCTTTTTGCAGTATTCAATCCGTGTTCGCGCAACCAAAATTGCCCGCCCTGGACAAATCTCCAATGGACATCAGTTTTTACCCGGCCAACTACCCTTTATTGAAAATACAGGATAAAGCTTCAGAACCGTTGGTGGCACGCGTGATTTATAGCCGCCCGCAAAAAAACAACCGCGTGATTTTTGGGGACCTGGTAGAATATGGAAAAGTATGGCGACTGGGCGCCAACGAAGCAACAGAAATTGAATTCTTTCAGAATGTAACCATCAACAACACGAAGGTTAAAAAAGGACGTTATACCATCTACACCATTCCAACAGCAGAGAGCTGGACGATCATTTTCAACAAAGAGCTGGAGACCTGGGGTTCATTTAAATATGATGAAAAGAAAGACCTGCTGCGTGTTGTAGTGCCGGTAATAAAGCAACCAGAGATCGCAGAAACCTTTTCGATCTATTTCGAAAAAACGGCCGGCGGCTTTACGATGAACAGTGTTTGGGATGATGTAAAAGTGAGCTTACCCATATCTTTGTAATACGATGTTGCCAGTTACCAAAATTTATCGCGCTGCTATATTGTTCAGCTGTTGTGCGGCACTATACTGCTGTACGCAGAAAAATAGGGCAACCACTACCAATATTATCCCGGATACGATTTCGGCAGCTGCAAAAAATCCTTACGTTGTTTACGATCAGTCGCCGATGGATATGAGTTATTTCCCGGTGGATTTTCCTTTGCAAAAAATGAATAAGGCAGATACAGGAGAATTGGTCGTTCGCCTGATGTATAGCCGGCCGCATAAAAAGAACCGCAGTATTTTCGGTAACACAGAAAAAAGCTTGTGCCAGTATGGTAAGGAATGGCGGCTCGGTGCCAATGAAGCTACTGAGATCGAATTCTTTAAGAACGTGAGCATTGAAGGGCATAACCTGCCAAAAGGTAGTTATGTGTTATACTGCATTCCCTTCCCGGATAAATGGACGATCGTCTTCAACAGCAACCTGCACACCTGGGGTTTGCATATGGATAGTTCCAAAGATATTTTTCGGGTAGATATTCCCGTAATGGACCAATCTCCGGCCATCGAAGATTTTACGATGGTGTTTCAGCCTGCGGCTTACGGCGCTAACCTCGTGATGGCCTGGGATAATACAAAAGCCGAATTGCCCATCGGCTTCGCTAAATAACCGCGGTTTTTAAATTTTCTTTATTCAGTCGCATTGCGGTATTCTAGCTATTTTTGCTGCTCAAATACGCCATATAAAATGAGTGCAGAAAATAATATTTACAAAAAAGCCGGCACCAGATTCGTTCACGCAGGAGCAACGCCTGACCCAAGTACCGGTGCGATCATGACACCGATTTACCAAACCTCCACTTACGTACAGGAAGCGCCTGGCGTAAATAAAGGGTATGAATATGCCCGCAGCCAAAACCCTACGCGTAAAGCATTGGAAGATGCACTAGCCATTATTGAAAACGGGAAATTTGGACTGGCGTTCAGCAGCGGTGTTGCCGCCACTGATGCGGTCATCAAATTATTAAATCCCGGAGACGAAGTGATCGCTGCCAACGATATGTATGGCGGAACTTATCGCTTATTCACAAAAGTTTTCGCTAAGTACGGCATCAAATTTATTTATGTAGATACAACTGATGTGGCCAATATTGAAGCCGCCGTTACTGTTAATACAAAATTGATCTGGATAGAAACGCCAACCAACCCGTTGATGAATATCACCGATATTCATGCCGTATCTAAGATCTCAAGGAAAGCGGGCGCCACTTTGTGTGTTGATAATACTTTCGCTTCACCTTATTTTCAAAATCCCTTGGATCTTGGTGCTGATATCGTGATGCATTCGTCTACAAAATACTTGGGCGGGCATAGCGATGTGATTCAGGGTGCATTGGTGATGAATGATGCAAATCTCCGGGAGCAATTATACTTTATTCAGAAAAGCTGCGGCGCTGTTCCCGGCCCGATGGATTGCTTTCTCGTGTTGCGTGGTATCAAAACCTTGCATGTGCGCATGAAACAACATAATGAAAATGGTTACATGGTCGCGCATTTCCTCCGTAAGCATCCGAATGTTGAAAAGGTTTACTGGTGCGGCTTTGCAGATCATCCCAATCACGATATTGCGAAGATCCAGATGCTGGGCTTTGGCGGCATGATGAGCTTCACATTAAAGGATAACAGTACAGAAGCGGCGAACCGCGTGCTGTCGTCCACCAAACTGTTTGCGTTAGCAGAAAGCCTGGGCGGTGTGGAATCACTGATCAATCATCCGGCAACCATGACGCATGCAAGTATTCCGCGTGAAGAGCGGATCAAAAACGGCCTGACGGATGGTTTGATTCGTTTAAGTGTTGGGATCGAAGATGCAGATGACCTGATCGAAGACCTGAAACAGGCGATCGGCTAAGCTTAACCGTTACGCTGATGGATATAAAAAAACTGAAACAATTTTTAGACGAAAAGGTTGATGCTTATGATCAACCTTTTTTCATTGAGGCAGATCCCGTTTGCATTCCACACCGTTTCACGAAGAAACAGGATATCGAGATCGCAGGTTTTTTTGCCGCTATTTTTGCCTGGGGAAACCGCACTACCATCATCAATAAGTGTACAGAGCTGATGGCATTGATGGATAATGAACCACATAAATTCTGTTTGACTTATGCTGACGAAGGGCTGAAGAGACTTATTGGTTTTAAACACCGGACGTTCAATGCAACAGACCTGCTGTATTTCGTGGATTTCTTTCACCGGCATTACCGCGAACATGAATCGCTGGAAACGGCGTTTACACAATGGATGAAGCCCGGCGATACGAATACAGAAAATGCGCTCAATGGCTTCTACCAGTATTTTTTTTCGTTGCCCGACGTTCCTTCGAGAACGCTCAAACATATCGCGTCGCCGCAAAGGAAATCTGGTTGTAAACGCATTAATATGTTCCTGCGGTGGATGGTGCGGAACGATAATCGGGGCGTGGATTTCGGCCTCTGGAAAAATATTTCACCGGCACAACTGGTAATCCCGTTAGACCTGCACGTTGCCCGCGTAGCAAGACATTTCAAATTACTGGAGCGAAAGCAAAACGACTGGATCGCTGCTGTGGAACTCACAGAAAAACTTAAAATATTTGATCCGGCGGATCCGGCAAAATATGATTATGCCTTATTCGGGTTGGGTGTGTTGGAAAAATATTAATTTAGAAAAAACTTCAATGACAAATACAGCCGCATGCTATAGTGGCCTTACCAGCTTACAAAAGTTAGGTTTTATGTGGCTAATCAACCTTATAGTCATTCGTGGTATTTATGAATTGATTGCCTGGCTGACACGCGAACGGGGAGAAAAACATCTTTGGCTAAAACGATGATCAGTGCAGTAATTTTTACGACAATCTATACCAGCTTCATGTCCTGGAAATTAATCAAACAGCTTTTTAGAACAACGCAAACTGACACTGATGGAACCATTTGACTGGACGCCCGCGAATATCCTGGAATTTAAGGAAGCAGGGATATTGGTAGATCCACATTTCAGAAGTCAACTTGCGGCTTTTGTAAATGACCTGATCCTTCATCATTTCGACCAGCTTGTCTGGCTTTTGTATCGCATAGATGTCAGCGAAAAAAAACTGACGACACTCCTGGCATCCACGCCGAAAGAAGATGCGGGCCAGCTGATCGCGGACATGATCATCAGCCGGCAACTGGAAAAAATAAAATCCCGGCAGGAAAACCGCCGGGATACAAATAATATTAGTGAAGAAGAAAGCTGGTGATTATTTGAACATCAATTTTTTCACCTCTTCCTGGTTATCTTTTTCTTTTTTGAGATCGAACATCGTTCCAAATACATGATCCCATAAAGTACTGCTGACACCGAAGCCCATATCGGTATGTTTGTAATGGTGCAGATGATGATTGCGCCATAATCCTTTCATCCATTTAAACGGCGGGTTCCAGGCGTGGATCGCATAATGCATACTTCCATATACAAGATATCCCAGCATAAAGCCCGGGAAAAAAGGGAAGGCAAAATCTCCCAGGATCAATGTAAAAACTAAAAAGAAAAGCGACGCGATGATCAGGCTGGGCACTGCAGGCATAAATAAACGCTCTTTATCCCGCGGATATTCGTGGTGATTGCCATGCAAAACATAATTGATCCGTTTGCCACGCTCAGTTTCCGGGTGATGATGGAATGCGAAACGATGTAAAATATATTCCATCAGTGTCCAGAAAAATACACCCCCTAAAAATATCAGGCCTGTATTAAGCGTACTGTATCCTTTTACAGAAACACTGTAGTAAGGCAGTAAAATCAATACCGGCAGGTACATCCCCCAGATTACCAGCGGATGTGTTTTAGTGAGATATTCCAGGTAATTGTTCTTAAACAACTGCGCCTGACCTTTATTATGAATTTTTTGAAATTCCATGAAGCCTCAATTTGTATTACAAATATACTAAATCATTTTTTTTAGCTGTTAGTGTAATGCTAAATTTGCCAGATAACGCGACACATGAAATTAGTTACTTATTTAAAAGAAGACAGGGATCAACTGGCTATACTCGTAAATGACCTCTTGTATGACACCGATATGCTGCATCCAGACCTCCCCGTGAGTATGGCTTTGTTTCTGAATTACTGGGATGATGTGATGCCATTGGCGCGCGCTGTCGAACAACGGATCAAAGAAGGATTGGTGAGAAATGTGATGGCCCATCCATTTGTAGATGCCAATATTCTCGCACCGGTGCCTCATCCAACGAGCTGTCGCGACGGATATGCCTTTCGCCAGCATGTGGCAGCCGCGAGGCGTAACCGCAAGGTGGAGATGATCCCGGAATTCGATCAATACCCGATCTTTTATTTTACCAACCACAATAGTATCCAGGGCCCTGGAAACGTGTATTGCATGCCCGACCATTTTCAAAAACTTGATTTTGAACTGGAGGCTGCCATCGTTATTAATAAGCCCGGCAGGAATATCAAGGCTGCTGAGGCCGATGATTATATCGGTGGATTAATGATCATGAACGACATCAGTGCGCGTCGCCTGCAAATGGAAGAAATGCTGTTAAACCTGGGGCCGGCAAAAGGAAAGGATTTCTCTACCGCGATCGGGCCGATGCTCGTAACACTGGATGAATTGGAACCATATGAGGTCCGTGCGAAGGAGAATCATGTAGGCAAAGCCTGGAATCTTAATATGTCCTGCAAGGTAAATGGCGTAGAAGTGAGTAAAGGGAATCTGGCCGATATGGACTGGACATTTGCGGAAATCATTGAACGTTGCAGTTACGGCGTAACCCTTTATCCCGGTGACGTTATTGGCAGCGGAACGGTTGGCACGGGCTGCTTTTTAGAATTAAACGGAACCGGCAAGCTGAATAATCCAGCGTTCCAGGAACAGTGGCTGCAACCAGATGATGTGGTGGAAATGGAAATTGACGGACTTGGGACGTTGACCAATACCATGATCCGGGAAGAAGATGATTTTAGTATTTTGGAATTGAAGAAAGGACTCAAAGTTTAAATTGAACATTACACTATTCCACGCTCATGTATATTGAACTGAAAGATCTTGCTGCAGCAGATGCTCAAAATTATCTGCAGCATGCTGTGGCGCCAAGGCCGATTTGTTTTGCATCCACCATTGACGCGGCAGGAAATGTGAACCTCAGCCCTTTTAGTTTTTTCAATCTGTTTTCCAGTAACCCACCGATCGTCATTTTTTCTCCGGCAAGACGGGTGCGGGATAATACGACAAAACACACTCTGCAAAATGTGGAAGAAGTGAAAGAGGTCGTGATCAATATCGTGGATTTCGATATGGTGCATCAGGCTTCTCTGGCCAGTTGCGAATTTCCGAAAGGCAGCAATGAATTTGTGAAAGCAGGCTTTACGGCTGAAAAGGCAACATTGGTTCGGCCCCCGATGGTGAAAGAAAGTAAGATCAAACTCGAATGCCGCGTGATCGAAATAAAACCATTAGGAACGGAAGGCGGCGCGGGCAACCTCGTGATCGCTGAAGTGCTTTGCATGCACATCGACGACAGCATCCTGGATGAAAATAATAAAATCGACCAGCTGAAAATAAACCACGTTGCGCGCCTTGGCGGCGATTGGTATTGTAAGGTTGATGAAAACAATCTGTTCAAAGTTGCTAAACCAAATACCCGGTTGGGGATAGGAATTGATGCATTGCCGGAAGGGATGCGCAACAGCAGCATTCTCTCGGGCAATCACCTGGGGCAATTGGCGAACGTGCATGAAATGCCCGTCATACAACCTTCTTTTGAAGACGATAAATTGAAAAATATTATTCAGTATTATTCGATCAATCCCACCGACATGGAAACTGAACTTCACCGCTACGCTGCTGAACTGCTGAACAACGGCAAAGTGCAGGAAGCATGGCAGGTATTGCTCTCCGTTAACTGATACCATAGTACGACCGAAGCTTGGAAAAAATTAAAAAAAATAATAAAATAAAATTCCGATCTTACTCTACCACTCGTCGTTTTTCCCCGTGCTAACCATTAGCAACTCCGTTACAAGACCGTCAAACCTTTTTACCAGGCGGTCATAAATTCAATCTGTGAATTACCTGGATATCCCTGCGTTTGATACATGCTAATAAGTATTTCATGTTTAAAAACAACGGTTATGAGGTCATTGCTTTTGGTTGTATTTTATATTTCCTTCGTTACGGTATCCTTCTGCCAGGAACCTGTAAAGCCGCCAAAAAATACCGCTGCCTATTACATGCAAAAAAGCCGTACTAAAAAAGCCACCGGCTGGGTATTGACAGGAGTAGGCATAGGATTTCTCATTGGTGCAGCCACACATGATTATGACCAGATCCTGACGGATAAAAAACCGCCGACTGCAGTGTATATAACAGGCGCCGTTTTAATTGCAACGGGCATCGCAATTTTGGTAAGTGGTTCCCGCGATCGTAAAAAAGCAGAAACGCTTTTGGTAAGGGTTTACCATGAACCAATCCAGGGTTTTGCTTTTTCGGGTAAAGCACCCGGCGCTATTACCGCTCTGGGATTACGTTTCAATTTGCATTGAACATTGCATTCTCTTCGATCTGATCAGATTTTAACGATTAAAAATAATCCCATGTCGTACTTCCAACAATACAGCACACGATTGCTGGCAGGATTTTTCCTGGCCACATCCGCTTTTGCCTGTCACAATTATTATAAGGTGGCCGGAAAATCAGCTTTGAATAACCAACAAAAATCAGCCACCGTTGACAGCCTGAACGGACAGTCGAAGTATTTTGTCCTGCGTAATGGCGACCAGTCTTTCCATATTAGAAACCTGCTGATCTCGGAGGATAAAAAAAATCTCAGCTTCCAGTTAGATTCCCTGCAGGTCTCCCATCAGCTCCATTTAAACAATGGCAGAAAGGGAAGGCAGATGTTTAAGCTGAATAATGAACTGGATGCAGGGGTGATCAGGGAAGTCCATTTTTATATCAGCCCGGATAGTAGCATTGCCAGGCTACAATCCTATACGATCCCGCTGGAAAAAATCCAGAAGATAGAGATCCTGGAAAAAGACAAACGACGCACAACCAACAGTTATGTTATTGGCGCAATTGGCTATACGTTGGGCGCTGCGGTTTTAGTTGGGATCATCGTTGCGGCAACCAAAAGCTCCTGCCCGTTTGTGAGCGCCTATGATGGAAATGAATTTACACTGCAGGGCGAAATTTATGGCGGTGCCATCTACCCGCAACTCGCCAGGCATGATTACATCCCGTTACGAATGGTAGCGCGATCAGGCGGCACGCTTCAATTAAAAATCAGCAATGAATTACAGGAGAAACAATTTACAGATATTGCCGAGTTATGGGTGATCAGTCACCCAAAAAACGTCAGGGTTTTCTCAGATGAAAAAGGAAATCTATTTAGTATCAGCCAGGCAGAAACGCCGCTTTCCGCAAGGTTGAATCAACATACCGACGTAACCAAATCGCTCTTACAGGCAAACGACAATGATATTTTGCATATGGATGATACAACTGCCGTTCAGGCGAAGAACGAGATCGCACTTGCTTTTAAAAAACCGGCAGATGCGGTAGCGGGCAGGCTGGTGTTAACGCTCAAAAATTCTTATTTCCTCGACCTGTTATATAGTGAACTCGCTAAAGGCTTTGGCTCGTACTATGATAATTATTTAAGGCAGCAGAAAAGCAAACCCGCGGGAGAATTGATAAAATGGACGAGGGAGCAACAGATTCCGTTGGATGTTTCTGTACGGATCAATCATGAATGGAAAAGAATTTCCGACATCAGTACGATTGGTCCGCTCGCCAGCCGCACGATCGTTGTGCCGCTCGAATTGGAGCCCGGAACAGCAGTTGCCGAGGTTAAATTGTCCAGCGGATTTATGTTTTGGGAAATCGATTATGCTGCGATGGATTATTCCGGGGGAAATGAATTCAGCCTGAAAAAATTACAGCCGCAGGTTGCTACAGATGAGGCCGGAAACGATGTTCTTCCTTCACTGCTTAAAGATGACCTGCAGTATTTGGCTCAACCCAATATCGGGAATACCGCCACGATCAGTTACCAATATATTCCTACAACAACCAGCGCAGAGACAGAAACATTTATTCTTCATACCAAAGGCTATTACGAACATATCCGCAACTTCAAAAACAAACCCGATATCGGTTTCCTGCAACAATTTAAAAAGCCAAATGCCTTTCCCTTATTTGGAATGGAGCTGTATAAGAAAATGCAAAAGGAACAACTGCAAACATTAGCGAAAGCAGAATAGAAACCAATCATCAACGTAAACGTATAAACGAACAATATGGAAACCGTAGCAAAAACCTCAGTTGTTTTCATTCCGACTAAGCAAACCCCTGCAGTAACACAAATTAAAGCTGCTGCCCCCAACTATAAGCCCGGCAGATTCGAAACAGCCATCACGTGGTGGCGAATTAAAACGCGCATATTTTTCTTTGCCTGCATCATCCTGAAAAAGCCTCAAACCGTGATCGCAACATTTAAAAAGATGATCTCCCTTCGGAACAATGTGTGGGGAGGAGACCTCAAAAAATTACATAAGATCGACGGTAAATATTATTTCAACCAATATACACCAGGCTGGCCATCCAGGGCATACGATGAGCTCATCAAAGGCGAACTGCGCCGGCAGGCTGATGGCAACCGTTCCGAAAAATTGTCCTTCATCTTTTTAGCGATCACCCGAAAATGCCCGATGCGTTGCGAGCACTGTTTTGAATGGGATAACCTTAATCAAAAAGAATCTTTTACAAAGGAGGATCTTTTTACCGTTGTAGATATGTATCAGCGTGAGGGCGTGCTGCAAATTCATTTTAGCGGAGGTGAGCCAATGGCAAGATTTAAGGATTTACTTCCGCTGATCCGCCACGCGTCAAAAAAGACCGAATGCTGGGTACTGAGTTCAGGATTTAATTTCACTGAAAAGAATGCCGGCCTATTAAAAGAAGCCGGTTGCAAAGGTGTCGTGATCAGCATCGACCATTATATCGAAGAACTGCACAATTTATTCCGTGGCAACCCGGGTGCGTTTGCCGGCGCCGTACAGGCCGTTGCTGCTGCGCGGAAAGCCGGTATGGTAACATCGCTGAGCGTTTGTGTAACCAAAGCGTTTCTTGATGGCCACCATCTCGATCCGTATATGGCATTTGCTAAAAATCTCGGCGTACAGTTCGTGCAGGTGCTGGAACCCAGGTCTGTCGGCCATTATGAAGGCCAGGCTGTACAACTGGAAGAAAAACATATCAGTATGCTGGAAACAGCATTTAAAAAATTCAATCACTCAGCCGGGTATACAGATTATCCAACGATGTTGTATCACGGTTATCACCAAAGACGCGTTGGCTGTTTTTCCGGCAGCCGAAGTGTGTATATTGATTCTGGAGGCGATGTGCATGCCTGCCCGTTTTGCCACACAAAGTCATACAATATTATAGACCTGATCAGGAAGCAGGTGACGGCTTTGCCTGTGAAGGAAAACAGTTGCCCTCAGTTCAGCAGGATTGCATGAGGATCAAATAAGAAAGTGCAGCAGGATTTCCCAACTGCACTTTTTTTTAATTCAATACCCAATTATTTATACGCGCCGCCAAAAACTTTTCGCAGAATATCAGAAGTTCTTGCCGCGAGGTTTGTCCGGATATTTACCTCTTCTTTTGCCACGAGGTCAAACAACGCTGCAGTCGCCCGTTCCGTAACAAACCCCGCCAGATCCGGATTCAATTTCTTAATGGTTGTTGGAAAATTATTGTAACGGGAAATCAGGTCGCCATAATATTTTGTTGCATCAGCGCGATCTAAAGACGATTGAATAACCGGGAGAAATGCTGCATATAATTGCTGCGTTGTTTTCACGCGGAAAAAATGCGTGGCACTTGTATCCCCGTTTCTTACGAGCCCGATCGCATCACTAAGTGTCATATTTTTAATCGCATTGATAAAGATCGGCTTGGCATATCCCGCGGCATCTTCAGCTCCGCGGTTGATCTGTAGAATCGCCTTATCTACCAGGCTGTTTAAACCGAGGCTGCGTAAAGTGTTTTCAATTTTCTTTGCTTCCGGTGGGAGTAATATTTTGTATAAGGCATCTTTAAAAAAGCCATCTGTGGTGTTCAACTGCAAAACAGCCTTTCCGAGGCCTTGTCCTAACGCTTCTTTAATCCCGAGTGCCGCTTCAGATTGTGAAACGCCGGTGCCAACACCTGGTGTAACGCCCGGAATGTTATTCAGAACTTCGCAGGATGTCATCATCACGGCGAACAGCAGGAAGGGTGCAAACTTTTTAATCATAGTATATTTTTCTATTGAACTGCAAGTATGCTGCCAATTAACTGCTATCCTCTTCCTTTGGTTTGACAGGATTGCTATCAGGAAGTCCTTTTAAATGCCGACACGAGCTTCTGCCCGCGGATCAATATCTTCAAACCCTGCCTGCGTAAAGAAATATGCGTTCCTTTTTGCTCATGATCGTCGAGGCGATGCTGGTATGCAGAAAGGACATCTTTATAACTCAGTACACCAATGATCGTTTGCTCTGCAGAAACAATCGGCAGCATATCCAGGTTTTCCTTCGACATCTTTTCCACTGCGTGGCGCAGGCTATCACTAACCGATATGGAAATATCTTTCCGGCGAATTAAACTGCCCACCGGTAAGTCCGTTTCATGGTGATTGCTCAAAATGTTGGACACGCTAACGATGCCGCGAAATACATTGTCCCCGTTTACTATCACAAAATAATTCGCTGATCGCAATCCCTCTTCATCGATCAGGTCACGCACGTCTGCGATGCTCGCGTCTTCACGCAATAAAATCGCATCCTCTTTCATTACATCCGCCACCGTCTTTTTTTCCAGGATATCCGGTTCATAAGAGTCGGGTGTTTTAATACCCCGGCGCACGATTTTTTCTGTCATGATCGTATTTTTCATTAGGAGGAATGACACAAAATAACTCGCTGTACATGCGGCTAATAAAGGCAACAATGCATTTGGCTGCCCGGTTGTCTCAATCGCGAAAATGATCGATGTAAGTAAGGCACGCGATGCCCCGGCGAACATTGCCGACATACCGATCAATGCGCCCATCGATATACTGATCCCCGAATCCGGGAAAAAATGAAGAACGACCGCCGAGAGTAGCGCGCCTGTTGCGGCACCAATTGTAAGTAGCGGCGCCAGCGTTCCCCCTGATGTTCCGCTACCGAGTGCAATCGCCCACGAAATAAATTTCAGCAGGCATAAAGAGAGGACCAGCTTTAACGCCATATTCCCTGAAAGCAGGTTCGTGATATTTTCATAACCCACACCTAATGTTGCCGGGTTGAAATACCCGACCAGTCCGACAGCAATGCCGCCCAAGGCCGGCCACCACATCCAGTGAATGGGCAGTTTCTCAAACATATCTTCGATAAAATAAACCGCTTTAGTAATGGCTACAGACAGTAACCCGATCAGCAGCCCCACAACGCTATAACCAAAAAGCGCTGTATTCAAGGCTGCGGGTAAAACTGCAGGCATCGCGAATACATATCCAGATTCAAATAGAAAATGATGAAACGCGGCACCTGTGATACAGGCCAGCGCAACAGGAATAATGGAGCGTGGTGAAAATTCAAACAGCAATAACTCGATCGCCAGGAAGATTGCCGCGACCGGGCTTCCAAAGATTGCAGCCATACCCGCTGTTGCACCGGAGGCCAGCAATATTTTTCTTTCGTAATGAGAGATTTTCAGCAACTGCCCGATCGTTGAACCAAGTGCACCGCCTGTTGCGATGATCGGACCTTCTGCACCAAACGGTCCGCCGGTACCGATAGCAATCGCAGAAGACAAGGGTTTTAAATAACTTATGGTTGGCTTGATCTTACTCTGGTTGGTCAGGATTTGTTCCATCGCTTCCGGGATGCCATGGCCGCGTATCGCCTTTGAACCATAGAGCGCCATCAGCCCAACCAACACGCCACCGACCGCCGGTACAACGATAACGAGTAAACCCAGGGAATGCCCAAGCGGAGTGGCATGTTCCAAAGAAAATTTGCCGTAAAATGAAATGTTGGTCGCGAGGTTGATCAACAGCACCAGGACTTTTGCTATCACGCTAATGAATATCGCGATAGCAATTGCCAGGGCAGCAATCGTGAGGAGCCGGCTTTTATCGCGGCGATTATCCGGGTGGATATTTTCTGCTTCAAGTGTGTCTGTGAGGGATGTCGAAATAGGAATAAACTTTGCCGACCTGTTTTGCTTTGCCATGACTAATAATTAGCCGGCAAAGGTCGATCACAATACCCGCATCAGCATTGCCATTTGGCAACTAATCAGCATTGGGTTTGCTAATCTCTTTCCGGATACGGCTGAGGGAGGTATTGGTGATGCCAAGGTAGGAAGCGATATCTTTCAGCGATGCATGCTGGAAAATATCCGGGCTGGAGATGATCAGGTTGTTATAGCGTTCTTCGGCAGTAAGGTGTAACATGGAGAGCATCCGTTCTTTCAGATCTGCATAAGCGCCTACCAGCATCGCCCGCCCGAATTCCCGGAACTCCGGCATCGAATGAAAGGCTACCTGTAAATCTTCAAAACGAATTCGCCACGCCTGGCAATCGGTAAGCGCCTGGAAGTTTTCTTTCGCAGGAACACGTTTGAAAAACGAAAACAATTCCCCCACCATCTGGTTGCCTGAATAAAAATGAGTAGTAGTGTCCTTGCCCTTCAGATCGTAGGTATAAGCCCTTACAAAACCTTTGAGGAGGAAATAATAAGCTTCCGATGTTTTTCCCTCCGTAACGATCAGGTCTTGTTTTTTTATCCCAACGGGCTCAAAGCGCCCCGCAATCTCCCGTGCTTTGTCCTGCAACATCGGAAGTTGTGCGCTGATAAAATCGATCAGGGGTTGGGCATCTGTAATCAAATACAATCATTTAAGTCGGACACAAAGTTGCAACTTAAATTGCAAGATTGTTGAAACCGTTTGTCAGCCAGAAATTTTACCTCGCGGCGCACTCTTATTAAACACGTCTTTGCCGCCTGCCCCTGAAGATTTACCTTTGCAACCCGCTGCTTTAAAAAAGCAGCCATGAATGTATGAGCACACAACATCTATCTGAACAGGAAATCATCCGCCGCGAAAAACTTGCTGAATTGACTAAATTAGGCATTGATGCATATCCTGCTGTCCTTTACCCGGTGAACAGCAGCGCTGCCTTTATCAAAGAAAATTATAAAGGGGAAGAGAATAAAGCGGACTTCGCTGATGTATGCCTGGCCGGCAGGATTATGAGTGTTCGGGACATGGGGAAAGCAAATTTTGCCGTGTTACAGGATGGATCAGGAAAGATCCAGTTTTATATTAAGCAGGACGATATCTGCCCCGGCGAGGATAAATCCCAATACCAGACCGTTTGGAAAAAACTCGTTGATATGGGTGATATCGTGGGTATTAAAGGCTATGTTTTTACAACTAAGACCGGTGAAACCTCGGTGCACGTAAAAGAATTTACGATCCTGAGTAAGGCACTTCGCCCGATGCCGATCGTGAAGGAAAAAGACGGCGAATCATTTGATGAAGTAACCGATCCTGAATTTCGTTATCGCCAGCGGTATGCCGATCTCATCGTAAATCCGGGCGTGAAGGAAGTCTTTATAAAACGCACCAAAATGGTGAATGCCATCCGCGCATTTCTAAATGAACGGGGCGCTTTAGAAGTAGATACACCGGTATTGCAAAGTATTCCGGGCGGGGCAGCGGCAAGGCCTTTTACCACACATCATAATGCCCTGGATGTACCAATGTACATGCGTATTGCAAACGAATTATATTTAAAACGACTGATCGTTGGTGGATTTGAATGGGTGTATGAATTCAGCCGCAACTTCCGCAATGAAGGCATGGACCGCACGCATAATCCGGAATTTACCGTATTGGAATTTTACACAGCTTACAAAGATTATGAATGGATGATGGACACGACGGAACAATTGCTGGAAAAAGCAGCGATCGCTACCAACGGCATTGCCACAGTTCCGTTCGGTGAACAGGAGATCAGTTTTAAAGCACCGTACAAAAGGATCAGTATGTACGATGCGATCAAAGAACATACAGGAATCGATATCAGCGAAATGGATGAAGAGGGTATCCGTGCTGCCTGCCAGCAATTGGGCATTCATGCAGATGCAAAATGGGGTAAAGGAAAACTGATCGATGAGATCTTCGGAAGCAAATGTGAATCTCATTATCTACAGCCCACATTCATTACAGACTATCCTGTTGAAATGAGCCCGCTTACAAAAAAGCATCGCAGCAAACCCGGACTTGTAGAGCGTTTCGAGCTGATCGTAAATGGTAAAGAAATTGCCAACGCATACAGTGAGTTAAACGACCCGATCGAACAACGTGAACGTTTTGAAGAACAGGTGAAACTGATGGAGCGTGGCGATGATGAAGCCATGTTCATTGATCATGATTTCCTCAGAGCACTGGAATATGGCATGCCGCCAACCAGTGGCATCGGTTTCGGAATTGATCGTTTATGTATGTTACTGACCGGCCAGGTTTCTATCCAGGATGTATTATTTTTCCCAATGATGCGTCCCGAGAAAACAGATTAATTATCTATAAAAACTTAGAACGCAATACCAATGGAGATGCCGGCTCTAACGCCGCCCCATGGACCGTCGAGGTTTACCGTAGCACCAGTTGAATTTACATTCACCGTCTTTTTCGTAAGCGGAATGTCATAATCTTCCAGTTCCTGGCGCAGGTTATTTTGTTCAATCGCATTGAGCGGACGGGAAGAAACGCCGACAAAATCGCCTTTTCCTGATCCGTAATGCGGGCCTAATATCCACCAGTCGAGCGCAATGTTTTTAGATAACATCCATTGTGCACCAAACAAAACTCCGGCTGTATTGGAATTGAGGTTTCCCGAAAGATTAATCGTACTCTTTGCTGAAAGGGCATCATCATAAGATACACGGATATCGCTGATCTTATTGGTTGTATACCGGTAGAAAGGAGCAATATAAAACCCGCGGCCATACCCTTTTTTCCCAACGTACCAGCGAACTTCCGGCGTGATGGCGAAACTGCTCAGCTTCATGGTTTTAATGCCCTCTTCAATATACGGATCACCATCTCCCACGATATCAGCGAACTTGTTTTTAAACGGTAGTTCGGTATTGGGCATCGTGCGGAATGAGATCGCCGCCGAAAATGACTTTTTTATGATTCGTTCATATTGCACCGAAATTGTTTTAAATGCCAGCGACGTAACATTCAATTTTACAATATTGGAACGGAGATCTTTTTCCATTTCCTGGGCTGATGCGGCAGCAACGCCAAAAACGAAACTTAGTGCTAAGAGGATTTTTTTCATAGTATCAATTTTTCAACGTTAATGAACGAAGATCAGGCTTTCATGGTTTCCAGTTCTTTCTGCATTTTAAACATTTCATCACGCAACCGCGCAGCTTCCATAAAGTCCAGATCCCGCGCCGCTTTTTCCATATCCTTTTTTATTTTCCCGATGCCCTTCTCCATTTGCGGAATGGTTTTGTAAACGGCCTGCTCATCTGCTGCTACATTTACCAGTTCTTCATCAGGCCCCACTGCATATGGATTTGACGGATCGTAACCTTTTACATCGAGTACACTTCCTTGCGCAAACACCTGTTCTTTTGTTTTGATAATGGTTTGGGGAGTGATGCCGTGTATCGTATTATATTCAATTTGCTTTTCACGGCGGCGGGTTGTTTCGTCGATGGTGCGTTGCATACTTTCCGTCATTTTATCTGCGTAAAAAATAACGAGCCCGTTTACATTTCTCGCAGCGCGGCCAGCCGTTTGCGTCAGGCTGCGTTCGTTCCGTAAAAAGCCTTCCTTATCTGCATCCAGGATAGCAACCAGCGACACTTCCGGCAAATCGAGTCCTTCACGCAGCAGGTTTACGCCAACCAGTACATCGATGATACCCAATCTCAGTTCGCGTAAAATTTCAATCCTGTCCAGCGTCTGCACTTCACTATGGATGTATTTACTTTTCACATTGATGCGCTGCAGGTATTTGTCCATTTCTTCCGCCATGCGTTTTGTTAGCGTAGTCACCAGGATACGATCGCCCATTTTAATGCGGTTATCGATTTCCTCCAGCAAATCATCGATCTGGTTAACAGAAGGACGTATTTCGATTGGCGGATCCAGCAGGCCGGTCGGGCGCACGACTTGTTCCACCACAACGCCACCTGTTTTTTCCAGTTCATATTCTCCCGGCGTGGCAGAAACGAACACCGTTTGGTTGGTGAGGTTTTCAAACTCGTGAAAATTTTGCGGGCGGTTATCCATGGCAGATGGCAGGCGAAAACCATAATCTACCAGCACTAATTTCCTGCTGCGATCTCCACCATACATGCCACTTACCTGGGGCACCGTTTGATGGCTTTCATCAATGATCGTAAGAAAATCTTTGGGGAAATAATCCAGCAGGCAGAATGGCCTTGCGCCTGGTTTGCGCCGATCGAAGAACCGCGAATAATTTTCGATGCCATTACAAAAACCCAGTTCACGGATCATTTCCAGATCGTAGTTCACCCGCTCGCCGATCCGTTGCGCTTCAATATATTTACCAACATTTTTAAAATATTCAACCTGTGCCGCACACTCGTCCTGGATCTCGTGGATCACCTGTGTAAGCATATCTTTTGGTGCGAGGTAAAGATTGGCGGGAAAGATGGCAGCGTTTTCTACAGTTCCGATCCGCTTGCCTGTCGCTAATTCCAGCGTCTCAATGCTTTCAATCTCATCACCAAAAAAACTAATGCGATAACCAAAATCAACGTAAGGCAAATTGATGTCCACAGTATCGCCTTTCACCCGAAAAGTTCCGCGGGTAAAATCTCCCTGGCTGCGATGATAAAGCGAATTTACCAGCGCATGTAAAAATCCCTGTCGCGAAACCACCTGTTTTTGTTTGATGCGGATGATGCCGTTTTCATATTCTGTTGGGTTGCCCATACCATAAATACAACTCACGCTGGCCACAACAATAATATCCCGCCGTCCGCTTAATAACTGGGCGGTCGCCTGTAACCGTAGTTTGTCGAGCTCTTCATTAATGCTCAGATCTTTTTCTATATAAGTATTGCTTACGGGCATATACGCTTCCGGCTGATAATAGTCGTAGTAGGAAACAAAATAGCCAACCGCATTATCCGGGAAAAATTGTTTGAATTCCCCGTACAATTGCGCCACGAGCGTTTTGTTATGTGTGAGTACCAATGTCGGGCGCTGAACATTTTGGATGACGTTGGCCATCGTAAACGTTTTACCACTGCCGGTTACGCCCAATAAAGTCTGGTAGCGCTCACCGCTCAGAATCCCGTCAGTTAATTGTTGAATTGCGCCGGGTTGGTCGCCGGCTGGTGAATATGGTGCTTGAAGTTGAAACGGCAATGATCTGGTTTTTTACAAATTTAAAAAAGCGCTTACGGATTACAGGCAAAAACAATGCAGAAAAAAAATGAGCCCGTTAAGGCCCATTATTTAAAAAATATTTCATTAGGTTTATTTTGAGGCCAGCTCGATCATCGTCGCGATCTCATCAACCAGACCGTCTTCGCTGCCCATGTAACCGATCGCTTTAAAACGGATCTTGCCATCTTTGTCGATCACGAATTTTGTGGGAATTCCGCTTACGCCAAAATCACTGACCATCTTATCCTCGTTATCCATCAGCACATAAAACGGGTATTGCTTTTTCTGCATAAAATCTTTCGCATTTTGCAATTTATTCTCCACTGTTTCCCAGGTGTCCACGAACAGGAATTTCACATTGTCATCATCTTTATACTTGGCAAGCGCTTTGTTCATGCCCGGCATTGAAGCAATACAGGGCCCGCACCAGGTTGCCCAAAAATCCACGATCACTACTTTCCCTTTCAGATCAGCGAGGCTGACTTGCCTGCCCTCAAAATCTTTCAGACTGAATTTTGGCGACGCCTCGTTGATCATAGTTTTAGCGATCTCTGCACGACGTTTCATTTTCGCCGCAGATTCCAGTTTTACGAGATATGCTTCAAACCCATCCGCTGATTTTTTTTCAGCTACATATAAATTTTTCAGCGCCTCTTTGGTTTTGCTGGTTGCGGCACCATCTTCCACCATTTTTTCTATGAGCTTTTTTGCTTCCGGAGCCGGCAAGGCTTTTTCTGCCAGTAAAGCGTAGCGTTCGTTGTATTCCGCATCTTTCAGTTTCCTGATCGTAGCTGCATCTTTTGCATAAGGTAAACCTGTTTTGTATTCTCCCTGTTTGTACAGGATGAAGGCGTATGTATCCGCAAACATGGAGTAAGTAGCCTGTCGGTTATCAAGCCATTGCTTGCTGGTAAAGCCATCCGGACGTTTGCCTGATGGTTTTTGCATTTCTGCTTTTGCATAACTGGTAGCCTGCCATGACATTTTTTTGGCAACGGCGATATCTCCGTCTGCTTCAGCCATATTCCAGGAAATATCGTTGTTATTGGCAGCTATATCTGCAGGAAGTAAACTTCCGTTCCATTTTTCGTAGGCGCTATAATTTTTTTCTGTGGCATAAGCGCTGGCAATCTGCCGGCGGAGATAATTGTCCATCGCTTTATCCTTTTCCGTCACAGGATATTTTTCGATGTAGTTCTTGTACAACGCCAGTTTTTTGTCAGCATTTTTTTCTGTGTAGAAGGGCTGTAACAGCTCATTCTTCACCCAATCGCCATGAGGATAGGCGATTTTCATCGCTGCCAGAAGGCTATCTGCTTTTGCCTTTTTCTTATCGCGCGTGTACCATTGAGCGAGCGTCGCGTAACCGGCTTCCGGCAAATCTGACTGTGATTCGTAAGTTGCCAATTCTGCCGCGATCAATTCCGGCGCTTCCTTCTTCTTTGCACGATTGATGCCTCCTAAATAAGCATTGAAATACCGGGGATCTTTTTTTAGTGCGGGATATTCTTTGATACCATCTTCTAAGTATCTGAGCGCAGCTGTCGCATCGTTTGGCATCCCAAACAAATATTCACCGTAACCAGCCTGAATTTGCGAAGCCCAGGTGTAGTAGCCTTCGAGCGGCCGGTTGTTGGGGCCGTAAACCGGGCTGATATAACCTTTCCCGGCATTGATGTCTTTCTCTTCACCCGAGGAGAAGCCAAACGCGATCGCCGTTGTATTGCTGTCGATCATCACGCTGCCCTGGTAAATCGTCCCTGCTTTTTTTACAACAGGTTCAGAAACTTTCAGGCCTTTGTCTGAAAATTGGTACACCGTCACTTCCAGTGTCGGCTTTTTTATCAGCGACCCGAAATTTTTGTTGTAAAGGAATTTAAGCTCCTTATTGGGTTTTGGATAGGCAGGATTGAGTTTAAGTGCGGTAAAGTCTGGCTGAGCCTGCGCGCTCAGAAAAAAGGTTGCAGCGAACAACGCGATAAATATATTTTTCATAACGGGAGTTTTATCCCTTAAATATATTTAATATATCTGAAGGCTGCCGGGGAAAAACGCAGTAATCCCCGGGGTTTACCGCTCTATAAGGACCATTTTGTTTCTTTCCTTATCCAGGGCGCGTGATTTCAGGAACCAGGAGATCGTAAAAGTGGGTATAATATCGGAAAAGGGTAGGAGTTCTTCCAGGAAACTGAATGCACCCCCGAAGATGCCCATCTTTCCGCCAAACATCCTTAAATAGATGAAACCAGACAATGGCGCCCAGATCACATCGGAAAATTCCCCGATCAGGGGCAGGGTAAAGCTCATACAGCCAATTGCATCAAAAAGAATACAGAGCGCCAGGCTGGGTAAAGGTTTCGTTTGGCTTTTAATGAGTTGTTTTTTCATGCCGGCATATGGACAAATAGCGTGCATAACTGTTCATTTGACAGTTTGGCTTAGATGAATTATTGTTAATGTTTTCTCAGGCACAGATCTTTTTTGAGCGGAAGCCGGGGCATGATATATGAAATGGTTTTTATGGGTTGCCGGATTGATCACGGTGCCGGGCGATATCGCGGTATAAATGTTATAATTTCAAAACCGGCTTGCCATCCCGTTGAAAAGGCGTACATTTGCGCCTCAAAAAACAGCTATTGGCTGTTTAGCCGTAAGCACAGTTTACCTCTGTTTTTGCTCGATACCGCTAAACAACAGCAGCAAAATACATTAACAATGAACATTCGCAACATCGCCATTATCGCTCACGTTGATCATGGAAAAACAACACTGGTAGATAAAATCTTACATGCTACCAAAGTATTCAGAGAAAACCAGGATGCAGGTGAACTTATCATGGATAGCAACGATCTTGAAAGAGAAAGAGGTATTACCATTTTTAGTAAAAACGTATCGGTTACTTATAAAGACGTTAAGATTAACGTTATTGATACCCCGGGGCATAGTGACTTTGGCGGTGAAGTAGAAAGGGTATTGAAAATGGCGGATGGTGTTTTATTGCTGGTAGATGCGTTTGAAGGCCCGATGCCGCAAACACGTTTCGTACTGCAAAAAGCTCTTGCACTTGGCTTGCACCCGATCGTTGTGATCAATAAAGTAGATAAGCCAAATTGTCGGCCTGATGAAGTTCATGACGCAGTTTTTGAACTCTTCTTTAACCTGGATGCAACAGAAGAGCAGCTGGATTTTCCTACAATCTACGGCAGTAGCAAGAACGGCTGGATGAATACATCTTTAACTGAAACAGAAAATATTTTGCCTTTGCTGGACGCGATCCTGGAACATGTTCCTGAGCCGAAAGTAAATGAAGGTTTTACGCAGATGCAAATCACTTCACTGGATTACTCTTCTTTCCTTGGCCGTATTGCTGTAGGTAAAGTTGCCCGTGGCAGTATCAAAGAAAACCAGCAGATCGCTTTAATGCAGGCTGATGGCACCGTAAAGAAAATGAAGATCAAAGAGCTTTACGTGTTTGAAGGTATGGGCAAAAAGAAAGTAGCGGAAGTTTTCGCCGGTGATATTTGCGCAGTGGTTGGTTTGGAAACATTCAATATCGGTGATACCATCGCTGATGTGGAAAATCCTGAAGCCCTTCCGGTGATTAGTGTGGATGAACCAACGATGAGCATGTTATTCGGTATTAACAATTCACCCTTCTTCGGTAAAGAAGGTAAGTTCGTTACCAGCCGTCACCTTCGTGACCGCCTGATGAAAGAAACGGAAAAAAACCTGGCACTTCGTGTGGAAGACAGTGACAGTGCTGATAGCTTTAACGTATTTGGTCGTGGTATCCTTCACTTAGGTATCCTGATCGAAACGATGCGCAGGGAAGGTTTTGAATTAACGATCGGCCAGCCGCAGGTGTTGGTAAAACACATCGACGGCGTTAAGAGCGAGCCTTTCGAGATCCTCGTTGTTGATGTTCCTTCTGAATACTCAGGTAAAGTAATTGACCTCGTTACCCAGAAAAAAGGCGAAATGCTGGTTATGGAAACTAAAGGTGAAATGCAGCATCTTGAATTCGATATACCTTCAAGAGGGTTGATCGGTTTAAGAAGTAACATGCTGACAAACACTGCAGGTGAAGCTGTAATGGCACATCGTTTCAATGCTTACAAACCATGGAAAGGACCCATTCCTGGCCGTAACAATGGTGTATTGCTGAGCAAAACAACAGAAAAAACAACGGGTTATTCTATCGATAAATTACAGGATCGCGGACGTTTCTTCGTTGATCCGGGTGAAGATGTTTACGCAGGCCAGATCATCGCGGAACATATTAAGCCAGGAGATCTGGTTGTAAATGCAACAGAACCGAAGAAATTGACGAATCACCGTGCAAGCGGATCTGATGATGCATCGAAAGCTGCGCCAAAGATCTTAATGTCACTGGAAGAATGTATGGAGTATATCCAGCAGGATGAGTGTATCGAGGTTACACCTAAAAGTGTTCGTCTGCGTAAAACGATCCTGAATGAAGACGATCGCAAACGCGTAAGCAAGTCGATGGCTTCTGAAGCAGTATAATCAACGATTTTAATCATACTTAATCCGCTCCGAAACGAGCGGATTTTTTTATTCTGTCGGGTTTTATACCGATTCTTTTACACGGAAGGCGTATTTTTGCAGCATGAAAAAATACATGGTTTTCCTGGTTGTTTTTACCCTGGCTTTTTTGCTGGCGGCTGACGCCGGGGCTCAATGCGCGATGTGTACAAAAACAGCTTCGCAATTGGGTGAAAAACCTGCGCTGGGCCTCAACAATGGCATCCTGTACCTGATGCTGGCGCCATTTAGCATTGTGGGTTTTATCGCTTTCCGTTGGTGGAAAGGCCAGTCTGCCGCTGATGATGCCGGGGAATAACAACGGGCTCGTGAGTTGTTTCTCCCAAAAATATCGAAGTTTTTTAGGCTATATTGCCAGCCTAAATTAACTGTTCATTCAATTACTTAAAGATGTCGAGCCGGTTACCCGCATTTATTAAAAACTATGGCTTTTTAAATGGCCTTAAGTTATACCGCCATATTAAATCAAAATCAAATGCTGCCATTCGCCTGCCGGGCTTACAGCATCCACTTTACCTCCGCGGCAAACCAGATTCTACCGACGCATTTATCTTCGAACAGATCTTTATAGAAAAACAATACGACGTGAGCATTCCGCTGACGCCAAAATTCATCATCGATCTCGGCGCAAATGTTGGCTTCGCAAGCGTGCTTTTCGCAAACCTTTATCCCAACGCGAAAATATTGGCCATTGAGCCAGACGCCGGCAATTATGAAGCTGCAAAAAAAAATCTGGCGCCTTATAAAAATGTGACGTTGATAAAGGGCGCTGTCTGGCACAAATCGGAAATGATCAATCTTGTTGACGATGGTTTTGGGGAGGCGGCATTTATGATTAAACCGGGACAAGGATCAAACATGGTGCAGGGCTATACGATAAAAGAATTGATGGAGCAACTCGGCACCAATCATATCGACTTATTAAAAATGGATGTGGAAGGCGCCGAAAAAGAATTGTTTGAATATGACGCCAAGAGCTGGATCCCTTTTACCAAAATGATGCTGGTGGAAACGCATGACCGCTACAAGAAAAACTCCAGTACGGCTGTCTTCCAGGAGATGGCGCATTATGATTTTTCGCTGGAATTAAAAGGCGAGAATATGGTGTTGTATAATAATCTCCTGATCAATCCTTATCCGAAACACAATACGAACGATTAATAGTTTGGCTTGAAAAACATTTTCAGGCTGTAAAGGATCTTCCGGTATGCCGGCTTGTTTTTTATTACGAGCAGGTTATTAATATTTTTAAAAAAGAACAGGCTGCGCTTTGCACTGGGCTTTTTATGAAAAAGCAAAATCATTTGCCGCAACAGTTTTTTCGTCGCCTCATCCTTTACCGGCGCATTTTCCATCGCCTTTAATTCAGAGAGCTTGATCGTAAATTTTTGCGCGGAAGTTTTTCGGTTCTTTTTATTTTTCGTTTTGCCCGTGCCCACTGTATTTGTATCGTGCTGCCGGTATTTCACCAATGCGCGATCCAGGAACCGAATGCCATTGCTGGCAGCTGCGCAAAAACTTATCCAGCGGTCAAACATGATCTCCGCAGGAAATGGCGAAATCTTTCTGACGAAATCTGCCCTCATCAGAATAGTATGACCCGGAACACAATTGCCCATTAAAAAAGGGGCACCAGAGTAATACGACTGCAGGTTCATCATCGACTTGAATGTTTTGTTCATCGACCTGCCTTCTTTATCCACCAGCGCAGAATCAGAATACACGGCATCTGCATCCCCAATTTCATTAATAAGCAAAGCTATTTTATCCAGTTCCCAAATATCGTCCTGGTCGGCAATCGCGATAAATTCACCCCTGCAATGTTGGAAAGAATGCTCAAATGTTTTCGTCACGCCCTGGTTGGCTTCATTAAAAAAAAGTTTGATCCGGCTATCGCGCTGCTGCCAATCTTTTAGCAAGGAAATAGTTTGATCCGCAGAACAATCATCGGTGATAATCAGCTCCAGGTTCTTATAAGTCTGGCTGAGGATCGTTTCCAGTTGTTCAGCCAGATAAGCTGCCCCATTATAGGTTGCCATCGCAACTGAAACCAATGAACCGTACCGCTCCATACCTGTATTATTATGCCTGATAAATAAAATTAGTTTTTTAGCCGCGCCACAAACTGATAAAGATTAAAAGTGCCCTTGCCCGCAGCCGCTTCAATAGCTTCTTTAAGTGCAGGCTTACTCACGTCTTTCATCCTTTTTGCCTGGATAAGCTGGTAAGCTTTTTCTGCCAGTAACCAAAAGCGCTTTTCATTCCTGCCCGTTTTTATTTTTTCCAGCGCCGTGTACAATTCTGCGACGCCTTCTTTTTTAGAAGCGACGGTTTTGATCACCGGAATCTCTTCAGACTTATGATGGAAAGCCGGTGCCAGCATCATGCGCAGGTTTCTGACAAAAAGATCAGCGCCCGGCCTGTCGGATTTATTGACGACAAACATATCCGCAATTTCCATCAATCCCGCTTTCATCGTTTGAATTTCGTCGCCGGCTTCGGGAACCAGCACAACGATCGTGGTATCTGCCAGGCCTGCAATTTCAATTTCACTCTGACCAACACCAACTGTTTCAACAATAATATAATCGAAGCCTGCCGCGTTCATCAGTTCATTGATCTCGATAATTTTGGGATGCAAACCACCCATTGCACCGCGGGTGGCGAGTGACCGGATGAAAACATTCGGATCATTGTACCAGTTGCTCATCCTGATCCTGTCGCCCAATAAAGCACCTGCATTAAACGGTGAAGACGGATCTACACAAAGCACACCGACTTTTTTACCGGCATCGAGCATTTGCCCGATCAGCGCGTCTGTGAGCGTGCTCTTTCCCGCACCGGGTGGGCCAGTAATACCAATTACGGTTGTATGCCCGGAGGGAATTGACTCCAGCAGTGTTTCATAACCGGGCACTTCGTTTTCTACCAGCGAAATACAGCGTGCCAGCGTTTTAAAATTTCCAGATTGAATTTCCTGTAACCGTTGCGCCCACATAGGGATGATTAAATTTTATCAGCGTATGACTGTATGATTACGAAAGGCAAATAGTCTTTTTCCCGTGATCTTTTCAATATAGTACATCAGCTTGTCTTTTGCCGAAAGCTTTTTCTTTGTTGTATCTAACTCGATGTTCCAGTTTTTTTCGGCGATCCGCTTTTGCATAACCATTGGATGGCTGCCTTTGAATTTTTTAATCGAATCAAATTCATTAAAATCAAAAATTGCCGAAGCTTTTTGAAATTGTGCTACAGCGGCATCATCATCCGACCAATACCGACACACATTATTTTGTTTCGCCTTCATATTCTCCGGGCTTTTCACCCAGCCATAATGATAAACAAATGCATCAATCGCCGCGACATTTATCTTAGCGCCTTCTCTCCGGAAGCCCTGTGCATCTAAATGCGAACGAATGCTTTTATCATTCCGAATGATCCGCGTTTCACAGTTATACCATTTCCTGCTATCGCCAATGTAATCGTACGTACCATAAAAATGCAGGTACTTAAATAGAAGGCCATCTACTTTTTTGTCGGGTAAATATTTATTTGCAGCCTTTAGAATTTCAGCGTGGGAAGAATCGGGAACAACCTCGTCTGCCTGGATATAAAAAATCCAGTCTGTGTCCGCGGAAACCTCGTCCAGGGCCTTATTCGTTTCTGCTGCCAGCACGCGGCCATCTTTTCTCAGACTCATATCCCAGGAAGAAAGCATGATGCGGATCTTGGGTGAATTGATCGAACGAATCAGGTCCAGTGTATTGTCTTCGCCGGGATCAACACTTACCAGCATTTCATCAACAACCGGCAGGATGGAGCTGATCGCTTCAACGATAGGATAATCGTTGATGATCGCGTTCCGAATAATCGTGAGGCCGGTAATTTTCATCCGAACATGTACATTTAGATCGGTAAAATTAATGCTTTTGTGCGCGTCAACAGAAATCTGCCACAGCTTGCGGCATTATAAATAAATTGCAGCATGAAGTTATCCGCCGTCATCATCACAAAAAATGAAGCGCATATCATTGGAAAAACATTGGCCGCTTTAAAAAACCTGGCAGATGAGGTGATCATTGTGGATAGCGGCAGCACGGACGAAACGCTGTCGATCTGCCGGCAGATGAATGCCAGGATCATTGAAACCAATTGGGAAGGTTATGGCGTCACGAAGAATAAGGGGATTGCTGCGGCAACAAATGACTGGATCCTGAGCCTCGATGCCGATGAGGTTCCGGATGAAAAGGTTCAGCAACAATTGCAGCAATTACCGGAAGGCGATGCGCGAAATGTTTACCGGTTCAACTATCTTAATATATTTTGTAATAAGCCGATCCGCCATGGCGTTTGGGGCGGCGATAAACATATCCGGTTGTTCAACCGAAGGCTTGTAAAATGGAACGACGTGCCTGTTCACGAAAACCTGATCTTTCCCGCCGATATTAACGTTATCCCGCTGCCGGGTTATATCCGGCACTATACCGTTAACAGTGTGGAAGACTATATGCAAAAAACGCTGGCATATGCAAAAGCAAATGCGCATAAGTATTTCCTGCAGGGAAAATCTGCCGGCTTCATTAAACTTCGCGTCGCCCCGGCATTTAATTTTTTCAAAAATTACCTGCTGAGGCTGGGATTTTTAGATGGGCGGGAAGGTTACCTGGTGTGCAAAACAACGGCCTGGTACACTTTTATGAAATATGTGTATTTACAGGAGATGATAGACAATAGGAATGCGGGCCCATCCCGATCCTGAGCTGCAGGCGTTCATTTTAAAAGTAGTTACTTTGCATGCTCAATACTGATATTACCTTTTATCCTTTTGCATGAAGAGTTTACAAACTATTTTTAAGTATATAAAAAAATACCCCAGCCTCGTAGCTACTTATTTCACTTTCAATGTGCTGTCTGCGATTTTTGGCGTGATTTCGCTGGGTTTATTGAGCCCGTTTTTAATGCTGATCTTCAAACAGGGTGATGCTTTTAAAGCGGTAACGGGAACGGGTTTCTTTAACCGCATCAACCCCATCAATTATTTTAAGGAATGGTTATATGAAATGATTCAAACGCCCGGTGGCAGCATTAAAGCGCTGATGGTGATCTGTATCGTTGTGTTTATTTCAATTCTGTTGAAGAATTTATTTGCTTATTTAAGCATGTATTTTTTGAACCCGATCCGGAACCGCATTCTCAACGATATGCGCAGCAGCATGTATCATAAAATCCTGCAACTTCCGGTTGGTTATTTCAGCGAGCAACGCAAAGGTGATATCATGAGCAAACTCTCCAACGACCTCGGCGATGTGGAAGGTTCAACGATCAGCGTGCTGGAAAGTATCTTTCGCGAACCCATCACGATCATCTTGTTCTTTGTATATATGATCATCCTTAGCCCGCAACTCACGTTGTTTTTACTGATCTTCCTGCCGGTTTCCGGCTTCATCCTGGGCCGTATCGGCCGCTCATTGAAAAAAGAAAACAAACTGGTATTGCAACAATTCGGCACTTTGTTTTCAACAATTGAAGAAACGCTTGGCGGGATCCGTATCATCAAGGCTTTTAATGCAGAAGATAAGATCCGCAACAAGTTTGAGGCAGAAAATACAGCGATGTATGACCTGAAAAATAAAGCCAACAGGCGGCGCGACCTGGCCTCCCCGGTTTCAGAAGCATTGGGCATTACGGCGGTCCTTTGTATTTTATGGTATGGGGGAAGAATGGTATTAAGCGGTGATAAAGGATTCACGTTGAGCGCCGGTGATTTTCTTGCCTACATCGCCATTTTCACCCAATTGATTCAACCATTGAAAGGTTTGTCTAATGCCTCTTACAACCTACAAAAAGGTGCGGCAAGTATTGAAAGAATCGAAGGGTTGATCAACGAAGATGTAGACATTAAAGAACTGCCGGATGCAAAAGTGCTGGAAAATTTTAATCATTCGATCGAACTCAAAAACGTCAGTTTTGGTTATGAAGGCGTTCCGGTTTTAAAGAACATCAACCTGCTGATCGAAAAAGGAAAAACAATCGCATTGGTAGGCAGCAGTGGCGCAGGAAAAAGCACGCTGGCAGATCTGATCCCACGTTTTATTGACGCCAGTGGCGGCGAAGTGCTGATCGACGGAGTGAACATAAAAAATTACACGCTGGCATCTGTGCGCCATCAAATGGGCATCGTAACACAGGAAGCCATCCTGTTCAATACAAGTATTGAAGAAAATATTTCATTGGGCAAAGATGGTGCTGCCGCTGCTGAAATTGCAGAAGCTGCGCGGATCGCTAACGCACACAATTTTATTGAGAAAAAAGAAGATGGCTATGCGACCAATATCGGCGACCGCGGCATGAAACTCAGTGGGGGCGAACGTCAGCGGCTAACCATCGCGCGTGCTGTTCTTAAAAATCCGCCGATCCTTATTTTAGATGAAGCTACTTCTTCCCTGGATACGGAGAGTGAGCGCCTCGTGCAGGATGCGATCAATAACCTGATGAATAACCGCACGTCGATCGTTATCGCACATCGCCTGAGTACGATCCGCCACGCCAACGAAATTGTTGTATTGCAAAAAGGGGAAATCGTTGAACGGGGCACTCACGACAGCCTGATTCAACAGGATGGTTTTTATAAACGGCTGGTAGATATGCAGGAAGTGAAATAATATTTTTTTCGCCATAGAATCCTGAGTAATTTGTCTACCCAAAATATTTTCTATGACGAATTTCATTCCCATATTTCCGTTGGGCCTCGTGCTATACCCCGGCGAGCAATTGAACCTGCACATATTTGAGCCCCGCTATAAACAACTCATCAAAGAATGTTTTGAAGCCAAAAAACCATTTGGCCTTCCGGCGGTCATCAATGATAAAGTGTCTGAATTGGGAACGCTGGTGAATGTGCTGGAGATCACCCAAACTTATGATGATGGTAAAATGGATATCCGCACGGAAGGCACTGAAGTTTTTAAGATCCTGGAAATCGTAAAGGAAATTCCGGATAAATTATACAGCGGCGCGATCGTCACCTATCCTAAAATCACGATGCGGGGCAGCGCCGGCCTGATGAAAAAATTGCTTGCCGGTGTACGCGCCATTCACAAACAGTTGCAGGTTGATAAAGATTTTAAAAAGCCAGATGAAGAATTGCTGAGCTACGATATCGCCCATCATGCCGGCCTGTCACTTGAAGACGAATATCATTTGCTCGAACTGGAGCAGGAACTTCACCGCCAGGAATTTTTAAAAAGGCATCTCGCCAAAGTCGTTCCAATGATGGCTGAAATGGAACTTTTGAAAAACAAAATCAAATTGAACGGGCATTTTAAAAACCTCGAAGGCTTTTCTTTTAAATAACTCATCATGATCACACTTTGCCTGGACTTTGGAAATACGCGCCTTAAAGCGGCAATCTTTGATCATGATAACATGGTCGCCGAAAACTACCTGGACGACGACTCTGTCGGCAGCGTTGAAAAACTATTGCAGCAATATCACCCGCAAAAGATCATCCTGTCTTCTGTGATCAACCATAACCCTGCAATTGAAGACGTTCTTGCTGCTCATGCTCCTTTTCATAAATTATCTGCCGCTACAAGAATAAATTTTACTACGCCCGTGGGTAAGCCAGAGACGATCGGCGCAGATCGTCTGGCTTTAGTGGCAGCAGCGGTTCATTTTTTTTCTGGTCATAATAACCTCGTCATTGGACTTGGAAGTTGTATCACGTACAATTTTGTGAACCAGTACCACCAGTTTCTCGGTGGTGGAATTTCGCCCGGAATGGATATGCGTTTTCGCGCGATGCACGAATTTACCGCGAAGTTGCCCTTGGTAGCAGCAGACTGGAATTTTCCGCTGATCGGTTATGACACGAAAACCAATATGCAAAGTGGGGTTTTAAACGGCATGGCAAGCGAGATCGATGGTGTCATAGAAAAATATGCTGATAAGTATGGCAACTTTAACGTGGTTTTAACCGGGGGTAATTCGGCCTATTTTGCCAGTCAACTTAAAAAAGAGATATTTGCCGACCATAATTTTTTATTTAAAGGACTGTATGCGCTTAGTGAACTTAACAACTGCCCGGCTTAAGAGAATTTTTTTACTGGTTTCCACCGTATCTATTTGCTCCGCTTCGTTTGCCCAGGAAAATTCTCCTTATTCCAGGTATGGCATGGGCGACCTGGTTCCGAATCAAAACATGGCCAATCGCGCACTTGGCGGAATAGCGGCCGGTTATTCTTACGATTACTCTTATCCCGGTGCACCGGTGAACAATATTAACCTATCTAATCCGGCGGCTTTAGGCGTTTTATCTTCTACGATTTTTGATGTGGGTGGAGAGATCGACCGCCGTACGTTGAAAAGCAATATCTCCCCAAATAAATATACAGCTACCAATACACTGATCTCTTATATCCAACTTGGATTCCCGATCGCATCTCAAAAAATGTTGCGCCGTGGAAATTCGTGGGGACTGAGTTTTGGTTTGCGCCCTGTCAGCAGGATCAATTACAAAATTCAAACGAACGAGCGACTCACCAATATTGACAGCCTGACGACCATCTATGAAGGTTCCGGTGGTATCAACCAGGTGAATGTTAGCACGGGTATCAAATTAAAGCGGCTAAGCCTGGGCGTTAGCAGCGGCTACACTTTCGGAAATAAGGATTACAGTACTAACCTCACGTTCATCAATGATTCTGTTTTCTATTACAAATCTAATACAGCGGCTCAAACCCGCTTCGGTGGTGTTTTTGTAAATGCAGGCATCCAGTATGACATACCGATGAAAAATGCGAACCAGCATTTACAGATCGGTGCGTATATGAAATTTCAACAGAACCTGAAGGCGAAGAAAGATAATGTGAACCAAACGATCGGGTATGACGGTAATGGTGGTATTATCGGTATCGACACGATCAATTCCAGTAAGGATATTGCAGGAACGATCAAACTTCCGGCTTCTTACAGCGCTGGATTCGTTTATAATAATCGTCACTGGCTACTTGGCGCAGACCTTGATCTCTCCCAGTGGGCAGACTACCGCAATTACGGCCAGAAAGACGCCACACAAAATACTTATACCATTCGCGCAGGGGCACAGTATTTTCCAGCAAAGGATAATACATCTGCCAGTAAATACTGGAGTTTTGTAAAATACCGCGCGGGTGTTTATTATGGCTCTGATTATATTAAGCTGAATACAAGCCGCCCGGATTATGGCGTAACACTTGGCGCCGCGCTTCCGCTCACATCCTTTAACCGCCTGCGTTTCGGCGAATTTGTTACATTGAACACCGGTGTTGAAATTGGCGGACGTGGAAACAAAAACAGTCAGAGTATTCGTGAGAACATAATGCGCTTTAACTTTGGTATTTCAATGAATGCCAGCTGGTTTGTGAAACCAAAATATAACTAAGTCAAGATGACCTTATTGTTTTATAGAAAAATATCAGCGGCCCTTTTACTGGGCTGCTTTTTTTTTGCCGGCTGTGAGAATGACGAGAACGAAGTGAACAATCTGTACAAGAAAAAACTTGGCGTAGAAGAAGCAAAGGATGTACGCGTGATCTATACCACCACCGGTAAAACAAAGGCCATCCTTACTTCGCCCTTGATGCTGCGCGTCCAGGATACAGTTCCTTATTATGAATTTCCAAAAACTTTGAAGGCAGATTTTTACAATGAAGCCGGGAAACCGGAAAGCAAACTCTCCGCTTTCTACGCGAAATACCGGGAAACGCAAAGCGTAATTTTTTTACGGGATAGTGTAAAGGTGATCAATATGGAACGCGGCGATACTTTGTATTGTGCCGAACTTTACTGGGACCGCAATCGGAACGGCGCCGAGTTTTATACCGACAAGCCCGTGCGCATTCGCACCCGTGAGCAGATCATCAATGGTATCGGCATGGAAGCCAGCCAGGATTTTAAAAACTGGTATATCAAAAAACCGCTCGGCACGATCAACGTTCCTGCAGCGCAATTCCCTCAGTAGCGGTTTTATCTTGCACCTGAAGTTGTAACTTCAAACTAAAAATCATTTTATGGAATATCGCCGTTTGGGCAGATCAGGCCTGCAGGTAAGTGCCCTCTCTTTTGGAAGCTGGGTAAGTTTCAGCAAACAGATTAATGATAAACTGGCAGAAGAACTGATGGGCATCGCGTACGACAATGGCATTAATTTTTTCGACAACGCGGAAGGGTACGCGCTCGGGGAAAGTGAAAAAATGATGGGTCGTATCCTCAAAAAGAAAAAATGGGATCGCACTTCGTACATCGTTTCATCCAAAGCATTCTGGGGCTGGCGCGGAGATGATAACAAGCCGAACCAAACCGGTTGCAGCCGCAAGCACCTGATGGAAGCCTGTAACGAAGCGTTACAAAGGTTGCAGGTAGATTATCTCGATCTTTATTTCTGTCATCGCCCGGATAAACTAACACCAATAGAAGAAACGGTTTGGGCCATGAATCACCTGATGCAGCAAGGGAAAATCTTGTACTGGGGAACAAGTGAATGGAGTGGCGTGGAAATTATGGAAGCGCATCGCGTAGCTCAACAGTACAGGCTGATTGGCCCAACGATGGAACAATCTCAATACAATTTATTTGAGCGCGATAAAATTGACCGGGAATTCCTGGATATTTTCCGAACGGTTGGTATGGGCACGACTATTTTTAGTCCGCTGGCCTCTGGTTTATTGAGCGGAAAATACAATGATGGCATTCCGAAAGGCAGCAGGTTTTCTTTGGAAGGATTTGGCTGGTTAAAAGACAAATGGATGGAAGAAGATCATCTGAAAAAAATCAGGAAACTCGGAGACCTGGCCGTAAAATTTGATACCAGTCTGGCTGCATTAAGCATCGCCTGGTGTATTAAAAACCCCAACGTTAGCACCGCGATTTTAGGGGCGAGTAAAAAAGCACAATTGACAGAAAATCTCAAAGCGCTGGAAACCTTGCCAAAGCTAACTCCCGAGGTAATGGAAAAAATTGAATCGATCGTAAAATCCAAACCCAAACTTCCCGATTATTAAAATGGCAGCAATTCATATGTATGGCATTCCCAATTGCGATGCTGTAAAGAAAGCAAAGGACTGGTTTAAGCTTAACAACATCGATGTTCAATTTCATAATTTCCGCGAGGAACCGATCAGCGCTGCAATAATAAAAAACTGGATCACTGTTGTTGGCCCTGGAATATTGCTCAATAAAAACAGCAGCACCTGGAGAAATTTGCCGCAGGAAATAAAGAATAAATCCCTTTCCAAAAATGCAGCTGTGAAAATCATGGAGGAATATCCAACCCTGATCAAAAGGCCGGTAGTAGCAACAAATGGCACTATAGTAGCAGGGTTTAAAGAAGACATCTATCAAAGCATATTTTTAAACCCCTAGCCTTTATGGCGCGCAACTTCTATATTTCTACCACAAGGATCGAAGCATTCAGTGATGGCGTTTTCGCAATTGTGATTACCCTGCTCGCCTTCCAGTTTAAAGTGCCCAAATTCACGTCGGACGCGAGCCTGGGCCAAAACTATCATGAGCTTTTAAAGATCTCGCCCAACCTGATCGGCTTCGTATTTAGTTTCCTGTTTGTCGCGGTATTTTGGGTCAATCATCACCAGCTATATCATTCCATCAAAGAAGCGAACAGCCGCCTGCTGTGGTATAATATTCACCTGCTGTTTTGGATCACGATGCTGCCCTTTCCCATCGCAATCGTGGGTGATCACCCGCATATGGCCATTGCGCCAATCAGCCTGGGAATCGTGTTGATGATGTGTTGCGTTGCAGCCTATATCGTGCGCCGCTATTCCTATTTCAAAGCCAAACTGGTAAATGAAGAATTGTCGGAAGATTCGATTAATGATGGGTTAAATAAAAATATTATTGCGATCATTTTAAATGTGATTGCAATTTTTACAGCCGTATATTCTGTGTATATTGCTTATTCAATTTTCTTCATCGTGCTGGGCTTGTTCATTATCCCGCAGAAGCTGGAAAGAAGATCCCGCACATCCATAAATAAAAAATCATGAAAAGATTTGCAACAGCCGTTTGGCAGGGCACAGGCAAAGAAGGCAAAGGCCATCTTTCCACACAAAGCACTACGCTTGATAAAACCCAATACTCCTTCAGCAGCCGTTTTGAAGATGGCGTAGGAACAAATCCTGAAGAACTGGTTGCAGCCGCGCATGCAGGCTGTTTTACGATGAAGCTGAGTTTCGTGTTGAATGCGGCCGGATTTACCGCGGATAGTATCGAAACCCGTTGTGATATCACGCTGGCTGACGGCGCTATTACTGAATCGCATTTGAATGTAAAGGCAACCGTTCCAGGTATAACGCAGGAACAATTTGATGCCGCTGTGGCAGATGCTAAAGAAAATTGCCCTATTTCCAAATTATACAAAACCAACATAACGCACGAAGCGGTGTTGGCTTAAATAAAAATGGCGCTGCAGAATCCATCTGGCGGCGCCATTATTCTCCTTCTATATAAATCTGCTCATGAGCTTCAGCAACAAAACCGTTTTTATTACCGGTGCCTCCCGCGGTATTGGAAAGGCAATCGCCTTAAAACTTGCAGCCGAAGGTGCCCAAATTGTCGTTGCTGCTAAGTCAACAGAAGAAAATCCTAAACTCGGCGGTACGATCTATTCTGCCGCAAAGGAAATTGAAGAGGCAGGCGGTAAAGCCCTCGCAGTGCAATGCGATATTCGCGATGAGGCGCAGATCCAGGATGCCGTAAGCAAGGCGGTCGCCCATTTTGGTGGGATCGATATTCTGATTAACAACGCTTCTGCCATTTCTTTAACTCCAACTGAACAAACCGAAGCGAAACGTTTCGACCTGATGCATGATATAAATGTGCGCGGTACTTTCCTTGTTAGTAAGGCCTGTATCCCCCATTTAAAAAAAGGCAATAATGCACATATCCTCACGCTGTCTCCGCCTTTAAACCTGGACATGAAATGGTTCGCCAACCATATTGCCTATACCTTGAGCAAATACAATATGACTATGATCACGCTTGGGCTGGCGGCCGAGCTAAAAAAGTTCAACATCGCCGCCAATGCACTTTGGCCACGGACCACGATCGCTACGGCTGCTGTACAAAATCTACTCGGGGGTGATATGCTGATGAAGATGAGCAGAACGACCGACATCATCGCTGATGCTGCGTTTTATATTCTATCCCGTCCGTCTGCCACCTGCACCGGTAATAGTTTTATTGATGAACAAGTGCTTGCCGAAGAAGGAATTACTGATCTGGAGAAATACTCTGTTACAGCAGGTGGTAAATTATACAATGACCTGTTCATTGGATAAATACATATCCGTTTTTTTATCATACCCGAATCCTGTTAATATATTCCCAATAAAATTTTGTTTTGATGAGCGGTAACTTTCCGCAAGGTTCTACGTTTAATTTCGTATTACCGTTATCTGCCATGAATAACGGATTACGTTTTAAAAAGTATAGCCATGAATTTTTTAAGAATTAAAGGGGTATTCCTCTGTTTACTATTTTATGCCACAACCTCGGCGCAGGTTGAAAAAAGGTCTATAGACATTAAGCGAACGACCGACAAAATTAAGATCGACGGATTGCTGGATGATGCCGCCTGGAAAAATGCCCCCGTCGCCAATAAATTCACTTCGTTGCGGCCAACACCGTTTTTATTGGAGAGTCCGGACAATGCTTCCGAGGTGTTTTTCCTTTATGATAACGACGGCATCTATGTGGGCGGCTACTTTCACGAAAAATTTAAAGATAGTATTGCTGCAGAACTTTCCGGAAGAGATGGGATGGGCAACAATGATTTTGCCGGGATCATCTTTGATACCTATAACGACAAGTTGAACGGCTTCGAATATTTCGTAACACCACTGGGCGAACAATGGGATGCGAAATCCAGCAACAGCAATGAAGATTTTAGCTGGAATGCTGTTTGGCAAAGTAGTGCTAAAATGCATAATGATGGATGGAGTTTTGAGATGTTCCTTCCTTACTCCTGTATCCGTTTTGGTAAAAAGAATATCCAGGACTGGGGAATGAACATCGTAAGAAAGCGGCAAAAGAGTGGTCAGCAATTATTCTGGCAGTCGATTGATCCGAATAAAAATGGGTTCCTTACGCAATCAGGATTGATAAAGGGTTTTGAGAACATCAAGCCACCCCTGCGTTTGCAATTCTCACCTTACCTCTCCACTTATCTTAATCACGATGGAAGTGCGATTGCGACAGACAAAACAAAAACCCTTGTGAATGGCGGCATGGATGTGAAATACGGCATCAACCAGGCATTCACGCTGGATATGACATTGGTTCCCGATTTTGGCCAGGTGCAAACTGATAACCGCGTTTTAAACTTGTCGCCATTTGAATTACGCTTCGCAGAAAACCGTACTTTTTTTACAGAGGGAACGGAACTCTTTAACAAAGGAAATCTTTTTTACAGCCGCAATATCGGGCGTGTGGGTGGTAAGCCTTTGCATTACTATGAGGCCGGGGACGATGTGAAGCAGGGAGAACGCCTGGATAAAAATCCCGACCAAATAAAATTACTAAACGCCACCAAGATCAGCGGCCGTACGCAAAAAGGCCTCGGTATTGGTGTCCTTAATGCGATTACTAAAATCCAGTACGCTAATATTTACGATAGCAGCTCAGGGAGCCTGCGCAAGTTTGAAACAGAGCCGCTGACGAATTACAGTGTGTTTGTGCTGGATCAAACTTTAAAACATAACAGCAGCGTTTCGCTGGTAAACACAAATGTATTGCGCAGCGGGAAAGAATATGATGCGAATGTAACCTCGGCCTTGTTTGATTTATTTGATAAAAAGAATACGTACAACGTCGGCGGTAATATCAGCATCAGCAATCTTGTTGGAAAATATGGGAAAGGAACAACAACGGGTTATGCGCATAACCTATACATCGGAAAAGCAAGCGGCCGTTTTGGTTTCAGCCTTTACCAGGATTTGTACAATGACAAATATGACAAGAGCGATCTTGGCTTCTTTACCAATAACAACTACATGGAAGAAGGGATTTGGATGGGCTACAATTGGTTGAAACCTAAAAAGTGGCATAACCAGATGCGCATCAATGTAAACGCCTGGCATAACCGCCTGGTGACTGCGATAGATCCGTTAAAACGAAAAGAATTTATGCTGCAGAATGTGGGGGGAAATATAAACGGGAATGCGCAGACGAAAAAGCTCTGGTATCTGGGATTCAACTTTTCAGTTAACGGCAAATCGAATGATTATTACGAGCCGCGCCATTACGGACGATTCTTTACAAATAGCGGCAATGCTGCACTGAATTTGTGGTACGAAGGAAATTCAGCTAAAAAATTATCCTTTTCAGCATCGCTATACAATAAACTTGGTGGTGTATTCAACGCCCATACGGCTGAATACTTTGGATCAGCAAAATTGCGGTTTAGCAAGAAATTCTCGATAGATAACTCTGTTGATGTCTATGATATCAGGAACCAGGCCGGATGGGCCAGCGAGAAAAATGATACAACCATCTTCTCGCGCCGAAATGTAAAAAGCGTGGAGAATACGCTGAACTTTAAGTACAATTTCAGTAATAAGATGGGACTTACTTTCCGTGTGAGGCATTACTGGAGTAAAGTAGATCCGCAACAGTTTTATGCACTGAATGAAAATGGAAAACTAGTTACGCCTTCTTCTCCTTTTACCGGCAATGTGAACCAGAACTACAATTTTATGAGCGCAGATATGGTGTACAACTGGCAGTTTGCGCAGGGAAGTTTTTTCAGCATTGTATGGAAAGATATTGCTGACGACTTTGATCGCCATTTTGAAAGGAATTACATCAAGAACTTTTCAAAAACGATTAAGGGCGACCAGTTTAATAGTTTATCGGTGCGGGTAATTTATTTCATCGATTACCTTACGACGAAAAAGAACCTCAAAAAGAAATCGATCTGATAAAAAAAATCCTGCTTCAAATGAAGCAGGATTTTTTTTATTTCATTAAGCCTAGCGAAGCAAGCCAGCCGGCACTTCTTTCTGCAACAAATTCTTGTAAATGAATTTTGTTTTTAGGTTTTGAAAATGCAACCCTTTGTTTCCACCCCAGCCGTGACGGCCGCCCGGATACATCATAAACTCAAAATCTTTTTTCTGGTCTTGTAATTTGCTGATGAGCTGGATACTATTTTGCAAATGCACATTATCGTCGATCACCCCATGAACTATCTGTAATCCGCCTTTATATCTATCTACATAAGACAGCACAGAGCTTGTTTTATACCCTTCCGGGTTATTCGCCGGCGTTCCCATAAAACGTTCTGTGTAATGAGAATCATACAGCGTCCAGTCGATCACGCTTCCGCCCGCCATGCCGTATGTAAATACATCCGAGGCGTAAGTGAGTGCATAACTGCTCATATAGCCGCCGTAACTAAAACCAGTGATGGCAACACGTTTCGGGTCTACGCTGCCGTTAGCGATCAGCCATTTCACCATCGTGCTGTAATCTTTCATTTCCCAGTAACCAAGGTTATGGTACATATAATTCACCCCTTCTTTTCCAAAATGGCCACTTGCCCGGTGATCCATCGCCACCTGGATCAATCCTTCTTTCGCATAAAATTGTTGGTTGCCACTAATGCCCCATGTATCCATCACAGTTCCGGCATTTGGTCCGCCGTAAATGGAGATCAGCACCGGGTATTTTTTTGACGGATCCATATTTAAAGGCCAGGTAACGCGCATTGGCAGATCGTATAAACCGTCGTCGCTTTTAACGCGGATCAGTTCTGTTTTTGCTAACTGGTAATTACCAAAATCTTCTCCTTTACTATCGCCCAGTTCTTTAATAATCTTTCCTTTGTTATCAACAAGGCTCATTTTAGTAGGCGTAGCAACGTTATTATAAGCAGTTATGAAATAGCTGCCATCAGGTGACACATTGATCATTCCGTGGTTGAAATCACCGAAGCTTAAGCGCTGTAGTTTCTTACCATCGATATTCACACGATAATAATCGCGGTGCGCCGTGTTTTCCCGGCTGCGGGCGGTGAAGTAAACGATGCCTTTTTGTTCGTCGACATAATTCACATCGGTAACCGTGTATTTGCCGCTGGTTACGGCATTCAGCAATTTACCATTCATATCATACCGGTAAATATGTTTCCATCCGGTGGCGTCGCTCATTAGCAGGAAGCCTTTACCGCTGTTTAAAAAACTAATACGATCATTATCATCCAGGTCGATCCAGGTCTTCTGGGTTTCTTTATAAAATTCTTTTTTGGCACCAGTTGCCGGGTTTACTTCATAGATCACCAGGTTATCCTGCAGCCTGTTCATCCATTGTACCAATAATGCGGAACCGTCGGGCTTCCAGTAAGGCATACCAAAGTACTGATCGTCGTTCGCATGAAAATCGCTCCAGGTTGTAGCGCCGCCATCAGGAGAAACAATACCAACGCGCACTTCGGGGTTCGGATCGCCTACTTTTGGATAACGCTCCTGTTCTACCAGTCCGTGCTGGCCAGTGCCGTCGGTAATCGTAAATACCGGAACCTTTGTATCGTCAGACCTGAAATAAGCAATTTTTTTACTGTCGGGGCTCCACCAAAATGCTTTATGAGCTGTGGCGCGGCCCAGTATCTCTTCCATATACACCCAACTGGAATAACCGTTCAGGATCACATCGCTTCCGTCATTCGTTAACCGGGTTTCCTTTTTAGTTGCAATATTTACAGTGTACAAATCATTCAGCTTCGTATACGCGACATAGTTGCCATCCGGGCTAAGCGTTGGGTTTACTTCCGCAAGCGTATCCGTTGTTAATTGAATCTCTTTGTCATCAATCTTAATAAAAAGGTCTTTAGCTTTTGTGAAAGGCCTCGCTGTAACTTTCACTTTTTCCACTTTCAGGTCTGCTTCTGTTGCTTCTTTTTCAAGACCTGTTTTAGCGTCGAGCAAAAATGATTTGCCGTTTCTTAGCAGGATCACATGACTGTTGTCGATCCAACGGGTAGCAGTTGGCAGTGGCTGAATTATTCCTTTTAATGCCCCGCCCTTAAAATACTGGTCATCTGTTAACTGCTTTTGTTGCGCGGTTGCAGTACTGCAGAACGCGAAAAAGGCAAGTGATGCCAGGCTTGTTTTTACAATTTGTATCATGCTTTATTTTTTATTAGAATTACAAGATAGTTTTTTTGGCCTAACAGGTTCTATCAAATTGATAAGCGGGTAATGAAAAAACAACTGAAATATTTACCGTCGTTTTGCATCATAAAATAATTTCATATCTTCCCTATCCATCAAAATAAACCTTAGGATATGATCGTGATCGCATTATATAATCTAAAGGGCGGGGTAGGAAAAACAGCCTCTTGCGTAAATTTTGCTTACCTGGCGGCGAAAGAAGGTTATAAAACTTTATTGTGGGATATTGATCCGCAGGGATCCACTTCTTTTTATTATAAAGCCAAACCAAAGACACATCCGGGGATAAAGAAGCTGATCAGCAAAGATGCCAACCTGGAAAATGTGATCATGGCAACGGAATTTGATCACCTCGATATTATTCCTGCCGATAATTCGGCCCGCAGTTTTGATGTGATGGTAGAAGAAATGAAAAGCTCTAAAAACCGCCTGAAGTCTGTATTGAAACAATTTGATGGGGAATATGATTTCGTGTTTATTGATTGCCCACCGGGATTTTCCGCCCTCAGTGAAAATATTTTCAGTGCCGCCGATATCGTGCTGATGCCAATCATTCCTACGACGTTATCCGTTCGAACCTATAATATGGTGAAAGATTATTTTAAAGAAAAAGATATTGACAGCAACAAAATGATGTGCTTTTTTACCATGACCGACCTGCGCAAGAATATGCATAACGAGATCATGGAACAATTGTATAAAGACAAAAAATTCTTCCAGAATTATATTCCCTATTTATCAGATGTAGAAAAAATGGGTATTCACCGGCAGCCAATCGAAGCGTTTGCCCGTAGCAGTTACGCTGCCAATTGTTACCGCGAGTTATGGACAGAAATTACAGAAGGCGTTTTGGAATAGGGCATTGTTTATGGAGTTACATTTACAGGGAATACACATAAAATCATTGATATGAAAAGAGAACTTTCCGGCTGGTTTAGTCCGAACTTACAAAAAGATATGCCCATCGCCGGCTACGGTGATTACGGCTTCGCGTTACTGCTCGTTCCTACGGCTGCTGCAGATTACCTGGAATATGAACGCTTCCAATTAATGGATGCATTGGCGCCGTACATCAACAGCGGAAAGGTGCGCGTATTTTCGGTGAACAGTATCAACAATGAAAGCTGGCTCAACAACGAGATGCAGGGCGAACACAAGGCGATCCGTCAAAACCAGTTTAACCGTTATATTTTTGAAGAAGTGATTCCTTTTATCAAGACAAATACTTCTGCCGAAACACCGGTTATTACATGCGGTGCCTCTTTTGGGGCTTTACACAGTATGAATTTGTTTTTAAAACGACCTGATCTGATCAATGGTGTAATCGCGATGAGCGGCGTGTATGATCTGACAGAATACACAAAAGGCTTTTATGATGACCAGGTATATTTTAATTCGCCTGCTCATTATATCCCAAACCTCAACGATGACTGGTACCTGGATCATATCCGCAGGAGCAATCATATTCATATCCTTACGGGAAGCGGGGATTATGAGGACCCGCAGGCATCAAAGAATTTTTCCGGCATCCTGTCAAATAAAGGTATCCCGCACGACCTGGATGTTTGGGGCGAAGAATGGAAACACGACTGGCCAACATGGCGAGCGATGTTACCGCTCTATCTCGAGACGAAGTTTTAAAATATCGGTATATAAAAAAAGGAAGCTAAACGCTTCCTTTTTCATTGGTTGTTTTTGTTGCTAGTTTTTAATCAGCTTATGAATTGTTTTTGTGCCTGTTGCCACGTGAACAATTTGTAAAATATATGTACCGCCAGGCAGACTGGAAACATTGATGTCTTCCACGATCGAACCTTCTGGTTTTACAACTCTTTTGTAAAATACTCTCTGGCCCGCTGTATTGGAAATGATAAGTGCGTATTCACCGGAAAGTTTGTTATTCACCTGAACTTTAAATGAACCAACAAAAGGATTTGGATAGACGGACACGCTGTTTGTGCCTGACTCAAAGATCGTTTCGCCTTTGTACACTTGAGGCTGCGCAACAATTTCCGGCGTTGTTTCCGTCGTCATGCTGCGTCCTGCAGTTGCCGGCTGTTCAATGATGCTGAAACCTGCGATATAATTCCAAACACCGATCCTGTTCATTACGACCTCTATTTTGCCAGAAGCGTCAGGACTGATCCCTTTAAAGTTTGCGTAATCATTGATGTTGTTATCTGTACTGATGGTATCTTTTAAATTACCGATCGCATACTCTGTTTTGTTACCTGTGCTTGCACGGCTTGCGTAAAATTCCAGGTTGTATACTTTCCCAGGTGTTAGACCTGTTAATGTAACAGTGCGCATGCTCGTGTTTGCCGAATTATAACGTAATACATTTCCTGGTTGTACCGTTGCAGAACTGGCATAGTTCGATCCATTATCAACGATCCTGTTATCCCCGCTCAACAATGCTTTTACAGTGCTTGGCGTTCTGTCTTCGTAAAGGAATGTTGCGCTGGTAACATTGGCTGCCACATTCCAGTTGTTCCATTTTACATCTGAATAACCATTGGAACCGCCGTAAATATTTACGCGTATAGCCTTCCCTGTTGTGGTTACCGTTGCCGCATTTACAGTGACCTGAGTTGTGGCTGTTGCAGTTGCCCCTGCGTTATCTGTAACCTGCAATTGGAAATTGTAAACTCCGGCAACCAGGCCTGTAACTGTTGTTCCGGCTGCAGTTGCAGTAGTAATTGTTCCTGCCGATGGGCCGGAAATTTTGGTCCAGAGGTAAGCAGTGATTGTTCCGTCGGTATCAGTTCCGGTACCCGTTAAGCTAACTGCGCTTGTTGGTAATGTAATTGTTTGGGCTGAACCCGCGTTCGCTGTTGGAATACTGTTCGACGCGCCGTTAACTGTAATCTGAACAGTGGCTTTGCCTGTTAAGCCGGTATTGTCTGTGACCGTAAGCTCGAATACATAAACACCCTGTTGCAATCCGCTAACCTGCGTGGAAGCTGTTGCCGCATTCGCAATAGCTCCTCCGGCCGGACCTGAAGCTTTCACCCATTGGTAAGAAACTACAGTTCCATCAGCATCTGTACCGCTACCACTTAAAGTAACCGCACTTACAGGAAGCGTGATACTTTGCGCAGCTCCTGCATTTGCAATCGGCGCAATGGTTGTAGCGCCTCCGCATGACAAAATATTATTTGAGCTCGTACTTCCTGCAACGTAAGATTTCAGATAGGTATTCAGCCAGTTTGAAGTTGCGCCTGGAATACAGAAAGTGTTATTATAAACTGATGAAGGGAAAGAGTTGAAATAATAACCCGCGATGAAAATACCGCCCGCTGTTTTCGGATGATTCACAGCATTGCCATACACGTTCATTGTTTGTTTAGGGTTGTTATCCGTCGTGATCAGGAAATCACTTGCATAAATTGTTTGCTGACCATTTGCCGTTCCGTCATAACCACAACTATCGAGCGTATTGTTATATACATTGATCACGCCATAACCAAATGCTTCGATGCCATTGCCCGGGCCTTTAAATACGGTGTTTCCGTAAATATCACCTGTAGTATTGCTACCCAAAATGATCCCGGCTTCCTGGCTGCTCATATTGATCATACCATAGTTACGAACAGTATTGTTGAAGATCTTGTTCCCGGCACGTGCGTTACTTAATTGAATTCCATCCCAGTTTGTCCTTTCCACCAGGCAATTAGAAATTTCTACACTGTCTAACCGGATTGGAACGATCATCGTGTCCTGCCCGTTTGGTTTTGTGCGTGGCACGCCATCCGGTTGTGTAATACCAACATACATTCCTTCGCCATCGATATCGTGAATCCAGAGATTGGTGAATTTCATATTACTCATGATATAGCCACTCGCTGCCCATGTTGTCGGATCGTTATAATCAGGATCTTGTTTGCAATACACACCTGTGCTACCACCGCTGGCTTCCACATTGTTTATTTCGATATGATCCGCCATCGTTATAGCGATTGGCCCGCCAACAACTTTTAAACCGTATTGTGTGGTACCGCCCCAGATTTTAATATGGTGCGACTTTCCTTTGATTCGGAATACTGGAGTGGATACGGTCGTCAGTGGCATGATTACCAATGGACGGCAGGCATCACCGCCAACGTTATAAAATTCGATAACGCTATAATTTGTCCCGGTTATTTTAATGGTGTCACCGCCTTTCCACAGGCTGCCGTTCGGACGATAGATTTCACCCGGACCGGTTTGGGTCAGCATATAAACTTTTGGCGCAGCGGTATTACAAGTTGTTGTTCCGCCTTGTTGTGCAGCTGCATTTACGGTAATCTGAACCTGTGCTACAGAACTTGCACCGCTATTATCTTTTGCTGTAAGAGTAAATTTATAAACGCCCTGTGCTAATCCTGTAATGCTTGTTGATGCCGCTGTTGGATTTACGATTGTGCCTCCGGCAGGGCCTAACAATTTAGCCCACAAGTAAGAAACGATCGTTCCATCAGGATCAGATGCGTTACCATTTAAGGTGATGCTATTTACAGGAAGGGTGATAGATGTATTCGGGCCAGCACTTACGATCGGTAACTGGTTTACCGGTGCCCCGCCATTTACTACAATTTGCATATTGCCCGATCCTGTGGCACCTGCGTTATCTGTTACCGTTAACTTAAATACATAAGTCCCGGGAAGCAAATTCCCTGCTGATGTTTCCGGGTAATCGGGGTTGGAAATAGTTGCCGGGGATGGGCCTGAAACCTGGGTCCACGCGTAGGCTGAGATGTTGCCATCGGGATCTGCTCCACTACCATCCAGGCTGCTATAATTTGTTGGAAGCGTGATGTTTTTATCCGCGCCAGGATTTGCAGTTGGCGCCTGATTTACCAGCGTTGCCGGATTCACTGTCACTTGCATATCGTCATACTTTGAGCCACCTGAGTTATCAACTACGGTTAACCGATAGGTATAGGTTCCTGCAACAAGGCTGCTGACTGAAGTTTGTGCTATTGCCGGATTTGTAATTACTCCTGCAGCAGGTCCTGAGATTTTTGTCCAGGAATAACTGCTGATCGTACCGTCCGAATCTGTAGCAGATCCATCGAGGCTTACAATACTTACCGGAAGCGTGATCGTTTTATCCTGGCCGGCATTAACCGTTGGTAAAATATTCACTACCAATGCCGGGTTCACCGTAATCTGCATGTCATCCGCTTTCGTTCCGCCGGAATTATCAGTAACGGTTAAACGATAAGTGTACGTGCCGGCAACCAGGTTTGAGACGGCTGTTTGCGCGTATGTTGAATTAGCAATAAGACCTGTTGAGGGGCCAGACACCTGCGTCCATGCATAACCGGTAACTGTTCCGTCTGAATCTGTACCACTTCCATCAAGTGTTGTGCTGTTAACAGGCAGTGTAATTGTTTTATCCGGACCGGCATTCGCCGTTGGTAATACGTTTGGAGGAGGAAGTGTTACACCCGACATTGACTGTCGCGCCAGCCATTGGTAAAGGTTTTGCGATACACCGCCGAGGTTAAATATGCCCGGTTGAGCACCACCACCGCCATAAAATGAACTCCAGCAACAATGCCCACCGCCACCAAAATTTGTAAGTACATGGATAGCAGAATTTGGTTTTGCCGCGTTCATCCTGTCTACTACACGCTTTGTATCGCGGCCATCAAGTGCTTGTTCAAAACCAAGATATTTACCGCCCACTGCGGCATAATTATCGAAAAGATTTGGGTAAGGAGAATTATCATCCGGGATCACACCCTCTACTGTAACAACGGCGGCGATCTGCGAAGCATACGTGTAAGGGCCACCGTAAGGATCGCCCGTTACAAATGTAGTACCGCACCATCCACCATGAGAAAGACCCGTCAGGTATATCCGGTTTAGATCTACACGGTAACTGCTTTTGATTGTCTGGAGTCGTTGGTTCATCGCAAATTCACTGGGATAACCAGTTGGAGGCTGCAGACTGATCACGATAAATTCTACCGTGCTGCCATCAACAACTACATTTCCATTCCAGCCCTGCGCGATGTATGCGCCTGGCCCATTGGAAATAACTCTCGAAGCGGTAGTTCCAATTTCACCAATCCCCGGAAAAAAAATAATGGTAGGATAATTGGTAGAAGTACTACTGTAACTGGCAGGAAGATGAACATAAGCGTTCCAGCCATTGATCTGAGTGAGTGTTTGCTGGGCTTTTGCGAGATTGCCCGCCAATAAGAACATAACAATACATAGGGGAGCCCACAGGCGCCGAAGCGTTTTTTTCATTTACGGTGTTTTTCTTAAGTATTAGACTTACATTTTAAAATTGCACAAATGATCAGATCTTAGGGAGACGGAGGCTTATAGTTCTCATATAGCAATAGTAGCAGGTTGGCCTTTCTTTTAAATTTAAGGCCGAAAAATTATTCAATCAAAGTGCTTGGTAAAATGAAACACGGGAAGATTGCTCTTCACAGGATCTCTGGATTTTTTCCACCGCACATTAACAATAACCGGTCCACGAACGAAATTTTTTCCTGTTGGGTAGTTAATAATATCCTAAACCAACACATGGCAACCCATCATCATAAAATGTTTCTGGTGCGTCTTTGAACACTCTCTGCTTGTAAAACTCATCTATTCCGATATGATCAAATGTAGCTGTTGATACTATTCATTTGTAGTACAATCAACGGCATACATACTTAAAACTTAACTTATTCAAATTAATGCTATTAAGTTCGGCAGCTTCAATTAAACGGCAAATTTTTAGAACTCCATTAACAAAACGTTTAAAAAAATTTAGCAGTTATTGGCGGATAATTTTCCTCACTATTGCCGAGCGGCTCGTCTTAACCGTTAGAATATACATTCCTCTTTTAAGTTTCGACGTATTCGCTGTCACTGAAAACCGGCCGGCTTGCTTCTGTCCCGAATTTTTCCAAAGCACATTTCCTGAGACATCTTTTAATTCGACGAAGTATTGCCCGATCGCCAGCGGATCGATTTGAATACTGATACTGCTATTGAATGGATTCGGATAAACCTCTACGGCAGACACTGGTTCCGGCAATGCTGTGGCCAGGTTTTGCGGTGGTTCCATACTGGCAGATCTGCCTGCAAATGCAATGGGAGCAACAGTTTGCGGCTCAGAGATCAGGAAACCGGAGAGATAATTCCACGTTCCAATCCTCGAAATAACTACGGCGATCTTACCGGTATTATCCGGCGTGATGCTGGAAAAAAGGGCAAAGTCGTTAATGTTGCTGTCCGTTTCAATCGTATCGGTCAGGACACCTGCCTGGTAAACTGTTTTGTTACCTGTATTCGACCTGCTTCCGTAAAATTCCAGGCGATATTGTTTTGCCGGGTTTAATCCACGCAATGTCAGCGTACGGAAACTTGTAGCGGCGGAAGTGTATCTCAGGACAGCAGGCGGACAGGAAACTGCGGCGGCAGCATAACTGGCACCGTTATCCGCTATCAGTCCGTAGTCTGTGATTGTTGCACTTACACCACTGGACGTCGCATCTTCATATAAGAAATTAGCGCTGGTTAAACTTCCGGCCACGTTCCAGTTATTCCATTGGGTATTTGTATAGGGATTTGTTCCGCCATAAACATTTACTTTTATCGCTTTGCTCGTCACCGGAGATGCAGTAACAGTTACTAAAACATCGTCTGTTGCAGAAAGTCCACCGTTGTCGGTAACTGTTAACCGGAAAGTATATACGCCGGAATTTGTAAAGCTGATACTGGTGGTATCTTTTGTTGCAGTATTGATTACAGCACCTGTTGGCCCATTTATGTATGACCAATTGTATCCCGTGATCGTGCCGCCGGGATCATTGGAAGCACGGCCATCAACAAACACTTTATTCACCGGCAACTGGATAGCTTTGTCGGCACCCGCATTGGAAACCGGTGGAGTATTGGGATCAGGATTAACCAAAATGATGATTGAATCCAGCCCGGCTGCGCCCCTGTTGTCCGTCACTTTCAATTCAAAAACATAACTACCGGTATAGGTGAAGCCTATGGCAGTTTGCATTGAAGTTGCTGCAGCAATCGTTCCTCCGGTGGGGCCGGAAACTTTTCGCCATGCATACGAAACAATTGATCCATCTGAATCGTTCGAGCTACTTCCGCTAACTGTTACATTATTGGCAGGCAGCGTTATAGCCTGATCTGTCCCTGCATTCGATACCGGCGGTTGATTTACCAGCATTTGTACGAGGTCTGTATGGGTCGCTGATGAATCATCTGTGACCGTTAATTTAAAAGTATAAGCACCCGCTGAAAGATTGCTCACGGTTGTTTGTGCCAGGCCTGCATTGCTGATCGTTGCAGCATTTCCGGAAACCTGTTCCCACAAGAACTGCAGGTTGCTGCCATCGGGGTCGTACGAAGCGCTACCATTCAAAGAAGCTGCGCTTGCCGGCGCGTTAATGAATATGTCTGCTCCGGCATTGGCAACCGGAGGTACATTGGGCGTCGTCACCCTGATTGTCACCGTATCTTTTCCTTGTTTGTTCAGATTATCACTTACCGTTAATTCAATCGTATAAATTCCGGAAACGTTCGTACTAAAACCTGGCTGAGCAGTAGTTGCATTGCTTAAAATAGCCGTGTTGCTATTGATAATCCGCCAGTTAAAGGTTAACGCACTTCCTTCGGGATCATACGACGTGCTCCCATTCAACAGCACATTCACCGAAGTTCCCGAAACGGATACATCGTTGCCGGCAATGGCCACCGGCGAAAGATTGCGCCTGTTACAGATCGAATCCCAGATTTTTTCTTCTACAATTCGCGTAAATAGTACGTGGTGCCCGTAGTTATTTAGATGTACGCTATCGTTTGCACTATAAAATTCGTTAATTCGGCCGTCTGCCAGGGAAACTGTTGAAAAGAAATCCACGGCTTTATTCCCATAACGCTGCAGGATCCAGTCACGTAACAGCATCTGGCTGTTTCTTTCCGATGAGCTCAGGCCATTTCGTGGCTGCGTTGTCGTTACCCAAACTGGAATCTGGTTTGCATCTGCTGCCGCAACGATCCTGTCTAGATTAGTTTCCGCTTCTGAAACCGGAATGCCCATCGCGATATCATTGGAAGGCAGGCTCAAAATTATCGCGTCCGGATGGAGGCTGATAGCCCTGGTAATATTCCGCTCTTCATCAACCGGGAAAGGGCGATTCGCAGGGATAACAGTTCCTGTTGGCGAAACATGATAAGAATTCAATCCAAGCGTTGCGAGGTTCACGATCGTGGCTTGCGCATGTTGATTCTGTATGTATAACTTGAATTTATTGACCCATGAACTGTCGATCGGGTTCGCGCCCGTACCATAAGCGGTGGACGAACCTACCACCACAATCTTGTATGGCGCAGTACATGAGGCCAGGTATGCAGGCGGCCATGGTGTGGGAGTAAGATTATTCACGAGAACCGCAACCGTGTCTTTATTTGCTAAAAAGCCCGTATCGGTTACTAATAATTCGAACGTATAATTTCCTGCTGAGAGATTTTTGATCTTAGGTGCGCAAGCTGTGTCTGCAAGGATTGTTGCAGCAGCAGGCCCGGTTAACTGGCGCCATTTAAATTTTAATACGGCTCCTTCGGGATCAGTAGAACTGCAACCATTGAGGCTTACAGAGTCAACAGGTAAACTGATGCTGAGATCAGTTCCTGCCCGGGCAACCGGTGGTTGGTTCACAGGCGGTTGAGCGGTTCCGGCATCAAACGTAATGTCGATTACATTGATACAGGAGAAATCGCTGCCGGCTTTTACGCGGATATCAAAATCCATCTCTGTTTTGCCGGTAACATTAAACACTGCTGCATTATTGTAATTGGTATTACCTGTGGCATTGTAAGTCTTCCAAACGTTGTCATCGATTCTTTTTATTTCTATACTTCTTGCAGCTGTGGTATTGGTCCGCGCGCCCCAAAACTTGATTACATATACTCTTGCGGGATCCATGCCTTTGATACGCCACCTGCCGTTTACTGCGCTCGTATGTGCCAATGCATGATCCGTAGTGGCACTGCCTGGATAATCACCCACTGTAACAGAATTGTTCCCATTGCCCATGCCCGTTGAGGAAGTGCTGTAGGTTCCATCAATCCGGTTAATCACCTCAAGCCCAATCGTTGAAATTAAATTTGAGATGGTCATGGCATTCGTGATCCGTACGCCCGGCCTGGCATCCGTCATATTGTTCCAGACATTTCCATTGAGGTTTGGCGAATTGGTGATCACGCCGCCATTTGCTGCCGATGATCCAACGTCGATCAATATTCTTTGTGCCGCACCAGGAGGAAGATTGGCATACACATTCACCGTTACCTGGTCTTTACTGGTGGCTCCCAGGTTATCGGTTACCGTTAGCTCAAAAACATACACACCAGCTGCGAGGTTTTGAACCGTAGCATTTGCAACCGTGGAGTCCACAAAGTTGTATGGAGCAGGGCCACTCAGTTTCTTCCAGCTGTAAGAAACCAGCACACCATCCGGGTCGTTGGAGGCGGATCCATCCAGTAAAAGATTATTTGGTATCACCAGACCCTGATCCGGGCCGGCACTGGATTGTGGAATCGCGTTTGCCACAACAACTCTTCTTTTATATTGCAACAACCATTCGTATATGTTGATACCATCAGGTTTGTAAGTTGGCAACGTAGCCAGGCTCCAGGATTCGTGTGCGATCACCGGATCGTTACTTCGGGTAGGGAATTCCGTTAGACGTGCTCTTGGATTATTAGCCGGAACGTAAGCATTGATATAATTCACCCAATCCCGTGATTTTTGCACAGGTACTGTTCCATCGTAAGTGTTATGAAAAGCCCAAACCGGCAAATTGCTGGAAGCGAGGATATTTGCTCTTGCAACCGTTGGATCAAATGTTCCGCAGAACGGAATCAACGCCGCAATTTTAGCGCTATTGGCTGAACTGTTACTGGCATATTCCCAGGCAGCACCACCGCCTGCACTAATCCCGATCACATAGATCCTATCCGGGTCTACCCGGTAATTCGCCATCGCATACGTTACCATCGCTGCTACATTTGTTCCACTTGGCCAGCCGGTGAATTGCGGTGACAAAACAATAAAAGAGAAATCAGTGGTATTCACTCGAAAGCTTGGAGGAAAAGTTCCTTCGCTGATGATCTTTGGTAAACCATATTCAAGCACTTTTGGCAAGTCCGCCGCATTGCCATTTCCAACCTGGCCGGCGCCATGCAACCATATAATTAACGGATAGTTTTTTACCGTACTGCTGTAATCACCCGGCAGGTATTGATAAAAGCCCCTGACGCTTGCACCGGAGATCGCCGAATTCAGGTATACAGGAGTTTGTGTTTGGGCATTAGCCGTGTTGATACAGAGTAATACCAGTATCGTGCTGAGTAGATTCTTGAACATTCGCTTCGTATTAAAAGTCAGATTAACGTATTGGGTACGTCAGATAATGGATGAAGCTTTAATCAGGAGGTATGGATCGGGTATAGGCTGGCTAAGATAGTGTAAATGCGTTACTGTATATAGATTTTAGTCGATAATAACCATATATTAAAATCGGGAAAAACCACAATTTTTACGCCAACAGTTACAAAGTTGATTCACAAAACAGATTGCTTTACTTTTACGGCATGCAAAAAAAATTGTTCCTGCTCGATGCCATGGCCCTTGTTTTTCGTGCTTATTACGCCCTGGTGCGCAGCCCGCGGATAACCAGCAAAGGCCGCAATACCAATGCTCAATTCGGTTTTACCAATACGCTGATCGAACTCATCAATAACCAAAAGCCAACACATATGGCGGTATGCTTCGATACACATGCCCCTACGGAACGTCATACGGATTTTGCTGATTACAAAGCGAACCGCCAGGAAGCCCCGGAAGATATTTTATCCGCCATCCCCGATATCAAAAAGATCATTGAAGGATTCAATATTCCCGTGATCGAACTGGATGGTTACGAAGCCGATGATATCATCGGTGCGCTGGCAAAAAAAGCAGAGAAAGAAGGCTACGAAGTTTTTATGGTAACGCCTGACAAGGATTACGGCCAGCTGGTTTCTCCCAACATCAAAATTTATAAGCCGGGATACCAGGGCGGAAGGGTCGAGATCATGGGCCCCGAGGAAGTCTGTGCCAAATGGGATATCGCTGAAGTTAGCCAGGTAATTGATATCCTCGGGTTAATGGGTGATGCCGTGGACAACATCCCGGGTATAGCAGGTGTAGGAGAAAAAACGGCCGCCAAATTATTAAAGGAATATCATAGCCTGGAAAATATCCTGGCTAATGCAGATAACATTAAAGGTGCGCTCGGCGAAAAAGTGCGCAACGGAAAAGAGTTGGCCGTGATCAGCAAAAAACTTGCAACGATTATTTTAGATGTGCCCGTAGAATTTCATGAAGAAAATTTCTGCCTGAAAAGCTGGGACCGCGAATCGCTGAAAGAAATCTTCGCGCAACTCGAATTCAAATCAATGGGTCAACGCATTCTCGGTGAAGAAATCAAAAACAGTGAAGGCGAAACAACTGCGCTCTCCGGCGGACAAATGGATCTTTTTGGAAACGCAACTGCTACACTTCCCGCCGGACCTGCTTTTCCTGCAGATGAAGAAGCAAACGTGGCTGTCGTGGATAAACATATCAATAACACGCCGCACGATTATCAACTGGTAGCTACAAAAGAAGAAATGACAGCACTGGTGGAAAAACTCAGGCACGAACTCGAGATCAGTTTCGATACGGAAACAACCAATATTGATGCAAACCTGGCTGAACTGGTCGGACTAAGCTTTTCGATCAATCCCGGTGAAGGATACTATGTTCCCTGCCCGGCAAACCGCGATCTAACCCTCGAAATACTTGAAATATTCAACCCATTATTTGATGATGGCAACAAAACCTGGATAGGCCAAAACCTGAAATACGATATGCTCGTGTTGAAATGGTATGACACCGAGCTAAAAGGAAATATTTTTGATACGATGCTGGCGCATTATGTGATCGAACCTGATGGTAAGCGAAGCATGGACCTGCTGAGCGCGAAATATTTGGGTTACGAACCGATCCATATTGAAGAACTCATCGGCAAGAAAGGCAAGAGCCAGGGAAATATGCGCGATGTGGACATCGAAAAGGCAAAAGAATATGCCGTTGAAGATGCCGATATAACATTGCAGCTACGAAATATGTTCCTCCCGCAACTTTCGGCAAACGATGTAGAAAAGGTGTTTACAGAAGTAGAAAATCCATTGGTAAAAGTGCTGACCGCGATGGAGTTTGAAGGCATCCGCGTGGATACTGATTTTTTAAACGCTTATTCCAAAGAACTGGAAACTGATGCGAAGATTGCCGAAGAATTGGTGTACGAACAGGCAGGCGTGCGGTTCAACCTGGCATCACCGAAACAATTGGGCGAAGTGTTGTTCGATAAACTGCAACTGGATCCAAAAGCAAAAAAGACCAAGACCGGTCAATATGCTACTGGTGAAGATGTACTCACTAAACTGGCAGTTCAGCATAAAATATGTGATGATATTCTTGCCTTCCGGGAACTCACCAAATTAAAATCAACCTACGTAGACGCGCTGCCGCAGTTGATCAATCCCAAGACCGGGCGTGTGCATACCAGTTACGCGCAGGCTGTGGCTGTAACAGGAAGATTAAGCAGTAACAACCCGAACCTTCAAAATATACCGATCCGTACAGAAAAAGGAAGAGAGATCCGCAAAGCATTTATTCCGCGGGATGAAAATCATGTACTGGTTTCTGCCGATTATTCTCAAATCGAATTAAGGATTGTCGCAGCCATCAGTGCGGATGAAAATATGTGCGCGGCATTTAAGACAGGAAAAGACATTCATACAGCTACTGCCGCAAAAGTATTCAATGTGGAGGAAACTGCTGTTACAAAAGAAATGCGTTACAAAGCCAAAAGTGTAAACTTCGGCATCATCTACGGGCAGGGCGCTTTCGGACTGGCAGAAAATCTCGGTATACCAAGGGCTGAGGCAAAAGAAATCATTGATAACTATAAAAAGCAGTTCCCCAATATCCAGAAGTACATGGATGACACGATCAATTTCTGCAAAGAAAATGGCTATGTACAAACGTTGATGGGCCGTAAGCGCTGGCTGAAAGACATCAACAGCGCCAACTTTACTGTTCGTGGATTTGCAGAAAGAAATGCTATTAATTCTCCGATACAGGGAACAGCTGCAGATATGATCAAACTGGCGATGATAAAAATCGACGCGCAGTTAAAAGCAGGTGGTTTTAAAAGCAAAATGTTATTGCAGGTACATGATGAATTGGTGTTTGATGTATTAAAAGAGGAACTCGACGCCATCCAGCCTGTGATTATTAATGCGATGAAAGAGGCGTTGCTGTTGCCCAATGATGTTCCGGCCGATGCTGAGATCGGCTTTGGCGACAATTGGTTGCAGGCACATTAATCGGCTAGTATTTTCTTGCATTTTCACAGGAGAATATATATTTTGTTTTTAAAAAAATTGCATATGAAAAAAATATTCCCGGCACTCGCATTGCTCGGCTTGTTGTCCTGCAATAATGCTGACACGAAAGAAGCAACAACGACAACAACAGTTGATACCATGGCCACGAGCGGCACGGCATCAACAGGCACCACAACAGAGGCAACTCCGGCAGCTCCTGTAGATTCTGCAACCATGATGAAGAACTGGCAGGCTTACATGACACCTGGAGACGTGCATAAAATGATGGCTTCCTGGAATGGCAGCTGGAACGGGACTATGCAAATGTGGCATATGCCAAATACTCCCCCGGAAACCAGCAAGGTAAACACAGTAAACAGGATGATCATGGGCGGGCGTTACCAGGTAAATACACATACCGGCACGATGATGGGCATGCCTTTCGAAGGTACAGGAACACTGGCCTACGACAACGCCAAGAAGAAATTCATCAGCACCTGGATCGATAATATGGGCACCGGCATCATGTTATTGGAAGGTGGCTGGGACGAAGGCACCAAGTCGATGACACTTACCGGAAAGTGTGTAGACCCATCCGCAGGCAATGGAAAAGAAACACCTGTTCGTGAAACCTTTACATCCATAGATGCCAATACGCAATTGATGGAAATGTACGGACCAGCACCAGACGGGAAAGAATTTAAAATGATGGAAATTAAATTTACCCGTAAATAAACCGAACTGAATTAATTTTGCCGTTGCTGCTAAAAACAGCAACGATTTTTTTTTGAAAACACCTGATATGGAATTACCTGTGCTCATTTACTGTTACGATGCTTATTGCGGCTGGTGTTACGGATTCAGTCCCGTAATCACCAAAATTGCTGAAGAATACCAGGGCCGGCTCGATACGGATGTGTTAAGTGGTGGGATGATTCTCCCGGAAAAGCCGACGCATATCGGCCTTTCTGCGGGTTATATCGCCAAGGCTTATAAGAATGTAGAGGAACTTACAGGGATCAAGTTTGGCAAAGATTATCTCTGGCATATCATGAACCCGGATGAAAGTGACTGGTATCCGAACTCAGAAAAGCCGGCTATTGCCATGTGCATTTTTAAAGAATTTTACCCCGCCCGTGCAATTGAATTTGCTTCTGATCTGCAATACGCCTTGCATTATGAAGGCCGTGATCTTACCGACAATGAAGCTTATCTCCACCTGCTGGAAAAATACAGCATCAATTCAGAAACATTTTTTGAAAAACTCGCGTCGGAAGAATATAAGGAAATGGCTTATTACGAATTTTCGCTGATGGCACAACTCCAGGTCACCGGTTATCCCTGCGTTTTTATACAAACCGGCGATTTAAAATTTACGATGGTTGCACGCGGATATACAGATTATGAAACGCTGAAACAGCGGATCGACGCCGTTCTTGAGGATATTGAAAAGCCTGCGCCAGGAAAATAAAAAAGCAGCATCGCTGCTGCTTTTAATGATGATTTATTGTTGTTTGCGTTGCGGACGCAAAGATGGTTCAATCTCTTCTTTCCATTTTTTCAGTTGATCTTCAGTCAAAACTGCTTTCAGTTTCCCGTCACGTGCATCTGATAATTCTTTGTTTTTTGCTGTCATCGCTTCGCGGTCAAAACTTCCGGCAGCACGCATTTCTTCCATTGATTTTTGACGGGCCGTGTAAAACTCCAGGAATGCGGTGTTCACTTTCACAGACTGGTCAGCAGTTAAACTCAGTGGTGCCAGTTTTTCCATCGTCGCCTTTGTTCTTTCTTCCGGCGTTTGACGTTGCATGTCCTGGGCAAATACAGATCCAAGACTGAAAATAATGGCCAACGCAGCAAGTACGATTTGTTTTTTCATTTGTTGCTTTTTATAATGATTAAAAATTAATGCTCTTTGGGTTTGTTGTCATTCTTTCCCCGAATCATCACTTTATAAAATCCGGTATCGAATTTGGCTTTTTGTTCGGGCGTTCCAACATTCCTGATATCGCGCAGGTGACTTAACATTTTTATCTCCAGGGCTTGTTGCTGGCTGGCAGAATAAGTAGCAGCACTGTTGATGGCACTGTCGCTAAAGCCATTTTTTCCCAATGCTTTAAACGCCTGTTCCTTATCGTTACGCATATTGTCGAATAGTAGCTTCACATCACGGCGATGACGGCTCTTGATAGAATCTACCGCTACAAGTTGCGCAGGTGAAAATCCAACTTCGCTTTTCAGGTAAGCAGACATTGGACTTTTTCTTTCCGGGCGTTTGTCCTGCGGCTTACCGGAAAGCATCATCCAGACCAGGACAATGTTCGTCAGTAACAAAATACCGATGATAAATAATAAGGTTTTGTTTTTTGATTGGTTGATCATTATGGCTCCTGATTTTCTATATCATATAAACTAGATACCTGTATGGCGAATTCGTAGTTGGAAACAGTAGTTGTTGCCATACTGGCCGGTGTTTTAGGATTCGGATTGTTGGCCAGAACGAAAATATTTACCAGGATAAAGACAAATAACCCCAACCCGGCTACGATCGGCCGCGAAAGGAATGCGCTGGTCTTACCCCAAAAACCTGCCGTCGCCCGCGCGTTTAAACGCGACTGGATCCTGGTCAAGATGTAGGGTTGCGGCTTTGCTTTTTCAGCTCCGTCAAAACTATTCAACACCCGGTCAATTGAAGGATCTAATTCTTCCTGGTTCATGGCAAGCTTATTTAAAATGTGTTGTATAATATGTTTTCAGCAATTCTTTTAACCTGTTCTTCGCCCTTACCTGCAAGGATTCTACCGCCATCAGGCTCAGGTGCATCACATCCGCGATCTCCTGGTAGTTCAATCCTTCCAGTTTATGCAGCATGAAAGCGATGCGCTGCTTTTCAGGAAGTTTATTCATTGCCGCAAACAGGATCCTCGCATCATCCTTCTTATCGAGTAAAATTCCGGGATGATTAAAAGACACCGCTTCCTCTTCTGCCGCACCGGAAAATATTTTTTTTAAGAACCCGCCATTCTTCTGCCGCTTTTTCTTTTTTTCAAAATCCAGCGCTTTGCTGATGGCGATCCTGTAAATCCAGGTACTTAATTTCGATTCGTTCCGAAATTCATCCAAACCTTCATACACCTGCACAAAAACATCCTGTGTAATATCTTCCGCCTCTGTTTCATTTTGAATGATCCCCAACACCGCATTATATACCATATCCTGGCAGCCGGTGACGATATCGCTAAAAACGAGCGGCTCCAGTATTACGCTGAGTGGAATGGAATCGGGATGGTTCAAAAAAAATGAAGGTTAGATACATTTTAAAGTTATGATTTTACTTCACTCCATAAATTAAAAACCCATTCCGCCCGGACCGCCCATTGGTGGCCTGTTTTCCGTGTTTTGTTTCGCTGCACCTGCTTTGGCTGTACCAAAATTTTTCAGGTTATATGTAAACGTCAGCATAAAATATTGTTGTAACACGTCATTTTGTGAATCGATGATCTCTGTTGAATTCACAGTTCTGGTGATACTCTGATTTTGTTTCAGCAGATCGAACACTGATAATTTTAACTCACCCGCATTGTTCTTCAGGAATTTTTTCCCAAGGGCTGCATTCCATAACCAATACGATTGATTCAATCCCCCTGTTAAACCACTATATGTTTGGTTGTTCACATCGTTCTGAACAAACCAACCTTTCTTATTTAATAAATTCAGCTGCAAACCAGCTGTTTGATTCACATATTTATTCACCTGGCTCGTCTTGCCGGTTGTACGTGCATCATTAAAATTCGCATTGTAAGAAATATTGAAATCAACAAACTCACTGATGTTACTTGCCAGTACAACACCGGTTGTGTACACGTAATTATTGGTTACGGTTGAAATATAATTTAATAAACCTGGCAGGCGGGAGTAGTTAAATCCAGCACTCAGGTTAACGGTAGTTTTAATAGATTTCACAGGCATGCTGTAAGTGAAGAAAGTATTCAAACTCCTGTATCCATCAAGGTTTACAGGTTTTACCAATTGGCCAAAACGCGGGATCACTAACCCTGGTGCTAATGTGGAATCCCCGTTTGTTGCAGTGTACACGGCATTAGAAATATAATCTTTCGCTGTTTGCACGAAAACATTCGCGAAAAAGCTCCTGCTCGTTTTTGAATTGGTGTACGTATAACGCCCGGACAGGAAATTGGTAAACGATTGTGAAAGCGCCGGGTTACCGCTGCTTACGCGTAATGGATTGCTGATATCAATTACATCCTGCAACTGGTTAACGTTCGGGAAGTTGACCGAGCTGCGATAAAATAAACGCACATTGCTATTGGTTGAGATTTTTTTCCGCCACATCAGGTTCGGTAACAAATTGGTGAACGACTGATCTACTTTTGTAACTGACGGGAAAGTACGGTCGCTTTGCAAACGAGAGTTTTGAAAGTTCACTCCTATAGAAAACATTTCATCACGGCTTTTCATCAAACGGTAATTTAAACCGGCATTATTTGTTGTGATGGTGTTATCAAATTTGTTGGATAATGTACTGTCAAATGAAGTGTACTTCCCGCCATCATAATTAAATGTTCTGTTATCAGAACTATTTTTTTGCACAGATGGATTGTAATCAATTTGTATCTGCCCTTTTTTACCAACAGGCTCTGTATATGCGATGCTACCACCAATAGTTTTTCCATCAGTGCTGCGATCAGCAAACTGGTCTAACACAGAATCTCTCACCGGGCTACCGTTGTTGTAATACCGATAACTGCCCTGGTTGATGGCCTCGCCGTCGTTTTGCGTAAATGTTGTATTAAACCCAAGAGAAACCGAGCGGCCTTTTTTAGAGAACGCATGGCGGAATAAAATACTGTTCCTGATATTGTAACCGTTACGATCGTTGTTGTTGTTTACGATGGCGTTGGTGGTAGAATCATCAATGCCTTTATAACTCTGCGAAATTGAATTGGATACGGAGTTATTTTTTTGCAGGTTGATACTCGGGATGATGAACAAAGAGTTGGAAGAATCGATTTTATATTCCAGGCGCATATTGATCCTGTGGTTAAAATTCTTCGAATAGCTCGTTCCAGTTTCCAGGTTGTTTATGCCATTGATCGAATCCAGCGTTTGCGTGTTTACGCGGTAATCATTGTTGTTGATGCTGTTGTTGAAAAAGTAACTTCCTGTTACATTCAGTTTCTTTCCCCACTGATCGCCATAGTTGATACCAAATGCATTCGTTTTACTGATACCGGCTGCCTGGCCCACGGTAAAATTATTTCCACCGCCGAAGCCGCCACCGCCTCTTCCGCCGCCGCCACCACGGCTATTGCCGGAGCTGGTAATCCCCAATAAATCCTGGGAACCAAAGTTTTGCTGGTTGATATTATTGAAATTTCCCACAAGCGAGATCCTGCGATTGCCATTGAAAAAACTCACGTTTCCACCGGCGGCATAACGATCATCGGTTCCGTAACCTACATATGCCCGGCCGAACTGGCCATTTTTGATCCCTGATTTTGTAACGATATTGATCGACTTCTGCGAGTTACCGTCATCGAAACCTGTGAGCTGCGCCTGGTCGCTCAACCTGTCAAATACCTGGATCTTATCTACAACTTCAGACGGCAGGTTTTTCAGTGCCGCCGAAGCATCATCACCGAAGAAATCTTTACCATCGATCGTAACTTTTTTTACCGTTTCGCCCTGCGCAGTAACGGTACCGTCTTTTGCTACTGTAATGCCCGGCATTTTCTTGATCAGGTCTTCCGTAGTTGCATCAGGGTTCACCTTATATTGACTGGCGCTAAACTGGGCCGTATCGCCTTTCTGCGTAACTGGTGCCACTTTGGCTACCACAACAACGGTAGAAAGATCTTTACCCTGGCGATCCAGGTTTAAAGAGCCGAGATCCTTTTCATTATTATTAATCGTAAAAAACGACACATACTGCTGGTAATTCAATGTATTGATGGTCACGATAAAGCTATCGTTAGGCACATTGCCGAAGAAAAACGCCCCGCTGCTGTCGGTCACAGTGGTTTTTACCGTACTGGAATCCAGTTGTAGTAACAAAAGCACCGTCGCCCCGGTCACCGGCTTATTATCAATCCGGTCTTTTGCCATACCTTTTACAGAAGGCGTTTGCGCCTGAACAGCGATCGCCGTCACACTCATAAAAATCGTCAGTAGAACTAATCTTAGCATAAAATTCTTTTTCATTGCCTGTTAGACGCCATTACTGCAGCAAAACAGGCGGTAAATAATTTTTTTTTCTGTTAATATGTTTTAACAATCCCCGTGCCCGCGATTTATGGGTTTTAAAAACTAAATTGCAGCCCTAAATTTTTCTTTTTTATGAATTACAATAAGATTGTTTCTGTGACCGGCATGGGTGGGTTATATGAATTAGTTTCTTCAAAGGCAGACGGCGGTATCGTCCGTTCCCTGGAAGACAAAAGCACAAAATTTGTAAGCAACAGGGTTCATAGTTTTTCTCATTTGGAAAGCATCGAAATATATACCGTAAAAGACAATGTGAACCTAGTGGATATTTTCGCTGCCATGAAAGAAAGCAAAGAGACTTTACCTGATGCGAAAGCAGATGCAAAAGCTATCAAAGCTTATTTTGAAAAGGTTTACCCGGATATGGATTTCGACCGCGTTTATGGCAGCGATATGAAGAAGATGGTAAAATGGTTTGAAGTGCTGAACAAAGCGAACATCGATATTAAACTTTCTTCAGGAAGCGACGAAGATGCGCAATCAGATGCACCGGTTGAAAAGAAAACAGCAGCCAGCAGCAAACCTGCAGCAAAAACATCAGCGGTAAAGAACGCTCCTGCAAAAAAGATCAACTCGCCACGTAAAATGGCTTAATATACTTCAGCGGGCAACGATTCGGCGACACGGATCTTGCCCGCTATTTTTTTCGCGGCCTGCGAAGCTTCATTTCCTTTCGGAAACAATTCTTATCTTAATTTATTCCATTATGTATACCGCCAATATTCAAAAAACTGCGCGTAAATATTTACCGGCAGACTTTACCATTACTAACTGGACGGCACTTGAACCGATACTGAAAGAATTGCTGGAGCGCCCCATTCCTGATAAAGATAGCCTGGAAAAATGGATGCAGGATCAGAGTGAGCTGGAAGCAGCTATCAGCGAAGATGCCTGCTGGCGGCAGATCCGCATGACATGTGATACGGAAAACAAGGAACTGGAAAATGCGTTTAATTTTTTCTGTATGGAGATCCAGCCAAAGATCCAGCCTTATTCCGATGCCTTAAATAAAAAACTGGTGGCTTCCCCGTTTTTATCTCAACTGGATAAAGAGGCATACCATACTTACCTCAGGAGTATTAAAAAAAGCATTGAATTATTCCGCGAAGAAAATATTCCGCTGCAGGCAGAAATGTCGGTTTTGCAACAACAGTTCGGGCAGATCACCGGTGCCATGATGGTAACGGTTAACGGCGAAGAATACACCTTACAGCAAGCCGCAAAGTTCCTGGAAAATCCGGATCGCAACCTGCGGGAAGAAGTTTACCGGAAAATCCAGGACCGACGTTTACAGGACAAAGAGAAGCTGGATGAATTGTTTGATAAACTGGTCAGCCTCCGAAATACCGAAGCAAAGAACGCCGGCTTTGAAAACTACCGCGATTACCGCTTTAAAGAACTGGGCCGCTTTGATTATACAAAAGAAGATTGTTTCCAATTTCACGCGGCAGTAAAACAGCATGTGTTGCCACTCGTGAATGCGATCTATAAAAAGAAAAAACAAAAGCTCGGCCTCGACCAGTTAAGGCCATGGGATATGGATGCAGAACCGGCGGGACAAACGCCCTTACGTCCGTTTAAAACCAGTGAGGAGTTATTACAAAAGTCGATTGATTGCTTTAACCAGCTCCGTCCTTTTTTTGGCGAATGCCTGCAAAAAATGCGCGAACTCAATCACCTCGACCTGGAGAGTCGCAAAGGCAAGGCACCCGGAGGTTATAACTGTCCCCTCGCAGAAAGCGGCGCGCCTTTCATCTTCATGAACGCGGCCGGCCAGATGCATGATGTAACCACAATGGTGCATGAAGGCGGGCATGCGGTGCATTCTTTTTTAGCGCACCCGTTAAAGTTGAGCGGTTTTAAAGAGTACCCGATGGAAATCGCTGAAGTGGCGAGCATGGCGATGGAACTCTTCAGTATGGATCATTGGGAAAGCTTCTTTGATAATAAAGAAGACCTGGACCGCGCAAAAGAACATCAGCTGGAAAGGGTGATCACAATCTTTCCATGGATCGCCATCATTGATAAATTTCAGCATTGGCTGTACGAACATCCTACGCATACACACGAAGAACGCACCGCGGCCTGGGTAAGTACCCTTAAAGAATTCCAGGATGAAGTGGTGGACTACAGCGGACTGGATGCTTATCGCAGCAATGCATGGCAGCGCCAGTTGCATTTGTATGAAGTGCCGTTCTATTATATTGAATATGGAATTGCGCAATTGGGTGCAATCGGTATGTGGATGCAATACAAACAAAACCACCAGCAGGCATTGGATAATTATTGCAACGCACTTGCGCTCGGCGGCACGAAAACACTGCCACAACTTTACCAGGCTGCCGGACTTGAATTCGACTTTTCTCCAGATAAAATTAAGGTGCTGATGGATTTTGTAGAAAAGGAAATGAAACAGCAGGAAAAAGCTGCATAATATTTAGCCGGCCTTGTGCCGGTTTTTTTATGCCGCCACATGAATGATTTTTATATATTGCGAATGAAAAATTTTTAACCCGAAACCCGCTAACATGCTTTTAAGATCCCTGTTTGTTTCCATCCTTGTATTCTTTGCTGCATTCACCTCACCGGCCCAAACCTTCAAGGTTGCCTGGGGAGACAATACAAAAATGAAATTCGATTTTGATGATGCGGTGCCTTTGGCAGATGGTAAATTTATTGTGTTGAAACTTGAATCGAAAGGCAGGGCCGGCTTGTTCAATTATTCTGTGGAATACAGGCCTATCCTGATGTTGATCGACAAGAACATGGAGACGATCGTAGAGAAAGAATTGCAGATCGAGGATGGGAATTCCAACATCAAAGGTTTTGAAAAATACGGAAAGAATATCTTCTTTATCTATTCAGCGTACGATAAAGGAGAGAAGAAAACCACTGTTTATGCAATTAAAATCGATGAAACAACCTTGCGTCCTTCGGATAAGATCAACATGGGCAGTTATGAATCCGACAGTCGCGGCGACCAGGCCACGCCTGAATATAAATTGTCCAGCGATTCCTCTAAAGTGATGTTGTTTGTTGAAGGTCCCGAACGAAAAAAGGATAATAAGCGTTTTTACGTAGCGGTGTTTGATACTGATCTGAAAGCGATCTGGAAGAAAGACATTGAATTGCCAATTGGCGACCGTTATGTGTCGATCTACGACCAGGATGTGACCAACGACGGAAAAGTTTTTGTCGCGATCAAACACTACGATAAAGAAGTGACGCGGCAAATGGTGCGCGAAAATGGTTCTAAAGTGCCCTCGTACATTTATAAGTTGCTCGCATTTTCTCCTGAATCAGATAAAGAAAAGGAAATCAATTTTGATCTGAATAACCAGTTCATCCAGGGCACGAAACTCGTGTATAATAAAAACAATACGATCACTGTTGCCGGCCTGTACAAAAGAAAATACAACGGAAACATTAATGGTGCATTTTATGCCAGTATTGACCCTACGCAGCTGGAAGCAAAGAACCTGAAAATGGTAGAATTTCCGACTGATCTTTTGCGGCTCGTTGACAAAGATGATTTCGGTACGGATAGCGAAAAAGATCCCGGCCTCTATTCAAACTTCCGCATTCGGCATATCATGGCGCGGCAAAACGGGAGTGTCGACCTGATCAGTGAATACTACCGGCTGGATGTGATTACAACATACAATCCAACAACGCATTCCAGCTCAACCACTTATCGTTATTATTACGGGGATATCGTGAATACGAATATTGATAAAGAAGGCAAGGCGGTTTTCACGCGGGTTCCTAAAGACCAGAAGCTGATGAACGCAAATATTTTCTGTGGTTATCATCCGTTTATCTACAACGACAAGCTTGTGTTGCTGTATAATGATGATGAAGATAATTTAGATCGTGACCTGGAAAAGGCACCGGATGATGTAATGAATTTCAAACAATCCGTATTTGCTGCTGCAACTATTGATGCCAAAGGCAATCTTAGCAGGCAGCCGATCTACAGCCATCGCGATGAAGATTATATCACGGTTCCGCGTTCCACAACCAGAATCTCTGAAAATAAATTCCTCATAGTGTCCGACCTTTTGAAATTATTTAAAAAGCGGACACGTTTTGGCGTGATGGAGATGAAATAAACAAGGATTGAGTTACCCGGCCTGGCATTCCCTGCAGGCGCCGCTAACGATCATGGCAAATTTGTTTGGCTTAAAACCGGCAGGAAGCTTAACTGCAGGAACGGTTACATCATCCAGGCAAATCGTTTTATCGCAGTTATCGCAGATAAAATGTACGTGGTTATCATGATGGTGTCCCTGCGCGCAGTTGTGTTTACATAAAGCATACAACACCGAATTATCGGTCGTCGGAATTTGATGAATGATACCTTTATCAACGAAAGTTTGCAGTGTACGGTAAACCGTCACGCGGTCAAAAGCAGCATCCGTTTGTTTTTCAATATCAGCGTGCGCCAAAGCGCCTTCGTTTTCAAGAAAGAGGTCCAGGATTTGTTTTCTTCCTTCTGTTATACTGAGCCCGGTGCGTTTTAATATGTCTGCCTGTGTTTCCATTAATAATGTTTATTGAACCTAACCGGGGCTGTTACTGAAGCCGGTCATGAATTGTTTCGGTTTAACTTTCTCTTTCAGCAAGCCCTTAATATCGCCGAGTAATTTTTGAATTTCGTCTTCTTTTAATCCGTCGTAGATGCCACGCACCCTGCGATAACGATCAACAAGTGCAAAGAATTGTGTATGGATAAACTGGTTCTGGATCTGCTGTGCACTATCCGGCTTGCCGTTGTCAATCATATAACCCTGCCGCGCCATTGTGTAAAGTGTTGACTTATCTCCCGTTAAAAAAAACCAGTTACGTGCAGAAGGAACTTCGTTTTTGGTATCGGTTACCGACAAACTGTAAGATCCGTCATGTGCCTGTTTAACCGTGCTGTTTAGTATTTTTTGTTCGTAAGCCTTTAAAACAGATACGCTGTCCACTTCAGGCATACAAGTATGAGAGGCAATCAGGAACTCAGGCTCGTCTTTATACGCATCGAAAATACGGTGCATATTGGCATTCATTTTCGGACAGATCCCTTTACAGGTGGTAAAAAAATATTCTGCTACGTACACCTTATTGTCGGTGTTCTTATTATTGAAAACATGACCATTCTGATCTGTAAAACTAAATTCGGGCACTGCGGGGTTGATCACTTTCAGTTTTGACGCAGAGAAGTCGTAGTCTTTAAAAACGAAGGCATAAAACACCGCAAGCAGCACGGCGAAGAACCCGATATAAATCCACAGCTTATACTTTTTCATCTTCCAGGTTTAAGGGCAAATTTACGCTGTAATTGCCATGAGTGAAAATATACCTCGTCCAGTAATTGTTAAAACTTGCAACATCATTGCAAAAATGATATCTTTGCTTTTTATGGGTTTAAAAATTAATTGGGATGGATTGGGGATCGCGACTTCTTTGGTTTGCGCAATCCATTGTGCTGTTTTGCCATTGCTGTTAACAAGCCTTCCGGTGTTTGGAAATGATATCATCCACAATTTGTATTTCGAATGGGCCATGATCCTGTTGGCATTTGTGGTGGGTAGTTATTCCTTATTTCATGGCTACGCAAAACATCATCGGTCTTTAATGCCCGTCTTGATTTTTACCACCGGATTTTTGTTCCTGGTCTCCAAGCAATTTTTTCATGAAGCGGAAACTTATTTATTGATCCCTGCAGTGCTATTGATTATTGGCGCGCATTACCTCAACTACCGGCTTTGTCATCGCAGCCGCTGCGTTTCTGCCCACCATAAACACTGATAATTCTGGTATAATTATTATCTTGGATAAAACTGTCAGACATGAAAAATATCATCAGCCTTGCTTTCGCCATTTGCATTTTTTGCTCTGCCAAGGCTCAATCCAAAGACGAACAACTCATCCGCGATGCGATGACTGAACAATTGCAGGCATGGAACAAAGGTGATATTAACCGGTTCATGGATACTTACTGGCATTCAGATTCACTGATGTTCATTGGAAAAAGCGGCGTAACATACGGTTGGCAAAACACGCTGAACAATTACAAAAAAAGTTATCCTGATACCGCGGCGATGGGTAAGCTTGATTTTAATATTATCCAGGTGAAGCGATTATCTGCTCTTTATTTTTCCGTTGTAGGAAAATGGCATTTAACCAGGAGCATAGGTGATGTGGGCGGGCATTTTACGCTGCTATTGAGAAAAGTAAAAAACAAATGGGTGATTGTTTCTGATCACAGCAGTTAAGTATTTACCGTCCATTTTTTACGCAGGTACCGGATGAGCAACAACAGCGTGATAACAAAAAAAACGTAGTACAGCAGGTTCTGCCATGTCGGGCTGCCGCTGAAAAATCCGTAGCCCCAGTAAATTCCGACCAACACCTGGCTGATCATCCAGATAAGTGACATCGCAATACTATTGATGATCCGTACAAAAAAATCCCTTGTTTCATCTTCCATTCCCATAAAGAAAAATTTAAGCTTCGTTATTCTTATTGCCTGATCCGCATTTCTTCAAATGCAAGGCTATCTCCATTAAACACATTGAAATCTACGAAACTGGAAATGCCATTGACATGGCCGGTTTCATTGTGTTGCCAAAACGACCAGTCGCGTTTTATCCTGGGTTTGTCCTTCACGAGGTAATGCGCCACCCATAACGGGTACTGATCAAATTTGCCGGCGAGGATTCTGTTATAAAAATCCACGTTCGTGTAAATGATCGGCATTACGTTCCATTTATTTTCCACGAGCGTCAGCCATTCCTGCATTTCTTTCTGTACTACTTTTGCAGAAGCTCCGTAAGTCTGCTCCACATCCAACACAGGCGGCAGATCGCCCGGCTTTAATTGGACTGTTGAAATGAAATTCTTTGCCTGTGCCTTCCCGCTTTTTGTCGCGATAAAAAAATGATAAGCTCCGCGAACCATGCCTGCGCGCTGGGCGTACAGCCAGTTTCGCCGGAACTGCTCATCCACAGAGCCGATACCTTCCGTTGCTTTGATAAACGCAAATTTCAGCCGGATATCTTCTACCTGCATCCGTTGTACATCCTCCCAGGAAATCGTTTGTTGGTGCCGGCTCACATCAATGCCATGCAACTCATAATTTGCCGGGATGGAGATACCAAAAGCTCGGTAATGAATGAAGGAGGGCGCAAATAATACCCTACTCACAAAAAATGCAATGGCGGCTAAAATTGCGAGGATGACCAATAAACGGGCAACACGTTTGCCCCAACTAAATTTCTTTTTTTTAGCCATGAATAACCGCAGGCGCTACTTGATGATCTGCCGCACAAATGTATTGTTTCCGCTTTTAACCTGCACCTGGTAACTTCCTGCCGGCCAGCTTGCAAAAGAAACCTGGAAGATCTCTCCACCATTTAGCAGGGTAACTTCTTTACGGTATAACAGCTGTCCGCCTGCATTAAAAATCTGTACGCTGGCACTCGTTGAATTAAAATCATGGAGGTAAATCGTGAGCGGTCCGGTCACCGGGTTTGGATACAATTCCAACGCTCCCTGCCCGTTATTGGCAAAAATCGTTTTTGCTGTAGAATTATTTTTACTAATGAGCCAGTAATCCGGATCCACTAAAACCGTATCCGCGAGAAAGCCGATGTCGCGCACAAACATTTCGTGGTTTACATGATTGTCTACAATGACTGTTTTCTCCTGGGTTGCGTTTTTAAACTTTAGTGCTACAGGCATCTCAAAGAAACTCACGGAAGGATGGGAAGTAACCTGGTTCATTCGTATCCGTACATTCCTGTTGCCAAGCTGGCTCCAGTCCACGTGGTAAGTCGGATACCCTTCACCGGTATACCACTGATTAAAAAAAACAGTCAGGTCTTTCCCGCTCGCCTGTTCCATATTGCGTTTAAAATCTGCTGTTCGCGCGAAACCGTAACTGAGCCTGCTGTCTTGCTGGTATTGTTTCATGCCTTTAAAAAACGACTGATCGCCCAGCATAAACCGCAACATATACAACAGGTAAGCGCCTTTGTTGTAAGTAAGCCTGCCATCAAATATTCGGGAGACATTCGTTGTATCATCCACCCTTACTGAACCGCCGAGTTGTGTGACAATGTTGTTGATCACGGCTATCCGGTTTGCAATAGTGGAAGCCGGGTAAAAATTTTCAACATGAAACGCGGCAAGAAAAGTTGCGAAGCCTTCATTCAGCCAGGCATCCTGCCAGCTTGCCGTGGTGATCTTATCTCCAAACCATTGATGCCCTAATTCGTGCGCCATCAGGCTTTCGTTGGTATTGATTAAAAAAGTGGAAGTTTGATGTTCCATGCCTCCGCCCCAGCCAAATTGCACATGACCATATTTCTCACGGATAAACGGGTACTCGCCAAAATATTGATTGAAGAGAGCCATCGCATTTAAAACCTTAGGGGTATTTGCCTGGAATGCCGCCTGGCTTTCCGGGTAACAAAAAGTTTGCATAGGAAGAGTCGTGTTGCCTAATTGCACCGAATTATTAAAAACCACATAATTGGTTACCGCAAAACAAACCAGGTAAGTTGCGATCGGGTAACGATGCCTCCAGTGAGTACTGATCTTTGTTCCGTTAATGGTTTCAGATTGTAATAACCCATTGCTGGCAGCTTTGTAGATCGCAGGATGCGTAACGATCACATCAATCGAATCTGCCTTATCATCCAACCCGTTTTTGCAGGGCCACCAATCTCTTGCGCCATATGGTTCACTCAGCGTCCACATCACCGGCGTTCCTAAATGCATATCCTGTATAAATGAACCGAAGCCGGTATTGGGCGGAATGCCTTTATAATAAATGCTGACCGAATCCAAGCGGTTAGCAGGAACAGCAGGGTTAAAATTAATTTGCAGGCTGTTATTTGCCTGGATAAACCCCAGCCCGTTTTGCCGTTGGATCACACTATCTGTTACCAGCGGGCTCATCAAATCTAAAGTAATACTTGAAGTGTTCGCGGCCACGTAGAAATAGACCGTCACTTTACCTTTTATAAAACGAACAGCAGGATCTACTTCCCACTCGCAGCGATAATATTTTACGTCAAAATTATCTGAGGCCAGGGTTGATTCACCCACAGAACCCAGACGGTGGTGCCCTTGCTGTTCCATCAGCGCAATCGCTTTGGTTTCGGCCACGGGATCAAATTGCGCCATTGCGGGAAAGCTCCAGCATAAACTCAGTATAAAGAAAATTCGCATAATGATTTAATTATATGGATTTGCCAAAGCAATGTTAAGGACAGGGACCATGGGCAATAACCTTTTCCAGGCACACGTTATATCTGGCATTCTGTAAAACGGCAGGATGCCCCCGTATATTTCATCACCATAATAATACGCAATTTGAAAACATCCGTTCTAAGAGCCCTGACCTGTTTCCTTGTTACTATTGCTATCAGTTACAAAAGTTCGGCCTTTCCCGACACCGATACCTCAAAAACGAAAAAAATATTATTAGCTTCTGCCGATAAAAAACGCAATGCCATCGTGGTTAGGGAGTCGAATGTTGTATATCCCGCTATATTTAAGGGGCATGAGACCTTCAGCCAGGATTATGTAGAAAAGTTTGCGGTGAGCCGTCGTGACTACCTGATCCGGACGTTTGGCAGAAGCAAAAAATTCTTTCCCAAGGCCATATCTATTTTAAAAAAATATAATGTACCTGCAGAATTTGCGGTGTTGATTGCATTGGAAAGTGGCTTTAATGCAAATGCTTTATCCGGTGCCGGCGCCAAAGGCTACTGGCAGTTTATGGATGATGTGGCGAAAGAATACAACCTCCGTATCGCAGAAAATCTCCCCGTAACCACTATCCGTAAAACAAAATCCGGTAAAAAAATTACGGTCACTAAAAAGCCCGTTGATGACCGGACGAATTTCCTGAAATCGACCATTGCGGCTGCCCGCTACCTGAAAGACCGCAGCCGTAACCTGAATGGCGACTGGCTATTGATCGCAGCCAGTTACAATTGTGGTGTGGGCAATGTTTGGAATGCCATGGAACGCTCCGGATTAAGTAATCCAACATTTTGGGATATCAAAAATCGTTTGCCCGCAGAAACCCGCGCATACGTCATGAATTTTATTGCGCTTAACGTGATCTTTAAAAATTACGAAAACTTCTCCCGCAACAGCCTTTGCTTTAAACCGGTAATACAAAACCTTCCCGTTGCCTCTTTTGAAGAGGATTAACAGCATTGCAGGCAAAATAGCAGTAATTTTGCGCCATGCCAGGCATTAATTGGAACGACAGTATAAATTTAGCAAGCAAGCTCACCCCAGCCCGTTTATGGAATGGCATCAAGGTATTAAGTAGTTTTTACCTGAGCCGTATGCTCGATAAACCCGTGCAATGGGGCTTTCCTGTTTCTGTTTCATTTGAACCTACTACCAGTTGCAACCTTCGTTGCCCGGAATGCCCCAGCGGCCTTCGTGCATTTACCCGCCCGACGGGAATGTTACAAAAAGATTTCTTCCGGGAAACAATCGACGATATTCATAAGGAACTGCTTTACCTGATCTTTTATTTCCAGGGCGAACCTTATCTCAATACCAATTTTTTGGAGATGGTAAAATATGCTTCGGATAAAGGGATATATACCGCCACTTCTACCAATGCTCATTATCTTACCGATGATGCCGCACGTAAAACTGTGGAAAGCGGGCTTGACCGGCTGATCATTTCGATCGATGGAACAACGCAGGATGTATATCAGTCTTATCGTGTTGGCGGCAACCTGGAAAAGGTGATTGCCGGTGCAAAAAATATCGTGAAGTGGAAAAAAGAACTGAACAGCAAAACCCCTTTTGTCTTCTTCCAGTTTTTAGTGGTTAAACCCAACGAACACCAGATTGAAGATATTAAACGACTGGCGAAAGAAGTGGGTGTGGACGAAGTTCGTTTCAAAACCGCGCAGGTATACGATTATGAAAACGACCCCAATCAACTGATCCCGACGAATGCGAAATTCAGCCGCTACAAAAAAAACGCAGCAGGTGAATATGTGGCTAAAAATAAACTAGCTAACCGTTGCTGGAAACTCTGGCATGCCAATGTGATCACCTGGGATGGTTTGGTGGTGCCTTGTTGTTTTGATAAAGATGCGATGCACCGTCTCGGTAATTTGAAGAATGAATCTTTCAAAAATATCTGGCAGAACAGCAACTACAGGCAGTTTCGCGCGGAACTCATGCAAAGCCGCAAGAACATTGATATCTGTGCCAATTGCAGTGAAGGCGTATCTGTTTGGAAAGATTAAATTCACCGCCTAAAACCGGGCTATGAATCAAAATGTTTTTAATGAGCGCCTTCGCCAGGTGCTTGTTCTTCTCCTGATCATTTTAATGGCTGTATTGCTCATCAGCCAGCTCGCCATCTTTATACCTGGTTTACTTGGTGGCATTACCTTGTATATTTTATCGCGCGCATTTTATTTCCGGATGGTTTATAAGAAGAAATGGAAAAAGGGCTGGACGGCCTTATTGTTCATTTTGGGCTACCTGGTCATCATCGCAGTTCCGGTTTATATAAGTGTAACGCTGATCTCCCCAAAAATAAATTCAATCGCACAAAACCAGGATAAAATCATGTCCGCCATTGAAGGTATATCCAATAAACTGGCAGAAAAGACGGGATTTAAATTGTTGTCTGCCGACAGTGCAAAAGCGATCTCGGGGAAAGTAGCTACCATGGTGCCACGGCTACTTAACAGCACGGCCACGGTATTAACGAACCTGATCATGATGTTCTTTCTTTTTTACTATCTGCTTACCAACGGAAAAGAGATAGAACGTTACCTCAATCGCATCATTCCTTTAAAGCCTGAGAACATCAGCACGCTCGCCACTGAAACAAAAATGATGGTGAAAGCAAATGCACTGGGTATACCGATTATTTGTATCATCCAGGGCGCCTTTGCCTGTCTGGGCTATTGGATCTTTGGCATGGAAGACTGGGCGTTATGGGGTTTTGTTACGGGCGTTTTTGCTTTTTTCCCCTTGGTAGGAACGATGATCGTTTGGGTTCCCATTGTGGGCTATCTTTTTATGCAGGGTGCTAACTGGCAGGCCATCGGGTTAACGATCTACAGTGTTATCGTAACCGGCAACGTAGATTATATCGCCAGGTTAAGCCTGATGAAACGTATGGGGAATGTGCATCCGATGATCACGGTGCTGGGTGTGATTGTGGGCTTATCACTCTTTGGCTTTATCGGTCTTGTTTTCGGGCCGTTACTTGTCAGCTATTTTATTATACTGGTTAAAATATATATCAATGAATTTGGAACGCCGGCACAACATGCAGAAATGAAGGAACCAACTGTGGAACCGCAGAAATAATAATTTGTTTATTCAATGTTTAAACATTAACTTTGCTCTTTAATCATAAAACTTACAGATATGAAAGATTTAAGAACCTTAGTTGATGAGCTCAACCAGATGATATTGGAAGGAAAGATCCTGGATGCTTTTGAAAAATTTTATGCTGAAGATGTAGTGATGCAGGATAATGATTACCCCGCACGTGAAGGCAAAGAAGTGAACCGTGGTTATGAAGAGGCTTTCGTAAACGGGATTGAAGAATTTCGTGGCGCAAAAGTGGTTAATACGATTATAAGTGATGGCATTGCAGTAGTTGAGTGGTGGTTTGATTACACCCATAAAGAATATGGTGTAAGGAATTACACACAGGTTTCTGTACAACGCTGGAAGAATGGCCAGATCGTTGAAGAAAAATTTTATTACAACAACTAATTTGAAGCAAATTGTATAATTAGTCTGCCGCAATGAAAGTTGTTGGCAGACTTTTTTTATTATTGTAAAACTATTTCGATTGTATTAAAAAGGCGCTGGAGATGCCTTTACCGTTATTTTAACCCAACGGTATAAAAATATTTGTATGGGCATTGAAAACGATATTAACCAAACCAGCTTCCGGAACGAGTACCAAAAGGCCGTCATCAATTTTATTTATACGTATAACTGGATGAATGAAAAGATGAAAGGTATTTTTGAACGGGAAGATATTACGCCGCAGCAGTTTAATATTCTGCGCATTTTACGAGGTGCGGGTAAACCCATTTCCACTTTGCAAATACGGCAGCGAATGCTGGACAAAATGAGCGACACCAGCCGCATTGTTGACCGCCTCCTCACAAAAGGACTGGTGAAGAAGAATATTTGCGCAAACGATAAGCGGCTTGTAGACGTGAGCATTACTGACAAAGGAAAAAAACTCCTGGAAAAGATTGATAAGTACAACGATGAAATGGACGAGATCTTTGGAAATATTTCTGAGGCCGATGCAAAAACATTAAATAAACTGCTCGATAAGATCCGCAGCGCTAACTAATTTTTATGATAGAGAAATTCCTGGCAACCGCAATTTGCAGCGGCATATTTTTGTGCTCTTCGGCGCAAGCACCTGTAAAGCCGGAATTTCGCGGAGTTTGGGTAGCAACCGTCAGCAATATAGACTGGCCTGATGCTCCAACAACCAATACGGAAATACAGAAGGCTGCTTTTATCAAACTGTTGGATATGCATAAACGTAACGGGATGAACGCCGTGATCGTGCAGGTTCGCCCTGCAACCGATGCATTATATCCTTCTCCTTTTGAACCCTGGAGCCAGTGGTTAACGGGCAAACAGGGACAACCGCCGTTGCCTTATTATGATCCCCTTGAGTTCATGCTCTCTGAAACGCATAAACGCGGAATGGAATTTCACGCATGGATGAATCCTTACCGTGCCGTTTTCAACATTAACGGCTCTTCTATCGCACCCAATCATATCACCAAAATTCACCCCGATTGGTTTTTAACCTACGGCGATAAAAAATATTTTGATCCAGGTAATAAGGAAGTACAGAAATATGTTACTGCTGTGGTTAGAGATGTGGTGAACCGCTATGCTGTAGATGCGATCCATTTTGATGACTATTTCTATCCTTACCGGATTGCCGGCAAAGAATTTCCCGACGAAGCGGGCTTTCGCAAATATAGCAATGGCCTGGATAAAGAGCAATGGAGACGCAGCAATGTAGATTCCGTTATCGTGATGCTTAGCCGAACCATCAGAACAGTTAACCCGAAATGCCAGTTTGGAATCAGCCCGTTTGGCGTTTGGCGCAATTTGGATAAAGATCCTGATGGAAGTAATACGAAAGCTGGTCAGACAAACTACGATGATCTTTATGCGGATATCCTGTTATGGTTAAAAAACGACTGGATAGATTATGTAACACCGCAGTTGTATTGGGAATTTGAACACAAAGCAGCACCGTTTGAAATACTTGCAGATTGGTGGAGCAAACATACCTACGGTAAAAATTGCTATATCGGCCTCGGCATCTACCGTGGTGGAAGCAATGAAGCCTGGAAAGATAAAACCCAGTTGCCGCGACAAATTCAAAAGATCAGGAACACGCCAGGGTTAACTGGAATGGCTTTCTTCAGCAGTAAAACTTTTGAAAAAAATCCCAACGGCTGGAGCGATACGCTGCGCCTGAACTATTTCCGGGAACCGGCACCTCTCCCAAAAATCCGGTAATTATTCTTCACCAGTTCCGCAGGGAGTTCGATTTCCCTTCCTGCCAATCGCACAATTGAACACTTCCCAATCGAAACCGGAAGGGCACGCGCGTAGCTGCTTCAAACTTTATTTCGTTGCGGCAAAAAAAACTTAAATTATTTATATAATAATTTGCTGAAATCCTCAAATCGGGGCGATTTGTGACTATGGGTTTGTAATTAATAGAAAAGATATTTTTTGCTAAACCCTTATTGGTAGCGGGTTTGAATGGAGATATTTGTGCAGGCGCGATATATACTGCAAAAATCATGCAAAAAATTAAAATTTTCGTTTTATCTTTCATTTTTAAAGCTGGGTGAGCCTCAATTTACGATCAATTTCGATTATAGGTTTTCTATAAGTTGAGAACAGCCAGTCCCTAATAACTCATTCAATATTCAGTCATGGCATTACATCAGAGTTTACAGCAAAAATTACTTCAGAAGCTTTCTCCCCAGCAAATCCAGCTGATGAAATTGCTCCAGGTACCTACGGCCATCCTCGATGAGCGGATCAAAGAAGAAATGGAAGAGAACCCTGCACTCGAGCAGGGTGAAGAAGGGCACGAAGATGAATTTGAGAAAGATGAATTTGCCGAAAGCACAGAGGAAGAATTTGAGACTGAAGGTAGTGCAGACGAATATGACAATATTGATATCAGTGACTATGTGCATGAAGGTGATGACGATATCGGCGATTATAAGTTAAGGGATGATAATTATCCTGAAGCTGACGATAACCGCGTTGTACCTCATAAGGTGGAGACCAGTTTTATGGAGATGATGCAACAACAGCTGGGCATGTTGAAATTGACCGAACATCAACAAAAGGTTGCCGAGCAAATCGTTGGCAGCCTCGATGATGATGGTTACCTGCGTCGCGAGATCAATTCAATAATTGATGATCTGGCATTTCGCCAGAACGTGGATACAGACGAAGAAGAGATCAGCGAGTTATTACTGCAGATCCAACAATTTGATCCACCTGGCGTAGGAGCGCGTAACCTGCAGGAATGCCTGTTATTGCAACTGGAAAGAAAAGTAGATAATGGTCCTTCTGTAGACCTTGCCATAAAAGTGCTGGAAAAGTATTTCGACGAATTCACCAAGAAGCACTACGAAAAAATCCAGCGGGCCCTCAACCTTTCTGATGATCAGTTGCGCGAGATCATTGCGCAAATTGTGAAGCTGAACCCAAAGCCGGGCGGCAACGTTGGCGAAAGTGGCAAAGGCAGCAATTATATTATTCCTGACTTTTTTATTGTAAATAATAATGGCAAACTGGAACTAACGCTTAACAGCAAGAATGCACCTGATCTGCGTATCAGCGAAGGTTACCGGGATATGCTGAAAGATTACGACAAAGGAACGAAAAAAGATAAGCGACAGAAGGAAGCTGTCTTATTCATCAAACAAAAAATTGATTCGGCAAAATGGTTTATTGATGCGATCAAACAACGGCAAAATACTTTGCTGAATACGATGGAAGCCATCATGAACTACCAGCACGATTTCTTTTTAACGGGTGACGAAACTGACTTGCGCCCGATGATCCTGAAAGATATTGCAGAACGTACTAACCTGGATATTTCCACCGTGAGCCGCGTTGCCAACAGCAAATTTGTTCAGACAGAATTTGGAACCTATCGCCTGAAATTCTTCTTTAGCGAAAGCCTTCAAACGGACAGCGGCGAAGAAGTAAGCACGCGCGAGGTGAAAAAAATCCTGACCGACCTGATCGAAGAGGAAAGCAAAAAACATCCATATAGTGATGAAAAGTTGACCGAGATGCTTCAGGAAAAAGGTTATAATATTGCACGCAGAACGGTGGCTAAATACAGGGAACAACTGAATATCCCTGTGGCGCGGCTGAGAAAAATTCTGTAATATTTATGACCGGCGTTTTGGACGAAAAGCAATATCAACCTGCACCTTTTTTGAAAGGAATAGCTACCGTTATTTCCTGGGTTTTCCACCCGATCTTTATTCCAATGTATGCGATCTGGTTCTTACTATTCGTACATCCCTCTTATTTCTCAGGGTTTTCTGTTGCACAAAAAAACCAAACACTTCTTATCACGGGGCTTAACCTGGTATTTTTCCCGCTGCTGAGCATTGTTTTATTAAAAGCTGTTGGATTTATCGACTCGATTTTTTTACGAACACAGAAAGACCGCATCATTCCTTATATGGCTTGTGGAATCTTCTTTTTTTGGGCTTATACAGTTTTCAAACAGCAGCAGCTTTACCCTCAAATACTCGCCTCATTTATCCTGGGCATTTTCCTGGCTTCAAGCGCAGCCTTGATCGCAAACATTTATTTCAAAGTAAGTATGCATGCGATCGGTGTGGGCGGGCTTGCAGGATTGTTTATCGTGATTGCAAACGGGAATTCAATGCTGATGACCTGGCCATTAAGCCTGGTGTTATTGCTGAGTGGGCTGGTTTGTACTGCGCGACTGATTGTAAGCGCGCATGCTCCTAAAGACATTTACACAGGCTTCTTCATTGGGCTGCTGGCGCAATTTGCTGCGGCATTTGTGGTGCTTTAAAACTACTCTTAAATAATCCACCTTACATACTTCCTGAAAATGAAGAGGCCCCGTCCAATATCGGGGCTCTTCTGTCCTTGATGCCTAACAAAAAAAATATGTGATAGCCGTTTAGCGGCATTGAAGTTAATGACGAAAATTTCAACCAAAAGAATGGGAATTGAGTTACCGTATTGCGCAGGGCAATGGCAAACGAAGCAGGTCTTTTTCTTGAGGTTTCATTTATTTTCCGTGCGGAAAGCAATGATATCTATTAAGCGTTTTTAGGAAGATTTTATTGTGCTTCCAGTTAGTTGCGTATATATTTATTTTAACGCTATATATTTTCGGATTGATTGGTATACCTAACGTAATGGCATACCTGCTTATGCTTTTACTTTCCTTGCGGCGGCATTACTATGCAACGCCCTGTAAGAAATAATAGCACTTGCCAGCATTAAAACAGCTCCCAGCAAAAAAGCTGCTCCCGAAAAATGCACGGGTGCTCCGGGCTTTGTATAGTAGGCGAAAAGCCCTGTCATCAGCCACGGGCCTGCAATCGAGGTGAGACTTATCAAACTGGTCAATGCGCCCTGCAATTCACCCTGTTCATTAGCGGGTACATTGCCGGAGATGATAGATTGTAATGCGGGACCGCTGATTCCTCCAAGGCAATATGGAATTAAAAAGATGAACATCATCCAGCTTTGCGATGCGAAAGCAAATAAAAGCAGGCCCAATGCATAAAGTAACAATCCGGTGTAAACGCTTTTCTCATTGCCCAGCCATGGATTTACAATACGGATTAATCCGCCCTGTACGGCGCCAACTAATAACCCAACGGTTCCTAGTGAAATGCCGATCATCTTTTCCGACCAGGCAAATTTTTCGATCGCGAAAAAACTCCAGTTGCTTTGTACAGCATGTGAGGCGATATAAATCAGGAAAAAGGCACTAATCAAACCACCCAATCCAGGATACTTTTTCAGCTGCAGCAATGAACCCACGGGATTTGCGCGTTTCCAGTTGAATGGGCGCCTGTTTTCTTTTGGCAGGGATTCCGGCAAAACGAAGTAGCCGTACATCCAGTTGATAAAACTTAGCCCGGCAGCAACCATAAAAGGGATGCGCGGCCCAAACGAACCGAGCAAGCCACCCAACACGGGGCCGATAATAAATCCAACGCCAAATGCGGCCCCCACCATTCCAAAATTCTGCGCACGGTTTTCATCATTGCTAATATCGGCGATATACGCTGTTGCAGTAGTAAAACTTGCACCTGTTACACCGGCAATCGCACGCCCGACAAATAACCAGCCAATGGAAGGCGCAAATGAGAGAAACAGGTAATCTAATGCAAATCCAAATAACGAGAACAACAGTACCGGCCTCCGTCCATATTGATCACTTAAACCCCCAAGGATGGGTGAAAAAAGAAACTGCATGATCGCATAAGTGGTCGTTAGCCAACCGCCATATTTTGCGGCATCACTGATATTCCCGTGAATAAGTTCTTCAATTAATTTTGGCAAAACCGGGATGATAAGTCCGAGCCCTGTCACATCTATCATCAGTGTTATAAAAATAAAACTGATTGCTGCTTTGCGATTGTTTGCCATAGAGGGAGAATAGAATGCAAATTTGCAGATATCTGCGCAACCGTCAAATTAAAATCAGTGGTTATAGCTATTCGATAGCAACTTCTTCAGGGCGTTTTTATGCAGAAACTTACGCAGGTGCTTATGAAAATGACTATAATCATAATAGCCATAATCTTTATAATCAAATTCGGCAGCAGACAGGGCCAGTTGCTCCACAGCTTTCCTGATACGCAATATCTGCAGCGTTTTCTTGCTGCTAAGGCTGGTTGCATTTTCAAAATAGCGTTGTAAAGTCCTGGTAGAAAGGGCATATTTTACTGCCATCTCTTCAATTGAAATTGTGAAGTTATTTTCCTTGTTGCAGGCGTTGATTATTTCCGATACGATCGTGATTGGCCGAAGGGAACCGTCAAATTTAGCTACGATTCCGCCAAAATACTGATTGAGCATTGCTACCCTTTTCTTAAAATCCGGGGCGTCTTTCACTTGCATTACCACGTCTTTATCGATCAGGTAACTTAAAGGAAAAATGGATCGCCTATATTCTGAAAAATTTACTTTCTTTTCGAAGATGATGGGGGAGATCCGGAATTTTATCCCGAATAAAATATTACCGGGCTGATGATGACATTCGATGGAGGCATGCCTGGGAAGAAATCCATCTGTTTTCATAATAAATTGCTCGTCGTCTACCTGCATCACAAATGGCGTCCCTAAATTTACCAGGTAAGTGTAGCCAATATTTGGAAACAAGACATCTGAAAATCCTTCAGGGTACTGCTTCCAGAGATGGTTAAATTTTGTCTCCCAAAAAAAATCAATAAAATGTGCCAGTTGCGGCGCAGGCGGAACCCGGTGATAGTTATTATGAAAGTGATCGGTATCCAGGAATTCTACATGCTGCATAACCTATGGCGTGATCGTGATCGTTCCCCGTGCCGTAGGCTTATTTACCAGGTGATACCTGAATATACCAGAAGTATCTTTTTTGAAAAAATAAGATTTATTGGGCTGGATGGCCGTAGCCCGGATCGTTGTTGTGTCATCCGTGATAATTGTTTGAATGGCGCTCGTACTGTTTACAAACGTTATGGAAGATCCGCTTACAACCGTCAGTGTTGCCGGCGAAAAAGAACTGTCTTTCACCAGGATGTAATTGGTCGGCAGCAGCCCGCCCTGGCTAACAAAACCTTCACTGCTCTTATCGCAAGAGGCGATCGTTGCCAGCGTAGCAATCCCGAGAACAAAAAACAAACGGTTTTTCATGGTTTTATACTTGATTAGGCATACAATTTAGGAAAAAAAACAGCATTGCCTGTTTAATACTCCCGGATATTCCCCACAATTTGCTTAACAATTGCCATCAGCTTGACACGATTTATTTCCCCACAATACGCAGGTAGAAATCACGCAGCTATCTTAATGAACGCAATAGAGTTTACCTTTGCAGTATGGCAAAATATTTAGACGAGCTGAATGATCCGCAGCGTGAGGCAGTATTGCATAAAGATGGTCCGATCATGATTATTGCAGGTGCAGGCAGTGGTAAAACCAAAGTGCTGACAACCCGGATCACCCATTTAATGTCGGCTCATAATGTAGATTCTTTTAATATACTCGCATTAACTTTTACGAATAAAGCGGCGGCAGAAATGAAGGAAAGAATTGAACGTATCCTCGGAAATTCTGAAGCGCGAAATTTATATGTAGGCACTTTTCACAGTGTCTTCGCAAGGATCCTGCGTGGCGAAGCGAACAAGATCGGCTACCCCAATAATTTTACGATCTACGATACCGACGATGCTAAAAGCGTTGTGAAAACCGTCATCAATGAGTTAAACCTTGACGACAAACAGTACAAACCGAACGTAGTGTACAATCGTATTTCCGCTGCTAAGAATGCGCTGATTGGCCCGGCAGAATATGCGACCGACTACGGATTGCAACAGGAAGATGCCCGTTCCAACCGCCCGATGATCGGCCAGATTTATGATGCCTACAGCAAACGTTGTTTTAAGAATGGTGCAATGGATTTTGACGACCTCCTTTTCAAAATGTATATCCTTTTGAAAAATCATCCTGAGTCGCTGAGTAAATACCAGCATAAGTTTAAATATATTTTGATCGATGAGTACCAGGATACGAACCCTGCGCAGTACGAGATCATTAAATTACTCGGCGCAATGCATGAGAATGTTTGCGTGGTGGGCGATGACGCGCAAAGTATCTACAGTTTCCGCGGTGCAACGATTGAAAATATCCTGCAGTTCCAAAAAGATTACGATGACGTGAAAGTGGTGAAACTGGAACAAAACTACCGCAGTACGAAGCATATTCTCAATGTTGCCAACGAGATCATCAGCAACAATAAAAACCAGATAGAAAAGAAACTTTTTACAGATAACGACGAGGGGGAAAAGATCAAGCTTGTGCGCACTATGACCGACAATGACGAAGGTAAAATGGTGGCAGATACGATCCAGGAGCAGAAATTGCGCAATCATTTTTTTAATAAAGATTTCGCCATCCTTTACCGCACCAATGCCCAAAGCCGGAGTTTTGAGGAAGCCTTACGTCGTATGGGAATCGCTTATCGCATTTATGGCGGTATGAGCTTTTACCAGCGTAAGGAGATCAAAGATTTTATCGCTTACCTGCGCATTATTTCCAACACGAGAGATGAAGAAGCCCTCAAAAGGATCATTAATTATCCCGGCCGCGGTATTGGTAAAACCACCATTGATAAAGCCGTATTACTGGCAAACGAAAATAATCTCACACTCTGGGAAGTGCTGAGCAACGCCGGCATCTATGGTTTTAGAAGCGGCACATTGGAAAGCATCGATGGTTTTGTGACGATGATAAAAATGTTCCAGAGTGAACTGCAGAAAAAGAATGCGTACGATCTTGCGATCATTGTTGGTAAAAGTACCGGCATTGTAAAAGATCTCTTCAATGATAAAACAACAGAAGGCCTGGCACGCTATGAGAACGTTCAGGAGTTGCTCAACTCCATTAAGGAATTTACCGAAACGCCGATGAATGAAGAAGATGGTGAAGTGGGCGATAAAGGCCTCGGTACTTACCTTCAGCAAATCGTTTTATTAACTGACGCAGACGACGACAAAGAGAATGCAGATGTGGTGAAACTTATGACGATCCACGCCGCGAAAGGCCTGGAATTCCCGGTAGTATTTGTGGGCGGTTTGGAAGAAACGCTTTTCCCCAACGCGATGAGCATCAACACCCGTGAAGAATTAGAAGAAGAGAGACGGCTTTTTTATGTCGCGATCACGCGAGCCAAAACAACGCTGTACCTCAGCTTTAGTAATGCCCGTTACCGCTTTGGACAACTGCAACAAAATGATCCCAGCCGTTTCCTTGAGGAGATTCCTGAGTTACATGTAGACCGCAGTTATGCCGGCGGGGCAACGAGGAATAATGCCAACAGTAACCAGGGCAATGCCTTTCAGCGCATGCAACGCGGCTTTGGCGGATCATCTTCAGTCAGGGAACCGTCAGGCAATTTTCCCGAAAAGAAGAAACCGGCTTATTCCGTTCCGCAGGCGCGTCCGCAGGTGAAAGAACATACCGTCTCTGAAAATTTCGTTGCCAGCGACACCAGTAATCTGCAGGAAGGTCAGAAAGTGGAACACCAGAAATTCGGTTTTGGCGAAGTAAAGAAGATGGAAGGGTCCTCGCATAACCCGATCGCGACGATATCATTCAAAGACAATGGCGAAAAAAAGATCATGCTCAACTATGCCAAATTGCGCATCCTGGAAACTGAATAAGCCAATTTTAAAACTGGAAATCTGAAGTATATTTAAAAAACATCATCAAGATCTAGACCTCAAAGAATTTTTTGCGTACTTATTAAGGGAACTGCTATCGTTCGCTTTTAATGACCCATAAAATACCAGACTGATGAAAAAAATTTACTTCTTGCTGGCCATGGCTTTTATTCATGGCACCGTTTTTTCTCAAACAACAATTACCCTTACTCCTGAATCAGACAATACGATCTACCAGGATTTTCCCACTAACAGCAATGGCAAAGGCGCGCAGTTTTTTGCCGGCACAAATGTGAGCGGCGGATTTCGGCGGGGACTTGTAAGGTTTGATATCGCGTCTAACCTCCCTGCAAATGCCGTCATTAGCTCGGTTTCGTTGAGTATGTATTGTAACCGGGCTCCGTTATCTACGAGTTTTGATGTAAAACTTCATACACTTTTGCAAGGATTCGGCGAAGGCGCTTCTGACGCGGGTTCATTTAGCGATGGAGACGGTGTAACCGCAATGGCCAATGATGCTACCTGGCCCTGCAGCAACGCCGATGGTTTTGGCGGTTGCATTACTTCCTGGACGGGCGGAGGAGTTTTCACTGCTACAGCAAGTGCAACAACTCCTGTGGGCGCGGCTTTCACCAATTATTTGTGGAGCGGTGCCGGGTTGGTAACCGACGTTCAAAACTGGTTAAACAATCCCGCGGCAAATTTTGGCTGGGCTGTGATTGGTGAAGAGTCCGGAACGCGTACGGTGAAAAGATTCGGCTCGAGGGAAAATTCCCCTGCGAACCAACCTCAGCTTACGATCACATACAATATTGTTGTGCCCGTACAACTTACCTATTTCAATGGTCGGGAAACGAAACAGGGCAACGAATTAAACTGGGAAACCGCCCAGGAAGTGAACAATGACTATTTCCTTTTGCAACACAGCACGGATGGTTCCGCCTTTAAAACCATTACCAAAATTAAAGGTGCCGGAAATTCCGCATTGCTGCATAAATACCGTTTCATTCACAGTGAGGCTGCGCCGGGTAGAAATTTTTACAGGCTTGTGCAGACAGATTTCGACGGGAGAATGGTGTACGCCCCGGTGGTCTTGCTGTCGACGAAAGCTTCTGCCGGGCAAATTGCGATTTCGCCAAACCCTGTGAAAGACCGCATCTATACGGGAAATACCCAGCCGGGTACGGTTTTTTACATCCTGGATTACAGCGGAAGAAAATTGCTCAGCGGCGCATTGAGCCAACCATCCATTGACGTTTCGGGATTAGTAGCCGGGCAGCAATACCTGCTTTGCCTGCAGCTTGCTTCCGGGAAAGTAATTACCGGAAAATTTATGAAGGGTGACTAATTGTCGAATTTAGAAATTAAAGGTAAAACACAGCTATTTTAACGGCTTATTCAGGTCTATTTGCTCAATTATCAGCTAAATTTGTAATTGAATAAATTATCAAGATCATGATCAAAACAGGCAACCCGGTTATCAGCATATATACAGAAATGACGCCCAACCCGGAAACGATGAAGTTCGTTGCGAATAAGTTGTTATATCCAGGTAAAAGCATTGATTTTGCTGATGAAGCGAGTGCGAAACCATCTCCGCTCGCGCAGCAGTTGTTCAGTTTCCCGTTCATCAAATCGGTGTTTATTGCCAGCAATTTTATCACGCTTACCAAAACAATGGAAACAGAAGACTGGCAGGATGTGATACCAACTATCAAGCAGTTTCTGAAAGAATACCTTGAAGACGGCAAAGTGGTGGTGAATGATGAAGAAGTAGCAGAAATGAAGGCGGTAAGCAGCAATGAAGTGAGCGCCGACGATGATGATGTGGTTAAACGCATTAAAGAGTTGCTGGAAAATTACGTGAAGCCCGCAGTTGAAATGGACGGTGGCGCCATCCAGTTTAAGAGTTACGAAAATGGTACTGTTAATCTCGCGATGCAGGGAAGCTGCAGCGGTTGCCCTTCTTCAACGATTACATTGAAAGCCGGAATTGAGGGCATGATGAAGAGAATGATCCCCGAAGTGAAAGAAGTAGTTGCAGAAGCAGAATAATTTTTTTTAATATCTCTGAGATCCCGGTCATTGGCCGGGATTTTTTTTGATACAGGCTCACGCCTCTTTTACGCGCCATGCCCAGAAGATAAGCAGCGGTTGCAAGACCAGCAGTCGTAGCCAGATCACCCATTGCGGGAAACAAATAACCTCACGGATACACCAGCCTGTTTCCACCATCCGCACATGGACAGGAATAAAAAATACCAGCATCAACATCACCAGGTAAGCAGCCACAGTACGGGTTTTGGGAAACAACAATAGCATACCCAGGAAAATTTCGGCGAAGCCGCTAATGCTATTTAATAGTTCCGGGTAAGGTAAATAGCCGGGAATCACCGGAAGATAAGCGTCAGGGTTTCTAAAATGATTGATGCCAGACAAAATGTAAAACAATACCATCAGGTAAAGTCCGCGCCGCCATTTTAGATTGATGTTCATTGCGGGTGATTGAGTTCCTAAAGTTAATATCAAAATTCCCCGAATCGAAATTTCATTCGACCCCCACCGTCGGTTTTTAAACCCTATTTTTGGAAAAATTATTTAATGAACTGGCAGGAAGTCCTTTCCCAATTCTCCGCAGATATTTCTAACAGCACCTGGTATGAATACCTCGCCGTTATTTCGGGAATTGCCAGCGTGTGGTTTAGCCGCAAAGAAAATGTGCTCGTGTACCCCGTGGGATTGATCAATACGATCATTTATGTTTATATCAGTCTGCGCGGCCATTTGCTGGGTGAAGCGGTGGTAAATTTTTATTATACGGTAATGAGCGTGCTCGGTTGGTACTGGTGGCTTCAAAAGAATCCGCTGCATCAGCAAGTGTTGCATATCAGTTATTCCTCCAGAAAAGAATGGAGCCGCCAATTGTTAGTCTTCAGCCTGTTTTACATCGCCATTTTTTTCGCCCTGACTTATTTCAAAAATGCGTTTTTCGAAGGGGTTATTCCCTGGGCGGATGCGCTGGCATCATCCTCGGCATTTACAGCAATGTGGCTAATGACGCGTAAAAAAATCGAAAGCTGGTATTGGTGGATCCTGACAAACATCACATCGATCCCTTTGTATTTTGTAAAACATTATGTGCTCACAAGCGTGTATTATGTTGTGCTACTCCTCTTTGCATTTTGGGGCCTGGCCGAGTGGAAAAAAAGAAATCGTTTACAACAAATCAATTCAGGTAATGATTAATCCAAACAGTTATTGCGGCGCGTTAACTCGTATGAAGCCCGCCGATCGCACCGTTCATACTTTGTATCATGACGAACAATACGGCTTCCCGATCGAATCAGATAATGAATTGTTTTGCCGGCTTATCCTTGAGATCAACCAGGCCGGGCTTAGCTGGACGACTATACTGAATAAGCAGGAAAATTTCCGCAAAGCCTACGCGAATTTTGACCTCAAAAAAGTGGCAAAGTTCACCGAAAAAGACCGGGAAAGATTGATGAATGACGCGGGCATTATCCGCAACCGGTTAAAGATTAATGCCGCGATTGAAAATGCCAATACGATTCTTGGTCTGCAAAAACAACACGGGAGTTTTAAGAACTGGCTGTATGATCAACATCCTTTGACGAAAGAAGAATGGACAAAACTGTTTAAAAAGACTTTTCGTTTCACAGGCGGAGAAATCGTAAATGAATTCTTACAAAGTACAGGCTTTCTGCCTGGAGCACATGACCCCTCATGCCCGATCTACAAAAAAACATTAACAGCAAAACCAGCCTGGGCGCAGAAATAATGCTGAAAAAAATCGTCATCCTCGGGCCCGAGTCAACAGGAAAATCTACGTTGAGTGCGCAACTTGCCGCGCACTATAAAGCAACATGGGTGGCAGAATATGCCAGAGAATATTTAGAAACGAACGGAAGTACTTATGAATACAGCGACCTGGCTGTCATCGCTGACGGCCAGATAAAACAAGAGGAGATCGCCGAAAATAATTGGCGTAACCAATACGTTGGCAAGGAGCCTGCACCGCTCCTTTTTATCGATACGGATTTGCATGTGATCAAAATCTGGAGCGAATATGTTTTTAATAAATGCGACAATCGTTTACTTACTTCTCTGGCAAGCCGTGAATATGATCTCTATCTGCTTTGCGACATTGACTTGCCCTGGGTGAAAGATGAACTCCGCGAATACCCGGAACTTTCCGAGCGATTGAAGATATTTCATCACTATAAGGAGTCGATGCTTGCGCAGCACAAACCCTGGAAAATTATCAATGGAAATTATGACGAACGCCTGCAGCATGCGATAGAGGCTGTAAACGAGTTACTTAATGCAAGAGCGCATTGATCTCGGGATCAGGCTCAAGATTATTCATCTGCCTCAGAATATTTCCTGCGCGGAGCGATACGTAACGACTCAATGGTTTTACCGTAAACTTTTTAGGATTTGGCAAACAGGCGATGATCTGCGCTGCCTCCAGCCGCGTGAGATCTTTCGCGTCTTTATTAAAATAAGCACGTGCTGCAGCTTGTACGCCAAAGATGCCGCGGCCCATTTCTGCCACGTTGAGATATGTTTGAAGAATGCGTTTCTTATTCCACAATTTTTCGATCATAAAAGTAAAATATACTTCGAGGCCCTTTCGAAAAAATCCACCGCCCTGCCATAAAAAAACATTCTTTGCTGTTTGCTGACTGATCGTGCTGGCGCCACGCGTTTTCTTTGGATGCTTCTCGTTATAATCGATCGCCTTTTTTATGGCCTTCACATCAAAGCCATTATGATCCGGGAACAATTGATCTTCTGCCGCCATCACTGCCAGGCGAATATTCGGGCTCATTTCACTGAAAGAGATATAGTCGCGTTTTAACCCATTTCCGCGCAACAGTTCTACGAGCTGCGTAATGGTAACAGGCGGGTTGATCCACCTGCACAAAATGATGTAACAAAACTGGCCGATAAACATCCAGAGTAAAATCTTCTTGCTGATCTGCCACCAGCGATTGCTTTTTTTCTTCATAAGCAGGAACGTTCGGCCTAATGGCTCGTCATATTTACATATTCGAGTTCGTATTTGCGCTTCCCTACAACAATTCCTTTGCTGCCGGATTTCGTCATCATATAACCCAATGCTGCAAGGCCCGCAGCGGCGCCCATCAATGCCGGACTGAATTTATCACGGTCTGCAATATACACAACGCCACTCGCGAGTGTGAGGAGGATTCCCCCGCCAAATAGACTGGAGCCGCTGCCCTGCATATTGAATCCTTTTTGTGTTTTGCCAAAACTTTTTATTTGTTTGTAATGATAGGCAAAACGAAAACTCCCTGCAGTATCCAGGATATAGGTACCGAACGTTGTAGGGAGCTGGCGTACTAAAAATTCCTGCAGGAAAATACTGTCGTGCTGCACTTTAGTGATGAGTGCATTTCGATACGCACCCGTTGTAGTCATAAATTCGATATGCGTTCCGGCATAGTAATTTTTAATTGTGCGGCCTTTTTTTTTCAGGCTGATAAAATCATTGCCCTGCGCTTGCAGTGAAAAAGGCAGTGATAGGAAAAAACTATATAGAAACAATCTGATCATGCAGCTTATTTATGCCGGCTGGTATACAGCACGCCAATGATGAGTGCTACCCCGAAGAGTAAAAATAAAAACCCCGAGATCCTGTTGATGATCACGATGTTTTTGTCGTTTAATTTATTGCGCAACTTACCGGCGAGATTGATCTTAAAAAAATCTGCCGCAATATTCATCGCCAGGCAAATAGAAAATGTAGCGATGATATAGCGTGTTGGTTTACCGGCAGAATTCGTGGCTGCGGCCAGCCAGAGGGCGATCACGCCCGGGTTCAGCGTATTTAGAAAAAAACCGGTCAGGAACAATCGCGCATGCGTGGCATTGCCAATTTTTACCCCGTTGTCGAGTTCTGCTTTTGTATGATATTTTTTAAAGAAGAGGTAATACACGCCGAGACTGATTAAAAATATACCGCCTGCCGTACCAATCTGTACCCGGTAAGTTGTGAGACTTTCTAACAAGGTGCCGAAAAGATTTGAGGTGATCACCCAAAGCAGATCACTGAGCCAAACTCCGGAGATAAAATAAAATGCGCTGGATACGCCATAGTTGATCCGTAATTTGATAATGGTGAAGATTACCGGCCCAACAGAAAATACCAATGCCAATCCTAACAACAATCCAGATATTATCGCTTCCGTCATTCTGCGAAATTTACATTTAGTTAGAGATTTATATTCCTTTCTTCTGCAGGAAGGCCTTCCATTCTTCCATCACTTTGCCCTTTAACACGCGTGGAAATTTATGCTGACCGCCCACTTTTCCTTTCGAGTTCATAAAATCCATAAAGGTTTGTTCGGGTAGTACATGTACCGTAACTGCTTTTAAAGCATGCTTGCGCTCCACTTCATAATCGTCGTTGAGCCCTTTTATTTTATCGTCCAGCAATACAGCAAATGCTGTTGCATCCACCGCATCATCCGTTGCGATATACCATTCGTGAGCGAAAAAATTTCCGTGGGGCACACCTGCAACAGTAAATTCCGGAATGGAAATATTCAATTCGCTGGCAGCCATTTCCAGTGCTTTATTCATATTATCAACACTCAGGTGTTCGCCCACCAGGCTGAGGAAATGCTTGGTGCGACCAGTGATCACGATCTCGCTGCGTTCTTTATCCACCAGCCGCACCGTATCGCCGATCGCATAGCGCCAGGCTCCTGCATTTGTGCTGATGAGGATCGCGTAATCCTTATCCATGTCAATTTCATGAATCATCAAAACTTCGGGATCCTCCAGCATATTTCCCTCTGAATCGAAATTGTGTTCATCAAAAGGAACAAATTCAAAGAAAATATTATTATTGACGGCGAGCTGCATACCTCTTGTTTCCTGCCGGCTTTGGTAAGCCAGGAAACCTTCACTTGCGAGATAAGTCTCTACATAAGTGATTGGCTTGCCCATGAGTTTCTCAAAACCTTTTTTGTACGGTTCCATCGCTACACCCCCATGAACATAGAACGCAAGGTTGGGCCACATCTCGTGAATATTATTCAGTTTATACCTTTCGATAATTTTCTCCAGGCACAGTTGCAACCAGGCCGGCACACCCAGGATAAAACCGATATCCCAGTTTGGAGCGTTCTCTACCACCTCTTCGAGTTTCTTCGACCAGTCTTTTTCTTTAGCAATTTTTTTCCCGGGCTTGTACATGCCCAATCCCATGAACCAAAAAGGAATATTCTTTTGCTGAATACCGCTGAGATCGCCGGCGTAATAAGTAGGCCCTTTTTGTAATTGTGTACTTCCGCCCAGCATCAGCCAGCCTTTACCAATCGATCGTTTGGGAATATGATCATACCGCGTTAAACTCACCAATTGTTTTAAACTGGTGATCGTGTTACTGCGGATCAGGTCTTTTGTAATTGGGATATATTTACTGGCAGCTTCGCTCGTGCCACTGCTCAACGCGAAATATTTGATTACGCCCGGCCAGCAAACATCGGGAATGCCCTCCAGTGTTTTGTACCACCATTCATTATATAGCTTACTGTAATCGTATGTGGGAACTAATTGCTGAAATCGCTTACCCGGATGACGACTTAAGAGGATCTCATCAAATTTATACAACTGCCCGAACTGTGTGAACCGGGCTTTACGTAACAATTTTTTCAGCACTTTGATTTGCTGCCGCCTTGGATCGCTCACGGGAAGGTTTAATGCCTTTGCAATTGATTTAGGAAGTTTGAGATCAAATATGGCCATTATACCTGCAAAATTATTTGGACAAATATAGTTAATGACAATGAGCTAACTCTACCGCTGACCATTAAGGTTAACCGAACCTCACTGTACTTTAACAGAATGAAAAATATGTGCTAAAACCGCCTGGTGAATTTTTTGAAAGAAATATCAGTTTATGGGTACCAGGCCATCACGGATTCATGCAATCATCTTTTAACTGCTGCATAAAAGCCAGGCCTTTTGCAGTGGCGAAAGCCATGTTCTTTTCGGGAATCTTTTCTGTACCGGGGAAACGTGCAATCGCTTTTTCTACGCTCTCTTCCCGCAGTATATGTAACATGGCATAGGGCGAACGGTTGGTGAAATTAGCCGGATCATTTTTATCAGCGCCTGAAAAGATATATTCCGGGTGAAAACTTGCCAGCTGGTAAATACCTTCATACTGTTCTTTTTTCAGGAGCCTTTCTGCAAGGCCGACCAAATCCCAGTAACCGCCAAAAGTTTCATAACCAACGGGCAAAATTAAGAGGCTGGTTTCGATGCCGGGAGTTTCGTTCAACCGTTGAAAAGACTTCGCCAGTTCTTCAAGAATGAGTTTTTTATCAGCGCTTTCCACGACGACATACTCGATGCTTCCCGATTTAAATTCGCGTGCGGCAAACGGGCAAAAATTACAGCCGATCACTACATCGTTGAGCCATTTTTTTGTCTGCGCAATAATTAGTTCCGCGCTAATCATGACGGCGATTTTTCACAATATACCTGATGTAAATGTCTTCTACTTTTTTTCTCGCCCAGGGAGTTTTACGTAAGAACACCAGGCTCGACTTTATGCTCGGGTTCTCATTGAAACACTTGATATTCACCATCTGCCCCATGTCTTCCCAACCAAGTTCGGCGACAAGATCCAGGAGGATGCTTTCCAGTGTTTTGCCATGAAGCGGATCGGGATTATTCATACATTTTATTGAATGGCGAAGCTACGGATATAATCACTAAGCGTTCGAGGGTCGGCCTTTTCCAATGCGTGCCCCATGAATGGTATCACCGCCAGTGCCGCCTTTGGCTGTCGCCTGTAAAATGAAATGGTTTCATCCAGGCTGGCAACTTTATCGCGGTCACCAATCAAAAACAGGCAAGGCACCGGCAAATCGGTATACCTGTTATCGCCTAATGGATTTTCATCTCCTAACATCAGCAGGAATGCGGATGTTTTTTCCAAAAGCGGTTTCCAATTTGAAGCATGATGTATAGTTGCTAATTTTTGTGCAAAGGCAGGAATTTTTTGTTCGATCATTTCCGGATCGGGTTTTGCCGCCCGTGCTGTTGCTTCGTCCCAATAAAATTTTGTGCCGAGTGTTGTAACAGTCAGGATTCTTTCGGGATGATGTGCTGCGAGGTAAATGCTCACAAAACCACCCATGCTATACCCAAACAGGTGCGCCTGGCTGATTTTTTTATCGTCCATAAATTCAAGCACATGATTAGCGAGAACTGCCAGTGAAAAAGGCTGGTCAGTTGTATTTCCGCCATGCCCCGGGAAATTCAGCGAATGAACGGTAAAATGTTGTTGAAGAAATTGATGAAGTGGTGCTAACTCCGATACAGAACCAAGCGCCCCATGTAATAAAATGATGTTCTGCATAAAATTATTTATCCTTAACAAATACTGGTTCAAATATGGGATACAACATAAGCATTCCTGATTTATATTTAAAAAAAATAGGCAATGAAAACATTGATGCTGGTGAGACACGCAAAAAGCAGCTGGGCAGATTTTGGCCAGGCAGACTTCGACAGGCCGTTAAACGAACGTGGAAAAAGGGATGCGCCGGCAATGGCCGGCTTCTTAAAAAATAAACAAATTCAAATTGATGCTTTTGTTAGCAGCCCGGCGAAGCGAGCGAAGAAAACCTGTAAAGCGTTTTGCGAAGTTTATGGGTATGACAAGGATGAAATTATTTTTATAGAGAAACTTTACCACGCCTCTAAAGATACATTCGAGTCAGTGGTGGAGGATTTGTTTGACGATCATGATCGCGTGGCGATCTTCTCTCATAACCCCGGTATTACTGAATTTGCTAATAGTTTATCACCGGAAGTTCACCTCGATAACATGCCGACCTGCGCTGTGTTTGCGGTTCAGGCAGACGTAGAGCGATGGGCGGATTTTAATGCGGCTAAAAAGGAATTTTTGTTTTTTGAAACTCCAAAAACCGGCTGATCAGCGCAATGATTTTTCAAAATACACCGCGGTTTCATTTGGATTAAAATAGTAAGGTTCGGTTATTTTATATCCATGTCGTTCATATAGTTTCATCGCTGGAAGCATCGTATTTAAAGTATCGAGGCGAATATTCCAATAGCCGAGGTCGCGGGCAAGTTTTTCGGCCTCTGATAACATGAGCGAACCCAAGCCTTTCTTTTGATGACTTTGCTTGAGGTACATCCGTTTTAACTCTGCATTATTTTCATCGATCCGGCGGATACCGACGCAACCGATAAATTCTGCTCCATTTTTACACAATAGGATACCACCATCTGGCAGCGCATACATCTGCTCCAGGGCTGTCAGTTCTTCTTCAAAATGCTGGAACGAAAGATCAATGCCCAGCCAATCAGCGTACTCACGGAACAGCAACGCTGCGGCATGATATTCCTCCTTCGTGTTCACTAAAATAAATTCAGCCATTTTTATTTGATTTATTCGCGAGATAGACGCCGGCAGCGATCAGGCAAGCGGCCAATATTTTATATATGGTAAGTTCCTCTCCTAAAAATATCATCGCGATGATCGCGGTAAAAACCGGTTGAGAATAAATATAAGTGCCAGCTACAGAAGCGCCCAGTACTTTTATTCCGTACACATTGAAAAGGTAAGCCAAAAATGTTCCTGCAAAAACCATCAGAGTGAGGTTAAGCCACGCGAGACCGGTATAATTCTCCCAGTTCATTTCTGTAAATTCTTTCCAGCAAAAAGGGAGGATCAGGAAAAAGCCGATCGTGAAGATCATCCTGATCACCGTGATCGGCGGATATTCCTTCATCAAAGGTTTAACTAAAATAAAATAAACTGCGTAAGAAATGGCGTTGAGAATAATCAGCACATCGCCGAACACCGCATCCTTAGCCTGCCCGCCAATTTCTTTAGCCATCAGCAAAACAACGGCGCCGGCGATCCCTAAAGAGAGTCCCGCAATTTTGTAATTATTCAGTCGCTCCTTCAGGATCCAGGCTGCAATGATCGTGATGAAAATCGGCGTAGCCAGCATCAATAGCGATGCGTGAATAGAGTAAGTAAGCGATAAGCCCTTTAAGAACAACAATTGATTGATTGCAATACCGGTAAGTGCGCACCAAAAAAACCGGCCATAATCCTCCCGGCGTACAGGTGCTTTAACTGGCTTGAAAATGTATAATACCCACAACAAGACTGCCGTTACGCCAACGCGAATAAGGTTCAGACTAAACGGTTTTACGAAATTATTATTGATCAGGTATTTGACAACTGTGTAATTGATCGCGAAAAATATATTGGTGCCCAGCAGGGCAAGATGTGCTTTAAGAAAAGGTTTCAATACAACGTTTTGGGTAAAGGTCGTTAAGGCGTATGAAAAAACCGTCTTTAGACAAAGACGGTTTGATACTTAATAACCCAACTAAATATTTCTGAGGCTTAAGATGCCTGGTTCTCTTTGATTTTTTCGCGGATCTTAGCTTCGATCTCGCCTGCCATTTCCGGGTTGTCTGACATCAATTGTTTCACTGCTTCACGTCCCTGCCCAAGTTTGTCGCCATTGTAGCTAAACCAGCTTCCGCTTTTTTGAACGATCCCCAATTCAACGCCCATATCGATGATCTCTCCCACTTTGGAAATTCCTTCTCCGTAAATGATATCAAATTCTGCCTGGCGGAATGGTGGTGCCACTTTATTTTTCACGACTTTAACCTTAATATGGTTACCTACCACTTCATCACCATCTTTTATCTGCGCCTGGCGGCGGATATCCAACCTCACTGAAGCATAAAATTTCAATGCATTACCACCGGTCGTTGTTTCCGGATTACCAAACATGACCCCGATCTTTTCCCGCAGCTGGTTGATGAAAATACAGCAGCTGTTTGTTTTAGAAATGGTAGCCGTCAGTTTCCTGAGTGCCTGGCTCATTAACCTTGCATGTAATCCCATTTTGCTATCGCCCATTTCACCTTCCAGTTCGCCTTTTGGTACCAATGCCGCTACTGAATCAATAACTACGACATCGAGTGCGCCCGACAAAATCAGCCGATCTGCAATTTCCAAGGCCTGTTCACCATAATCCGGCTGAGAGATCAGGAGGTTATCGATATCTACACCCAGTTTTTGCGCATAAGCGCTGTCGAAAGCATGCTCCGCATCAATAAAAGCACACATTCCGCCTTTTTTCTGCGCTTCTGCAATTACATGTATAGCCAGTGTTGTTTTACCTGAAGATTCCGGTCCGTAAATTTCAACAACCCTTCCTTTCGGCAAACCGCCGATCCCTAATGCCACATCCAGGCCAATTGACCCTGTTGAAATTACTTCCTGCTCAATATGCCCTCTCTCGTTCATCATCATTACCGATCCTTTGCCAAAATCCTTATCGATTTTGTCCATCGTTAATTTCAGCGCCTTTAGTTTTTCTGCGTTACTCATTGTCTTTGTTTTTAAGTGATGTATCTGAATTTGCGTGTAAATGTATTATGAAACAAATGTAAAACATTAATTTGATATCGCTAATTTATTTAGTATTTTTTTTGATAATTTCTTTAGTATTACCCCGATAGCCAAAAAAAATCCCATTCCGAAGAATCGGAACGGGAAGAGTGTTCAAGCATGAGAAAAATTTCTTTGTTTCTCAGGGCCAGCAATGGCCGGGATACGACAAACGGGCTGATAAATAGTTAGAAGTAGTTAATATTCTGGTACAAATAGACGATTGTTTTTTAACAGGAACAATACCCTATACTGGTAGTTTTTTGGATTTATATTTAGTATTTTTGGACTCTATTAAATAATATATAATATGAAATTTTTATTTGTTAGCCTGCTGGCCCTGATCTCTTTTGGTTCATTTGCACAAATTAAACCAGCTGTGAAGGGTGTTACTTACGGCGCAAAAACAACTGCTGCAGGCGCAATCGAAGTTAACCTGATGGAAGAAAAACTAGTGACTGCAGAAAAGTTTGCGGGCAAAGTTAAAGGGACAGTGATCAGTGTTTGTGAGAAAAAAGGTTGCTGGATGAAACTGGCACAGGCGGATGGCGAAGGCATTATGATCCGTTTTAAAGATTACAAATTTTTCATGCCCAAAGATATTATCGGTAAAGATGTTGTGCTGGATGGCGTAGCCGAAAAAACCACTACTTCTGTAGAAATGCTAAAACATTATGCTGAAGATGCAGGTAAAACAAAAGAAGAAATTGCCAAGATCACGGCTCCAAAAACAGAAATAGAATTTATTGCAAAAGGTGTTCTGGTATTAAACTAACAATCCTTTTTTTAAAGATATGGCCCCGGATTACCGGGGCTTTTTTATGCAGTAACTTTAGCAACCAGAAAGGATACGCAGCAGGATGATCGCGGCCCAAATGATCCAGCCCCAGTTGCCGCCGGACTTTGCCGAACCGCGATATATCTTGTCATTTCCGCTGATTAAGACCATCATGTCATCAGAAAGGTCCCGCAGGTTCGTCAACTCACGGCTTACCGTTTTTGTGAAATTTATATTCGCCTGCTGCATCCGCACCGTAAGATTTACGAGCTGGATCACCAGCGAATTCTTAGTATGTTCAAATTCATCAGGAAGGTAATTCAGGAATTCGGCCCAGCCACCGCCCGCCCAATGTTGCAACTCCGGCCAGTTAGATTTAAAACTGACAACGCTGGTATTTTTTAAAAGCCTGATACTCTCCTCCAGAAAAATCCTGATAGCGCGAAAACCTTCCTCCCGTTCAGCAGGCTGCACAAACTCTTCAAACAACATCAGGTCACTGAGCATGTTGAACCTTTTCTTCTGTAATAAATTCCTGGAAATCGTATTAAAAGGACCGGCAAAGTAGGGTGAAAAAAAAGCTTCGAATTCCGGGTGGTTATTGAAAGGTTGCAGCTGGCTTCTAAAATCGTCGAAATAGAAAACATGGTCTTCTAAAAACCCCAGCAACGCCTTATTATTCCAGATGGCCTGGTGAAAGGGTAAACGCGCAGCGAAATCCGGCCGGTCAATTTCTTCCAGTACATCGTTCTTATTATAATCAAAGCCGTCAATAGATAAAATTCCTGAAGCCTCAAACGCAAAAACGGCATTTACCTGCTTTTTCAACCGGCCGCTATTCAGTTCTGTTTGATGATCAATATGCGCATGTTCAAACAGGCGGACGATCGAAATATATTGTTTAACCAATGCCCGTTCCTTTAAAGTCAATATGATGATGATGATGCACGGATTTCAACAACCCTGATAAACTAAACACATGTCGCCTGAACTCTGCGTATTTTTCTTTTTCTAACGCCCCGTCGGCTATTTTCATGATTGATTTTGCCGCAGCATAATCTTTAAAATCCGCGGCATCGTACCCTTTGTATTCTATAAATTTGGCGATCAAAAAACTGGTGGTATTGCTCAGCGCTTTCCAATGCAGGTCATCCAGTTGTTTTAATTTATTCTCCACTACAGAAACATTTTTAGACCCGATGAACGAGGCCTCCGATTGACCGATGCGCTGGTATTGCTTCTGCAATTCCTCTTTTTCAAAATCCACCATAGCGATCACTTCTGCTACGGTTTCTTTGTGGTGAAAATAATTTTCGAGCAACAAAGCGATACGTTCATTACCGCCAAGTTTATCCGCGTCCTGCGAAATACGGCTGATCTTTTCGGCAATCACATATTTCTCATCAGATTTATCCTGGTCTTTTAATTTGAAGAGTTTCGTTTTTACGGTTTGCAATTCTTCCAGCAATAACGACGCTTTTATTTCCCAAACTTTATCAGCATTATATTGAAACTGGCGAAGCGTATCCACGAGCTCATGCTCCAGTAAAATAAATTGTTCTTTCAGGCGGCCCACATGCACCTGCTTTTCTGACACCGCAAATACATTTTTGAATTCCTGCCGCGTCATCACCAGGTAAACTGCCGTATTCAATTCCCGTGAATCCGTCAGGTGAATTTGAATTTCAATATCAGAACCTTTCACGAGATCGGCGTCCAATTGCTTTCCCGAGATTTCGATACAACCGATCGTGAGGTTAGATGACGCGCGCGAATTTTTATCTCCTTCTAAAATATTGATCGTGATGGAATCACTGCTGCCTTTCTTTATCGTCTTGGATATCTCCCGATAAAGTGTCCGCTTCTGCGGCAACAAACTATTTCGTTCGAAGATTGGCTCCAGCTTCGTTGTCTTGTTCTCAAGATCGTCTACCTCAATGGAAATATCATGCGGCAAGGGTTGCCCGTCGATATTGTAAATGCCTTGTACAATGATGAGTTCCTGCTGAAAAGATTTTAATTCATTATGTTCCTGGTCGAAAACCTGGAGGTTGAAACTGTTCGATACCCCAGGTAATAATGTGAGAAATTCTGTCTTCCTGGATTTAATAGGAATAAAGCCGGTATCAAAGCCTCCGTCAGCACGAATGATGCGGTAAAACTTGTCTTCAAATTCTCCGTCTGCGGCGATCATTAATACTTCTTCGGTATCGCGACTGGAGCGATTATACGATACATCAATTTTTAAATCGATCGGGTTAAAATCGACTGTTGCCAATAATTCATCGGCGATATTATCTTCTGCTTTAGCAAGCGCGGGAGCTAAAGGCTCATAAAATTTATTCGCCGCATAAAAGGCTGCGCCGGTTGCGATGGAAGTTGTAGGATCAATACTGAAGTTGATCGAGATCTGCGTTTGCCCGCGCAGTTGTTCGCGCACCTGCGGCAAAAAAGTGCTTCCGCCAACGAGGATGATCTGCTGGATATCTGCCGCCGTTAATTTATTTCTTTCCAGGATCTTATTCAGCAAATGAATCGTTTCGTTCACAATCGGCAGAAAGACTTTATCCAGGTCGGCGCGTGTGAGCGGGATATAAAAATCATATTTTTCTCCGTCGAGATCGGCGCTGAATTCTACCACGGTTTCTTCATGCTGCGACAGTTCTTTTTTTGCTTCTTCTGCATAGTACATCACCTGGTAATACAACTTTTCATATTTGCCATGTTTCACCCGGAACTCATCTTCAAAATTGTCTATCCCTGTTTCTTTGATAATTGCCGGAATGAGGAGCTGATCAATGATCGCGAAATCAAAATCCATTCCGCCTAAAAAATTATTGCCTTCGTGATCAATGATCTTCAGGTCTTCGGCGCTGGAACGAACAAGCGCCACATCAAACGTTCCTCCTCCGAGATCATATACAAGCCAGTTCCCCTCCGTTTTTTCTTTGGCAACGGCTGCATTAAAAAAAGCCAGGCTGGCCGCGATCGGTTCCTGCAATAAAAAGACTTCCCTGAAACCTGCGTCTTTACCGGCTTTGAGCGTAGCATTACTTTGCATGCTATCAAATGAAGCCGGCACCGTGATCACGCAGGCTTCCAGCGCTTCTGTATCCTGCACAAATGTTTTTAATTCTTTCAGGATAAGCGTGGATAGTTCTACCGGCGTAACGTTTTCATCAATGTTTACGACATAATATTTTTCATCGGTGCCCATTTTCCTTTTGAATCCACCAAAAACATTCACCGGGTCTTTCGTGAGGTGTTCGCGTGCTTTATCGCCGATCAGGATCCGGTCTTTGCGATAGGCAACAACGGAAGCCAGCGTTTCTTTCTGGCCGACAGGATTCTTAAAAATGCGCACTTCATTATTTTCGTAGCGCGCAATCAGGGAGTTTGTTGTTCCGAGGTCGATACCGATATTTACAGATTTCATCTTGTCGTTTAAATTTTCTCTACCAGCACCACGGCTTTTTGTACCAGTTGGATCTGGCCGTTTTGTTTCTGGTAGATCGCCGGTTTCAGCGTTTTCGTTATTTTCATTTTGGAAGATGATGCGCCGACAATGCTTGCTTCGCAATCGGCGCGTGAATCAGCGTATGATTCGTTTATGGGATCCTGGATGATAAATCCTTCTTCTTCAAAAATATTGAAGAGGCGATTGAAATTTCTTTCGAAGCTGCTGCTGTGGCCGATCTCGGCAATCTTCCCCTGTATCTCGAATAATTGATTGATCAGCTGCAGCCTGTTATCCATGAATAATTTTTTGCTTCAAATATAATGGATTTGCTGCTGATGGAATGGAGCACCCGGGCCGCATTCAACAAAAGAAATTACATTATTTTCCTATGTGAAACTAATTGAAAGGAATGGTGAAGGCAACGCGCCGCTTTCTATACCCTTTCCATGACGCGCCGGATGTTAAGAGGCGAATGGCTTCTTTATCCGCTTCGGGTGACAATGATGCTGCTGTCTTAATCTTGACCGGGCGGCCCGTTTTGTCGATCCGGAAACTAAGGGATACCTGGCCGCGCGCCCTTGTTGGATTTCCGCTATTTGCAATACGGTTGCTATCTGCCAGATATTGATTGTAAGACAACCAGCCTGACACCGGTGCCGCACTATCGGCGACAATGATATTTTTATCGGCCGCAACTTTTCCAGGCAGTACAGTTGTAACAGCCGCTGAAGTGGTTTTCTTCCGGGCGTTGCCATAACCTGTTACCACCACTTCGCTCATCGTTGCGTCAGCAGGTTCGATCTGCACTGTTTGTACTTTGCTTTTTTGTAACTGGATGTCGCGGCTTTGATAACCTGGTGCATCCACCGTTGCCAGCAGGATACTGTCCTTCGATTGGATAGAAAATTTGCCGTTTGCATCTGCCTGAACCGGTATATTTTGTTCTTTTGCGTGAACGGTTGCAAAAGGAACGGCTGCTCCTTTATCATCTACAATCCGGCCCTGCATTTTGTAATAATTTTTATCCGCATCATCGTAAGCAACTTTTGCTGATTGTTGCCTCAATACATTTTGCTTCGCCTCCAGCGATACCAGGCGTTCCTCCTGTTCTTTCCTGGCTTCATTGGCACCGGAGCGATCGGTATCCACCTGTGTATTTGTTGGGGTTAATGTTGACAGGGTATCCTGTGCTGTTGAAGCAGTGAGCTTTTCAGCGTTAACGGAGGTATCATTTGCAGCTGCGGGGTAAACAGGCTTCGCAGTGTTATCAGCCAATTCTTTTTTAGATGTCGGTTGATTTATCTGAAAATAAAGGAGTGCGACACCCAGGAAAACAATGACAACGGCGGCTATGCGCAACAAGGCAGACCGGGATCTTCCGCCAAAAAAGAACATCCGTTTTTCCGCCTTTTGGCTGCTGATATTTTTTTGAATCGCGGCAAGGTCCTGTTCCGCGTTTGAGGTGTATGCATAACCATCCAGCGCGTCAGCTAAAAACGGATCGTTCATCGCCGCTTTTTCCAGGGCATGCATTTCTGCAGGCGACATAGCACCAGAATTATAGCGCTGAAGGTCTGATCCTGAATAGTTAATATCGTTTTGTTCGTTTAACATTACTGCACGTTCTCTAACGCTTGTTTTTCCATACAATTTTTTAAGTTGCGCCGTCCATTTTGAATATAACTCCTCACTTTTCCGCTTTCGATGCCGGTGAGCTCGCTAATGTCTTTATAACATTTCTCCTGCAGGTAAAACAATTCTATCGCCTGTTTCTGTTCAGTTCCCAATTGTTCCAGGCAAAGTTGCAACTGCTGAAAATTGGCTTCTTTCTGCCACGCTTCTTCCGGATGCATATTTTCGGCCGATTGCACAAGATCGATGTCAACATTAACAGGCATTTTTTTCCGCGACCGCAACAGCATCAGGCAATGATTTTTCGCCAGTTGATATACCCAGGCGCGGAAATATTCCACCTCGTATTTTTTGAGCTTCAAAATCAGTTCCTGGTAGATATTGATCACCGCATCCTGCGCATCCTCCGGCGTTTGCAGGTATTTCAGGCAAACACCATACAACAGATCCATATATCGTTGATACAGATCGGCCAGGATTTCCAGGTCGCCACCGGATTTGTACTCCTGCACCAACTCGGCATCAGTAGCATCAGATGATATTTTTTTCAGGAAGGCCAATACTCAAAGTTATTAAATATTTCCAGCGGCCTGTGTATTCGGTCAAAAACCGGCATCCGGGAGAAAACACTACTTAATTTATGAGAAAAATATTAACGACTGCCTTCGCCTTTTGCGTTCTGGTAACCTCCGCCCAGAAAAAAGATTCTGTTTTTACCAGCGCTACGCTTGAACATGTGAATGTATATTATGGCATGGGCGCAGCACTGCAACATAGCAGTAAAGCCAGCTTAAAAAACGGAATGCAGCAAGTGTTGATAGACGGGCTGGCCTTGCAGGCGGATGCCGGAACCATACAAATCTCCGTGCCCGATGATGTAACCATTCTTTCTTATTACTTCAGGGTATTCACACCGCCGGCCGTAGCTGCTTTGCCGAAAAAAATATCGCGGTCTGCAGACACAATAAAATCCCTTCAAAAAGAGATTAATCTCGTCGCGCATGATATCGCTGTATATGAAGATCTCCTGCGCAGAACAACAGCGCTGATAGAAAATAATTTCACCACGCCTGACAAAAAAAATATCAGCAGTACTGAACTCATTCGCCTGACGGATTATTATGGCGCGAAAGTGAAAGACCTGAAAGACAAAATTTTTCATAACGATCTTAAAAGAACAGCGCTGCAGGAAAAGATCAATGACATCAATAACAGGCTTGCTGAGGAAGAAGATGCGCCGGAACCTGTCCCTTTAAAACCAACAGGGCAACTGGTGATGCAGGTATTCGCATCGGCCGCAACTAAATCAACTTTCGATATTTCTTATTACAGCCGAAATGCAGGCTGGATACCGGCTTACGACCTTAGAATGAAAACAATTGACAACTCTTTAAAATTAACTTACAAAGCCTCCATTAGTCAGACGACAGGCCTGGATTGGAAGGATGCGAAACTTAGCCTGAGTACGAGTAACCCGAACCAGGGAAAGACGTTACCGGAACTCACGCCAGCCTACCTTCAACTCTATGTGCCTGCCATCGCCAATGCATTAAACGGGCGCGAACATACGCTCGACATTGATAAATCGGCATTGCAGGAAGTGGTGATCACGGGGTATGGAGCAGCAAAAAAACAAACGGCTTACAGCCTCTCGAAAGTTACCGCGGATGATATCAGCGGGCATTTAACCCTTGCGGAAAGCCAGTTAAATATCAATTTCGATATAGATCTGCCTTACGATATTCCAAGTGATGGGAAAGGATACAGCGTGACGATCAAAGAAGAAAAAATTATTGCCGGTTTTAAACATATCGCTATTCCGAAAATGGATAAAGACGCTTTTATGGTAGCGGAAATCAGCCGCTGGGATAGCCTGAATTTAATGCCCGGAGAAGCTGGTGTTATCATCGACAATGTTTACCTGGGAAAATCTTTCATAGATCCCAACAGTAGTACCGATACGCTTCGATTATCCCTGGGTCGTGATAAACGGATTGCTGTAAATCGGGTGCTGGTAAAAGATTTGTCAAAAACGGTATCTCGTGGCGACAATAAAGTTCAAACGTTCACGTACGAGATCACGGTAAAAAATAATAAAAAACAGGCGATCAGCATTTCTCTCAAAGATCAGTATCCATTAAGCAGGCTGAAAGAAGTAGAGATCAGTTTAACGGATGCGGGTGGGGCAACAATCGAAAAAGATAAAGGCGCATTGAACTGGGAATTAGCGTTGCAACCGGGCGAACGCAGGCAGGTTAAATTCACCTATACGATTAAATATCCGGCGGCAAGTACATTGGAAACAGGGCGGTAATAAAAAAGGGTTCAAAGCGGTGACACTTTGAACCCTTTTTTTATTGAGTAAAACTATAGATTGTCATATTCATACAACGAATCGATCTTGGAGCCTGCATTCATTTCGCATACCGGTTTAATTAACCCATCGTTCAACCCGTAGCACCAGCCATGAAGATGCGGACGCTGTTCGTTTTTCCACGCCGCCTGGATGATCGAAGTTTTCGCGAGGTTAAAAATTTGTTCACGTACATTCAATTCTATCAGGCGGTCAACACGTTGTTCTTCTGTTGGTAACACATCTACTTCTTCACGATGTAAACGATAAACATCTTTAATTTCCTTTAACCAATTGTTGATGATACCAAAATGATGATTGCCCATCGCCGCTTTAACACCGCCGCAACCATAATGACCGCAAACGATCACGTGCTTTACTTTTAGAACTTCAACGGCATATTGCAGTACGCTTAAGAGGTTCATATCTGTGTTCACCACCAGATTGGCAATATTGCGGTGGACGAAAATTTCTCCCGGTTCGGTTCCGGTAATCTTATCAGCCGGAACGCGGCTGTCGCTGCAACCGATCCATAAAAATTCCGGTGCCTGCTGTGCTGCCAGACGTTTAAAATATTGCGGATCCGTTTGTACCTGTTCAGTTGCCCAAGCCCTATTTTCGAGTAATAATTTTTCGTAAGAATGCATATAATAATTTGATTTAAGTTAGTGATTAATGCGCGGAATCATCCGCATTGTATAGATTTTTATCCACGAGTTTGTGCGATTCATTATACAAACTTTTGTTGATCGTGACAGAGATATTTTTTAACGACGCATGTTGTGTGAACTCGTTGATCGTATCGATAATGTCTTTATCAATGAACTCTGCTTTGGTGAGATCGATGATGACTTTACCATCCTGTGGAATTTCTTCAAGCCGCCTTTTTAAATGTGGTTTACTGAAGAATGATACATCTTTCCTTAAACGGATCAGGTGCAGATTTTTCTCGGCCACATAAAAAATCGCGGTGCGAAAATTACTCCGGATCACATAAAAAATACCGACCGCGATACCGATCAAAACGCCCTTCAGCAAATCGGTAAAAACGATCGCCAGCAGGGTGATGAGGAAGGGCATAAACTGATCCCAGCCTTTCCTGTAATACTCTTTGAACAAGGAAACTTTTGCCAGTTTGTAACCGGTAAAAACCAGGATCGCCGCCAGTGCTGCTTTCGGTATCAGGTTTAAAATCCCGGGCACGAAAGCGACGCAAACAAAGATAAGCAGGCCATGCATGATGGCAGATGATTTTGTTTTTGCACCTGCGTTTACATTCGCACTGCTGCGCACGATCACGCTGGTAAGTGGCAGTCCGCCCAATAACCCGCTCACGATATTCCCGGAGCCTTGCGCCATTAATTCGCGGTTGGTTGGCGTTACTCTTTTCAGCGAATCCAGTTTATCAACGGCTTCAATGCCCAATAACGTTTCCAATGATGCAACGATCGCCAGCGTTACTGCAGTGATCCATACATCGGGATTAGCCAGGAACGACCAGTCGGGAAAATGAAAAAACGAGAAAAATTCAGTTGCCGAATTTGCGACCGGAATATTGACCAGGTCGGCAGCTTTCGCTGCGAACGGGCGTGAGGATTCACTTAGTAGTAAATGAAGTCCGACGCCGACGAGCACCACCACCAGCGGACCGCTCAGTAATTGGAAAACTTTTTTACTCTTTATCCATTTTGTTTCGAACAATATTAGGATAGCGATGCCCGTAATCCCGATGATCATTGCAATCGGCGTGATATAATTCAGTGAGTTGATGAGGGCCGAAAAAGTATTCTCACCTGATACTTCAATAAAAGTTTCATCACCCTCATAGTTTTTATCATAACCCACGAGATGCGGCAGTTGCTTCAGGATCAGTATCACACCGATCGCCGCCAGCATCCCTTTGATTACGCTGTTCGGAACATAATCGCCGATGATACCCATTTTAAAAATACCCATCAGCACCTGCAGCAATCCAGCTAAAACAACGGCGAGAAAGAAAGCTTCGACAGCGGGCAATTTCAATACCGCGCCGGCAACAATTGCTGTCAGCCCCGCTGCCGGCCCGCTCACACTCAGCTGGCTTCCACTGATCAGTCCCACAATTATTCCACCCACCATACCACCGATGATACCACTAAATTCATTGAGGCCGCTCGCAACCGCGATACCGAGACAAAGCGGGATGGCCACCAAAAAAACCACGATCGCAGCCGGAAGATCCGACCCGATATTCTGCATATATTTTTTCATTGAAATACATTATTGCATTGCGAACCGCCTGCCATGGCAGCACTGTTCACAACAAGCGTTAGCATGCCATTGCCGGGCAAAACCTGGCCACAACAGGCACAAATAATTAATTAAAGGTTGTAAAGAAATTAAGGAAAGCGTTTATGCCTTCGGAGGAGGTGAGATGAGTTCGTAGTGAACGATCTGTAATTTATCCGCTTCAAGAATGCGGTCGTGTATTAATTTTTCTAAGCGGCCAAAGTCTTTAAAACTATGCCTTTCGTGCAGGTATTCTTCCTGGATGGAAACGTTGTTAGAGGACGATCCGGCTTTTTCTTCCACCGGTGAAGGATTTTTATCCTGTTGTTCTGTTCCCTGCGTTTGGCTGGCAGAAGATGCAGGCGGATATACAAAGAAATTCACCCCGGTTAAAAATAACAGGCAACCGGAGAGCAACAGCACGGAAAAGAGCTTGAACATTGCTGGTGAACTGATTATTTTTTTATTTTTCGTCATACTGCCGGGCGCAAAGATAAACGATGCGTATTGCTATCAGCTGTTAAAACAATTTTTTTACAAAAAGGTTGCAATCAGATATTTAATCCTCCGCAGGCGCTGATCGTTTGGCCCGTGATGTAGTTACCCATATCGCTTGCCAGGAACAGGGCCACGTTGGCAATGTCTTCGCCGGTAGCGAAACGGCCGAGCGGAATACTGGCTTTGTACTTATCTGCTCCTTCGCCTTCTTTCAGGTAACTGGTCATATCCGTTTCAACAAAACCAGGTGCGATCGCATTGCAGCGAATATTCCTGCTGCCTAATTCTTTGGCGATACTTTTTGTAAAACCGATGATCCCTGCTTTGCTGGCTGCATAACTGCTCTGGCCTGCATTACCGGTTTCGCCGATGATGCTGCTCATGTTAATGATGCTACCGGAACGCGCTTTCATCATGGGCTTAATGATATGTTTGGTCATGTTGAAAACGCTCTTCAGGTTTACATCCATCACTTCTTCCCATTGTTCCACTGTCATCCTGAGGAGCAGGTTGTCTTTAGAAATCCCGGCATTGTTCACACATATATCGATCTTGCCGAATGTGGCAAGTACCTCATTCACGAAAATTTCGCTGGCGGCATAATCTCCGGCGTTGGTTTTATATCCTTTCGCCATAACACCCATTGCGGTTAATTTTTGTTCGAGCGCGGTTGCCCTTTCCGCACTGCTGTCGCTTACATACGTAAAGGCAACAGATGCGCCCTGTTCAGCAAATTTTATCGCAATCGCTTCACCAATGCCACGCGCAGCTCCGGTTACAATCGCAACTTTCCCTTCTAATAACTTCATAGCTCTGATTTTCTTTGATGGCAAAAATAAATATTATTGATTCAATTGCGCAAGGATTATACCTTAACCAAATGAATCGCGATATAAAATAAAATTAATTTATAAACGAATTGAACGAACAGCATCAGGCAAAAAGTATAGAGCAACGCATAGAGCATACTATACCAGCGCTTAAAATTAAAGAACCTTCGCGCGGCCGTTGCGACAAATATCGCAAAGCCTCCGCCCATGATAATACCGGTATACAATTCCGTTTCAAAAAAGTCAGCAGGCAGTAAAGGCGAAATACTAAAAAGAATAACCGGGCAAATTAAAAAGCCCCATAAGATCAACACCGAAACGGCTTCAATACTAAAAATAAAATGGTCGTAATAGAGGCTGCGTTTCCTGTAACCTAATAACCAGGAAAAGCAGGCCATGACCGGAATCAGGATAAACAACAGGAATTTTGAGATTTGCTCGGCCTTATGGTGGAAAGCATCGGCCAGTGTATCATAATCTATTTTTCCGGTGGCGATAATTTTAGTCACTTCCTTCGTAGCGAATTTGCCGTAAACACTTTGCTGCATATGCGCATAAAGAATCTGGTTGAGGCCATTAAAAAGGGGAAACAACAAATAGATGATCACCAGCATCAGGAAAAAAGACAGTGGCTTAAAATACCGCTTGCGGATTCCGTTGCAATAATCTTCCGAAAGTTGGCCCGGTTTAAACAAAACTGATTTCAACGTAGTGAGAAAAGTTCCTTCAAAATGCGTGATGAAATGCAGTCCTTCGCCAACAAGATGCATGACCGAGCGGTCTTTTTCATCATAGGCTTTCTCGCCGCAAATATTGCAGTATTTACCCGTGAACTTGTTGCCGCAATTTCTACAAATCACTGTATCCATCAACGATGCTGTTTATAGGGTTTGATAAATCCCGCGGATCTCTTCGATTACGGAACGCTCATTGCTCAACCGCGGCACTTTATGCTGGCCACCCATTTTTCCTTTACTACGCAGCCATTGCGTAAAAATGCCTTTAGGAATCGCATGTAACACCGGCATGCGCAGGGCGATATCCTTATGTCGCTTCGCCTCGTAATCACTGTTACAATTTTTCAATGCCTGGTCCAGTTCATAAGTGAAGGCTTCCAGGTTTTCAGGTTCCTGGTCGAATTCGATCAGCCATTCATGCGCGCCATTCGCTTTATCGCTGAAATAGATCGGCGCTGCCGTGTAATCATTTACGATAGCACCGGTTTTTTCCGCTGCAATGGCGATCGCTGTATCACTGTTATCAACGATCAACTCTTCACCGAAAGCGTTGATATAATGCTTAAGCCGCCCGCTCACTTTTATTTTGTATGGGTTCAGCGATGTAAATTGAATCGTGTCGCCGATCAGGTAGCGCCATAAGCCGCCCGTGGTACTGATCACGGGGGCATAATTTTTTCCCGTCTGCACTTCATTGAGCCCGATCGTTTGTGGCAAATCTTTTCCATATTCTTCCACCGGCATAAATTCATAAAAGATACCGTGCTCGGTGAACAGGGTCATTCCATCATCATCCGGACTTTCCTGCCCGGCGATAAAACCTTCGCTGGCGTTATAAATTTCGAGGTAATTAATTGGTGCGCCGATGATCTTTTCAAACTGCTCGCGGTAAGGCACAAACGACACGCCGCCATTGATATATAATTCCAGGTTTGGCCAAACTTCTTTTATCGTTTCCTTGCCGGTGATTTCAAGGATTCGTTTAAGAAGGAGTAATGTCCAGGTTGGCACGCCGGCCAGCGAGGTTACATTTTCCTGCGCAGTTGTTTGAGCGAGCTTTTCAATTTTATCTTCCCATTCGTCCAGCAACGCGATGCTCAATTCGGGCGTACGCAGCCATTGTCCCCAGAAAGGTGAATTTTGCATGAGCACCGCGCTGAGGTCGCCATACTGAATCTCGTCATTAACTTTATTGATCTGGTGCGAGCCTCCCACAACCAGTCCTTTACCTGTGAGCAGATCGCTGGATGGAAAATTTTTATAATAATTGGTAAGCACATCTTTGCTGGCCTGGAAATGATTGTCCTGCAGGCTTTCTTCGCTGATGGGAATGAATTTGCTTTTATCGCTGGTGGTACCGGAAGATTTGGCAAACCAGTTGATGGGTTCATTCCAGAGAATATTGGATTCGCCATCCATCATGCGTTCAATATATGGGCGAATATCGTCGTATTCGTGAATCGGCACACTGGCTTTAAACTCCTTTAGCGTAAACAACTTGCTGAAATTATATTTCTTGCCGAATTCTGTGTATTGAGCTGAAGTAACCAGGTGTTGCAATACGTCCCGTTGTGAAGCAACCGGGTGATTGATCCAATTTTGAATACGCCAGAGCCGCAGGCGCGCCAATCTTGATATTGCAGGAGAAAGCAACTTCATGGCTGGCAAGATAAAAAATTCAGCGGATAATCACCAGCTAAGTTGAAACAGCGGCTGGCGAACTATTTGCAATAAAATTCACAAAAAAAAGATGACAACCTATAACGTTACTGTAGAGACGGTGAAAGGCAGCAACGTCAAATACAAATTTGATGAAGCTTTGGGTATGTTCATGGTAAAAAAGATCCTGCCGGACGGAATGGTTTTTCCGTTTGATTTTGGTTTTCTTCCCGGAACGAAAGGAGAAGACGGTGATCCGCTGGATGTGATGCTGATCTCGGAATTTAGTTGTTATACCGGCACGATGGTTCAATGCCGGCTGGTGGCCGCCCTCACCGCTTTGCAAAATAAAGATGCCGGTAAAGCACTTCGGAATGACCGGTTCTTTATGATTCCGCTCGTTTCCAGGCAATTCGCCCATGTGAAAACAATTAGGGATCTGCCAGGTGGTTTATTGAATCAACTGAGCCAGTTTTTTATAAACTACAATCAACTGGAAGATAAAATTTTTAAACCGCTTGAATTTTTAGAGGAAGAACAAGCTGCATCCCTTATCATCAACGCGACAGTATGAGGGATTTGTTGAAGAAGAGGCTGGTATAACAATTGCCTTAATTCAACAAACTAACGGATGAAAAAATTCTTTAAGAATAACGGATTGAGTATTTCTTTTCTGCTGATGTTCGTGTTTTCACTCATCGGGCAGGCGGTTACCGGTATGAAGGAATACAACAAGGAGCTGAAAGAATATCATCAGCCGGCTGTAAGTTTCGGAGACTATTTACACAGCGGCCATTTTGTACAGGCCACTTTTGAAAATTGGGAAAGTGAGTTTTTGCAAATGGCCCTTTTCGTCATCCTCACTATTTTCCTGTTTGAAAAAGGATCATCCGAATCGAAAAAGATTGATGAAGAAAATGAAGTGGACCGCGATCCCGATCCGATGAAAAAAGATGCACCATGGCCGGTACGCCGCGGCGGCTGGATCTTAGCCGTCTATAAGCATTCGCTGAGCATCGCATTATTGCTTCTTTTCTTTTTATCTTTTGCTGCTCATTTTGAGGGCAGTTTACGTAGTACCAACAAGGAGCATACAATTAAAGGAGAGGCTTTGGAGAAAGGCATCGATTATCTGGCCGGGAGCAGGTTCTGGTTTGAATCTTTTCAAAACTGGCAGAGTGAGTTTCTCTCCGTGTTTGCTATTGTTGCTTTATCCATTTACCTGCGCCAAAAAGGGTCCCCGCAATCGAAGCCGGTTGATGCATCGCATGCCGAAACGGGGGAATAAGTATGATAACTAAAGTACAAAGTTGAAAAAAGGACTACGCTTCTTTTTTCTTGTAGACAAGTGATAAAATGAAAATCGATGCATTAAGAATAACGGAAACACTGTTGGAGATGATAATGATCCAGTCTTCCTTCCGGATGCCGTACCAGATCCAAAGGAGGAGACCGATAAAAAGCACGCCGAGCATTCCGTAGGATATATCGCCCGGCTTTTTTTCTTTTATTAATTTAATGAGTTGCGGTAGTAGAGAAATTCCTGTGCCGATGCTGGCAAAAACCCCGATAAGTGTATCTCCATCCATCTGTAAATGTAATGTTTAAACTATAGGCCGTAGATCATTTTAAATGTTGGCATTGCGATACCCATAATAAATTGGTAAGCCTTCGTGAACACCGGGAAAATAAAGGTTTCCGGCAAGATATAGGGTTCGTTGTCGCCAGATAAGTCCTGATCCCGGATCAGTTCGGGTTCAACGGTAATGCCTGATGGAATTTGTGTTTCTGTAACCGGGTCGGCAAAATAGGTCGCGGCGAATGTGGTTTGTTTCATTGCTGTGTTTTGTACTACAACAAATGCGAATCACATGCCGCTCTTTTCTCAGTTCAAAAACTGCAGATAAGTCGTGCTATTTCTACATTTCGTGCATAAGTTGTGGATTTTCGCCACAGTTGAGGAATTACGCGGGTTGCAAGAGAATCGTAAATGCACTGCCCTTCGCCTTCTACCGAGGATACGCGAAGTTCGCCATTGATCTTTTCCAGCAGTTCTTTTACGATAAAAATGCCGAGGCCGCTGCCTTTTTCGCCGGCCGTTCCCTTCGTGCTGTTCACTTCGCTTTTTTGCAGATCGGCAAGTTGTTGTTGCGACATGCCTTTGCCCTTATCGGCTACGGCCAGTTCGACTTTGCCATTACGGGTAGACGAACCGATGCGGATCGATCCTTTTAAATGACTGTATTTAACCGCATTGGTTAAGAGGTTCCGCAGGGCGATCTGGAGAATGTTTGCATCGCCGAGGGCGGTAAATACCGGCAGCTCAACATGTATGCTGAGTGATTTTTGTTCTGCCTGGGCACGAACTGCCGCCACCGCATCTTCCACGCAATCATGCAGGGAAACCTGTACGATCGCCGGATCAATATTTTTCATTTGCATATTGGCCCATACAAGAAGATTATCGAGCATATCGCTGGCCTGGATCACGGCCTGCTGTGTTTGTAATTTGAACCCCGCCTTTTTTTCGGCTGAAAGTGAAGGATTATCGGCGAGTGATAAATAAGAACGGAGCGTCACCAAGGGGTTGCGCAAATCGTGGCTAATGATACCAAACAACCGGTCTTTCACCTGGTTAAGGGTTTGTAATTCTTCTCTTTGCCGGCTGATCTGCGCATTTTTCTCCTGCAGCAGCCGATGGTCGTTTTTGATTTTCCTGTAAAATAATGCCAGCACGGCGAGGAGGGCGATCGTTGCACAAGCAATCAGGATAAAAATATTGCGCTGGTATTTTTGCTCACCGGTTTTTATCTGCTCGTCTGCGATCTCTGCATTTTTCTTTTCGATCTGGTAATCGGCTTCCAGCTGTGTGATGCGGTTGTTGTTATCGAGGGTAAAAAGGCTGTCTTTTACGTCGTAGTATTTCGTGAGGTAAATGGCCTGGTTGCGGTAATCTTTCATCCTGCCATACATATCGGCCAGGTTATGATAGTTTTCCATTTCGATACCGCGGCTGCCGGATTTAATTCCCAGGCTGATGCTGGTATCAAATGCTTCTTTCGCTTTTAAAAAATTTCCTGCCTGCGCATGCGTTGCTGCGATGTTGTTGTAGATAGAAGCGATCTCGGCGTCAGAAGCGCCGAATTTTTTCAGGAGGCGGAGGGAGATGTCGAAAAAACCAAGTGCTTCCGTCGTTTTATTTCTTTTTTTGTAATTCAAACCGATATTTGAATAACTAATAGCAATCAAATAATCATCTTTGATTTTGGTAGCGATGTCCAGCGTGCGTTCGAGGTACACCAGCGCTTTTTCAAATTCCCCTTTACGGTCGTAATAAATCCCCTGCTCACTGATAAGTGATGCGAGCTGGCCACTGTCCTTCATTGCTTCGATCAGCGTTTGAGCGCGGTCGTAATAAGCAAAGGTTTGTGGCTCATTATTATTCTGACTGTAAACATTTCCGATTGAGATCAGGGCATTGGATAAACGAAAGCTGTCTTTTTCCTTTTCATAAATGCGCATGGATTTGAGGTAATTCTCCAGAGACCGGTCAAAATCAGCTTTTACGAGATAGCAATAACCGATACTGTAATAGCTGTTGGCGACCTGGATCGGCTTCCCCAAATTTTTGCCCGCGTCTACAGCCTGCTGAAAATATTGAATGGCCTTGCCCGCGTTGTTGTACATGTAGGCATCCCCTAATGCCCGCAGGATTTTAAAACGGGTGCTGTCTTGCTTTGTTACATCCAACACACGCAGGAGACTATCGGTGCGATGCTTTTCCTGGGCAAACGTGAAAACCGAAAAACAAAGTAACAGGCAGATTAAAAAGATTTTTTTCATGAGTATAGGTCATAAGAAGCGCTTGATCGCATTATCGCCGAGGATCGCTTGCAGGGCTTTTTCTGCATAACTTTTTCCCATCGGTAATTTAATTTTATTGAGAACGGCAGTTGTATTATCGAGCGCGGTAATATTATGTCGGTTTACCATATGTGTGCGGCTGATGCGGACAAAAATAGTTGAGGGTAACTGTTGCTCGGCATTTTTCAGGCTTACCAGTGCAATCTTCCGGCTGCCATCTTTTAAGTAAATATTGATAAAGTCGCCCAGCGATTCTATATACAAAACATCGGCATAAGCCACACGCACGAAACTATTTTTGTCTTTGATAAAGAACGAATCGTCCTTTTGAATGCTGAACGCTTCGTCTGCGGGTGTTTGGGCTTTTATCTGCAGGAGATTTTTCACTTTGTCTACGGCGCGAAACAGCCTTTCCTGCGGCACCGGCTTTACCAGGTAATCTACCGCATCTACCTCAAATGCGTCCGCCGCGTAATGTGCATGTGAGCTGATAAAAATCACGAGCGGAACATTGGTTAAGCTTTTGGCGAGCTGGATACCGGTTAAGCCGGGCATTTCGATATCCAGGATCAGGAGATCCGGTTGTTGAACAGCAATTTTTTCGCGGGTAGAGATCGCATCGTCACATACGGCCAGGCATTGCAGGCCCGGAATGATTGCCAATTGCTGGATCGTCAATTCACGGTAAAGTGGATCGTCGTCTGCCAGGATGTAAGTGATTAATTTGTTCATGAATGTTTTCAGGGGCAGTTGCCATATCTTCTTCTACTCAAAAATAGGGTTCGTCTACGAAAAGTTACGATTCAACCATTCAATGTTTGACGGTGACCGGATGCGGTATATATTCGCATCGGTTTTTCATAGGATATTGGATTTTAAAGCGGGGCTGAATTTCTATTCTGGCCCTTTTTTTATGCCCTTATCTTCCGGCGGCCTGGTCGTGGAGATAATCTTTTCGCTTCAGTTCAAAATTTTTGCCGAGGTATAACCTGCGCACCTGTTCATCTCCGGCGAGTTCTTCCGCAGTTCCATGCTTAAAAATACTTCCATCAATCAGCAGGTATGCGCGGTCGCAGATGGAAAGCGTTTCATTTACGTTATGATCAGTGATCAGGATCCCGATATTTTTAAACTTCAGTTTGGCAATGATCTCCTGTATATCCTCTACGGCAATGGGATCCACGCCGGCAAAAGGCTCATCCAGCAGGATGAATTTTGGATCTACTGCCAGCGCCCGCGCTATCTCAGTCCTTCGCCGTTCACCGCCGGAAAGCGTATCCCCATTATTCTTTCGAACATGTTGCAGGCGAAATTCGCTCAGCAGTGATTCCAGCTTTTCTTTCTGCGCGGGCTTTTTTAGTTTGGTCATTTCCAATACCGCCATGATATTATTCTCCACGCTTAGTTTCCTGAAAACGCTGGCTTCCTGAGGGAGGTAACCAATGCCCATTTGCGCGCGGCGATACATGGGCAGGCGGGTGATGTTGATGTCATTCAGCCACACTTCGCCTTCATCGGGTTTCACTAAACCGACAACCTGGTAGAAAGAAGTCGTTTTTCCGGCACCGTTAGGGCCAAGCAGCCCCACAATTTCTCCCTGCCTCACGTTAAAGGACACGTTGTTCACCACTGTCCTGCTGCCATAAACTTTTACCAGGTTCTTTGTCTGAATAATTAAACTCACGAAAATGTATTTAAAACAAATTTACATATTGTTATGCGGGAAAGTTCGCCGTCCACATTTTTAACAGGAGCCGCATCTATTATATTTTTTGCTATTCTATCGTGTCAATGTAAGTTTGCAACAATATAAACTCAGAATGAAAGTAACAGACCACATCAGCCAGTCGACAGAAACCCTGGTATCTTTTGAAATCTTACCCCCGTTAAAAGGCAAAGGCATCCAGTCACTTTACCAGCACCTGGATCCGTTGATGGAGTTTAACCCGGCTTTTATTAATGTTACTTATCACCGGAGTGAACATGTATTCAAGAAAAAAAGCGATGGCACATTTGAAAAGGTAGTGGTTCGTAAACGGCCGGGAACAGAATCTATCTGCGCGGCGATCATGAATAAATACAATGTGGATACAGTGCCGCATTTAATTTGCGGTGGCTTCGGGATCAATGAAACGGAAGATGCCCTGATCAACCTGAATTACCTGGGAATTGACAATGTGCTGGTGTTGCGTGGTGATGCGGCGAAAAACGAAGCGAACTTTGAGCCGGAGCCTGGAGGTCATCAATATGCGATCGACCTGTTGAAACAGGTTGGCAATCTTAATTCTGGTGTTTACCTGGAAGAGGATTTAAAGAATACGACAAAAACTAAATTTTGCATCGGCGTGGCCGGCTACCCGGAAAAACATTTCGAGGCTCCAAATATGGATTCTGATCTGCAGTATTTAAAACAAAAAGTTGATGCGGGTGCAGATTATATTGTAACACAGATGTTTTTTGACAACGCAAAATATTTTTCTTTTGTAAATGCCTGCCGCGAGATCGGGATCAATGTTCCCATCATCCCGGGATTAAAACCAGTGTATAATAAAAAGCAACTGACGATCCTTCCAAAGATCTTTCATATTGATCTCCCAACGGCATTGTCGAATGAGATCATTAAATGTAAAACAGATATCGACGTAGAACACGTTGGCACAGAATGGTTATTGCATCAATCTAAAGAACTGAAGAAAGCCGGCGTTCCTGTACTGCATTATTATACGCTTGGCCGTCCGCATATGGTGGCCGATGTTGTAAAGGAATTGTACTGATCATTTCAAAAACATAGTAAATAAGAAAAGGCTCTCCAGGAATGGAAAGCCTTTTGCTTATGCTCAAGAAATATTTTACCTGCCTAAAGGAATACCAACAGATACTGAGAACGTGCGGTATTTATTTTTGTCATTCGTGTTGTTATCGTTTTCTGTAGAGTTGATCTTCGCCAATCCAAGGCCATAGTTGGCTTTTAAGATCACGCTTTTCAGATCGAAACCTGCGCCGAAATTGAGTCCGTAATCAAAACGTTTTAATTTGTTGTATCCTGCGTCTTCCTGGTTAGAGGTAAAAGGATCATCGTTACTGAAAGCAATTTTACTTTCTGATTCAGAACTTAACGGGCCGAATTTAGAAGATGTTTTTGCTTTACCACCGATACCAACAGCAACATAAGGACCGGCATTTACAAATAAGCCCGCGTTGTTGGCCATCGGCACATTGAAAATCAGGTTTACGGGAAGTTCAATATACAGCGGATTGAATTTAGACTTCACGTAATCGTTACCGCCGTTGAAATACGTTTCTGCTTTTGAGCCACGCCCGGTTAGCAATAAACCGGATTCGATATCAACAACTTTCGACAAACCAAGCCTTGTCATAATGCCGGCATTGAATGTCGTGAGCATATTGTTGTCTTCAGTACCACCGTTATTTGTTGTGCTGATGTTTGCAAAGTTTGCACCGCCCTGTACATAAACCAATTGAGCGTTTGCGCTGGCTGAAAATATTGCGGTTACCGCCACAGCCGTGAGGAGTTTTTTCATTGTGCGTTTTTTAGGTTATTAACAATTTTCTTTATCTGCAATCAATCGTTTCATTGCAACCCTTACAGAGATATTCCCCCTAAAACAAAAAGCCTGCCAACAGGTTGACAGGCTTTTTCCAGCTATTTAAAAAAATTATTTCGCTAAGGATCGAAGCAGTGATTGGTTGATGCTAACGGGATACTTTACACGAAGTTCCGCCAGCCATTTTTCTTCCAGTTGTGTTTGATAATCATTAATTACCAGTCCTTTGGCTTCTTCAAAACTTCTTTGCTGGTTGCCATCATACAGGCGGAGATATTTTACAAATGATGCGGAACCATCTGCATTTACAACTATCGCAGAATAATTATTTGCAATAGGATTTTGTTTCACAGTTTCCCCAAATAATTGCGTGATCTCATAGCGGCCACTGTCTGCCTGCATGTTACTTGCATTTTCCTCTGTAACGGTTTTCCAGTTTTTACCAGCCTTTAAAGCTGACATCGCCGTTTCTGCAATCTCCTTCGTGTTACAATTGAAGATGATCACATCTGCACTTGCAGCCCATTTGTAATCAGGCTTATGGGCAGCATAATATCGCAACAGCCCGTTGCTGTCAGCGATCGCTTTATTCCATACATTTCTTTCCATGATTTCGAATAACATATTGCCTTCTTTAAATTCCTGCATCTGGTATTTAAATTCATCACTATAAGATTCGAGGTGTTCTTTGTAATAATTAACGCTGGCATATTGAACATATTTGTCCCAGAGTTGCTGGTTTGTTTCGCCGCGGTAATCCTGGAAGTTGGCTTTGTATTCCCGTACGAATTTCAGCCAGTCGCTGCCTTTTACATTTCCTTTATTAAATACAGCGATCACTTTTTTACTCGTGGGCAAATTTTCTGTATGCTCAACGGAAGGATCACTCATCAGGCTATCGGCATCGCGAAATAAATCCTGGTCACGTATATTGCCGGTTCTTTTAAATCCTGTTTTGGTAAGGATCGCGCGTGCGAATTTTTCTTTTTCCTGGTTGATGCGCGCATCTTGCTGGATCTTTTGTTTCAATCCAAACCGGAAAGTTTCATCCGCATTATTTTGAGGAACAGGGGTGTGGGATATGCGCCTGATGATATGATAACCGTACTCTGTTGTAAACGGACGGCTGATCGCTCCGTCGCTGGACAGTTTTAACACCTCTGATTCAAAATCAGAACTGTATGTCCCGGATCCAAATTCCTGCAGTTCGCCATCTGACAAATAAGTAAGTTTGTCGCCACTGAAACTGCGAACAGCTGCACCAAATGCCATTCCCGACTGCAGCAGGTTATAAACAGAATCTGCTTTTTGTTTGATGGAAGCTTTTGTTTCCGCATCTGCAGCTGGTGGAAACGGGAACATGATTTGCGCTATTTTCCATTTGCCAATATCCTGCCGCTCCCCAATTACTTTGAAAATATGCCAGCCACCGGCAGAACGGAAAGGTTCACTGTATCCGCCCACAGGCGTGTTATAAATAATATTTTCGTAATCGTATGGCACAGTCAGCACGGTGATAAATCCGAGATCGCTTTGCTTTGCGGGAATATATTTAGCAGAAATACGTGCACTCAGTTCTGTGTAATCGGTATTGCCTTTTTTCAATTCCTGGAACATTTCCTGGATCGCACGATAGGCCTTCATGGTGTCTGCCGCCGGAGAGCCCGCAGGAACAGGTACGGAAAAATGCAGGACATGAATATCTTTCGTTGCCCGTATCGCTGCTTCATCGAGCAAGCGGTTCATTCCTTTCTCGTCGCTGAGATAATTATCGATCACTTGTCCGCGGAAATTTTCCACGTCGTAGCGGATTTGCTGGAGTGTATCAATGCGCATGTCCTGCGCGGCGCGCACTTTCAATTTGAAATTACTATAAAGCTCAGCGTATTCGCGAAGTGATTTTTCACGGTCGGTAACAACAGGTTTATTCTTATTGTAAGCACGTAAGAACTCGTCTTTGGTCACCGTATTCTTCCCGTATGTAATTAATGTTTGCGCCTCGATCACACCGGCATTCAGTGCGATGGCAAACACCATGTACCATTTTTTCATTCAGTATCAGTTTTGGAATTATTTATTTGCAGTGCCCCATTTTACGTGAAGAAAATCGTTTAGCTGCTGCCAGGTTAATTTTTTTCCGATGATCCGCTTTTCTTTATCGAGCAGGTATAATGTGGGTGTCATGGTAACATCAAACAACTGGCGGAAACCAGGCTTCTGCGCCGCAAAATCTGCATCCTGCATTTCTTTTGTCTGGTATACATTTACCCAATCCTGTAGTTTATGTTCGTTGATATAATTTACCCATAATGGTTTTTCATTCTCCGTAAGCACGGCATAAATTTTTACATTTTTTTTCTGCCAGTCTGCACGATAAACAGAATCAATCCTCGGCAATTCTTCCTTACAATGGCCGCAGGTAGGATCCCAGAAAACAACAACGGTATAATCTGCATCTACTTCGTACAAAGGTTTTGTTTTACCGGCTGTATCCAGCATTTCAAGGTTGGCGGCCTTTTCACCGATCAGGTTCGCCATTTGCATATAAGCGCGGCGCGTGATCGTTTCCATCTGTTTTTGATTCAGCCACGGAGACAATCCTTTGCTATGGTATTTCTCAAAAAGGTGCACGAATACTGCATCCTGGCCCATATATTTTGGATTGATATATTCATCCGTTAACCAGTTCAGCAGGAACTTATACATTTCGGGCGCTGTTCTCGCCAGTAATAATTTGTAATCGATGTCACGGATGATTGTGTCGGGTGAAGATTGTGAGATCACTTCGCGATAATATCTTTCCAGCCGCGGAAGAAAGAAAGGTGTCCGCACAATCCGATCGTCCATAAATGTAATACCATCCCAGTAGTGAGCTTTGTAATAATTATAGTTGTCCAGCGAATCCGCGGCCGTGCGCGGAATTTTTGTCGGGTAGGGCGGATCTTTCATTGCGTTCAGCAAAACCGCCATCATCGACGCAGGCTGATTTTTAATGATTCCGTTGCGGTATGTGTTCAACTCATCGTTGTACCTGTTGTAGCTGGCTTCATGCAGTGCAGAATCTTTAGCAGAAGAAGAATTATTGTACCCATCTCTTTCCAACATCAATTGCTTTCCCTTCACATTTACGAATGACTGATATTGTTTGAACAACGTATTTGCCGGCGAACCGGTTACGATCATATTTGACAAATTATTTGTATCAGCTTTAATACTGATGATTTGCTCTTTATCAATGAGAAAATCTGCAGAGAGTTTTTTGCCGGGGAAAACGATGGAATAAATTCCGCCGGGCAATTTTTTCTTACCCATAAAAACAGCCATTCCTTTATTATTTACGGCGGCCGAATCTTCTACATTCAGGTTCTTGCCCATATGATAGGTGAGGTAAGCAATTCCTGAACGATAATTGCTTTGTAACGTGATTTTGTAAGTCTGGGCTACAGCAGTCTGCAACAGGAAGCCGCTGATAAAGAGGGTAAAAAGTAGTTTCTTCATATCTGGTAAAAAGTGAACAAATGTAATTCAAAATAACCGTTAGCCCCGTGCCCGCGGCAGACTGCATTTTAAAATGACAACTATTTAACATCAGCTGCCGGTCACTTTATGAGCAGTGGTTTTAGTAATTTTGCGCCGTGAGTAAAAAAAATAAGAAAATCGTTTTGGAGAATGTCTTCGTAACAGATTACGCGGCAGAAGGAAAAGCGCTTTTAAGACATGATGGAAAAGTAATATTTGTAGAGGGCGCAGTACCCGGAGATACCGTGGACATTGTCCTTACAAAAAATAAAAAGGACTGGGCGGAAGCTCGGGTTTTGACGATGCGCGTACCTTGGGCAGGCCGGGCCGTTCCTTTCTGCACGCATTTTGGTGTTTGCGGCGGTTGTAAATGGCAGATGCTCCCCTATCAAAAACAATTGGAATATAAACAGCAGGAAGCAACGCAAAACCTGAAACGCATCGGCAGGGTGGAAGACCTGAATATGCTCCCGATTATTGGCGCAAATGCCATTACGGGTTATCGCAACAAACTGGAATTCACATTCAGCAATAAACGTTATTTAACTGCAGCGGAGATCGGCACCGAACAAACCGTGGAGCAGCAAAATGCCCTTGGTTTTCACGTGCCACGGATCTTCGATAAAGTGATCGACATTTTTGAATGTCACCTGATGGATGATATCAATAACAAGATCCGGAACACTATCCGCGACTTCGCCAAAGAAAAAGGTTATGCTTTCTATGATATCCGGGAGCATACCGGGTGGTTGCGCAATATCATCATTCGTTATTGCAGTACAGGCGAATTAATGGTGAATATCTGCCTGAATCACGACGAGGAAACAGACCGCAAAGATCTGCTGGATCATCTGCTGCGCGAAGTGCCGTCTATAACGACTTTACTTTTTACGATCAATCCAAAATGGAACGACAGTATTTACGACCTTGAGCCGAAAGTTTACTTCGGGCCGGGTTTCGTTACTGAAAAACTGGAAGATTTTAAATTCATTATTAGTCCGAAATCTTTCTTTCAAACCAACACAAAGCAAGCCGAACAGTTATATAGCATCACGCGTGATTTTGCAGGGCTCACAGGAACAGAGACCGTGTACGACTTGTATTGCGGCACGGGCAGTATTGGCATTTTCGTAAGCGGCCTGGCGAAAAAAGTGATCGGCGTAGAACTTATTGAAGATGCCATAGAAGATGCGAAAAAGAATGCAGCCATGAACAGCATCTCGCATGCACATTTTTTTGCAGGTGATGTCATCAAGATTTGTAATGATGATTTTTTTGCAGAACATGGCCGCCCGGATGTGATCATTACCGATCCGCCACGCGCCGGTATGCATGAGAAACTCGTAAACAAGCTTTTGGAAATTGCAGCACCAAAGATCGTTTACGTAAGTTGCAACACAGCCACACAAGCCAGGGACATTGCTTTGCTCAGCGACAAATACCGCGTGGAAAAAGTGCAGCCCGTAGATATGTTCCCGCATACGCATCATATTGAAAGTGTGGCGTTGCTGTTACTAAAATAAATTCATTAAAGAATTGGTAAATCATCAATGCGACGTAAGGCGCAACCTAAAGCCAACCCTGAACCATTAACTTTGTGGCATGTTTCAACGTATTACCCCGGTTGTTCTAAACCTGATCATTATCAACGCGCTGGTATTTTTTGCCCAGGTGGCTTTTGGTGGCATGGATGATTTGAACAGCGTTAATGACCTGTTCGCCTTACATCATTACAAGGCAGATGTATTTAAGCCGCACCAGATCATTACCCACATCTTTATGCATGGCAGCCTGATGCACCTCTTATTCAACATGCTGGCGCTATGGATGTTTGGAACGATGATCGAGCGCGTGTGGGGCCCAAAACGCTTTATCATTTTTTATCTCGTATGTGGCATCGGTGCTGCGCTTACGCAGATGGGTTCTTATGCGTTTGATTTCTGGCAGATTGATCATACCGCACTTAGTGCAGACCTTAATATGCAATACCAGACGGCTTTGAGGTTGGGTTGTACGGTTGGCGCGTCGGGGGCGATCATGGGTGTACTTGCTGCGTATGGCTATTTATTCCCAAATACAACATTATTCATTATGCCGATTCCCTTCCCGGTAAAAGCGAAGTGGGCAATCATTGGCATTATTCTACTTGATGTATTTGGTGGTGTTTCAAAAACCCCGGGTGATAATATTGCGCATTTCGCACACGTTGGTGGTGCCGTTGTGGGCATTTTACTGGTGATCTTCTGGAACCGGACAAACAAACAAACTTTCTATTAATACTACAAACAATTGCCTGCAGCTGTTGTAAATTTATACCAACATTCATTCGACTATGGGAGAATCAGACAGATACCAGGAATACCGTCAGCCCAAACCCCGGTTCAGGCTCAGGTTTGGAGATGATAACAATGCGCTGATGGCCATCTTCACATTGAATGTGGTGTTTTTTCTTACGTTGAAACTCATCGAGGTGATCTATTATTTTTATGATCAGTCCTCCGGCGACTTTAATCATGGTGTGGTAGAATGGTTTGCCTTACCGGCGAACCTCACCAAATTAAGTGAGCGGCCCTGGACAATCCTCACGTTCATGTTTAGTGAGAACGGAACGAACATGGGTAACATTCTGCGGCTGGCCGGCAACATGCTTTGGCTTTGGGCTTTTGGATCTTTGTTACAGCGAATGACCGGCAACGATAAAATTCTCCCGGTTTATATTTATGGCGGTGTGCTCGGCGGTATTGTTTTTATTATCGCGAATTATTCCATTCCTGCATTGGCGCCCACACTTCCTACTGCATCATTGATTGGCGCGAATGCAGCCACGATGGCCGTCGCCACTGCCACAACAACGTTACATCCTAACTTTAAATTTTTTCAGCAGATACGTGGTGGAATTCCCATCTGGGTGTTACTGGCAGTGTATATTCTTATTGATCTTGCAGGAATTGCCGGGCTCGGCCATCCGGCTGCGGCACATAGTTTATCGCATTTGGGCGGTGCTTTGGCCGGATACCTTTTCATTGTATTATTAAGAAAAGGAAAAGACGGAAGCCTTTGGATGAACCGGCTTTATCATTGGTTTATGAACCTGTTCAATCCAAACAAGAAAGGGCATGACACTTCACTGAAAGAGAAAATATTTTATGATACCGGCAACCGCGCTCCCTACAGCAAAAAATCAATTATTACACAGCAACGGGTTGATGAAATCCTGGATAAGATCAACCAGCGTGGTTATCATTTCCTCACAGATGAAGAGAAAGAAATTTTGAAGAAGGCTGCAGAAGAAGACCTATAAACCTTTCAATAATTAATTATGAAACATCTTTTTTGGAAGACGCTGATCGTCGCCGCAACCATTAGTGCCTGTAACAGCAACCAGCCGGATCATGACGATTCCATTATCCCTGCGGCGAAAGCAGAACAACCGATGACGATCCTTAAAGACAGCGCGTCTTCAACAACCGCATCTCCGGCAGTGTTGCCAAATCCGGTTCCGGACAAAAGCCTAACAGCTGCGTTAAATCCTGCTCATGGATTACCCGGGCATCGTTGTGACATCCAGGTTGGCGCGCCATTGAACAGTGCACCAAATCCTGCAGCAAATACCGGAAAGACTGCGCCAATGACTGCACCGGCACCGATGCCTGCTACCATGCAACCATCTTCAGGCGCAGGAAAAATAAATCCACCCCATGGTCAGCCGGGACACGACTGCAGTGTTGGGGTAGGACAACCATTAAAGAACTAAAAAAACCAAAGGCAGGAAATCCTGCCTTTTATATTTATATCAATAACCATTATTGTGGGAGTACCGGGCCGTAGCGAAGTTTCCCTGTACGCCAGCGGGTAAGTTTGTCGGGGTACAGAATGTCATGAGCGGTCTCGTAACCTTCATCAGCAGTATGTTCTAACCGCATTAATGTATTCCTGCGCCTGGTTTTATAAATCACCGCGATCGTAGCTATAGCGGCTGCAGCCATAAGTTTATACTTCAATTTCATGGTTGTAAGTTTATGATGCAATTTACAAAAAACAGACCATCCGGGATGCGCTGAGATTTGATAACTACAACTTAACCGTGCTTACTGAAAAATGAGCGAAGGCTGCTTTTAATGGACCTGTGCTGGGGCGTCATTTCGACAAGTTTTGCCTGCTTAGGAATTCCTTGCGCTTCGTTCAATAACCTGGCCCTGGTTTTTTCATCATGCACACAGGCAATATTACAGGCGCGGTTGAAATCGGTATGCATACCATAACCCTCGAGAATGTCGGCAACATTTGGATATTCAGGGAACGTTAAATACTTTTTGACAAAGTAGTAATTCTTACCCTGGATTGGTTTGATGTAGGCGGTGTAAAAAATTTCCATATACGTGATTTGAGGTTTCGAAAAGTTCGGTGCTGAATGAACATACGTACAAACAGGTGCTTAGTTTTAAACAGGAACTTTTTTGAAGCAAGTATTGGAAAAATTCATCGCTGACAGTATCAATATACATCTGTCGCGTTAATGTTAATCAGGAGGAAAATTGGAGTTAATTCCCTTTCGGGCAGGTTAAGAAATTCTGTGGTTAACCAGTAAGCGTAAAGTATCAGTTGGGTGATAAGCATTGTAAACGTACTACTAATATTTTAATCCTGCAAGTTTTCTCAAAAAATACTTTGCCGTGTAACCTTTATCCAGCAAGCGTTTCAAGCGATAAACAGTTGCTAAATCCATGAAAAACAACCAACTAGCGCCTTGTTAAGCCGGCTCATTTTTTATCGGAATTTTTTTGAGATCGTGGCATGATTTTGGACTTTGCCGGAGCGTTCAACAAACCAGCAGCTGATGGCTGCCTTCAAGTTTAAATCCTGTAAAAATGAATCTTTCCAATGAACCGGTTCCTCAGCCGGAAACGAAACCACAACCAAAAAATTCCAGGAATCCCATTATTGCTGCATTGACTGTCGCGGTTGTCGCGCTGGGCGGTTATCTGATTTATGACAAAACCAACAACTCGGAAAAAATCCGGGAGCAGCAATCAGAAATTTCTGCAGTCAGCGTTGAAAAAAGTAATGTTCAAACCAGCTTCGATGCTTCATTGTCCCGGCTCGATTCGATGGCAGGCGTAAATAATACACTCAACAGTTCTGTCGTAGAAAAAAATAAAGAAATCGCGCAGGTAAAAGAAGAAATCCGAGGCCTCCTCAATAAACAAAATGCCAGTGCAGAGGAGATCGCCCGCGCGAAAACGCTGATCAATAAACTTAACGGCAAGATCAGTAATCTGCAGGCAGAAGTGGCGCGCTTAAAGGAAGACAACCAGTTGCTCACGCGTAACCTGGAAGAAAGCAATGTTGCCCGCCAGGATTTAGAAAAGAAAGTGGATATCGGCTCTACCTTAAATGCATCCAATATCCAGATCATCCCCATCAACGTGAAAGGCAACGGCCGGGAAAAAGAAAGTACGAATGCGCATAAAGTGGATAAACTGCTCGTAAGCTTTGATGTTTCAAACCGGATTGCCCAACCTGGAAATACCGATCTCTACGTTATTGTATCCGGGCCTGATGGGCAGCCTATTGCTACAAGCGGTGGTGCCACCGGGTCTTTCACAACCCGCGAAGAAGGCGATAAAACTTTTACCGCTAAAGTGCCTGTTGAACTACAAATGTCGAAAGGACAAAAAGTAACTTTCTCCTTTGTTCCCGCAGGAACTTTTAAGAAAGGAAATTATCACATCGAGATTTATCAGAACGGATTTATGATCGGCGAAGGCACAAGATCGCTTAAAGGCGGTTTGTTTGGCTAACGCACCGGATTTTCTGAAACCAATCGGGCTACCTTATCGAAAGAAGGGTAGCTTTTTTAATGCCGCTCTTCCGGCGCCAATTCACTGAACGACCAGGGCCCGTTGCCAAAAACGAGGAAGCAGATCAGGAGTAACAACACAATGATAGAAGTTGCCAGCTCAGGAAGGGGCAATTCTCCCCTTGAAGAAACACTAAGTAAAACGATGGCAGCAATCAGGATGGGAATTTGCACAATGCTGGCAAGCCTGGTATGCAACCCGATCATAATTAAAAAACCACCCATCAGATGAACGATCACAATAAACTGGCCGACCAGTACGAGCGAAAACTGGCTGCCGCCCATATGGCTGATGTTCATAAAACCAATAAGGACGCTGATATTCATCAAAAAACTGATGGCTTTATAACAGAGAAAAATGCCGAGGCCAACCCGAACAATATCCAGCCATTTGGCATGATGCGTATCGCCCCAGTTTTCCACGCGTTGGATGTAATTCATAACATTTATTTTAATGATGAAGATTATCCCGGGAAGCCGCGCAACGTTTAAGCCCCTTAACCGCGAGCCCAGCAGGCCGGATGTATTTAAATCTACAAAGTTTAGGGCCGGAATACAAGCGGTTTAACAATCCGCGGCTGATCAGTGCGCCACCTGATTTATTTCCTGTTTACGCTTATCTTTATCACATGTCAACCAACAAGATCAGGCGTTTTACCAAAGGAACTTTTATCCTGGCCAATCTCTTTACTGCTATCCTTTTTTTATTGGGCTGTTTCAGCGTTTATTTTAATCCCAAACATTTTTGGTTCATTGGTTTTTTTACGCTGGCATCTTTCTACCTGTTGCTGGTACTGGTATTTTTTATCTTTTTTTGGCTTTTTGTAAAACCACGCTACCTGTTCATCAGCATTATCGCGATCGCTGTCGCCATTCAGCCGTTGAAGCATTTGCTGCAGTTGCGGCTTACACCAAACTTTACGGCAGCCAAGCACCCGGCCAATATGCGTATCATGAGCTGGAACGTAGAGCACTTTGATATCCGTGAACATAAAACACACCCCGAACGCAAACAGGAAATGATCGATATTATTAACCAGCACCAGCCTGATGTGGCCTGTTTCCAGGAGATGGTAGCCAGCGATTCGGTACCCGGAGCCATCAACTATATCCCGGATTTCCAGCAAAAACTGGGTATGCCGAATTATCATTATTCTTATAACAAGAAACTGGATTTTGATAACAGCCATCATTTCGGCCTGATCATTTTTTCCAAATACCCGATTATTGCCCGCCATACGCTGAGCTATGCACCTAACGACTATAACTCTATTTTTCAATATGCGGATATTGTGAAAGGAGCCGACACTTTTCGCATCTTCAATGTGCATTTACAGTCACTGAAGTTTGATGATAACAATATGCGTTATTTGGAACAGCCTTCTCTTAAAGATGAGATCAATATCAAGGAATCTAAAAGCCTGATCTCGAAATTGAAAACAGGTTTTATCAAACGCCAGGTGCAAAGTGAACATATTCGCAGGGCGATCGAAGCGAGCCCTTACCCCGTAATTGTTTGTGGCGATTTCAATGATGTGCCCAACAGTTATGCCTACAGCACGATCGGCAAGGGATTAAAAAATGCATTTGCAGAAAAAGGGACCGGTATCGGCCGTACATTCTACAGTATTTCTCCAACTTTGCGGATTGATAATATCTTTGCTGATAAACGCTTCAGTATCGAGCAATTTGTACGCGTAAAGAAAAAACTCAGCGACCATTTTCCGCTGGTGGCAGATCTTTTTTACGGAAAGAACTAAAGCGGCAGCAACGGAAATTCCTTAATCATTCATTCAATTATTCAACATTGGCCTTAAAGATCTATAATTCATACAGCAGGCAAAAAGAAGTCTTTACCCCGATCACGCCCGGGCATGTGGGCATGTATGTGTGCGGACCAACAGTCAGCGGGGAAAGCCATCTCGGCCACGCGCGCCCTTATATTACGTTTGATGTGGTGTTTCGCTACCTCAGCTATAAAGGAAACAAGGTTCGTTATGTACGCAACATCACGGATGCCGGGCATTTTGAAGAAGAAGGCCGCGAGGCGGAAGATAAGGTGGGAAAGAAAGCGCAACTGGAAAAACTGGAGCCAATGGAGCTGGTGCAGAAATACACCAACCTCTATCACTGGGCCATGAAACGGTTCAACAATATTGAACCAAGTATTGAACCAACCGCTACCGGCCACATCGTAGAACAAATCAATATGATTGAAAAGATCATCAGCGAAGGGTATGCTTACGAAGTTAACGGCTCGGTTTATTTTGATGTGAAAAAATATGCCGCAGGACATGATTATGGAAAACTAAGCGGCCGTATTATCGATGACCTGCTGGAAACAACCCGTGAGCTCGAAGGGCAAGAAGAAAAACGCGACCGTGCTGATTTCGCTCTTTGGAAATCGGCCGCGCCGGAACATATCATGCGCTGGAAGAGCCCATGGGGCGAAGGTTTCCCGGGATGGCATATCGAATGTTCTGCCATGGCAACCAAATACCTGGGGCCTGAATTTGATATTCATGGTGGTGGAATGGATCTCCAATTTCCCCATCATGAAAGCGAGATCGCGCAAAGTACCATTTGCAATCACCAGGCACCCGTGCGTTACTGGATGCACAATAATATGATTACGATCAACGGCAGGAAGATGGGGAAGAGTTATAACAATGTGATCAAACTAACAGAATTATTCAGTGGTAATCACCCGTTATTGACGCAGGCCTTTCATCCAATGACGATTCGCTTTTTCATTTTGCAGAGCCATTACCGCAGCACATTGGATTTTAGCAGCGAAGCCTTGGTGGCAAGTGAAAAAGCATTTAAACGTTTGTGGGAAGCTTATGAAGTTTTACAAAAACTCGATGTTGGTGCAGCTGTTGCAGGCAATGCAGAACTGGATGAAAATATCAACCGCTGGCTGGCAGAGCTGGAAGAATTTTTAGACGATGATTTTAGCACGGCGAAAGTGTTGGCGAACCTGTTTGAAATGGCGCCGGTGATCAATGCGCTAAAAGATGGGCATCTCCCTGCAGACTCCATTTCTACCGCAACCCTGAAGTTGATGAAAGAGCGGTTTAAGACGGTGATGGAAGATATTCTTGGGCTGGAAGCTGTGTCAGGAGCCGACAATGAAGTGTTGCAGGGCATCATGGACCTGCTGATTGATATCCGCAAAGAAGCGAAAAGCAAAAAGGATTTCGTAACCTCAGACAAGATCCGAAACCAGTTAACAGCAATCGGTATTTTATTAAAAGACGAAAAAGATGGCGGCATGAGTTGGGGTATGGAATAATGATTTCTGCCGAACGATCTTTCATTAAAAACAGCATCATTGGAAACAGTTATCCTGAAAACATTCGACAATTATTTTACAGCGAATATTATTTTAACGCGGTTGCAGAATGCGGGGATCAACTGTTATTTAAAAGATGAATACACTGTTACGATTGATCCCATCTTAAGTAACGCGATTGGCGGCATCAAACTCGCAGTAGATGTATATGATGCTCAACAGGCGCAGTTATTATTGAATGAATTTGAAGAAGATTACCGCAAAGCCGCTGTTTGTCCGAAGTGCAATCGCAACGAAATTAACCTGGTGCCAAAACCCGGCGTTGAAAACATCGTGACTTCCATTTTAACCTGGTTATTTTCGAGCTATGCTGTTGCCGGAGAAACGATCTATCAATGTGGGCATTGTGGTTACGAAAGCAAAACGCTGCCGGAAAATGTCAGCGATTATAATTAATAATATTCCGGCTCATCAATTAAGTATTATTCATGAAGAGAATTGCGATGATACCTGCGCGCTATGCTGCGACGCGTTTTCCTTATAAACTGGTGCAGCCGCTGGGCCAAAAAACTGTGATCAGGCATACCTACGACAATACGGTTGCCACAGGCCTTTTTGATCAGGTGATCGTGGTAACAGACCACCCGATTATTTTCAACGAGATCATGGGGAATGGCGGCGTTGCTGTGATGAGTAAAAAAGAGCATGAAAGCGGCAGCGACAGGATCGCGGAAGCCGTGGCAGATATGGATGTGGATATTATTTTAAATGTGCAGGGAGATGAACCCTTCGTGCAAAAACATACATTGCAGCAATTGCTACAAGCGTTTGACGGCAAACAAGGCGACCAGGTGCAGGTTGCTTCGCTGATGAAAAAATTTACAGATCTGGCACTGGTTGCGAATCCGAATTATGTGAAAGTGGTGGTTGACAAAAACAAGGATGCGTTGTATTTTAGCCGGAGTGTTATTCCTTATCAGCGCGATGAAACGGTTGCTGCCCATTATTTTGAACATATCGGAGTTTACGCGTTTCGTAAAACAGCCCTGATGAATTTTACAAAGTGGCCGGCTGCAACAACAGAACGACTGGAAAAACTGGAGCAGCTGCGTTATCTTGAAAACGGGATTCGCATCCGGATGATCGAAACAAATGATACAACAGTTAAGATCGATATCCCGGAAGATTTACCGATCGCTGAAGCATATCTTAAACGCTTATAGGGTTCTTACCAAATACGACGACAGATGCAAAATTTACTGGATGAATTAACGTACCGGCAAACCGTGGAAAGGCTGAATAAACTACAACCCGATGCGAAAGCGCAATGGGGCAAAATGAACAATGCCCAAATGCTGGCGCATTGTAAAGAAGCTTTTAAGGTTCCACTGAGCGAACAAAAAATGCCGCGGATCTTACTGGGCGCGCTGATCGGCTGGATGATCAAACCCAAATTATATAACGATGCGCCCTGGAAAAAGAACCTGCCAACATCTCCGGATTTTATCATCAAAGACCAGCGGAATTTTGAAGAAGAGAAATCGGAACTGCTTTCGTTGGTGAACAAATTCTACGCACGCGGCCCGGAAAAGATCGGCCTGTTCCCCCACCCGATGTTCGGCAGCTTCACGTCTGAGCAATGGGGAAAAAGTATGTTCAAACATTTAGACCATCATCTGAAACAATTCGGTGTATAGGCCTTATCGCCAAACATAATAAAGTACGCCGTTTAGATCATCTGTGATAAAAAAAGAACGGTCATCTTTCATTAATATGTCGCAGGGCCGTCCAAATCGCCCGGCTTCTGTTTTGCCTTGCAGAAACCCTGAAACGATCTCGGTATATCGATTTCCCCCATTTATTTTTACTACAGCATTGCCGCGTTGCCTGCTAACAGTTGTACTTCCATGCAGGCAAACCAGGATACTGTTTTTCAAAAGTCCGTCGGAGAAGCCGGAGAAATATTCAAACCCCAGTGGTGCACTGTGAGCCTTGAATACTGCGAACGCAACAGGCGGTTGTTTTACCCATGGTGCTTTAACAGAATCCCTGAATTGCGGATCATCATACACCTTATTCCTGTATTGAAAATAATAAGGCCAGCCATAAAAACCATCGCGCTCAATCTGCTGGAAAAGATCTTCTGGTTTATCCGCTCCAATGCCGTCACGGCCCATACCCGTTGCCCAAAGCTGATCTCCGATCCACTTGATACCAACTGAGTTTCTCAACCCGCGTGCAAAAAATCGTTGTCCTGTTCCATCGGGGTTCATTTCCAAAATGGCCGCACGAACAGCTTCTTTTTCAATACAGGCATTGCAGCTGCTGCCTACACTCACGTACAATTTATCGTTGTGAAAAGCGATACTCCTGGTGAGATGCCAGCCCCCATATTTATAACTAAGCCCGTAATCAGGGAAGGTGGCCAGTACTTCTGGATTACCCGTCAATGTGGTGTCTCCTGCATGATAAACATAACGGGAAAGTTTGCCTGTTTCAGCGATATAAATATGGTTTTTATAAAATGCCACCTGGTTTGGATTGTGCAGGTTGCCGGCAAAGACGGTTTGCTTTTCAAATCGCTTTGCTTCTTCATTCCACCCGGAGAAGATGATGATGCTTCCATTTCTGCCATCTCTTAAATCGAACATGTCGGTGGCAAATAACCGTTTATCGGGGCTCATGCTGAGAAACCGTAAACGTTTCAACCCTTCCGCCGCTACATTGATCTTATATCCCGAAATGACCGCGAGCTTAAAGTTTAATCCTTTCTGTAAATTGATTTGAAAAGAATCGTATCCGGCAGGATTTCCTTTTAAGTTAAACTCCGGTGCAGGGCCGTCTGCCGTCTTTTTCGCCTGTGTCGCCAACGTGTCCTCAGCCACCGTTGCTACAACCTCAGCGCGCGTCGCCTTTTCAGCAGGCTGGTTGCTGCAGGCAGACAATAATACAATGGCTAATAGTATTTTAAATTCCTTCATTCCCGAAGCTAAAAAAAAGCTGCCATAGGGCAGCCTGGGATCAAAAAAATATCGGGGATTTTTATTTATCGTTGTACGGGAATTTTTTAGAAGCATTGCGCATTAAGGCATTCACGAGGTTATCCGTATTGCTGCCTAAAGAACCCGAAGCTCTGTAATCGTATTTCCAAACGAGGTCACCCTTCACAGCTTCATTGATAGCGATAGATGTTTGCACGTCGTTCGTACTGCCCCATTGCCCCACCAGGATGCCCAATGCAACAGCGGCGCCATCACTCATGGGTTTTTTCATAGATGCTTTCGTGGAGATCACAGCGTCTACACCTAACAGTTTAGCGATCTCTTCTTTTGTTTTGCCGCTCATATCGCCGTAACTAATACCGCTTTGTTTAAGCAGCGCATTGGTTTTGCTGATATCCTGGAAGTTCACCGTGTACTTAAATTTGCCACTTCGTTTTAAAAACCAGGTGTACATTTTATCCTGGATCGTTAACCCGGTTTTTTCCTCGGATTCGTGAATTTGCTCCATGCTGGTTTTTCTCATTTCGTTTGGACGCAGCGTGATATCTACTTCAGCAGGTAAGATGGCCACTATCTTATGGCTGGCAGTACGGTCATCAAAATTTTCAGCTTTGTAAATTGTGGGCCCACAACTGGTGGCAAGCATGGCGATAACGCCGAGTACGAATAAAGTTCTCTTCATCTTAGTTAGTTTTTCACAAATATATATTTCCCGTGAGACAGCCGTTTACCCTACAAAATATTTTGCAAATTATTCACAGCTTTGGCGAGGGTGCTTTCTTTTTTCGCAAAGCAAAAACGCAACACCTGGTTATCAACAGCGGTTTTGTAAAATGCCGAAACCGGTATCGTGGCTACGCCATACTCTTTTACGAGCCGCTTTGCAAATTCAAGTTCAGGTTCATCGCTGATGTTTTTATAACTGTATAACTGGAAATAACTTCCGTACGATGGCAGCGCAGTAAATTTTGTTTGCGCCATCGCTTCCTGGAAATAATCCCGTTTGCTTTGCAGAAAACTACCCAATTGCAGGTAAGGTTCCTTATGTTGTAAAAATTCGGCGAGCCCGACTTGTGCGGCACTGTTACAGGTGAAACAATTAAACTGGTGCACCTTCCTGAATTCTTTCATGAGCGCGGGCGGAGCAATACAATAGCCCAGTTTCCATCCGGTGCAATGATAAACTTTGCCAAAAGAAAAGCAGACGAAACTGCGTTCATACAGGTCAGGATATTTCAAAATGGAATGGTGCGTTTTACCGTCGAAGATCAAATGTTCGTACACCTCATCGCTGATGATAAATATACCGGTATCTTTTACAAGATGGCGTAACGCCTGAATGTCTGTTTCGCTCAACACGGCACCGGTTGGGTTATGCGGGCTGTTGATGATGATCGCTTTTGTTTTCGGGGTTACTTTAGTCCGAACCAAATCCCAGTCGATCGCATAATCGGGATAAGAAAGGGAAACCGGCACTGCAATGGCGCCATTGATTTCGATGTTGGGGATGTAGCTATCATAAGCAGGTTCAAATAATATCACTTCGTCGCCTTTTTCCAGGATCGTAGTAAAGGCAGTATAAATTGCATAGGTGCCACCGGGCGTAACCGTAATTTCTGCATCCGCATCAATATTTGCCTGGTAAAGCCCTGCAACTTTTTCGGCCAACCGTTGCCGTAAGGCGGGCAACCCATTCATATGAACGTATTGATTATGGCCGTCGTTCATTGCTTTGGAAACAAGTCCGCGCAATTCTTCGCTCATCGGGAAATCCGGGAAGCCCTGCCCCAGGTTAATGGCATTATGTTCGGCAGCCAGGCTGCTCATTACTGTAAAAATTGTTGTGCCTACATTAGGCAACTTGGAGTGAATGACTGGATTCAAATGGACATGCTTTAATGCAGATCAAAAATAGGCCATCGTGTTAATTCAGTTACAGGTATTTATCGCCCTTGTTACGTTTCACTTCCGCCACATATTCTTTGATCTCCTGTTCTTTGTCTTTCTTACAGATCAGCAAAACATCTTTTGTATCTACAACGATGAAATCTTCGAGGCCCTGGATAAGAACGAGTTTCTTATTATCGGCGTGAACCATATTTTTTGTGGCATCAATGATGATCACATTGTTACCCCCTACAGCATTATCCAGGTAATCTCGTTCAAAAGTTTCGTACGCACTGGCCCATGTTCCGAGGTCGCTCCAGCCAAACGAGGCCGGGATCACATATACATTATCGGCTTTTTCCATCACGCCATAATCGATCGAAATATTCACACATTGCGGATAAATACGCTCAATTGCTTCTGCTTCCGCCGGCGTATTGAAGTTGGCTTTCTCACTGTCAAATACCTCGTGAATTTCCGGCAGGTGTTTTTCAAAAGCGCGTACGATATTTTTTACCTCCCAAACGAAGATGCCGGCATTCCATAAAAAGTCGCCGCTTGCTACAAATGTTTTCGCCAGTTCCAGATCAGGTTTTTCGGTAAACGTTTTTACCTTAAACACATTTTCACTTACGGCGAAGGACTCATATTGGATATAACCATACCCCGTGTTTGGATTCGTCGGTTTAACGCCGAGAGTTACCAGTGCTTTGATATGCGATGTGAAATGCAGCGCGTCCATACAAACCTTTTCAAATTCTTCTGGATCGGTGATCAGGTGATCTGCCGGTGCACAAATAAGGTTGGCGTTAGGGTTCAGTGCAAGTAATTTATAAGAAATATATGCCACGCAAGGTGCGGTGTTCTTGCGCGATGGCTCGCATAAGATATTATCCGGATTCAGTTCCGGCAGTTGCTTTGCCACAATATCGCGGTACTGCAGCGCCGTAACGATATAGATATTCTCGGCAGGAATAAATTTGAGGAAGCGATCGTAAGTCGCCTGGATCAATGTTCGTCCCGTGTTTAATATATCCAGGAATTGTTTCGGGTAATCGGTGCGGCTCATCGGCCAGAAACGGCTTCCGATACCACCGGCCATAATAGCCACATATTGATTCTTATTCATATAGTATATCTCGGTACGAACGGTTAATTCGTCAAATTATAAAAATCCTTCTTTCACCAGGTCATGCAGGTGAATGATACCTGCGTATTTTCCATCTTTTACTGCCACCAACTGGCTGATATTATTCGCCCGCATCAGCTCCAGTGCTTCTGCCGCGAGTGCCTCCGCAGCAATCATTTTCGGCCTGTTGCTCATAATATCTGTAGCGCGTAAATCGGTAAAGGAATCATATTTTTCCAGCATGCGGCGAATATCACCATCTGTAATAATGCCCAGCACTTCCTGTTGGTCATTTAACACTGCAGCTGCTCCCAGTCTTTTTTGCGTGATCTCAACTAGCACCGTTTTTATAGGCGACCCGGCTGCTACCTTCGGCATATCGTGTGGCTGGATCAAATCAGCAACACGCATATATAGTTTCTTCCCTAAAGCACCGCCGGGATGATAGCGGGCGAAATCGTCTGTTTTAAAACCTTTTGTTTCCATCAGGCAAACCGCGAGCGCGTCGCCCATCACCATTTGAGCAGTTGTACTGGTGGTAGGCGCGAGGTTATTCGGGCAAGCTTCCTGGTCTACCGTAGTATTTAATACCAGATCACTTTGTGTGGCCAGGTAAGATTGCATATTGCCCACCATACCGATCAGGAGGTTTCCAAAATTCTTCACGAGCGGTGCCAGTACTTTTATCTCCGGACTATCGCCGCTTTTGCTGATCACCATTACCGTATCGCCGGGTTGAATCATCCCGAGGTCTCCATGGATGGCATCTGCGGCATGCATGAACAAAGCAGGTGTGCCGGTACTGTTCATCGTGGCCACGATCTTTTGCGCCACGATCGCACTTTTACCAATACCACTGACCACGAGGCGACCGGAAGCTGTAGAAATTTGTGTAACAGCCGAAACGAAATCCTGATTTATAAATTCACTCAGGCCTGCAATAGAACTGGCCTGCAAATCAATCGTACGCTTCGCACTTTCAATAATATGGTAACTATCACTCATTTTTAACAGCCGCAAACCTAGTTTAAATACCTTAAAATGCAAATTATGCGCGGGGCCGTACTAAACGGGGATTTTTCCCGTTTGGCATATTAGTAATTTCGCTGATTTCAGTGTATCTTATATGGATGATAAAGCTTCGTTAAAATTATTTCCTTTCTGTTACTAAGGACCGTTATGTTTGACATTGCAGGGGCTTTAGGGTAACTTCGCTCCCCTTTATGATTAAGCTTGTATCGATATCAATGCATTATCAACCATATAGGTGTAAGTGTAAAAAATATTATGGCTAGTACTAAAACAATATCCCCGGCTCCAAAAAAGACGGCATCCAAAAAAACCGCGATCAAAAAAACTGCTTCAACTGTTTCACCGGACCTTACCGCGCAATTGCAGGACCATTTTGGGTTCGACGGATTTAAAGATCCCCAGGAAGAAATCATTAAAAATTTACTGGCAGGCAACGACACTTTTGTGATCATGCCGACAGGTGGCGGAAAAAGCCTTTGTTACCAATTACCTGCAATGGTAAGTGAAGGGGTGGCCATTATCGTATCGCCCCTGATCGCCCTGATGAAAAACCAGGTTGATCTTGTTAGAAGTTACGCCAGCAAGGATGATGTGGCGCATTTCTTAAACAGCACGTTGAATAAAGGCCAGCAGAAAGTAGTGAAAGATGACCTGATTAGTGGCAAAACGAAAATGCTGTACGTTGCTCCCGAAACCCTGACAAAAGAAGAAAATATTGAATTTTTTAAGGAACTCACCATCTCTTTTTTCGCGGTGGATGAGGCGCATTGTATTTCTGAGTGGGGACATGATTTTCGCCCGGAATACCGCCGCCTGAAAGAAATGATGGACCTGATCAATCCCGACGTTCCGATCATTGCGCTAACTGCTACTGCAACCCCTAAAGTTCAGAGCGATATTGTAAAAAACCTCAGCCTGCGTGACCCGAAGATCTATATCTCTTCTTTTAACCGCGGCAATTTATACTACGAAATTCAGCCAAAGATCAACCTCGAGCAAACCAATAAAAGTATTGTCAGGTTTATCCAGCTGCATAAAAATAAAAGCGGGATCATCTACACGCTGAACCGCAAAACGACGGAAGAACTGGCAGCAATGCTGATGGCAAATGGCATTAAGGCTGTGGCCTATCACGCAGGGCTGGATGCAAAACTGCGGGCAAAACGGCAGGATGAATTCCTGAATGAAGATGTGCATGTGATCGTTGCCACCATCGCCTTCGGAATGGGCATTGATAAACCCGATGTGCGTTTTGTTATTCACTACAATATTCCAAAGTCCATAGAAAATTATTACCAGGAAACGGGGCGTGCCGGGCGTGACGGAATGGAAGGAAAATGTTTGTTGTATTATTCCCATAAAGATGTGGCCAAGCTCGAACACCTGATGCGCGATAAGCCATTAAGCGAACGGGAAGTGGGTGCGCAGCTGATCAACGAAACTGTTTCTTATGCAGAGAGCAGTGTTTGCCGGCGCAAAACCTTACTCTATTATTTTGGAGAAGAATACAACGACAGCCAGAGTTGCGGGCATTGCGACAATTGCCTGAACCCGAAAGAAAAAGTAGAGGCAAAAGAAGACGCTGTTTGCGTGCTGAAAACAATCAACGCGTTAGGCGAGCAATTCGCGATCGAATACGTGCTGCTCATTCTTACAGGAAAAGCAACACCACAGGTACAAATGTATCGGCATGAACAACTGGAAGTTTTTGCATGTGGCAACAATAAAGAACCCCATTTGTGGAACAGCCTGATCCGCCAGATGTTACTGGATGGTTTACTGGAAAAAGATATCGTGGAATATGGCGTATTGAAGATCACGAAGAAAGGGCAGGCGTTTTTGAAAAAGCCAACTTCCTTCAAAATAGTGCTGAACAATCTTTTCGAAGATGCGAATGCAGATGACGAGGCAGGAGATGTTGGAGGCGCAGATGCCGGCATTGCAGATGAAAAATTACTGGAGCAATTAAAAGAATTACGTAAGAAAGTCTCGAAAGAAAAAAACCTTCCGCCATTTGTGATTTTCCTGGAAAGTTCTTTGGAAGATATGGCAACGATGTTCCCAACAACGATGGCTGAACTGGAAAAGATCAGTGGTGTAAGTAAAGGGAAATCGATGCGTTATGGCAAGCCGTTTTTGGACGTGATCAGCAAATACGTGGAAGAAAATGATATAGTGCGCCCGGATGATTTCGTGATGAAGAGCGTGGTGAACAGGAACAACAACAAGATCTTTATTATCCAGAATGTAGATAAGAAGATCCCGCTGGAAATGATCGCCAAAAACAAAGACCTGAAGATCGACCAGTTGCTGGAAGAGATGGAAACCATTGTTGCCAGCGGTACCAAGTTAAACCTGGATTATGCCATCAATGATATGGTGGATGAATATGAGCAGGATGAGATCATGGAATACTTTAAAGGCTGTGAAACTTCATCTTTACAGGTAGCACAGGAAGAACTGGCCGATAGTAATTTCAACTGGGAGCAATTGAAAATGATGCGCATTAAGTTCCTCTGCGTTTATGGAAATTAATTCCCTTTTTAAAATATACCGCCCCTGTTCGCAGGGGCTTTTTTTTGCCTGGAATCTTTTTAACTGCTCAACAAAATTCACTTGAATCTGTTAGCATCTTGATTATCTTTATTCTCCCATCTGATCTTTCACCAAAAAATATATAGTAATGAGTACAGTTCATGCATATGCTGCAGAGAAGGCCAAAGCGCCACTCGGGCCCTTTGATATTTCCCGTCGTACACCCGGACCTAATGATGTACAGATCGATATTTTGTATTGCGGGGTTTGCCATTCTGATATCCACCAGGTTCGCGATGAGTGGGGCGGAGCTATTTTCCCGATGGTGCCGGGCCATGAGATCGTAGGTAGAATTACTGCTGTGGGCGACCAGGTTAAAAACTTTAAAGTTGGCGAACTGGCAGGCGTGGGTTGTTTTGTAGATAGTTGCCGCGAGTGCGCACCCTGCAAATCAGGCGAAGAGCAGTTTTGCCAGAACGGCATGGTCGGCACCTACAATGGCCGTGATAAGGAAGGTCAGCCAACATATGGTGGCTATAGCACGCAGATCGTTGTTGACGAAAAATATACCCTTCATGTGTCTGAGAAACTAGACCTGAAAGGCGTTGCCCCATTGCTTTGTGCAGGTATCACTACCTATTCGCCTTTACGCCACTGGAAAGTTGGAAAAGGATCGAAAGTTGCGATCGTTGGCCTGGGTGGCCTCGGGCATATGGGTGTAAAATTCGCTGCTTCATTCGGAGCAGAGGTGACTGTGTTAAGTACATCAGCAGGGAAGGAGGAAGATGCGAAAAAGCTAGGCGCACATAAATTTATTGTGACCAAAGATCCGGAGCAAATGAAGGCAGCACAGGGTAGTTTTGATTTTATCCTGAATACGATCTCGGCGCAACATGATTACAATGCTTATTTGACCCTCCTGAATGTGAACGGAACAATGGTTGTGGTAGGCGTTCCTCCTGAACCTTCGTTGGTAGCAGCTTTCAGCCTGATTGGCGGAAGGAAATCTTTGGCCGGATCCCTGATTGGCGGTATCCGTGAAACCCAGGAAATGCTGGACTATTGTGCAGATCATAACATCGTAAGTGAAATAGAAATGATTGATATCGACAAGATCAATGAATCTTATGAGCGCATGATGAAAAACGATGTGCGTTATCGTTTCGTGATCGACATCGCATCATTAAAGAAATAGATATATGAGCGAGGAGAGAAAGCAGCGGGAGATTTCTGCTAAATTCTTTTATATTTAAACAAATTCCCCTTATTTTTGCAACCCCGAAAGGGAATGTGACCGAAAGGAAACATGATGGTGTGATAGCTCAGTTGGTAGAGCAATGGACTGAAAATCCATGTGTCGCCGGTTCAACCCCGGCTCGCACCACGCTTTAAAAGCCTCAGCAGTAATGTTGGGGTTTTTTGTTTTATTATATATCCCTCTTTTCTCCCGAACCCTCGGGACTTTAAGCCCGGAAATCCAACACTAAACTTTATCAAGGATTGCGGAAATAGCAGGTAATTCCTTCATCGTCATTCCGCCTAGGTTATAGTACAAAATTTTTTCATTGGCATCAATGATGAAACTCAGGTTTAAAAAGTCGATCGCTGGATCAATTGGAGGCCAGTCGGGACTCCGTGCCAGGAGTGTTCTTAGAGAACTTCTTAAGCCTTCTCCATTAGTGGTAAGCATTCTGTAATCTAACTTCAATTTCATGGCGTTAAGAAAAGCGGGTATAGCATTAGCCTTCAAATCGCTGCAATACGCGATAAAGACCAGGTTATCGCTAGCGTGATATTTTAACTGGATTTGGTTCAAAGCCGGGATACCCTCAATGGATCCTCGGCAATGTGAATTCCACGTGGTAAAGAATATTACTTTTCCCCTGGTGTATTCATAATCCTCAGCGCTTATGAAAGCTTTTAGCGTACTTAAGTAAGAGTTGTCTACTATGTTAACAAGAAACCTGTCATTAGATTTTGCAAATGATACACGAATGTCAATGACTCTAAAATAAATGAGCAACGCTATTATCAGGACAAGTGAAAGGATATAATAAATCATATTGATTTACAATATTAGCCATCTTTCAGAATGAGCGCTGTCTGAAATTTTTACAACGATCGCTCATAAAATTAATAGTTGAACTGGTGACCAGTAAAGCCAGATTCAGGCAGTCAAAAAATCATAAAACTGCACAAACCCAAACATTACACCCTTTTCAACCAGCCCGAAATACTGCTTCGCCTGCGATGGGCCAGCGTTACCTCGTGTTCCATTTCATCGCTTTTGAAGAACACGGCGGTTCTGGCTTCCGGTAATATTTTTTGAACATCTGTACCCGGATAAACCAATAAATGTCCACCATCTTCATCCAGCCAATCCCGGTTTAAATAATTAATAAACGAATATTTGCGCTGGTCGTCTGATTTAAACTGGTCGCGGTGTTTATGATAATACGCCCCTTCGTCATACACAGCATAGTGAAACTCATAATCATTGATGCCGGCATAACAGGTATCATTGAGGCGGCCGATAAAATCTTCAGCGAGTTGTAAAAATTCCTGTTCAAATTGATTGGGATGTGTTTTATCCATCCAATAGGTCCTGTCAGAGCGCATCTTTTGTCTGCCGTCATTTTCTTCATTCCCAATTCCGGCAGAACGCAACTGGTTGTCTTCTTCCAGTGTAATAATATTTTGCCTTAGGCCATCGCAAAGCTCTTCGCTCATAAAATTCTCTGTAATGCCCACCTTATTCTCCAGGTAACTATCGATCAGCTGATCGAATTTCATATTCATTTCATCAAGGTAACCTTATTCAAAGCGGCAGTACGTTAAATTGTAGCTTAGACAGTTTGTGGCAAACGCACTGGTAACTAATAATTCTGCCACACCGTTGTGGCAGAATATCTTTTTAATTTTTTTTTGCCACAAAAGATGCGCAGGAATTCGCAAGGAAAAAAAATGGCGCAAAAAAAGCCTGCGGTAAGGCAGGCTTGTTTGAAGAACGATTGATAAAATTATTTTACGAAACCTTTGATCAGGTCGAGCAAACCACCGCCATTCCGTTGTTGTTGCTGTTGAGCCCCGCCGGCCAGTTTACCGATGATATCCATCAGCCCGCCCCCGCTATTGCCATCAGAACTGCCACCGGAGTTGCCGCCCAATTGCCCAAGGATATCCTGCAAATTCAATCCCGATTGCCCACTGCTGTTCCGTTGCTCTTCTACCACTTCATTACTTTTCCCCCCGGTGATCGAAGCCAGTAAACTATCAAGCGAGAAACCGGATTCATTGGGATCATTCACTTTATTCACCAGGTTCCCCAATACATCGGGTATCAGGCTGCCGGCAACATTATTTGCCTGGCTGTTGTTCATGTTGAATTTATTCATCAGCTTACCTGCAAAATGACCGATCATCATGGACACGATCGGGTTATTAAGTAAACCTTGCTTATTGTTATTATTGCCGCCAAACATCGAGAGGATGTTCTGAAGTCCGCCCCCGGCCACGACATTGCGTAACCCGGATGCAACAGTGTTGGTCGCTTCTGCCACAACTGCATCATTGTGTTCATTGGGGACATCGTTGTTGTTGATAACTGAATTGCCTGCGACAGATTTCACGAGATTAAATAATTCTTCGAGCATGTGATTTGTTTTAAGATTAAATAGATATGGTTTGATACCAAGAACCAAGCCTTATTATGCGAGGAATAATTCCCCCTTCTTCCGGTGAGCAAACAATAAACAACAATATTTTTTCTTTTCAAACTTTACCTTTCTTTCCATTCTTCCTTTAAAACAAGGAAATAATTTCAGCAGCGGGCACTTAGCGGAACGGGGCACGCTTTTGGGTACTTCTATTCAAAACAACTTATAATATGTCACACAAAAACTCAAAACAGTTCGGTGTTTGGATGGATACTCAACATGCAATAGTCGTTGGAAAAGAAAATGAATCAGGTACATTCAGCGTGCTTGGACATGTAAGTAACGAAAACGTCAATGGCAATTCCAGCGAAAAAAATGCTAATAATGCAGAACAATCAGCGCAGCTTAAATTTTTTAAGGAGATTGCCGCACTGATGACGAATGCAGAAGAAGTGCACGTAACAGGAACCGGAACTTCCCAGGAACAGTTTATTCATTTCCTTGCTGACACGCCGCAATACAAAAATGTTATCGCTAAAGAAACTACTGCCAATAAAATGAGTGATGAAAAACTGCTTGAATTTATTTCAGAAAAATTCAATTAATAGTCGCGACAATTTTAAAAGAGCTGTTTCAATTTATTGAAGCGGCTTTTTGTTTGTGAAACCTTTACCGAATTGTTATTACATTAGACCTGCCCAATAAATGATTAGCATGAAGCCCGCCCTTAAGCAATACCCTTTTTACCTGAAAAGCACCGTGATCATTTTCGGATTGATCTGTGCCAGTTTTGTAATGTATACCCTAAAGGGCATCATGGCGCCGATTGCATTTTCGCTGATCATTGCCATCCTGTTAAATCCGTTGGTCAACAGGATGCAACGAAAGGGTGTGCATAAGATCCTCGCAATATTTCTTGCGTTACTCCTGGCTTTCCTGGTCGTAGGTGGTATCATTTATTTTATCTCTACGCAGTTGATGCACTTTGGCGACAACCTGCCGGAGCTGAAAGAAAAGTTTAACCAGCATTTCAGCCAGTTGCAGCAGTGGGTGGCCGGAAAGTTTAATGTGCCCATAGAAAAACAACAAAAGGTTTTAAACGATAGTCTCAATAGTGGCCAGGCTTATCTGGGAAAAACGTTAGGCGGTGTGCTGGGTACACTCGGACTTATTTTCCTCGTACCTATTTATGTATTTATGCTGCTGTTTTACAAAACCCTTATCCTTAATTTTTTGCATGAAGTTTTTGCAGAAGAGAATACAGAAAAAGTGTCCGAGGTTTTAGTAGAAACGAAAACGTCTATCCAAAGTTATATGGTGGGCCTGTTGCTCGAAGCTTTAGTAGTGGCAGTAATGAACTCAGCGGCGCTGATGATTCTTGGTGTTGATTATGCCATTTTGTTAGGTGTGATCGGTGCCTTACTAAACATGTTACCCTATATTGGCGGGATCGTGGCGATCGCATTGCCCGTGATCATTGCCTCCGTTACTAAAGATGGTTTTAGTACGCAACTGGGAATTATCGGTGCATATGCAGTGATCCAGTTTATCGACAATAATTTCCTTGTGCCCTTCCTGGTTTCTTCGCGTGTGAAGATCAATGCATTTTTCTCCATCGTGATCGTGTTGCTGGGTGGCGCATTATGGGGAGTTGCCGGCATGTTCTTGTCCATTCCGTTCCTGGCCATTCTCAAAATCATTTTCGATCGCCTGCCCGAAATGAAGCCCTGGGGTAAGTTATTGGGAGATGAAGTACCTACCAGACATAAAGGTGAAATCTGGATGCGCAGGCACAAAAGAAAAGCAGAGGCAAATGAAAATACCTCCGCATAAATGATTCCTAACGACCCAGCTTAGCCGAAATTATTCTTTAGCGTCTTTTGGTAATTGCATCATGAAACCGCTGTTGGAACCAGCTACAGTTGTGGGCACCTGCCCGCTCCATTTTTGTACTTTGATATAATCGATATACAATGGTGTTAGCGACAACTGTTCTTTTTTAATGGCCTCTGCCCGGCCTGCAGCCTGGATCACTGCCTGTGCAGAATCACCTCTTGCTTCCGCGATCTTACGCTCCGCATCTGCAACTGCTACCTGGCGACGGTTCTCAGCAACCTGCACTTCCTGGATCGCACGTGTTTTTGCTACAATCGATTCGGAAATTTCCGGCGGTGGAATGATATTGGTCCGCAATTGCGAAACATTAAACCATTTAGACACGCGCTTATTGCACTCCTTCACAATATCAGATTCAAATTCTTCGCGGTGGTTAAAAATAGAATCAACGGTGTACCTGTTGGCAACATCATTTACCGATCCAACGATCGCATTTTTTAACCAGCCCTGTTCCATTTCTTTTACACCAACGCGCAGGTTTTGAAACATGTCAGCGACGTTTCCGGCATTAATGGAATAGTTGAACGAAGGCTTGATGGTAGCACGAAAGCCGCCACGGGTAACGATATCAGCCGCTTCATAATCAATATGCTGCTGGTGAATTGGGAATTCATAAATGCGGGAGATCCAGGAATTATACAACACCCAGCCAGTTACATACTCTGTTTTTCCAACACCACGGTTATCGCCAACATTACTTACTTTAATCCCGACATGGCCCGCATCAATTCTTTCTACATCAACCGGGTTTATGAGCACAAGGATAAAAGAAACGGCAGCTGCAATGATCAGGCGAAATATCCCGGCAGCACGAAACCTTCCGGAGACATCATTGTAATTGGATTTTTTGAACGCACCCAGCAAAATACCAAGCACTAAAAATGCCAGGATAAAAATGAATAAAGAGATCATATTGAAGTTGATTTAAGAAAACGGAGGTAAACGATAGCGTGGCAGATAAACAAGGAAAATAATACGACACATATTGCGACGAAACCCGCAAAGCGTATCCAGCTGCCGGTAAGGTCAAAGCGAAAAAACCAGCTGATTACAATAAAATTGATAAAGGCATGCAGCAGTAATGCGGCCGTGCGAAATAATACAGGTTGGTTGTTTGACATTAGTTTTGGGTACAGGAAAACTGTAGTGGTACAAAATAAGGAATAATAAAATGTCAACAGAATTTGAGCGGCAATTTCCTAAACTTCCTGCGGAATGCAACCTAAGGTCTGGGAAATAAGGCCATGCACCGGTCAAGGAAAATAATCTGTGCCGGATTGAGCTTTTCCCTGGCGTCATCAATTGAGAACCAGTTGCCTTTATCCACTTCGGGAAACGACTGCATTTTGCCAGAACGTGGCGGCCATTCCATTTCAAAAGCATTGCTATGTAGTTGCGCAGGATCAAGGTCGCCTTCAACGGCCCAGGCCATGATGGTTTTTCCACTTTTCAGGCGGGTTTCACCCACGAATAAAAAATCTCCGGCAACGGCGAAACCGGTTTCTTCTAAAAACTCGCGTTGGGCCGCAGCAAGCGGATCTTCATCCATAAATTCACCTTTGGGAATTGACCATGAACCATGGTCTTTGTTTTTCCAGAACGGGCCGCCCGGATGCACGAGGAAAAATTCGATTTTCTTTTCGCGGAAACGATACAATAAAATTCCGGCGCTCTGCTTCATAAGTTGGAGTGGATGAAGCCAAAAAAAATGAGTGTTGAGATAACGAAAGTTGCTTCCTTATCTCAAAACTCAATGTAAAATATTATCGAACCAGCTTCACATTAACTGCGTTGGCACCCTTAGGGCCCATTTCGATTTCGAAGCTCACTTTATTATTTTCTTTAATCTCTTCTGACGTGGCATTGATATGCACGAAAACACTCTGTTGGTTTTCCTGGTCTTTAATAAACCCGTAGCCTTTGTCGTGGTTGAAGAATGTTACAATACCAGTGCGGATCAGGTCCTCAGGATTGAGTGCTTCCTGGCGCGGCACACCGATCTCGATATCTTCTGCTTTAACCTTGATCATTTTTTTAGGATCTGGTGGCTTGGAAGACAGGTTTCCATTCTCATCCAAATAAGCGAACATGCTTTCCAGGTCTCCGCCTGGTTTGCTATTCTCTTTCCTTTCCTGTTTCTTTTCTGCTTTTTCTTTTTTATTCGCTTTCTTTTTCTTTTCTCTTTCTTTTTTGTTCCATGTTTCTGCCATATAGTATTACTGTGTTGTTTTAATGTTTGTTGCCGATCTGGGAGTGCCCGAAGTGGAGAAAGGGTGCCAGGAAACCGGCGGTTACAGTAAAGGTACGCTTTATTATGCTTTTATCTCAGCCTTACTCGCTGACTGAGCCCAGAATAATTTTACAACCGGCCGCGCTGGCACTTCATTAGTAAAAACTGTAATAACGGCGAAGCCTCTGCTGAGATGGATTCCTCGCCTGGTGGAAATATTCATACAACAAGCCATTGGCATAATAAACGAAATTGTTTCGGGCGGACGGATACTTGTTCATTAGCAGCTTGTCTCCTTTTTTAGTCGACCAATATTCTAACGTTTCCATTAACCAACCCCGCTCGTTATAACGGTATTCCGTTCGTTGCTTATAAATCTGGAAATCTGAACGCAGTGCAGTTAGCTGACCGCGTTTGGTATAATGGTAATATGCAGTACCATACAGGGTCCCGCTACTGTCGTAATATTCAACCACAAGGGGCTTTTCCTGGGCGTTAAAAAACGTTTTCACGCGGCCTTGCGGCATTCCTTCTGCTTCGTCGGTGCTTTCGCTATAACCCTTATCGTTATTGAAGACCGTCGTTTGAACCATTTGAACCCGGCCATCATTATCAGTAAATATTACGGAGAACTGCCGGCCTTTTTCATCCCTTTTAATTACACTTGACCCGATCGCCGTGTCTTTGCCCGCAATGTATAAAGATTCTGTTTCATTCCGCATATCCGCACTATAACTATAGGAGCTAAACAAACCCGGCTTACCGTCACGGTAATGTTGCCGGCTGATTTGTTTGCCCGATATCGAATCGTACATAAAGGCAGTCAGCAGAACGCTGTCTTTTTCTCCCAGCATCTTATACACTTTTTCACCGCGTACCCGGTTAGCGGCATACACTTCCGGCGGATGAAACGGTTCATCCTGTGCCCGCACCTGGACAAAAACAAACAATAAAACAATCAGGGTGAAAACCGGCTTCATAATCATGCTAAAAACCGAAGATAATTGCTTTGTAGTAAAGCAGCAACGGGGATTCTGGCCGGAAACAGTAAAATTATAAAACGGCTTACAAAATTAATTTTTTGTATTTTTGAGTCCTTATTTAGTAAGCGTACCCTCTCAAAGCAAACTGAATAATTATGACCACTAACTACAGAGGGGAGATATGGAAGGCTGTGCAATTTGATGAAGACCTTCCCGCAGATTACCGGCTTGAAGTTTCCAACCATGGCCGCATCCGGACTTTCAACAAAATTTCGCAGGGAAATATTATCAAGGGCTCCATGCAAAATGGTTACCCGATCGTTCGCCTGAAACTTTTCCGCGTGCGCACAAAACAAATGCAGCACGAACTGACTTACCTGCAGGATGCGATCAATAAATTACAGGAAAACCTGGGGACGTTGAAAAAGCAAAAAGCGATAGACGACTCCACCGAATTATTAACCAGCCTTAAAAAATCACTGAAACAAAAAACGCTGGAGGATATTAAGCACCGCACGATCTATTATCAATCGCTGATCCATCGCCTGGTTGCAGCATATTTTGTTACCCGGCCCGACGAAAATCATACGGTTGTTGCGCACCTGGATTACGATAAACTGAACAATCATTATCGTAATTTAAAATGGATGACGCTTGAAGAAAATCGTATCCATCAATTCAGCAGCCCATACGTTATCGCAGAAAAGAAGAGCCGCCAGGAAAATATAAGTTCGAGGAAAAGCACGAAACTTACGGTAACCAAAGTGATGTTATTAAAAAAATTACTTTCACAAAACAAGCCGATCAAAACTTTAGTGAAACAATTCAAGATCACAGAAACACAGATCCTGCGCATCAAGCGTGGGGAGAATTGGGGAAACATTGAAGCCGCACGCTGATCCTATATTTGTGCCGGAAAAAACTGATCGCTACAACCCATGATAAAATACACAACGGGTACGCATATTATCGCTACACTTTCATCCCGTAATACCGTGACGCTTCACCAGTACGAGGGATTTAAAAAAGAAGTGTCTAAACTCACTACAGCAATGGGTTTGACAGCATTCGGTTCAATCTATCATAACGATAATGCCGGTGGCTTTACTGCCATGGTGAGTCTTGAAAATATTCAATTATCCGTTCGCACCTGGCCGCATCCGGGAAAAGTTAACCTGGATATTTATTGTGCCTCGGTATTGCCTGCAAGTGATAATCTTGCCAGTGATTTGTTCGATTTGTTAACAGGCTTTTTCAACGGCATCCCGGAACAACGGCAAATTATTTATCGCTGATCACTCGAGTACTTTCTTCATTTGCTCCAACACTTTGTTCCAATTTTCTTCCATATGTTTTACGCCCGCAGCATCGTCGATGTTGTCTTGAGTAATCGTGACGATCGTTTCTTCTCCCGCAGGTTCGGCGGTGTAGATCACGTTGGCATAATTCTCCGGCTTATCTTCCTTCCCACTCATGCCGCTGAAGTAAGTCGTATGTAACAACCGGTCTGGCTCAATGGCAATGATCTTTCCCTTGTCCAGATATTTTTTTCCTTCCCATTCGCCCTGGTAAGTAATGTCGCTTCCCTGCTTCCAGTCGCTGGAAGCATTGGTGCCAAAAAGATATTGCTTGATGAGTTCCGGATCTGTAAATGCCTGGAAAACCAACGCCTGCGATGCGCGGATACGGGTGCTGGCCCTTGCCCATAATTTATTTGCCATAATATTTAAATTGAAACTTTCCAGCCGCCAAAATCATGCCCCGACAAAAAAAGGGGCTGCTCTTCAGCAACCCCGATTGATATCTACCACATATTTAAACTCCTAAAACATATTGAATATGCCCGTGCGGTTTGTTGTTCTCCGTTGAGCATAATTGCTGTTATTATCAACACGCTGGCCATTTGAACGATACACTGCGGTTCCATTAGAGAACACGCCGTTGTTAAATGTGGCTGTCCATGTACCTTTCGATTTAGTCCAGCTTACATTTCTCGCTCCCGGATAGTCGCGGTTGAATGCCTGTGCCACCTTAGCAGGTACATTTTTAGCATACTTTCCATTTTGACCATTCTGGTTATAAACGCCATTTTGGTTGCCCTGGTTATTTTGATTATCCTGTTGATTCCATCTGCCATTCCGGTTATCATTGTCATCATCGTCGTCACGGTCGGAGCGATTATGTTTCTCATGTTTTCCTTCCTGCTTGTTCTTACTTTTTCCTTTTCCCTGGGCCATTGCTGAAACACTCAGGGTAAATGCTGCGAGTACAAATAATATCTTTTTCATGATGAGAGGTTTTGCGGGGATATATGACAAAACCATGCCAGCAGAAACGGTTTTTCTAAAGGAAATCATAAAGCCGGCGGATATGAATTCCATTTAACAGCGCATTACGCAACTCATTTAGCGGGTTCATTTACTACCTTTATTTCACGATGAAAAAAAATCTCCTGTTAATGTTATCATGCCTGGCGTTTGGTACGATCCTGAATGCACAATCTTTAGAGAAACTTACGCCGTATGTTAAACCCATCATCGGCACACAACGGATGGGGCATGTGTATCCCGGTGCCACTGTGCCTTTTGGAATGGTGCAGTTGAGTCCGGACACCGACACGATCCCGTTTCTGTCTAACGGAAAATACAATCCTGATGTATATAAATATTGCGCAGGTTACCAATACGATGACAAAACGATTGTAGGTTTCAGCCACACACATTTCAGCGGCACCGGCCATTCGGACCTGGGAGATTTTTTAATCATGCCTACAACAGGCCCATTGCAGTTAAACCCCGGCACTGCCGATCATCCAGAGAATGGATACCGGTCGCGTTTCTCCCATGAAAATGAAGTCGCCACGGCGGGGTATTATAAAGTAAAACTCGATGACCAGCAGATCCTGGCAGAACTAACGGCAACGAACAGGGTTGGTTTTCACCAGTACACATTTCCGTCCTCGGATCAGGCGCATATCATCCTGGATTTATCGTCGGGCATCTATAATTACGAGGAGAAAAACGTCTGGACATTCGTTCGCATTGAAAACGACAGCACTGTTACGGGTTATCGTCAAACCAATGGATGGGCAAGAACAAGGACCGTTTATTTCGCGATGAAATTTTCTAAACCATTTTTACAATATGGCAGTAAAGAATCCGGAAAGATCGACTACAGGGGCTTTTGGGGCAAATTTGATCAGCGAAAGAACTTCCCGGATCTCGCCGGCAAACAGCTTCGTTTGTATTTCGATTTTAAAACAATAGAGAATGAAAAGATCAACATAAAATTTTCTTTATCACCTGTAAGTACAGCGAATGCATTGCTGAATATGCAGGAAGAACTGCCCGGCTGGAATTTTGAACAAACAAAGCAAGCGGCTGCAAATGCCTGGGAAAAAGAACTGAACAAGATCCGGATCGAAGGCTCAACAGCAGAGAAAGAAAATTTCTATACCGCGCTGTACCATTCTTTTATCAGCCCGACAACATATATGGACGTGAATGGCGAATATAAAGGTCTGGACCAGAATGTCCATATAGCAAAAGGCTTTAATAATTACACGACATTTTCATTGTGGGATACGTACCGGGCTTTACACCCGCTGTTTAATATCGTGCAGCCCAAACGGAATGCCGATATGGTTAAGTCGATGCTGGCGCATTACGATCAAAGTGCATTGCATATGCTTCCTGTATGGAGCCATTATGCGAATGACAACTGGTGTATGTCGGGCTACCACAGCGTTTCCGTTATAGCTGATGCGGCAATAAAGAATATTCCGGGCATCGACTGGAATCATGCACTGGAAGCCTGCGTTACTACGGCTACCCATCGCAGTTATGACGGGATTGGCCTGTATATGGACAAAGGTTATATCCCGGTTGATAAGAACGGCGTTGGCGCATCTACCACCCTCGAATATGCTTATGACGACTGGTGTATCGCGCAGCTTGCGAAAAAACTGGGGCGAAAAGATATTTATGAAACGTTCATCCGCCGTTCGCAGAACTTCCGTAATATTTTCGACAGTAGCGTTGGCTTTATGCGCGCAAAACTAAGTGACGGCAGTTTTAAGCCAGGCTTTGATGCACTGAGCACGAATGGACAGGGCTTCATTGAAGGCAATTCCTGGAACTATAGTTTATTCGTTCCGCATCAACCCGAAACGCTGGTGAAAATGATGGGAGGTGAAAAAAAGTTTACAGCACACCTTGATTCTCTATTCACGATGCATTTACCGGATGCGTTTTTTGCAGAAACGGAAGATATTACCCGTGACGGAATCATCGGTGGTTATGTACACGGTAATGAACCGGCGCATCATGCCGCATATTTATATAACTGGTCGGGCGCGCCCTGGAAAACACAATCGCGTGTGCGGATGATCCTGAAAATGCAATACCGCCCGACGCCTGACGGCCTCGGAGGCAATGACGATGCAGGCCAGATGAGTGCATGGTATGTATTCAGCAGTATCGGTTTTTATCCTGTTGCGCCTGGCTCAGATGAATATGCAATAGGCAGCCCTGCCGTAAATGCTGCCACTTTACATCTTGAAAATGGGAAAAGTTTTTCAATAAAGGTGTCTAACCAATCAGACGAAAATGTTTACGTTCAAAAAGTTCTGCTGAATGGGAAACTATTAAGCAATTTCCGGTTGAAACATGCCGATATCATGAAAGGTGGTACGTTGCAGTTTTACATGGGACCGCAACCGAAGATGTAACTAAAGCAGGAGCTTCGAGAACTTTTTAATTTCATCCAGGTCGGCTGGCGAAAGATCATTTCGTTCGTGTTTGGATTGCAGGAACAAGACTCGTTTGTGCGCAGGCACCTTTTCCAGTAAAGCCCTGATCAGCGGACCCGCACTGTCTTCCACAACTACCGGCGTGGCAGGCAACGAAATGTCAGACTTATGCTTAGCGTGCTTTTTCAAAATAATGGCTTCCAGGGTGGCCATTTTCCCAACGGGGATGATGCCTAGTTTAGCCGCCTTGCTGTATAGTCCCTGCAATTGCGCTTTACTTAAACCGCCCCGTTCGCAGTATTGCTGGTAAAGGCTTTTGATAAAAGCCGCATCCGGCTTCGCGGCCAGCATCGCTTTTAAAATATCCATTACTACATCGATATCGGGATTAATCCGGTTCATCAGTTTATTTCAGCAAATGTGCATTAAAAAGTGCAAAAGACGTGCAAAACAACAAAGCAAAAACCTGGGTTAGCGCCTTGGCAAAATGTATCTTTATAGAACTAAAGAAAAGCTAAGAGACCTTCAAAAAGTTTTAAAGCAATTCACAAAAAAGGCATCGGGTTCGTTAATTACCTGCTTAAGCAATTAAGTTAGTAACGTACAAAACCAGGTGCTTTTTTTATGCCCTACGCAGTTTGGCGTATTGTTTACAAAAAGCAGAATAATCACCTTTGTATAAGCATGAATTTTTATAATGCTGACAAGTGGTTAATATCAATGAAGGCTGCCTAACGGCGGCCTTTTTTCTTAGCAACATCACAAATCACTACCATTTATACAAATTTTAGGGGCGGCATTAAACTTAATGTTTAAACAATTATATATTTGCTGCCCATGATACCATCAGCAGCAACCAAAAACAACAAACCTTTTTACAAGAAACTGGCCATTGCCGCATTGCTCCTGTTGCTGATGGGGGCGGGCATCGCGTATTACATTTTTACAGAAAAATTTGATGACACAAGCAAGATAGCATCTGCGTATACAGTAGATGGCATGACGATGTTACAAGAATTTGCGGCCAATGACAGTGCGGCTAATAATAAATACCGCGAAAAGATCCTGAGTGTAAAAGGTATCGTTTCAGAAACAGAAACGGCGGACAGCAGTATCAACGTGAAGTTCGCAGATTCTACAAGCGGCGCCTATATTATTTTTGCCTTCCAGCAACAACATATGGCGGAAGCCAGGCAATTAAAAGAAGGCGATGCCGTTACCATCAAAGGTTCCTGCAGTGGGGGAACGTACAGCAGCATTCTCGAAACGACTTATATAACTTTTAAACGCTGCGCGGTCAGCAATTAATCATTTACAAAAAACAACCATGAAAAAAACAACATTAATGCTGGCGCTGGTATTTGCAGCTACTGCAACTTTTGCTCAAAAGAAAACTACAACCTCGGCAACAGTGAGCTTTGATGCAACTACAAGCCTGGATGCCTTACCCAAAGCAGAAAATAAAACAGTGATTGCTTTAGTGGATACAAAAAAGGGCGATGTGGCATTTGAAGCTGCGGTGAAGAGTTTTAGTTTCAGCAACCCCAAGATCCAGGAACATTTTAATTCGAAAGGCTGGATGAATTCCGATGAGTTTCCACAGGCTTCATTCAAAGGAAAGATCGTAAACCCTTCTGCGGTTAACTTTAAAAAAGACGGCACTTACACTGCAGATGTTGCGGGTGATCTTACACTACACGGTGTTACCAAACCAGTCACTACAAAGGCGACTTTCGTTGTAACGGGTAAAACATTTACTGCAGCCAGCAGTTTTGTTATTAAACTCGAAGATTATGATGTGAAAGGCGGGGCGATTGGTGCAGGCAAAGTAGCTAAAGAGCCTACGATCAGCGTATCGGCAACTTTCTAAACTAACTATTTCAACATAAAAAAAGCGCTTCGTGTACGAAGCGCTTTTTTTTATACCCGGAACTACATTTTTGTAGAAGGGTTAAATCCTGATGCAGTGTTTGCAGCAGAATTAAAAGTTTCTGAAAACTTGCTTTTAACATCTTCCGGAACAAACTGGTCAACCAGTTTGCGGCCTTTTTCTTTTAAGCCACCGAAAAGATTTTCTTTTTGGTCTGGACTCATTTTAGAATATTTATAGGCTGCATAAGCTGCTAATCCTGCAAGCAATAATCCGCTTCTTTTTGTTAACATGATCGTATTTTTAAAGAGGTTAAAAAATGTCGTTCTACTCTTTACTAATAAAATATAATGCCAAACAGAAATTGACGCAAGTCGTTTGAATAATATGTGCTGCGACTGCGGAAATGCGGAATTGCTTACCCGCTAATCCTCTTTTGGAAAGTCGGCGCCCACTGTTGTCGCTTCCCAGGTATCGAAATCATTCTTTAATTCTTCCAACTTCATACGCGCACCTTTTAATGCAGCTGCGCCTAATAATAAACGCATCGGAGGATTTTCGCTTTCCACCGCTTTCACGATTGCTTTGGCCGCACGTTTCGGATCGCCGGGCTGGTTACCGCTGTAACCGCGAATATCACCAGCATTTTGCCCCGCTGTAGTTGCATAATCGTCTATTTTAACCGGGCTGTCTTCTGCAGAACGCCCCGCCCAATCCGTACGGAAACCGCTCGGTGCGATAATCGTCACCTTAATACCCAGCGGTGCCACTTCCTTTGCCAGGGATTCAGATAGTCCGTCAACTGCAAATTTTGTTGCATTATAAAATCCAACGCCGGGGAAGGCACGCAGGCCACCAATCGAAGCAATATTAACGATATGACCGCTGCGTTGCTTACGCATTTGAGGCAACACTTCCTGCGTCATTTTAGCCAGTCCAAAAACGTTGATCTCGAACATCCGGCGCACCTGCTCGTCCTGGCTTTCTTCAATGGCGGCGAAATAACCGATGCCGGCATTGTTAACCAGTACATCTATCCGTCCAAATTTATCAATCGTCGCTTTAACAGCTTCAGCGATCTGTGTAGCATCTGTTACATCCAGCTTAACTGCCAGGGCTGTTCCCGGGTAACCGTCAACGATGTCCCCCACATCTTCGGTTTTTCTTGCAGCAACTGCCGCCTTATATCCATTTGCCAAGACCTCCTGCGCGAGCGCACGGCCAAATCCTGTTGAACAGCCCGTGATTAACCATACTTTTTCCATGTAAATGATTTTTTATAAAATTACAACAGAGTTATTCCTCCCGCGCGGAAAATTTGTTTTGCTTAATTTTGTGCCTTAATAATTATTTTATGAGCGATACAAAATTGACAACTGGCTCGATCCAGACAAGCAAGGGAAAATTCACGTTTGAATTATATGATGACGCGGCACCAATTGCCGTTGAAAATTTTAAAAAACTTGCCGCACAAGGTTTTTATGATGGCCTGAGTTTTCACCGGGTGATCCCGAATTTCATGGTGCAAACCGGCTGTCCGGACGGAACAGGTGCAGGCGGGCCAGGTTATAGTATCCCTTGTGAAACAAAAGGAGCCAAACAACAGCATGACCGTGGCGTAATGTCTATGGCCCATCGCGGACCAAATACCGGCGGCTCACAGTTCTTTATCTGCCATAACCGCCCCGGAACACAGCACCTGGACGGCATGCATACCTGTTTTGGTAAACTCACCGGCGGCCTGGAATTCCTTGACGATATCAAAGCCGGCGATAAAATGGAAAAAGTAACGATCGACTAAACTTCGCATCTAGACAACTTATAAAGCCACCTCGTGTGGCTTTTTTTAATTCATATTAGAAAAATATCTACGACCGAAAAATACCGGCGACTACAGGTTAACGAAAGTTAAGAACGCATCTTTGCAATGCAATTATCCAATACCTCTGACAAGACAAGCAGTTATATCCAATATCCCATTTAGAAGAACCCCTGTGAAAAACCTTTGAACTATCAAAGGTTTTTTCTTTTGTACCTGAGCCCATTTATGCGGAGGATTGGCACGTTTTTGACATGATTAAGGAAAACGACCATTATGGCCCTTGATAAAGACAAAACAGGTAGTACCAGTCATGAAGAACTCCCAGATGAACTTCCGGTAGACACAGGTGAAAATGAAACGGACGAGAAAGACCTGGATGATCTGGTGCATGAAGTGAATAAAGATGGTAAACCTGCGGACCCTACTGCCGAGGTTGATCCGGATGACCTTGTTCACAAAAAATCTTCTCCAGCCCCGGATATGAATCACGAACAGGATCCCGACGATCTGATACATGGAAAATAATTGATGACCGGCCTGGCCGGTTTTTTTTATGTGCATTCCGTACAAAAGTCACCGGCATTTGTATTACATTGTTCGTAATGAATGGCTCATTGTTTGAAAAATTACATACAGATGGATGGATATCTGACCGCTCGTTCAGTAAAATAAAGGCCGAAGTCGGAATATTTTCAATCCACCGCGAATTGAAGATGCTGCTTTACCTCGGCATTGTTTTGCTGACAACCGGGCTGGGCATATTGGTTTATAAAAATATCGATAGTATCGGCCACACGGCGATCTTGCTGCTGTTAGCCATAATCAGTAGCGCTTGCCTGTATTATTGTTTCCGGAATAGCCCGGGTTACGCTCCGAAGCGGATCAACAGTTCTGCCAGCTTTGGATATATTTTATTACTGGGTTGCTTAAGCATGCTCATATTTGTTGCTTACCTCCAGTTCCAGTTTCACATTTTTGGCGAACATTACGGCCTGGCTACCTTCTTCCCGATGCTGTTTTTGATGGCCTCGGCCTATTACTTTGATCACATCGGCGTGCTGTCACTTGGCATCAGCAATTTTGCGGCGTGGGCAGGTATTAGCATAACACCATTGCACTTGTTAGAAAACGATTTTGCCACCACCCGTATCATCTATACAGGTATCGCGCTGGGATTATTGCTGATCCTTGCCGGAGAAAGCTCCCAACGGAAAAACGTAAAAGCTCATTTCGCTTTCACGTATATAAACTTCGGTTTTCATTTGCTACTCGTTTCGCTGCTCGCCGCATTGTTTACACTTTCGTGGAATCTCCTCTGGTTTTGTCTGACGGCAACTGCCTGCTTTTATTTTTACCGAAAAGCACAAATGGAACGCTCCTTCTATTTTCTGCTTCTTAGTGTGATCTATGGCTACATCGCATTAAGTTATGTAGTACTGAATAACCTGGTATTTATGTCGGCCGATGTGATGATGATCGGCTTGTTGTATTTAATTTTTTCCGGGATCGGCACGGCCGTTGTCCTGATCCGGGCGAATAAAAAACTTAAATCCGATGATCGCGTATCGTAAAGACTGGCTCCGTAATCTGGCGGTAAATCTTGAAGCAAAATCCGCTTTGGAAAAGCAACTCATCACCGAACAGGAAAGAGTCGCGATCGGCCAGCAATATCCTGTCGGGTTTTACATGCCGCATTACTTTATCCGGTTAGGACTCTTCTTTTTGACGCTGCTGGTAATTTGCTTTCTCGTTGCACTGCTCGGATTTTTTGTGTTCGATTTGAATGAATCTTCCTTAAAAACACTCGCTTTCGTCACGGCACTTGCGGCATACATATCATTAGAGTGGGTTGTAAAAACGAAACTGCATTACGCTTCCGGGATAGACGACGGGCTGATGTGGGCAGCCATTTTTGCCTTTGTAATCGGAGGATGGGCAGTGTTCGATCTAACCGATTACAATATTGCCCTCCTGGCCTTTTTTGTTTGCGGATTTTTTGCATTGCGATTTGTTGACATCTTGGTATCGCTGATGGCATGGGCAGCTCTGGCATCATTTTTCTATTTTACGCTGATCAAAATGGGTATGGCAGATCTCATTCCATTTATATTGATGGGATATGCCGCTGTTTCATATTTTCTCCTCAGGAAATTTAATATTGATCGGTTAAGTAACTACTATTATATTCCGGGAAAGTTGCTGGAATATTTTTCACTGTTTCTTTTTTATGCGTCCGGAAATTATTTTGTCGTGCGTGAACTTCAGCAGTTGATTAGCACGGATAAAACACCCATTTTTCTCTACGGAAACATATTCTGGGCCCTGACTTTCATCGTGCCCCTGTTCTATATTTTTTTCGGCATCCGCAGGAGGAACCGCTTGTTTATTCATTGTGGAGTGCTGCTCATCGCCGCAATTGTTTTCACCTGGAGGCAATATCATTACCTGATGCCACTGGAGATTTGTTTGACGATATCAGGCGCGATATTGATTGCTGCCTGTTGGTCACTTTTCCATTATCTAAAACTACCAAAACATGGATTCAGTTCAAGGTCTGCTGCTGGCCTACCGGCAACGGATAACGATGCGCTCATCGTTTCGGAAACATTTCAACCACAGGAAGAAATAACGCCTCGTTTTGGAGGCGGAAGTTTCGGCGGGGGAGGTACAACCGGCTCCTATTGAGGCTTAACCAGCAAAGGATTCAGGCGGAACCCTTTCTTAAGACCATTAACAAAACTATCACGTTTTTAAGAATTCTTTAGTAAGCTGTGGCATCATTTTTCTTATTAGTGGGGCAGTATTAAAACTGTTGATATTTACAATTTAAAACCACGATTATGAAAAAGATTCTACCCATCTTCTTACTTGCAGCAGCATTCTCTGCCTGTAAAACTGAACAGAAAAAAGACCTGGAGATCAACAAGGATTTTGTGTTGATGGACACCAATAAAATATATCCTAACAATGTAAACTCCGATACCGGCGTAGCAACAATCGTTAGCAGTCCTGCTCCTTTGGCAACTGCAACTGCGCCACGTGTTAAGACTATTGTTCCTTCCCGTGCAAAGAAGATTAATGCTCCTGCGCCCGTTTATAATTCGCCTGCCCAGGTAGTTACTCCTCCGGTTGTCCAAAATACAGGCACTGTAGTGACACCAGCTCCTACTACAGCTCCGGCTGCAACAGGTACTGTAGGTACTACCAAGTCTGATACGGCAGCCGTAGCAACTGTTAATAAAAAGAAAGGCTGGAGTGAAGCAGCAAAGACCGCAACCATTGGTGGTGTAGGTGGCGCGGTTGCAGGTGCTGTGATTGGTAAAAATGCCAAAGGTGCGGCGATTGGTGCCGTGATCGGCGGAGTTGGTGGTTACATTCTTGGCCGTCAGAAAGATAAAAAAAGCGGGAGAGTAGAATAAGTTTCTCCTGTTACTAATAAAAAAGCTCCGGTTTATATCGGAGCTTTTTTTATACTGTTAAATACATTATTCGTTTGCAGACTTTTCATCCTTCACTGCCACCTTTCTCTCGGGATGAATGGGTTGCCGGCAAATACGCCAGTAGTCAATAATAATACGAATTACGTCCTTTAATTCCTTATAGGTATTGTTCTTTTGAAAAAAGCCCTGAACGGTTAAGTTTTTGTAGGCTTCATTCACGGCATATTGGGAAACGTAAGTCGTATAAAAAATAAATGGAATAGAACGGGAGCGCATAAGCGGATCATTATCCAGCTCCGTCTTGAACTCGATGCCGTTTTGCCTTGGAAGATTTACATCACATAAAATAATAAATGGATGCCGTTCTGTGTTCTTTAAGTATTCATACGCATCATCTGAATTACCGAAGAAAACCAGTTCATTCCATACCTCCGCATCCTTTAACGCCTCGGTTAAAGTCTGCCTGTCATCCAGGTCGTCTTCTATAATTACAATGGGTCCGTCTTTAGCCATAGTATGTGTTTGAGTTTTCGTAAATCAAATACCATGCTATTCCTGATTTTTTTAGACAGGGGGTTTGTTTAAAGGATGGTTTGTTCGTTTAGAACGCAGTGTTGAGGTTGATTTTGTGGCGATTATTTTACAGTGAAGTAGATGAAAATGTACTAGGTTTGTTTACACAAAATTTTCTAAAAACATGAAGAAGTTATTCGTTTCGCTTGTCTTGATGGCAAGCCTGTTTAAGGCGCGCGCCGATGAAGGAATGTGGCTGCCGATGCTGCTTGGTCAGCAAGTGTATAATGACATGGTAAAAAAAGGATTGAAACTTACCAAAGAGCAATTGTATTCTGTAAACAAAGCGTCGCTGAAAGATGCGATCTTAATTTTCGGCGGTGGATGTACGGGTGAGATCGTGAGCAACCAGGGTTTGATCTTCACCAATCACCACTGCGGATATAGCGCGATCGCCGGAGCAAGCAGCGTAGAAAATAATTACCTGCGTGATGGCTTTTATGCATACAATAAAGACCAGGAAATTAAAAGCACGCTCACTGTTCAATTCCTCGACAGGATCGTAGATGTAACTGCTGAAGTGGAAGCCGGTTTGAAAGGGCTTTCATGGGCAGACCGCACAAAAAAAATCTCCCAGGTTTATTCAAGCATCACGGATAAAGTTGCTGATAAAGAAAATGGATTGGCTGGGCGTATTTACAGTATGTTCAAAGACAACCAGTACATCATGTACGTTTATAAAACCTACCGTGATATCCGCCTTGTAGGCGCGCCTCCGGAAAGCGTTGGTAAATTTGGTGGTGATACTGATAACTGGGAATGGCCACGCCACACCGGTGATTTTTCCATCTTCCGCGTGTATGCAACAAAGGATGGCAAGCCTGCAGATTACAGCAAAGAAAATGTTCCTTTAAAGCCAAAACATTTTTTACCTGTAAGTATCAAAGGAATTAAAGATGGAGATTATGCAATGATCTATGGTTATCCGGGTGGAACAAACCGTTACGAAACCAGCTATGGCATCAAACTAAAAAATGATATCGAAAATCCGTCTCTGGTAAACCTGCGTGACATGCGTTTAAAATATATGCATGAGCAAATGATCAAAGATCCGGCGATCAAATTGAAACTGGCAAGTGATTACGCCGGCATCGCTAACTATTGGAAATTTTTTGATGGTGAAACAAAACAATTAGTGAAGTTTAAAACCTACGAGCAAAAACAAGCTTATGAGGCCAATTTTGCAAAATGGGCTGCTTCGCGTCCGGAATACAGCAACATCCTCGCTGATTACGAAAAGAATTATGCCACATGGACACCGTATGCCAAGCAACGCCAATACTTACGTGAAGGCATTGTTGGTTCTCCACTTGCGGCATTTGCATCTTCATTAATGAGCCTGGAAGCCGTTATGGTAAAGCAAGGCGCAACAAGTGCAGATGTTAAGAAAGCAGCAGATGCGGCAGATGCGCAGCGTAAAGTTTTCCTGGCTGCAGAGGACCGCACCAGTGATGAGAAGATAATGGCTGCTGTAGCCATGATGTATTATAATGACATCGATAAATCACAGCAACCGATCGGCTTCTACGAAAAATTAAGAGCCGGATATGGAGAACTGAATGATGAAGCTACTTATAAGAAATGGGCGAAGGATGTGTTCGCAAAAACCCTCATTTTGGATGACGCAAGATGGGCGTCATTTATTGCCAACCCCGATGCAAATACTTTGCAGGCAGACCCTGCTTTTGATTATGCTGCTGGTTTTGTAAAAAACTACAACAGTAAATATTCAGCGATGTTCACCGCGTTTAATGCGAAGAATAATGAGTTGGGTCGCGCTTACATGAAAGGAATTATGGAAATGAATCCGGAAGCTGTTAAGAAGATGTATCCTGATGCAAACTTCAGCATGCGGGTTAGTTATGGTAATGTAAAAAGTTATAAACCACGTGATGCCGTTAATTACGATTACGTTACTACGAGTAAGGGTATCCTGGAAAAATACATTCCCGGCGATTATGAATATGATCTTCCGGCTAAACAGATCGAGTTGCTGAAGAAAAAAGATTTCGGGCAATACATTGATAAAAGCCGCAACGACCTCGTGATTGGTTTTATTACAACCAACGATATCACCGGCGGGAACAGCGGATCTCCTGTAATTGATGCAAATGGTAACCTCATCGGCTTAGCATTTGATGGAAATTACGAAGCGCTTAGTCATAAGATCGCTTTTGATAAAGACCTGAACCGCACGATCAATGTTGATGTTCGTTATGTATTGTGGTGTATTGATAAACTCGGTGGTGCAAAAAACATCATCGATGAATTGAAGCTCGTTAGATAAAAAAAGTTGTCCCAAAAAAAAGTCCCGGTAAAAATCGGGACTTTTTTTATAAAATGGTAGAAGTCTTTAACATAATCTCGCGCAATTTTCCATCCCGGCGGATGATGACCCGGATTTTTTGATTCGGCACCTGCAGGCTGTTTTTATAGAGCTGGATATTATGGCTCACATTATTTCCAACGCTTAGCACTTCGTCATCAACTTTAAACCCTGCTTTATCAGCCGGCGATTTTGGAATAACATCTATCACCATGATCTTCTCATCAATATAATAAATGCCCAACCCGGTATAGGAATAATCAAAAGATTCTGTAAAGCGATTATTAGGAAGCAAATGAATTTCACGCTGCCCGTAATTGATGGTCATATTAAACCGGCGCAACAATTCATTGCCGACCAGTCCGCCACAAAATGGATATGATGTAACGTTATAGTCATCTTTATACAAATAAGTAGGAACTTTCCGGAAACGGTAAGGCCCGATCTTCACTTCTTTTAAAACAGTCAGCCTCATTTCCAATCTACCCATCATGCCTTCTGCCTGTGTGCTTTTTGGGTTTCTTTTTTTAGAGAGGATATTGCTGTCGCTCGCGAACTTTTCGTTGAGTAAAAAGCAAAGTCCGGCGCCCGTATCAAAATAAAAATTGTAATCGATTTTTGCCTTGTCGCGAATCTGCATGTATTGAATCGGCAGGGAAGTAAATGCCGGGCGGATGATCGTACCGCCTTTTGGATATTCCATCTTGCCTGGCGTGAACACCTCTATCTCCAGGCTGTCGAAATTTATCTTCACGACATAGCGGCTAAAAAAACTATACCCGATGATGCCATCAATTCTTTCTCCATAAACACTGCTCAGCACCTCGTAATTGTTCACATGAAAATTGAGTTTATCGATCTTCAGGTGAGGAAAATACAATGACTTATTGAAAACAAAATGCACTTTTCTCCTTCCACCGATGCCGGTAATGCTGGTATCTGTTGGTTTGGTTTGAATATTATACAGTGCACAAGTGGTAGAATCCAGGGAAATGCCGCCACTTCCGGTATCTAAAATGAAATTCAGGCTGTCGCTGATATTTTCGAATTTGGCGCGAATCACCATTACACCGCCGCTATACTGTTTAAAGGGGAATTTAGTAATAAACTTTGCAGGTGCGGGCGAGATAATTTCCTGCGCGGAAACACAGGAGGGGAAAAAGAAAAGCAGCAAGACAATTTTACAATTTCTCATACAATTGAAATAGGAATATACAACCTAATGCGCGTAATTTTGCGGATTCTTATCTGGTTGGTAACATCCGCCTTTTTACCTCAATTTTATTTTGTTAGTTATGGATATCAACGAATTATATAAAAAAGCCCTTGCCTTCGAATTTCTTTCTGTTGAGGAAGGCGTTTATTTGTTTGAAAACGCTGCTCTTACAGAATTAATGTTTGTTGCAGATGAATTGCGCAAGATCCAGGTGCCTCACGGGAAAGTTACCTGGCAGATCGATCGTAATGTAAACACAACCAATGTATGCATCGCGAATTGCAAATTTTGTAATTTCTACCGCATTCCCGGCCATGCCGAGGCTTATATCACCGACATCGAAACCTACAAAACGAAAATCGAGGAGACGATTAAATATGGGGGCGACCAGTTGTTGTTGCAGGGCGGCCATCATCCGGAGCTCGGACTTTCCTTTTATGTGAACTTATTTAAAGAATTAAAGTCTTTATACCCGAATATCAAATTACATACGCTCGGGCCACCGGAAGTAGCGCATATTACCAAACTGGAAAAAAGCACACACCGCGAAGTATTGATGGCATTGAAAGAAGCCGGGATGGATAGCTTACCGGGTGCAGGAGCTGAGATTCTCACGGACCGCGTACGCCGCTTGATCAGTAAAGGTAAATGCGGGGCACAGGAATGGCTCGATATTATGCATGAAGCGCACAAGCTTCATATTACTACTTCTGCCACCATGATGTTTGGCCATGTGGAAACCTTACAGGAACGTTTTGAGCATTTGGTAAAACTTCGTGAAGTGCAGAGTCGAAAGCCTGAAGATGCAAAAGGATTTCTGGCATTCATTCCATGGACATTCCAGGATGCAGATACTTTATTGGCGCGGATTCGCGGCGTTCATAACCTGACAACCCCGGAAGAATATATGCGCATGATCGCCATGAGCAGGATCATGTTGCCTAACGTGAAAAATATCCAGGCCAGTTGGCTTACAGTGGGTAAACAGGTAGCTCAGCTTTGCCTGAGGGGCGGTGCCAACGACTTTGGCAGCATCATGATTGAAGAAAACGTGGTAAGTGCTGCAGGTGCGCCGCATCGTTTTACGAGTAACAGCATCCAGGCTGCCATTAAGGAAGCGGGCTTTGAGCCCCAGTTACGCAACCAGCAATATGAGTGGCGCGATTTGCCGGTAATGGAAGAACAGGTGATCGATTATTAATCACCATTCAATTGGAACTTACACAAAACAAAGAAGCTGCCCTAAAGCAGCTTCTTTTATTATAATTATTAAAACCCAACAATTATTTTTTCGGCATTAAAACCGCATCGATCACGTGGGTAACACCATTGCTTGATACAACATCAGCAATCGTAACGTTAGCACCGTTGATCATCACTTTACCATCTTTTACAGATACCGTTAATTCCTGGCCCTGAACGGTTTTCAATTTCTGACCATCTTTCAAATCAGCTGCTTTTAAAGCACCCGGAACTACGTGGTAAGTCAACACTTTGGTAAGGTCAGCTTTCATTGCTGGCTTCATCAGGTTATCAACGGCACCTGCAGGCAATGCTGCGAAAGCCGCGTTGGTAGGAGCAAAAACGGTAAAAGGACCAGCTCCGCTCAATGTTTCACCGAGACCAGCTGCTGTAACTGCAGCTACTAAAGTTGTGTGATCAGCAGATCCTGCTGCGTTCTCAACGATATTTTTAGAAGCCACCATTTTAGCGCCGCCAACCATTACACCTGGTTCTTCGGTCATTTTGCTGTCCATTTTCGCATCGTCCATTTTAGTCATAGACGTGTCGCTCATTGTTGTTTCCGTTGTTTTAGACGCATTGTCTGAACAAGAAACCGTCATAATAGCTGAAGCTGCAGTGATGGCCATAAAGGAAAAAAGATTCTTTTTCATAAAACTGTTGTTTGTTATTAATAATTTAAGATCCGCCGATAGCGGGTTTGACAGTCACTTACGATAGTTTTAACAAATCGGATTTGTAAGGGAGAATATATATGGCTTGTAGAAAAATGTGGAGAAATTGCCAAATAATGGGGGTAAACCAGCAGGAATCACAATAAATTTCAGCCATATGGCGTTAAAATCCCATAAAACCAGTACTATGAACAGCATATCCTCCAATTACGCAGTACACCCGATCATTCAAACATTAAAAAACTTTGTTGGAAAATTGCGCCAGCAACCAGACAGTTACCCGATCAGGTACTATAAAAAAGGCCAGCGCCATAAAAGAAACTGGAAGACCGACCAGGTAAATTAAATATCCAACTGCGGAATTTACTAAGCCATAAATACCGCATAATCACTCTTGACAGGCTTTTTCGAAAGAATTAGTTTTGATACTCCTTAAATCCAATTTTATGAAAAAAAATGAACCCACTACTAACAGCGTAACGATTTCAGCAGTTGCAAGGTCAATTGCAGCCGTTTTCAACAGCCTTTTCTTTTCTGACAACAGTAAAGATTTTCAGCGGTTGAAAAATTTCATCGCCTCCTAATTAAGGCTATCTCCCTTACGGATCCCTTATGCTTCACGGCTTAAGGGATTTTTTATGCCTTTAGCTGAACAGGTATTCCACGTCGGCCTTGGTAAGAGATTTTACAAAGCCACTGTCATCCGCGATGAGTTCGCGCGCCAGCACTTTCTTTTTTTCCTGTAACTGAAGGATTTTATCCTCGATGGTATCGATACAGATCATCCTGTAAGCAAAAATATTTTTCGTTTGCCCGATCCGGTGCGTACGATCGATCGCCTGCTGCTCTACAGCCGGATTCCACCATGGATCAACGATATAGACATAATCTGCCGCGGTAAGGTTTAAACCAACACCACCGGCCTTCAACGAGATTAGGAACACACGGCAATCGTCGTTGTTCTGGAAATTCTGGATGGCTTTTTCGCGGTCGGTTGCGGAAGTACTTCCATCAAAATATTCAAAAGGAATATGCTGCTCCTTGAGTTTATCCTTTATTAAAGACAGCATTCCCAGGAACTGGGAGAAGATCAGGGCTTTATGTTCACCAATATTTTCAGAAATCTCGCGCGCGAGTTCATCCAGTTTGATGGAATGATTGGGGTATTTATCTTCTTCGTTTAAAATAGCCGGGCTATCGCAGATCTGGCGCAGTTTCATCAGCCCCTGCAGGATCGTGAGCTGCGATCTGTCGATACCTTGTTCATCGATCGTTCCCAGGATTTTATCGCGATAACTGTTGCGGTAAGCATCATAGATCTTGCGTTGCTCTTTTTCCATTTCACAAAACAGGATCGTTTCTGTTTTGTCCGGCAGGTCTTTCGCCACCTGTTCCTTTGTACGGCGCAGAATGAACGGGTATAACAATTTCCGGAGATGATCTTTTTGCTCCTGTTCACCAAACTTATCAATCGGCGTAGCAAATTCGTTGCGGAAGAACTCCATACTACCCAAAAGACCGGGATTAAGAAAATTCATCTGCGCGAAAATATCGAACGTGTTATTTTGCAACGGCGTACCGCTCATGCAAACGCGGTTTTTAGCGTTGAGCAGGGAAGCGGCTTTAGTCACTTTCGATGCCGGGTTTTTGATGGCCTGGCTTTCATCCAGTACGACGTAATCAAAATTAATTTTCAGCAACATTTGAATATCGCTGCGCAAGGTGCCGTAAGTGGTGATGATGATATTATTTTTCTGCAATTCTTCTGCACTTCTTGACCGCGCATTGCCATGATGGATATGAAAGGTTAATGTCGGTGTGAACTTTTTTACCTCGTTCTGCCAGTTATAGATCAGTGTTGTCGGGCAAACCACAATCGCCTTCAATCCACCGGTGCTGTTGCGGTAATAGTCGAGCATACTTAAAGCCTGTACGGTTTTACCCAAACCCATATCATCAGCCAAAATTCCACCCCAGCCCACATCATTTAAATAACTAAGCCATTGGTAACCGGCCAGCTGGTAAGGACGCAGCACGTGCGCTAATTCTGCAGGCGCCGGTATTTCCGGGATATTTTTAAACTCACGCAGGCGTTCATATTTTGCATCGAGCTCGAAACTCATTTCCTGTTCATCGCGGTTTTCATAGAGCTCATCGATCACGCTCATATGATATTTACTCAGCCTTAATTTATCTGTCCGGCCATCGCCCACTTTAAATAAGAGCGCATATTTTTTCAACCATTCATCCGGAAGAATACCGAGCGTTCCATCGCCCAGTTGCACAAAAGATTGTTTTCCGGCCAATGCTTTTTTAATATCGCTGATGCCTACACGCTGTTCGCCGAATTCGATTTCAACTTTAGCATCAAACCAATCCAGGCCACTGCTTACATGAATATGTGTACTCGGCCGCGCGGTATTAAACCGGAAGTTTTTTAACGCTTCAAACCCGAACACCGGAACTTTCATTTCCTTCATTGCATCTACAAAAAGGAAGAACCAGTTATTGCGTAATACGTCGGCTCCTTTTAAAACCAGGCTGCCTGTTTCTTGTTGGCGGATAAATAGAGAATGGAGGTTTTCCATTTTCGCCATAAAGGCTTCTTCGGCTTCGCGGTTACGTTTTATGATAAGGATCTTATCTCCGTCGGGGATCGTGATCGTATCTTTATCAGAAGGTTTTGTATCAAAGCCTTTGTAACTGAATATCGGCTGAAACACAAGATAGTCGCCCTTTTCCTGCAACATCAGCTTCACTTCAGGCGCGCCGCTCTTGATTTCTTTCACCAGCGATTTATCAAATTCAACCTGGTATTCTTTGGTTAGCGGAAGAATAACTTTCTGCATCGTTTCCGACCAGTTGTCTTTCCGCAAAGCAATATTTCCGTCTTTGATAAATTTCTCTGCCTGCAGCACATCTTCCGCCTTTTGCCAGGTGTACAACACGTGATTATAAAGAAATACCAGGCTACTTTTAGATTCGTTTTCGGAAAATGGGATCACTTCGTTATTGATCTTCACCATGCAGGCGATCTCGAACCGATCGTTTTTTGCCAGTACTTTAAACACGGGCGAAATAAAATGATCACTTAATTCGGCTTCTATTAAATTACCGGTACGAAAAGGCTTGGTGGCCGGCAGGCAATACACGAAAGGATTGGTAGCCTGTTCTTCAAAAATGCGGCGCAGTTTCGGATGTAAATATTCAGCGATCAATCCTTTCGTTTCTTCAGGAAGGTCATCGCCGTCTGTATGAATAATATTTTCCCAGATACCGCTGAATGGCGAATTCCGGTTGAGGTATTTATTCACCTCTATTTCCTGCAGTTTACGTACCTGCTGAAATAGCTGCTTATCGTCTTCTGTGAAAATATCAGTGTTCACAAATTTTGTGAGGTCGAGTTTCTCCGTTTTATCAACGTAGGCAAGGCCTTCATCATTCACTTCTCCCTGAACCGCATCCACACTAAACCCCGGATAAATCTTTGCATTAAAATTAAACACCAGCCCGAGCCGGATATTTTTTTCCTGAACGGCAACTTCTGCAACCGGGGCAGTTTCGGGTTGTAAAAAAGGTACGATCGGTTTTGGAGATGCCGGTGTGGATGAAGGCGCAACACGCTTGATTGACGTATCCAGCAATTTTAAAAAAGGCTTTCCTTCTTTATAAATGAATTCAAATTTGCCCTGCAGATCATCTTCCAGGCTGTAGCCGTAGATCTGCAATAATTTATTTTTTTCTTTATCGAGGTTGCGGATCGTATCAAAGTAATTGGGACCGTAATTATTGAGCAGCTGTACAAATAGCAACGTTTTGTGTTCGCAGAGCGGATGCATCGCTTCGCTGCAACTGCAGGAAGTGTCGAAATTTCGCTCATCATTTTTCTGGATCACCAGCGGATATACCTGGTCGTTGTAAGCAAGTTCTGCTTCCACGCGCTCATCTGCAGCTTTTGTAATGGTAGCCTTATTGGTGCGCAGGATCGTTTCTGCTTCCTGGAAAATGGATGGAGATGAAAGCATCTTGATCATTTTGAGATCGATATGTTTCATCTTGGCTACCGTATGGCGCTGGTTGTATTGAATGGCGCTGCTCAGGAGCAAATTCTTATCAACCATATCCTGCAAACGAAACAGCGATGCGGCTTCGTGGCGACAAATCTCGCCCAAATTATACGGACAGCTGCAACGCAAACTCATCAGTTTGGGATCTGCATATTTCTGAATATACACTTTATAGAATGTCGTGTAGCTGTCATCCTTCACCCGAAAGACAATGCTGCCCATGAGTTCGTCATGTTCTACCAGTTCTACAAATCCAAGCGCGTGAATTTTTTTGCCACGGCGGATCACTTCATCGGTGCCGTTATTGTAAATATGTTTGATCAGGTGCGGTAGTGCCAATTTGCTGAATGTTTTCTTTAAAAATGGATTCAATTGCACTTAACCGTTAGGTTGGTAACCAAAGCAGTCGGTTGACAAAAGGGCAATTTGCAAAAGTAAAGGAAAATAATCCAGCCCCGGAGTAAAAAAGGAAAGTTTGTGGAGAAAATGATTGTTAAATCTAGATAACAGTACTTACTAATTTGCCGCCGGTATAAAGCGGTAACACGTTGGTGCTGTCTGCGCTGAGGCAATAACGAATATCTTTTTCCAGCCCGTAATTATTCAGCCGGTGATAATGAGACGCGTTGTGTTTTTTCATGAATTCATAAAGATCATCTTTGCCATTCTGGAAAAGCGTGGACGCTATTTGCGAAGAATCACACTGGATATCAAAATGATCGCGCACCTGGTCGATCACAGCTCCGGCAAAAAGACTGTCTTCAATATTGATCCTGTCTTTCCAGGCGGCGCAACCGAGGATCACATTTTTTCCGCGTTTGATCAAATGCGTACAAACTGCAGAGAGGTTTGGGAAGGATCCGGTGATAATTTCCTGTGCGCCTTTTTCGAGCGCCATATGCAACAACTTTGTTCCATTGGTTGTTGTGAGCACCAGCGTTTTTCCTTTTACAAAACTCTCTGGGTATTCAAAGGGCGAGTTACCATATTGCAGGCCTTCGGCCACCTGGCCATCCCGCTCCCCGGCTGTTATCGCGTCTATTTGTTTGCCAATACGGATACAATCTGCAACGCTGTCTACGGGAACAATTGCTTTTGCACCATTGTGTAACGCAGTTGCGATGGTAGAAGTTGCGCGCAACACGTCGATGATTACAACGATGCTACTGCTCACATCATATAAATGTAAAAGGGCAGGAGAAAGACAGGTGTATAAAGAAGGTTTCGCGCTGGTTGAAGGCATTATTTCAAGCTGATAAGAATGATAAATAAATTAAGCAAAAGGCATTTTCACCACTTTGGCCCGGAGCAACGTGCTGCGCACTTTCACATGAATTTCGGTATCCGGCGCGGCGTATTTTGTATCTACATATCCCATACCAACCGCTTTGCCCAGGCTTGGCGATTGAGTACCCGAAGTAACGCGGCCAATCGTAACGCCTTCAAAATCCTTGATCTCATAATCATGGCGCGCAATACCCTTATCGAGCATTTCAAAGCCAACCAATTTTTTGGCCGGGCCTGCTGCTTTTTGCTTTTCGAAAATATCTTTTGAATTAAAATCTTTCGTGAATTTGGTGATCCACCCAAGGCCTGCCTCAATCGGAGATGTTGTATCGTCGATATCGTTTCCGTAGAGACAGAAGCCCATTTCCAGGCGTAAAGTATCGCGTGCCCCAAGCCCGATTGGTTTGATCCCCTGCGCTGCTCCAGCTGCGAAAATGGCATCCCAGATTTTTTCTGCCGCACCGTCTGTATCTTCAAAATAAATTTCCACGCCGCCCGCACCAGTATATCCGGTTGCGCTGATCAACACGTTTTCAACGCCGGCAAACCTGCCTTTAGTGAATGTATAATATTTAAGATTGAGGATGTCGATATCCGTGAGCGTTTGCAAAATCTTCGTGGCGTTAGGCCCCTGGATCGCTAACAAACAGGTTTTATCTGAGATATCATGCATTTCCACATTTTCTGTATTGTATTTGGAAATCCATGCCCAGTCTTTCGCGATGTTACCGGCGTTTACTACCAGCATATATACATTGTTCTCTTCTATACAATATACCAGCAGATCATCAACAATTCCACCTTCGAGGTTAGGCAGGCAACTATATTGTGCTTTACCCGCAGTTAATTTAGAAGCATCGTTGGTTGTAATGCGTTGGATCAGGTCTAATGCACCCGGACCTTTCAGCATAAATTCCCCCATATGGCTTACATCAAATACACCGGCATTGTTTCTTACTGCAGCGTGTTCGTCGTTAATTCCGGTATAAGAGATCGGCATATTAAAGCCGGCAAATTCCGCCATTTTTGCGCCAAGCGACAAATGCTTTTCCGTGAAAGGGGTATTTTTCATTCAATTATTTTAGGTGGCAAATGTAGAATAAAATTGCGGCTCAACCTTATTGGATCAGGCCCATTTTGAGATACACCGGAAATTGAAGTTCGAGTTTTTCGCCTTCGCGCCAATGCCTGCGGATGTTTTGCATCAGGGGTGCAACAGGATCATCGCCTGTTTCCCTGCGGTACTTTTGCACAGCGCTCCATGTGCCCAGGTAGCCTTGCAATTCTTCAAAATGCCAGCAGGCATGTATGGTAAAATCGGGAGCGGGAATAACTGTAAATGGAAAGGGGATATTTGCATAACCGTCGTCTACAAACTTCCGCTCTTCGTCCCAATATTTATCCAGCGTTTCAAAATGGAAACTATGGATCAGCGCGTCGATCTCCGGGTTAATGGAAAGTAAGTTGTAAGTCCAGGCTGCAATAACAGCTCCCGGCGCGGCTACTCTTTTAACCTCCTTGTAGAATTCGTCAAAGTTAAACCAGTGTAAGGCCTGCGAAATTGTGACCAGGTCTACGGATGCACCAGGTAAAGAGCTTTGCTCAGCCGGTTCCACGAGATAGCTGATATTATGTTGGGCTCCGGCCTGCGCCAATTGATTCTGGCTGATGTCTGTGGCGGTAACATGATCAAAATGCGCAGCAAGTTGCGTTGCAGTCTGGCCATTACCTGCGCCGACGTCCCATGCCTGGTTGCGGCCTTTTGTGTAAGTAAGAATAAAGTCATACAGTGCCTGCGGATAAACAGGACGGAATTTTGCATACTCAGCTGCCTGTGCTGAAAAATTATCTTTCATTGTGCCGGTAGTTTAATTTATAAAAGGGTAACAGTTTATTATACTAAAAATCCCGCCAAAAGGCGGGACTTTGTTTGCTTCAACTTCAACTCAACTATTGAAACATCTTTAATACGTGACCATAATCATAGGGTTATATGTTTGCAGCACCTGGTTATATGCTGATGGTTCGTCTGCTTTGTCTTCCATTTTTTGTAATTGCTGATCTATTTTTTCTTTTACTTTTTCCAGGGAATCCTTTGTACGTTTTTCTTCCAGCTGAATTTTCATTCTCATAGAATCCAGGTGCGATACCGGACTATCCTGGTAGTAGCGGAAGCTGCCTTCATTTGTTTCTGTACGAACGCCATTGTCGTCTATAGTGATGGTTCTGCGGCCGTTCCTGCTGTGGATGCCATCTTCATCGATCACGAAACGTTTGTTCTTCCAGGTATCTGCGGGGCGGCCATCCAGTGTGAACAAGCCTTCTTTTTTCATGATATAATCCACATCATGATCCCAGCCGCTTTCTACATCTTCAAAATCCACGTCCCAGTTGTCGTTCCATGGGCCTTCAAATTTTACATTGTTGCCCCAGCCGATATTTCCGTTGATGCGGATCTGCTTTCCAACAGGCACATAAACTGTCATGATGATGCGCTGGTTGCGGAACTTATCGTTGCGGTTGATTGCGATGCCTTTATCTATCAGCAAGATGGAATCTTTTTGAACCGCAGTGAAATTGATCATTTCAGACAGGCGGTTTGCTTCATTCTTCGTGTGCCCGTTTGATAAACGTAGCATCGTTACTTTGAAACTGTCGTTTGTAGCTTTTACGATATGAACCGTAATATTTTGAACGTAAGCGGTATCTTCTTCCCATCCTTCAAAAGGCTGCATCCTGAACCATTTTGTACGATAACTTCTTTGTTCCGGCGTAAGGTTACTGATCTCCAGTTTATTTATTCCGGGATTTGATAACAGCACCAGCTCTTCGTTCAATTTATTGGAGTAGCGGAAATCATTTCTCAAAGAAACCAGGAGTGTAATAAAGCAGATCAATCCAACCAGCCAAAGGCTCATAAATGACAGGCGCATTGTTTTACGCCCGGTTTTAATTTTTGCCAGTCTCCTGATCACCCAGGTAATGATACCGATGATAGGCGCTGCGATAAAGAAGATCAGTGTTCCCCAGGCGCAGGCATTTTGCAGGCCGTCACGCAGCAGGAAATCTTTCATCGGAAACATACCGATGGCGAAAATTCCGAAGGCGAACAAGCCGATCACGAGTGCAAAGCCTATACAGCCAATAATAAAATAAGCGAATAATTTAAACAGGAAGGCGATGATATCTCCCAGTCCGCGGCGCCCCCTGCGGGCAACCACTGTTGCTTCGCTGCTGAACATTTTTGCTTTATCAGATGTAACGCCGGCTGCTTCTTTACCAAATTTCTGCGCTCTTTCCTGAACACCCTTGATCTCTTCCATCACGGAGTTCTTGATAGAGTTCATATCCACTTTTTCACCTTTCATTTCCAGTTTTTCTGCAGTGGTATTCGCTTCAGGAATAACCAGCCATAGAATGATATAAATGATCAGGCTGCCCGGACTAAATGCTACGCGGAACAAATCAGGAAATCCGTTATCCCAATGATTCCAGCGGGATAAGAAACTTAGGAATGGCAGTAAGAACAAAATCCTTGGGATCCAGGCGTTGATGCCGAAATAATTAGCGATACCGCTGCACACACCTGCGATATATTTATCGTCATTGTCGCGGTATAATTTTTTGCGGATGCCGCCGATCATTGTTGTTGCGGTACTTGGCACCGCGATCCAGAGGATCAGGTAGGTGAGTAACCCAAAACCGAAGGAAATGGCTAACACAACAAACACGATCCGCACAACCACCACATCAATGCCGAAATAATTGGCCAGACCGGAACAAACACCGCCAATCACTTTGTCATTTTCATCGCGGAACAAACGTTTGTTGCCGGTTGCTGTATACGTATTAAAAGGGGCAGATTGCTGTCCGGCAGTGGAGCTGTTGCTGCTTTCTGTTCCGCCTTCTGTTTCGAAATCTTCCGGGCGGCCCATACTTTTGATGATGGCATTTACGTCATCTTCCGTGATGCATGTAGCGCCTTCCTTCAATCTCTCCTGGAATAATTCCCCGATGCGGCTTTCAATGTCGTTGATGATCTCTTCTTTGCCTTCTTCATTTGCAAAATAGCGGCTGAGGCTTTCCGTATAATTCTTCAGTGTGTCAAAAGCCGTCACTTCTATCGGAACCACGCGGCCCTGGAAGTTGATATTTATTACTTGTTTCATGGCGTAATAATTGTGTTTTTGGTAACCGGTTATTGTTTTTGGCAATTCAGCCGGTTTTTAAATGTTGTTTCTGGTTGAAGTTGAGAACCAAAAAAGCATGGCTATACTCTTATATGGTTTGAAGTTTCATGTTGAGTTATGGGGCCGTGAGCGCCTGTACTGCATTTGCTAGTTCGTTCCAGGTCGCTTCCAGTTCTTTGTAAAACTCAGCACCTTTATCGGTTAGCGAAAAATACTTGCGTGGCGGGCCACTGTTACTTTCTACCCAGCGGTAAGTGAGCAATTCTGCATTCTTAAGGCGGGTTAGCAGGGGATAAAGTGTTCCCTCAAAGATGTTGAGGTTGGCGGCCTTCATTTTATCAATGATATCAGATGGATAAGCTTCTCCGTTTTTTATCACCGACAAGATGCAGAACTCCAAAACCCCTTTCCGCATCTGGCTCGCTGTGTTATCAATGTTCATGGCTTTCTGTTTTAAAAATTTTCATGGCTATTCTTTGTCGTCGTTTCAGTTTCTTTGAATGTGGGTTCCGGACCTCAACATTCAGACGTTCCTTCCCGATGACATAACAAAGATATAAAGATTCTAGTACTATGCAACACATAATACCATTTAATTTAAGGTAGCTGGTACTGTGTTTTTGCGGAATTTGGCTAAAACGCAGTCACAGACAGGCTTTCAGCTCAAGCTCCCAGATGGTCATTTTTTTGAATATGGGATAAACGGTATTTAGAGAAGTATGAATGGCAGCATTTTCAGCTCACGGCACCACGAAATGTCCTTCGTTGTTAAATAAAACGTAAGATGCTGCTGTACAACCAAATGCCTGTAACATGGAACTTCCTTTGCGCGTATAACCTATATAAACTACGGATATGAAAACATTTATACAAACCCTCGCCCTGGCTATTATCCTCGTTTCCTGTGGTAGTACCAAGAATTATCTTGAAAGAAGTGATGAAGACAAAGCGCTTCTTGATGCAGTTCGCAAATTGAATAAGTCCGCTGCGGATGAAAATGCGACGCAGGCACTGCCTGTTCTTTACAGCAATATCACCGCCAGTCATCTGGCTAAAATCAAATCTTACCAAACCGGAAAGGATATTAACCGCTGGGATAAGATCATCCGGGAGTATGAAGATTTGCAGGAGGCGTACAATGCTTTGATCAATTCCACCGCAGCCTTCCGGTTGGTGAATCCAAGAAATTTTAATACAGAATTGCTGGAAAGCAGGCAGGCAGCAGCTGATGAATATTATGCCGAAGGCGAGCGCCTGTTGCAAAACGGGGATCGCGATAATGCGAAACAGGCTTATGCCTATTTTAAAAAGACGGAGAAATTTGTGCCATCCTATAAAGATGCCCGCCGTAAAATGGATGAGGCTTACGAAAATGCGATTGTAGATGTGATCATCAACCCGGTTCAGGATAATTCTTTCTTTTTTAATACAGGCTGGGGCAACTCGGGTTATAATTATAGTAATGAATATTTTCAGCAAACATTACTTCGTGAATTGCAAAATGAAAACAGCAATGGCCGGTACGCTGCCAGGTTTTATACCGATTGGGAAGCCAGGCGTGACAATGTTACACCAGATTGGGTGGTGAATTTAACCCTGAGAGATATGGATATTCCTTATCCTTCCAATAATAGTTACCGCCGCAACGTAAGTGCCCAGGTTCAGAACGGAACAGATACCGCAGGTCGCCCGATCTATAAAACCGTTTATGCAACGGTAAACACGACAAGGCAAAGTTTTACCGCCCGGGCCACGATGGAAATGAGCATTAAGGATATTGCTTCAGGCAGACTGATCGCCAACCGGAGCATCCGGGAAGATTATCGCTGGGAGCAGGAAAGAGGCAGTTATTCCGGTGACAGTCGTGCCCTCAGCCAAAACGACTGGAACATTATCAACAATACCAACTCGTATAACCAGCCACGCAAAGAAGATGTACTGAATGAATTGTACCGCAAAATTTATCCGCAGGTAAAAAATAATATCAGGTATTCGGTGGATTGGTAATGCAATAAAATAATCATAACCGGCGAGTGCCGGTTTTTTTATGCGAAGATGTTATACACAACAAAGCTTAAAACATAAGCAAGAACAGTCATGTAGGCAAACTGGATAACCGGCCATTTCCAGCTTCTGGTTTCGCGCTTTACTACGGCGAGTGTACTCATACACTGCATGGCGATTACGTAAAAAACCAGCAAGGACAACCCTGTTGCCAGCGTATACACTTTTGTTCCGTCGGAGCGAACGGCTGCATTCATTTTTTGGCGTAGCGTATTACTGTTTTCATCTGCATCATCACCAACGCTGTATAGCGTCGCCATTGTGCCGACAAACACTTCGCGTGCCGCGAATGAGGTGATCAATGCGATCCCGATCTTCCAGTCATAACCCAATGGCCGGATGCCTGGCTCAATTGCTTTACCCAACACTCCTGCAAAGGATGCCTGTAATAAGGCCGTCTTCCTTTCTTTATTTAGCTGGTTAACATTGCCGGGAGCTGCCTGCACAAGCGCATCATATTTAGCTGTAACAGCTTCCATATTTTTCTTCGGACCATACGTAGATAAGCCCCACAACAGCAAGCTGATGATCATGATCACTTTCCCCGCATCAAACACGAATATTTTTGCTTTTTCTACCATCGTGACCACAACATTTTTCCAGCGCGGCCCGCGGTAAACGGGCAACTCTAAAATAAAAAAACTGCGTTCCGTCGATTTAATAAACCATTTCATCACCCAGGAAACAACCAATGCGAGCACGGTTCCCAACATATAAAGCGCCATCATGACTAATCCCTGCAGGCTTAAAAAACCAAAGTATAATTTTGAAGGAACAACGAGTGCGATCAGGATGGTATACACGGGTAACCGTGCGCTGCAACTCATCAATGGCGTGATCATAATCGTGAGCAATCTTTCTTTTTTATTCTCGATATTCCGCGCGCTCATGATCGCCGGCACCGCGCAGGCGAACCCGCTGATCATCGGCATAACGCTCTTTCCGTTAAGACCAACTTTGCGCATTAATTTATCTGTGAGAAAACTGATGCGCGCCATATAACCCGTGTCTTCCAATAAGGTGATCAGGCCAAATAAGATCATGATCTGCGGAACAAACAACATGATCCCGCTCAGCCCGGCGAGGATACCGTTAATGAACAAATCGCTGAACCAGCCGCCGGGAAGAATCCCCGAAAACCAGCCGGCCAGTTTTCCAAAAGACCACTCAATCGCATCCATCGGGTATTGCGCCACCCAGAAGATACTCTGAAATAAAATAAATAATACGAGCACCAGGATCACATAGCCCCAGGTTCGGTGTAATAAAATATTATCCAGCTTTTCGGTAAACAATGACTTTTGCAACGGATCCGTTTCAACAACGGTATGCAACATCACCTGTTTGATCTTCGCATAACGCTGCATAATTTCCTCTGCCTGTGTTTTGGTGGGATTGAACTTATGCTGCAGTTCGATATTTTCTACTTCCGCCTGCAATTCATTGCTAAGTAAAAAATGTTCGTGATTGATTAAATAGTGTATCGCAGTATAGTCGCTGATCTCGGGGAATAATTGCTGTACATCAGCGACGGCATGTTGCGCAAGGCCGGCACTATGGAGAAAATTTCTGGGTGAAGTTTGTTGCAGATTCGACGCAGTAAAATCCAGCGCTTTCTTCAAAGCCGCCATGCCTTTATTTTTTCGCGGGTTGATGGCTACGATAGGAACGCCTAATTCTCTTTCTAATCCCGGGATGTCGACCTGCGTGCCTTTTTGTTTTGCCAGGTCCATCATGGTAAAAGCAATCACTACCGGAATTTCCAGGTCGATGATCTGCGAACAAAAAAGCAGGTTGCGCTTGAGATTACTTGCATCGGCCACCAGCAAGATCATATCTGGCCGAACGGTAACGTCCTGCTGCATTAAAACCTTATAAGAAACCCATTCGTCGGCACGCTTGGGATAAAGGCTATAGGTGCCGGGGAGATCAATAATGTTCGCCTGGAATTGGTCTGAAATATTCGCGTAACCCGTTTTTTTATCCACGGTTACGCCGGGGAAATTGCCAACCTTCTGGTTAAGGCCCGTCAACGCATTGAACAGCGAGGTTTTCCCACTATTGGGATTACCCACCAACGCGATATTAATAGATTTATTCACCCGGGCTCGTCGAAATTTTTTGTAGCTGCAAAAATAAGCTTAAGCATCGGCTTAGGTTTACGATTTTAAGAAAGAAGCGCTGTTAAAATATTCTACATGCCTCGCCGGATAGTTAACTTTGCGGTTAGAAGAAATCATATGAAATATATTTCAGGCATTTTATTATTACTGGCTCAGGCGGTTTGTGCGCAGGAAGCGACGACAACAGCATTAACTACCGGGCTCAAAAAGCATATCGGCTATCTCGCAGACGACAAACTGGAGGGGCGACGAACCGGATCCAAAGGAGAAAGACTCGCCTACACTTATATCAGCAAGGCCTTTAAAGATGCGGGGTTGCAGGGCAACGGCGATAATAAAACCTTTATCCAGGCTTTTGAAGTGCATGATGGCAAAGCTATTTCCGCCGACAGCCGGTTCCGTATCGGAAAAAATAACCTGAAACTCGATGATGATTATTTCCCTTTGTCTAATTCCGCAGACGGCGCGTTCAAAAGCAACGCATATACGGTGATCGACCTGGCTGAACAGTTACTCGCCAACGCTGCCAACCCGCATTTTGATCTGGATGAATATATTCAGACTTCTGTAAAAACAGCGGTCACGCAGGGAAAGTCAGCGCTGCTGTTGCTGAATAATTCTACTATAAAGGATAATTTGTCTTTCGATTCAAAAGATAAAAAACTTCGGACAGAAATTCCTGTCATCTACCTGCAAAAAAAATATGCGGTGTTGCTGACCGGCAACCCGGAGATCAATGTCAACATTCATATCGGTGAAAAATCACGCACTGGGCACAACGTGCTCGGCTTTATAGATAACCATGCCGAGGCAACCATTATCCTTGGCGCCCACTACGACCACCTGGGTTATGGAGAAGATCACAACTCTTTATATGCAGGCAGCAAACCCATGATCCACAATGGTGCGGATGATAATGCGAGCGGAACCGCAGCATTGATCGAACTCGCGGCCTGGTTAAAGAAAAGTGGCTTAAAAAAATACAATTACCAGTTGATCGCTTTTTCTGGTGAAGAACTTGGATTGTTTGGGTCGAAATATTTTACGGAACATGCGCCATACAATATGAGCACCGTCAACTATATGATCAACATGGATATGATCGGCCGGTTGAATGACAGCACACATGGTTTGTCTATTGGTGGCTACGGCACTTCACCAGCCTGGAGCGGGATCATGAAGCCGGATGATCCGTTTTTTAAGATCAGGTTCGACAGCAGCGGAAGCGGGCCGAGCGATCATACAAGTTTTTATAGGAAAGATATTCCCGTTTTGTTTTTCTTTACCGGAACACATGCGGATTATCATAAACCATCAGACGATGCCAACAAAATAAACTTAGGCGGCGAACTGGCGGTGATCAACTATATCAAAGAGATCATTACCACAACGAATAGCCGCGAAAAATTAGCTTTTACCAAAACGAAAGAAGCTGCCAGTAGCGGAAAAAACAGTTTTAAGGTAAGCCTCGGCATTATGCCCGATTACACATTTAGCGGGGCAGGCGTTTTGGTTGATGGTGTAAGTGAAGGAAAAGCCGCTCAAAAGGCGGGGATCAAAACGGGGGATGTGTTGATCCAATTAGGCGAACACGTATTTACTGATGTGCAATCATATATGGGTGCGTTGAATAAATTCAATAAGGGTGAAAGCACGACGGTGAAGTTGAAACGGGGAACGACTGAGTTAACCCTTCCTATAACTTTTTGACGGTTGAATACAACACATGAAACTCAGGATTGATAACGAAACATTAGCGGAAGAATTTTTTGAAGGCACAAGCCTGCTGGGCATTGTAGCGCCTATTAAGGATTATCTGTTTACCTGGCATATCAACCAGAATATGGGTTTTCATTTCCGGATCAATAACAGCATCGAGATACAATTGCGAAAAAAAGATCGGAATTATTTTTTCTCTATTTACGAATACAAAGTGCCGGGCTGTTGCATGGTGCATTATCTGTACAATAACCAGTACGATGGAGAATATCTTTTGCCCGAATTTAAACACCTTGATTTCTTATGGCTTGTTGCCGGGGAAGAAATGGATAAAGAAGAGTTGCAATCCTTACAGCAATCTTTGAAATCAATGCCTTCCGTTCAGTTCGTGAATGAAATGACGAACGAAAAAATCAAGCACAAACAACACCTGATCTTCTAACGACTAAAATCAATTTTATGTGGGAAGAAAAAGATAACAGCCTTTACCGGCAATTTACATTTAAAGATTTTTCAGAAGCTTTTGCTTTCATGACGCGCGTGGCGTTGATCGCCGAAAAGATGGATCATCATCCCACATGGAAAAATGTGTACAACACAGTGGAGATCACCCTCAACACCCACGATGCGGGAGATACCGTAACAGATAAAGATCGTGAGCTGGCGAAGAAGATAGATGCCTTGTCGGAATAATGACGGTTAATTTCCAGTGATTTTTACGAATACTGTCTTATCGGTTTTTGAAGTGAACCTGCCTACCGGTTGAACGAATTGCTCCAACACGTTATTTGACAACAGTGTTTTTATTTCTTCCACTGCATCTGCACTTACACTAAACAAAATCCCCCCGTTCGTTTGCGGATCAGGTAATAAATTGAATGCTTCCATTACATTCACGCCTTTTTCGAAACCCGTTTTTGTACTGTAACTGTTCCAGTTGCGATAAGTAGCATCCGGTACGATCCGTTGTGCGAGATATCCTTTTGCACCTTCAATTACCGGGATGGCATCATAATATAATTCCGCCGAAAGGCCTGCACCTTCTGCCATCTCAATCAGGTGGCCTAACAAACCAAAGCCCGTTACGTCCGTCATGGCGGTTACAGCTGCAAGCGCGCCAAGTGCGGCACCAATATCGTTCAGCGCCGTCATCTGGCTGATCATTGCTGGCAAATGTCCGGTTTCCAAGACTCCGCGTTTTTGTGCCGTCGCCAGGATGCCTACACCGATCGCCTTTGTGATAAAAAGGTAATCGCCTTCCAGCGCCGTATTGTTTTTCTTCAGATTTTCTTTAGCAACGATACCGGTCACCGCCAGGCCAAACATCGGTTCAGCTGTGTCAATGCTATGCCCGCCAGCCAGGCTAATCCCTGCCTTGCTACAGATTTCGCGCGCGCCTTCCAGCACCTGTTGCGCGAGGGCTGCCGGTAATTTTTCTACAGGCCAGCCGAGAATGGCTACAGCCACCAATGGCTTTCCGCCCATCGCGTATACATCACTGATTGAATTAGCGGCAGCAATCATCCCAAACTCACGGGCATCGTCTACGATCGGCATGAAAAAATCTGTCGTCGAGATCAGTGCCTGGCCATTACCCAAATCATATACCGCCGCGTCATCATTATTTCCGTTCCCTACAAGTAAATTACTATCAGGCAAAATTGCCCTGTTTGATTTTAATATTTCCTGCAAAACATTTGGAGCGATCTTGCAACCGCAACCGGCGCCGCGTGAAAATTGCGTAAGCCGAATTGGTTGATCTGTATTATTTTCTTCCATCATAAATTGGTCGGGCGTTTATTTTTTTCTCCTGAAAATGATCGCGGCATTTTTTTGCAGATCACCGCTAAAGCGGATCTCATATAAATCTTTTCCGTCCCGCACGACAAGTAAGCCCGTATTAGGTGCAATCGTACCGAGGTTTTCCGCATACATAACCAACTGGATGCTATCAGTCGCATGATCCATATAAATTGTTTTGCGCACGGCATTCGTACTTAATCTTTCCTTAGCCATGATCACCTGGCCATTCATCAGCACGCTTACGGTATCGCCATCTACTTCCCCATTATCGTATAAAGAAAGTTGCAGGCTATCTGATTTAAAATATACCACCTGTTGAATATTGGTCGTACGCTTTTCTACTTCTGCGGCAGGTTGGATTGATTTTGCAACAACATTCGCTGTAACAGTTGGGGTATTATTTTTCGGTACCAGGACGACCGATTCCGGTTTGGTGGGAGCATCGTTCTTATTTTGCGTATTATCTAAAGCTGAATTCCCAGGCGCTGTTTTATCCTTCGTTACCACAATATCTTGTGGGACTTTTGCAGGGATTAAAATAACAGTCTCTTTAGGCGTCGTGTTTATTGTGGCATCGGCAGGAACAATATTGGTTGATGTATTAACGGCAACTTCTTTTGCGGGCTGCGTCAGAACCGGGGCTAATGCGATTTCCTTTGTAGCCGGTACGTTTGCTTTCACAATATCCGGGCTGTTGCTCTCTCGCGTTGCTTGGGGTATTGCTGCCTGAACATTTAAAACATTTCTTGCCAAAACATTTTCTCTCTCCACGAATGAAAGCGTGGAGGCGAGGCCGAGCTCCTGCAGATGCGGAACCAATGCCGACTGCCAAAAGTCATTTTTCCGCTGAAGGCTAATCGTTCCCGTTAGTGAGCGGTATTCTTTTGTGCGATTAGTGCTGAACGGGCCCGATAACGTCATCAGGCTATCAGTAGCAGCTAACTCAAGAATATTTAATTGCCGTACATTTTTTGCCGGCGCCACGGGATAATTGTTCGCGATCAACCCCGCATCTTCAATAATTATTTTCGAACCTTCCCTGCGGATCTTCACTTTCTTCACGCCATAATACTGCTGATCATCTTTGATGAACCAGGTATGCGAAAAGCCGGTCAACTTTCCTTTTTCTTCACTGATCGCGATTTCATACCGCTGGAATTGCTGCGTGGTATCATTGTACAATGTTCCCTTCCACAAACCGGTGATATCTGTTTCATTCTGAGCCGGGGACTTCACAGAAATCAGCATTAATATTATGATCAGGCGAAACTGGATACGCATGCGAGGAGTTTTTCGGTATTCGATACAGTATCAACGCCTGAACAGGAGATTTTATTTAACAACGAGCTGATATTTTCCCTGTTCTCTAAAGATTTCTGGTATGTTTTATCATAATAAGCCAGCAGGATCCGAAAGCATTCTTTTACATTGTCTTCCACAAGCAACCCAATCGCTGTCTTTGTTTCCAGAGGGCCCAATCTTTTTTGAATGCGCAGGATCGAACTGATCATGCTGTCTTTCGGGTGACGTCCATATTCCTGGCAGATATAATCCAGGCGTTCTTCAAACGGAATATCCACGAAAAAAACGGGTTTGGTTCGCATATTTTTCCAGAAAGCATGAGGAATATTCAGGATGCCGATGCGCTGGCTTTCATCTTCCAGCCAAAAAGTATTTTGCGTGTTTTTTTCCAGTTCCACAGCGAGCATATTTTCAAACATCTCCGGTGTAGGTTGTGCCGGTTGGCCCAATGCCCCAAACGCAGAACCCTTATGCTTTGCCAATGCTTCCAGGTCGATCATGGATTCACCTTGCTTCTTCAATTGCTCCAGTAAAAGCGTTTTACCGCTGCCGGTATAACCGCCCAAAATTCTAATATCATAGTGTTTTTCAAAAGTGGCCAGCACATGGTTACGATAAGCTTTATACCCGCCCACGAGTGTGTACACGTCATAACCATATAAATCCAGCATCCACGCTACACCTGCGCTGCGCATGCCACCGCGCCAGCAATGGACAAAGATTTTTTCTTTCGGGCCCTCAAATGTTTTCAACGTCGCTTCCACGGCTTCTACCATGGCCCTCATTTTTACACCAAAAAAATCAAGACCCAGTTTAATCGCTTTTTGCTTTCCCTGCTGCTTATAAGCGGTACCTACAATCTTTCTTTCCTCATCATTAAACAAGGGCAAACTATTCACTCCCGGCATATGCGCATGATTAAACTCCCCGGGGCTTCTCACATCAAAAATGGGGAAGCCACCTGACTGGAGCAGGAATTCAGTAATGCCGAGTTTTTTTATAGCCATGGTATAAAATGCGTCTGCTAAGTTAATCAGTTTTGTGAAGGTGGATGGTCAATAAAAAGGCCGCTGAAAATTCAGCGGCCCGATGGGTATGTTTTAATCAATTTATCCATTCATACTCGTAAGGAATTCTGCATTATCCTTCGTTCCTTTCATGTTTTTCAATAACGTGTTCAAGGCTTCTTCAGGATTCATATCAGCCATATGCTTACGCAATACCCACATACGCTGGAATGTTTCTTTATCCAGTAACAAATCGTCGCGACGTGTGGAAGAAGAAACGATATCGATTGCTGGATAAATCCGGCGATTAGATAATTTTCTTTCCAGTTGCAATTCCATATTACCGGTTCCTTTGAATTCTTCAAAGATCACCTCGTCCATTTTACTACCGGTATCCACCAGTGCTGTAGCGATGATCGTTAATGAACCGCCGTTTTCAATTTTACGTGCCGCACCAAAAAACTGCTTTGGCTTTTGCATTGCATTTGCTTCCACACCACCGGACAATACCTTACCGGAAGATGGTGCAACTGTATTGTGGGCTCTCGCCAAACGTGTGATAGAATCCAGCAGGATTACCACATCATGTCCACATTCTACGAGTCGTTTTGCTTTTTGTAATGCAACCGTTGAAACCTTAACGTGTTTCTCTGCAGGCTCATCGAATGTAGATGCGATCACTTCCGCTTTCACGCTACGTTCCATGTCTGTCACCTCTTCCGGCCTTTCATCCACCAATACGATCATCAGGTAACATTCCGGGTGATTTTCTGCGATAGCATTCGCCAGTTCTTTCAACAGCATTGTTTTACCCGTTTTTGGCTGGGCAACGATCAAACCACGCTGGCCCTTACCAATCGGTGTAAAAAGGTCCATGATCCTCGTGCTGTAATTATCAGACCTGGTCGTAAGATTTAATTTTTCAAAAGGGAACAATGGCGTCAGGTAATCGAAAGGAACACGGTCACGTACTTCTTCCGGCGACTTGCCATTGATTGTTTCCACTTTCAACAAAGCGAAATATTTTTCACCTTCTTTTGGCGGACGAACGGAACCATACACTGTATCACCAGTTTTTAGTCCGAATAATTTTATTTGTGACGGAGATACATAAATATCATCCGGGCTTGATAAATAATTGTAGTCGCTGCTTCTTAAAAAGCCATAACCATCGGGCATCATTTCGAGCACGCCTTCTCCTAACACAACACCATCAAATTCAATATTGAAAACAGGAGGTTGTGGTTCGCGGCGTTGCTGCGGACGTTGTTCGCGGTTTTGCTGAACAGGCGCTTCCATTTGTATTTCCGGTTGCTGAATATCTTCTTCCTGTAACATCTGTGCGATGGCTGCGGGAATGCTTGATTGCTGATCAGTAATGGGTTGGAGATCTTCTTCCTCTTCTTCTTCCTGTTGAGCAACAGTTTCAGGCTTTGCTTTTTTCAACGGCTTTTTTTCGGGCTCCGCTTTTTTTGTGCGGGCAACAGGAGTGTCCTTTTTTGGTGCTTCTTCCTGAACCTGCTCAGCGGCCACGGGCGCATCCGGCGTACTGCCTTTTGCTATTCTTTTGCGTTTTGGCTTATCTTCTTCAGGACTTGTCTTTTCTGCTGTCATAACTGCTTGTTTGTCCAGGATCTGGTAAACCAATTCCTGTTTATTCAATTTTTTATTATTGGGAATTTTGAGTTCTTCTGCTATATCAAGCAACTCAGGAACGAGGAGGTCGTTCAGTTGTAATATGTCGTACATAAAATATTAGAAAGTGTCTTCAAAAAAATCCGTCGTGAAATGTCTGAAAAATGTCGTTGAAATTTTGTTGTGATGGAATGGCTGAAAAGCTGAAGTAATGAGATTAGGATAGTCGTTGCAACCGATTCCACTGCAATAATACGCAGATTTTATAAAACAAAAAGAAATTTTTTACCAATTACCCACATTGCTGAAGGAAATTAACATACCATGTAAAGTTCGTGAAATGCAGTCGGGGCAAGCATTTTCGGAGATTGCTTGAAGCCGGCTTTCGTCTATATTATAGCGCTTCAACAGATTATCCGCTTAAAAATCATATCTTTGCGGCAGTTCATTATTTCGCGGCATTACAAGCCAGTTAGGCAGACCACACTCTCCAAGCTTTATAAGCTACTCGTTTCTGATGATGAAATTCAAACCTTCATTCCCGCACTAATTTTTTAAAATACATACATTGTTATTCACAGACTTAAACATCATTAAGCCCATCCTTGATGCGCTTCATGCAGAAGGTTACAGCAAACCTACACCCATTCAGCAAGGCGCAATTCCTTTTATTTTAGCGGGAAAAGACTTACTCGGTTGTGCCCAGACAGGCACGGGTAAAACTGCTGCCTTTGCCATCCCCATGTTACAATTGCTCGCAAAGCCAACCAATATGGAAAGCCGCGGCCAACGCCCGATCCGCGCATTGATCCTTACACCAACACGTGAACTCGCCATCCAGATCCAGGAAAGCTTTAATGCTTATGGCAGCCAGTTGCGTCTTAAAAATCTTGTCGTGTTCGGCGGTGTAAACCAGAACCCGCAAGTAGATGCTTTAAGAAGAGGCGTTGATATTTTAGTCGCCACCCCGGGCCGTTTACTCGACTTAATGAGCCAGGGACATATTCGTTTAAATGAAATTGAAATTTTCGTTTTGGATGAAGCCGATCGTATGCTGGATATGGGTTTTGTTCATGATGTAAAACGCGTGATCACAAAGTTGCCATCGAAAAGACAAACATTATTCTTCTCTGCAACGATGCCACAGGAAATTCAATCACTGGCAAACAGTATTTTGCATAACCCCGAAAAAGTTGAAGTAACGCCTGTTTCTTCAACAGCAGATACAATTCAGCAATCTTTATATTATGTAAATAAGGAAAACAAAAAGAGCCTGCTCGCCTATATCCTCGAAGATAAAAGCATTGAAACGGCGCTTGTTTTCACCCGCACGAAACATGGTGCAGATAAAGTGGTAAAAGACCTGAATCGTATCGGCATCAGTGCAGAAGCTATTCATGGTAATAAATCACAAAATGCACGTCAGCGTGCACTGAGTAATTTCAAAAGCCGCGATACGCGTATTCTTGTAGCAACGGATATCGCAGCACGTGGTATAGATGTGGATGAGCTAACGCATGTGATCAATTACGAATTGCCTAACGTTCCGGAAACATATGTGCACCGCATTGGCCGAACCGGTCGTGCAGGATTAAGCGGAACTTCTTTTTCTTTCTGTGATGCAGAAGAAACAGCAGAACTGCGTGATATTCATAAGCTCATCGGAAAAAATATCCCGGTGGAAGAAAATCATCCGTACCATACTGTTTTCACGGGTATCAGTAAACGCCCTGCTCCGCAGCAAAGGCAGCAACGCAGCAGCAGGCCACAACAACAAGGTCCGTCAGCTAACCGCCAGCGAAGCACCAATGACCGCCAGCGCAGTTTTAGCGGCCGCAATCATTAAGATATCATTTCCGCATATTTTTAAAATATCCATCCACGCGATGGATATTTTTTTGTTTGTATCCCTCGAAACCATTTGTATCTTGATGCTTTCTTCATCCAAAAGAACATCATGAAATATTTGCTTTGCTCAGCTGTACTGCTGGCCATTTTCTCTACGACTATCGCACAAAAAACGTTTCAACCACCGGCAACGGCGGCAATACCTGTTCGCGATACGTTGCATAACGTTGTGCTGACGGACGATTATCGCTGGCTGGAAGACAAGGCAGATCCTAAGGTGGTCGCGTGGACGAAAGCTCAACACGACTACACGGTTGAATACCTGAACGGCACGCAAAAAACACATGCCGGACTGAGGGAAGGAATTGCGGCCTATATTGATATGGATTATGAAGGGCCGCTGGCGAAAGAAGGCAAACGCATTTTTCAGACGACGAAGAAAAAAGGCGATAAGCAATACAAATTATATACGATCCTTAACGGAAAAAAGAAACTAATCTGGGATCCCGTGACATTGGATACTTCAGGGAAAACATCCACTACCGCTGTTGCTTATTCCTATGATGGGGAAAAAGCCGCGATCAGTGTTCAGAAAAGTGGCGCTGAAATTTCAACTTTATACATTATCGATACGCGCACCGGGAAATTGATTGCCGGTCCTTATACGAATCTTGGCGGATTCGACTGGACTAAAGATCAGCAACACGCTTACATTTCGTTACGAAGTCAAAATGATATTGATAAGCAATTGCCTTTAAAGCATTATTTGTGGACCGTTGGGACCCCGATTGAAACTGCGCAATTCGTGGGAAGTACAGCAGATGCAAAAAACAGTTTTTATATCTATGACAACAGGTACAGCAATGTAAGTTTTTCAGGTGAGAGTGATTTTTACAGCAACAATACAAAGATGTTTACCACAGGCGATTTAAAATCTGCGGGAAAACTTATTTACGAAAGCAAAAAATCAGCTGCCTATCCTGAGGCGATCGGCGATAAATTATACATCTTCACAAACGATAACGCGCCAAACTACCGGTTAATGGTAGCCGATAAAAATAATCCTGAATATAAAAACTGGAAAGAGCTGATCCCGCAGGGAGAAACCGTGATGCAGAACGCTGTGATCACCAAAAACAATATCATCATCCAGGATAAAAAAGATATACAGAGCCGCCTCACATTGTATGACCTTGATGGAAGAAAATTACGGCAGGTGGAATTGCCCGAAATTGGCAATGTGGCATCGATCGGCTATGATCGCGAAGAAGATTCTGTTTACCTGACCCTCAATAATTTTACCAGCACGCCGAAAACATTTGTTGCCTCTGCAAATGATTTTAAATGGCGCTTGTTTTACCAGCGCATCATGCCAATCGACATGAGCAATATTGCCGGTGAAATTCATTTTTACACATCAAAGGACAGCACAAAAGTTCCTGCCTTCATTGTACATCGTAAGGATATAAAACTGGATGGAAATAATCCTGTACTGCTAACTGCCTATGGTGGCTTTAATTCGGGCATCAATCCGCGTTTTTATGGCTTTTACTCCACTTTTATCAATGCCGGTGGCATCGTTGTAGAAGCGGGAATCCGTGGCGGAGATGAGTATGGCGAGAGCTGGCACCGCAACGGGATGCTGGCGAACAAACAAAATACTTTTGATGACTTCAATAGTTGCGCGGAATGGCTGATTCGGGAAAAATATACCAATGCCAAAAGGATCGTTGCCATGGGCGGAAGTAATGGCGGATTGCTGATGGGCGCGGCTGCTACGCAACGCCCGGATTTGTACAAGGCCATCGTTTGCCAGGTGCCTTTACTGGATATGATCCGTTACCACAAATTTTTAATTGCCCGTTACTGGATTCCAGAATATGGTGCTGCCGAAGACGAAGAACAATTCCGCTGGCTGCTCCGTTACTCTCCTTATCAAAATATTCGTAAAGGCGTGAGTACCCCAACAATGCTGGTAACTGCAGGCGCCAATGATACGAGGGTAGACCCGATGAATGCAAAAAAATTCGTGGCCGCCTTACAAAATAATGCAGGCCAGGTGAACCCTGTAATGCTGTACATGGACTTCAACAGCGGGCATGGATCCGGGCAAAGCACCAAACAATCCATTGACAACTGGACCTTCCAATTTGAGTTTATCATGAACCAACTCGGTATGTAAATATGCAACGGGCAGCGAGTATCGATGAAGTTATTGCACAACTGGAATCCATTATTGCCACCTGCAGCACGCAAAATAGCCGCATTGGTTTTTTTGCTGTGTTGTATTTGCAGATGACGCAAGCTGTGGCCAGGGGAATCAATGAAAATTTTTTCGAAGATGGCGAGCGCATGTCAAGGCTCGATGTGAATTTCGCCAATCGTTACCTTGATGCCTGGTACGCCTATACGCACAAGGAACCTTGTTCAAATGCCTGGTGTAAAGTATTTGATGCTGCAGAAAATAAATCGCTGATCGTACTGCAGCATCTCATCCTGGGTATCAATACGCATATCAATCTCGACCTCGCCTTAGCCGCGGCAGCTACAACTCCGGGAGAAAAAATCTTCTCGCTAAAAAATGATTTCGCTAAAATAAATACGTTGATTGAAGGACTTGCAGAGCGCATGCAAATGAAGCTGGAAAAAATCTGGTGGCCTTTAAAATTTCTTAAAAAGATCAGTAATAAAAAAGAGGAAGCCCTGCTCAACTTCAGTATAACGAAAGCGCGGGAAGTTTCTTGGGCGAATGCCCAGGCGCTTGCTATGATTGAGGGAGATGCAGCAAAAAGATATACGTCGGGAATTGACGGCACTGTCAGTAGCATTGCTGAAAAAATAATCTCGCCTGGTGGTTTTACAACGCTACTCCTTTATCCTGTACGCTGGCTGGAAACAAAAGATGTAGCCGCAGTGATCAGGATTTTACAAGCCTGAGGCGTTGGCACAATTTTTAATATATATTTATTAAAACAACCGATATGAACAAATTAGTAAGAGGGCTGATCGCCGGGTATGGAGCAAAAAAATTAGGTGGTGGCTGTTTAAGCACCGTTGTAATTTTCTTTATTATCTGGTATGCCCTGGAAAGATGTTAGCAGATCGTTCTACAAATAAGCAGCTGTGAAGAAAGCAGACTTTATATTTTCCTTCCCTGCTAAAAATAAAAACCGGATCATAAACCCGGTTTTTATTTTACTTGTTCTTAATATTTAATCTGCCGGAGATGCCATGAAGGAATTTGTTGTGCGGTGCCGGCCTTCCGCAATTTCCTCGATCATCTTTTTATTGAACGCGGGTAAATCTTCCGGGCTCCTGCTTGTTACAAGGCCATTATCAACCACTACCTCTTTATCTTCCCAAATCGCCCCTGCATTTTTTAAATCTGTTTTAATAGAAGGGAACGATGTCATTTCGCGTTGAACCAACATGCCGGTTTCTATCAATAATTGTGGGGCATGACAAATCGCTGCAACAGGCTTACCAGCTTCCAGGAATTCCTGCGCAAAATTGATGTATGCTTTATGCCTGCGCATCTGGTCAGGATTGATCACACCGCCAGGGATAACCAACGCGTCGTAATCTTCGCTTGATGCCGTTGCGAGATCCGCATTTACGTCTAGTTCTATCGACCAATGATCATGATCCCAGCCTTTCACTTTTCCTTTTTGCATAGAAACGATCGACACTTTTGCGCCTGCATCTTCTAATGCTTTTTTAGGGCTGGTAAGTTCTACTTCTTCAAAACCGTGATCGGTCAGGATCGCTACTTTTTTATTACTTAAGTCTGCCATAAAAATGATTATTTGAATTAATTATTGATTACGGTTTCCTGATAAAATACCGAATACCATTTTCCATTTCTTTTTACGTAAGTGGATGATGCCGCTACATTGGGTGTCCATGGTACGCCATTTTGATCGAGAATATCCTGCTGCAGTTCGTAATAAATTATCGCGACATCCTCCGTAACAGTTTTCACGCGGATATTGTACATCCTGTAAGAGTTAACCGTGCTTTGTTGAAACATTTGCACCGACTCGTTTGGATGTACAATATTCTTTCCGAAGAAACCAATATAATCATCCGCGAGGATTTCACGCATGGCTGCCAGGTTTTTGAGTTTCGCAAATTCCCAGGTACTGCGTTCCCGGTCGATGATATATTTATTATCAGCAGCGGAGATCACCGGCACCTTTACCACATTGGCATTGGTAGTTGTGGTAGCTGTTTCGGTGTTATTCGGCTTACAGCTGAACAAGCTGAATGCTGTGAGTAGCGTTAGAGCAAAACTTTGTGCGTATTTCATGAAAGAGGTTTTAGTTTTGAGATTGTATAACCAATCTATCCAAAAACCTTGCCTAGCGGTTATTGGGCACGTGGTTTGAACCAAAGCCGGAACAACTGGTAAAAAAAATCATCAACATGAGAATGACCACCTGGGCAATTATTTTATTGATGTTGAGCTGCAAGCAGAAAGATCAAAAGCTCGTCGCAACTACTGCAACCACCGATACGATAGCATCCATCGCTTCACCTGTTCATCAGGATACGGTGTCTATGACAGATACAACTGCGGAACCGGCAAAAGTGCCTGTGAACCGTTTAATCGTACCCGGCGTTTCAATTGGTATGATTGCCTTGGACGAACCCGGTGAAGATGTTCAGAAAAAACTGGGCACCGCGGATGACGGCGATGCGGCGATGGGCAAATCCATGGGAATCTGGTATTCAAAATCGAAAGCGGCAGACGGCACACGATATAGCACCACGATCTACTTTGTAGCCAACTATGGGGGCAAAGACGAAAGAAGCCGCGCCAAACAAATGCGCATCACATCACCATTTTTCATGACGGCAGAAAAAATATCCTGTGGAAGTTCCTTAGCCGCGATACAGCAATTTTTCCCATTAGTAAAAAAAGCTGCCCGGTATCCTTCCCCGGTCAATAAGAAGATGGTTTACGTGTATGATGATGAAAAGGGAGGTATTGCTTTTGAGGTCAACGACAAAAATCAGTGCGTGGGTATTGCTATTCACTTGCCCGGTACGCAAGCTTTTGCTACATACCTCGAATTTTTCAGCGGGTTTGAACGCCTGTAACTTTAATCGAAATAAATGTCAATATAGCTGGTATTGCCAGTGTTGCAGGTGGTCATATCCTGCAGCCGCCAGTACTTCCGGTTTTTTGTGCTGAGAAAGACCTGTGAACCCTTCTTCTCACAAACCTCGCCACCAGTCCCTGTAGTAGTTGAAAATATTATTTCGCCTTCAAACAGCAACTTATCTGCCTGCGCCATTTTTATTTTACCATTAATTTTTAAATAGCCTTCGCTGCTTTGTTGTTCGCCACGGATGCTCAGCCATTCCGCGTCGTCAGTCTTATTGATAAATGCTATTCCCGGCGCAGATTTATTAAATAATAACCACTGCAAACTTAAACCATGGCGGCCGGTTCGAAGACCAGTTTTGGTGCTGTCAATTTTAACTGGCTTTTCATTGGCCGCTTGGGGAGAACCATCTTCTTGAATTGTTACCGCAGTATCAGCAGGACTTTTTTCCATAACTGTCTTATTTTTTTCCTGCCGGCCACAGGAAGACAATATAGCCAGCGCAAGCAATATCTTTTTCATAACCGGTTTTAATAAATAATAGTGCCTGAATTCTCTGCATAAAAAAAGCCCCCGTTTTTCGGAGGCCTTCTTCTTAATCAAGATCCTGTGCGTTTGTTTTATCATTCGTTATCCCGTCTGACCAGGGAAAAGCTGTAGCATTCTTCCGCATTTCCCAATAAAATTTTCCCCTGGGTTTGTTATTGTTGCCGATCTCATTCATGAGTTCCGCATCATACAACCGGCCGTTTACCATCGTCATCCGGATACTTTCGGTATTATAAATATCTTCCAGCGGATTTTTATCCATTACGATCAGGTCGGCCAGTTTACCAACTTGTAGAGAACCAATCCAGCTATCCAAACCGAGGCTGCTCGCCGAGTTCATGGTGGCTGTTCTTAAAGCTTCCAGGTTTGTCATTCCACCCTGCTTCATCATCCAGATCTCCCAATGCGCGCCGAGGCCCTGTAATTGACCGTGCGCACCCATATTCACTTTTACCCCGGCATCGCTTAATTTTTTAGCCGATTTCGAGATCAGGATATGGCCGTTCTCATATTCTTCTTCCGGTAACATCGTGCGAAAACGACTGCGTGTGTCAATCACTGAGCGTGGCGTAAAACGAAGTAGTTTTTCTTTCTCCCAAACGTTTGTGTGCTGGTACCAGTAATATTCACCGCTTGGTGCGTTGTAAGAAACAATCAATGTGGGTGTATAGGCTGTTTGCGAATTTTTCCAGAGGTTGATCACATCATCATACAATACGCCTACCGGCACATTGTGTTCGATCGTTGTATGGCCATCCATGATCATCGCCATATTGTGATAAAAAAACGAGCCGCCTTCGGGCACGACTTCCATTTTTAATTCCCGTGCCGCCTGGATGATCATCTGGTTCTGTTCGCGGCGTGGCTGGTTATAACTTTTTACACTAAATGCTCCATAAGCTTTTGTCCTTCTTAAGGCGCTCCTGGCATCATCTATTGAATTGATCACTGCTTTAAAATCGCCATCTGCACCATATAATATCGTACCCGTACTGAAAATTCTCGGGCCTACCATTTCTCCCGCCTTAACCAGTTCGCTTTGTGCAAATACCATTTCGCTGTTGGCAGAGGGATCATGTGCTGTAGTTACGCCGTAAGCCAGGTTGGTATAATAAGGCCAGTGTTTCTGCGGCGTAAGACCGCTGCGGAAATGGCTTACGTGGGCATGTGCATCAACAAAACCGGGCATGATCGTTTTGCCATTGCAATCAATAACTTTTGCTCCGGCGGGAATGCTTACATCTGTTCCAACAGCTTTGATCAGGTTGGCCTCTACCAGCACCGTTCCTTTTTCAATTACTTCATCGCCATTCATCGTGATGATCCTGGCGTTGGTAAATGCAACCATGCCTGTTGGTTTGTCCGTCTTCATTTCTAAACCAATGGCGATTCCCGACTCCGGCATTTTAAATAAACTGTCGGGTTGATTCGCGATAAATTCAAATCGTTCTGCCAGGTTGATTGTGTAGTACTGGTCGCCTAACGTGTAATGCAATAATTTTTTGTAATTGCCCCAATGCAAATTGATGCCGGCATCACGACTCACTTTCTTAACAGGGATCGCAGTACTGCCTGCAGAAAGATCGATCGTTTTGCCCGTTTGCGGAAAGGCGGCAACATACACTTCATGTAAATCTACAAAGGCGACCCAGTTTTCATCCGGGGATACCACGAACTGGCTGCCATACGTACTCTTGAAGATTATTTTCTCATCGCTCCCATCCAGTTTATAACTTCCAAATGAACTTCTGTTCAACTGATAATAGAGCCGGTCACCTGCAGCATTAAATTTAGCGGCCTCACCTTTAGCACTTACAAACTGTGGCTTGCCGCCATTTGCTTCCAGCAGGTAAACGCCTGTTTGCGCGGTGTACGACGGACCCATGACATTATCGCCATCGTCTTTATTAAACACGATCCATTTCCCATCTGGTGAAAAGGATGGTGTCCGGTAGATCGCTTTCTCCGTGGTAATTTTTACCGGGCGGCTGCCTGCTGCCATTGATAATTTATGTATCGCGCCGGCGGCCGTATCATTCCAGCTAACATATACGATCGAATTTCCATCCTTTGAAAATGATGGTTCTGCTTCTTCATCTAGACTATTTGTGAGGCGCGCCGGTTTTCCTGCGGGTAATTGTTTTTTCCATAAATGTCCTAACGCTACAAATAACAATTGTTTGCCGTCAGGAGAGGTAACGGCGTTCCTGATAACATGAACATTAAAAGAATCCGGGTTAATGTCTTGTTTAAATCTCACCGCATCCGTAATGCGTTGTTTCACCTGGCAGCTGAAAGGGATTTCTGTAGCGGAATTAGTGGCATTGATATCCAGTTTTAAAATTTTTCCGCCGCTCCAGATGATGATATTTTTATCATCCGGTGTCCAGTTATAATTTGTATACACACCGAATGTTGTCCAGGCTTCCTGCTGATCCTTTGTAAGTTTATCATACACCGGCCATTCTTCCCCGGTTTCCAGGTTGCGCAGGTAAATCACTGATTTTGTTCGGACGCGTTTTACAAAAGCCATTGTTTTTCCATCATGGGAAATTTGCGGACGAACGGCTCCGCCCGGCCCGCCAGTAACATTTTCGCTGATTCCTTTTTCACGATCAAATCTTTTTATCACGAAGATCTGGTTGTTGGGGTCTTTATTATACTGGAAAAATCCGCCGGGGTACACATCTTCGCTGTAATAAATAAATTTTCCATCGGGTGAACTCCAGGGTTCGTTCAGATCCTGCTGGTCATTTTTACGGGGCGTCAGTTGTAACCCGTCACCACCACTGATATGGTAGATCCATAATTCACCAGCTCCCAGTGAACGGCCGGAGGTGAAATGTTTGCGGGCCACGATGTATTGTCCATCCGGCGTCCAGCTCGCATTATTTAACAAGCGGAAAGTTTCTTTGGTGATTTGTTTCGCATGGCTGCCATCGCGGTCCATCATCCAGATATTGTCTCCGCCGCCGGCATCAGAAGTAAAGAGGATCTTCCTTCCATCCGGGCTAAACCTTGGTTGCACTTCAAATGCCATTCCCTGGCGCAAAACTTTTGCCGTTCCGCCTGTTACGGGCATGATGTAGATATCTCCCAGGAGGTCGAACGCGATCTCTTTGCCATCGGGCGAAATATCCAGGTTCATCCACGTGCCTTCTGTAACGGTGAAGGCAACGTCTTTGCCAGGCGCACCGGGGTTATTTACATCCCATTTAGGTTTATCCTGGGCCGTTACCTGTAATAAACAGAGGACAAAAAATGCCGGCAACAATCTTTTTAAAAACATAGCAGTTGATTTGAAGAGGAAAGATATTAAATCAGCAACGAAGAAGGAATTTTAATGGAAGGGAGGAACGACAAGTTGTGGCAATTTTTTTTAATTTTTGAAATTTTCCACAAAAGTTGCGCAATTTTTCAGAAAATTAATTTCATGCGCGGGTTTACCATGGGCCATAGAAAAGCTGCTGCTTAAAGTGGCGCCAGGTTTTTTGAACGACTAATGAATTCATAAAAAATCAGGTTACAAGGCTAACCGAAATTAAAACCATGGGTTTCAGTCTGCTGCTCAATTTCTATCTTTGCCCACTTAATAATGATATATGTTCAATAAGCGCACGAAAATAAAGGCATTGCTCAGTTCTGAGCAGACTGATTATGAGGCAACCGTGATGGGATGGGTCCGTACTTTTAGAAATAACCAGTTTATTGCCCTGAATGATGGCAGCACAAATTCCAACCTTCAGGTTGTGGCAACGCTCGGTGACCTTGATGAAGCTATTTTAAAAAGAATCACAACCGGCGCCTGTATTAAAGCAGTTGGGCAGGTGATTCCTTCTCTTGGAAAAGGTCAGAAGGTAGAACTAAAAGCTAGTTCTATAGAAATCCTGGGTGACAGTGATGCAGAAAAATTTCCATTACAGCCTAAAAAACATAGCCTCGAATTTTTAAGGGAGATCGCCCACCTGCGTTTCCGGACGAATACATTTGGTGCTGTTTTTCGCGTGCGTCATTCCCTGGCTTTCGCGATACACGAATTTTTCAATAAGCGCGGTTTCCTCTACCTGCATACGCCGATCATTACGGCTAGCGACGCAGAAGGTGCGGGCGAAATGTTTAAAGTAACCACGTTGCCGCTGGACGGAACTGCTCCTAAAAATGACAATGGTTCGATCAATTTTAAAGATGACTTTTTTGGTCGCAGTACCAATCTTACCGTAAGCGGGCAGCTGGAAGGTGAATTGGCAGCCATGGCATTTTCTGATATCTATACTTTCGGACCCACTTTTCGTGCAGAGAATAGCAATACCGCGCGTCATCTTGCAGAGTTCTGGATGATCGAACCCGAAGTGGCGTTCGCAGACCTGGAAGACAACATGGACCTTGCGGAAGATTTTATTAAATATATCATCGCGTACGCGCTGGAGCATAACAGGGAAGACCTTGAATTTTTAGCACAACGCCTGGAAGAAGAGGAGAAACAAAAACCGCAAAACGAAAGAGCAGAGATGGGCCTGATGGAGAAACTGGATTTCGTGGTGAACAACAATTTTGAGCGCGTAACTTATACCGAAGCCATCGAAATTTTAAAAGAGAGCAACCACAATAAGAAAAAGAAATTTCAATACCTGGTGGAAGGCTGGGGTATCGATCTGCAAAGCGAACACGAGCGTTACCTGGTAGAAAAGCATTTTAAGAAACCCGTGATCCTGACAAACTATCCAAAGGAGATCAAAGCATTTTATATGCGCCAGAATGACGATGGCAAAACTGTTGCTGCTATGGATATTCTCGCACCCGGGATCGGAGAGATCGTGGGCGGTTCGCAAAGAGAAGAGCGGTTGGATAAACTAACACAACGCATGGAAGAAATGCATATCCCTGCCGAAGAACTGGACTGGTACCTGGATACCCGCCGCTTCGGTGCCTGCCCGCACGCCGGGTTCGGCCTTGGGTTTGAGCGCCTGGTTTTATTTGTTACAGGTATGACGAATATCCGCGACGTAATCCCTTTCCCGCGCTTTCCAAAAAGTGCCTCATTTTAAGATGCAGCTAATTATTTTAAAACCGCGGCTTGCTGCGGTTTTTTTATGCTAACAACTTATCTGTACTTTTATTCCCAAGCCCAGCATATGAAGAAGCGTAACTACATCGATTATATTCTCAATCCATTCGAATTACTCAGTACAAAAAAAGTATTGCATGTAAATCCTACGGTACCGGCCAATCGTGTTGAGCCGGAAAGATCAAAGATCTGCCTCAATGAATATAGTCCGTATGGCGTTTTCACAAAAGAACTGAATTCGGTTGACGAATGTTTTTCTTACCTGCATTCACCGGGCATCACCTGGATCAATATTGACGGGTTGCGAAAGCAGGATGTAGAAACGATCGGGTTACATTATGGTATTCATCAGTTAATCACAGAAGATATTTTAAGTGTTGGTCAGCGGCCAAAAATGGATGATATCAACGGGTTACTATTTTGTATGCTCAACATGCTTTATTTCAATGAACAAACCTTTTCTGTAGAAACAGAGCAGGTGAGTATTGTACTTGGGAAAAATTTCGTGATCAGTTTCCAGGAAGATGCCACGCGCGACGTGTTTGATCCGCTACGCGATAAATTAAAATTTGCTGCCAGTAAAGTGCGGCAAAATGGCGCGGACTTTTTATTTTATTCGCTGATCGATCTCATCGTTGATAAATATTTTGTGGTGATGGAAAAGCTGGGTGAAAAAATTGAAGAACTGGAAGAAGATATCATCAGAAATGCCAATACCCGGAGCCTCGGAAAAATAAATATGTTGCGAAAAGAGATGATCCTCTTAAAACGTAGTGTAGCACCGGTTCGTGAGTTGGTGAATGGAATTTTAAGAAGTGAAAGTGAGCTGATAGAAGAACGAACCGAAAAATATTTCAAGGATGTGTACGATCATATTGTGCAGGCGAATGATCTTGCGGAGAACTATCGCGATATGATGATGAACCTGCAGGATCTTTACCTCAACAACAGTAATTTAAAACTGAATGAAGTGATGAAGGTAATGGCCATTGTTACCTGCCTGCTTGCACCCGCGACGGTGATCGGCGGAATATTCGGGATGAACTTCGATCGTATCCCGTTATTGCATAATCAATGGGGATTTTTTATTTCTGTGGCCCTGATGTTACTGATACCTGTGGGAATGATCATCAACTTTAAAAAGCGGGGCTGGTTTTAATCAGCGCTGCATCGGCTTTTTAAATACCGGCACGGTACTGCAGGGCTCGCCATACATAATGCTTTTTACGACCGGTCGCAGGTGCTTGGTAATTTCAATATATGCAGATTCCGGTATCGGCAATTCTCCACAACCTTTTACTACAACCCGCTGATCAGCATATTGCATTGTATCAATTGCTGAAATGTTTTTTTGTAAGATAATCGCGGCCACAGCTTCTTCACTGGCGAAGATGATATCCTTTGCCACCGGCTGTAAAACACTTGCGGCCAGCATATAGGCCCACATCGGGATCACGGCATCAGCAGAACAAGTCAGTGCCACATATTTATTTTCATAGGCAGAAAGATCGAGTGCTTTAAGTGCTTCCCGAAAATCTTTTTCTTTTAAGATGAGCCCCATGAAAAGATAATCCTTCATATCAAACACTGCGATCGCATCTTTCGGATAAAAATTTTCAAGATCAATCGTTACAATTCCGCTCTCCGCTACTTTATTTACAAAGGTTTCACTCATGGCTACAAATTTAAAACAAAAAAGCCGGCCCAACATGTGGACCGGCTGATATCGTTATCGTTTAACGGAATTTTTAAAATATCTCGCTGCGCTTATCCTTGATCGTCGCCTGCTTTTTCAAACCTTCGTACCAGTTTCCAAACTGGCTGCGTAAACTGTTCAGCCTGTTGGCAGCCTGCTCGGCCATCATTTGAGGTGAATCAGCTGGTTTGTTTTGAATGCTCAGCACTTTAATGATATAAACTGCGTTGGTGCCTTCAAACGCCGGTGAAGGTTTTGCCTGGTAATCTTTGTTGAAAGATGCACCGATCAGTTTATGCTCCATACCCAAACCGTTCACCACCTGGCTGTTCATCGTTAAAGATGAATCTGCGCCGATCTGCTGAATGGTTTTGCCGTAAGCTGCAGCTGCAGATTCCAGCGTTGGAGAAGCACCAAGTTTTGTTTTGATCATTGCCGCTTTCTTTTGTTTGCGGATAATCACTTCAGCACCGCTTCTTGCAGTAGCGGCATCCTGAACGCCTTCTTTTTCAATTTTGTCAACAGTAGCTACTACAAATTGATCACCGATAGAGAATGGCTCACTCACATCACCGAGTTTTGCATCGAAAGCCCATTTTACCAAAGGCCTTGCATCCTGTAAACCACCAATACTAAAATCATTTTCTTTGATCAGCGTTGGAACCTGTGTCATACTCACACCGTTTTTCTGTGCATAAGCAGCAAGTGCTTTCGCATCTTTTTCACCTGCAGCTTTCGTGGCCTGCAAGCTCGCGTTATTAATAGTTGCATCACTGGCTGTAATTTCTTTACCGAGGAAAGCAATTTTATAGGCGGGGTTGAAATTCGTTTGAGCAATGATATCAATTACATGATATCCGAATTGTGTTTTTACCACTTCTTTAGAACCAACAGGTTTGTTGAATGTAAAATCGTTGAATTCAGGAACCATTTGTCCGAAGCCAAAAGTTCCGAGATCCCCACCTTTGTCTTTGCTGCCGTCAGAAGAATACTTTGCAGCCAGTGCGGCAAAATCAGCACCGCCTTTCACAGCCACCAGAATACTGTCTGCTAATTTTTTTGCAGATGAATCATCACGAACCTGCTGACGTGTTTGCGGGTCCATTGTACCAATCAATATATGACGGGCTTTAACGCTATCCGGTAAAGATTTTGAACCTAGCACTTTTGCAAGAACGAAACTTCCCTGGTCTGCATAAGGACCGTAAACCACACCTTGTGGTTGTTTCAAAATGGTATCTAAAACGGAAGAGGTGATTTTTGATTTTGGTTTGTAAGTATCGTCGAACTCAATGGTAGAACTGTTGCGACCGATAAAAGCCTTTGCATTTGTATCAGCGACAAATGACGCTTTCAATTGATTCAGTGCTTCACGAACGCGGCTGCTGTCCTGTGCATTTGGCAACTGGCTAAAGGCTACATAAGAAATACGACGGCCGTCTTCCTGTTTAAACAGTTCTTTATTTTTTTGAACATAGGCATTTACATCTGCATCAGTAACTGTAACGGCACTGTCAGAAATATCACTGTAAGGAATAGCTACATAAGCGATCGTTGCAAATGCTTTTGTTTCTGCCGTTTCTTTTTCCTGCATCCATGTTGGATAATAAGCTGCAGCTGAAATAAGGCCGCTATATTTAGAAACGATACTGGAAAGTTTCAATGGCTCGATGATTTGTGCATCTACTGCATCACGTTGCTCACCTTTGAACTTTTTAATATTTACCAACGCTTCCTGTGCTTTAGCCATGTCGAGTCTGCCTGTTGCAGGATCAACCATTCCCTGCTCCTGTAAAAAAGGATTGCTCGGATCGTTGCTTAATAATATAGCAGATAATTCTTTCGAATTAAAATTGATGCCCAGCTTTTCTGCTTCAGCAAAAAATATTCTTTCTGCTACCAGCTGATTCCACATTTGTTCACGAAGCTGGTTGCTGCGTGTGCCGGACGGGCGCTGACCGGAACGTTGTTCTTCCTGGTCTTCCACTTGCTTCACTCTTTTATTAAATTCAGCAAGTTCAATCGGGTCGCCATTAACTTTACCAACTTTTGTTGACATCGAGCGAAATGGATTGCTGTTACCTTGCTTCGCATCCATTAAAATAAAACCGATAAGACTAAGAGCGATCACAGCAATTACGATGGCTGCGCCCTTATCACGAATACTTTGAATAATTTGCATTTGCTGATTTAATTTTGGAGGGCAAAAATAGGGTAAAAAAGGATATCAACAAATTGTGGAAAACCCATTCAAATCCTGATGGCTCTTTGATTTCAGCAAGTGAACATCCCGCGAAGCGGGCCGGCCGGTTTTTTTCGCAGATGGGTTTATCAACAGGCATTGTTAAAAAGCCGGTTTACCTGTTGATAAAGGTACAATTAAGGTTTCCGGGCTGGTGATAATTGGATGGTAAATGGAGCCGATATGAATTTTGGACCGGGGCGATGTTGGTTATGGTCATTTTATGCCGGCTCTTTCAACAGGAAAATTTTAAAAATGCGCAGGAATGTTTTCCCCGCTCTTTTTTATGAACAGTTGTTAACGGGTACAGGGGGAAACTGGAAAATGCTTAGGCAGCGTGCAGTTATTAGTAATTACATTAATGTTAATAGCCTGTGGATGAGAGTGGGTAAACTAAAATTTTTAACTTTACAATAGTTGCTCAAAAATAGCTTTCCACAAATCCACAGCCCTAATAGTAATAAGGCTTATATAAATAAATAGTATTAATACATATTATGGCAGATATACACAATGAAAATTTTGAATCATTACTGAAGCAAAAAGGCTTTCTCGATATTGAGTTGGATCCAACGATAGATTTGTTTGCGGAAATTGAAAAACTGAAAAAAGAAAAAAATGCCATCGTCCTGGCGCATTATTACCAGGAGCCGGATATCCAGGACGTAGCGGATTATATTGGCGATAGCCTGGGCCTTTCGCAAAAAGCACAAAGCACCGACGCCGACATTATTGTTTTTGCCGGAGTCCATTTTATGGCGGAAACTGCGAAGATCCTTAATCCGGAAAAAAAAGTTTTACTGCCCGACCTGAATGCCGGTTGTTCCCTGAGTGATTCTGCCCCGCCTGCATTATTCAAGGCTTTTAAGGATAAACACCCAGACCACCTCGTGATCACCTATATTAACTGCAGTGCTGGTATGAAAGCGTTAAGCGATATTATTTGTACGAGCAGTAATGCCCGGCAAATCGTAGAGAGCCTGCCTGCAGATCAGCCGATCATTTTCGCTCCTGACAAAAACCTCGGTGCCTTTATCAATAAGAAAACCGGGCGAAATATGCTGCTTTGGAACGGCGCCTGTATGGTGCATGAAATCTTCAGCCTGGAAAAAATAACCAAACTGAAGATTCGTCATCCTAAAGCCAAAGTGATTGCTCACCCCGAATGCGAAGAAGCAGTACTGTCTGTTGCAGACTATGTAGGGAGTACTACCGGACTTTTGAAATATTCGCAGGAGGACAGTGCGCAGGAATTTATCGTGGCAACAGAGGCCGGTATATTGCACCAGATGCAAAAGAACAGTCCGGGTAAAACTTTTATTCCTGCTCCTCCGAACAATGCCTGTGCCTGTAACGATTGCCCGTATATGAAATTAAATACATTAGAAAAATTGTATCTCTGTATGAAATATGAATTGCCGGAGATAACAATGGATGAAGCGATTCGCGTCGCTGCAAAAAAACCAATTGAAAGGATGCTGGAGATCAGCGCCAGATACGGACTATAGCCGAGGTAGTTCTTGCTTTTGTCATCCCGATAAAATATTGCGGTTATTGCTTAATTTTGTCAGCCCAAAAAATGAGGGAACATTCTGTATAACTTTTTAAACTAATAATATGGCGATACCAACAGTAGACCTTGCAGATTTTTTAAGTGGGGATGAAGAAAAGAAAAAGCAATTTGTTCAGGCGCTGGGCAAAGCTTATGAAGAAGTGGGCTTTGTTGGTGTGAAAAATCACGGCCTTACGGATGAGCTGATTGAGGATTTATATAAATATGTACAACAGTTTTTCTCTCTGCCACTGGATCAGAAGAAAAAATATGAAATTCCGGAACTGGCCGGCCAGCGGGGTTATACGAGTTTTGGAAAGGAGCACGCCAAAGGCAGTGAAGCTCCGGACCTGAAAGAATTTTACCAGTATGGCCAGGTTCCGCGGGATAATTATAAAGAAGAAGAATATCCGGCGAATGTTGAAGTAAAGGAGATCCCTGAGTTTAACCCAACGTTTGAAAATGCCTACCGTTCGTTTGAAAAATCCGGAACAGCATTATTGAGCGCAATTGCATTATACCTTGGATTAGATGAAAATTATTTTGATCAATATGTGTATAACGGCAATTCTATATTGCGCGCGATCCATTATCCGCCAATCACAGAAGAGCCCAAAAGTGCTATCCGCGCTGAGCAACATGAAGATATTAACCTGATTACTTTATTGATCGGTGCTTCTGCTGATGGCCTGGAAATATTAACCAAACAAGGTGAATGGGTGCCGGTAACTTCTTTACCGGAACAAATTGTAGTAAATGTTGGCGATATGCTGCAACGGTTTACAAACAACCGGTTAAGAAGTACAACGCATCGCGTGGTAAATCCAAAAAGAGAAGTGTGGCATACCAGCCGTTTTTCTATCCCGTTCTTTTTACATCCAAAAAGCAGCATGAGCCTGGAATGCCTTGATTCATGTATAGATGATAAACATCCAAAGGCGTACGAAGACACCACTGCGGGAGCATACCTCGATGAGCGCCTGCGCGAAATTGGATTGAAAAATTAATTGTATTTTATAGAGCCATTCCGAAAAGAGTGGCTTTATTGATTATACGCATTGAGAATATTCAGACATATCCCCTTTTTACAAACTGTTTTCCTTTACAGCATTACTGCCTTTGGTGGTCCGCAAGGTCATTTGGGTATGATGTTGAAAACGTTCGTGAATAAACGGCGTTATGTAACTGAAGAAGAATTGGTAGAATATAATTCGTTTTGCCAGATGCTTCCCGGCGCGTCGAGTACGCAAACGATCACTTTGATTGGTTATAAAAGGGGAGGTGTTTCGTTGGCAGTGCTCACACTTATCATCTGGATTTTGCCGGCCTGTATCCTGATGGGTGCCTTGTCGTTTTTACTCAGCATTTATCCCGACCGGAATCTCACTGCAGGGCTATTCAAATTTGTTCAGCCGATGGCGATTGGCTTTTTAATTTATGCCGCCATTAAAGCTTTTTCTATTTCCGTTAAAAACCTGATCACCCAGATCGTGATGTTGCTGTCCATGGTCGTTACATTTTTTCTGTTTAAAGCGCCATGGGTTTTTCCACTGCTGATCATCACCGGGGGAATCGTAACGAATTTCAGTAACAAGCGTATTTTAAAAAAGGAAGACATCCGGCCCCGCCAGGTGCGCTGGACAAATATCTGGTTGTTCCTGGTGATTTTTTTAATCGCGGGGTTGATGAGTGAAACTGCCCGTAAACAAAATTGGCCGGAACGGAAAGCGTTTAATTTGTTTGAGAATTTTTATCGGTTTGGAAGTTTTGTTTTTGGCGGTGGAGATGTTTTGTTGCCGATGCTTCTGGATCAGTACGTCGCCAGGCCGCAGGCTCCGCGCGTAATTGAAAAAAATCCAAATGCGATCAAGGTGGAAAGAAGTGATTTACTTACCGGTTTCGGAATGGTTCGTGCCATCCCCGGTCCTGTATTTTCTGTTGCCAGTTTCACAGGAGGTATGGTGATGAAAGACCGTGGATACAAAATGCAACTGCTTGGTTGTATTATCGGGACTGTCGCAATTTTTTTACCCAGCGCATTGTTGGTACTCTTTTTCTTCCCGGTGTGGCAATATCTTAAAAAGTACATTTTTATTTTGCGTGCTTTGGAAGGTATTAATGCGGTAGTGGTAGGAGTGATGTGGGCTGCGGCTTTATACCTTTTGAAAGGAATGGGTTTTCATGATGTGAACCTCAGCAGCGTTTTAAGTATGTGTATTATCGTGGCGACTTATCTTACACTCCGCTATGCGCGTATTCCGGCCCCCATAATTGTTGCCGGCTGTTTATTACTTGGCTGGATTTTCTAACACGGATCCGTAATAATTATTTTTTTTAATTTCTGCGACAACAGTTTCGGGTGTGAGGTATCGAATGGATTTGCCTTTACGGATCAACTCACGTATATGGGTAGACGAAATTTCTAAAAGCGGCGCATCCATGACTTTTATCCTGGCAGAAAAATCTTCGTTGATTTCATAACCGGGGCGGCGATAGATGTAAAATGCATAGTTTCTTACCAGCACTTCAAAATTTTTCCATTTATTAAGATTTTGAAAACCGTCACTTCCCATTACGATCACAAATGTGTGTTGAGGATATTTATCGGAAAGATGGGTGAGCGTGTCAATCGTGTACGAAGGCCGCGGAAGTTTAAATTCTATGTTACTCGCTTTTAGTTTTACTTCTCCTTCAATCGCAATCTTCACAAGTTCCAGGCGATGTTGTTCATTTAAAAGGCCAGCCGTTTTTTTGAAAGGATTTTGCGGAGAGACTACAAACCAAACTTCATCTAAATCGGTTTCGTTTACAATGTGGGAGGCAATGATCAAATGACCGTTATGAATGGGATTGAATGAACCAAAGTATAAACCGATGTTCATATAATAATTAAAAATATATAATTAAGATTTTTTATAGTTCAGTTACCAGGATATGCTCAGCTTCATCAAGTCGTAAGCTTAAACGATACCCCGCCACGCTTATGGAAATAGGGTCTTTAAAAGGGGCTATTTGTTCAACCATTACCTTTTCTCCCGGAACACAACCCATCTCCATAAGTTTGAGAAAGATTTCATCATTTTCAAATGAGTCTATTACAACCTTCTTACCGATCTTGATTTCAGATAATCTTTTCATAATCCACCTTTTACAACAATGTAAAATTAGGTTATTGGTTATCTTATTAATTTCGAATTCAGAAACTTTAGCATGGATATAGCGTTTAATTTTCAAGCACCTGTCAATCTACGGAGAAGAAAGGCTTTACGTGAGTTTTTAGCTTACCTGGCTTCAAATGAAGATTACCACATTGAATCCTTATCGTTTGTTTTTTGTGATGATCCCTACCTCTTGCAGATAAATAAGGATTACCTGAAGCACGACTATTTTACTGATATTATAACCTTCGATCTTTCGGCCTCCAACGCCGATGAAATTATGGGGGAGGTATATATAAGTGTTGATACCGTGAGGGCCAATTCGCAGCGATTTAATGTTTCTCTATTTTCAGAATTGCATCGCGTGATGTTTCACGGCTTGCTCCATCTATGTGGTTACAAAGACAAGACCGCCGACGAGAAGCATATGATGAAATCCAAGGAGGACTTCTACCTCGATGCTTATTTTAACCCATGTTCCACGTGGAACCTTGCCCAAAACAATCGTTAATGTTTCACGTGGAACAATTTGAATGGCTCGTTCTTTAGTTTAACAGTTGTACCAATTGTAAATTTGCCGCATGTTTGAAGAATATGATGTTATCGTGGTTGGTGCAGGCCATGCAGGTTGCGAGGCTGCCGCGTCGGCTGCAAATATGGGAAGCAAGGTGCTATTGATTACCATGAATATGCAAATGATTGCCCAGATGAGTTGCAATCCCGCAATGGGGGGAATAGCGAAAGGACAAATTGTACGGGAAATTGATGCCTTAGGCGGATACAGTGGAATTGTTTCCGATAAAAGCATGATCCAGTTCAGGATGTTAAACCGTTCAAAAGGGCCCGCAATGTGGAGTCCAAGGGTTCAAAGTGATCGGATGTTATTTGCTACGACCTGGAGAGAGATGTTGGAAGCGACACCTAACCTTGATTTTTACCAGGATATGGTAAAGGAACTGATCGTGAATAATGGAAAAGTAGAAGGTGTAGTGACCAACCTGGGTCATAATATAAAGTCCCGGGCAGTGGTATTAACCAATGGTACCTTTTTAAATGGAGTGATTCATATAGGAGAGAAAAACTTTGGCGGTGGAAGGGTGGCAGAAAAGGCAGCTACCGGAATTACAGAACAACTGGTTTCTCTCGGTTTTGAAAGCGCCAGGTTAAAAACGGGGACACCACCACGTATTGATGGTCGTAGTTTGGATTATTCCAAGATGGAAGAACAGGCAGGAGATGAGGAGATAGTTGGTTTTAGCTTTCTGGAAAGGCCGGATTTAAAGCCAAACGAACAAAAAAGTTGCTGGATTACCTATACAAGCCAGGAAGTTCATGATATTCTTAAAACGGGATTTGAATCAAGTCCCATGTTTCAGGGTCGGATTCATGGAACAGGGCCGAGGTATTGTCCGAGTATAGAAGATAAGATCAACCGTTTTGCAGAACGGGAGCGGCACCAGTTATTTGTAGAACCGGAAGGCTGGAATACGGTAGAAATTTACGTGAACGGATTTTCAACATCGCTACCGGAACAAGTGCAATTAGAGGCTTTGCGAAAGGTACCCGGCTTTGAAAAGTGCAAAATGTTCCGCCCGGGTTATGCGATCGAATATGATTTCTTTCCACCAACCCAACTTACAGTTAGCCTGGAGACAAAATTAATCAAGGGATTATTCTTTGCCGGACAAATCAATGGAACTACCGGTTACGAAGAGGCTGCATGCCAGGGATTAATGGCTGGGATCAACGCGCACCAATCGGTCATTGGCCAGGATCCTCTCGTGTTGAAACGTAGCGATGCCTATATTGGCGTGTTAATAGACGACCTGATAAATAAAGGAACAGACGAGCCATACCGGATGTTCACGAGCCGCGCTGAATTCCGAACCTTATTACGCCAGGATAATGCGGATCTCCGGTTAACTGAAATTAGCTACCGTCTTGGTTTAGCAAGCCAGCAAAGAATGGATATGGTGAGAGAAAAGTTGCAGCAGGTAGCGGCGATCAAAGAAGTTTTGAAAACCCATTCCGTTGAACCGGCAGAATCTGACCATTACTTAAAAAGCGTTTATTCGGCACCGTTAGTATCAAAACAAAAAGCCTGGCAAATATTATTGCGTCCAAATGTTAGGCTGAAAGATATGATAACAGCGTTTCCTTCTCTTAAAGAAAAAATTACAGGAGCAACTGACAGTATCCTTGAGCAGGTGGAGATACAGGTGAAGTACGAAGTGTATATTGAAAAGGAAAAGGAATTGGTTGAAAAAATGAGCCAGTTAGAAAACCTGGCGATCCCGAATAATTTCAATTATGAAAATCTCATTTCCCTGAGTAATGAGGCCAAACAAAAGTTTAAAAAAATACAACCGCGAACACTTGGCCAGGCATCAAGGATCTCTGGCGTGAACCCAAGTGATGTACAGATATTGATGGTGTACATGGGACGCTGATAAACTTAAATTTATGCAACTTGTTTTAGAAGAAGGCCTGCAAAAAGCCGAAGTATTTGATAAAGTTCGGTCGTATATATCTGCGTCTATCCGTATCAGTAATATGGATGATAACCGGCCCTGGGGTGGGTTTTTCGTTATTGAAGAAGAGGATGCATCGGTATTTATTGAAAAGTTTTTTCCGCATTTACATATTGATGAGTTACAAATCAGCGGAAAACTAAGTCCTAAGATATTACTGGTTGCCCCGGGCAAAAGACTGAGCTGGCAATATCATTTTCGTCGTGCCGAAATCTGGAAACTGATCGCAGGTGAAGCTGCCGTAGTGACCAGTGATGATGATGAAGAAAAGCAGACAAGAAATCTTTTTCCGGGCGATATCGTGGAATTAAGACAGGGTGAAAGGCATCGCCTTATTGGCCTGGAAAGTTGGGGTATCGTAGCAGAAATCTGGCGGCACACCGAAAGGGCAAATCCCAGCGATGAAGATGATATTATCCGGCTTCAGGATGATTTCGGGCGTTAGTTAGTTTTGTCGCGAAGCTAAATACTGTTCATGGGCAGAGACCCAACGCAACTCTCCAAATGACAATTCCGGGTGTTCCTCCCGGATCTGAGTAAACGTAAAGCCTTTCTTTGTATTAAAAATTGATTTAATATAATTGAATTTCTCGGCAGGCATTAATTTTTCCAAATTCATGGACCCGTTTTCCAGGTAAGGAACGAAATGTGTTTCAATCGTAGCCACGGTGAGATTTCTTTCAGCTGCAATTTCCGCAATAGTTTTTCCTTGCTTGAACATATCGAAACTGATCAGTTTGCTGTCCGGCTTCAAAGCGGTTCTTGTTGTTTTTACAGATTTTTTATCAGGGAAAGCCTCCATATTAGTCGATAAGCCCTGTAAAGAACAAAAGTCGCGGATAATAGATAAAAAGTTTTCACCAAACTGTTTCAGCTTTATTTTACCAAAACCCTTGATCTTACCAAGGTCTGCCAATTTAGTTGGCAAGAACCGGCTCATTTGTTCCAGCGATTCGGTACTGCAAACCATAAATAGCGGAAGGTCGTGACTTTTACACAGTTCATCACGTTTATCGCGTAAGCTTACATACAGCGAAGGATTGACGACAGTCGCAGGAATATAACCGCGGCTTCCCGAATAAATATTTACCGGAAATGCCTCTTTAGTGCTTTTATTTTTTTCGGCCTGGAACCGGTTGAGATTGAAACCATTCGTGGACAATTGAAATAGCCAGATCTTCTTCAGGACTTGCGCCCAAAGCTGTTCAATTTTTTGGTTAAAATCAACGGCAGCCTGCCGGTTATCAGACACAGCCGGGGTTTCTGCCAACAGCTTTTTAGTTCCGGCAAGCTCGTCTATAAACCAGGCCGCGGCTTTAGAAAACCTCTGTTGCAGAACTGTATTTTCTTCCGGCAGCATTTCATCGAGGAAGAACGTATTCAAAACAGATTGAAACTTAGTTCCATATTTTTCATAAACGTCTACATGCAATTTTACCTGCCGGATCCAGTCTGCAGCGCCCAGTCCGTAACTATGCGCCTGCACCAATTCCTGCAGCGCCGCTACTTGTGATCCCAGTTCTGAAAAATCCACGATATCTTTCATCAGGTCCTGCTGGTAAAGCCGGGTTGCATTCGCCAGCATTTTTTGTTGGATATCCGATGAAGCCTGGGTTTGAGAAAAAGCGACAACTCTTTCATCACTCCTCAGGTTATTTCTGCCAATCTTTGTCTTTAAAATCATCCCCTCCAGGCTCGTACACCTGCTCAGCGCAACATAAACCTGTCCAGGTGAAAATGCGCTACCAGCGTCTATTTCAGCCTTTTCAAAAGTAAGGCCCTGGCTTTTATGAATGGTGATAGCCCAAGCAAGCCTTAAAGGAAATTGCATAAACGAGCCCAACTCTTCTTCTTCAACCTGCTGGCTTTTTTTATTGAGCGAATATTGAATATTCCGCCAGGTTTCTTTTTTTAACTCGATCAATTGCTCCTGTTCATTTCCGTCGCAACGCACCCAGATATTGTCTTCTTCAATTTTTTCAATCGTACCGATCTTTCCATTAAAGTACCGCCTGATCTTTTCCGTATCATTTTTAATAAACATGACTTTGGCGCCGAGTTTCAAATGGAGTATTTCTTCTGCGGGGAAAGCTTTCTCGTTAAATTCGCCCTCAACGATTGCTTTAAATGAACGAACAGGAGACCTGAGTTCTGCCAGTGCCGCCTCATTGATAACATCAGCTTTCTGATTATGCGTTGTCAAAGTGATGCCGTTATCTGCTTCCGCTGAAAAATTGCCGCGTTGGTAACGGCTGTGCAGTAATTCATAGCCGTCGTCAGATAATTGATTGTTCCTGACCTGGTTTAGTAAATCAATAAATGCCTGATCCGTTTGCCGATAGACTTTTTCCAGTTCAAGATAGACGGGCGGGTGCTGTTGGCAAACCTGGCTGCTAAAAAAGAAAGGGCTTTGATAAAACGAATATAAAATGGAGGCTTCCTCATTTCTTACAACGGGCGGAAGTTGATACATATCACCAATGTACAATACCTGCACCCCGCCAAAAGGACGCTGTATACCCCGAACGTACCGCAACACTGCATCAATTGCATCAAGTACATCGCAACGAACCATGCTTATCTCATCTATTATAAGCAATTCAAGTTGTTGCATTAACTCTTTTCTTTCGGAATTGAGGCGCAGTTTTGATAATAAAGATTGCTTATCGGTTCCCTGGTTGGAATCGCCTCTTCCTGCAGGGATGTATGGTCCGAATGGCAGTTGAAAAAAGGAATGAATGGTTGTGCCACCGGCATTGATCGCGGCTACGCCGGTAGGAGCCACAACTACAGTGTTTTTAGATGTTTTCTCACGGATATAACGGAGAAAGGTAGTCTTGCCGGTTCCCGCTTTTCCGGTCAGGAAAACAGGTTGGTTGCTGTTATTAATAAAGGCCGCGGCAGTTTCAAATACAATATTTTCCCCGGTTGACTGTTCCATAGCGACATTAAATGAGCAACAAAATTACAAACAAATAAGTGCAGAAAATAAATGAGCAAATACCAGGGCTATCATTAACAGCTTTTCTTTTTTCACTAACCCCTCCCCGGTAAATGCTCATCATGCTATGACGCTTTGGCTTTTGCACCAAGCATCAATAACTCGTTTACCTGTACTTCAGAAATATATTTTTTATTTCCTTCTTTGTCTGTGTAACTCCTGTTAATCAGCTTTCCTTCAATGGCGACCTCCGAACCTTTGTTCAGGTATTTTTCCACGATGTCAGCCACCTTTCCCCAGGCCACCAGGTTATGCCATTGCGTTTCTGTAATTTTCTCTCCCTGCTGGTTCCGGTATGTTTCACTGGTTGCAACAGAAAATCTCGCGAGTTTTTTACCGCTTTCTGTATTTCTCACCTCAGGCGGATTTCCAAGATTACCAATGAGCTGGACTTTGTTTTTTAGTGCATACATGATTGTGATTTTTTAATGATTAATTTTTTATTTCAGTCAAACAACAGCGCCGTGATTTGATCTTACAAATATGGATGGAAAGGAAGCCGGTATTCGTATTTTAAGCGTTTATATCCGGGTAAAAACGTTTGTAAGCATTTGCCTGCGAAGTATCTTGAAGATAAATAAATCACCTTTCCGTATGAACAGGGGTACTGAAACAAAATGCTGTCTTGTCTGCAATAAACCAGTTAAAGGAAGAACGGACAAAAAGTATTGCGACGATTATTGCCGAAACAATTATAATAATCAATTGCATGCCCTGAAGCCGGGCCCCATGCGGATCATCAACCAGGCGCTGGGCAAAAACCGCCGTATCCTCCAGTCTTTATTACCCGAGGGAGAGAAGATGCGGAAGACCACAAAAGACCAGTTGCTGCATCGGGGTTTTCATTTTAAATATTTCACACATACTTATATAAACAAGAAAGGTAACCAGTATTTCTTTTGTTATGATCACGGTTATCTGCCTCTTGAAAAAGAAGTAATCTTACTCGTTAAGCAACAATCATCGGATTACTGAGCTGCTTTTCGTTACACCTCCTAAACCGTATCTTTATTCTATATTTTTTATGTCATCACTCACCATCACCAGCATACAAACCAATCTTTTTTGGGAAAACAAAGAAGCGAATATGCGTATGCTGGAAGAAAAGATCCGCAGCATTCCCGAGCAAACGGAGATCGTTATTTTACCCGAAATGTTCAGCACAGGTTTTAGTATGAACCCCGCGGCGTTTGCCGAAAAAATGGATGGAGAAACAGTAGGATGGATGCGCGAAATCTCAGCAAAAAATAAAATCATTCTTACGGGATCTGTGATCATCGAAGACGAAGGCAACTATTTTAATCGCCTTATCTGGATGCTACCTAACGGGCAATGCGGTCACTATAATAAACGGCATCTTTTTGCTTTCGCCAAAGAAGATGAGCATTATGAACCCGGCGAAAAGAGGTTGATCGCATCTGTAAAGGGCTGGCGCATTAACCTGCAAATTTGTTACGATTTACGTTTCCCGGTTTGGGCAAGGCAACAAAAAAAAGATGATGCTGCGGAGTATGATTTGCTTTTATATGTCGCTAACTGGCCGGAGCGCCGCAACCTTGCCTGGAAGACTCTGCTTTGCGCAAGGGCAATCGAAAACCAGGCGTATGTTGTTGGCGTGAACCGCGTGGGAAAAGATGGTAACGATATATATCACAGTGGAAACAGTATGATCGTCGATCCGCTTGGGGAAGTATTATATCATATGGCTGATGATGAAGATATCTTTACCATCACGCTTCAAAAAGAACATGTAGAACAGGTTCGTGCAAAATTTCCTTTTTGGAGAGACGCCGATTCCTTTCGCCTGGAAGGTTAAAGCACCGGGTTAGCGATCGCGGGTTCTGATTTTTTTAGAATGATTTCTTTCACCACTTCCATTTTTTTATCTTCTCCTTTTATCAGGGCTTCATAGCTCGTGCCCACATAAATATCCGGGACAATACCCGACCCGTTCTTAGCCACATGCTGATACTGCACCAAACGAAACAAGGGCATTCGCACACGCAATTTTGTATTCGGCAATGTAACATCGGGAATCATAATGCCGTTATTGCCATACCAGCCACCACCGGTTTCTTCTCCAAGCAACACGATTCCTGGCTGCCCCTTTACTGCATTAGCGAATAATGCCGCTGCTGAAAAAGTGGGGCCGTTTGTCAATACATACACTTCGCCCTTGTAGGCTGTTTTTTTTGGCTCGTACAATTTATTTTCTAAATGCCTGATGTGGAATTGGCCATCCTGAGATTTATGGCTGATGAAAAACAACTCAATGTTATTTAAGAATCCGCCTTCAAAATATTTTGTGTAAGGCCTGAGGTTTTGTGTAACAGAAAAAAGGGTGTCTGCAACTTTAAAAGGCGTGCGTGATATGTATTTTGTGAGAAGTGTGGATAAGCCGACTCTTCCACCGCCATTGCTGCGGATGTCGAGGACAAGATTTGTAATGTTTTTTTCACGCAGTTCGCGGAATGATTTACGAAAAAAATTGCGCAACCTTCCACGCGTAAAACTATTCACCGTCATCACGGCAAATTTTCCCGAACTGTCAATATTCAGCGAACGATACAAATTTTGTTTCCGCTCTTTTGGCAGTTTGATCTTTTCCCGTTTTACAATACTATCCTTGCGCGCAGAATCCCGCGGTATAACATGCAGCGCCAGGCTGTCTTTCTGTTCCACTCCGTTTGAATCGATGTAGGTCACCGCGTATTTTTTTGAGATACCGTAAATGTTGCGGTGATAGTAGGGAAAATTAGCGCTGAGGCGGATGTAGTTTACATTGTTCGCCTGGCCGTCTTCCGGGAGATAATTAAACATATCACTGATCAATTCCTTATTCCTGGTGCCATTTACGGAGGTGATCAATGTTCCTCGTTTAAAAATACTGTCCTTACGGTTAAGGTTAGCCGTAACAGCCATGGTATCATTCCAGATCTTCATATATAAAGGGAATGTCGCCTGGCGCCGGCCGGCAGCCCACTTTCCATATGCCTTGCTCATCCCAACGCTGGTATGACCACAATGGATCTTATCAATTAGCGGAAATAAAATATGCCAGGCAAATTGCTGCTCCGTCATACTGTCCTTTATATCACTATAATATTTGTCGAAGTAAAAGTTGATGCTGTCTTTCGGTGTGTACCAGTAAAGTGATGGATGTTTTTCTTCGAGGATATTACGAAGCAGGAGAAAATCTTTTTGTAACTGAACCGCCGGTATTTTTTTATTCGGATTGAAATTTTTCTGGCTGCTGCTACAGGACATCAACGACCAGCTCACGAAAATCATCAGGACCCACAATATTCTAATCATAGCCTCACGCCGGTTTTAACAACTGAAAATAAACATAATTTCCTTTTCAGAATCTCTGATCGCTGACTTTGACAATTCATTACAGATTTCATAATTCCTATTTGAGATGGTTCCAACCTTGCGCAACTAATGCATGCTTGTTGCCACCCCGTGTTATAATTGTTTTTCCCTCTGATGCTTCCGTGATATAGCCAATAATGCTGATCGAAGGGTTTGTCTTTATTTTTTCAAAATCAGCTTGCGGAACGGTGAACAACAATTCATAATCTTCACCACCACTTAACGCGCATGCCGTTGGATCCAGCTGCAGTTTATAAGCAAACTCTTTCGCCTCATCGTTTAGCGGCAGCTTGTCTTCATACAGTACACAACCGGTTTCGCTTTGTTTGCAGATATGTAATAATTCGCTGCTCAGCCCATCACTGATATCCATCATGCTCGTTGGCATAATTTCCGCTTCAGCAAAATATTCGATAATATCCTTCCTTGCTTCCGGCTTTAATAACCTGCCAACGATGTAGGCCTGGCCTTCCAGATCTGGTTGGGCGCCGGTTTCATTGAAAATCTTTTTTTCTCTTTCCAAAATGGTGAGTCCTAAAAATGCACCGCCTAATTCACCGCTAACGCAAATCAGATCTAATGGCTTTGCGCCACTTCTTGTTACATATTTGTCAGGAGTTACTTCCCCGATTGCGGTTATACTGATGACAAAGCCGCGTTGCGAAGTGCTGGTATCTCCGCCAACCAAATCAACGCCATAAAACTCACATGCTGCATAAACACCTTCGTAAAATTCATCCAGTGCTTCCAGGCTGAAACGGTTACTGAATGCAATGCTCAAAACGATCTGCGTTGGAACGGCGTTCATCGCATAGATATCACTGATGTTGACAACAACAGATTTATAGCCAAGGTGTTTAAGTGGCGTGTAAGAAAGGTCGAAGTGAATGCCTTCGAGTAAAAGATCCGTAGAGATCACCGTTTGTTTGCCGAAATGATCGATCACAGCAGCATCATCACCTACTTCTAAAATAGTAGACACATTTTTTATTTCATTATTTCGGGTAAGATGCTCTATGAGTCCGAATTCTCCGAGCTGTGCAATCTCTGTGCGGTTATCTGTCGACATACTAATCCAGTTTAATTTTCCAGATGAATTTATTGTTTTCTTTATAAAACTTTACATGTCCGCCAAAACCATTTAGTTCTGTTTTGCCGGTTCGTTTATTTTTTTCCAGGTCCTTAATATGACCGGTAAAATAGAAGATCATATTGTTGCTGTCAATGATCTTGAAAGTAGTTTGCCGGTAAGGAAAACCTTCCATCGCGCGGTAGAATTTTATGTCTTTGCTGATAAAATCCCCTTGCGATGCCGGCCAGCCCATTTGTTCAATGCGAAAGTCAACAATCTTTTCCAGCAACAGGATAGAAGGCATTTCCCGCCGGGCAGCTTTTTTACTTTTTGGCGTATAGCTGATATAATTGCAGGAACTGTTTACAATGAAAAACAGGCAACAACCTATCGCGAGGGACCTGATCATACCAATGCCGCGCCGTTTACGACCCCTAATAATTCTTCATGAATCTTTCCATTGGTCGCGAGAATATGTGGCTGATAGGGCGAATAATAATTGCCTTCAAAATCCGTCACTTTTCCGCCGGCTTCTTCAACTATCAGAAATCCCGCAGCGCTGTCCCAGGCCTGTAGTTTATGTTCGTAAAACCCGTCAAACCTTCCCGCTGCAACCCAGCAAAGATCAATCGCCGCACTTCCTAAACGCCTTACCGGCACGCCTTTTCGGATCAGGCGCTCAAACACCTGGATCGGACCGTTGGGCGCATCCAGGTATGTATAGGGAAATCCGGTTACGAGGCAGCTTTTAATAACTTCGGTTTTTTCACTAACCGTTATTTTTTTATCATTCAGCGAGGCGCCAAAACCGCGTTGTGCAAAATATAGTTCGTTCATCAGGGGATTGTACACCGCGCCTAATACCATTTTTCCCTCTTTTTCCAACCCCACGCTAACACAACAAAGCGGGATGCCATTAGCGAAATTCACCGTACCATCGATTGGATCGATGATCCATTTGTATTCACTACCTGTTTTTATTTCTCCTGTTTCTTCGCTTAAAATAAAATGATCCGGATAATCTTTCTGGATCACTTCGATAATCGCTTTTTCTGCGGCATGATCCGCCTCGGTTACCAGGTTATTGATTCCTTCTTTATTTGAAATAACAAAATTGCCATTGAAGAAATGCTGCAATTGCGCAGCGCCGGCCTGAACGGCATTTAATAAAGTTGTTTTAAGCATCCGCAAAGATAATAAACAGCCGCCTCAATCGCAGATAGAGTTCTATCCTGCCCCGCCGGATATTTGCATTTTGACGAATGCCGGAAAAGCTCGTATTTCGTATTAAATCAGGCCTGTGAGACTATCTGTTATCATCGTCAATTACAATGTAAAATATTTCCTGGAGCAATGCCTGTTCTCCGTTCTTCGTGCCGTACGAAATATTGATGCGGAAATCCTTGTTGTGGACAATGCTTCTTCGGATGGAAGCCGGGAATATCTTGAAGGGAAATTTGCTACTGTACAATTTCGCTGGCTTGATAACAATATTGGTTTCGGGAAAGCCAACAACCTGATGCTGAAAGAAGCGCGCGGCACAAATGTTTTATTTTTAAATCCCGACACTATCGTTCCCGAAAATGCTTTCACTTCCTGTCTTGATTTTTTCGATAGGCATCCCGATACAGGCGCACTGGGTGTGCGGATGATCGATGGTGCCGGACGGTATTTAAAAGAAAGTAAACGTGGATTACCATCTCCCGTTGCATCATTTTTTAAAATGACGGGCCTCACAAGCATCTTTCCAAAAAATAAAAATTTCGCTGCATATTATCTTGGCGAGTTGCCCGAAGACAAAATAAATAAAGTGGAAGTGCTGGCTGGTGCATTTATGATGCTGAGCCGAAAAGCCATTACCGTTAGCAATGGTTTCGATGAACGTTTCTTTATGTATGGCGAAGATGTCGACCTCAGTTTTCAATTACTTAAAGCCGGACTTACCAATTACTATTTCCCCGAGGTAAGTATTATTCATTTTAAGGGCGAAAGCACGCAGCGACTGTCAAAAAACTACATCAGGCATTTCTATGGAGCGATGAATTTGTTTGTAGACAAGCACTACGGCGCAAAAAAAGGGAATGCATTTCTCATGCGAACGGCTATCGTATTTAGTAAACAACTGGCTGGTCTGAAATCCTTGCTTCAGCCAAATGAGGCATTGCCTACAAAGCAGCAGCAGACGGCAGTCCTGGGTTCAGTTGAACAATTTAATAAAATTATCCAGCTGTTAAAATTTGCGGATCCCGCCGTGGTCATTATGGGAAGGGTTGGGCTTTCCCCGCAAGATAAATCTGCGCAAATCGCCAGCCTGGAAAATATCAACGCTGTTTTTACAGCCATGAAAATTACACAGCTGATCATCTGTGAAGGAGAACTTTCATTTAAGGAGATCATTGCGATGATTCCCCGGATGCCGAAGAATATCCATTGCCTTTTTCATGCATCCGGAAGCCGCAGTATTGTGGGAAGCAATAATAAAAATAAGCGGGGTGTATTTATCGCCGAAGCCTGATTGAATGCACAAATTCCTGAACGATTTCCTGCAAATTTCCCGCTTCCTGAGGTAGCTTGCGGAAAGTAAATTTTTCCGCCCGCGCCAGTGTTTCTTTCATGTTAAGGTTTTCCTGATCTGTACAAAAGAAGACGCCTTCTTCCATTAAATATCTGCCCAGGTATTCCTGCTCTGTTTGCCCGGGCGTAGGAATTAAAATCGCTTTTTGTTGAAGCTGTGAAAGATCCATAATAGTAGAATAACCCGCACGGCACACGACCATCTTCGATTGGCAGATCAACTCGTTTAATTGCGCCGCCGGCAGATGTGAGAAAACTTTTACGTTTTCCGGCAAACCTCTGCGTTCCGTTGCTTCGCCTGGTAAACCCCGCACGAGGCAGATAGCTGCAGTAGAAGTTGAGAGATATTCGAGCATTTTCTTTTCCAGCATCGATCTTTGTGGCTCCGGCCCCGAAAGTAAAATGCAGAGATCAATTGTTTTCGATTTGGCCATCGGAATAAACCTGGATAATAGCCCGACATATTTCACCGGAATCGGAGGTGACAGCTTTGGATGGGATAATTTTCCGGCGATTGAAAAGCCGCCTGCATGATCTGGAACCCAACATGCGTCAAACTTACGGATGATGCGATAATGAACTATTTGCGCAATCCTGTTGAATAAGGGGTTGCCTGTTTCAAGGTGTAACTGATGCGTTATATAAATAGATGGAATATTTTTATTGTGCAAACCAAAACGGTTATCCGAAATCACAGCGTCTATGCGGTTTTCTGCAACCAGTCTGTCTAAAAATCTATATTCCCGGCGGACCTGTTGCAAAATGACAGGTATTTGCGTAGCTATTTTCCGGAAAAATCCTTTTTTGCTTTTACTATAACTGATGCGGTATCCCTGAAGCTGAACAATTTCCAGGCCAGGGAACTCGATGCTGAGTAAATGTGCACTGCCTTTTTCAGCAGCGAGAACAGGTACAGCGCCTGCTTTGAGAAGAGCCTGAATGACGGGAATACAACGGGTGGAATGACCCAGCCCCCAATCCAACGGCGAGAGTAACACCCTGGGCCGGGTTGGAAGTTTGTTAATATTTTCGTCTTTCATTAAAACAGAACAATATTTATTTGTGAAAATAGTTTAATTTGTAACCAGAATTTTATGAAACAGATAATTAAGATATCATCATTGCTTTTATTAGCCATCGCACTGATCACGACAACCAGTTGTTCTTCTACAAAAAAAGGACAATGCGGCTGCACCGGGATGGTAGGATATAAGTAGTACGTAAAATTGTAGGGTTTATGACTAAGCCTAACCGCGATTTGCTTGTAATGTTTAAGCAGGAGTTAATGACTCCCCAGGCCATGGAGCATGAAGTAACGCTGCTCCATGAACTACTGTTTACGGTAGAGCGGCTGGATAATGTAGTAAAGGCGCATGAGCTGATCGATCTAAACCGCTACAAAATTTTCCGGAAAGATGTGGAGATAAAAAACTTCTTACGCCAGCGTAAAGAGAAGCCATTTATTTTTCTCAATAATCGTAATTAACCTAAGTTAATTTTACCAGCGCATCTTTTAGTTTCTCCAGCACAACAGGGATATCTTCTTTTTTACAACAGCCAACGCTCAGCCTGTACCAACTACTTTGTTTATCGGCACCAAACGCGTAAAACGGCACCAGCGCCAGTTTCGCCTCGTTCAGAATATAAGCGGTTACATCTTCCTGTATTTTTATTCCCGTTCCGCCTGGCATTTTTTTGCCAACCAGGTCGATTTGAACCGTTAGATAAATTGCCGCTTGTGGTGCAATGGCGTCAACCGGAAATCCTTCTGTTTTCAATTGTTGAAAGCCGTTGTAAATATTGTTCAGTCTTAAAGACAATTCGTTTTTGAAATCGCTGAAGTATGAACTGATTTCCGTTTGTTGCAATAAGAATTTCGCCACAGCTTTTTGTTCTGCCATCGGCGCCCATGATCCAACATGACTATTAAGCGCCCGCATTTTCGCGATCACATCTGCAGGCCCCATTGCCCAACCCACGCGAACGCCCGTCGCTGCAAAAGCTTTGCTGATACCGTCGATAAAAATGGTGAAGGGTTTCATTTCCGGGCGTAGTGATACCGGGTTATAATGTTGCGTATCGCCAAACGTTAGCGTCCAATAGATCTGGTCGTACATCAGGTACAATTTTTTTTCTCCTTCTCCGCGCTGCATGTTCTCTTCAATGATCATATCGCAAATCTCTTCCAGTTCCGCTTTTTTAAATGTGGTACCGGTGGGATTTAAAGGAGAGCAAACCGCAATAAGCGAAGCGCCTTTAATATGTGGTTTGATTTGTTCCGCGGTAGGCATGAAATTATTTTCACGCGTAGCTTCTATCATTACATGCTCGCCACCGGTGAAATGAACGTAGTGATTATTGTTCCAGCTCGGCACCGGGTAGATAACCTTATCCCCTTCATCAACGATCGTTCGGTACGCGGCATAGATCAATGGCCTTCCGCCGGCAGCAATCAGGATCTCCTGTGGCGTATATTGTAAATTTTCATTTTTATCCAGGAAGGCTGCCACCGCTTTACGCAAGTCTAATTCACCTTCTGCAGCGGGGTATGTTGTATAATGATGTTGGTAAGCTGAAATAATTTCTTCCTGCAATGCTGCAGGGATGGGAAATTGCGATGAGTCAAAATCGCCAATCGTATAATTATAGATATGCTCGCCCTGGCTGATCTTTTCTTTTATCGTTGCCCCAAGTTTTACAATCTCGGAACCGATCAGTGTTTCTGCGAGCCGGCTAAGTTTAGTTGATGCCATTAATATATCAATTAGCGTGAAAGATCATTTCGGGCAAAAGTAATTCTTAAGGGCCTCAATACAAAAAAGGCGAAAATAATTGCGGAAAGATAATATCCGGCTGCTATCAGGGCTACAGCAGGGACTTCACATAAAACATGGCATTTTAACATTGCTTAATTACATTTGTAATAATTCAGCCGAAACATTCTTTTCATTTTCAACCAGGTTTAGAAGACATATGTTCAATTTAATACTCTTTGGCCCGCCGGGCAGTGGAAAAGGTACGCAAAGTGAAAAACTCATGGCGCGTTATGGACTAAAGCATCTCAGCACGGGTGATCTTCTTCGTCATGAGATCAGCCGGCAAACCGCACTTGGCCTGGAAGCGAAAAACTTCATGGATAAAGGCCAGTTGGTACCGGATGAAGTAGTGATTGGAATGATCAGTTCTGCGCTCGACGAAAATCCGCAAGCCAAAGGTTTTTTATTTGACGGATTTCCACGCACTTCAGCGCAGGCAGAAGCATTGGACCGGCTGTTGGATTTAAAAAAAGCGTCAATCGGCGTGATGCTTGCCCTCGATGTGAGCGAAGAAGAACTCGTAAAAAGATTGGTAAAACGCGGAGAAACCAGTGGCCGCAGTGATGATAATAATGAGCAGGTGATTCGGGCAAGGATCATTGAATATCGCTCTAAAACCGCGATGGTGGCTGATTATTACCAGCAGTTTGAAAAGGTTGTGATGGTAAAAGGAGAAGGCACCATTGACGAGATTTTTGATGCCTTGTGTGCGGAGATTGATAAACGTATTTAACGGGAGCAGGTTCGCCTGCTTTTTTTGTGTTATATGGAAACAGAAAAATTAAGTTTTATCCAGGGTAAAGCATTAAAGCTGCTGGAACAACTTTCGCCGGATGCGGTTCCGCGTTGGGGGAAAATGAATGCGCAGCAAATGGTGGAACACCTCAATGATTTTTTTCGCGTATCCATCCTCGAAATACAGTATCCATTGGTAACGCCGGAAGAGCAATTACCAAAATATAAAGCGTTCCTCGAATCCGATAAAGAATTTCGCGAAAATACACAGGCGCCGGAAACGATCGTCGGTGCTGAACCTTCGCCCGTATTGTACGGCAGCCTCGAAGAAGCTATAGCGCATTTAAATAGCACGGTAGAAAAATTCAATAGCTTTTTCAGCAACGGAACAGCTGTGAAAACATTGCATCCGGTTTTTGGCGACCTTGATTTCAGGGAGTGGATCCGTTTGCATCACAAACATCTGAGTCACCATCTTCGGCAGTTTGGGCTGATCGCCTGATCATTTTGAACATTCTCCTTCCGTCCAGGACTTAACCCCCGCACACCTGGCCATACAGGCATTCCCATAAGTTTTACCATCGCATCCGCATACAGGCTGATACTGTTGTGTGCACATACAATCCGCAACCGCCGGGCCTTTACAGTTGTTGTTGTCCATTCGCGTCGGCTTACATGCCGTGAAAAAAACCAGTGCAATCAGAAGAATTTTCATCTTGATATTTTTGAAACTGAATATTGCTCAAACAATATATATCATTGCTTAGCTTTGTTACCCAAACAAAAATTATGCAGAAATTAGGTAACTATATCACCGGCGATTGGATTGAGGGAGATGGCACCGGCCAGGTTTTATTGAACGCTGTAAACGGGGAAACAATTGCTGCAGCTACATCTGAAGGGATAGATTTTAAATCAGTTTTACAATATGCCCGCGAAACTGGGAACCGCGCCCTGCGGAAAATGACCTTCCAGGAAAGAGGCCGGATGTTACGGGCATTAGCGCTTCACCTGATGGAGCATAAAGAAAAATTTTACCGGATCAGTTATCAATCCGGAGCAACGCGGATAGACAGCTGGATAGATATCGAAGGCGGAATCGGAAATTTATTTTCCAACGCATCGCTTCGCCGCAAATTACCCGACGAAATGTTTTGCCTGGATGGCGACCCGATCGCACTCAGCAAAGGCAATACTTTTATGGGCCATCATATCCTTGTTCCAAAAGAAGGGGTCGCGGTACATATCAATGCCTATAATTTTCCGGTATGGGGCATGCTGGAAAAAATCGCCGTGAATTTATTGGCAGGAATGCCAGCGGTGGTTAAACCTGCAACTGTCACTTCATATCTAACAGAAGCCGTTGTAAGGGAGATCGTCGCATCAGGCATCTTACCAAAAGGCGCATTGCAACTGATTTGCGGCAGCGCGGGCGATATGCTTTCGCATGTGGGATCACAGGACGTAGTGACATTTACCGGTTCGGCTTATACAGGGCTGAAACTGAAATCGCATCCAAATATTTTAAGCGAAGCAGTGCCTTTCAATATGGAAGCAGATTCACTTAATTGTATTGTGCTTGGCAATGACGTGGAGCCGGGAATGCCGGAATGGGATCTTTTTATTAAAGAAGTAAAGAAAGAAATGACCGTAAAGGCCGGGCAAAAGTGTACGGCAGTGCGCCGCATATTTGTTCCTGAAAATAAAATGGAAGATATATCACGCGCCATCGCGAATGAACTGGACAAAACGGTCATCGGTAATCCATTGAATGAAAAGGTACGCATGGGAGCACTGGCTGGTCATGGTCAGAAGGCTGAAGTGTTGGCGCAGGTTCAAAAATTATTAGCTGCATCACAAATTATCTATGGCTCACTTGATAGCGTCTCCGTCTTAGATGCTGATGCCGCAAAAGGTGCTTTTATCAGCCCGTTACTCTTGTTAAATACGCAACCATTCTCGGCTGATGCCTCTCATAACGTAGAAGCTTTCGGCCCGGTGAGTACGCTCATGCCATACAAAAACATGGACGAAGCGATTGAATTGAGCAAAATGGGCAAAGGCAGTTTATGTTCAACGATCGTCACTGCTGCTCCTGATATTGCCCGCGAATATGTTTTATCAGCAGCAACCCACCATGGAAGAATTTTGGTATTGAACCAGGATTGCGCGAAGGAAAGTACGGGCCATGGTTCACCATTACCGTTGCTTGTTCATGGCGGCCCGGGGCGCGCCGGCGGCGGGGAAGAAATGGGCGGACTCAGGGGCATCCGGCATTACCTGCAACGCACCGCAATCCAGGGTTCACCCACAATGCTAACGGCGATCAGCAATGTTTACCAACCACATGCGAAAGGAAATATTACGGATGTTCATCCATTTAAAAAATATTTTGAAGAGCTCGCGATTGGAGATCAGCTCATCACCGAGAAACGATTGATCAACAGCGAAGACATTGACAAATTTGCTTTGTTAAGCGGCGACCAATTTTATGCGCATTTAAAAGAAACTGATTTCAACGGCACTATGTTTGAACAACAGGTAGCACATGGTTATTTTATCATGAGTGCGGCAGCCGGTTTGTTTGTAGATAGTTTTGACAAGAACCCGGTGCTGCTTAATTATGGTATCGACGAATTACGTTTTACAAAACCTGTGTATCCCGGTAATTCCATATATATCCGTTTTACCTGCAAAGAAAAAACGGCGCAGGAATTAAAAGAAGTGAATCCTGACGTAGCATTTGTAAAAGGACAGGACATCCCGAAAGGAATTGTAAAATGGTATGTGGAGATTTTTGATGAAACTGATGAGATTACCGGCGTAGCAACGATTTTAACGATGGTGCAAATGAAAAAAAATAACATTTAAACTTTAATGATATGACGCAAATACAGGCAGGCTATGTTAATTCCGAGACACATAATGGGATTACAACGATAGAATTTTATCATCCTCAAAGCAATTCGTTGCCAGCAAAAATTCTGGCAGAGCTAACCAAGGAAATTCATTTTGCCGGAACGCATGATGAAACAAAAGTGATCATTCTGAAGAGTGCCGGCGAAAAGACATTTTGTGCGGGAGCTTCTTTCGATGAATTATTAACGATCAAAACTGAAGCAGAGGGTATCAATTTCTTCAGCGGCTTTGCAAACGTAATTAATGCCATGAGAAAATGTCCGAAACTCATCATCGCCCGGATTCATGGTAAAGCAGTTGGGGGAGGTGTTGGTGTGGCCGCGGCAGCTGACTACGCCATCGCTTCTGAAATGGCAGACATCCGTTTAAGTGAGTTGGCTGTCGGCATCGGGCCATTCGTAGTGGGGCCTGCAGTAGAACGAAAAATTGGCGTTGCCGCGTTCAGTGCGCTGGCCATCGACGCCACCATGTGGCGCAATAGCGACTGGGGTAAAAAGAAAGGCTTGTTTGCAGAAGTACATGAAAGCATCGAAAACATGGATGAATCCATTCAGCGACTTGCAAAAACCCTGGCGCATTCAAGTCCGAAAGCCATGGCGGAACTGAAAAACGTTTTCTGGAAAGGAACTGAACATTGGGATAAACTGTTACCGGAACGTGCGGCGATCAGCGGGCGGTTAATCCTGAGCGAATTCTCCCGCGAAGCGATTAACAAATTCAAAGTAAAACAGCATTAAAAAAGAAACCCCGGTAAATCCGGGGTTTTATATTCACTTTTTGCCTAAAATTCTTCTGTTGAATCGTTATCCAATATATCTGTCGTTGTTAGTTGAAATCGTATACGCGATGTGATGGCGTATAAAAAAGGTTTTGAAAGGCGCCGCGCAATTTCTCTTTCCAGGAGATCATCGGCGTGGTTTTGTTTTCAAAATATTCTGCCTGCATAATCTTCATTTTAACCAGGACCAATCGACCTGCAGTACTCCTGCTGTAATTGCTCATTAGTAAAAAATCTTCAGCGTCGTCTTCAACGATCGTTGCTTTACCACTAACCTGGATACGGCAATCCGTGCCTTTTTTATAAAAATCCAGGTAGGCATAAAAAGAACGTTCAATAGACTTTGCGTAATCGCCCGCACATGACGTGAAAAACCAAAGGTGGCCGTCATCTTCAACTTTGAGTGTCTGGATAATGTTATTCGGAAGTTGCAGTTCAGAATTGATCTCTGATTTAAACAACGCAACTTTTATTTGCTTGATCTTTTCTTGTAAGAAGCTGAGGTTTTCGTCGTGAAACTGCATAACGTGTGATTTAAGGTTGTTACTAAAAATTCAAAGGACGTACCAATTCATCCCGAACTAGGCTTATCGTCTAAAACCCTTTGTTTATGCAGGTTTCCTGTGTGTTTAGTGGAACTAATTCCTCATCCTGTGTAGGAAAGTTGTGTATCAGCAAAAATTCATCGGGAATTTATCGGGCATAAAACTTTCATTACAAAAGCAAACCACATCCATCCATCAAACCTTAACGCCGGGCTATATGACAGAGAAAGAAACTGCTGACGTATTAGAAGCGCTTCCAAAAGCGAAACTGAAAAAGATTATCAATGACCCCGTTAAGACGGCGGAAGCAGTAAACCTGGTTTATGTAACTGATACTATTCCCGGGATCCTGCGTAAACGGTCCGGGAAAAGTTTTGCTTATATATATGACGACAAAAAAGTAAAGGCACAGGAAGAAATGGATCGGATCAAAAAGCTGGTGATACCACCGGCCTGGGAGAATGTGTGGATTTGCGCACTGGAAAACGGTCACCTGCAGGCAACAGGCCTGGATGTGAAGAAGAGAAAACAGTACCGCTATCACCCCGCCTGGAATGCTTTGCGTAACCATACCAAGTTTTACCGGATGATCCGGTTTGGAGAATTACTGCCAACGATCCGGCTACAATTAGAAAAAGACATCTCCCAACCCGGGCTTCCGCAAACGAAAATTCTTGCGGCAATCGTCAGCCTTATGGAACGCACGAATATCCGTGTCGGAAATAATATTTATGAAAAATTGTACGGATCGTTCGGGCTCACGACGTTAAAAGATAAGCACGTTGACATCAAAGGAAGCACGGTTAAATTTTCTTTCCGCGGAAAAAAAGGCGTGCAACATGATATCAGTTTGAAGAATAAAAAACTCGCGGGCATCGTACAAAAATGCAAAGACATTCCGGGTAAAGAATTGTTTCAATATTATGATGACAATGGTCAACGCCACGCAATCGATTCGGGAATGGTGAATGATTATATTAAGAATATTTGCGGCGAAGATTTTACTGCAAAAGATTTTCGCACATGGGCAGGAACAGTGAATGCATTTTTAGCATTTAAGGAAATGGGGCTTGCAGAAACAGATGCCGATTCCAAAAAAAATGTTGTTGCCGCGTTAGATAAGGTGGCAGAAAATTTAGGAAATACGCGAACGGTTTGTAAAAAATATTATGTGCATCCGCTGATCATTTCTTTATATGAAAATAAGAACATTGAAAAATATTTCGCCCAACTGGATAAAATTGAAGTGAATGATAATGCTGCAGATCTTACGGCGGATGAAAAAATTATCATGAAGATTTTAGGTGGAAATTGATTTAATAAACGAGACCAAGAAATCTGATATTTTTGATGCATATTTTTCTTTTTTAAGGCTGATATTTTCAGCCTTTTTTTGTTGATTTTTCCGCGGCTTATTTGTATGGCCAAAGCAACAATTCTGTTCCTGATTTTCCGGACAGAAATGGGCTTTTCTTATCAACGGAAAAACGTTTAAAGACCTTAAGGAACAAAGGCGATCAACTGCAAGATTCCGCCTGTAAAAATTGTTTTACATCTTTTTATTTTCAGGCAAAATTTCCAGAGATAAAGAATGGGGAGAAGGCATTAACTTCAATTCCAAATGCCTGGGTGAACAAGTGTTGCAGATTGATCCCGGTAGTTTCTTCGAGACGGCCCCTTACACCGCTGGGGAATATGTTCTACAGGAACAATTATCCTTAAGTTTCTTTCTAAAGGAAATCCGCTGCGGTAAAGGGGTCAAAAAAGGCATAGATATTTCTTATATTAGGAATGGCTAACAGGTTGACCACAAGTTGGATGTGCCAAAGTAACCGTTTCTTTTTTCTTCATGACAAACAACAAGCAAATTTTTAGAAAGATCTGGAGGGTTTTCCTCTATCTTCTGCTGGGCGTATTTACGATCCTGCTGCTTGCTTTTGCATTCATTTATACCAATGCCGGAAAGCGTGTTGTGCGCAATCGTGTTCAGTCATATTTAGAAAATAAACTGCATACAAAAGTCAGCATCGGTGCCGTAGATTATAGCCTTCCACAATGGCTCGAAATCAAGCGTGTTTACATCGAAGATCAGCAACACGATACATTGATTTACGGAGAGGAATTATCAGCAGATTTGAACATGATAAAATTGCTCAGCGGCAACACCGATATTCAAAAACTTTATTTCAAAAATATTCTCATAAATGTTCACCGCCCCGAGACAGATACAACATTCAATTATGAATTTATTGTAAATGCATTCGCCGGAAATAAATCAACAACTGCTATCCCGGATACTGCTGCGTTGAAACTTACACTCGACCGGTTGATCTTCGATAATGTTGCACTGCGATTCAAAGATGAATATGGCGGAAGCAATTTTATTGCACGGATCAAAGGACTCGATGCCACACTGAATAAATTTCAACCAGACCGATCTAATTTCGGGATCAATGATTTTGCTGCGAACGAAATTGATTTTTTCATGAACACTTACAAAGAGTCTGTTCTTGATTCTATCATCGCCGTTACGCCAGATACCATTGCTGCAAAAAAGACTTATGGCCTTTATATCACGGCCGGGCATTTTAATGTAAAAAAAGTAAACGTAACGGTTGATAATAAAGTAAGCGGATTGTATTATGCCAACCGTGTAACAAAACTCGGCCTTAGCAATGTGTTGTTTAATCTGGATCAGTCGATTGCAATTGCTGACTCCCTTGTGCTCGACAGTTCTTTCGTTCAATTTAAACAGCCTAAAAAGAGAAATGAGATTTCGGCCATCGATACGACTGTTGCACCGCCATGGTTGATCCAGGTGAAGCAATTAAATATCGGGAGCTCGCAATTACAATATGATGACGCCAATAAGCCTGCTGCCGGCGGGTTAGATTTTGCTCATTTCAATGCGAGTAACCTAAATGTGAATATTCACAACTTTATTTATTCGGCAGATAGCACGGCGGCCCAGGTGAGCCAATTCTCATTTGCTGACGCAAGCGGTTTCCAACTGGACAGCACTCACCTGAATTTCCTTTTTACGGATACGATTCTTTCAGCAAAAGAACTCTACGTAAAAACACCGCATACTTTGTTACAGGATGCCATCGAGATCAGGTATGATAGCCTTTCCGCTATGACGCTTCATCCCCAGAACAGTTTAGTGTCTGCCAACTTCAGCAAATCGGTGATCGCCTTTAATGACCTTTACCTGTTGATGCCCTCTCTTAAAAAAACCTTCGCCCCGGCGTCCTTTGCCAACAACACGATTAGTTTTAATACAGAATTGCGTGGGAACCTGCAACGGCTTTACCTCCCATATCTTCAATTAAGTGGTTTGTCTGGCAGCAGCATCACCGGGCGCGGTACCTTATATAACTTAACGGATCCGAATCGCCTGGCTTATGACCTATATATAGATAAGAGCATCATTACTAAAAAGGACCTATTAAAATTCGTTCCGGCGGCCAACCAGGAAGCGCTGGCAAAACTACCGGCTATATTTAACCTGAGCGGACATTTCACCGGCGACAAGAATAACCTTGTGGCAGATGTGAACACGAGCGCCAAAGACATCAGCTTCAATGGCAGGATCGCCCTGAACAATATCTCAAACCCAGCCGCACTTAAATATGACCTTGCGGTGAAGAATGCCATCTTTGACCGCAACTTCATCCTGGGATTTGTGCCTGCAGGCTCACTGCCGCCACAGATTGAATTGCCGCAAAAAATTTCTGCATCAGGAAAATTTAAAGGAAGTGTGAACGATTTTGTTGCCGACCTGAAATTGAATGGCAGTTATGGTCCGGCTACCGTAAAAGGTTTCATGCGGAATATGAAGAACCCCGAAGCGGCGGTGTACGACTTATATATAACGACTCCAGGATTCAATATCGGCCGGTTACTGAAACAGGATACCGTCCTTGGAATGGTAAGTGGCAATTTTAAGGCAAAAGGAACCGGCTTTAATTATAAGACGATGCGCTCGGCAATCACAGCAGATATCGCCGCCCTGCAGTTTAACAAGTATAATTACCACAATGCAAGATTAGATGCTGATTTTAACCGGGGATTGATTTCCAGCGAAGGACAAATCAAAGACAGCAGCCTGCGCCTTATATATAATCTAACAGCAAATGTCCGTGACCAATATCCGACGATTGATGCCATGATAGACGTAGATACTGCGCAATTACAAAAATTACATTTATATAATGACACGCTGAATTTTTCCACGAAGGCAAATATCAAATCAAACAGCACAAGGCCACGCAGCCTGGATATCAATGCGCTACTTGATAACACGAAGCTGCAGTTAAGCAGTGGTAAATATGTACTCGATACTGTTAGTCTTGTTGCGACCTCATTGAACGGCGTCGATGATATTAATTTCCGCGCTCCTTTTGCCCAGGTTCATGCAAACGGTGCATTTGATTATGACAAAGTTGGCCCTTCAATTCTGCAGTATATCAACAATTATTACAGCCTTACAAAAACAAAACATGTAGCGAACATTCCTGATCAGCAGATGACCATTGATGGCTTAATTAAATATAGCCCGATTGTCACCGGTATTATTCCAGGACTTGAGTGTTATGACGACATCAGTTTCCGCGGAAATTACAGATCTGCAGATACAGACAGCGCCTTGAGTTTCATCGCGAACCTGCCACACCTGAAATATACCAGTTACGATATTGCAAATGGGAAAGTAAATATCGCTTCAAGAAATGAGCGCATCAATTACGACCTTGGATTTGATACACTCCACTACCTGAAAAATACATTTTACGGCACCACAATTAATGGTGCGGCTGCCAACGACAGCCTGGTAATCCGCGCACTCACGCAGGATAATAAACGCACAAACTGGTTTGGAATAAAAGCATCATTGGGTATCAATGATGATACTTATTCTTTTCGGATTGAAGATAGCCTCCTGCTTAATTACGAACGCTGGAAAGTAGCACCGGATAACCTGATCAGTTATTCACCAAAAGGATTATTGATCAATAATTTCAGCATCAGCAGCGATACCGCCAAAATCAGCATCAACAGTAAACAACCGGTTCCTAATAGCCCGATTGATGTGCTGGTCGACAATTTCAACTTAAAAAGCATCAGTTCTATAATAAGCACCGATACATTATTTGCAGCCGGGATCATGGATGCACAGATAGAAGTAAGTGAACTGGAGAAAGCATTGCCGGCATTCGTCGGAAATGCTCAGGTGCTGGGTTTTGAACTCATGCAACACCCGATCGGCGATATAAAAGCATTTGCCACACGTGAATCAGACAACACTGTTGCCGCTAACCTCACGCTCACAGGAAATAATAATGACATTGTTGCAACAGGAAAATATTTTCTGAATAACCCGGAAAAAGAATTTGACGGCGACCTCGACATTAAACAATTGAATTTCGCAACGCTGGAAGCTTTCACTGCCGGTGCTATTAAGAACTCTTCCGGTAATATTCACGGGCAGGTCAACCTCTCGGGCAAATTTTCGGAACCACATTGGAACGGGCAGCTAAATTTTGATACAACGAAATTCACACTTGCGCAGCTGGGTACCCCTTACCTGATCAACAACCAAAAGATCATTTTAAATTATCCAAGGATTGAAATTCCAAAACTGGTAGTGAATGATTCACTTGGGCATGTGATGAACGTAGACGGCGTGATCACCGCAAATAGTTTATATAAATACGACCTGAATGTTGACGTAAATGCAACCGACTTTATCATTATGAATGCTCCAAAAGCCATCGCTAATGAACTGTATGGTTATGCATCTGTGGACGCAAATATTTCCATCACAGGAAATTCTGAACGTCCGAGGATTGAAGGCGATGTATATGTAAATGACGAAAGCGATGTAACCATCGTATTGCCCGAAACCAGTTATAATAAAGACGATGCAAAAACTGTGGTGCGCTTTATCGATCGCGATACGTTTGCGATAAACCCTCCTCAAACGAAATTTGAGCCTGCCGTAGAACCTGCTGTTGGTTTTGCACAATTCCTGAATTATAATTTGAATATCGAAATCAATAAAAATTCGGTGTTAACGATCATCGTAGATCCGGTTACAGGAGATGAGATCCAGGTTCAGGGCGATGCGCAGTTAAACGCTGGTGTTGATCCGGGTGGTAATATCATTCTTGCAGGAACCTACGAATTAGATAAGGGCTATTATGTATTGAATTACCAGTTCCTCCAACGAAAATTCAACCTGGTAAAAGGAAGTACGATCACGTTTGGCGGAACACCGATGAGCGCCAGGATTGCTATCACTGCTGAATATATTGCCAATACATCCGCGAGGGATTTGATCAACAACGAGGTAACGGATGTAAGTCCGACCCTGTCCAATTCGTTCAACCAGAAGCTACCATTTAAAGTCGTGCTTTATCTCACGGGCGTGTTGAGCCGGCCGGATATAAATTTTGACATTCAATTGCCGGAAGAAAGTAATTTACTTACCAGCGAACTGCGTACCACCATCGAAAATAAACTGCAGCAATTGCGGGGGGACCAGGCAGCCACTAACAAACAGGTGTTCTCTTTATTATTGTTGAATCGATTTGTTGGCGAACAAAGCAGTGACTTTTTCAAAGGAAATGGCAGTGACTTTAGTGATCTCGCGCGCCAGAGTGTAAGCCAGTTCCTTTCTTCGGCCCTGAATGAAATTGCCAGCGATTTATTTAAAGGAATTGATATCGACCTTAACCTGAATTCATATAATGACTTTTCTAATGGTGGAAATGAGCAACGCACCGATCTGAATGTTGCTGTTAGTAAAAGATTTCTGGATGATCGCCTAACCGTAAGCGTGGGTAAAAACTTTGGAATAGAAGGCGGTGATCCGGCCGTAAAAGCCAATGGCAGCAACTCTGGTTTCCGCCCTGATGTAACCGTTTCCTATAAATTGACGAAGGATGGAAAATATATGATCCGTGCTTATACTAAAAATCAATTTGAGGTAGTGCTGGATGGCTATGTTGTGGAAAACGGAGTGGCGTTCCTGGTAACAATGGATTATGAAAAATTCCGCGAATTATTCCGGCGGAAAAAATAGGACTGATGCGAAAAAAGCAACTATATTTTTATCTTATGCTCTTGCTGCTCACGTCGTGCAGTGTACAAAAGTTTTTACCTGAGGGCGAAAAACTGTACCGCGGTGCGACGATCACGGTAACAAAAACCCCGGATACAAAAAGCACAACAGGGCAATTAAAGGATATGCTGAAGCTTGCGGTGAAGCCCAGGCCGAATAAATTTCTATTAGGGCAACCTTATAAAGTTTGGTGGTGGTATGTGATCGGTCAGCCGAAAAGAGAAAAAGGTTTGCGCGCATTTTTAAGGAACCGCTTAGGTGAGCCACCGGTGTTAAGCAGCCGAATTAATGCCACAGCCACGGCAGAAAACATGCAATCGTTGATGGAAAATCTTGGCTACTTCCATTCTACGGTGCAGGGAGATACAACTAACTCCGGTTATTTTACGAAATCAATTTATACGGCGCAGGTGCAGCCACAATACACGATCAAGGAAATAACCTGGGTGAATGACAGTTCGGAATTATTAAAGATCATCGAGCAAACGAAAGCAAGGAGCGTATTAAAAGTTGGCGCAGGGTATCGGCTCAGCGATATCAAAGCTGAGCGGGATCGCCTTGATCTCTACCTAAAAACAAAAGGCTATTATTTTTTCAATCCGGATTATTTAATGGCTTACGCCGACAGCACAGCCGGCAATCACCAGGTGAGCCTGTTCTTAAACATTAAAAAAACAACCCCTGAAGAAGCGCAGCATCCCTACAAGATCAATCGCATTACGGTATTTCCAAATTATACATTGGCTTCAGAGCAATTGGACACTTCAAAATCAGGAACGGTAGCATATGATAACCTGTTAATAAAAGACACGATTGGAAAATTTCGTCCGCGCTTGTTTGCACAAACGATCACTTATCGCCCGGGATCTGTTTACAGCAGCCGTTCTCAAAACAGTACGCTCAACAGGCTCATCAATCTGGGTGCTTTTAAATTCGTAAAGAATCGCTTTGAGCCCATCCAGGATTCCGGGGAAAGCCATCGAATGAATGTGTATTATTATCTTACGCCTGCAAAGCAGAAGTCCATCCAGGCAGAGATTGATGGATTTAGTAAGGAGAATAATTACCTCGGTTCACAGGTGAGCGTCAACTGGAAAAATCGTAATGCGTTTCGTGGTGCGGAACAGCTCCTGTTTAAAACATATGGTGGTTTTGAAACTTCTTTTGGCGATTCCTTGCGCAACAACAATAATTACCGCGCGGGTGCTGAAGTCACTGTAAAGTTTCCGCGATACGCGATCCCGTTTTTCAGCATTAAAGAAAATAATTTCTATCCACCAAATACCAGCCTGATCGCCGGGTACGAATGGTTCCGCAAGCAATTGTTCTATACTAAAAACTTTTTCCGCGTGCAGTATGAATTCACATGGAAAAAGAACCTGCAAAAGCAATATACATTTGCGCCGATCTCGCTGAGTTATTTAAACGCCACGCAGGTAACAGATTCCTTCCGAAAGCAAATCGCATTAAATCCATCTTTGCTGCTGAATGTTTATTCTGAGGCAATTCTGGGAACATTCTTTTCTTACACATATACATCTGGCTTTAGGAATGCGATCAACAAATGGTATTTCAATACAAGTGTTGATGTGTCAGGAAATATTGCCGGTCTCGTTACCGGGGCGAAAAGTTATCGCGAAAAAACAATTTTCGGAACGCCGTTCGCTCAATATATTAAAGGGGATTTCGACATTCACTATACCCGAAAACTCCCTAACAAATGGGATTGGGCCAACCGGTTGCAAATCGGGATCGGTATGCCTTATAATAATTCGGCCGTGTTGCCTTTTTCAAAACTGTATACGATCGGCGGCTCCAGTTCCATACGTGGGTTTCGTGTGCGGAATGTGGGGCCCGGGAAATACAAACCTACAGCCTCCGATCAGCGTTTCTTCCAGATCATTGGTGGGGATTATAAGTTTCTCGTAAACTCAGAATTACGCGTTCCGTTTACACCGAAAATTAGCGGAGCACTATTTACAGATATGGGTAATATCTGGACGAAGGACACCATTCTTTTTGGCCAGGCAGGAAAGTTTACAAAAGACTGGATAAAAGAATTAGCCGTTGCAGCAGGCGTTGGAGTTCGTCTCGACCTCACAGTGATATTGCTCAGGGTTGATTTGGGCATTCCATTAAGGAAGCCCTATCTGCCGGATGGCCAGCGTTGGGTTTTCAACCAAATCGATTTTGGCAGCGGCCCGTGGCGCCGGGAAAACCTGATATTGAATATCGCGCTTGGTCTTCCATTTTAAATCAGCCTAAAAATAAAAGTATTGAACAAAGGAGTAAAGTACATTGGCATCGGCGTGTTAGCAGTGATGCTTGGCGGATTAATTTATTGGCAGTTCAATAAGAAGCGTATCGTTCGACAATCCCTGGAAAAAGCTGTTACGAAAGGTTCCGACAGTATGTACGTGGTGCATTACGACAGTTCCAGCATCGACGCGTTGGCCGGTGATGCCAGGTTCTATAATCTTGTTCTTCAATCAGATTCGCTGCAACAATTATTATACTCAGATGATACAGCCGCACTCGGTGAAACTATCTTCAACATCCACATAAAAGAATTAGCCATCAGCGGCGCAAATATTCCGGCATTACTCCAGAAAAGTAAAATTGAGGCCAACAAAATTGAGATCATCAGCCCCGTGATCACGATCATTAAAACCGGGAAAGAACGGCCAATGAATGCCGGCGATTCACTGGCTATCTATGAGCGGCTGACAGGAAAATTCAAAAGTATCCAGGCCGGCCAGGTCATTGTAAGAAATGGTACAGTAGCTTTTGCAAATGGCAAGAAAAGTCCGCACACTACTTTGCAGGATGTATCCGTGAACCTTAAGAATTTAAAGATTGATAGTACACGTGATTACAATAATGTGATCAGTTATTTTGTTAACGATGTGGTAGCCACGGTTAAAACTGTCACTATTAAAAACCCTGGGGGCAGCAGGTTATTAAACTTCCAGGATGTGGAGTACAATGCGCCAGGGAAATTCTTACAGATCAATAATGCATTTGAAAAAGATACACGTTCGGGAAAGGTATATTTTGAATTAAAGCAAAACAAGTTATCGGGATTATCAACAGATGCATTTATCCGGCAGCAAAAATTCCAGGCTGACAGCCTGCGCAGCAATGGCGGCGAGCTCAGCATTTACCGGGGAAAGAACGACAAAAAAAATACAGAAGAGTTGTCAATTGACAATGAATTTTTTAATGAAGCACTCATTAAAAATATTAAGCTGGGGAAAACCACTTTAAATATTTACGATAAGGAAAAGCCCGCTGCAGATCGATTGCAAATTAAGAATGTTCAATTTAGTGCTTCGGGGTTAGACAATGTTTACGAAGGCACCAATATTGGCAGGTTGTTGAGTAACAGCAATTGGCAGGTTTCGGGTGACGGGATTAGCCTGGTAACAAAGGATAAGTTATATAAGATCACTGTGAGTGCGTTTGTTCTGAACAACGCGAGCTCTTCTGCAACTATTGACAAAATATCGGTTTCGCCAACGTTGTCGGAAGATGCATTTGCTAAAAGCATTAAAATGCAGACAGACCTTTACGATGTCAAATTGAACAAGATCAATATTTCGGGGTTGGATATCAGGAAGCTACTCAACGAAAAAATACTTGAGGCGACGCAAATTTCGATGCAACCCTGGATTCATGTATTTACCGACAGAACAGTGCCGCCAAACACGGTAAGTAAACTGGGCAACTATCCGCAACAATTACTTCAGAAAATAAAAATGCCTTACCATGTAGGAACATTGCTGGTTAGCAACGGAACGATTACTTATAAAGAGCGTAGCTCATTTTCAAATAAGATCGGCGAAGTGAAATTCACCAATGCTACAGGAACGGTGACGAATCTTACCAATATTCCTGCTTACCTGCAGAAGAACAACATGATGCTATTAACCGCATCTACAAAATTCCTCGGCGTGAGCAACCTCAGTACAAACTGGAAAGTTCCGCTCAACTCACCTGACGGTAGTTTTGCCATGACTGGAACGGCAACCGGATTTAATGCAGTAGAAGTAAACCCTGTGTCTGAACCGTTGGGCATGGCGTCGTTTAAAAAAGGAAAAATTAATAAACTCAGCTTTGACATGACCGGGAATGATTATGGTACAACGGGAACGGGAACCGTATTGTATGACAACCTGAAAATAACATTGCTCAAAAAGGATAATGAGACGGATAGTTTAAAAAAGAAAACAGCCATAAGCCTGCTGGCCAATATTATTATCAAGGATAAAAATCCTTCAAACGGCGTAACGCGTATTAACAAGGTGGATACTAAAAGAGATATGTCGCGGTCGTTCTTCAATTTGGTCTGGAAAAGCCTTCTGGCGTCTGCCAGGAAAACTTCCACAGGAAAAAACGAATTGAACTAGGCATAAAAAAAGACTGAATCATCAGCCTTGTAAAAAATAAAATCGACAAATTTAATTGGTGTCGCTGTTGTTTGCCAAACCTTCTTTGAACCTTTTCTCTCCGGTGTCCGGCTTATCTTCCATGTCTTTAACAGGGATTGTTTCTTCGCTATCGGTCACCTGTAAAGCCTCGTCAGCATTTGTAGTGTGCTTTTGTTCATCTGAATTAACAATCACTTCTTCCTCACGGCCTGGCAGTGATGTATCCTTTCGCGGATCAGGAGCATTAGCATCTGGAGCGTGCATCATGATAGTTTCTTTTGCGTACTTTTAAAAAGGTTGTGAACAATTGCTGTTCCATACGCCTTGATCTTTTCTGCGTTTTTCAATACGACATTGGTCGCCGTCACTTTCACTGCATTGCTGATTAAAGAACCAACAACGGAAGTGCTTTTGCCGATAAGTAAATTTTTTGCGAGAAAGCCTGCGCCAATTCCGCCTACAGCTTTCAGGATGGTACCCCTCGTATCACCAGGTTCAGTTATCTTATGGAAAGCATTTTTGATCAGGTTGATGGGTTTCAATCCTTCGTAGGTCGTGTGAAACTGCGATAACAAAATACTTTGCTGAACCACCTTGCGCTTTTCCAATTCGATTATCGCAAGATCCAGTTCGTCTGTGTTGTTGATCTTCATGCTAGTCGTAAATTTGTCTGATGATGGAATTAGCAACCGGTTCTTTCACCCACTTAGCTTTATTAGCTTTAAAAATAAGTCCGGCGATAAGATATATACCTGCAAGTGCAAAAAAGCCGTAATAATTCTTACCCAGCAATTCTCCCAGGAGAAGTGCAATGCCAATATTTACTATCATAACAAATATCAGCATAATAAAAATGTAGACAAGCCTGGAAGCCATCGTTGATATAATATCGCTTGATTTCTTTGTGGCTTTTAATTTCCACAGATCCAAACGTGTTTCCAGGTAATCTCCTGCCCTGTCAAACAGGGATTCAATATTACTTTGAGGCTCTTTTTCCATTACTATTTTTTTATCGCCGGAACTTATTTCATTAAAACTGTGAACTATCCTTATGCAAAAGAGCGTTTAGTTTCGTCTTTGAAGTTTTGCGCTTTGTCTTTTGCTGTGTTGGCTGCATTTGTTGCAGTTTCTTTTCCTTTTTCGATCATGTCATTCGCTTCGCCACGGATGCTGTCGTATTTCTCTTGTAAGGCCTCGCCTAATTCGTTGAATTTATTTTTTACTGTGTCACCGAAGTCGCCGCTTTTTTTAGCGATTTTCTTTCTTGTTTCAGTTCCGGCTTCCGGAGCAAACAAAACGCCTAATACAGCACCTGCTGCCGCACCTAGTAATACACCTGCTAATAATTTACTTGAGCTCATAGTTTTAATTTTTAAGAATTTATAAATGTTTTCTGTTGAGATAAAAGCTAAAATGCTGCCAATCAGTATTCAACAGCAATACAGGGAATTATCGTTTGCAACTTGCTGCAAATGAGAAAAAAATTCCACAGCGAATTATCCGGGGGGCTGGGATTTTCAGCTGTTTAATCCATTCACAAACAATATTTTAATTGGCATAGAAATATGATATGAAGGATTGATATTCCAATTCACCATAAAACAAAAAACAACTCAAGATGGCTACCAAAAAGAAAGCAGCAGTAAAGAAAGCCGCAACGGCTCCAAAGAAAAGCGGATCAGGAATCAAAGAATTTTTCCCGGTAAAAGATTCCATGCTGGAGAAGTTTTTCCAGGATGAATTAAAGGATATTTATTGGGCAGAAAAGCACCTGACCAAAACATTACCACGGATGGAAAAAGCAGCCACCAACGTAAAATTGAAGGCAGCATTTAAAAATCATCTGGCAGAAACAAAAGTTCATATAACCCGCCTAGAGCAGGTGTTTTCCATGTTAGGTTTAAAGGCCCAGGCAAAGAAATGTGAAGCAATGGAAGGCATCACCAAAGAAGGTTCTGGTATCATTGAAGAAACTAAAACCGGTACGTCAACCCGTGATGTAGGTTTGATCCTGGCAGCACAAAAAGTAGAGCATTATGAGATCTCCACATACGGCGGACTGATCCAACTCGCCAAAACGCTTGGCCTGGAAGACTGCGCAGAGGTAATGGTGCAAACCTTGAATGAAGAAAAGTTAGCAGACGAAGGGTTGACGGACATTGCTGAAAATGGTATTAATTATCAATCAAGCCAGGAAAAAGCTCCTGCAACAAAAAAATAATTATGGAACAGAAGGAACAACTGGAAAAATTTCGCGACCTCATAGAAGATGTCAGGGTATGTATGATGATTACTAAATCTGCAGATGGCGAACTGGCTGCGCGCCCGATGAGTACATCAAAAGTAGAAGAAGATGGAAGCATTTGGTTTTTCACCAACGAATATTCAGGGAAAGTGGAAGAGATCAACCGGGAGCATGAAGTGTTTCTGAGTTATGCCTCTCCCGCCAAAAATACTTACCTGAGTTTTCCCGGCAAAGCCACTATTTCTAACGATCGGGCCAAGATGGAAGAACTCTGGAACCCCACGATGAAGGCATGGTTTCCTGAAGGACTGGAAGACCCGAAGATCGCATTGATCAATGTTCATCCGGGAGATGCAGAATATTGGGAAAGCAATTCAAGTAAAGTCGTTTTTGCTTTTAACGTACTGAAATCCCTGGTTACCGGCAAGCAATATGATGAGGGCGAACATGGTAAATTATCTGTTTAAACGCCATAATGAATCTTAGCTCCGGTTATCCGTTATGGCTTGTTCAGGATGGCCTCCCGTATAATTATCCCGCCCTTGATGAAGACATTCGTACAGATGTCCTGATCATGGGCGGTGGTATTTCAGGGGCACTGGCAGCGTACCATCTGGCGAATGCCGGCGTTGAGGCTATCGTAGTCGACGCCCGCACGATCGGGCTCGGTAGCACCTCAGCAAGTACGGCTCTGTTGCAATACGAGATTGATACACCATTAAGTGAACTTCAGCACAAGGTGGGATTAGCGAATGCGGTTGAGGCGTACAGGCTTTGTGATCAGTCTATTGATACCCTTGCTGCAATAGCTCAAAAGATCGGCTTTAAAGAATTCGTTTTTACCAGCAGCCTCTACTATGCTGCTTATAAAAAAGACCGAAGTTTTCTCGAAAAGGAATTTGCCATACGCAAGGCACATGGCTTTGATGTAACATTTCTCGGCCAGCAGGAAATGGAAAAGCAGTATGGGTTTGCTTCGGAAGCGGCCATTTTATCGGCGCAGGGAGCGCAGACAAATGCTTACGGATTTGCCCATGCTTTACACCAGGCGTCTATAAAAAAAGGCGTTCGGGTTTTCGACCGCACGTTGCTGGAAAAAATTGAACATAAAAAGGATGCTGTGTACATCACAACCAACAATGGTCATAAGATTCGTGCAAAGAAATTGATTTATGCAAATGGTTATGAAGCCACGGAATATATAAAAGAGAAAATCGTTAAACTGGAAAGCACCTATGCCGTATGTAGCGAACAGGGTGTTGCAGATAAAACCCCGTTTAAGAATAAGTCAATTCTCTGGAATACCGCAGATCCTTATTTATATCTCCGTACCACTGCTGATAACCGTGTATTGATAGGGGGACGGGATGAAGAATTTATTAGTGTGGCAAGAAGAGAAAAATTATTGCCCAAAAAAACCCGTCAACTGACTGCAGATTTTGAAAAGCTTTATCCCGAAATTAGTTTTAAACCCGAATTCAGCTGGTGTGGCGTATTTGGTGCAACAAAAGATGGTTTGCCTTTTATGGGGCCGTATCAAAAATTGCCCCACAGCCTGTTCGCATTAGGTTTTGGCGGAAACGGCATTACGTTTAGTTTAATTGCGGCAGAGATTTTGACTGATATCATTACCGGGAAGAAAAAAACAGCACCAATATTTTTTTCTTTAGAGAGATTATGACAACAGAAAAAACGTCACTAAAAAAAAGATTCAGTAAATTTTCTACCTGGGTCACGAAAGCAACAGGCTCGCCTACAGCTTTCCTGATCGCGATGCTGATCGTTATAATATGGGCGATTTGCGGACCATTTTTTCGTTATTCAGAAGTATGGCAATTAGTAATCAATACGGGTACAACGATCATTACCTTCCTGATGATCTTTGTTATACAGCAGTCACAGAATAAAGACACGATGGCCTTGCACCTGAAACTAAACGAACTCATCGCAGCCAACGAAAAGACCAGCAACAGGTTAATCGATAGTGAAGACCTGACAGAAGAAGAATTAGAAACAATTAAAAAATATTACCGCAAACTTGCGGAGGTTTCTCAGCGTGAGCAATCCCTGTTTTCAACGCACTCAATTGATGAGGCAGAAGGCGATGCACTGCAGAAAATCAACAGTCGTAAATCAAGTAGAATTTCTAAACCAAAAAATCAAACATCATGAACCGCTTTTCATTATTATTAGGAACCACGTTATTTTTTCTTGTTACAACTTTAAGCAGCTGTGAAGCAATTGCCGGAATTTTTAAGGCAGGCGTTTGGACAGGTGTGATTGTTGTTGCATTGATCGTCGGATTAATTATCTATTTCATCGGCCGCGGTAGAAAATAATTTGCCAGGGCATTTTTATAGCCAATAGTTTAACTAACGACTGTTAAGTTAAACACGATATTATGAACGCTGGACTCAACAAAACAAAAGCAGTAGGTTTAATTACTGCTTTTGTTCTACTTATACTTTCCTACATTTTATTGTTTGTGAACACCAATCGCCTTTCCCAACAGGCGTTATGGATGGATCATACCAATAAGGTGATCACTAATACGGAGTTTTTTGCTTCCGAGTACCGCAATGTAGAAACCAGTTACCGCGCCTACCTGGCGATGCGCAGGCCGGAATTAAAGGAAAATTACCAGATCGCGATCAGGAGAACCGACTCACTGTACAAAACGCTGGAAGGCCTGATTAACCGCGACACCGGTTTCCAACGTCGGAAACTGGATACGGTAAAAACAATCATCGATGCAAATATCCAAACGATGGATGCCCGTGTTGCTACGGCCGACAGCATCCCGGATGATATCTCGCTAAAAGATTTTTTACAATCCATCGGTTATCGCGGGCTAACACCACCGGTCGTAAATACGCAGCTCAGGCAAATGGAATATTATGAAGGAGCTTTATTATTACAACGCACGAGTAAATTGCGCGACTTTAATAATTCTGTTCTTACCATCAACTTCGCTTCGCTGCTGATCGCTATTGTGTTGGCAGGATATTTTCTGAGCGCCATCAACCGGGAAAACAAGGCACGAAAAAAGGCAGATGAGCAATCCGAACAATACAAAAAGGAACTCGAACAACGGGTGAAAGAACTGGCGGCTTCCAATGCCGAAATTGCCGAGTTACGGAGCATTGAAAAATTTGCTTCCACCGGCAGGATCGCGAGAACGATCGCACACGAAGTGCGCAATCCACTTACAAATATTAACCTTGCGACTGAGCAATTAAAAGAATCTGTTGAAGACAACCCGGATAATGCCATGATGCTGAATATGGTTAAGCGCAATTCGATGCGCATCAATCAGCTGATAGCAGATCTGCTGAATGCTACCCGGTTTTCGGAACTGCGTTTTGAAAAAACCTCCCTTCATCATGTCATCGATTCCGCCCTTGAATTTGCCGGCGATAGAATCAGTCTAAAAAATATAAGGATAGAAAAAGTATACCAGGCGGAAAGTTGCGAGGTGATGGTAGACGAAGAAAAAATCAATATCGCTTTTCTCAACATTATCATTAACGCAGTGGAAGCGATGGAAAAAGACAAAGGCATCCTGCAGATCTCCACCAGTAACCATGGAAAAAAATGCCGTGTTACATTTAAAGACAATGGTGGCGGCATGAGCGAAGAAGTACTGGCCAAATTGTTTGAACCCTTCTTCACTAATAAGGATAAGGGCACCGGGCTTGGACTTACCAATACCCAGAATATTATTTTAAATCATAAAGGGAAAATAGAAGTGGAAAGTTCAGTAGGCGTTGGAACCTGTTTCACCATCATCCTGAATATTGCTTAGATCGTATCTGATGGTGTATCCGCAACCGTGGTGACGACCATCTTTTTTTTGCGTAAGAAGGTCCTTTCCAGTTGCCGGTATAGTTTGGTTTTAGCGTCAGCTCTTGTATCGTCTCCCATTAACATGCCCCATGGCTTCATGTCTTCGATCCTGTCGAAGATGATTTTCAGGATAGCAATCGTTGGCAAAGCAAGGAAAATTCCCGGTAAGCCAATCAACGTTCCACCAACCACCACACCAACAATCGTCACCAGCGCATTGATCTTTACTTTAGATCCTACAATCCTTGGCATCAGGAAATTTGCATCAATAAAATGGATGATCTCGAATCCAACAATGATCCAAACGATATCACTTAACTGGGTTGAAGTTGTCAGCGTAACCAGGCAGGTAAAAACAATTCCTGTCAGGATGCCTACATAAGGTATGATGTTAAGGATGGCAGAAAATACCCCAAGGAAAATCGCGTATTTAACGCCAATGATCAACAGGATAAGGGAGTTGGCCATGGCTACGATCCACATTTCGGTGATCAGCCCCAGCATATATTTTTGTACAATACCTTTTGATTCCTGCAGCACCTCGATCACTTCGGGTTCGTGCGCCTGGTTGAAAACGGCTAATAAAAACCGTTTGATCATGTGACGATAATGTAGAATCAGGAAGCTGTAAATGGCTATGATGATGATGTAAAAAATAATGGAAGTGATCGTAAAGAAGGTTTGGCCGAGCATTTCCGTACCGGAAGATTTCACATCTGCCGTAGCAGAGTCAATCATCACTTTTTGTTCCTTTGCACTAACATGAAACTTTTGCTGAATCCAGCTTTGGAGGGTAAGATAGTGATCGTGCAGGTGCTCCTTGATAGAGGGAATATCTTTTAAAAAACTGGCGATCTGGTGCGATAAAAAATAGATGAGGCCGCCGATGACACTTAAGGCTAAAATAACAGAAGCGAGGTTAGCACCGGACTTGGGGAACTTTAATTTATTCTCTAAAAAATTTGTGACAGGTAATAAGAGGATCGAAAGCAAAATGGAGAATGCCAGCGGAACGAACAAGCTGCTTGCATACGTGATGAACACGCAGAGCAAGAGGATCATTAATAGTTTAATCGTAAACTGGATATAAAAAGGCAGCAGCTTAAAGTTTATCATGTAGTCTTACTTTTCTCCATATTTTCTACCCAGTGTTTGCCAGCCGAATATATATTGTTTACGCCGCTGTTGAGGTTTTTATTTTGTTGTTGATAACGCATGCAGGTTTGCATAGCGTACTTGATGAACCAGATCCGCGGTGAAGATGCGGTATGTATCTCCCTTACGTGTTTTTTTAAATCGATAAAAGCCTTGCTGAATACCTGGTCTGCAGCTACCTTATCTTTCAGAATGTTCATGATAAAACCGTACATCATCGGCGCATAACGCTGGTAGAGCTGTTGCCATTCTCCGGTAGACAGTTCAGCGGATGTGTTTGTTCTCGTAATCATTTTCAAATCTTAACTATTGCGCAAACCTCGCGCTGTTCAACATATTAATTTTCATGAACGCAAACTTGAGGGAATTCAACTGGTAGGTCATCATCTCTTTCAAGGTTGTAAACGGAACATCCTCCAGGATTTCCGAGTAAGCAGATGTAATAGACGCTTCTGTTTCAGTGCAAATGGTTTGTAATTCTCTGCCTCTTCCGCTTTGCTGGCGCAGATCTTCCCCTTTATTAATACAGTCTTCGAAATAATCCTCTTTCGTAACCGGGTTAATGCCGAGAGATTTCAATTGGGAACTGATCTCATCTGCAAACTGGTTGGTCTCGGTAGACAACCCGTTGAGTGCGGTGCGTAATCCGCAGTCTTCAATTTCATCCGCCACCATTTCGAATTCATTACGGGAACGGGTGAGGAAAAATAAGAGGCCGCAGAATTTGTCGATAATTTTGGTATTAATATTTTCCATAACAAGCAAGGCAGCATGTAAAATCTGCCTGTAGAACTATAGAAAAAAGTCTGCCATCCTTAAATCAGGATAAAAGGGCTGTCAGATTGTGGAAACCGGAAACCCGGAGGCAAAAAAAAATCCCCGTTTAAATTAAACGAGGAAAATATTCTACAAAAGGGCAATTAATTAGTCAGCTCTTCAACTGTTTTATAAATAATATCGCGGGTGAACGGTTTGCCGATAAAATAATCTGCTCCTTCGCTCATCGCCTTATTCCGGTCAGCTGCGGTATCATGCGCAGTGATCATCACAATCTTTACATGAGGATGATGCTTCTTTATATAATTAATGTAATTCATGCCGAGACCATCAGGCAGATGGTTATCGAGAAAGATAATCTCCGGCACGTCTTTTTCCAGCGCCTGCGTGGCGTCTGAGAGCGTGTTTACATATGCAGTTTCTAAGTTTTTTTGTTTTAATAAGGTACTCAGCAAATAGCAAATGTCCGTTTCGTCATCAATGATTAAGACTTTCAATAGTTCATCGTTTATGTAGGTCGAGTGTTTCATGTATTTATGCTTTCCCTGGATGATATCATTTCAATTAGTTTGCCAACTGACTTGATAATATTTAAAAGAAAGCCCGTTAAATATTGAAATCACTTTAGAATTGCAAAAAACATACCCTTTGTTTTCGGTATTATTTCTTGATTATGAATTACTTTAACCCTTGCTATAACGAAGCCGGGAGAATTTTGTTGGCAGTTCCGGATATTTTTCTTTTTTACAACTGTTCGTGCAGTTGCTTTGAGGAAAAATCTACATGGTATGATTATCGCAATTGCCCATAAAGGTCTACATGAAAAAAAAGCTATTGTTCTTTTTACGGTTCAATAAACAAGTGTTTTCTGAGTTTATTGCAGATAATGTGCTGAAATACAGCGCATCGCTGGCTTATTACACCATCCTGTCCCTCGCACCTTTACTTATATTGATTCTTTACATATTCGGGAAGATCTTTGGAAAAGACGCCGTGAGCGGTGAGCTTTATTCCGAAATTAAAGATATGGTTGGCAGCGATGCCGCCATCGAAATTCAGAACGCCATTGGCAATATTCACCTGAGTGGCGGGAACGTGGTGGCAACAGGCATCGGCGTAATCATCCTGCTGATCGGGGCAACCGGTATTTTCGGGGAGATGCAGGATTCTCTTAACAAAATATGGGGCCTGCGAACTAAAACAAGAAAAGTCTGGTGGAAATTACTGATCGACCGGCTGATCTCCTTTTCACTGATCCTCAGTCTGGGCTTCGTGCTGATCGTTTCGCTGGCCTTGAACGCCCTGGTTGCTGCACTAAGTACCAGGATCATCACCTTATTTGCCGGGGTAGGCGAAACCCTGATCGTCGTAATTGATAACCTGATCTCCTTATTGATCACGACTATATTATTCGGCACAATCTTTAAAGTATTGCCCGATGCAAAGATCAAGTGGAAAGATGTATTTGTGGGTGCCCTGATCACTTCCCTGCTATTTATGCTGGGAAAATATGGAATAGGATTGTATCTTGGTAAGAGCAAGCTTGCCAATATCTATGGTGCCGCAGGATCCGTTATGATCATTATGATCTGGGTATATTACAGTTCGGCGATTTTATATCTTGGTGCAGTGTTTACAAAAGTATACGCCACGAATTTTGGCGGCAAAATTTACCCTAATGACTATTCGGTATGGATCAAGATGGAAGAAGTGCCCGTACCGGAAGTCACATTACATAAATAATCTTAAACAAAACTTATCTTTACAAATAAAAGGAAGTAAATGAAGAAGAAGGTACTTATTATTGATGACGATCTGGATATGTGTACGCTGCTGGGGAGGTTCCTCGGGCGTAATGGATATGAGGTAGATATGGCACATTCGGGCGCTAAAGGCTTGCTTAAATTCAAAGAAAACAATTTTGATATTGTGCTTTGCGATTTTCGCCTGGGCGATAAAGATGGCAAAGATGTACTGGTAGAAATTAAAAATGAATCGCCTTCAACGATCGTGTTGATCATCACGGGCTATTCTGATATTAAAGTTGCCGTAGATGTGATCAAACTCGGTGCTTTCGACTATATCACTAAACCCCTGATCCCGGATGAAGTGCTCAATGTCCTGAATAATGCGGTAAATCAACCGGCGGACAAAAGTTCTGCGCCAAATAGCAGTGCGCAAAAAAATGTGCCCGCAAAATCCGGCGTGCCAAAAAAAGCTTCAAACACCGGCGAATTTTTGGTGGGCGAGGCCAGTACAACCAAGGATCTGTACAAACAAATCGAAATTGTTGCACCAACCAACTATAGCATCATCCTTTATGGCGAAAGCGGTACAGGTAAAGAAGTGATCGCAAAAACCATCCACAACATGAGTGACCGTGCTGATAAGCCGTTCATCGCGATGGATTGCGGTACGCTTTCTAAAGAACTTTCAGGAAGTGAATTGTTCGGTCATGTAAAAGGCGCTTTTACAGGTGCGCTTACCGATAAAGAAGGCCATTTTGAACTCGCAAACGGCGGTACGTTGTTCCTGGATGAAGTAGCCAACCTCACTTACGAGATCCAGGCTTCACTGCTTCGTGTGATCCAGGAAAGGAAATTTAAAAGAGTCGGCGGCAATAAAGAGATGCCCGTTGATGTCCGCATCATCGTTGCTTCCAACGAAAATCTCCAGGATGCCTACCGGAAAGGAAAGTTCCGCGAAGATTTGTACCATCGTTTTAATGAGTTCTCCATCAACCTTCCGCCATTAAGGGAGCGTAAAAAAGATATTCCCCTGTTTGCGAATTTCTTCCTTGAAAAGGCCAAAGCCGAACTTAACCGCGAGATCGGCGAGTTTGAAGACGAAGTGATGCAAATGTTCATCAATTATTCCTGGCCGGGTAACCTCCGGGAATTCAGGAATGTGGTGCGCAGATCAGTGTTATTGACCCAGGAAGGAAATATTTCTGCCAAGACATTGCCCTGGGAGATCACGAATTCTTCTTCTTCTCCTTTATCTGCAAAGCCTGTTGTAGAAACAAAGAACTTTGACGATGACACGGTGAAGAAAGATTATGACCTGAAAGATGCCGCGTCTAAAGCGGAATATGAGGCGATCATGAGCGTGTTAAAAGAAGTGAACTTTAATAAAACAAAAGCGGCCGAAATATTAAAGATCGACCGCAAGACCTTATACAATAAGATCAAGAGCTACGAAGAATCTAATAATTAGTAGTTTTTGTCTTTTTTTGCCTGGGCTTCTTCAGGGGTTTCACTCCCGGAGAAGCCCTTTGCTATTTTATTGATCAGGGAAGATACCGGCCCTTCCATTTTATTCGTGCGGTCATCCAGGGTATTATCGTCTAAGAGCTGTCCAAGTTGAAGTTCTGCAGGCAAATAAGGCAAAATGAAATCGCGTTGTGAAGAAACCAGCTCCCGGATCTTTTTTGTCTCATCTGGTCCCGCTGTCTGTTCACGGATAACCGCCAGGCTTTCCGCTGATATCTTATCAAAACGGGAGCGTACTACATCTTCAGGACGATTGGCGTAATCACCGATGCGGGCTAAAACTTCCGGCGCTTTACCCGCAAATATTTGCGTTGGAAAATTACCATTCATCGTCGCAATGCTGTGTAACCCTTCTTCAGACCGGGCAAGATTGTAGAGGCCGGTGAGAACACCTGTTAATGTTGCATGCGTCAGGCGATGCTCCCGCACGGTCTCATCGTCGGTATTTACCTGCTGAGTGTTTGGATCGACTTTTTTAATGTCACCAAGACCGAGTTTTTCCTGTACGAATTTTAGAAGATTGATAGCCATAAAGAAGGATTTAGTTTTTAAATTAAACGTTGTGGCAATTTTATTTGTAAATTTTTTATTGCCACAACTTTTGCGCAATTTTTTATGTGCAGGAAGTATTGCAATAGCAGGCGCTGTATGCCCGGAGTAACAACGGCGTTATCTGCATAAACGGTTGATTTATATGGTTATAAAACCATGCCATAAAAAGTTGGTATGCAATTGGATTACTAATTGATATCCTTTCAATACTTAATTTTTTTTATGATAAAGTCAGAAAATGAAATGACAACGCTCAGCGTGATTTTGGAAAAGTTGCGCATGAGAAAATGGGACAATGAATTCCGTATGACTGCCAAGGGCTTTGGCTCCGGGAATGGTAAGTGTTATGAGCCGGGCGAGTTAAAGATTATTCGTACCTATCGTTTCGAAGGCGATTCTGATCCTGCAGATTCTTCTATCCTATATATCATCGAAGCGAATGATGGTCGCATCGGTTACAGCCTCGACGCCTACGGTGTATACAGTGAGCATGACAATACGTATGATGAATTTATCCGTAAAGTGCCCATGGAAGAACGCGACGAACAAAAAATATTTGAATAAACTCACGTTACGCATTATTAAAAAAGCCTGTAGATGTTACAGGCTTTTTTTTATGGGAGTTATTGAATAATCAGGTGATGGAATACAATGGTAAAATCTGGATGATGTGTTGAACAAATAACGGATCAATTTTGCTGATGGATAAATTACTGTTACCCATGATCTGCCATTCTTCATTGCCCATATCAGCCAATGTATACATATATTTCTTGCTGCTGGAATAGATCTCGTACATTTTATGATTGCCTTTCAGATAATTAAAGAAACCGAAAGAGACGAGCCTGCCATCTGTAAATTGCTTATGCCATGTAAGAATTTTGGGTACATGAAACGGGTTGGTCATCGTTTTTTTAATTTCTACCCCTACTTGTTTGGCCAGCAGCGTAAAGCCCAGGTCTTCTTCGAGCCACATGCCTGTTTCAACATCGGTATAGAAAATATTTTCGTATCCGCTTTCAAATTCCACTTTATACATCGCGTGATGCCTGTGCGTTACTTCTGTGATCCATGCGATAGCTTCTTTGCCGTCTGCCTGGATGTATATGATATTATTTTGCATAACGTTCTTTGTTATGAAGAAAATATTACATAAAACCTGCCAATAAAATCAATAGCAATCACGAAAATTTAATACAGGAATATGGTAGCGAAAGGCCTGTTTATCGCTGTTTTCCCCGCTTTTAGTAGAAAATATTTCTTTTGTTTCCTGCAGTGTAGAATATTATGCTCATAGCACTTTATTCTTCCGCTTGGATTGCTTGGCATGATAAATGAAATAACGCTAACGGTTTTTCATAGGATATTGGATTTAAAACGGGACCTTATTTTTATTCGGTCCCCATTTTTTTTCACCTAACCTTAACCGTAAGTAAATTTCTTATTTTAGATTTCCCAAATGCTTTTTCTCAAGGCTATCTCAAGTATCCCGAGGGCTCCGCAAACAAATTATATTAGCAGTTGTTGATGGCGTAAATTTGCGTCATGATCAAATTCGAAAAATTTACCCTGGATAATGGATTGAGGGTATTGATCCACGAAGACAAGAGCACACCAATGGCGGTGGTGAATGTGTTGTATGATGTTGGTGCAAAAGACGAACATCCCGCAAAAACCGGTTTTGCACATCTTTTCGAGCACCTGATGTTTGGCGGAAGCATCAACATTCCCGTTTATGACGAACCCCTGCAGGTTGCGGGCGGGGAAAACAACGCCTATACCACAAACGATCTTACGAATTATTATTGCCAGCTTCCTGCCGAAAACCTGGAGACAGCCTTTTGGTTAGAAAGCGATCGTATGCTCAGTCTGGCTTTCAGCAAAAAAAGCCTGGAAGTGCAGCGCAAAGTGGTGAGTGAAGAATTTAAGGAACATTATATCAACAAACCCTATGGGGATGTGTGGCATAAGTTGCGTGAACTCGTTTATACAACGCATCCTTATCGCTGGATGACGATCGGCGCTTCCTTACAGCATGTTGAAGATGCAACTCTCGAAGATGTGCGCAGTTTTTTTGAGAAGCATTACACGCCATCAAATGCGATCCTGGTGGTTGCCGGCAATGTGGAACTGGAAAAAGTAAAAGCACTCTGTGAAAAATGGTTTGCTCCTATTCCTGCAGGTGAGAAGTATGACCGGAATTTACCGGTGGAGCCTCCGCAAACAGCTCCAAGATTTTTAGAAGTAAAGGCCGACGTCCCGTTAGATGCCTTATACAAATGCTGGCATATTTATCCGAGAACCGATCCGCGATATTATACTGCCGACCTGATCTCCGATATCCTGAGCGGTGGTGGTTCTTCCAGGCTATACCAAACACTGGTGAAAGAAAAGCAATTGTTCAGCAATATCGAATGCTACCACATGGGAAGCACGGATGCCGGCATAATCGTGATCGAAGGCAAGCTGGTAAAAGGCGTTGACATTCACCTGGCAGAAGCTGCGGTGAACGAAGAACTGGAGAAATTGAAATCAACAGGCATCACGGCCACCGAATTGGAAAAGGTGAAGAATAAAACGGAAAGCGCGATGGCGTTTGAAGACATGACGATCATGAACCGCGCCGCCAGTATTGCGATGTATGAATTGCTGGGCGATGCCGACCTTATCAACAAAGAATTGGAAAGCTACCAGGCTGTTACGCTGGAGCAGATCCTGGAACAAAGCCGGATTATTTTCGATCCCAATAATTGCAGCACAATGCACTACCTGTCAAAGAACTAATAGTACCAGCAGCAGATAATATTTTAAGATGAACAGAAAAATAGCGCCGTCCATTGTAGACGCCATCGATTTTAAATTGAATTTAAAGCCTTATGATTTTTTCAGGCTGGATAATGGCATTCCTGTATATACCGTGAATGCAGGTGCACTGGAAGTATTGCAGATTGAAATTGTTTTATATGCCGGCAACTGGAATGAACCTGCGCAGGGTGTAGCAGCGGCAACAAATTATTTATTGAAGAACGGAACTAAGACACGTTCGGCATTACAGCTAAATGAAGATTTTGAATATTACGGCGCTTATTGCAACCGCAGTTGTTATAATGAAACGGCAGTGATTAGTCTGCACACGCTCACAAGGCATCTCGATAAATTATTGCCTGTTCTTAATGACATGCTCATTTCCGCCACTTTCCCTGAAGAAGAACTGGCGATTTACAAACAAAACAGCAAACAGCGCCTGGAAGTAAACGAACAGAAATGTGAGTTCATCGCGGGTCGCCTGATCGATACATATTTGTTTGGCGAAACACATCCCTACGGAAAATTTACCCGCAAAGAAGATATTGATGCGTTGTCTGTTGAGCAACTTCGCGCCTTTTACCAATCGCATTATCTCCAGGGAAAAGCGGCCATCTTTGTGGCCGGGAATATTCCTGCAAACCTGCAACAAAACCTCAATGAATATTTTGGAAAACTGGGATTGCAGCAACCAGACTTCATTGTGAATCATATTCCGTCGCTTCCGGCAACAGAAAAAAAATACAGGATTCAAAATGATCCAAATGCGGTGCAGGGCGCCATTCGTCTCGGCGCCACTTTTCCAAACCGCCATCATCCTGATTTCAAAAAAGTAGTCGTACTGAATAACCTTTTCGGCGGTTTTTTTGGATCCAGGCTCATGAGCAATATTCGCGAAGAAAAGGGTTACACCTATGGGATTTACAGTTACCTGCAGAATCATCTGCAGGAATCAGCCTGGATCGTCAGCACCGAAGCGGGCAAAGATGTTTGCGATGCAACGATCGCAGAAGTATATAAAGAGATGAAGGAGCTTCGTGAAACACCCATCGATGCCGAGGAGTTGCTGCTCGTGCGCAATTACATGATGGGTGGGATCCTGGGAGACCTTGATGGGCCTTTCCAGATCATGGCAAAATGGAAAAATATTATTTTGAATGGCCTGGACGAATCTTATTTCTACGACTCAGTGACTGCCATCCGCGAAACATCTGCAGAAGAATTACAGGAGCTGGCAAAAAAATATTTACAGGAAGATAAGTTTTATGAACTCGTGGTGTATTAGCATGTTTCTAATTAAGTAATCAATTAAATCTGCCGAATGAATTTTCTCCTTCGCCTGCTTATTACAGCTGCCGTTGCTTTTGGTTTATCCAGGGTATTATCGGGCGTTCATATCCCCGATTTCAAAGATGCTTTTATCCTGGCCCTGGTGCTCGCTTTGCTGAATACCTTTATCAGGCCGTTGCTGGTATTGTTTACATTGCCGATTACCATTTTCACGCTGGGCATCTTCCTGTTCGTCATCAATGCGCTGATCATCCTCCTGGCTGATAAGTTTATCGGCGGGATCCGCATCGATGGGTTTTTCTGGGCACTGATCTTCAGTCTTATTTTATCCTTCGCCTCCTCTATTCTGCAAAAGTTACTCGAGAAAAAATAACAGCCTGTGTTGTTTTTTGCTTTATTAAATAGAAATTCGCAGCATGCAATTTCTACAGAAAGATATTCCGCACCAAAAGCTCGTTGATTTATATAAAGCCTTGTTGCTGCCCCGCATGATCGAAGAAAAAATGCTGGTCTTATTGCGGCAGGGCAAAATTTCAAAATGGTTTAGCGGAATCGGCCAGGAAGCTATTTCTGTAGGCGTAACGCAGGCGCTGGAAAAAGACGAATGGATCATGCCATTACACCGGAACCTTGGCGTGTTCACCGGCAGAAATATGCCTTTGTCTAAATTATTCATGCAATGGCAGGGCAACAAGGAAGGTTACAGTAAAGGACGCGAACGCAGTTTTCATTTCGGCAGCAAAGAACACCATATCTGCGGAATGATCTCGCATCTCGGTCCGCAACTCGCCATTGCCGATGGTGTTGCGTTAGCTTATAAACTCCGGAAAGAATCAAAAGTATCTGTAGCGTTTTCCGGCGATGGCGGAACCAGCGAGGGCGATTTTCATGAAGCATTAAATACGGCCGCAGTATGGGATCTGCCTGTAATTTTTGTGATTGAAAATAACGGCTACGGATTAAGTACGCCGGTAAATGAACAATACCGTTGTAAAAGTTTGGTGGAAAAAGCTGCAGGCTACGGGATGGAAGGCGTGCAGATCGATGGCAATAATATTCTGACTGTTTATGACACGATAAAAGGCGTACGGGATTATTGTATAAAAAACCAAAAGCCATACCTGGTAGAATGTATGACTTTTCGCATGCGCGGGCATGAAGAAGCCAGCGGTGTAAAATATGTGCCGAAGGAATTGTTTGAAACCTGGGAACAGAAAGATCCGATCAAAAATTATGAAACCTGGTTGCTGGAGGAAAAAATTCTGTCAGCGCAGGAGATCAGCAAGTACCGGGAAGAAACAAAAAGTTATATCGATGCCGAATTAAAGAAAGGATTTGATGCCGGCCTGATTGTTCCTGATACGAAAGAAGAATTCGCCGATGTGTATATGCCGAAACAACCTGCTTCGGTGGCGATTTTGGATAACAGCAGCCCCGAAATTAATTCCGGCGTACAAAAGCAACAGGGCCGTTACCCCCAGCCGGAAGCAAAATCCGCATCAGCAGAGAAAAAATTTATCCAGGCCATTTCCGATGCACTGCGCCTTTCTATGCAACAACATCCTAACCTGGTTTTAATGGGCCAGGATATTGCAGAATACGGTGGTGCCTTTAAAGTAACGGAAGGATTTTTAGAGGAATTTGGAAAAGACCGGGTACGCAACACACCGCTCTGTGAAAGTGCGATTGTTGGAACAACGTTAGGGTTAAGTCTGGAAGGTTACAAAGCCATGATGGAAATGCAATTCGCTGATTTTGTGACGGTCGGTTTTAACCAGATCATCAATAACCTGGCGAAGATCTACTACAGGTGGGGGCAAAATGCAGATGTTGTTATACGTATGCCAACCGGCGGTGGCGTAGGTGCAGGGCCATTTCACAGCCAGAGCAATGAAGCCTGGTTTGCGCATACCCCGGGATTAAAAGTGGTTTACCCATCTTCGCCGGAAGACGCGAAAGGGTTGCTGATTGCCGCAATCAATGATCCCAACCCGGTGTTGTTTTTTGAACACAAGGCTTTGTACAGAAGTGTAACAGGAGATGTGCGGGATGATTATTACGAAATTGAAATTGGTAAGGCAAGGCATATCCGCAAAGGCGACGATATTTCCATTATCACTTACGGCGCGGGTGTTCACTGGGCCATCGACTATGCGGAAAAACATAAGGACATTTCGCTCGATATCCTGGACCTCCGCAGTTTATTGCCCCTGGATTATGACGCCATTCGTGCAGCGGTTGGCCGCACGGGAAAGCTGATCATTTTGCATGAAGACAATTTAACCGGCGGCATCGGCGGAGAGATCGCAGCCTGGATCGCCGAGCATTGTTTTGATAAACTGGATGCGCCTGTAATGCGTTGTGCCAGCCTGGATACACCCATTCCTTTTAATATAGAACTGGAGAAAAATTTTATGGCTTATTCCCGGTTGGATGAAACGATTCAAAAGATGCTGAACTATTGATAAGGAACGTTGGCATCATTAAATGTTATTTATGATCCTCGATAATATCTTCCTCATTCTTACTTTACTTTTCGCGGTGTCAATGCTGGCCATGCTCAGTCAGAAATTGCGGATATCTTACCCGATATTCCTCGTGCTCGCGGGCCTGGTGATCGGTTTCATTCCCGGTATGCCGGCGGTTTCACTTAATCCGGATATTGTCTTCCTCATTTTCCTGCCACCCTTATTGTACTCTGCCGCCTGGAATACTTCCTGGAAAGATTTCTGGCAAATGCGCCGGCCGATCAGCCTTTTATCAATTGGCCTGGTCATCTTTACTTCTACCGCTGTTGCATTTTTAGCACACGCGATGATCCCGGGCTTCTCGCTGGCGTTAGGTTTTTTATTGGGCGGGATTATCTCGCCGCCGGATGCAGTTGCGGCAACTTCGGTTTTGCAGGGATTAAAAGTCCCGAAAAGAGTGGTGACGATCCTCGAAGGCGAAAGCCTGATCAATGATGCCTCCTCACTGATCGTTTTTCGGTTCGCCCTCGCCGTTATGATGACGGGCCAGTTCTCTTTTGTAAATGCATCCACCCAATTTCTACTCGTCGCCGGACTTGGATTGCTGATTGGCCTCGCGATCGCGCATGTTGTTTACGCCGTTCATCGCTTTCTTCCAACAACGCCCAATATTGATACAGCGCTTACGCTGATCTCGCCCTACCTGATGTACCTGGTGGCAGAACACTTCCATTATTCAGGTGTTATGGCTGTTGTGTCAGGCGGATTATTTCTGAGTTACCGGTCGCACGAAGTGTTCAATTACAGCACACGTATACAGGCCTATTCGGTTTGGGAAGTGCTCGTATTTTTATTGAATGGCCTGGTGTTTATTTTGATCGGCCTGCAACTGCCGCAGATCATTCATTCGCTTGGCGGATATTCTGTTGGCGATGCAATTTTGTTTGGCTTGATCATCAGTGTCACAACCGTTGTTATCCGCATTATCTGGGTTTTCCCCGGCGCGTATATCCCGAGAATACTTTTCCCGTCTATTCGAAAGACAGAAAGGCGGCCGGGTTGGAAACCGGTGTTCCTGGTTGCCTGGAGCGGAATGCGGGGCGTGGTTTCACTGGCCTCCGCGTTAGCGGTTCCGCTCACGTTGACAAACGGGGAACTATTCCCGCAACGAAACCTGATTCTTTTCATCACTTTTATTGTTATCCTTTTTACGCTCGTTTTCCAGGGATTAAGCCTGCCCTGGCTGATCCGGAAACTCGATATTCAGGAACCGGACAATAACGAAGGGGAGCAATTGGTAGCGATCAAACTTCGTCTCGCCGAAGCCGCGTTAAAACATCTCGAAAGAAATTATGTGACGGAACTCGAAAGTATCCAGGCTTATGAAAGAATCAAAGACAGGTACAAGAGAATGGTTGATAATTCACATAAGAAATTGTTGCATGAGGATGGGGACCGCGTTGCAGAGGATTTTTTACCGCGCTACAGGCAGATGTTGCTGGAGCTCGTGGAAGTACGCAGGAAAGTGTTGTACGGCCTGTATTGTGAAAAGATTTATTCTGATGAATTGATCCGTAACAAAGAGTGGGAACTTGATCTGGAAGAAGCGCGCCTGAATGAATAATTATTCTTCACCGGGATGGTAATTTTTTTCTGCGTGTTTCAGTACATCTTCTTTGTAAAACAATACCTCTTTAAATTGTCCTTTACTGTACATCAACGCCTGGTCGCTGAAATGTTTAGAATCGGGATGCCCGCTTTCGCCGCCGGCAAGTAATGATTTTGCTTTAATTTTTTTCCCGAATTCCACCGCACAGATAAAACTGTTTCCATGAATACCGATGCGTTTGTGCGTATCCTTATAATAGCGGCTATTGTATCCCGGTAGCATGCCCCAGGTAGATGAAACAAAGGCCACCGGGTAGCTCGGCTGCGCATCGTCGTAAGAAGGCTCCGGAGAATTGCTAACACGTTGAAAACGGTTGATCGATCCCCATGGAACCTGCCATGTGCCGTAATTTTTGCCGAGTTCGGTGATGACTTCTTTGAAGGGTTGCAACAATTGTTCACTAGTGGCAGTGCGTGCGAAGTAGGCTGTTTTTTCCACCTGGCCAGCATCGTCTTCTTCTGCATCCGATTTCATAATTGCCGGCAAAATTTTCTGCCCCCATTCAATAGCCAATGTTGTTTCGATAGAATTTGCTGCGCAGCGCAGGTTCCATTTTTTTAACAGCGCGATGGGTGCTTCCAAAAGCGTGTCGTGATTTTTTTCATACGCGCTCAGGAGAGCGGGAATCAACTGTTCAAATGCTGCGATGTAACTATCGTACCCTGCGGCAATGACTTTGTCGAGCGTATATTTTTTCTCTGCATCCAACACCCGCACTGCATTAATGCCCCGAAAGTTTTCTGCATCCGGCGCCATGTAAGCGGGGTAATCTTTTTTGTTTGGACTGTATTTACCAGCAACCGTAAATGGGGTGGAATTACAATTTTGCAACCAGCCATTTGGAGGGTTATACAGGTGAACTGTCTGTTCGACCGGGTGCAGGCCTTTCCATTCGGTGGCAGTGCTGGTTCCGTCTACAGGTTTTGACCAATTGAATTTTTTATCACGAATGGGAATAAAATTTCCATGCCAGTAAGCGATATTCCCTTCGGCATCTGCGTACACCGTGTTATTGGATGTATTGGCATTTAAAGCCATTACTTTTTTGTACGCTGCAAAACTATTTGCCTTCGTACGTTGCCAACTTTGTATCAAACTCGTGATAGAACGATTGTTGGCTTTTAATGAAAGCCATTGTCCATTGCGTTCTGCCATGACGGGTCCATGATGTGTAAAGAGTGCCGGTATTAAAATAGCGCCGTGATGTTGCCTTTTTTCTTCTGTACCACCCGAGACCTCATGATAGGAAATTGAAATTGTTTTTTTGATAACCGGGACCTGTCGATTGTTATACAGATAACTGTAGCCGGTAGGTGTTTTAGCAATCTTTTCTGCGTAAAGGTCTGCTATGTCTACTCCGCTAGAGGTATGCATCCAGCCGCAATGTTCATTAAATCCCTGGTAGATAAAAAACTGTCCCCATGTAACCGCCCCGTAAGCATTCAGCCCTTCTTCGCTTATCATATGCACTTCGGGCCTGAAGTAAAAACTTACATGCGGGTTGATGTATAAGATGGAATTGCCTGATGCGGTGATCTTTGGAGAAAAAGCAAATCCATTGGAGCCGGTTAGATTTTCTTCTGAATAATTTATGGCCGTGGGGGATGATTTGCTGCCGGTGTAAAAATCTTTCAATTCTGTTTCAGAAATGCCGGCTGTACTAATCGCGCCGATGCTGCCATCCGTCCAGAGCAACGGATACCAGGGTTGAAATTTGTTGAGTAAGGCCGGCTTTACTTCGGGATGTTTGTAAAGATAAAAGTTGATGCCATCTGCAAAAGCTACCAATAGCTTTTTTAACCATGGCGCTGCTTTCTGATAATCAGTAATGGCCGCATTGGAATCTATCATCAGCCTGATCATCAGATCAGCGTACAGAGCAGACTGACCTTTCACCTCGGCAGTTCTTCCCAACTTTTCTATGTAATTCATTTCTACGCGGGAAAAATCATCTTCACACTGAGCATACAATAAACCGAATACAGCATCGGCATCTGTATGTCCGTACACATGTGGAATACCCCAGTTATCGCGAATAATGGTTACGCGTTTTGCCTGCATCTCCCACCTCCCCAATTCCTGTGTGTTCGCCGGTTGTGCAATGCCGTTAACATTAACCAGCGACAGGAAAATCATGAAAATGGCGATCGGTCGGCGCATTATAATTTTTTATGCCGGTATAAATTTCATCGAGATAGAGTTTACACAATGCCTGGTGTTTTTTTCGGTGAAACCTTCTCCCTTAAAAACATGGCCAAGATGTGCGCCACAGTTGGCACAAAGAATCTCTGTGCGATGGCCGTCTGCATCCGTTTCGTGTTTTACGGCACCTTTGATCTCGTCATCAAAACTTGGCCAGCCGCAACGCGAATCAAATTTATCTTTTGATTCATATAACGGTGCATCACAACGCCGGCAAACGTAAGTACCTGTTGCTTTGTTATTGTTGTATTCGCCGCTAAAGGGCATTTCAGTTCCCTTGCGCAGGATCACATATTCTTCTTCGGGTGTTAGTGAATTATATTCCATATTTATATATTTAGGATTGTTACTGTTACAAACAACCCGCCAATGGTTTTGTTTGTTAAGCTACCTATCTTTTATGAATAATGAAAGCGGAGAACCTCAGGAAAGAACTTAATCTTCTTTTTTGGCCGGAGATGCAGGTACCGTTTTCTTGTAATGATAAAATGCATTCAGGATATATTGATTGAATGAAACCTCATCACTTGCAGCAGTAAAATCATAGGTTGGCCGGTACCAGCGCATAAAACTATCCAGTTCATTGCCGGATAAACTGGTCAGCCGCCTGATCAGTAATTTATTGAAACGATAATCCACATATTTATCCTGCTCCTGTTGCTCCAGCCGGTTCTGGAAAGACTTCAGCCGCTTATTTCTCTTAAACCGAAAAATATTGATCAGTTCATTAACATCCGCGCCCACGCCGCCCCCTGGCGTAATGCTGGTGGAAAGCCCGGGCTTCTTGTATTCAAAAATATCCGCATATTCTTTCCGGTTTTCAAGCGAATCCTGCCGGTGCGATTTGGCATAAACCGTTACCTCTTTCAACATACTGTACCTCGCTTTAACCGGGATGCGCAGGGAGATATCAAATTCATTTGGATCGGGAATTGACGACACCGCGAAACTTTGCGTGGGTTTATTATTATACCAAAAAGTAAGTGAATCTGTTTCTCGGACCAGAATGCTGTAGCGGCCCATCGAGTCAGTGATAGCAAACATGCCGCCTGTGCTTACCACGCGAACGTATTCAACATAATTTATTTTTGTAATATCCAGGACTTTTCCGCTGATGGTGATCTGCGCCCCTGAGGCCAGGCTGCAAAAAACAAACAAAGAGATGAGTACAAGTTGACGCAAAAAGTCCTGGTTTAGAGATGTAATATTAAAAAACAAACTGCTACTCTGAACCGGCAGATCTGTATTTAACGCCGCTTTTACTTTTTTTGCAGCAGTTTCTGTAGTTCGATGGGATAATGCAGGTGTTCAAGTTGATGGATCTTTTCTGCCAGGGTATCGGCGGTATCTTCCGGTGTAACGGGGCAACGCGCCTGGAAAATGAGTTTACCGTGATCGTAAAATTCATCTACAAAATGAATACTGATGCCGCTTTCCGTTTCGTTATGGTCAATTACGGCTTCGTGTACCCGCTTTCCATACATCCCTTTTCCACCATATTTCGGTAAAAGGGCGGGATGAATGTTCACGATCCGGTTTGGAAAAGCAGCGATCAGTGCCGGCGGAATCTTCCAGAGAAATCCAGCCAGAATGATCCAGTCTGTATGGTGTTTTTTGAAAACATCTACATAACCAGTGCCGGAGAAAAAAGTTTCCCGTTCGATCATGCAGACTTCAATATGATGATCTTTGGCAATTTGTATAACGCCTGCATCCGGCTTGTTGCAAACGATCAGGTTGATATTAACGTCTGGATTCGACTGGAAATGTTCTATTAACCTTCGGGCATTGCTTCCGGCACCGCTGGCAAAAATGGCGAGGTGCGTTTTTTGACCGCTGGCTTTTTTCCCGGCCATCCTGCCAAACAAACGGCCGATGTAATTACGAAAAAAACGAAACTGTCCGAGGGGAACGCTCACTAACAAAACGCAGACCGGCCAAAGAACACTGATCAGTACAATATATATAACAACCCAAAGCCAGTTTTTTTCGAGTGAAGTCAGTCCAAGCAACTTTCTGCCTGCCAGGCCACAGAGGCTGCCGCCCAAAGCAAAGGTGAGAATGATCAGCAGCAGTCTTCCGCCATTAACCTTCCATTTTTGCTGTAGTTTTTGAAACATGTTGCAAATGTGCGGTAAAACTTTGTGAATTGAAGCCAATTATGCCATGCATTTTATTCGTGAATAACAGATTTACATACCGCTGCAAATGTTAATATGTACCCCGCTACAATAGCCTGAAATACAGTGCAGATAAGGAAAAAAAAAATTAACAATTGTTGATACATTGTCACCATGGTGTCTTATTTTTGCACACGAATACGGATATTTTCCACATTAGTCCCGATAATGTATGAGTCGCTATAGAAAAATCATCAACAGTTTTATTGCAAGCCTTCTTTTTGTTGCACTTCTTTCCACCAGTAATAATGTTTTTGCCCAGGATGGGAAAGCCTTGTTCCAGGCCAATTGTAGCAATTGTCATAAACCGGATAAAGATTATACAGGTCCGGCTTTGCAGGGCTGGGCGTCTCGTGTGCCAAGTGCAGACTGGATCTACAAATGGGTAGCGAATCCATCGGCGATGATCGCTACTGATGCGCATGCAAAAGAATTGTTTGCAAAATGGAAACCAACCGTGATGACGGCGTTCCCGCAGCTGAAAAAAGAAGAGATTGATGCGATCATGAAATATGTGGATACTTACGTGCCTGAAACGAAAGGTCCTGCAGGTTCCACTTCCACCGAACCGGAAACAGACAATTCCTTATTATTTGGTATCCTCACATTGGTTTTAGCGGTTGTAGCATTTATATTATTACAGGTGAACAGTAACCTGCGCAAATTATCCGACGAAAAAGAAGGGGTATTGCGTGGCGAACCGGTTCCTTTCTACCGCAATAAAACATACCTCATGGCAGGTATCCTGTTGTTATTTGCCTTGGGTGGATATGTAACTATTAATGGCGCAATCGGCCTTGGTCGCCAGAAAAATTATCAACCTGAACAACCTATTTACTATTCTCATAAAGTGCATGCCGGAGTAAACCAGATCAGTTGTTTATACTGTCATGGTGGTGCGCAAGACAGCAAGCAGGCGAGCATTCCTTCTGTAAATGTTTGTATGAATTGTCATATGGCGATTAAAGAATATGCAGGCGATCCGATCACAAGAGAAGATGGATCTGCGGTTAACGGAACAGCAGAGATCCAGAAATTATATTCTTATGCCGGCTGGAATCCTGAAACCAAACAATACAACCCGGATAACAACAAAGACGGTATCCCTGATGGCGCAAGGCCAATTGAATGGGTTAAAATTCATAACCTTCCTGACCACGTTTATTTCAACCATAGCCAGCATATTAAAGTTGGTAAGCAACAATGCCAGACCTGCCATGGAAATATCCAGGAAATGCCGGAAGTATACCAGTTTGCAGAGTTGAGCATGGGCTGGTGTATCAATTGTCACCGCGAAACAAAGGTCGACTTCTTTAATAAAGAAACCGGCGAAGGAAACAAATTCTACAGCATCTACGAAAAGTTCCATAACGATATCAAAAATCACAAACTGGATAGCGTTACGGTAGAAAAAATTGGTGGCACCGAGTGCCAGAAATGTCACTACTAAGCAATCAATGAATCAGCAAAGGCTGGTTTGCAACAATTAACGCAAAGAAGAAAGGTCCGGAATAAAAGAATGTGCATGATCCGGGATCGTGCAGTTTATAACAATACCACATCAGTTATATTATGAGTAATAAAAAGTACTGGCAAAATTTTGGAGATCTTACTGAATCAGAACGTTTTCAGCAAGCGGTGCAGAAAGAATTTCAGGAAGAGTTGCTGCCGCTGGAAGATTTGGATGATAAAGGTTTGCTCGAAACCAAAACACCACGTCGTGATTTTTTAAAGTATCTCGGATTTAGTACAGCTGCAGCCGCGTTGGCAGCAAGTTGTGAAATGCCCGTTCGTAAAGCGGTTCCTTACTTAAACCGTCCGGATAATGTTATTCCTGGTGTTGCCAATTATTACGCATCCACTTATGTGAATGGCGGTGATGCGATCAGCGTTTTAGTAAAACAAAGAGATGGCCGCCCGATCAAAATTGAGGGAAATGAACTTTCTACCTTAACAAAAGGCGGAACAAGTGCCCAGGCACAGGCTTCTGTTCTTGATCTGTACGATCCAACTCGTTTACGCCACCCTTTACAAAAAAGCGGCGCAGATTTTAAAGAGATCAGCAGTTTTGAAGTATTTGATAAAATGGTCGCAGATGCTATTACAGGTATCGCGGGAAAACCATTGGTGTTATTGACTTCTACCATTCATTCGCCTTCCACTTTACAAATTATTTCAGAATTCCTCGCAAAATACCCTGGTAGCCGTCACGTACAATACGACGCGGTAAGTTACAGTGGGATGTTGCTGGCAAATGAACTGACTTACGGTAAAAGAGCTTTACCTGCTTACCAGTTCGACAAAGCAAAAACGATTGTAAGTCTTGGTGCCGATTTCCTTGGTACCTGGTTATCACCTGTTGAATTCAGCAGGCAATATGCGACCAATCGCAGGATCACCAATGCCAAACCGGAATTAAGCCGTCATATTCATTTTGAAAGTATGATGAGCATGACCGGCAGCAATGCGGATGACCGTTATACCCATAAGCCTTCAGAAACCGGTGCGGTTGCATTGGCATTGCTGGCAAAATTAGGTGGAGCCGTTTCTGCACCCGCGCTCAGTGCAACATTGCAAAAGGGTATCGATGCAGCGGCAGCACATCTGTCAGCGACTAAAGGATCTTCACTGGTGGTTTGCGGAAGCAATGATGTAAATATCCAGCTGATCGTAAACGCGATCAACGACGCAATTGGCGCAAACGGCACAACCATCAACTGGTCGGCTACCAACAACATGCGTAAAGGTATTGATGGAGACATGGTAAAACTTGCTGCGGATATGGCGGCAGGTGCGGTTGGCGGATTAATGATCTACGATTGCAATCCTGTGTACAGTTACGTTGATGGAAAAAAATTCGGAGACGCGCTGGCGAAACTGCCGTTATCAGTATCTTTTAACGCAACCATGGATGAAACCACGGAGTTGTGTAAATATATTTTGCCTTCGCACCACTGGCTGGAAAGCTGGGGCGATGCGGAACCGGTGACAGGGTTTATCAGCCTGATTCAGCCGATCATCAACCCGTTATTCAAGACACGTGCTTTTCAAACGTCCTTGTTGAAATGGAGCGGAAAATCCACGGGTGGAAATCCACTGGCGTCTGATCCAACAACAACTGCGGATACGGCCAAATCTCCGGCCGCAGCAGTAACCGTTGTTCCTTCAAAAGGAATTGGTTCAGGAGATGAGTACGAGAATTATTATAAATCTTATTGGTCTTCCAAATTAGGAAGTACAGATACCTGGGACAAAGCGTTACAGGATGGTGTGATCGAACCTGCTATGGCCATCGCTGGAGGCGGTTCTTTCAATGGTGGATCAGTAGCTGCTGCGGCAGGTAAAATTGCTGCAACAAAAGCCGGCAAATATGAAGTCGTGCTTTACCAAAAGATCTCTGTTGGTAACGGTAGCCAATCCAACAACCCATGGTTGCAGGAATTACCCGATCCGATCACGAAAGTGACCTGGGATAACTACGCAATGGTGAGTCCTGAACTTGCGAATGAATTGTTGGGTATCGATGTGATGCACAACCAGCGCCAGGCAGATGCTTATGAAGTAACACCGGAAAAACCGGTTTTAAAAATAACAATTAATGGCCGTTCCATTGAACTGCCGGCAGTGATCATCCCGGGTTTAAATACCTCCACCGTTGCTGTGGCATTGGGTTATGGACGCCAGGGTGTTTCTGCTGAAAAAGATATTAACCTGGATCGTATCGGCCGTGCGGCTTATGGCGCAGGCAGAAATGCTTATCCTTTGGTTACGTTCGACGGCACGTCATTATTATATAGCAATGCAGCGAACGTTGAAAAAACAGGAACTACTTACCCGATCGCACAAACGCAGGTGCATGGCTTTACAGAAGGACGTCCTGTGGTGTATGAAACCAGTCTCGCAAAATTCATTGCAAACCCTGCTGAACTTTTAGAAGAAGCAACGCACGAAAGAGCCATGCTTGTTCCGGAAGGGAAAACAGATTTTGTAAAAGATGGTACCCTCTATCCGGACTACGTTAAGCCGGGTATCAAATGGGGGATGAGTATTGATCTGAATACCTGTACAGGTTGTAGCGCCTGTGTGGTGGCTTGTACTGCTGAAAACAACGTAAGTGTTGTAGGTAAAATGCAGGTTCAGCGCGCACATGAGATGCATTGGTTAAGGATCGATCGTTATTTCACAGGAGACAGCACCAACCCGGATGTAGTATTCCAGCCGATGTTGTGCCAGCATTGCGATAACGCACCTTGCGAAAACGTTTGCCCGGTTGCAGCAACCAATCATAGCAGTGAAGGTTTAAATCAAATGACTTATAACCGCTGTATCGGTACAAGATATTGTGCGAACAACTGTCCATATAAAGTTCGCCGCTTTAACTGGCTTGATTTTACCGGCGCTGATAGTTTTGGAAATAACCAGGAACCAATCCGCGGTGTGGATCTGGATGAAGTGGTGTTCCAAATGAATGATGACCTTACAAGAATGGTGTTGAACCCCGATGTTACTGTTCGTAGCCGTGGTGTGATTGAAAAATGTTCTTTCTGTGTTCAGCGTTTGCAAGACAGTAAACTGGAAGCTAAAAAACAACAGGATCCAACGTTAGTGCGTAATGTAAAAACAGCTTGTATGCAGGCTTGTCCAACACATGCCATCAGCTTTGGTAATGTGAATGATAAAGAAAGTGAAGTAAGTATCGCAAGGTCTGATGCCAACCGTAATTTTTATGTGCTCGAGCAATTGCACGTATTACCGAACGTGAGCTACCTGGCCAAAGTGAAAAATACAGACAGGCATATTACGAATGAGAAACCGGAAGAGGAAAATGAAGGCGCAGTAAAACATGAAGAGAAAATGCCGGCTTAATCGCTGATGCATTGTTGAAGCAGGAGCGTGCGACGCCACAACTGTGAATAACGGTAAATGCTAAGAACAAAATAAAAACAAATGTTCAGCGAAGATGCCCCCGGGCCGGCTGAGCTAAAAGTTAAATAACGATATGTCATTACTGAAATACGAATCGCAACAAAGGGAACCGCTGGTAGATGGTAATAAAGATTATCACCAGGTAACGGAAGATATCATCAGCCCGATTGAGATGAAACCGAGCCGGCTTTGGTACATTGGTTTTTGGATCAGTGTTGGCCTGCTGTTGTTTGGTGTGTATAGCGTATACCGTGAGGTAACTTATGGTATCGGTCAGTGGAACTTAAATAAAACCATCGGTTGGGGTTGGGATATTACCAACTTCGTTTGGTGGGTGGGTATTGGTCACGCTGGAACGCTGATCTCTGCGATCTTATTATTGTTCCGCCAGGGCTGGAGAACAGGTGTGAACAGGGCGGCAGAAGCCATGACGATTTTCGCTGTAATGTGTGCGGGGCAGTTCCCGATCTGGCATATGGGCCGTGTATGGATGGCTTTTTTCGTAATGCCTTACCCGAATACCCGTGGTCCGCTGTGGGTGAATTTTAACTCACCGTTACTTTGGGATGTATTTGCAATCTCTACTTATTTCACCGTTTCATTATTGTTCTGGTATTCCGGTTTATTACCTGATCTGGCAACAGTGAGAGACAGGGCAAAAACGAAACTGCGTAAATTATTGTATGGTGTGGCATCGTTTGGCTGGACAGGAAGTACGAAACACTGGCAGCGCCACGAGTCTTTATCATTGGTACTTGCAGGTTTGAGTACACCGTTGGTACTCTCTGTACACACGATTGTATCTTTTGATTTTGCGACATCTGTTATCCCCGGCTGGCATACAACGATCTTTCCTCCGTACTTCGTTGCGGGTGCGATCTTCTCCGGTTTTGCGATGGTGCAAACGCTGTTGATCGTGGTTAGAAAAGTAATGAACCTGCAGGATTATATTACCATGGGTCATATTGAAGCGATGAATAAAGTAATCGTATTAACCGGTAGTATTGTTGGTTGTGCTTACCTCACAGAGTTATTCATCGCGTGGTACGGACAAAATCCTTACGAGTGGTATGCATTCAGCCAGAACAGGGCAAACCTGTTTACACCTTATGGCTGGAGTTACTGGCTGATGATGTTCTGTAACGTGGTTTCACCGCAACTGTTCTGGAGCCGTAAATTAAGAAGGAATATCACTGTTACTTTCTTCATGAGTATCATCGTAAATATTGGTATGTGGTACGAGCGTTTCGTGATCATTGTAACATCTGTTTACCGTGATTTCTTACCATCCAGCTGGAGTACCTATTACAGCCCGAGTATTTACGAGATCGGCTTCTACCTTGGTACGTTCGGTTTATTCTTTACCTGCTTCTTCCTTTTCGCGAAATATTTCCCTGTGATCGCAGTTGCCGAGATCAAATCGATCCTGAAAACAACGGGCGAAAGCTACAAACGGAAAATGACCGATATCGAAAAAGCCGATGCAGAGAAATTCTACATCGAAGAAGTTGAACACGCGCACTAGGCTAACATTTTGAATTTAAATTTTGAATTAATATGGCTGGAATTAAAAAATTTGTAGTTGGCTCTTTCACGGATGAAGCAGTATTGTTTCCCGCTGTGAAGAATGTACGCAAGGCAGGCTATAAAATTCATGACGTATACACTCCTTTCCCGATCCACGGTTTAGATCACGCTATGGGTATCCGTGAAACAAGTTTGCATACGGCAGGTTTTATCTACGCGATTTGCGGAACAACCACAGCACTTGGATTTATGAGCTGGGTTTTTACAAAAGACTGGCCTTTAAATATTGGCGGTAAGCCACATTTCGCTTTACCGGCATGGATTCCAATTACGTTCGAGTTAACGGTATTGTTTTCCGCTGTTGGTATGGTGCTTACTTTTTGTTACCTGTGTAACCTGGCGCCATTTGTAAAAAAACATCATTTTCATCCACGCGCTACTGATGACCAGTTTGTGATGGCGATCGAATGTACCGACAAGACCAACGACGCAGAAGTGCAGAGCTTCCTGCAAAATGCAGGTGCCCAGGAGGTGAACGTACAGGTGGCTGAAACAGGCTGGTGGATCGGAAGGTATGATAAAGAACAAAAATTATACAGGGACGAGATCGGGTATTAATTGATAATTGTTTAACCCACTGCCAGCAGGCAGGTTGATAATTGATAAATGAAACGAACTACTTTTTTACCGGCAATCATCATTACAGCTGTCGTTGCAATAGCGAGCAGCTGCGACGGACACAGAAGTCCGGGTAAGATCTATATGCCGGATATGGCCTATAGCCGCGCCTACGAATCTTATGCCCAGCACGATTCCATGAAATTTACCATGGATATGAATGATAAAGGCGGCAACAAAATATTTTACAACAGTATGCCTGCTGCCGGAACAATTAAAAGGGGCGAATTTTTTCCGTACACATTACCTAATGACAGCACCGGCTACAAAATGAGTGCGACGGTTAAAAATCCATTGGATAGTATCAATGCGAAAGACCTTACAGAAGCAGGCCGTTTATTTAATATCAATTGCGCGATTTGTCATGGTGAAAAAGGTGCAGCGAACGGTCCCTTGGCAACATCAGGTAAAATTGGCGGTGTGGCAAACCTGACTTTACCCGCATATACCGCAATGGCCGATGGAACGATGTTTCATTCGATCACTTACGGTAAAAACAACATGGGTAGTTATGCATCACAGTTAACCAGGGAACAACGCTGGATGATCGTGAAATATGTACGCACTTTGCAACCGAAAGCAGCAGGTACAACAGCACCTGCGGCAGCAGATTCGACCGCAAAAAAACCATAATAAAAAAGCATTCACACAAAATAGTTTTTTAGATGAACCATCAATTTGAATTACCGGGAAGTTATAAAAAGTGGACGTTGGGCCTGATCATAGCCGGTGTCATTGCCTTGCTGTACGGCTTTATCATGTTCCATCCTTTTGAACATGCCGGTCATGGTGAGCATGTAGACAGCACAAGGTTCTGGGCAGTATTATTACAAAACAGCGTGTATTGGCTGCTTACGGTGAATGCCTGTATGTTCTTCATCTGCGTTACTACAATGGCCATGGGCGGATGGCAGGTGGCAATGCGCCGTGTTCCGGAAGCAATTTCCAGCGTGGTTCCAATTCTTGGTATCATCACATTTATCATTTTAATGGCCATCGTTTGGGGCGGCCGCACCGATATCTATCATTGGTTAGATAAAGATGCAGTGGCTGCAGACAAGATCTTAAATGGCAAAAAAGGTTTTTTAAACCCGGTATTTTTTACCATCTGGTCATTCATTTCAATTTTATTATGGTCGTTGCTCGGTCGCAAGATGCGCAGTATGAGCCTCGAAACGGATAAGAACGGAACAATGGATTACGAAACCGGCAGAAAATGGATCTGGAAAAACACCGTTTGGGCTTCTCTCTATACCGTTTTCTTCGGACTTACAGTTGCATCAACAGTTCCATGGTTATGGTTGATGAGCATCGATGCCCATTGGTACAGCACGATGTATAGCTGGTATACCTTTGCGAGTACGTTCGTTTCGGGTTTATCACTGATGGCCATTTTCGTTATCTACCTGAAAAACCGCGGACAACTGGAATATGTTACGGACGAGCATTTACATGACGTTGGTAAATTTATGTTTGCCTTTTCTATTTTCTGGACATACCTCTGGTTTTCTCAATACATGTTGATCTGGTATAGTAACCAGCCGGAAGAAACAAGATATTTTGTTGACCGTATCGGAACAGCGCGTCAGAGCGGACCATACAGGGGAATATTTTTCTTTAACCTGATCGTAAACTTTGCCTGCCCGTTATTAATCCTGATGAAGAAAAGCACGAAAAGGAGCTGGACAATCGTAACATTTACTGCGGTGCTGATCATTTTCGGTCACTGGATCGATCTTTATCAAATGGTTATGCCCGGCACATTGCATGAGCATGCGCAACTGATGCCTTTCGAATTTGGTATCGCTGCATTGTTTATCGGGCTGATCATGTGGGGTGTGGGAAGGTATTTCAGCAAACATTCTTTGCTGGCAAAAAATCATCCTTTCCTAAAAGAAAGTATGATCCATCATACATAAAATGAAGGGAGCATGCTTCCGCAAACCAATTAATAAATTATCCCGATAGCGGGGACACTATAATAAGCCTGGGATCTTAAGAATACGGCAGGCACGCAAAAATTTATAAAATGAAGGAGCTTTTTCTGGTAGCCATTGTAATAATGATCTTCGTCGTGATCTTCCAGATCGCGAAAGCAAGTGAGTATGTAAGTGTACTGAAAGGAGAGGAAAAAACGCGCAAGCAAAACAACCGGATCAATGGTTTTATGATGATCACGGTGCTGGTGCTCGGCATGATCGGCGTATGGTATTGTAATCACCTGTATTACGGAAAGACATTGTTTACGCAGGGGTCTGCCTCTGTTGAAGGTGTTCAGATTGACAATATGCTATACATCACGATTGCTGTAACAGGTTTCATTTTCGTAGTAACACAAATATTATTATTCTGGTTTGCATTTAAATACCAGGAAACAGATAAACGCAAGGCATTTTATTTTCCTCATAATACGAAACTTGAGTTGATCTGGACAACTATCCCCGCGATCGTACTCACAGTATTGGTGGTATTCGGTTTAAAGCATTGGTTCCTGATCACTGGCGATGCGCCAAAGGATTCAGTGGTTGTGGAGATCACCGGTCACCAGTTTGGTTGGGAAATGCGTTACCCGGGTAAAGACGGCGTTTTAGGTAGAAAAGATTATAAGCTATACAACACACCTTCTGGAAACTCACTGGGTGTAGATTTTGAAGATCCGACAAGCCATGATGATTTAAGGATTAGTTCAGACATGCATATTCCTGTTGGCCGCCCGGTAAAACTGGTGATCAATTCACAGGACGTTATTCATGACGTAGGTCTTCCGCATTTCCGTTTAAAAATGGATGCTGTGCCGGGAATCCCGACAACACTGTGGTTCACGCCGAAATACACAACAGCACAAATGAAAGAACGCACCGGAAATGCAAATTTTGTTTACGAAATCAGCTGCGATCAGATGTGTGGTAAAGGCCATTTCTCTATGCGCGGAACGATCGTTGTAGATACAGAAGCAGATTATAAAAAATGGCTGGATGCACAGAAGCCGGAGTATTTTACCATATACCCTGACAGAGATCCAACCAAACAAAACCAGGCTGCTGACAGCAGCAAAATGGCAGACAAAACTGTAGCAGCAGTTATGCCTATTAAAAAATAATTAACCGGGTTAGAAAAAAATATAGATTATGAGCAGCGCAGTCACTTTACATGAAGCAGGTACACATCACGCCGGCCATGACGTACACCACGACCACCATCATCAGTCATTTATTTCCAAATACGTGTTTAGCATGGACCATAAAACCATCGCCAAGCAATTTTTGGTTACGGGTATCATATGGGCAATTATCGGTGGCTTGTTTTCGGTGATCTTTCGTTTGCAATTAGGTTATCCGGAAGCGACTTTCCCATTCCTCGAAGATTTCCTCGGCCATTGGGCTAAAGGTGGAAAGCTTCAGCCCGAATTTTATTATGCACTGGTTACGATGCACGGAACCGTATTGGTATTCTTTGTACTGACTGCCGGTTTAAGCGGAACATTCGCGAACTTCTTAATTCCTTTGCAAATTGGAGCAAGGGATATGGCATCTCCATTATTAAATATGCTGAGCTACTGGTTTTTCTTCATTGCTTCGGTTATCATGATGTCTTCTTTGTTCGTTCAAACCGGACCTGCAAGTGGTGGCTGGACGATCTATCCACCGTTAAGTGCGCTTGGCGATGCATCGATCGGTAGTAAGATTGGGATGGACCTTTGGTTAGTGAGTATGGCGATGTTTATTGTTTCTTCATTATTAGGTGGCCTTAACTATATCACCACGATCCTGAACATGCGAACAAAAGGTATGAGCATGACCAGAATGCCGTTGACGATCTGGGCTTTGTTCTTTACAGCTGTACTTGGTGTATTATCATTCCCTGTGTTGTTGTCAGGTGCGATTTTATTATTATTCGATCGTAACCTCGGCACCAGTTTCTTCCTCAGCGATATCGTTGTTGCAGGCAAAATTTTACCAAACGAAGGTGGTAGTGCGATCCTGTTCCAGCATTTGTTCTGGTTCCTGGGTCACCCCGAAGTATATATCATTTTATTACCAGCCATGGGTATGGCATCAGAGATCCTGTCGGTAAACAGCCGTAAACCAATTTTCGGTTACATGGCAATGGTGGCTTCATTGTTTGCGATTACTATTCTCGCATTCCTTGTTTGGGCGCATCATATGTTTGTGACGGGGATGAATCCATTCCTCGGTTCAATATTCGTATTGTTAACCCTGTTGATCGCGGTTCCATCAGCCATCAAAGTGTTTAACTGGCTCACCACATTATGGCGTGGCAATATCCGTTTCACACCGGGTATGATGTTCGCGATCGGGTTTGTTAGTTTATTTATCAGTGGTGGTTTAACGGGTATTTTCCTGGGTAACTCTGCACTGGATATTCACTTGCATGATACGTATTTTGTTATTGCGCATTTCCATATTGTAATGGGTGTGGCTTCGTTCTTCGGGATGTTCGCCGGTATCTATCACTGGTATCCAAAAATGTTTGGAACATATATGAACAATACGCTCTCCTATATTCACTTTTGGGTAACGATTATCGGGGCTTACCTTATCTTCTGGCCAATGCACTACGAAGGGTTGGCTGGTATGCCACGTCGTTACTACGATTATTCCAACTGGGAGTCATTCAAAATGTTTGGGGGACTGAACGAATTTATCAGCGTTGTAGCGATGATCGTTTTCGCAGCTCAGTTGCTGTTTGTAATTAATTTTTTCTACAGCATCTGGAAAGGAAGAAAAGTAACAACATTGAATCCATGGAACGCCAATACACTGGAATGGACAACACCAATTCGTCCGGGTCACGGTAACTGGCCGGGAGAAATTCCTGAAGTTCACCGCTGGGCTTACGACTATTCAAAAGACGGCAAAGATTTTATTCCCCAGGATGTTCCGGTTGGCGCAGACGAAAGTAAACACTAGAATACGTGGCTTCCGGGAGGAAAGTTTCCCGCAGGACATTGATAAGATAACGACTTTAAATTTGCTCTTTTGCCAAAGCGAATTTGCAAATGAACACCATGCAGGAGAACAATACCATATCCAATTCAACATCGTTTGCATTGGCCAGTAAAGTGAAGGATTACTTTTTGTTGATCAAATTCACGCTGAGTTTTATGGTAGTGTTCAGTACCGTAGTAAGTTACCTGCTGGCACCAAATATTCGGTTCGACTTACTACAAGTTCTTTTACTTTTTACCGGTGGAATGCTGGTAACCGGTTCGGCAAATGCGATCAACCAGATCCTGGAAAAAGACACGGATGCCATGATGAAGCGTACGGCCGGCAGGCCAATCGCAAGCGGACGAATGAGTGTTACCGAAGGTTGGGCATTTGTGCTTATCGCAGGCTTGTTGGGATGTTACATCATGCACACGTTCAGTATCGAGGCCGCGTTGATCAGTGCTGCAAGTTTACTTTTATACGGGTTCGTTTATACACCCCTTAAAAAAGTGAATTCCATCGCAGTGTTGGTGGGTGCGATTCCCGGAGCGCTTCCCTGCCTGATCGGCTGGGTGGCCAGTTTTAGCGATGCAAGCGAAAACAACTGGACGGGCGGCTGGATCTTATTTGCGATACAGTTCCTTTGGCAGTTCCCGCATTTTTGGGCGATTGCCTGGGTGGCGCATAAAGACTATAGCGCGGCAGGATTTAAATTATTGCCCAGCGATAAAGGTCCGACGAAATTCACCGCGTTGCAGGCGATCATGTACAGTGCAATGATGATCCCGATCGGAATGTTGCCTTATATGTATCATATCAGTGGCATCGTAAGTATGTGGATCTTGTTGGCGTGTAACCTGTTTATGGTGTATGTAAGTGTGTTGTTGTTCATCAGGATGGATATTGCAGCAGCGAGAAAGGTGATGTTCAGCTCTTATTTTTACCTGATGATCGTTTTTTTAAGCTTATATGCTGACAAGGTAAGGGTATAAAATTCCGGGCTTGCGAAAGCCTGATAAATGAATAACGATGAATGTTGTGGCGTTAGAAAAAAGAAATAAAATACACCCGCATAAATTTACTTTATGGGTGGGGATTGGAAGTATCCTGATGATGTTTGCCGGACTTACAAGTGCCTATATCGTTAAGCGAAACCAGGCCAACTGGGTAAGTTTTGATTTGCCATTGGCATTTTGGTATAGCACAGCGGTAATCATTGCCAGCAGCGTAACCATGTGGCTCGCATTGAAAGCATTTAGGGGAAGACTGATGAGTCGCTACCGCGGAATGATGCTGGCAACACTTGTACTGGGGATCGTTTTCATTTTCCTGCAGGTGATGGGCTTTAAACAGCTTTGGGATAACGGAATCACGTTACAGGCGAATGTTTCCTATTCGTTTTTATATGTGATCGTTGGTATTCATGCGGCGCACGTGATCGGGGGAGTAATTACACTGATCGTGATGGCACTTAAGGCTTTGAATGTAAAAATGCGGAATTATAGTTCAGTACCGGTAGAATTGATAAGCACCTACTGGCATTTTGTAGATATTCTCTGGCTATACCTGCTGATCTTTTTACTGATGATCAGGTAACCGGGAAGAAAGAAAAAAATCTTTAGATATTAGAATTTAACGTTTATGTCAACAACAGCAATTCCGGCAGGAACAAAATGGTGGAACGGGGGAAGAAGCCCATTCAATTCCAGTTATGGTAAAGTGATGATGTGGTATTTCCTGATGAGTGATGCTTTTACTTTCGGCGCATTCCTGATCAGTTATGGTACCATCCGCTTTAGTGTAAATAACTGGGCCGATCCGAACCACGTATTTAATTCATTCCCGTTTGCCGGCCACGCCAACCTGCCCCTCGCATTCGTAAGTTTGATGACCTTTATCCTCATCTTCAGTTCGGTGACGATGGTACTCGCAGTACACGAAGGGCATAACATGAACCGTAAAGGCGTTGAAAAATATATGTTACTCACGATCATCGGTGGTATCGCTTTCTTAAGCTGCCAGGCATGGGAGTGGACGCATCTGTTGACAGGAGAACATGTTGCTTTGTTATCAAACGGCACATTGGATGCGATCCCAACAACCGTGAAAGCAAATCCATGGGGGCATGATCTTGCCAATGCTGAAATGCTCGCAGCTTTACAAAAAACACCGCACGATCAACTGGTTAAAATCGCTGCCAGCCTGCATCATGGTGCAGAAGCTGCAACTCATACGAATTATGAAGCCTTATCAAATGCCGACCTGGTCAACCAGATCTCAGCATCAGGTTTACACGCTACCCATTCAGGACCGATTGCGTTTGGCGGATATTTCTTCGGCATCACAGGTTTCCATGGCTTCCACGTATTCAGTGGCGTGGTGATCAATTGTATCATGTACATCAAAACAAAAATCGGCCATTTTGAGCAGCGCGGCCATTACGAAATGATCGAAAAGGCAGGTCTTTACTGGCACTTTGTAGATTTAGTTTGGGTATTCGTATTCCTTTGTTTCTATCTAATCTAAATCCGCATTCTTAGCTTTCTTTTAAAAACAAACTATTATGTCAACACATACGAATTCAGAGATCAGTTTCCCAGCAGAACATTCAGGCGGTACAAAACGCATCTGGAAAATATTTTGGGTATTGTCTTTCCTAACATTGATCGAACTGGCGCTGGGTTATTTTCTTTATGCGAAACACCCCGACCTTTCTCATACATCTATCCTCGCAACGAAAATTGTGATCGGCGTATTAACCCTGTTGAAAGCCTACTACATCGTGTCTGTTTTTATGCACCTTGGTGATGAAGTGAGGAATATGATCATGACGATCGTTGTTCCTTTAGCTTTGTTTGTATGGTTTATTATCGCATTCCTTTGGGATGGCGATAGCTGGAAAAACCTGCGTAACACAAACGCAGGAAGCAAGCCTGATACCCATGAGCAACAGGTTGTTCCTGCAGCAAAGGAACCAGGTCAAAAAGATTAAGATCAACAAATCATTATATAAGCCACCGTTTTACCGGTGGCTTTTTTTATATCGGATGTAGGATTATTTGACAGGATTAAAACAAATTCCTCGGCATTATTGTCGAACTTTGCCCCGCATTTAAGCAGGCAAATAATTTTATATTTTGAAGAAGACTGCGTTCCTTTCTCTTTTACTGGCGATCATGCTGCCTCTTGCAGGTTATTGGATCGTAAAATATTATAGTAAAGATGCCGTGCATGTACCTAAACATTACTTCTATGATAGTGTTGGCACAACTGAGAGACGCGGAAAAATAATTCCTGATACAACCTGGCATAAAGTGAAGAATATCCGGTTCACCAATCAACTGGGCCAGCAGGTTTCGCTGGATGATTTGCATGGAAAGATCATCGTACTCGATTTTTTCTTTAGTCGCTGCCCGAGTATTTGTCCGGGCATGACCAAATCAATGAAGCGCCTGCAGGATTCGTTTATTAAAAATGACAGCATTGTTCAATTTCTTTCCATCAGTATCGATCCCGAACATGATAGCGTTCCTCAGCTAAGAAAATTTGCCGATAGGTTTAATGTAAACCATGATACCTGGTGGTTTGTGACCGGCAACAAAAAAGAGATCTACGATTTCGCGATCAACGAAGTGAAGGCAAGTATTGCCGACACGAATGTGGACACGGCGTTCATTCATACGGAAAACTTTTTCCTGCTGGATTCCAACAGGATCGTGCGCGGCTGGTATAACGGATTTGATACCACCAAACAGGAACAATTGGTACGCGATATCCCAACTTTGATGTTAGAACGTGATCGTAAAACACCCTCTATCCTCCGGAGTTTTATTCCGATTTTACCGATCATCTTTATCGGGATCGGCTTCGTGATTATTATGACAGCCGTCATTAAACGCAATAAAAATTATTAAAATCAGCATATGCTTGCACCTAGTTTACAGAAAAATGACCGCAGGGCGCGCATCATTATCTTTATTGTTTCTGCCATCGTTTTTGCTGCGGTAACCGCGTTGAGCAGAATCAAGGTGGAAGTGAACCTGCCATTCAATGTACATGTATTTGCGATGATAAATGCGATCATCAATTCAATCGTGGCGGTATTGTTACTGGCCGGATTGATGACGGTGAAAAGAAATAATTATGGCTTGCATAAAAAAATAATGCTCACGGCGATGGCGCTCTCAGTGCTTTTCCTGCTGAGCTATATCGCGCATCATTTGTTAACGAGTGAAACGAAATTCGGCGACCTCAACCATGATGGCATCTTAACGATTGATGAAAAATTACAGGCTGGTAGTATCCGGATTGTATATTATGTATTGTTGCTTACACATATTCCATTGGCGGCGATCATCCTGCCCTTTATTCTCTTCACAGCTTACCGCGCATTAACAGGAGAATATGAGAAACATAAAAGGCTGACACGCATCACCTGGCCTGTTTGGTTTTATGTGGCTGTGAGTGGCGTACTGGTATACCTGATGATCGAGCCATATTACGGTTGAGTTTCAGGCTCACTTGCAGGCGTTACAACGATCTTACTTTTTGATAAATGTGTGATCAGCACGTCTAACGCATCACCAATTTTCAGCGAGGCGGCTAATGCTTCATGGCCATCTTTTGTCGAGACAGGGATCTTCGCTTTTATTTTGTCGCTGACCACATCGAGGTAAATGCCGTGAGCAGTGATGTTCGTTACTGTGGCCGCTACAATAGTTTTGGCTTTAAACAATTTTACTGCGGTGTGAAATTCCGGGATATAATTATTATTGAACAAGGAGGCAACGATCTTTTCTTTCTTCTCGATATTTTCCAGGGCAAAATCAACCTGCTCGTTTAATTCTGTTTCTGTAGGCAAGATCTGCCAGGGCGAAAAGGGCACCGGGAAAAACAGGTAACTATCGATCTCCTTCACAAAATATTTATCATCAACAATTTTAAGATAACCAATAAAGCGATTTGTTGTAAACGATCTGTTGATCAAAACATCCAACGCGTTGTTGTACAAAAATTCAATATTGGTCGCGATCATTCTTTCACCACGTTCGGAAATTTTAATCTGGAAACTTACCACATCGCCAACAAGAAAATGATGCGTTTTCTTAATAAGGTTTTTTTGACGCAGTGCCTTTTGAACCTTTTCATCAATACTGCCGTTCACTGTTTTCTTCTTGTTATTTTGCAGGTATTCAATGATGGCATACTTTTTTTCATGGTTGATAAAAGTAACTTTGCCTTCGATATTTTTGTCGGACATAATTTTTATTTTCTAAAGGGATAATGCAACAGCAGGATCCCAAAACTTTTCTTTAAAACCAACTACAGTATTATTTTCCACCGGCGTGCCTTCTTTAATTAATAATTCTTCCATCCTGGTCGGCGTTTCAAAATGGCCTCTTCCGGATAACATGCCATTCCTGTTTACCACGCGGTGCGCCGGAACTTTCGGCTTGATCTGGTGCGCGCCGTTCATGGCCCAGCCAACCATTCTCGCAGATAATTTAGTGCCGAGGTAACTCGCAATGGCGCCATAGGACGTTACTTTACCACGGGGCACCTGGCGTACAACTGCGTAAACATCTTCAAAGAAACTGTATTTTTTTTCTCCGACTGGTTCAACCGATGCTTTGCCTGTTTTCATGTTGGTTAAAAGATACGTCAATTATTTTTTAGGCGTTATCGTCTGTATTTTTCCGGGCCAGTAATTCAGTCCGCCTGGGTTCTGATACGCGTTCATAATTATAAGGGCAATGCAGGCAGCCATTTCCACAGCAGGCTCCTTTTTTCAAATGGAAACTTTCAGTCAGCACAATATAACCTGCTGTATTGAAGTAATAGTCCTCACCTTCTACCAGTTTATCCATGATCGGGAGTTTGATTTTCCCTTTGCTTCAGGATTTCCTGTAATTGATCATCCAGGTCAGGTATAACTGCGGGCAATTGAAAACTAAGGGAATAGATCGTATTGCTCCTGGCGATATCAAGCCCTTCATAATGCGTACGGATCTTTAGTTCCGGCAGGCTGCTTTTTTTATAAACATCATCGCAATCAGCGTGGATAGGCAGGCCATACATTTCCGAAACGGTTTTCGTGAAGCGGTATAAGTCAGGCGAATCAGTTTTTAAATGTACGATCCCCGACTTTTTCAAGACCTGTTGATAGAGCCTCAGGAAACGTGGATGTGTCAAACGTTTTTTAGCCTTTGACGTACGTAATTGCGGATCGGGGAAAGTGATCCAGATGGCATCCACTTCCGCTTCGTCAAAATATTGGGGAAGCATTTCGATCTGGGTACGGAGAAATGCGGCATTTGTCAAACCGCGATCCAGCGCTTTTTTGGCGCCGAGGTACATCCGGTTTCCCTTAATGTCGACGCCGATATGATTTTGCTCAGGGTGCATTTCCGAGAGCCCGATGGTATATTCTCCACGCCCGCAAGCCAGTTCCAAAACCAGTGGATGCTCATTCTTAAAAAAAGCATTCCATTGCCCATTCATTGATTGCGGGTATTCGAGCACATTAGCAAATTCTTTTATCTGTGCGAACCGGAGCAATTTTTTTTGTGCCATTGCGGCGAAGATAAATTATTGTTCGTTTTCCCGGCATTCCTGCGTGCCGTTGTAGAAGAATTATGATAAAAATTGGCGACTTCTTCTATAGATGATTTTTTTAAGATGTAGTTACTTTGATAGTCCAGAAAAACCAGGCTTACCTATGCACCTAACTTTACGATCATCCCGGCTTCGGGATTATAACGCGGCGATTGTCTCAAAGGCAGCGTTATGCTTCAGTATGGCTATTTTTTTTACGGTTCAGATCCAGGCACAGGAAGTTGTTATTTCCGCCGGGGCCTATATGGTCGCTAACGGCCGTCCTTCTCTTGTCATTAATAATGCAGCGCTAAAAAATAGCGGCACATTTACAGCAGCACAAAGCACCGTGAGGTTCTCGGGCAACAGTGATACAACCATCAGTTTTATCTCCGGTAGTAGTAAAACGACTTTCTATAATCTTATCACGAACAACAGCACCTTTGGCCTGGCGATGAAATCGAATGTAGATGTTCTCGATTCACTTCATATTCTTGCCGGGCATCTGTACACTGCCAATAATCTTACCTTAAAATCATCTGCTACGCGAACCGCTATTCTGGCAAACGTGCCGGTGAATGGCGCCGGTGTTCCTTTATCAAATGTTGTTGGAAATATTATGGTGGAACGTTTTGTACCTGCGCGTCGTGCATGGCGTTTATTAAGCGCTCCAATGCAAACGGCCGGATCTCCAACAATTAGCCAGGCCTGGCAGGAAGGGCTGACAACAGCCTCTTCAAATGCAAATCTTTATCCTGGTTTTGGTACTCATATTACAGGTGGTACGCTGGCAAATGGCTTTGATCAAAATGCCGCAAACAATCCATCAATAAAAATATATAACAACAGTACAGATGCGGTTGTGGGCGTATCTTCTACAAACCTTCCGGTTACAAATTATAACGGATATTTTCTATTCGTGCGTGGTGACCGCTCGATCAATCTTGCGCAGGGAACAGCTTCGCCTGCAACGGTCAGTACGTTACGTATGCGCGGCAAATTAAATACAGGAAATACAGTAGTAGCGGTAAACCCAACAAAATATACAGTTGTTGGAAATCCATATCCGGCCCCAATAGATTTTCACGCCTTAACCCGTAGCAACGTTGCCGATAAAGTGTATATCTGGGATCCGAAATTAGCCGGCGCTTATGGTGTTGGGGGATATGTAACACTTATCTGGAACAACGGGCTCGGCGCCTATGATGCCACTTCATCCGTCAGCCCCGTGAGCCGCTATATTCCCAGTGGCGAAGCGTTTTTGGTTGTATCTGCCGATAACACAAACCCGGGAACGATCACCTTTAAAGAAGCGGATAAAAACAATGGCGGCAGTGATGGTTGGTTTGGCCGCGAAATGATCGCTGATCAGCGCGTGCGCATTAACCTGCAACAAATGAATACCGATTCCAGCTTGTCCTTACTGGACGGCATACTCGCTACATACGACAGGGGAAACAACAATGCAATTGATGTGGATGATGCCATAAAGATGAACAACATCGGGGAGAATATTTCTATCATGCGTGACGGGCAACGAATGTCCATCGAAAGAAGAAATTTTATTGGCAAAACGGATACGATCCGGTTAAATACCTATCAGCTGAAACAGCAACAATATTTTCTCGATCTGCAATTGTCTAATCTGAGTTCTGCAGGCATTGCCGTTTTAAAAGATAAATATGCAGCGGTAAATAATAACAGGCTGCTGGATATGAGCAACTCAAATCTGGTTGCTTTTTCAGTGAATGCAGATCCTGCTTCTTATGCCATAGACCGTTTCAGTATTGTGTTTGAGGCGCCTGTTGTTGTTCCTGTGACCTTTAGTTCCATTAGCGCGGTTCAGCAGCAAAAGGATATTGTCGTTAGTTGGGTTACCGGAAACGAAATCAATATTTCTGGTTACACATTAGAAGCGTCGGCGGACGGGCAGTCATTTACAAAGTTGGCCACAATTGCAGCGCACGGTTCTAATGGCGGTTCCGGTAATTATAGTTTTACAGATCTGAATGCACCAGCAGGTGAACATTACTATCGCGTTATTTCAACAGGCGCGAATGGCGAAAAACAATACAGCAAAATTGTCCGGGTTACGATTAATTCGGGCGGCGGGGATCTTGTAAGCATTTTTCCAAACCCGGTAAAAGGGCGAAGCATTCATTTGAAATTCAGCAATGCGGCCGGCGGAAAATACTCAGCAAAATTAACGGGCAGCAGCGGCCAGGTTATTTACACGAACAATTTGCAGGTGAACAGCGGAAATACCACGGCGGTGATCTCCCTGGACAATGAAATCGCTGCAGGCATTTATTACCTGGAACTAACGATGCCCGATAAGGCTGTCATCATTCAAAAGATAATTGCGGAATAATTCATTACCTATTTATACTTACATCATGAAAAAACCAGTGTTACTTTTCTTTATTTGTTGCAGTTTTTTCCTGCAATACAGCAAGGCACAGAATATCGGCATAAATGCCACCGGGGCGCTGCCTGATACCAAAGCCATGCTGGACGTATCTTCTACAACTTCCGGTATGCTGATTCCGAGGATGAGCTCGGCAGAAAGAAATGCCATTGCCACACCGCCTAACGGGTTGGAAGTGTATAACACCACGACGAACAACCTGGATATCTATCGTGGTTCGGGCTGGATCCCTGTTGCTTACGCAGATACAAGTGTGATCCTCGTGCGGTCGCTGGCTGATCTGCCGGCACCGGTATCAGCCGGCATTACATTGGATTCTACAAAAACCTATTCATTCTCGGGGCTTGTAAATATTGCGCCCAATTATATCAATGTGAATGGTGCTGCATTAAAAGGAACCAATCCCATTCGTGACGGCGTAATGTCAACCGTTAGCGGTGCGATCCTGCGCAGCACAAATATGCATGTGTATATGGAAAAGTTGCTCGTCGTAAATCTTACGGCGGCAACAAAGGCGTATGACTTTTCTGATAACACGGGAACGAGATCCTGCAATATCATTACGGGGAATAACGTAAAACAAACCACCGCATCAGCAGGCGTTGGCCAGGTTTCTGGTTTCAGAGCGGTGGTGATCCTGCAAAATTATTTTGATGTAAGTGATGGCATAAAAGTAACCGGAACAATGGGCAGGTTTATTTCCGGATTTAATCTTTACGGTAGTATCACCGGCACGGCCATTGAGTTTCTGCCGGCATTGGCAGTGGATGATATCGATATTTCAAACAATCATTTTATTTATACCGGTGCAACGGGGGTAAAGTTTAATGTTGGAGCTACGCTTAATCGCGGTCGTATGACGTCGAATATGATTCGCGGAGTGACTACGCCATTGTCAGGATTTGATTCTTATACACCGGCCTGGGAAATGCAGCAAAACTCCGGTATCACCAACAGCCGTGCATTTGCAACCGCTTATATGAATGATAATGTTTCGGTAACAAACCTGCCAGCGAATGGCACTTATTATTCCCTTGCGGGTACCGCCACGCTCGTTAACGCAAAACGATTTACACTGGCTGGAAACAAACTTACATATACGGGTTTAAGGCCATGGCCGATCCGTGTGTTTGCGGTGATCGGTGGAAAATCTCCTGCTGCCCTTGCAGATTACAGTATTTGTATCGCGAAAAACGGCACCTCAATTCCTTTTCCGAATTCAAGTTTGGGCGCGATGGCCAACGGTCAGGGGTTCCAAATTACTTTGCAGTCTGATGTGGATATGGTAACAGGTGATTATATCGAAATAGGTGTTAAAAGAAATAATAATAACACGAGCAACATAACGATAACTGATTTGCAGTTCTCCGTGTCGAGCTTATAAAATAATGTAACTCATGTAAAAGGCCTCCGGTAGATCGGGGGCCTTTATTATTATATGGGAACATTCAAGCCTGCGCCAACAATGGATTTGAGCTGCAATGCCGGGGATTTCTTTTCTTTTCCAAAGATGCGCGTGTCATCGTCATATACCATATCAACCGACCAGTTGAAGGAAAATAATTTGTACACTTTCACAGTCAGCATATTAGTCATGTAGATATCAACGTTCCAGGGATTTTTGCGGTAGTTGCTGAACAAGTCCAGGCGCATCCGGTAATTAAAATTCTTCGTAAAATCTGCGTTGTAATTCAGCGTGGCAAATGCGCCCAGTTGATTGATGCTGCTTGCGCCGGTATCAACACCATACGCACCTTTAGCAGCCAGGCTGTCGTTTGTTACGATCACCCAACGGGAGGTAAGTGGCGAAACAAACATCGAAAATCTTTTCGAAGGCGTATAATCCAGCCCTTCACTTAACAGTACATAACCAGGCGACAGGAAGCCGGACGAAACAGTTTTGGTTGTATCTGTATAACTATAACCATGTAAGAACTGTGTTCGGAAATTAAAGAGCGTCGTTAAGGTCAGCTTAGGAGCAAGGGAATAATTGTGTTTGGAAATGACATCGATCTTATCATCATTTTTGCGGGAACCAAGGCTGCTGGTTTTGATATAACCGAGGCCAAGTTCCATCGCATTATCCCAGGTAAATTTATTGTGTTTGTGTTTTGCAAATAAGATAAGCGCAGAGTTTACGCTTAGTGAAAATTCATCTCCGCCACCGGCCCAGTTACTGAGGCTTCCCTGGCCGAGCGTAAGCCGGTAATTTCCGCCAAATTTCCAACGCTTCACGCTGGTATCGGCTGCCAGTTTTTTTCCGAGCGTTGCCCACTCGAATTGTAAATTTTTAATCGTGTTGTCCTGGGCGGAAACGTATGAGAAAGTAAGAACAGATAAAACGACCAGAGATAATTTCATTCGAAGAGATTAGATGGTCTGGCAAATTTCGTTAACAATTTTTTTTAAACCGGCTTCATAATGTTAAAACACAGATGAAGAAAATGATCATATATACCAAGGAAATGGCGGATTGAATGGCTTGTCCGGGTTTTTTCATCTCAAGAATTTCCGGACAGTTAGTTCCGACGTTAGGAAAGTTCATTTTGGCCAAGTTCACGTGTCAGCTTCGTAAAGCCGATCACAGCACCGTCGTCATCATGTAATGCGGTGATCAGGATACTCCCCCAAAATATAGAACCGTCTCTACGGAGGCGGCGACCGATATGGCGGGCACGGCCTTCTTTTTTTGCATGCTCGATCAACTGTTCAGGCAAACCCGCCTGCCGATCTTGTGGTAAATAGAAGAGGCGAAAATTCTGCCCTAAAATCTCAGTTTCTTTATAGCCTTTAATTTTTTCTGCACCAATATTCCAGCTCAGGATGGTGCCATCAATATCCATCAGGATGATAGCGTAGTCCTGCACTTCTGCGATCATTTGCCGGTGTAATTTTTCCAGTACCTCTTTTTTTTGCATATCATCCTCCTTTACTGGAGTAAAAGTACGAAACCCGCCTAAGAGTTGTTTAATAAAACTTAGCGATATAGGGTTCTGTTGTTGAACAACTTATTATGCCGGATGATGCCGAAGTACCGGTGACTGACGAAACATGGGCCTAAAATTACTTGCGTAAGAAAGGCTAATTCAGCCAACTTATACTATTTTCACGGATAATTAATCAGTACTCATCTTACTTTATGGACGTTGTTTCACTTCAGCCCTCACTAATTATTTGGTCGGTCATATGCCTAATCGGGCTGGTATTTATTGGTTACAAAGTCCTACGATTCTTATCCCGAAAATAACAAGAGGTAAGTCTCTGATGTGCGTTAGAGGCACAAAAAAACCGTTAACATATTGATCACCAATACATTAACGGTCTATTTAAGCTGTAGGGGAAGGGCTCGAACCTCCACGAGGCAGTTAGCTGTAGTACAAAGTTCGGTGGTCGACCCCGGTCGGTTCACTATTGCTAATGAACCGGCTCTATGCTACGTTTGTCCTGTTATCCTCACCCCCGAGACAAGAGGGTATGTCTGCCAAAATTTCATCACCCCACAATATTCAGCTGATCTGTACCAGCTTGATAACACAAAGATACAGGGTTTGCACGTTTACTTAAAAATAATTCAACAAATATTTTGTAATTATAGAAATTATTCAAATATTTGCTGATAACATTGAAACATAACTAAAATTAGCTTCTCTATGGCGGCAAAATTGAATCTTGACAAACTTGATCTGCAGATCATTCATGCAATGATGGAAAATGCGGAAATATCTTATGCAGAGTTAGGAAAAAAATTATTTGTCAGCGGGGGAACCATTCACGTGCGCATTAAAAAACTGCAGGAGTTTAATATCGTGAAAGGTACAAGGCTGAGCGTCGATCTCAAATTACTGGGTTATGATATTACCGCATTCGTGGGCATTTACCTGGAAAAAAGTTCTCTGTATGATGCAGTTGCTAAAGACCTGATGAAAATTCCCGAGATCATCCGCCTCAATTATATCACGGGTAATTACAGCATGTTTATCGAGATCGTTTGTAAAGATATCAGCCAGCTCCGGTATGTCTTGCATGATGAATTGCAAAAGATAAAAGGCATTGAACGCACCGAAACTTTCATTTCCCTCGAAGAAGGATTTATCCGGAACGTTCCGGTAGCGCCGGCTGAATAGTTATTCCGCTGACCGCACATCAACCGCATCACGCAAGCCATTTCCCAACAGGTTAAAAGCCAGGACCAACAGCATAATTGCGAAGCCAGGAATTAAGGCGAGTAATGGATTGTGGGTGATGATAAAATTGTAATTCTCTTTGATCATCAATCCCCAGCTTGGTTGCGGCGGCTGAACGCCGATCCCTAAAAAACTCAGACCTGCTTCTACAATAATGGCCGTAGCAAAATTTCCGGCAGCGATTACCATCAACGGACCCAGAATATTCGGCAAAATATGGCGCAGGATGATCCTGCCATCCGGGTAGCCTAAAGCTTTTGCCGCCTGCACGTATTCCATTTCTTTTAAGGCCAGCACCTGCCCGCGCACCAGCCTCGCCACACTTACCCAAAGGGTTAATCCAACGCCAATAAAGATCTGCCAGAAGCCTTTGCCGAGCGCCATCGTAATCGCAAATACGAGTAACAGCGTTGGGATACTCCAGGTAACATTCACCAGCCACATGATCATTTCGTCTATCCAGCCACGATAGTAGCCAGCCAGCGCACCCAGTAAAATGCCCAGCGTTAAAGAGATGAGTACAGCAATCAATCCAACGGCAAGGCTCACCCTTGTGCCAATGAGCAGGCGGCTTAGTATATCACGCCCAAATGCATCCGTACCCAGCCAGTATTTTTTTGTAATGATCAGCGAGGATAACTTGCCGGGTTGGTTATTGGTTAAGCTGTTTACAGAATAACGTTGCTGAACAGAAGTATCCTCATCTACATATTTATTCACCGTAAGCACATCACCGGAAATATCGTAGCCTTTGATCGGCAGGTATTGAAACGCCGGCCGCTTGCCATTAATCAACGTGCTGATAAAGTTTTGAGAAGAATAGGTATTATTCGGGATCATCAAAAACTGCTGCGTAAACCCGGGTTTTTTGGCCTGTATCTCCACTGTTTGCAAATCTGCATTGGGGCTATTATCCGGAGCCAGCCAATAACCAAATAAGGCGACCAAAAAAGAAAGCATGATAATGACCAGGCCGGCAAACGCGAGCTTATTTTTTTTTAAGCGCTGCCATGCCTGGGCCGAAAATGAAAAAGATCGCGTGGACATGCTGTAAAATACAACTTCATTTGATTCAATAATGTTCGAGGCCCAGGATGCTTCCCGAATACGCACGCACCGAGGCGCAAAGTTCGGGATCATTGCTAAGCGATTGACCATAAGACGGCAGTAATTCTTTCAATTTCGCCTGCCATGATGCTGAAGATAATTTTTCCGGGAAACATTTTTCGATCACATCCAGCATGGCGGAAACAGCCGTAGACGCACCAGGTGAAGCACCCAGCAAGGCGGCTATCGATCCATCAGCGGAAGCAACAATTTCTGTCCCGAATTCCAAAATGCCGCCTTCCTCCTTATCTTTTTTAATAACCTGCACACGCTGGCCGGCGATCGCCAGTTCCCAATCTTCGGCCTGCGCCTCGGGAAAATATTCTTTAAGTGCTTCGATACGGTCGCCCATTGACTGGCTAACCTGTTGCACTAAATATTTTGTAAGCGACAGGTTATGCCAGCCCGCTGAAAGCATCGGAAAAATATTATCCCATTCAATTGACCGTGGCAGATCAAGGAAGGAACCATTCTTTAAAAACTTTGTAGAAAAGCCGGCGTACGGGCCAAACAATAATTCTTTTTTTCCGTCGATAACCCTTGTATCCAGGTGCGGCACGCTCATGGGCGGTGCACCAACAGATGCTTTGCCATACACTTTGGCGCGATGCTTTTCAATCACGGTTTCATTAAGGCATCGCAGCCATTGACCGCTAATTGGGAAGCCCCCATAACCTTCTGCCTCCGGTATATTTGATTTCTCCAGCAAGGGCAGGGAACCACCGCCTGCACCAATAAATACAAACCCGGAATGAATGATACGCTTCTCTTTCCTGATCAGGTCTTTCACTGTGATCTCCCAGCTATTGTCTGCTGCGCGTTCAATATCCCTGATCTCATGTCCAAGAAAAAGTTGCACGCCATCGCGGCGATCCAGATGATGCATCATTGCCCGCGTAAGGTTTCCGAAATTCACATCAGTTCCTAATGCCATCCTTGTACCTGCTACGCGTTCTCCCGGATCCCGGCCTTCCATCACCAATGGCATCCAGCTTTGCAATGTATCCACATCCTCGCTGTATTCCATGCCGGCGAACAACGGATTTGCGGTTAGGGCCGCATGGCGCTTTTTAAGGAAGGCAACATTTTCTTCTCCCCACACAAAACTTACATGCGGAACATTATTGATGAAATTATTCGGGTCTTTTACAAAATATCGCTGAACCAGCCAGGCCCAGAATTGTTTTGATTCTTCAAACGATTCTGCAATTTTAATGGCTTTGCTGATATCAATATGCCCATCTTCTTTCTCGGGTGTATAATTTAATTCGCAGAAAGCTGAATGTCCCGTTCCGGCATTGTTCCACCCGTCGCTACTCTCAGCCGCCACTTCGGGTAAGCGCTCATATATATGAATTTGCAGGGATGGATCCAGTTCTTTTAATAAGACCGCAAGGGTTGCCGTCATAATTCCGGCGCCGATCATTGTTACGTCTGGCGAAAGATTTTGTCGCATATTATTTCTGTTGTAAGAGTTGAAGGTATTCGGCTTGCGGGATCATCTCGGCACCAAGGCTTAATAGGTGATCGTTCGGCACCTGGCAATCCAGCAGCCTGAATTTTCCGCTTTTACATAACCATATTAATGCCGCTTTTGACGCGTTGCTTTTTTTACTGAACATACTTTCGCCACAAAACACGCCATTGATCACGAGCCCGTACATACCGCCAATCAATGCGCCACTTTCCCAAACTTCGATGCTTTGGGCAACGCCAAGATGATGCAGGTGGATATAAGCAGCTTTCATTTCTTCATTGATCCAGGTACCCTGTTGGTCTTTGCGCAGAACAGTACTGCATGCATTAATCACCGCGGCAAAATCGCTGTTCATATAAATCTCAAATGCAGGGCGCTTGAACAGCTTATTCATGCTCTTGCTCACATGCACTTTATCAGGAAAAATGACACAACGTTCGTGCGGGGCATACCAAAGAACCGGCGGTTCGTCATACCAGGGAAAAATGCCATTCTCGTATGCCAGGATCAATCGCTCCGCACTGAGGTCAGCACCAATAGCGAGCAGCCCATCTTCATTTGCCAGAGACGGATGCGGAAATACCAGTTCATCAACTAGTTGAAATACCATGGATCATTTTACATTTCTTCCTTTCCAGCGGTAATGGCCAAATTTGCCCAACCAACCAGCAATAACCGTATAAATAATATGGAATGGCTGCGCCAGCGGAAATAACCACAATAATTGTTGCTTTTTGAAAAATACGGCGACGGGATAAAGGAAAAATAACTCGATCAGCGTTTTTAAGAGCAACAACAGGAGCCAATAACCCAAAACGCCAATCTGTGCTTTATCGTTAAAAACACTGCGGCCAAACATAGCCGTTATGGGGATGATCAGCAGCAGCAAATTCAGCAAATACACTAATAACAGAACCGGGAGAATTTTGTTATCCTGGTATTTATCTGCCTTGCTCGCCCAGCGGATTCGTTGGTTGAAAAATTCCCTGATCGTTTCTACAGGGGCGGTTTGTATAATCACTTCAGGCGATTTGATAAAGGCGATACCTTCGGGATTTTTCTTTGCAATTTTATGTAAGAGCAGCATGTCGTCACCACTGGCAATCAGGTCAATTCCCTGGAAGCCATTTACCTCATGGAAAGCTTTTTTGGTGTAAGCCATGTTTGCGCCATTACACATACTGTTTAATTTCAACTGAACAGCAGCCCCGGTAATTCCCTGCAACGTCATGAAATCCAAAGCCTGGAAGATCTCAATTGCGCGGTTGCTGCAATTGATTGATACCGGCATAACAATCAGTTCGGGCTGGTATCTGTGGTAGAAATTGCCGATCGTTTGCAACCAGTTGTTACCGGCAATACAATCTGCGTCCGTTGTAACGATTAGTTCGCCACGGCTTTGGCTGATACCGGTTTCAATGGCTTTCTTCTTGTAGGAATTGATCCCGCCTGCAGGAACAAAATCTTTCAGATGAAGAATCTTTACATTTGAAAATGAACTTGCATAGGCTACCGTGTTATCAGTGGAATGATCATCTACAAGAATGATTTCAAATAAATTTTGCGGGTAGGATTGGTTGCTCAGCGACTTAAGCAATAGTGGTAAATGCAATTCTTCATTGCGTGCCGGAATAATAACAGAGATAAAAGGCAACGCTGATTCTGCAGCATCTAATGCCGGTTTATAACGCGGCAACCTGATCCAGCCGGTTCGATAATACAGTAACAGGAAGCTATAAATGATCAGTAAAATAAAAGAAATAAGCAGGAGTGCTGTCATATTGCTGCTTCAGAAAATGGCTGTACCGTTCAATTGTTTATCCGCCTTTTCAGCCGGTTGAAGGAAACAAAAATAAATTTTAATGAACGAAAATAATTATTATCTTTATGTAGTTGCATAAACAACTATATGCCAAACAACCAATTTAAGAAAAGCGAATTATACAGTTTCATAACCGGTAAAGCGAGTACAGCGATTTCGCGTCGCCTGCAGAAGAATTTTAAGCTGGCAGGCATTGAAATTACAATTGAGCAGTGGAGTGTGTTATACCATCTCTGGAAAGAAGACGGCATCAGCCAGCAGCAATTGTGCGATGCCACTTTCAGGGATAAACCAAGTATCACCCGACTGGTGGATAACCTGGAGAAACTGAAGCTGGTAAAACGCGTGGCCAGTAAAGATGACCGTCGGATGAACCGGATCTACATTACAGCAGAAGCCCAGGAGCTGCAGGTACTAACGATGGAACTCGCTAACCAGACTTTAAACGAAGCCCTTGAGGGTGTAACGAACGGCCAGGTTGAAATTGCAAAAGAAGTATTACAGCAGGTGTACGAAAACCTTAAATAGATATTTTCCAGATCATTTAAATTTTATAAAATGAATCCCACTACCTCCACAGCCAATCAACTGAAAGGCGGCGAATGGCTGATCAAAGAAAGCAACGCTTTTGATACCTACACGCCGGAAGATTTTAATGAAGAGCAACGCATGGTGAAGGAAATGTGTTTGCAGTTCCTGGGCACGGAAGTCATACCTGCCATCGACCGGATTGACAAAATGGAACCCGGGCTGATGCCATCCCTGATGGAAAAAGCCGGTGAACAGGGCTTATTAGGCGCTTCAATCCCTGAAGAGCTGGGTGGATTGGGAAAAGATTTTATCACTTCCACCCTTGTCAATGAAGGTCTGGGTGGCGGATTTTCCTTCAGCGTAGCAGTTGCGGCTCATACAGGCATCGGTACGTTACCCATCCTTTATTTCGGAACAGATGCACAAAAAGAAAAATATATTCCAAAGCTGGCTAGCGGTGAATGGAAAGGTGCTTATGGCCTGACGGAACCGAATAGCGGCAGTGATGCACTGGGAGCCAAAACAACAGCGACCTTATCTGCTGATGGCAAACATTATTTATTGAACGGGCAAAAATGCTGGATCACCAATGGTGGTTTTGCGGATGTGTATACTGTCTTCGCAAAAATCGATGGCGATAAGTTTTCGGCGTTTATTGTCGAACGCGGAATGGAAGGATTTACACAAGGGCCCGAAGAACATAAGATGGGCATTAAAGGATCTTCTACCGTTCAGTTGTATTTCCAGGATTGTAAAGTGCCGGTAGAAAACCTGCTCGGCGAAATTGGAAAGGGGCATATCATCGCCTTTAATATTTTAAATATTGGCCGGTTGAAATTATGTGCGGCAGCTTTAGGCGGCGCGAAAATGGCGCTGGATACAACGATCCAGTATGCTACCACCCGCGAACAATTTAAAACGGCGATCGCCAATTTTGGCGCGATCAAACATAAACTGGCTGAAATGGCGATCCGTGTTTGGGTAAGCGAATCAGCTTTATACCGCACCAGTAAATGGGTGGATGACAAAGAAACAGAACTGGCTGCTGCCGGCAAACCTTTCAATGAAGCTTTGCTTGGTGCTGCGGAAGAATTCGCCATCGAATGTGCGATGTTGAAAGTGGATGGCAGTGAAGTATTGGATCTCGTAGTGGATGAAGGCGTCCAGGTACACGGCGGAAACGGGTTTAGTGATGAATATATGATCAGCCGCGCTTATCGCGATAGCCGGATTAACAGGATCTATGAAGGAACAAACGAGATCAACCGTCTGCTTACCGTAGATATGATGCTGAAAAGGGCGATGAAAGGAAAGCTCGACCTGATGGGCCCCGCGATGGCTGTGTCAAAAGAACTGATGAGTATTCCTGATTTTGGTGCGGAAGATGAAGGCTTGTTTGCTGCAGAAAAAAAGCTGATCGTTAATATCAAAAAAGCCATCCTGATGACTGCCGGTGCAGCCGTGCAAAAACTCATGATGAACCTGAGCAACGAACAGGAGATCCTGATGAATATCGCGGATATGGCGATCCAGGCTTTTCATGCCGAAAGTGCTTTATTGCGCGTTATAAAAATGACCGATACGGCAGGAGAAGCTGCAACAGCCGTACAAACAGATATGATGCGCTGTTACCTGAATGATGCCATGGACCATGTGAATAAGGCTGGTAAAGATGCGATCAACGCATTTGCCGAAGGTGATGAACAACGCATGATGTTATTGGGTTTGAAAAGGTTTACTAAAGCCGCCCCGTTTAACAGTAAAGATGCGCGACGCCGTATCGCTGATAAACTGATTGCTGACAATAAATATCCCTGGTAAGGCTTATCTTTTTTATATAAACAAAAAGGGGTTCGCCCCTTTTTTTGTGCCCGTTAGTTAATTTACTGCCAGGCAGAAAATTCATGTTCAACACTTTATTAAGTTTGTACCTTTAACGCCCGGCAGAATTTTTCCGGGACAGCTGCTATTAATTCCTTCGTATGATCTTACTTGTTGACGACAGGCCGGAAAATATTTTTTCGTTAAAGTCAATTCTTGATTTACATGGCTTTCCTACAGACACAGCGCTGAGCGGGGAAGAAGCCCTGAAAAAAACACTCAAAACGAAATATGCCCTCATCATTCTCGATGTTCAAATGCCCGGGCTTGACGGGTTTGAAGTTGCAGAAATTCTTTCCGGCAACAGCAGTACACGCGATACACCGATCATCTTTTTATCCGCTGTAAACACAGATAAAAAATTCATCACACGTGGTTATTCCTCGGGGGCGATCGATTATATAGTAAAGCCAATCGATCCGGATATTTTGTTGCTGAAGGTGAAAACATTTATGCGCCTGTACGAACAGAATCGCGAACTCACTGCGATGCAGGAAACGCTGCGCTCCGAGATCAGTTTTCGAAAACAGGCGCAACAGCAAATCCAGGAAAAGGCGCGACAGCTCGATGGTATTTTAGAAGCGTTACCACAAATTGCTTTTACTGCAACGCCGGAAGGAGCCATTGATTTTGTGAACCGTAACTGGCATCTATATTCGGCTTCAGCAAGCCTGTTTCCAGCCACACACCCCGATGATCCTGAGATCGATTTTTTTTGGAAGAAAGCGCTTATGACCAATAAGCCTTTGGAAATGGAGGTGCGCATCTGTAAGCAAAACACGCAGGCCTTTCGTCATTTCCTGTTACGCAGCATTCCGGTAAAAGAAAATAACGTGATCGTAAAATGGGTAGGTACATTCACTGATATCGAGGAACAAAAGCAGGCAATCAAAAAGAAGGATGAATTTTTAACGATCGCGAGCCACGAATTAAAAACGCCGCTAACGAGTATCAAAGCCTATGTACAGCTGCTGGAAAATCTCATCACCCCGGAACAGGTGACGAAGTCTTATGTAGACAGAACATTGCTGCAGGTAAATAAACTGGACAACCTCATCAATGATCTGCTGGATATTTCCCGCATCGAAGGTGGAAAACTGAATTTCGATCTGAAAGAAATAGACTTTGAAGAACTGCTGCAAACGACTGTAGATATCCTGCAACAAATTTATCCCGATTACAAGATCACGAGAAAAGGGAACCCGCCAGCTGTTATCATGGGGAATGCCGTGCGCCTGGAACAGGTGATCATCAATTATGTTTCAAATGCCATCAAATACTCACCCGGGCAAAAAGAAATACATATCATCAGCGAATTAAATCCTTCCGGCGAATTATATTTTGCGGTAAAAGATTTTGGCATCGGGATTTCAGCCGAAGACTGCAAGCATATTTTTGGGAAATTTTTTCGCGTCTCCGATACACTTCCGCATATCCAGGGCCTGGGTATCGGCTTATATATCTGTGCAGAAATACTTCGCCGCCATAAGGCAACGTTTGGAGTTGAAAGCCAGGAGGGACAAGGCTCTTCATTTTATTTCGCACTGCCCACAGTTCAATAGATCACGTTTTATTTTTAACGAATATGAAATTATCATTAAACCGCAGCCTCCTTATCGGATTTAGTATTTCGCTGCTCATCCTTATCATCAGTTCTGTCGCTTCTTTTGTCAGCATCCGCGGTTTACTCACCAGTGCCCGGCTCGTAGATGAAACCAATATGGTGATCCGCGAAGTAGAAGCATCGATGGCTTTTATGCGTGATGCGGAAACGGGCCAGCGCGGTTATCTCCTGACGAGCGATGAAAACTTTTTGCAGCCCTACAACAATTCGCACGCAAAATTTCAGGCGGTCATCCAGGACCTTCGCACGCGAACTGCCGGCAATGAAGTCCAACAGAAGAACCTGCAACTGCTGGAAGAAATAGCGGACGAAAGATTTTTGCACCTGCAGGATCTGATTGATGCCCGTAAGGCCGGCGTAATGGGGATCGATGTGGAAGCCCTTCGTTTAGGTAAGCGGCTGATGGACAGTGTTCGGCTTATTGTCCAAAATATCACAACAGTTGCCACCAACACGTTGGAAGCCAGAACTGCCCGCCTGAAACAATTTTCCGTTTATACACCGGTGCTGATCGTAACTGCAGCACTGCTGGCGCTGATCATCACCATAGTTTTTTACCTGAAAATAAGGAAAGACATTGCTGAAAGAAATCGGTTACAAGACGCTTTGCAGGCGAAGGACGCAGAGATCCAGGAACGCATCGGTATCATTGAAACTATTGCAGGAAAAATATCTGCCGGCAATTTCGACATCCGTGTGAACGATGCTCAGAATGACAGCCTTGGAAGCCTCGCGGGATCGCTTAATACAATGGCATCTTCGCTGGAACAATCTTTTAAGGAACTCTCCATAAAAGAATGGCAACAAACCGGCCTCGCGAAATTGAATGAAGCAATGGTTGGAGATGCCAGTAAAACCCTGCTCTCAGAAAAAGTGATCGGTTTTCTTGCATCTTACACAGATAGTTTTGTAGGTGCAGTTTACATTGCCGATACTCCGGAAACACTGGTCCTGCAAAACGCGTATGCCCTGCAATACGATTCCGCCCGGCACAAAATGAAATTTGGCGAAGGCCTGGTGGGCCAGGTCGCACAAACAAAAAAGTCATTGCTGGTAACTGACATCCGCACGGAAAATATCAGTATCAACTTTGCATCGGTGTCGATGAAGCCGGTCTCCATTATTATTTTTCCCGTGTTGTATGAAGGCCAGATCAAAGCGGTGATCGAACTCGGCGCTTTACATGTTTACACGGATAAGGAATTACAACTGTTTCAGGATGTAGCTGATAATATCGGCATTGCGATCACAACAGTAGAAAGCCGCGAACGGGTGCAGGCATTGTTGGAAGAAACGCAGGCACAATCGGAAGAACTGATGACGCAGCAATCCGAACTCGAGCATATGAATGCCGAACTGGAGGCGCAATCACAACAATTGCAAACGTCGGAAGAAGAACTAAAAGTGCAATCCGAAGAACTGATTGAAACGAATACATTACTCGAAGAACGGTCAACGTTGCTGGAAGAACGCAGCCAGTTGATCATGCAAAAAAATATCGAGATCCAGAAACGTGCAGAAGAACTCGCCCAGTCTACAAAATACAAATCAGAATTTTTGGCGAATATGTCACATGAGTTGCGCACCCCATTGAATTCTATTCTCTTGCTGTCGCGGCTAATGGCGGAAAATAATGAAGCCAATCTTACGGAGGAGCAGGTTCAGTATGCACGCGTTATTCAGAGTTCCGGGAACGGGTTGCTTGAATTAATTGATGAGATCCTTGACCTCTCTAAAATTGAAGCCGGGAAAATGACGATTGAGATTACACCCGTTCTTACCGAAGAGGTGGCCCGCGATCTTTCCTTAATATTCGAACCGCTGGCGAAGGAAAAAAATCTTGAATGGAAAGTCAATATTGATAACGATGTTCCTGCCCAGATTGCCACAGATAAAATGCGGCTCGAACAGATCCTGAAAAATCTTTTATCGAACGCGTTTAAATTTACGCAGCAAGGGTCTGTTGGGTTAAATATCAGCACCGCGAAAGACAAACCGGGATACGTTTGCTTTTCCGTTAAAGATTCCGGCATTGGCATCAGCACGGAAAAACAGGAAGTTATTTTTGATGCGTTCCAGCAGGAAGATGGTTCAACCAGGCGTAAGTATGGTGGCACCGGGCTGGGGCTTTCTATCAGCCGTGAGCTGGCGAAATTACTGGGTGGCGAAATCGAATTATCGAGCAAAGCCGGCGAGGGGAGTGAATTCACGATCTGTATTCCGGCAGAACGAAGAACAGAAACGTTGATAAAGGAAAGAGTCGCCAGCAGTAACGTCAAACCCAGGCCGGCCGCCATTCCTGAGGAAATCGACATAATGGACGAGAAGTACCACACTACGAAAATACCCGATGAGATTGCAGATGACAGGAATGAGATAGACGAAGGCGATAAAATTATTTTGATCATAGAAGACGATACTGCTTTTGCCAAGGCACTGGTAGATTACAGCCGCAATAAGGGCTACAAAGCGATCGTCGCAGTGCGTGGAGACCGCGGGATTGAAATGGCAAGGGAATATAATCCTGCAGGCATTCTTCTCGATATTCAACTGCCGGTAAAAAACGGCTGGCAGGTTATGGGAGAATTAAAAGACGATCCGCAGACAAGGCATATACCGATCCACATCATGTCTTCTTTCGAAGTGAAAAAAGAAAGCCTGATGAAAGGGGCCTTCAACTTTATTAACAAGCCCGTTGCGTTTGAACAACTACATACCATTTTCGATAAGCTGGAAATTGTGCTCGGGAAAAAAGAGAAAAAAGTGTTGATCGTGGAAGAAAATAACAAGCATGCGAAAGCACTGGCTTATTATCTCAGCACTTATAATGTACAAGCCGAGATTTATCATACCGTGGAAGAAGGTTTGCGTTCGCTGGAAAACAACGAAACAGATTGTGTGATTCTTGATATGGGCGTTACAGATGCAAAATCAACGGCGCTGCTGGAGTCGGTAAAAAATAAAAAAGGCATGGAAGACCTGCCGATCATCATCTTCACCGGTAAAACTATGTCGCAGCCGGAAGAATACCAGATCAAAAAATACGCAGATGCAATCGTGTTGAAAACGGCCAATTCTTACCAGCGGATCCTGGACGAAGTATCCATCTTCCTTCACTTAGTTCAGGAACAAACCGGGAAAAAAGGTGCGCAACCATTTGAAAAATCCATCCTGCAGGAGAATTCATTAAAGGGAAAAACAGTGCTGCTGGCAGATGATGATGTGCGTAATATTTTCAGCATGACAAAAGCACTGGAGAAATTCGATATGAAAGTGATCCCGGCACTGGATGGCAGAGAAGCTTTACAATTATTAAAAGCGAATCCCGAAACCCATATGATCCTGATGGATATTATGATGCCGGAGATGGATGGTTTTGAAGCGATCCGTGCCGTGAGAAAAGATCCTGCAACAAAAAATATCCCGATCATTGCTGTTACAGCAAAAGCCATGAGTGGCGATCGTGAAAAATGTATTGCAGCCGGCGCATCGGATTATATTTCAAAGCCGGTAGACATTGACCAGTTGGTATCCTTATTGCGTATCTGGTTATACGAAAGAACCAACAAATAATAGCTATGCAGCAACAGCGAATTCTTATCATTGATGACGACGACCGGAATATTTTTGCTTTAACTGCCGTGTTGCGTGCAAAAGGTTATCAGTGTATTTCTGCAAACAGCGCACGCGACGGTTTGCAGGCGTTACGTAATCAGCCGGGGATTTCCATCGTGCTGGCAGATATGATGATGCCGGATATGGATGGTTATGAAATGATCGCGGAGATCCGCAAGGACCCTGCATTTCAGCATCTGCCATTGATAGCGGTTACGGCGCAGGCCATGATCGGCGATAAAGAAAAATGCCTTGCTGCTGGTGCCGACGGCTATGTGAGCAAGCCAATCAATATAGACACATTACTATCCGTGGTAAAAGATACCTTATCTAAAAAACCGGAGCGCCCGCAATGATAGCAACAGAAAACCTGGAAAATCTATTACTCGAAATCTCCATCCGTTATGGATATGATTTTACGCAGTATTCCAGGGCATCGTTGCAAAGACGGGTGGCCTCATTCGTTGCGAAAGAGCGCATTCATAATTTTGCCGAACTGCGCCACCGGATCATGAACGACGGCCATTACTTTACCTTATTTGTAGAAGAAGTGACGGTGAACGTGACGGAAATGTTTCGCGACGCTAATTTCTACAAGGCCCTGCGGTCAACGGTTCTACCGGTATTGGCCACGTATCCGTTTATTCGTATCTGGCATGCCGGCTGTTCTACCGGCGAAGAAGTGTATTCAATGGCGATCCTGTTAAAAGAAGCAGGCCTCCTGCAAAAATCATTATTGTATGCCACGGATATTAACCAGACTGTTGTTGAAAAGGCACGCAGCGGTTTGTTTAGCATGCAAACGATGCAGCAGAATTCTGAAAATTATATAAAGGCGGGCGGCCAGGGGGAATTTTCCGCGTATTACAGCGCCAATTATAACCTCGCAAGATTTGACGAATCTTTAAGCAGCCGCATGGTTTTTTCCACGCACAACCTCGTATCCGATGCATCTTTCAACGAATTCCAGTTGATCCTTTGCAGGAATGTGTTGATCTATTTCGACAAGGATCTGCAGAATAAAGTTTTGGAAACAATGGATAAAAGCCTGGATAGTCTTGGTTTCCTTGCACTTGGCAGTAAAGAATCGATCAGGTTCTCTCCAATCGATAAACAGTATATCCAGATCGACAACAAAGAAAAGATATGGCGCAAAACGATTTAAATAAGGTGCCGCAGCTCATCATCATCGGCGGATCTTCCGGTAGCCTGGAAGCAACATTTGCCATTCTTTCGGTATTGAAACCTTCTTTCGAATTACCGATCGTACTGATCCTTCATCGCAATAATGTGGCAGACAATGGGCTGGTCAATTTGCTGTCTATGAAAACGCATCTGCAGGTAAAAGAAGCGGATGAAAAAGACCAGATTGAACCGGGTTGGTTATACATTGCTCCGCCGGATTATCATTTATTGTTGGAAACTGATGGCAGCATTTCTTTAGATGCTTCTGAAAAAGTTCACTACAGCCGGCCAAGTATTGACGTGAGTTTTGAAACTGCGGCAGTAGCCTACGGAAAAGATTTGTATGCGATCTTATTATCTGGTGCAAATGCAGACGGAGCACAAGGCCTGGCGAGGATCAAAGAAAATGGCGGTACGGTTATCGTCCAGGATCCGAAAGAAGCTTTTGTGCCCTACATGCCGGAGAAAGCAATGGAATTGATTACAGTCGATTATGTGCTGGACGCGGCCAATATCGCCGCATTGCTGAATGAATTAACAAGTTGATCAGGCACGTGATTTTTGTAATGCCTGCACTACGATCTTTTGCAATGCTGCCATATCAAAAGGCTTTTTTAAAACAAAATCTGCGCCTGCTTCTTTAGCCAGTTCTTCAACATGGCTGTTGGCGCTAAAAAATATGACAGGAGTAGTTACAAATTTTTCCTGCTCTTTTATCAGCTGAATCGCCTTCACACCACCGATGTCCGGCAACCAATTGTCCATCATGATCACTTCGGGCTTGTATGTTTCGATATCTTCCAGTAACGTACGGCAATTATCCCTCACATCAACCTCATGTCCCTGGATACGCAGGATCGCGGAACAAACTTCCAGGATATCTGCATCGTCATCGTAAATCAAAACTTTACCCTTCATAATTAATTTATCAGCGTGCAATTTAATGAAATATGTGTAACACCTCATCTTCGAGCCGGGGCTTAACAACGTTTTACCTAAAACATTTTATACGTAATCTGTATTAAAAACTCTTCTGCTACAGGGTTGGGCGTAATGGATTAACCTAGATGAAACCCGTCAGGGGAAAGGATTGTAAGATTTTGCGCCGGTTTTTGCCATGCGATAATCAAGATAAACTTAGTTTGTATAAAGTCTACAAGGCTGGTAGATTTGTGTAATCAATTATTCATCGCCCGTATCCGGGTAATTTTCCTTCGCTTGTTTCATAGAAAATTTTGCCGCATGCGCTCCCGTATGTGGACTGTTAACCACTAAATATTACAAATTATGAAAACAACCACCATCAACCGTAAGAACCTTTTTGTAGCAGCAGCAACTTTCTTAACCGTTTTAATGTCTGCAGGACAAGTGAATGCGATCGGCCAAAACCCGGTATCGGCGCCTGTTGCCGTAAAATATCTTGGAACGATAGACGCACAACCGGTGTTTCTTTTAAATGTAGATAATACAGCAGCGGAAGAACTAACGATCACTTTTAAAAATAAAGAAGGAGAAGTATTGTACAGCCAGAAAGTCACGGATAAAAAATTCAGCAAAAGATTCCAGTTTGCTGCCGCCGACACGGAAGAGATCAATTTAAAATTATTGGTCTATTCCAATAACACGAAACAAACACAAGTATACGAGATCAATAAAACCACACGTGTTGTGGATGATGTTGTGATCAATCAACTGTAACATACTGAAACCCCTGGTGCAGGCTTTGCGTTAAAGTACGGCCTGTACCTCTTTTGAAGGTTCAATCAGGTCAAACAGGTTTCCGTAGAGATCAGCAAATACCAGTACACTGCCAAAGTTTTCCTGCGAAGGCTCCCGTACAATGCGCACTTTATTCAGCACCAGTTGCTCATGATCCCTGCGCAGATCATCTGTATATAAAAAAAGAAAAACACGGCCGCCAGTCTGGTTTCCTACGCGCGACGACTGTTCTGCATTTGAAGCGCGCGCCAATAGAAGCTTACAGCCGTTGCTACCTGCCGGTGTCAATACAACCCAGCGCTTGTCTTCCGACATTTTCGTGTCTTCCAGCACCCGGAAGTTAAGTTGCTGCGTATAAAATGCAATGGCCTCATCGTAGTCATGAACGAGCAGGGCGATTTGAGCGAGTTCTTGTTTCATTAGCGAAAGGGCAAAAAAAATCTCCCCGTTAAAGAGGAGATGAAATATTGTTGGAATTAGTTGTTCAGCATTAATGGCATTACCAGCATAAGCAGTTCTTCATTGGGTTCCTGCTCTGTTGGTTTGATGATACCCGCTTTCGTTGGCGTGCTCAGTTCCATATTGATGTCTTCTGTGTCGGCACCGTTCAGCATTTCAATGAGGAACTTTGCATTAAAAGCGATCTGCAGATCTTCACCATCATACTGGCAGGCCATGCGTTCATTACCTTCAAAACTGAAATCAACATCCTGCGACGCCAGTTGCAATTCGCTTCCACTAATGCTCAACGCAACCTGGTTGGTGCTCTTGTTACTGAATACACTCACACGACGCAATGCATTTTGAAAGTCGTTACGGTTCACCGTCATCTTATAGGGATTGTCAACCGGGATCACCACTTTATAATCCGGGAAACGCGCATCGATCAGGCGACAAACCAATTCAGTTCCGCCATGCTTTACAAAAAGGTGATTGCTGTTATAAGAAATTTCCAGCTCGTCTTCATTATCCGGCAAAGCGCTCTTCAGCAGGTTCAACGGTTTTTTCGGAACGATGAAGGAATCTTTTTGCGGACAGGAAACATCGGTACGGGTGAATTTTACCAGGCGATGCGCATCTGTTGCCACGAAGCTGATACCTTTTTTATCCAGCTCAAAAAATACCCCCGTCATTGCCGGGCGAAGGTCGTCATTACTAACAGCGAAGATGGCTTTGTTGATGGCTGTTACCAGGGCGGTTGAACTCATCGTAAAATTATTGGCTTCATCTGCTGCCGGTTCTTTGGGGAAATTATCCGGGTTTTCACCCATCACTTTATATTTACCATTGTCGCTGGTAATTTCTACTGCGAAGTTTTTATCAATGTTGAAGGTTAATGGCTGATCTGCGATGTTTTTTAAAGAATCGAGCAGGATCTTCGCCGGGATACAAACCTTTCCGCTGTCTTTCGCCTCAATATCCAGGTGAACTTTCATCACTGTTTCAAGATCTGTCGCCACCACGGTGAGTTTATTTTTTTCTATTTCAAAAAGAAAATCTTCCAGGATCGGGAGAACGGTATTGGCATTGATCACGCCGCTGATCTGTTGCAGTTGTTTCAGCAGGGCTGAAGAAGAAACGATAAACTTCATATTGGTGGTTTAATTAAAATCAAAGATAAAATAATGGCATCGGGCAGCCAAGATATAAATTTTCAGCGACAGGCTGCCACGCCGCCGGATCATTTATTTTTGTGTATGCGACAGTTGAATATCGGTACGGAAAAGGCCTGGCAGAAGATCAAACATTTCTGTGGCTACCAGGAACGCAACCATAAAGAGGTAAAAGAAAAATTATATGGGTATGGATTGTACAAAACAGAGGTAGAGCAGTTGATCTCGCAACTGATCGAAGAAAATTATCTGAATGAAGAGCGTTATGCCATTGCTTACGCAGGTGGAAAATTCCGGATGCGGCAATGGGGGAAAGTAAAGATCCGCTACGAGATGAAAGGCAAAGGCTTGAGTGACTACCTGGTGAAAGTAGGGTTGAAAGCGATTGACGAAGAGGCTTATGAAAAAACACTGCAGCAGCTGGCCGAAGCGAAACTCAGTACGCTCAAAGTAGAAACAAATGTGTTTATCCGCAGGAAAAAACTCCAGCAATACCTGTTACAGAAAGGCTACGAAACAGATCGCATTACCGCGATCGTAAATAGAGTTTAAACAACTTCACACTCATCAGCGCATTTTGTACAGGCCTCAGCACATTCCTGGCAATGTTCATTTTCATGGCTGCTGCACTCGGCGGCACAGGCATCACACATTTCTGCGCAGAGTTTGCAAATATCTTTAATGCGATCACTGCCCAGGCTCATTAATTGTGCAGCAGCATAACAAATGGCTGAACATTCCATACTCAACTGGATGCATTTCGCCATCATGCCATCATGATTTTCTTTCGCAGCGTTAGCAGCACAATGGTTACAGATCGCCGCACAGCGAAGGCAGGCTTCAATGCATATCTTATATTGATGATATCCCGTCATAACAAATGTTTAGTTTACCGGTTTCAAAATCCAAGCCAGCTCTTGTTTATCTTTGTACTATGGCGGAAGATTTACAGGTTGCCCAAGGCAGCAAAGAAGAACAATATCGTGCGCTGATCCCGCAGATAAAAGGGTTGCTGGAAGGTGAACCCGACCTGGTTGCTAATCTCGCAAACGTAGCAGCAGCGCTGAAAGAACAATTCGGCTGGTTTTGGGTGGGGTTTTATTTAGTAAAAAAAGAGGAGCTGGTTTTAGGGCCTTTCCAGGGGCCGGTGGCCTGTACAAGAATTAAAAAAGGACGTGGTGTTTGTGGCAGCAGCTGGGAAAAAGCGCAGACACTGATTGTAGCTGATGTAGAAAAATTCCCCGGCCATATTGCCTGCAGCAGTTTATCCAGATCAGAAATTGTGGTGCCGCTTTTTAAAGATGGGGAAGTCGCCGGCGTGCTGGATGTAGATAGTTCCGATCTTGACCAATTTGATGAAACCGATAGGCAGTTTTTAGAACAGATCGTTGCGCTGATCTCTCTCCATTAATTATTTCGCATCTTTCCATCTCCATAAATACCGGCAGGCATAAGTGCGGTATGGACGCCATTTATCTGCGATGGTAACCATCTTTATCCGCATCGCTTTTTTGTCAGCAGGATCCAGTTTATACAATTTGGTCATAGCCTGTTGAATACCCAGATCATCCACGGCAAAAACGTCCTCACGTCCCAATGTAAACATGAGGATCATCTCAACGGTCCACCTGCCAATTCCTTTTATCTGCGTGAGAAAAACGATCAGTTCCTCATCCTCCATTTTATGCAGTTGGTTATCCGTTAGTTTTTCTTCAACAAAAAAACGGCAGACATTGAGCACATAATTGGCTTTGGCATTGGATAGCCCGATTCCGCGGAGCTGCTCGAAAGGAATGGCCAGGATATCCGCGGGCCTGGGGTGTTTCTTTTTAAATAGATCCAGGAAACGCTTATAAATAACAGCCGCTACTTTAGTGCTTAATTGCTGGCTGATAATAGAAGATATCAGCGCAAGGTGAACATGCTGTCTTTTTTCCAACAAAAAGGGTTCCTGCCCGGCAATTGCCTTTTGTAGTTTTTTGTCTTTGGCCAGGTGAAGATGGTGCGGCATGCACCAATTTAATTATTAATCGGCAACAACATCGCGCTTCTATCCGGTTTTAGCAGTTTTACCGCCAGCATTTGAGAATTAAGAAATATTTTTGCCGTTAAATCATTCATTTGAGCGCCCCGGTATTCCTGATCACGCCTCCATTTACGCAACTCAATACGCCTTACCCGGCAACCGCGTACCTCAAAGGTTTTTTGAACACAAAAGGCATTGCCGCATTCCAGGCAGATCTCGGCATTGAAACAACGGTGGCGTTATTTTGCAAAAAAGGCCTGGAGCGGTTGTTTGCAAAAGTGAACGATTCCGGCAAAGGCTGTTCCCACAATGCATCACGAATCCTTGCACTGCAGGACGATTATATTTATACGATCGATGCGGTCATTCATTTCCTGCAGGGCAAAAATCCCACGCTGGCGCACTTGTTATGCAAACGCGATTATTTACCGGAAGCCAGCCGCTTTGCGCAATTGGACGACCTTGCCTGGGCATTCGGCAGCATGGGAACGCAGGACAAAGCAAAGCACCTGGCAACGATGTATCTGGAAGACCTTTCAGACCTGATCACCGAAACCGTTGATCCGCATTTTGGATTCAGTAGGTACGCGGAGCGGTTGGGCAGATCAGCCAATAGCTTTGATGAATTATATCTTTCACTTCAGCAGCCGTATACATTTATTGACGAGATCATGCTCGAAATCCTGGCAGAAAGGATGCAAACTATTCAACCGGAGATTGTCGCTTTTTCTGTTCCTTTTCCCGGAAATTTATATACGTCGTTACGCTGCAGTCAATGGATCAAACAGCATCATCCGAACGTGAAGATCCTGATGGGCGGCGGGTTTGCCAATACAGAACTGCGTTCTCTTTCAGACGCCCGCGTGTTTGAATTTTACGATTATATCACCCTCGATGATGGCGAGGCGCCGATTGAAAACCTCATCGCGTTTATCAATGGAACGCAGGCAAAAGAAAATTTAAAACGCACATTTTTATTGGAGAATGGCGTTGTCACTTATCTCAATAATAAAACAGTAAAAGATTACCGGCAAGGCGAAGTAGGCACGCCCGATTACAGTGATTTCTGGCTGGATAAATATATTTCGGCGATTGAAGTGATGAACCCGATGCACCGGATGTGGAGTGACGGGCGCTGGAACAAACTCACGATGGCGCACGGCTGCTATTGGGGTAAATGCACTTTTTGTGATATCTCCCTCGATTATATCAAATTGTATGAGCCTGTTGCGGCGGCCCTCTTATGTGACCGGATGGAGGAACTGATCGCGCAGACGGGCGAAAATGGGTTTCATTTTGTGGATGAAGCTGCACCGCCTGCATTGATGCGTGCACTCGCCCTGGAGATCCTGCACCGCAAACTAACGGTGAGTTGGTGGACGAACGTAAGGTTCGAGAAAAGTTTTACAAAAGATCTTTGCCTGTTATTAAAAGCTTCCGGTTGCATTGCGGTGAGTGGCGGATTGGAAGTTGCGTCAGACCGGTTACTGCAACTGATTCAAAAAGGCATTACGGTGGCGCAGGTCGCGCGCGTAAACAGAAACTTTACAGAAGCCGGTATCATGGTTCATGCCTACCTGATGTATGGCTTTCCCACACAAACAGCACAGGAAACAATAGACTCGCTGGAGATGGTGCGCCAGCTGTTTCAAAACGGGATTCTCCAATCGGCTTTCTGGCACCAGTTTGCCATGACGGCGCATAGCCCTGTTGGACTGGAGCCTGAAAAATACAGTGTGCAAAAAGAAACCGAACTGATCGGCACATTCGCCAACAATGACATCGTGCATACCGACCCTACCGGTGCCGATCATGAGAGTTTTAGTTTTGGATTAAAGAAATCTTTGCTGAATTATATGCATGCCATCGGGCTGGAAGAACCGCTGCAAAAATGGTTCGAAACAAAAGTTCCCAAAACAAAAGTTGATCCGCAGTTTATCCGGCAGGCGCTGGAAGAACCCGTGGTTATGCCGTTTAAAGCTTCTGCAAAAATTGTCTGGCTGGGAAAAGATCCGCAGGTAAGTTATTTCACGCAATCGAAAAAAGGCAACCAGCGCGAAATGGCCACGTTGAATTTTGTTAGTAAGACCGGTCAGCAACAGATCCAGTTACAAAAAGAATATGCCGATTGGTTATTGCCCATGCTCCGCCAGTTATCGGTATCAAATGTCAAAACATTCACGCTGGAAGAATTGCAGAAAAGCTATGAATCCGCAGGCCTGGAAGATTTTGAATTATTCTGGGATAACAAACCGATGAATACTTTATCTGCGTCAGGATTACTAAGGCTCTGATTCCAGCCTTTTCTCAATCCGTGTATCAGGAAAAAACCAAATCGCCGCCACGAAAAAATACAACGCGATGCCGATCCAGGCGTTTACGAAACTCAGCAGGATGGCGAGTAAATAGATAACGCAGGAGATCTTTCCTTTTTTATCATTGCCAATCGCTTTTACCAGTGCAGATTCTTTTGGATGAACAACAATAAGAAAACGCACCATGATGAAGTAAGCGATCGAACACATCAGCAACACCACGCCATACACGATCACCGGCCACTGGCTGAAATGATTTTCTCCCATCCAGCCTGTAGCAAAAGGCAACAACGATAACCAGAACAAGAGGTGAATATTTGCCCAGAGAATTTTGCCGTTAACATGGTCTACCGCCTGGAACAAATGATGATGATTATTCCAGTACAAGCCGATATAAACAAAACTCAGAACGTAGGAGATAAAAACAGGAATCAAAGGAACCAGGTTTGCAGGTTCAGCGCCATGAGGCACTTTTATTTCCAGCACCATAATGGTGATGATGATCGCGAGTACGCCATCACTGAAAGCCTCCATCCGGCTTTTTTTCATTGTCATCTTACAAGATAAGAAAGCTTATAACAACTTCATTCCAAAATGGCCGAGCGTTGTAAATACAGCGCAACGTGTAAATACACCAAGGCAACACCAGAGCACAAGTTTTTTCAGATCCAGGTTAAATGCCGTTCCAACGCCAATGCTCACGGGCGCTCCCACGGTGATCGTACCTAAAAATCCAAGACCGATCAAACCGTATTTTTCCCGGATGCGATGGATCAGCCCTGTTGTCTTTTTTTCTTCAACAGGTTTATTCTTCCGGAAAAAAGCACGGATCTTTTCACCTAAAAAAGCAGAAACAAATACGCCTGCAAGTCCGCCCACGAGGCTGGCAAAAAAGATCGTCCAGGGGCTAAGGCCGAATGCATAACCCGCAGGGATAGCCGCGTATATTTCAAATGTTGCGAGGCCGGCAACGGTTAATATTTTAAGCATGACTTTCGTTTTTTACAGGTGAAGATCAATAACCGCGCACATTTTTACCTTCCATGTAATTCATGAACGCTTTATTACAAACCTTGTTTCCGCCGGGTGTTGGATAGTTACCCGTAAAATACCAGTCGCCTTTATTATTAGGGCAGGCTTCATGCAATGTTTCAATCGTCTGGTAAATCACATCCACCGGGATGGTTACATCCGAAGGAGTGATCAGTTGCGCAATTTTATTGGATATTTCGTCGAGCGTAAATGGCTTGTACACCTGGCGCACGACATTTTCTGTATGTAAAAGATCATTCCGTTGCAGGTCTTTACATTTCTGTAATAACTCCGTGAGTAAGCCTTCCTGGCCCCGTTCCTTTAATAAGGTAACGGCAGCTTTAAACGCAATGAAATCGCCCATCTTACTCATATCAATGCCATAGCAATCCGGGTAGCGGATCTGCGGCGCAGAAGACACGATAATGATTCTTTTCGGCTTCAGCCTGTTCAGCATCCGGATGATACTCTGCTTCAGTGTTGTGCCACGAACGATACTGTCATCGATCACAACTAGCGTATCTTCATTCTTGCGTACGGTACCGTAAGTGATGTCGTACACGTGTTGCACCATTTCATTGCGGCTGCTGTCTTCTGTAATAAACGTGCGCAGTTTCACATCCTTGATGGCGATCTTTTCGATCCTGATCTTACGGTTGATCATCTCGGATAGTTTCTCCGCATCAAAGTCTTTGCCCCAACTCAATATCCGTTCTATCTTGATTTCATTCAAATAGTCTTCAGCGCCTTTTATCAACCCATAAAACGCCGTTTCTGCTGTATTCGGTATAAAAGAAAATATCGTGTTTTTCAGGTCATAATCCACCGCTTTTAAAACAGTTGCGCTGAGGTTGTAACCCAGGGCAATACGTTCGCGGTAAATTTTTTCATCACTACCGCGACTGAAATAAATACGTTCGAAACTACAGGCCTTGCGTTCTTTTGCCGGTACGATCTGCTCAATGGAATAACTGCCATCTGCTTTCGCGATCAGCGCAGTACCGGGCATGAGTTCCTTTACTTCATTTTCTTCCAGGTTAAAAGCCGTACGAATCGCTGCGCGCTCACTGGCGGCTACGATCACATCCTCATTCACGTAATAATAAGAGGGGCGAATACCATGTGCATCCCGCATAACAAATCCATCACCATTGCCAACGATCCCGCCAAAATGAAAACCGCCATCAAACAACGGCACGGCTTTTTTTAGGACGCTGGTGATATCCATCTGGCCCGGCGCTTCTTCATCTGCCTTAACCAAAAAATGATGCAGCACTTCCATCATCGCGGCAAGGTCACTCTGGCATTGAAATTCACCGGGTGCAACATTCACGAGGCCGAATAGTTCTTCCGTATTTACCAGGTTAAAGTTGCCCGCCAATGCCAGGTTGCGCGAAGGAATTGTGTGTTTTTTTATAAAGGGATGGCAAAAATTTACATCGTTTTTACCTTGTGTACCATACCGTAAATGACCCAGCAACACTTCACCCAATACATTGATATGCCCTTTCATCAGTCCGGGATGGCTTTTGATATCCGGCTGGTATCTTTCTACTTCGTCGATCTCTTTTCCGATCTGTGAAAAAAGGTCCGCAATGGGTTGTGGGGCATTGCTGCGCAAACGGTACATGAACGGGTAACCCGGTTCTGTATTAAGCTTCACGGTGGCGATACCTGCACCATCCTGGCCACGGTTATGTTGCTTTTCCATCAGCAGGTATAGCTTGTTGAGGCCGTACAATACTGAATCATATTTCTGTTGATAAAAGCTGAAAGGCTTGCGCAAACGAATGAAGGCAAGGCCGCATTCGTGTTTGATCTGGTCGCTCATTATGTGGAGTACCTGTGGTGAGGTGCAAAATTAGGCTATTGAATTGCAGGAAACAAAAATCCCGGCCAATAGGCCGGGATAATACAATTTCTTTAACTGCTGATTATAAACCGCTCAGTGTAAGACCAACCTGCAGTACATTTATATCTGCAGCAACGCCGTCTTTAAACAGGTTGGTAAAGCTGTATGCACCAAATAAACTGTAGTTGCCATAACCTACGCGGGCTGTTCCCGTAAGACGTGTGCCATTAAAATAACTACGCGTGATCACTTTTTGTGTGAAGGTATTGATAGAGTTACCATTCTTATCTTCCAGGCCCTTTCCTTTGGTGTGTGCATTTAACATCGTTCCTACTTTCACGCCCAATGCAGCTTTCAGACTTTTTGACGGGTCAAGTGGTTTGGATGAAAACCTGAATTCGATCGGCACTTCCAGGTAGGCGGTCGTTAATTTATATTTCTTGTAGCGATTGCTGGTATCCACATTTACAAAAGGTAAAATGGGTTTAGTAGAACCGATATCTACCAGCATATTCTTAAAATAAACATTACTTGTACTTACACCAACACCAAAAGCCACACTCAATTGCGGATTTCCTTTAAAGGGTTTGTCCAGCATTAAATAAACATTTGCACTACGGTTGAAAGCGCCAACATGACTGTCGATACTATCCGGGGCACCCAGCCATTGTGTAGATCCAAGCTGCACCATAAAATGGTCGCCTGCGCGATTGGCAAGGTCAAGTTTCGGAGCCGGCGTTGGGGTAGTGGTTGTTTGGGAAAAAGCGGGGCCTGCAAATGCCAGCGCAATAACAATTCCTGGTAATTTTCTCATAATCTGTTCTTGTGCGGCAAAAATAATTGGCAGCACGGTTAATGAAAGGTTAAATGATCCTTGTAAAAATCCCGCAAACCTTTTTCAGGCCTGCATTTCGGTGAACTTTCCCAAAGAGGAATCGGGCACCGGGCGCAAATGTAGCGCATTCAACTCTTGTGACAAATAATTAGGAAGGAGGGTTGCAGGTTGCTGATCCATGATGTATATTTATTATATCTCGCAATGTCCTGTCAACAGCACCCTCCCAACCACTATTCCGTACATCAAAAAATTAACTGTCATGGCCAGGATCTACGCCCTTATTATCGGCATCAACAATTATCCCCTCAAACCCCTGCAAGGTTGCGTAAACGACGCAAAGGCTGTAGAGGATTTCCTAAAAACAGCTTATCCTGCGGAACAATTACTCATCAAAAGACTCACGGATGAAGATCCCGAACAGCCTACACGCGAAAATTTCATTAAAGGATTTGAGCATTTTGCAACTGCCCAACCCGGTGACACCTGTTTCTTTTATTACAGCGGCCACGGTTCTTTCTCACCTGCACCGGTGGAATTCTGGACAGACAGCAGTGGCTTCGTGCAATCCTTTGTTTGCATCGACAGCCGTTTGCCCGGCGGCCATGACCTGATGGATAAGGAAATGAGTTACCTCATCTGGAAAACAACAGAGGAGCGTAAAGGAATTCATTTTGTAGCCATCACCGATTGCTGCCATTGCGGCACGATCACCAAAGCCATCGACAGCAGCGGCATTACCGACAGGATGATGGGCAGTGAAAATGTACCTGCTGCCGCAAAAGATTATCTCGGTTACGGTGAAACGATCAACAATAAAAATGCCTACGAAAAAGGGAATGAAGGGGGAAAAGAAATCATTACGGTACGCCAGGGCGATCATATTCATATCGCCGCATCAAGAGACAATCAAACTTCGAAAGAGCTGGAGATCGACGGGCAAAAACGCGGGGCTTTCACGCATTCGTTGTTAAAAACATTGGCGACTTGCGGCGGGCAGATCAGTTATAAAGAACTCACCGAAAAAACAGCGCTGCTGGTAAAAAACCTGGTGCCCGATCAAAGTCCGGATGTAAATATCAACGGCAACCTCGGTGCAGCAGAAAAAAGAAAGATCTTTCTCGGCCAGGAATTCGCGGTAAGCAATCCAAAATTTCTTGTGTACAAAGATCTCCGTTCTGCCTGGTGCATCAAGGCCGGACTTGCACATGGTGTTTCCGTGGGTGATATCGTGATGATCGATGGAATGGGCAGCACAACCATCGCAGAAACTACTGCTCCTGATTTTTCTGTATTGATGACGAATGACGATTTGAGAAATACAGATCAAAAACAATTCTATGCAACGGTGGAACGTCAGCCGGGAAAAGCGGTTAAAATTTCTTTCGGGGAAGATATCAGCGCAGTTGTGAAGCAGGTTTTTCTCGATGCTCAGCAAAAAGAAGCACTGCCCTTTATTGAATTCACTGAAAAAGAAACGGGCCGTTTTGTAATGCATGCTGACGGGGATAATTATTATATCAGTCTGCCCGGTACAATGGAGGCACTTATGAAACCATTGCCCGTCGCGTCTGAAGAAGCGCAGGCATTTTTTATCGAACGATTGCAGCTGATGAGTAAGTGGCTGCAGTTGCAGGAACTCAATAATCCTTCTTCTCAATTAACCGCGCAGCACTATACTGTGGAAGTATTCCGAGGTTCAGCTTCCGGGCAATTTGAGGAAATAAAAGATCGCGGGATCGTGGAAGATGTTGTGTACACGGAGCAGGATGGCGACTGGCAACAGCCGCAGGTGAAGATTCATCTTACTAATCATTCCGCTATTCCACTTTGGATCAATGCCGCATACCTTGGCGTGGATTACAGTGTGAATACGGGTTATTTACAAAAAATGGAATTAGGTCCGGGCAAAGATGGCTGGATCAGTTTTATAGAAGATGGCCTCACTAAAAATGTGTTGCCCTTACAATTGGATGATCAATATACAAAGCTCGGTTATACCAATATCACCGAATATTTTAAGCTGTTTATTTCTACCGATAAGATCGATCTCGATAGCCTGGAGCAATCCGGAATAGAGCTTCCCATCGTTCATAAAAAATCTGCGAACAAAGGCGATGACAGGAGTTTGGGCACAAGCGGAACCAAAGGCCTGGCAAAGCGCGAATGGATCACGGAAACCATTGGATTCAACATTATCAAACCGGCCACCGCCACAACAGTAGCTGAAGGCGAAACAGCACTGGGCAGTATCTCCATCCAGGCGCCGCAGGGTTTTAAGGCGCAGGCCCGCATCAGCAGTTCGGCGCAACTTGCGCCGGCAACCAGCCAAAAAGGTGCTGACGAAGAACACCTGCTTCCGCCACATTTGGTGAATGGAAATTCTTACCTCGCGCCCTTCGACCTCGCGGCAATGGGTACACGCTCAGGAATAGTAACTGATGTGCTGGAGCTTTTCGATCTTGCTGATCCCGGTATCATCTCGGAAGAAAATCCTTTATTGATTAAACTGCCGTCTGCAAGGTCCGCCGATGCAGAAACACTCCTGCCGATCGGTTACGACAGTGAAACAAAACTGTATTATCCCTTGGGCCATACAGATGAAAATGGCGATGTCGTACTGAACCGCCTGCCGCAGGAAACGCCTGTTGATGCGGCGATCACACAAAAAAGTTTCTTCGGCTCCATTAAAATATATTTTCAAAAAGTGATTGGGCAAAAGATTGGAATGGACTACGCTTACCCGCGGCTCGCTATTGCGACTGTTGGCGAAAACAATAAAGCGAAATATGATGCAGACGAAACAAAATTGAAAACTGCAGTGGCAGGCTCGAAAGATATTATTTTGTTTATCCACGGCATCATCGGGGATACAGAAGGCATGGTGCAATGCACGGATAACAGGATCAATGGAGGAACGGAAACACTGGGCCATGGCCGGCTGATCCTATCCTTTGATTATGAAAACCTGAATACGCCGATTGAAGAAACAGCAGCTGATCTCAAGAAGCGCCTGCATGCGATCGGGTTAAAAGAAGGCCATGGAAAAAACCTGGTGATCATTGCGCATTCGATGGGCGGGTTGGTAAGCCGCTATTATATTGAAAAACTGGAAGGCCACAAAGACGTTCAGCAACTGATCATGCTGGGCACGCCAAACAATGGAACGCCATGGGCAGATGTACGCGACCTTGCAGAAACGCTGCTCACTTATGCGCTAAACGGCGCGGCGTTTTTAAAGCCCTGGATGTTGCTGCTGAGTGTGGTGGGCCGTTTTACAAAAGGCACACAGGTTTGTATGAAACAGATGGATGCCAAAACGGGCATCTACAATACGCTGAATAAGGATGCGGCTACAGAAATGCCTTATACAATCTTGGTTGGAAATACACAGAAGATCATGGTTAATCATGAAGCCACCGAAAACCTGTTGCAACGCGTTTTCAAGACCGTGAAGCAACGCGGAGCTTATGCAGCGTTAGATACATTGTTGTTTAAAAAGCCGAACGATATTGCGGTCACGGATGAGAGTATCCAAACCCTCACTACCTGCTCCGGCTGGAAAAAATCGCCGGCTGTTCATGAAGTGCCGTGCGATCATATGAATTATTTCACCAATCCCGTTTCTCTTGGAATTATTCATGCGCAGCTAAACCAGAACTGATCACATCGCGGGGTTGCCAGCAGAATGTTGGTAGAAATTTTCCGGCAGTCCTTTGGAATGATTTAAATCTAATTCCAGCAGGCTGCCATCTGCGGTATAGGCGCCTACGGTGAACGCTTCACGGGCATTGACCGTGATTTTCGCCTGTCCTTTGTGCGCACGCGTATAACAAACCTGTTTGGCAAAACTATCATGGATAAAAAACGCCACGTCTCCATCCAGTATCTGCGCTGGCGTTTCTGAATCTATGATCAGCGTTACATTAAAGGTGCCTTCAATAAACCCGGGCTGCGCTTCTGCGTATATTTTTTTACCGCGGTTGATGCTTCTTCCTCCCCAGCGGTTTTTCTGAATGTCTTCAGCAATTTGCGTCGGCTGCTTCGCATACATTGTTTCTACATACGTGCGAAAATCATCAGACACATCTTCGTAAAATAATTTACGCGGGTAGGATGTGCCTTCATTCATATCAAGCTCCAGCATCGTGCCGTCTTCTGTATAAGCGCCGGCGGTAAAGGCTTCGTACGCCGTAAGCTCAATCTGCGCTTTACCTTTTACGATTGTTTCGTACTGCACTTCCTGGTTGAAACTATTGTGCAGGAAAAACGCCACCTGCTCTTCTTTCTTATTGGTGGCTTCCAAATTTTCAACAATTAAAACGATATGAAATAATTCATCATCCGCAGTTTTTTCAACGGCTGCTTTTAATCGTTTACCGTTATTTTCGGCTATGCCGCCCCAGCGGTTCTTTTGCAGGTCTTCCGGAACCGTGATGTCCTGGTTGGCATACACACGTTTCACGATCTTATCAAAATCATTGGTAGAAAGCGCATGCTTAAATTGTAGCCCGATCGTTACCGCCGCCACGATATCATGGCTATCGGCACTGAGTAAACGATAAAATTCCTGCGGGAGTTCGGTTCCTGCCAGGGAGCGATAGCCGGTTTCCAGCGCATGATTCACAAAGCCTTTTTTCACAACAAACAATTTGCAATAATCGGCCGGGCCTTCAATTATATCAACGCTCCCGGGGACCGTTTCAAAAAAATGTTCAAAGTCGAGAGACACTTCCACGCCATTGGTTGTGTTATTCAGCCGGTAGCCTGAGCTGATGCTGATCTTTACATCACGACTCAAATAAACAGCCACAATATCCAGCTCCTCTTCCTGTTTGTTTTTCATCAACAAAGGCAGCAAAGCCGTGCCGGGGAAGGCTAAGAAGAAATCAGGTTCTATGGCAAATTTTTCCTGCTCACCAGGATTATAGCATTTCTCCAGTGGCGTCCACTGATCTTCATCCTGGTGAATAAAGAGCTCGCAATGATTTTCATATTTGCCTGTACCTGTCATATTCAACAACAGCAGCCAGGCAGAAAATTTATTGAACAGCGCTTCGTCTTTAAACCCGGCGGAAAATAGTTGGGCGAATCGCGCAACGGGCTGATGCTTACTTGTCGCAATAACCACCCCGTCTGCTCCTTCCTGTTTCAGTTCATATTGATCAGCATCGCTGTCGATGATACAGAAGGGATTTTGGAGGATCACCGCAGCCGGCAGGATCTGTTGGGAATTGCTGTACAAATGCACAAGGCGGCCGGCAATCGTATCTAATCTTTGCACGAGTTCTGCAGACAAAGTTTGCTCTGCGAGGTTAAAGCTATTCAACACATAACTCAACACTTGCTCTAATGCGGACGACCATTCGCCATCGGATTTAATCGTATCGGGGGCAAACTGTTGCTGGGAGATAAACTTTTTAAGTACCTGCTGCAGGTTGCGGATCAACGTTCTGTTCGGCGTACGCAACATGATGTCGATCGCTGAGGGCAGATCGGCCGTATCCAGATTGTTGTGGTACAACAATTTGATCAGTGATTTAAGCGCTGAGAACGGTAGTGCTGTTACATCCGTCTCACCGCGATAGGTTCCTTCCTCTTTCAGGATCTTTAATAACTCCGGTACAAGGGGTTCAGCAATGCCCCAGTTATTTTTCACAAGGCCTTCTGTAAGCAGCGGGTGCGTTGCCGTCATCCAGGGAGTAGCTATATCGCTCTCGGGCTTCATCATACATCAGCATTTTCAACGGTGAATAAAATGGGTTGCCGGCTGATCAACAATTTCAGTGCGATCTCCAAAGATGAATCGAGCAGGGAAGTGAGTTGTGCAGAGATATTTGCTATAAATTCTTTTTGTTCCCCGGGAAGCAGCATGCCTTCGGCAGACAATTGCCGGATGCCTTTTTCGGAACTCAACAGGAAGCTTTTAAAAAAAACAGGGAAGGCCTCTTCATTTTTCATGCGCAATTGCAAAGGATAAAACAGGATCGTTTCTCCCTGGATAAACATCGCTGACGCATCTACATGAAAGCCTTCCTTCAATGGTTTAAATGAATTTTCTTTTCCTGTTTGCCAGCAGTAGGCCGTATCAATACGTAGCGGTGCCTGTTCGCTATGAATGGGAAGTTCCGGAAGCCGGCTCACAAAATCATAAGCAGCAAACTGGTTGATGCGTTGCATTACCTGCTGTGCAGTGTTGGCGATGATCTTCCAGGAATATTTATCATTTGTAAGCTCCAGCTGAAATGTATTGTCCTGCATTTGTTGCACCGTTAGGTAAAAGTTGGGAGAACCCTGCCAGCTGAATAATTGAACAGCGCTTTCTTCTGCTTGTCCCGGGAACAGCTTCACATCTGCTTCCTGCACCTGGTTCCAAAGCGGGTAGGCCTGCGCGGTATGTTCACGCAAAGCCGCCAGCAACGCGGGGTTGGCATTTAACGATATGGCTATGTTCTGTTTGGCAAAAGGTGCGGAAATCAACAACGCCGGTTTTTGAAGCTGGTATTTGTATAATTGGTTTTGTAACAACAATGATGTCGCTTCTCCTGAAAATAACTTTATCCCTGTTGACGGATCTTCACGGATATAGCCCCTGGCTCCCGTAACAACAGCGCCCGTACCATAGTCAAGAATATGGGCGTTAGGTTCGTCGGGATAACAAATAAAATCATCTGTGATCATTTCCCAGCCCTGCATGCGCTCATTGAATAATAACAGCCCGTAATCTTCTGCAGCTGCTGTTTCTGTACTCAGGAAATATTGCTGCAGGTTTCTCTCGTTGCACATAAATGCAGGGGCTTCATCGGTAACGTTATACTGATACGTCATTGCAGACCTGATGCAACGAAACAAGTCTTTATAAATAATTCTTGGCTGCAGGCTGATGGTCTTCATCAGTGCCGCAAAGAACACAGAACTTTGCACGCCGTCGATCAGCATCTCTTTCTGCATCGAATGGCTGGTGCCGCCCATGAAAATATCTTTGGCGCCCATCCATTGATAATAGCCGGCATGCGAATCCAGCAACATAACGGTCTGGCATTTCGCTGTTGCTGCTATCCGTTGCAGCATACTGTTCGTTATGCTGTTAGATTCAACCGAAGCGTGGTTGATATCGTAAGGCGCGATATAATTCTCGGTTGGACTGTCGTTATTGGCATGGCCGGCAAAATAGATCAGGCAGATATCTTCGGCATTAGCCGACCTGTAGAGTTTTTCAATGCCATCAATGATATTCGAATAACCGGCGTCGGCGTTTTTCAGTACCGTGATCTGTGATCTATCAAAACCTTTTTCGGCATCCAGGCTGCCCAGCCATCCCGCAAACTTCTCAGCGCTCACCACACAACCGTGGAGCGGAATAATATTCTTTTCCTTGTATTCATCAATGCCGATCAGCAACGAAAGCACTTTCTGGATCTTATTCTTTTTCCTGTTAAGCCTTTCGCCAATATTTTTCCTGATCGGCAATTCGATCATAACCTCCTCATCAATATTGGCAATATAATTATCGTCTAATTTATAAAACAGGTCAGACACTTCTGCCGGCGCCTTGTCAAATAGTTGTGCCTTGTTCGCGCGGCTGTATTGGTGAAGATTTACAAAAGTTTCTATTCCACGGTCTTCATGAATATTCATTTCCAATTGTTGCCCAAACCTGTCCAGCAACATATTCAGTCTTAACTGCCCGTGTTCATCAGCTTCCTGTCCATTTTCTTTGAACGTTTCTTTGTACGCCTTCGCGATCTGGTATGCCAGTGCATTAGGTTCCAGGTAGGCGAGGGCTGCCCATTCATTCACCTGCCGGAAGCCACTGGCATTATTTTCAGACTGCGATCTTTTGTCCAGTAAATACTGGCGTAGGAAGTTCGCGAGGTCCTGTAGCCGTTTATCTCCGAAAGATTCTATGCCAAAGAGATTGAACCACTTGCTGTCCTTTAAAAGAAACAATAGATAATTGCGGATATCAGGTACGAGTTCAAATTGCTTTCCTGCAACCGGCCGCAAGAGCGGCGACAATAAAAAATCGCTTACAACAACACGATCCATTTTTTGCTCTCCGTCTTTTCCAATGTAATGCTTGAAGTTGAGCCAGATTAAATTGCAAAGCTCCACCGATAAAACCAGCGGGAACGCGGCATGACAGGCAAATATCAAATGACTTTTACCATATTGTGCACCGTTGCTTCCCGAGCAAAAGCTATCATAGTAAAGATCCAGCTTGCGGCGTGAATCATCACTCAATAATAATTTCCCGGAGTTAACTGGTAACATAATTATCTTTTAATAAGCAAGCTTGCCTTTAAGGGCTGCCACCGCATTTTCTAAATCACGGCGCTCTGTTTCAAACATCGGCAGTTCGGCGCTGATGCGTTCCGCATTGTTTCCCTTCCACCGGTTTTTAGGTGCAGGATTTAACCAGGCGATATAAGCGGTGCGTTTGTTCAGTACTTTGATAAAATCAATCGTCTCTTTTAACCGCGCCGTTTCATTACAATTTCGCAATGCGCCTGCATCGCTGTAGATCAGGATCACGATATTTTTTTTATTCAGGTTAAACAACAACGTGCGAAGCGAGGCGGATTCTGTCCAGTCCTCATTTGTAAAAAGGTAATCGCCGTTTTCATTTTTCTGCGGGAGCTGGTAGAAATACCAGGGGATCGCATGCGCATGTAAGTCGCTGGCGAACGCGCTGCTGCACAATTCTTTTCCGAACTCTTCCACAGCGATCATACTTTCCGACTGATCTAAAAAGATGAACAATTGTAATTGGTTCAGGATTCGTTTCTCATATTCCAGCGAAGAAAAATATCCCTGCTTCGCCGTGTGATCAATCGTCTTATCGATATCAAGGTCCGGGCCGTCTTCGCCTTCCTGTTTGTTTTTTAATGTTCGCCAGGCTTGTTGCATATGCCGGCTTTGAATCGGGAAATAATCATTGGTAAACAGGTAAGGAATTTGCTGCAACGGCAGGATCGTTTCTTTGGCTGTTTCAAATTTCAATACGCTCGCTTTACTGCTGTTGTGCTGGCTGATGGAGAATCTCGTGTTACCATATGCAGTATCTTCTTCCAGGGAGATATCCGGTAATTTATCCGTCACCGGTTTCGCGTTATTTTCATCCGCTGGTTTTAATACTACATCTGGAAGCTTTGGATCGGTGGTAGTTGCGGGTTCTTTCACCTGCTCGTCCACCTGCGTCTTTTGGGCTGGGCCGTCTGTTGCCAGGGACGCAACAAATTGTAAGATCATCTTGCGCCTTAGTTCCAGCAGGTCACGTAGCTTTTGTTTTTGATGATGAGATTTTAACCAGATCGTTTCAATGATAAAAGCAAAGTCGTCAAATGTTTTTACCGGGTAGCCTGTTTCAAAAAGATCAAACAATAAATAGTATTCGTCCAGCCCCGGACTGATCCATTGCTTGTCTTCCCGCATCTCGTTGTACAAATGATATAGAATAGGTTCCGTCATGCCGGCTTATCCATTGTGTCTTTTTTGGCGAAGATCTGGATGCTCTCTACATCCTTCAATAAAGCCTGGTGATAAATCGGCACACCATCTTCTTCCATATTAATTTTCTCTGTGCCCAGTGGCGTATAGAAATTGATCAGCTTTATCCAGTCGAGCAATTCGCTCGTGCTGATATTTTTGTTACTCGTGCCGCGCTCCGCAATTTTCTTCCGCCAGTATTTAAAGTTGGTCACGGAGTCTTTGATCAACGCGTCGGTGAGATCTGCATAATTTGACTTAACGATTTCCGGTAACTGAATCTCTTCAAAGTCGATATAATGAAACATACAGCGCCGCAGGAATGCCGGTGGTAAAGGCTTCTCGTCATTGCTCGTGATAATGAACAATGGGCGGAATTCTTTATTCGCCCTGATCGTGATCGTATTTCCGTCTGCATCTTTTGCCTCGGGAATACTGAATTCCATCCGGTCGAGTTCGAGCAGGAGATCATTCGGAAAATCGATATCGGCCTTATCCACTTCATCGATCAACACCACCGGTGCGGAAATTAACCCCGGCTGGTTGCTTAATTGAAATGCCTGCCCCAATGCACCGAGTTCAATATATTTTCCACGAGAGTTGTAATTGCCGTTGGCATCTTTGTCTAAACTGATCTCCAAATTCTTCGCGTTATCACTTTTTATATTGGCATCACTTAATCGCTGCAGATGATTGATGCTGTATAATCCGTGTTGCGCTTTACTGGAAGATTTTACATGCCACTCAAAATAATAGTCGCGGAAGTTTTCGCCGAACAGCTCTGCTGCCACTGCTTCTGCGAGCCGGCTTTTACCGCAGCCAGGTTCTCCCTTTATCAGGAGAGGACGTTTCAATAATTGTGCGAGCTGAACGGCCTTCACCAGGTTCGGCGATGGCAGGTAAGTATCAAGCCCGTATTTTTTACTGGCCTCTTTGTTAAGAAGGGCAGTGCCCTGGTACAATGGAATGGGTGCCGGCATATTTCGTTGTTTACGTTATTGTGGGTCTAGAATTTGAATGGCTAATTCTTCACATTCGGCCTGGCGGCAAATACTGCTGAGCATGCTGCCGGGAAATCCTTTCGTGGAACTGATCAGGTCGTCGATCTTCTCTAATAATATATTTTCAAACAATGCGTCAAATTCATCAAGGTCTGATTTACCTCTTGCTGCTACCGACCTCCGCATCCTGTCGTACCATTCCTTTGCCTTAATGCTGTCCATACATTCGATCTTCGGCATGTACACCGTATCAATGTCGAAGATATTTTTGCCGCCATACAATTTTTCATAATCGCAATCCTGCTCATCCACCACAAAGATGAACAGGCCTTTATCATCCGCGTTTACTTTATTGATCGCGCTCACGAATTGCGCTACCTGGTCCATGAATTCTTTCTTGTCTTTTTCACGCCAGCTTTCCTGGATGCCGTCATCGGTGTAAAAGATCAGTTCCAACACGATATGTGTTTTTTGCAGCACGGATAAAATATAATTGTGCAGTGCGTCAAGTGCTGTAAAACTTTTATTGAATTTGCTGAATGCGGCATTGAATACCTGCAGGATGCGTTGGTTCCAGTCTCCTGCGTCGAGGGTGGGATTGATGCGTAACGCATTCTGTTTATAGCCGGGAAACGAGACCGATATTTTCGCCTGGTGCGATACATGCCGTAAGCCACAGTTTTGCGTGCCCGTGAAGATCGCGAACAGGTTGGCATTCTTTGCAGCAAGATCGATGAAGCGTGCCTTTTGTTTATCGTAATTTAATTCGGCTAAATTCAATTGCAGGAACTCGCGCCGCTTTTGAATATTCAGCACTTCCTGTTTCGTATGCAGGATGAATTGTCCGCTGTTCGGCAGTGTTGATAGACTCAATCTGCCCCAGTAAGATTTCTGCTCTTCATCATTAACGAATGCTGCATCCAGCCGCGCAGCAAGATCACTGATCAAAAATTTTCTTTCATTGAATTTAGTGAGGGCTTCCACCAGTTTCTCTGTAAAGCAGCTGCCCCGGTTTGGTCCGCCCGATTTGGAATCTTCATTACTCCTGCTGGAAACTATGGCCCAGCTGGACAATTCATGCCCGTCTATTTTGGCTGCATTAGCAATATCGTTCTGCTTTTTTATTTCGTTGAAGATCTGGCCGGACCGGCAGGAGTCGGAGATCAATAAAAAGTTTTCGGTGCAAACTTGTTTTAAGAGGGGTATAAAATGATCGTAAGCAAGGACCTCATCATAAGAAAATTCTTTGCAGCCATAAGGAATCCAGCAACCCATTTCTGTGAGTCCCTGTTTTACGGAGCCACCATGCCCGGAGAAATAAATGATGAGGTTGTTGTTTAGCTGGTTGGCGGTTTGGTTCTTTACAAAATGCTGAATCCTCGACAGGATCTTTTGTTTGCCCGCATTATCATTCAACAGGATCGGCTCTGCCGTATCGTCTTCCCGGTAAAGTTCAAACTGCTCGTATTTTGTGGTGAGTACGGCTGCCAGATCACGGCAATCCTTTTCGCAATTCTTATTTTCGAAATTTTTTACAAACGAACAATCGTAGCGGTCGATGCCGATGGCGATCAGGTAATTAATCGGGATACCGGTGCCGGCTGCAGTGCCGGGAGTTGACACAACTGTTCCGAGCGATTTTAAATTATCGTCTTTCTCTTCAGGCATACATAATATTCGGTTAGCTGATGCTCTGTTGGTTGATCATCATTTGCATTCTTTCCTTTAACCTTTCCGAGGCTTTTGGATGTTGAATCACTGCATTCGCGAAGCGGATCTTTTCTTCTTTCGTTAAGTCTTCCAGTGTTTTTTCTTCGTTCTGCAGGATGGCTTGTAATGTTTCATCTGTGAGGACCAGTTGTGCCAGTTCTGTCTCCAGCATATCGTCTTCGGCCATGGCCATATCTTCTTCCATTCCTTTAATGCCGAGCACCACTTTAAAAAAGGGCAGGAACACTTTATCACGGTCCTGTTTTGTTAATGATGCTGCAGGAGCCACCGGAATATCCAGCATATCCGCCGCATGCAGGATGCCGTTGCCATAATATCTTTTATAGTCATTTTCGAAATTGCCGTTAGCTGTGTTGATGGTTTTTTCTGCCGAATCAAACATCGCTTTACGGATCGCTTCCACACGCATCCAGCCTTCCGGCAGCGCCATCAGGTCATCATAGTATTTACTGTAATACAAAGCGGCTGCCGACGCAATTTGCGGCGTCGCAGAGGACGTACCGTCACCACGGATGCCTACCACGTCATCATATTTATAGGTGGCCCAGGGTACATTAGGCGTGAAGGCAGCGATGGCAGTATTCATTAATGATTGCGGACCATAGTTGCCTTCCATGATATGAAAACTCCCATCACCACCGGGTTTGGCATAAGGTGATTTATCATAGGTTACACCACAGGCCGCCACAACGCGGTTAAACCTGGCGGGATAGATCATCGTGCGTGTCGGCAATTTTTTATAATTATTTCCGGCCGCGGTTACAATGAAAATGCCTTTTTCGTAGGCGAGGTTAACGATATCTGCCCAGGCCTTACTGGCCACGCCACCCATGCTCATCGTCACCACGTGTACACGTGTTGATTCATCATTGTACAATTCATTCACGATATAATCCATGGCCTTTACAAACGTGCCGGTCTTAAACAGTACGACACTTTTCGCAATGCGGATCGGCACAATTTCAATACTGTCATACAAGCCGATATAATCATCAAAGCCTCCGTTGAGCATCGATACTTTTCCGCCGGCAAGAATGCTCAATGTGCCGGTTCCATGCCCCGGCATTTGCAGTTTCCCATCACTAAACTGGTCTTCCGCATTATGGCTGCGTGCTTCTTCTCCTTCCACAAAATTCCGCTGCAGGTCTTCACGGATCATTGCCTTGGCGGGGAAAGAAATATGCTTGCGCGAGAAACCTGTATCCAGGTGCGCAATGCGAACGACCTTTTTAGTGGCCGAAGCGGCCACGGTTTCCTTCGCCCGCTTTAATTGGGAATGTTCATCGTCCATATGCCAGATCCCCGGTGCATCAGGGCTTGGCCAGTAATCAATGAATGTATAATAATCGTCTTTCGACCCATCGCCTTTCGTTTCCATCTCCTGGCCATACTTGTAAAAAGCTTCGCTGCTGTCGATATCGGGTTCTGCAAATGAATACCCGTTTTCTTCCACCACGTCATGGGCGGTATCCCAGGGACTCTGCCCGTTGCTGGCAGGGATGATTTTTACGGGATCAACATCTTTGAGATAGATGAGGTCTTTGTCAGCACTGTCAAAATCGCGGTCGGTTGTTTTGAGGCTGACGATTAGTTTTGTTTGGTCCGGCATAAGCGCTTTTTAATAGAATGAATAATCGGTATTTCATATGCTATCGTTTCTTAAAAATGCTGCCGCGGTTTCTCAACCTTGGCTGTCCCATGCCCGGGATATAAATATATGTAATATTAATAGCATATCAAAACCGGTTTATTTTCGCAGCGCAAACAACATGCAGGCATAGACGAGGCTTGATATTCGCTGAAAAGCAGCATACATTTATACATAAAAACAACAGATGCAAAACCAGGTTTTATATCTCGCTCCACCGATTGAACAGGGCGCTGCGCGCGAGGTGCTGAGTTTTGCGCCTTTCCTCGATTACCTGCGTCAAAGACGTGATGCCACCGACAAAACGAAGAACCGTTTTTTCAGTTACGTGGTAGAACAGTTTGAACAGCACCCCGAACTTTTGTCGCCGATTGATGTCACGCATGCTGTTCAGTACCCGGAACAATTGCAGCTGATCTATAACCTGCTTGCCGCGATTGTGGAGGATGAAGACAAACAACTCTGGGCATTGTGTATGCCGGTGCAGCCAACCGTATTTTATTCCAGCAATGCATTCTCGCGGCTGATCACAACACCCGGTAAAGTAGAACTGAAGAAAGAGATCATCAAAAAAGATCCGATGGAATTTCAGCGGAGCCAACTGGAAACAGCTTATTCTGTCGTCCTCGAGAAATGCTATGGGGTGCCCTGTTTTTTCCCGCGCGAAATGATCCATTCGTTACATGACGATGAAAACGGTCTGCTGAAGTTTTACCGCATGGCATTGGATACAAGATTTATTGAAGTAGAATTGTTAGGGCCGCTACCCGCATTCGACCTGGCTGCTTTACAAGCCGCCGCACTGGAAGGAAAAGATGCGCTGCAGCTGCTGCAGGAACGCTTGCCGCTCGATCTTTTTGGCTTTCATGGTTTTGGAATCATTGATGTAACAGAAGTAACGGCACAATACGCGATTGAAAATATTAAAGACATCATTGTAAATAAATCGGCAACGGATGAAGCCTATTATCCTGATGTCATCCGTTCGCTGAAGGCGTTGATGGGTAACAAGGATATCGACTTCGGTTTATTGCCGGTGCTGCAGGTGAATGGAAAACTGATCTTCAATGACGAGATCTGTATGAACAGCCAGCTGATGCTGCTGGCCAGGAAGCAGGGTGTTGCAGAACAGGCTTACCTCTCGCTGGCGGAAGAATATTTCCGGCGCCCGCACCTGATTTTTTACAACGATGTAAATGCGGTAGATGAAACGGCGCACCGCTATGCAGGTTTTTTAAAAGCCGACCATATCCACGGCTATGCCTTGCTGCCGGTGTATTTCAATAAATATTTATGCGGGGTGCTGGAAGTGTATTCGCGGAAAAAAGGGTTGCTGACAGAAAATTTATTGACGCGCCTTGATCCTGCGATTCCTTTATTATCGCAATTGTTGAAAACCAATATCGATGAGTTCAATGCGTCGATCGACCGGGTGATCAAAGAAAAGTTTACGGTCATCCAGCCCTCGGTGCAGTGGAAGTTCAACGATGTGGCCTGGCATTATTTGCGCGAACGCGACGGGCAGAAGAAAGCGGCAGAATTACAGGAAGTCTTTTTTGAAAAAGTGCATCCCCTGTATGGCGCAATCGATGTGCGCAATTCGACCGTGGAAAGAAATATGGCGCTGAACAAAGATCTCGGGATTGAATTCGGCGTGCTGATCGATGTGTTTGAAAAACTGAAGGAAGCTTCGGGCTTTGGCTTACTGGATGAGAAAATATTTTCCTGTAAAAAATGGCTGGCGCGCATCCGGCATCCGTCGGGCTTTACGAGGGAAGGCGAACTGAATCAATTTTTAGAAGAAGAGATCCGGCCTTTCCTGCAACAGTTTTCGAAAGGTCATCCGCAACGCGAACAAATTGTGCAAGCGTACTACGATGCTACCAACGAAGAGACCGGCGTCGCGACGGAAAGTCAGCGTCAGCTGGAGACCTCCATGAATACCGTGATCGCCGCAGTGAATGATTTATTGGAAAAGATGCAGGCGAGCGTGCAGCAATCTTATCCCTGTTATTTTGAAAAGTTCCGTACCGACGGCGTGGAGTATGATATCTATATCGGTCAGTCGATCGCACCGGATCTTCCTTTCAGCGAGATCTATTTAAATAATTTACGCCTGCTGCAACTGAGTTCGATGGCAGAGATCGCACGGCATACGCATGCCTTGCTGAAAGGCTTACAACGCCCGGTGGAAACTACGCAGCTTATCTTCATTCATGCGCACCCGATCGATATAAAATTCCGTCAGGACGAAAAAAGATTCGATGTAGAAGGTGCTTACAATATCCGTTATCACGTGGTAAAAAAACGCATTGATAAAGTTTCGGTGAAGGGCAGTATGGAACGATTGACGCAACCAAATAAGATTGCGATGGTCTATTTTAACCAGAAAGAAGCGGATGAATATATTTCCTATATCCGTTACCTGCAGGGACAAAAGATCCTGGAAGACGACCTGGAAAATTTAGTCTTACAGGAATTGCAGGGCATCTCCGGCTTAAGGGCCTTGCGTGTGGGCGTGCGCCTCAGTAATGAACCCTGACTTCACCGTCGTGAAATCCTTAGCTATTAATCAACCAAAAGAATCATATCAGCACTTCGCCTTCCAACCACCGGGCAGGGGCCTGGAAGGGGTCTGCTATTACTCTGGTAGGGGGTATCCGTGTCAAACTATACGTAAGACCCCTGTCAGACTGATACAAGCCTGGTAGAAGAGTAAACCAAAACCGGCAGAAAATAGTCATAAAATATCCTGCCGTCAATTGAGCAGGTACGGCATGTTACATCGGATGATCAGGAAAATAAAGAGAGTTGTTCCGGCCGCATCATAAAGGCCGCACGGCGTTGCGATCCCAGGCTGGCATGGATACGAAAGACCGGGCTCTGTTCATCGCGGGAGGCGATCGTAACTTTAGTGCCGCCGGCCACTTCGCTGAACATTTTCTCTACCAGCAGCGGGCAATTATTGTCTTTAGATAAATGCGCCAGCAATAAATGCGACATATATTTTGGGCGATGGGCAATGAACACTTCGAGCGCCTGTTTGTTGGATAAATGCCCGTGGCCGTTACGGATGCGGTTCTTTAAAAAATAAGGATAGCGTCCGTTCTCCAGCATCGTTTCATCATAATTTGCTTCTAAAAATGCAGCATGGCAGCGGCTGAAATTAGCGATCAGCTGATCGCAGGGCCGGCCGATATCCGTGAACACGCCAACGTTGATGCCTTTGCTGCTGATCGTAAAACTGCAGGGGTCGCCCGCATCATGGTATTTGGGAAATGCCGAAACGGACAATTCACCGATGCTGATCGTTTCCCTCGAATGCACATGGTTTACCTGGGGCTTTTTTACGACGCAGCCGCTGTGGGTTCGCGCCGTGGCAAAAACGGGTAACTGGTAGCGTTCAGACAAAACTGTTAGTCCCTTGATATGATCCGCATGTTCGTGTGTAATAAAGATGGCTTTTACCTTCTTCATCGACAGGCCAAGGATCTCCATGCGGCGCTCTGTTTCTTTACAGGAAATCCCGGCATCTACCAGCACGGCTTCGCTGTCGTTACCAATATAGTAACAGTTGCCGTTGCTGCCGGAATTAAGTGAGCTGATGTAAAGCGACATGAGGAATGCAAAGAAACGAAAATTGGTTGATTAGTGGGGGGATAGTTGATTAGTTGAATAGTTTATTGGTCGGTGGGGAATTTGTCATTGGGAATTAGTTGTTAGGGATTGGTAATTGGGAAATTGGGTGAAGGGTTCAGTGACTAGTTGAGTGGAAAGTTGATTAGGTGAGTAGTTGGCTGGTCATTGGGGAATTAGTAATTAGTAATTAGGAATTGGGTGGAGGTTCAGTGACTAGGAGACTGCTTAATTAACTGTGTCAATTTAAAATTTTTTAAATTGACAACAAATGGGAAAGGAAAAATTCGATTTTGAAGCTTTTATCAAGCAGGCAGGGGAACAGCTCCGTTCTGGTAAGCCCCTGA
>JAQBNH010000015.1 GCA_028288705.1 Ferruginibacter sp.
ATCCAGGGTGATTAATATATCGTCGTCCTCTATTTTCATAAGGTTGAAGTTTTATATCAGTAACAGATTAATTCACTAATATAATAAGATTCGCGGTTTCGGAAATTGAATGGAATTATTTTTTAAATAAGTTTTTACGTGTGTTAAGTCAGTACACGTTTTTAAAAAGCGCGGACATCTTACTTAACATGACCTGGCAAACGTTAGCATCTCCAGCGCCTACCTCTGTTTGGTGCGGCGGGGCACCCTTCCACTTTTCAATAGGAGTTCATGGCCCAGCGTAATTTTCCATGCGAACCTGATCTCCTCGGTAATAACGGTATCAAGATTACAGCCAGGAAGGAAGACTAGTTCCTGCCCATCTTCTTTAGTTTTAAACTTGATATACTTCAGTTGCGAGAGAGGGAAATGACGCTCGTGTCTTTTGCGAATACGCGAAAGCTCATCATAAAAAGATATTTCGGCTGCTGACATTATAATTTATTTTACCAATTTCTGCGCACATCAATGGGCAACTGATCTACGACGCTTACAAGAAGGAACTGCATCGTAAATTTTCTAGCTGTACAACTTCGATGTCTTCTTCTTTCAAATCCATGACGCGTTAGAGAACGGTTTTCGTAAAGTTTCTCTGATACTATCATTTGATACTATCAAAAATACAAGGAATTTTCCGGGGTTTTGGGTATAACGTTGGGGGATCAGCGAGTAACAATGAAGGATTGGGCTGGTGATGAAGAAATCTGTGAGAACACACCCCACCCGGTTAGCAAGGAATAATTAATAAAAAACAGCAATAAGCCCGGCACGCTACGCTTTTGCTTTACTGTCTGAAAAACTAAGACCTGCGACCGCGACGTTCAAAAGAACAAGGCCTCTGCCCGACATTTGCGGCAGAACGCGCGGTGTGACACGCGCCGGCGCGTGGGATATCTCTAACTTAAGAAAAGTCAATATCTCGCCGAAAGACTTTTTGAGGAATGCAGTTTATACAAGGTTTGGATTTCCGATTGGGAGTTGTTATGTTTAGTGACTAATAATCTAAACCCTAATACCATGGATCAGAAAATGCGCCTATACCTCTTCGTGGGAGGTTGTGTCTCATTAGCCTTGCTAGTTGGCTATATTTATCGTTACGTTTCCATTAAAGAAAAGAAGGCTGAAGCCCAGCTCAAACAAGAATACCAAGCGGCTATAGCTGCGGGTGATCGAACACGCGCTTTAGAGCTAGGAAGAAAATATTACTCGAAATTGAGAGGGGGCGTATTATCAATCTATGACGAGCAGGCCATTGCCAACGATCTTTCCACAATAAAGTAACCCTTCATGGATTGCAACGACAAAATTCAAATTACAGGCGTTTGTTTTACGCTTATAGGCGGCGTTCTTCCCAGTGTTCTTGATTTAGGAAAAAACCATAAATACTATCGCGGCTCTCAACTTTTCATACTTTTAGTCTTTGCTATAGGTTTTATCATGACTTTAATATCAACTATCAATCAAGTTGAAAAGTCCAATAAGCAAGCTAGTGAGGCCCAGAGCGATCGACTTCGAGACAGCACCAATTTTGCCCAATTGTTTAGCAAATCAAAGTCTAATCTTGATACTGCATCCAAGACATTGCAGCGAACGGATTCAGCATTAAAGGTCTCTTTGGTGTCTCTTGAGATAAGCGATACATCATTGGGGAAAATAAAGCTGTTGCTGCGTAACAACCAAGACCTCCTTAAACGATCAACCGACATCATTAATTCACAGAGCTTGATGTTAAAAAATGCGAAACTCGAAAAAAAGATCGAAGAGCAGGCAGATAGCTCAATATTGGACTTGAATTTAAAAAGACTATTAGACCTTGACATTGTTGCCGATGTCATCCCTGCATCCCGTAATTCACTAGGGACAACAGCGGACACTATGCGTCATTTAGAGAGGTATAAGGATTTCATTTTCCAAAGTAAGAATATCCTCAATTCGCAAATTGACAATAAGGCGTTAAATACAAATCCTAGGTTTGGAAGACTGTGGAGGTGGTATTTAAAAATGCTAGAAAAAACGGAAAGGAAAGTTTATTCAAGAGAACTACCTGATCCGGTAGCTTACGGCCTCGAGATTCAGCATCTATCTAAGAGGTTTGCTGTGATTAACAATGAAGTGCAGGATTACCCGGAAGGTCCAATAAGTTTGCACTTAACCCCAGAAGAAGAGAGAGACCTTCAAATTAAAAATAAATACTAGGTGTGGCTTCAAAATAAAGGGCAATGGCAGAAACCATGCCCTGCTTGTAATCCGTAACCTATAGAAATTCGTGCCATGTAAATATCTCCTCGCATATTGTCATGAGTTAGAATCAGTCCAGGCAATTAAGTAAGATCCAAAGAATTCCGCCATGCCGGCAAACATATTCTTATTGCTGTAAAACTGCCAATGATCACTATAAAACAATTGTCCTTGAAAATAGTTGTTGATCAACAGATGATATAGGCCGGACGAGCCACTTGCTGCGGATAACACGCCGGCATACCGCGAACCCTTGTAATCGAATTTAATAGGAACTTTGAGCATGTATTGAGGTGTAGGTCGTGCAAAGAGATTGATCGATTTAATGAGAATAGGAAAGCGAACCACCAAGCATCTTAGCAACAGATAGTAGCTTGTTCCAGTATTTATCTCTCTTGTAGTAATAGATTTTCTTGTAATCTTTCGCGGATGGATTGACAGTTGCACCCATTAGATTGCCATGTGAATCTCCTAAGTATCCCCAAAGAGTTACAGTGTTATTTTTTAAAGCTGCAAAAGCTTTGATGTACGTTGTTGATTTAATGTGTGCCGGATAAGTTGTAAGGGTGTCCGGGTTGCGATCATCCTTAACAATGAAATCAGATTTTACAAATGCCATCCGGATCTTTTCATATAGTCCAGCCGTGTCGGACATTGTTACAATAATTTTGGTGTCTAGGTCTTTCTGAGCTGAACAGGAGAGAGATGCAAAGATAACGGCGGCGGTCAATAGCGTTTTCATAAGGTCAATTTAAAATCAAAAATAGGGTGTTCGATGCAAGAAGGTTTATTTTTGCAACGTGGATCAATTTAAAATTACGATCGAAGCCGGATATAAAAAGCTGCCCACGCCCTGGTGCGTGTCAGACACCGAAATCAACAACCCTTATTCGCCATCGAATATAAAGAATAGATGTTTAAGGAATCCAGATCATCTGTCCCACTCTCATAAAACCTCGCAGATGAATAATGATAATGCAGATCATCGCGTGCCAATTTCCAAATTCCACTAACAGGGTTAGCATGTATGTAATCTATTTTCTGTCTCGCTACTTCCCTGGTATAGATCTCAATCGCCAGTGAATCCCTTTTCCAAATCTCATGGAGTTTGTTTGATGCCTTAACTTTATACTTTTCGGCATCCCCTGACAATCTCGGAACCTTCAACAGTCGTGGGCAGTATATTTTAAGAAGCTTCCAAACGGAGTTTCCTTTTCATTCATTTTATTTTGACGCCAGATCAGATGGACGTGATTGGGCATGACCACAAATGCAAATATTGTAATTAGCCCTGCATCGCTAAGTTCTTTAAAATAATCTATAATGATTTTCTTGTTGAATTTCTCCGGCCAGTAAATGTCGCCATTGATGAATCGTAGCAGTCCAGAAATAAATTTTGCCGATAGAAGCATGGGATTTCCTTAAGAATGTAATCACAGCACACTCTTAATATTATAATCGTCATTTTTACAAGGATTAAACACGAGTATATGAGCGATTTTTTCTTTCCACAACCGGGTGAAGGCAAGTTTCGGTGCGTGTGCCACGCACCGAGGCGGGGGATTGCTATTTGCGAAAGATATTATTTTTGACGACCTACAATGGGTTTTCTCAGGCGTTTCTTCAACTTTCGCATTCTCCACCTTTCCCTCACTCTTTTAATTAACCTACTATACGGAGCGAATATTGGTCCTATCACAGGCAAGACAGCTATGCCAGCCAGTATTAAGCCGGCATATATTAGTTGGTCTGCATGGGTCTCACCAAAAGAATTGACCTTAATGGGAATCTCTACTTTTGCACTTTTCCATTCCAATCCATTGAAATAGGTATAATAAAATGCTATTTCATACAGTCCTGGTGTTACCCCATCGCGCAACTTTAATTTCAAGCTGATGGGTGCATTCTCAAGGTTCATTTCTGTCATAATCAGAAAATGCCCCGAATCTTGATCCGAATCAATGTATGATGATATAGATTCTTTGCCAAGGGAGTCCGGAAAACCAACACCGCTCATTGTTATTACGATAGTATTTGTTTTGGCGTGATACTTTACTGGAACTTTGATTTTCCCCCACCATATACGTCCCTCTTCCATTGACATTGAGGTGAGCCCATATGAACTAGTATCGATAATATCGCCTCCAAACGTTATATAAACTTTCGAAGCCAGAATTTGACCATACCCCGTGAAATATGCATCAATTTTGAAACTGTCCCTTTGGTCAAGCACCCGCTTTTCACATTCAACCACCATGTCATAGCTTCCAGGCTTATCAAAATACATCTTGCTTTGTGGTTGTTTCGGCCATTTTCCTCCATCATATATTTGTGCGGTTAGAATGGAGCATAGAATGGAAAAAACCAAGATAAGTCCAGCATATTTTAGCATATGAATAGGGATTAATTTCCAATATAATGAAAGATTCCTTCAAGGTAGTAGTCCTAGATCTTTTTTTGGTTTACTGCTGCAATTGTGCCGTCAAGCCATACTTGCAGCGATGCTCATGTTATATGATGGTTTTTTGTTTATTTCTGTAATATCAAACTTTTTAATTGATACCTCCAAAACGAATTTCTTTTTCGTCTATCAGTGATAGTGTTGGGGGCGTTGGGCTGTATCGTGAAATTTTATAAAAAAGACCCTGTCCTTTCAGACTAAGTCCTGTTCGCAAGAAACGACTGCTCCTTCAGTTAAGCAAAGCATCAATACATAAAAACCAGTTGATTCCTTTGGATTAATAGTTCTTTTTAATGACGAAGATTTATGAATATTCTTATCTAAAAAAGAGTCTAAACCTGTCAGACCAGAGTTTAATAAGCGAAGTTTTTCAAGCGTCATAGTGTCGTTGGGAATTAATACTTCATAGTATTTACCTGGTAAAGAAGGAACCTCGTATGAATTTACCGGAACGTTCATGTTAACTTGAAGCGTATTATCAGTTTCATTGATTATCCGTGTCCAGAATAAAATATAATTATAAGAATCACCATTTGGGTCGATATATTTCATTCCACCTTTCGGGAAGCCATTTTCTATTATTAGACGCTTACCCATAGCATCAGCATACTCATATGTCCTTACCGAATTATAAGTTTCTATATAAACAGTTTCTGGCCTTGATTTACTGCCTTGCCCACAGGAACAAAGTCCAGTTGTCGCTATAATCAATATGAGAATATTTTTTTTCATTTTGTCGCAGGTTGTCTGTCAGCCACGCCTTGGTGGGTGTCAGACACCGAAATCAACAACCCTTATTGGCCATCGAATATATAGAACAGCTTTTTAAGAAATCCAGATCATCTGTCCCACTCTCATAAAACCTCGCAGATGCATAATGAAAATGCAGATCATCGCGTGCCAATTTCCAAATTTCACTAACAGGGTTAGCATGAGTGTAATTTATTTCTTGTCCCGCTAATTAATTCTTCAGCGAATATATCAGAAACCCCCATGTAAGCAGCATTACAAGCTAATCGAAACTTATTTTATATGTCGTCTTATGTTTGATTTTGCTTAATGAACTTTCCCAGGTGTCGCCTATCAATAACCCTTTGTCATTGTACTCGTATAACGTTGTTGAGGAGACTCCATTTGAAGATTTTTCAAATAGTTTGGTGAGCTTACCTTTATCATCATAAGAGTATGTAAGTGTAATGTTGGTGTTGGAATAATAATATTTTGTTTTTTTCTCTTTTATCAGCCCCTTGTCGCTGTATTTGTAATTAACCCGTTCTTCTTTCCCAATAGATTTAGTTGATTTGTCTTCCTGGATAAGAAAATCCTTGTCGTCGTACTTATACTTTGTTACAGATTTGCCCATCTTACCTGATGTCTGCGTCTCAGCTATTTTTCTGCCTTTTTCATCATACTTAAATTCCCATGTGGCATAAACTTCTGCAAACTGTATATATTCCTTTTTGAGAAGTTGATTTGATCGTTATAGTAATATTTTGTAGTTGTATTCAGGTCACCACTGCCAGTGTATGTTCGCTCCTCAATAAGTTGTGATGAGTCGTTGTAGAAAAGTTCCCTGTTAATGTGAAGTTCTTTATTACCATTTAACGAGCCTTGTTTAATAAAGTTTCCTTGCTCGTTATAAAACTATGTGTATTTAATTTTTCCGTCGCCGTCAATTGTCGAAATCGACTTGATTTTATACTTTACAATGTCGGGTTTACTGATTTCTTGCCCAACCGCAACCTGGGTTATTAAGAAGGAAAGCAGCATTAAAAAGTCTTTCAATTTCATGGGTTGTCATTTTATTCATCTAAATTCTTGTGTTGGCCTAAGCTTATTTATTGCCAGTATGCTATCTCAATTATTCGATCGGCCGTCAAATCATAAATCAGCGTAAAGCAGTTTCCAGGATTTCCAACAGGTTTTGGATATCTTAATTTTCGACTTGCATTTAGTTCTATCCTTGCCAAAGAATCATTCATCCTTTCGCTTTTTTGACTATTTATTATACCAACCTTATCCCACACTGCCACATACAGCGTGTCGGATATATAGGTTGATTTTATGTCAACATAGTAGTTCTTGAGGGGCAATTTTTGAGAGCGTAAATATGAAACGAGCGCATGAAATACCTGGGGCCTGATCATCGTTTCATAATTGGCCAATGCACATAACTTAATTTTCCCAGAATCTAATGCTATTGTTTTTGGTAAATCTTGTCCAAATAAAATAACCGAGATAAACTGTAAAGCAAATAGTATCTTAAGATGCATTGAAGTTTCTTTTAAATTTCAACTAACGTCTTCGGCTTGCCGTAAGTTGGGGAAATAGAAATCTGGCTGCCGGGTGCTGATGCTTAAAAGTACTAAAACTTTTGAAGCCAACGTAATGCAGCCAATGCACAAAAGAGCGTAGCAAAAATGCGCTGACGGATTAGGACTTGTTAAGCTGACAACTGCAGAAGAATAGAAAAATAATATTGAGTATATGATTGTCTTCCCCAATTGCGGTAAACCATTGTTAGATGTCAGTTTTTATTCTTTGATATTAATCTCATTGTTTCTCTCGTCAAACATTTTCTCGATGTCTGTCGTATAGAAAAAATCAACAGTTGAGTTAACAGCCTCTGGACTAACATTGCTTGTAATGTGTGCATACTCATCTCCGATGTCATAACCCCAGGCGATATTCCATACTGAGATTACAAATCCGCTTTTCAAGCAAACTTTTGTTTCCAACGAATCTCTTTGTTTAAATATCTTGATTATATGGTCATCTTTATATGTGTTCATTGTGAAACAACAGCGATTTAAAAATGGCAGCTAACGAACAGGGCTTTGTGCAGCTTGGGTATTTGTTGCTGTGTCCGACCCCACTGTGATGTAAATTAAGAAATGAATTTTAAAAGCCAAACGAAATTTGTCTGAGTTAAAGGTCCAGCCCATAACCAAAGATTGGTAGCGAACTATTGCTGAAGATTGTTTGTCCTGCCCAAGTTGCCGCAAAACCTAATGTTGTGTGCAGGGTTATTCAATTACAAACATATTTAAGTGTGTCAAAATGCCGATTCGTAATTGCCTCTGAAAGATGTCCTCGTTTGATATAATATAAATGTTCACCAATTCTTTTCTCAATTGTGTCGCCAACCTCTAATGTTAATCCCTTGTTTGATCTTGGAATAATATAGACAGAATCATTCACAATAAAAGAAAATGACTCACTTGATTTAGTTAGCGTAGGACTATAATCTGTAATTGTTCCAGAGAAATGCAAACTTTCTTCGACTCGACAAGAATTTGCGTCGTGTTGTTGATCTTTCGCCCAAACTTTGTAAACATTCCAAGCTATGATTGCAAACAATAAAATTCCGATCAGATATATTTTGGATTGGATAAACTTTTCAACGGATGAAATATTATTTTTAGAAATCATTTTGAGTCTTACTTAATTGAAGCGTGTCCGAGCCTTGCACACAACACTAAAATAGCCGCAATTAAGAAAACCCACCTGCGGCAATGCACCCAAATATAAATGATTGACGCAAGTTGTTAGCCATGACAAAATATTCCATAACAATAAAACACAGTCTCAATATTAAAAGCAGGAGATAATTTCACCAACACTAACGACCCGGGCCAGATTAAAAGAAGCCCCAAAATAAAATAGCTCCCGAAGGAGCTAAGTCTTAGTCCAGCCCGTAGGTTGATCTGGCATGAAGATATAGATTTATTTTTAACTGATGATTGAGCGGGGATAGAAAGTATTTCCTATACCCTTCTACCCTTCTGCCAGAAATAATACAGGCCATAACCCAGTGCAATCGCGATGATAAAACAAACCAGGATGAATTGATAATTTGGTGCGTGCATAATGTAAAATTTTAAAAGTAAAAAGTAAAAAGTAAAAAAGTGTGCCTATGTGTTAGTAGTTCTTTCTGATTTCGTGAATTGTGGCAAAAAATCCTTGCAACTTCGTGAACAAACTCCTTCTCCCCTGTGGTAAAAATTCTTCGTGCATCTTTGCCTCTTCCGGTCTTCGTGGCTATTGCCTTTTCCCCGTGTACCTCCGTGAACAACTCCTTCTACTCTGTGGTAAAAAATGCTTTGTGCTTGTTTCCGTCTTCGCGTCTTCGTGGCGAAAACAAGCCCAATCACTCCGGCGGTGGATCGTAACGCCCCGTCTCAACGATACGCGGACACCCAATGCATTGAATGATGCGCTCCACCTGCAATGGCGAATAGGTACGGCCATGCCTGGGACCGATGTAATCCTCGTAAGGCCGTAACAAATTATAAAACGTTTTAGCTGAAATATCATAAAGCCCCAGCATCTCCTTGATCGAATAAGCCCGAACATAAAAGGAAGTTTGCTGCGATGGATGGCCTGTATTTAAAGACGGTACCATGGGAAAGAATTGAAAGTTAAGAGTTGGGTTGCAGGGCAGTCGCTGGCTGGCTGTTCGCTTGCTTTACCGCAGGCTTTCTGCCATTCGGATTGCCCTTCATGCCGAGCCGGTGGTCACCCAACTGTGCCAGGATGATTTCTACCTGCAACGGATAATAATAGTGGCCGCGCCTTTTCCCGATCTTATCCTGCACGGGTAATAACCTTTTGTTGAGCGTAGCAGTGCAGCAGCCATAGATCGCTGCCAGCTGGCCGAGCGAATAGGCATGAATCGCCAGTGGCCTGTCATAGATGGCAGGATCCACTGTTTTTGTTTTGTGCTGTTTCATATAGTTTGTTTTAAAAATGAAAAATGCTTTTTGATGTTCCCAGCCGGGCATACCTCGCCTGCAGCATGGCAATAGCATGCAGTGGCCGAAGCCAGTAACCTGTCTTGTTTAAATAGCTTGTCTGCCCACGCAACGGGACGGCATTGCCGACGAGGCCAGCCCGCTAAAAAATCCTTTTCAGCCTAACGGGATGAGCCGGCAGCAGCATCTCCGGCTTTGTCTAATTCCAGGATATCCGTGATCTCGCAATTGAGTGCCTCGCAAATGGCGGCCAGGGTGCTGAAGCGAATGCCCGTGCACTTGCCGTTTTTTAACATGGACAAAGTGGACATGGTTATATCTACCTTTTCGCAAAGCGCGTTCAGGCTCATCTTCCGCCTCACCATCATAATGTCCAGGTTTACTACTATACGCATAAGTTATATTTAAGCAAATGAATCCCGATCTTCTTTAACCTCAGTCGCCTTTTTAAAAATGTTCGCCAACACCAGCAGGCAGATCGCCAGGCTCAGTGAAATGCCATCCAGTTCCAGCGGGAAATGTAATTTTCCAACGACCGTCTGTACCCCGTTCAGCAGGGCAAACTTTACAACCTTTAATCCTGATAGAAAGCATAGCGACATGCCAAAGCTGAGTGCAGCATTCAGCAACAAAAACATACCGGACAGCCGCAGGTAACGGGCATTCTCCAAAAAGAAATATCGTTTGAAATGAAAGTTCCGAAAAAGGCGGTACAGGGCGTAAAATGCCAGGGATAAACTGCCATAAAACAACAGGTCATAGCCCATCACTACGGTACGCTGACCGGCGGTTTGAGGGATAACCTGAATCTGCTGGCGAAGCAGGCCACCGGTTAAAGCTGGCTGGCTGCTGTCGGAAATTCCGGCCGTATTGGTTTCCACCTGCAGGCTGCTGGCAGGGTCGCTGGCATTTTCTACCTGCAAAGCATTCCCGCTCAGCCCATGCTGGCCAAGCACCCATTCGGTACCCAGGCTGTTGATGGATAGTGGCGCCCGGCTAACGACTGCCGTTATGGTTGCGATACCAAATAAGGCCACCAGGATAAAGCCGAGTTGGAAAAAGCGATAAATGATTGTTATAAGCATAGGGAACAAATTTGGATCAATGATAATATGTGTTTCTGGTAAATCATAATATTTTCTATATTATTTTTTAATTTTCTTTAAAAAAGCCGGATTTACGTTTAAAACAGAATCATTTTGGGATACTGGCAAAGAAACGCGAAAAAAATCCCCGCCTTTCGGCAGGGATGATCAAAAAAAAATATTCCATGTTTACAACGTTGCCTTATGCACCGTTACGGCTGCGACAAACTGGTCGGTTTCCAGCATATCTTTGTCCAGGCAAACCCTTAGGGTTGGCGCTCTTATAATTTCATCCGCTGAATCCTGACTGCATTTAAAATGGCCAACAGGGCTACACCCACATCAGCGATCACTGCCTCCCATAACGTGGCCACACCTCCGGCGCCCAGACCTAATACAACCAGCTTTACCAGCATGGCGACTGCGATATTCTGCCAAACGATCTGCCGGGTTATTTTGCCAATGCGGATCGCGGTGACAATCCTGGAAGGCTGGTCGTTCTGAATCACGACATCTGCCGTTTCAATGGTAGCATCACTGCCAAGGCCGCCCATGGCAATGCCGGCGTCGGCCAGTGCTACTACCGGCGCATCGTTTACACCATCTCCCACGAATGCAATATGTTTTCCCTGGTCTTTTAGCGCCTGTACTTTTTCAACTTTCCCTTCTGGCAACAGGTCGCCATAAGCCTGGTCGATATGCAAGGTCTCCGCCACTTTTGTCACCACTGCCTGTTTATCCCCCGATAACATCACGGTTTCGATGCCCAGTTTGTGCATGTCGGCAATGGCCTGCACCGCGTCTTCTTTAATTTCATCAGCGATCGTGATATAGCCTGCATATTTTTCGTTAACTGCTACAACAACAATCGTGTCGACCAATTCATCGAGCGGCGCCGGATAGGCGACATTAAATTTCTTCAACAATTTTGTATTACCGGCTAATATATTTTTCCCGTCCACGCTGCCTTTTAATCCATGCCCGGAAATTTCTACCACCTCAGCTGCTTTCAGTTTGCCGGCTCCTTCACCTGCATAGTCAACAACGGCTTTAGCAATCGGGTGCGTAGAATTTGCTTCAATTGCGGCGGTAATCGCTACCAGTTCTTCTTTGCTGAAGTCCGCGACGACAACGTCCTGAACTTTAAAAACGCCTTTCGTTAATGTGCCCGTCTTATCCATCACCACCACATTCACTTTTGTGATCACATCCAGGAAATTCGACCCTTTAAACAGTATCCCGTTTTTCGATGCAAGGCCGATGCCACCAAAATATCCCAATGGAATAGAGACAACCAGAGCACAGGGACAACTGATCACTAAAAATACCAGCGCCCGGTAAAACCAGGTTTGAAAGACGTAGTCTGCAACGAAGAAATAAGGCAGCAGGCACACAGCTATTGCGAGCGCAAAAACAATAGGGGTATAAATCTTTGCAAACCGACTGATAAATAATTGTGTTTGCGACTTCCGGGCTGTAGCATCCTGCACCATTTCTAAAATTTTGCTCAGCTTACTGTCTTTAAAAAGCGACGTTACTTTTATCTCAGAAACCTTGTCAAGATTTATCATCCCTGCCAATACCTGTTCCCCTTTTCGCTTTGTATCAGGCTTGCTCTCCCCTGTTAATGCAGCGGTATTAAAAGTTGCAGCATCTGAGTTCAACTCACCATCCAATGCCACTTTTTCACCGGCTTTTACCTGTATTATTTCATCTATCTTAATATCATTGGGATGGATAACCTGGGCGGTACCATTTCGCAAAACGGTTACTTCATCTGGCCGGATATCCAGCAATGCTTTGATACTGCGCTTTGCTTTGTTTACAGCGCTGTCCTGGAACCATTCTCCTATCGAATAAAACACCATCACCGCAACCCCTTCACTATACGATCCGATGGAAAAAGCCCCGATCGTTGCTACACTCATTAAAAAAAACTCGTTGAAAAAATCAAAGCGTTTTGCTTTCCTGAATGCCAGATCGAGTACGGTATAGCCGGCGAGCAGGTAAGCGGCAGCGTAGATAATTAAGTTCACGGGAAATACTGGTATGATCTTGAAACCAAATTCCAACGTGAGCATGCCGGCTAAAATCAGCAGCGAACTAAGCAGGGGAATATGAGCTTTCCACCCGCTGGCACCAGCGTTGCCATGATCGTGTCCATCATCTTCATCATGGTCAGCAGCATGGTCGTGGCCGTCATCATCGCGATGCGTTTTGTCTGCATGTTCATGTTCGTCGTGATCGCTGTGTTCATGCCCCGCTTCACGGGTCTCTGCTTTTTGTACCGGGTGCGTGTCCTGGCTATCGGCTTTTTCTGTATTTGACTGTTCTGTTGACATATTTGTCTATTTAAAAAATAAAAAATGAAATAATACCTGTAACTACCAGCGTCCAGCCAGTGATAATACCCGATTTATGTTCCAGGGTATGCGCATTTATTTTGAGTAATCCCCTGTAGGCGAGGTTTACCCAGACCAACATACCTGACACGGAGATCACCAGGTAGATTCCGGCAATCAGCAGCACGGCCCACCATCCTTCTGCCCCGGCCAATAAAAAATAAGCCTCGATTTCCATACAGGGCGAAAGAAACATGCCGATGAGCAATGCCGTGATGATCTTCCTTTTCGAAAGCGAAGGCTGTGGATTATTGTGTAAATGGAAATGCTTATGCCGGTGATGCTGGTAGATGAAGAAGACCCCGACCGTCACGAGCAGGGCCGGTGCTATAAAGTGCGTAAAATAACTGAGGTTAACGGCCAATGTTTGCCCGAGTCTTCCCAACAACATGCCGATCAAAATCGTACTCAGCGCATGTGCCAGCCCGGATAAAAAAGTAACCAGGCTTACCTCGCGCAAACTCCATTTTTCCTTGCGCCCGATCGCAAGCACAGGCAGCCAGTGGCTAGGGATGAACGCATGAAGCAGGCTCAGTAATAATGTTCCTACAATAATTGAATACATTATAAAGGATCACCTGACCTTAACGGTGAAATGGTTTTAATAATTTGTGCGATGCTTTCGTCCAGCCCTTTTATCGCGGGATCCAGTGCCACCCTGATCATTCCTGTAGAGGATATGCTTACGCCGGTCACAGCAGTTATCCCGCTAAGGGCGTTTTCGAGTGGAAGGCTGATGGAACTGGCACCGTAGGCATCGGCAACCCCGCTGAAATCAGGGGAAAAATGGATGTTTATTTCCGTCAATATCGCCCGCTGTTCTTTAAGTGTCGACTCAATTAAACCAAATGATGTTAACTGATGGTCGTACTCCAGGTTCAGCGCTGCCTCCCCGGTGGCGGTCGCGTCCACGATCATAACCTGCTTTATTCCCGGCATTTGCCTGAAAGAGGCCTCCATACCAGGCGCACTGAATCCTGGCTGTTGTATTTTCAAAAACAATTGAACAATTTCCATGTTTACCATTCTTTATTTTTCCTTGTGACAGATTTGCCTGGTTAACAAAATTGGCGGCCTAACAAGAACCTGTTGCAGTCTGGTGATAACCTATACTGAGTCTTCCGGCTTTGTTGCCAAAAGCAATTCGGTTAACCTGTCTTCCAACTCTTTGGGCAGATACGATGAATCAAGCCATAAAATAACTGACTGACTGGTCGCGTCAATTGTCAGGCGGTAGGTATCGCTGAATTTCCGTTCTAACAGGAAAGCATCATATTCGGGCTGCAGTTGTTTAACTTCTGTGAGAAAAGACTGCTGCCATTGAACCAACTTTAATCCATCCATAAAAAGTGTTTATATGATTATTTATTTTTGAAGTCCGGCTATCGTATTAATAGTGAGCGCTACAATAATTGTATTAAAGACAAAGGAGATCAGGCTGTGCATTAAGACGAACCGCCGTATGACCCTGGAACTCACCACAAGGTCAGAGACCTGGAACGTCATTCCAATGACGAAGGAGAAATAGGCAAAGTCAATATAATCCGGTTGCTGTTTTTCCGGGAAGTCGATACCACCCACATTACTGCCCGTTTTCAAATGATTATGATCATGGTATAAGTGGGCATACCGCACGGTGAAACTGGTATGCAATAATGCCCATGACAGAAAAACCGGCGACAAAGAAATGATCGTATGCAGCAACTTATTAAAGGATGAAGTTATGGTACTGTTTAACAACAGTAAGGTGCCGAACAGGCTGAAACAAATGGCCACGAGTACAATCGTAAAAATTATTTTAAGACCATCATCCTGTTTTTCAACGATCCTGCACAACTCAGCGGGCGAGGTGCTGAAAAACAGCCACCAGCTGAGGCCGATCATGCCCAGGCAAAAACTGTCCCATCCCAATATAATGCGGCTTTTGGAATCAATTTTCAGGCAAAAAAGAAGGAGGTATATGCTGACTGCAAACAGGGAGCATAGCAGGACTTTATTTACAGCACTGATATTTTTTATCCAGGTATTTTTTTTCACCGGTATTTTATTAATCAATCGTGAACGGTTAAACAATCATGCCTAAAATTAAAAAGAGCAGGAAGCCGACAAAGAATGCCGACGTATGCCAAACGGTTTCCTTTACTTCGTGCGCTTCTGTCAATAGTTCCTCGGTCACTAAAAAAAGTAGCGCTGCCAGGCCGAATGAGAGCACTAATTCCAGCCACTCCTGGGACAACCCCCGGAGCATCGTTATGCCCATCACCGCACCGGCAAAGAAAACCAGTCCCAGGCACAGAAGGATAACTATGTTCAGCTGGCGGCTAAGCCGCGCATCGGAACAGGCCACTACCACGGCGAGTCCTAACGAAAATGTTTCCAGTCCCAATGCCACTGCCAGCAAAATACCTTCGGTATTCCCTGCGGCAAAACCCACACCCAGCAACAAGCCATCAATAAGCAGGTCGATCCCCAGTGCCATGAGGAGGCCGTACGGCAAGGCAGCCTTTATTGTCCCGCTGACTGAAGGGCGTTCCATTTTTTCGGCAAAAAATTTCACTGCCAGCATAGTGATGGTTCCCAGGCTGAAACCCAACGCAACTTCGATGGGTTGATGATTGCTGATGATGTCGGGTAGTAATTCAACCGCCACGACAGAAAAGACCACACCGGCAGCGAAATGAAGGACGACGCTGCGAAAAACCGGTCCGGGCTTTTTCAACATCCCTGCCACTCCCCCGGCGAGGATGGTAAATACCGGGATCAATGCATAGAAATAAATCTTGGAAAAAATCATGATGAATGCGTTAATGCAAAAAAAATCAGACTGGCTGCCCGCTGCCTAACGGGGTAAATATCCAGTTGCTGATAAATGCTACTCTTCCTCCCCTTTATTGGTCATTTTTGCCAGCACAAAAAAAGCACCTTTCGTTACGACTCTTGCATCAGGTGGAAAAGGGTTCACCGGGATGATTTCCGTAAATCCTGCATCAGACACACCTTTTGTCACCGGGAATTTTATGAATTGCGCTATCCCCGCCGCCGTTTTGTCCGCGCCCTTTGCAATATCTGGCTTCACCAGCAGAAAAATGATATCCTGGTTTTCATTGTTGACAATAGCTTCTGTGGGAACGGCGTAGGCTTTTGTAAAACCTGTACTGATGGCAGCGGTGATATTCATGCCATCAATGAGGCCGGTTTTATCACCCTTTACTATGGCATGCACAGGAATGGTTTTTGTTTCATTGGCAAAAGCCGCCCCGATGGAATAGATTTCCGCAGTATATTCTTTACCCGGAAGATTTGTGAGGGAAAAGTTGATGGTTTGCTTTACGGCCACCCTGGCCAGGTCTTTTTCATACAGAAATATATCCACGTGCAACTGGGCGTTGTTTACGATCTGGGCAATCGGGTTAGCAGCATCTACATTTGACCCGATCTGGGCAGTAACTTCACTTATCGTTCCGCTAATCGGGGCAAGTACGCGCAGTGTCGTATTAATGGCGCCCCCGGAATAGTTAATTCCCATACTGCGTAGTTGTTGCTGCAGCCCGTTTTTCGTTGCCCTTAGCGTAGCGAGTTCGGTATTCACGCGTTGCAGGTTTTTTAGGGGCGCAGCGTTCCCCGCGATCAACTCTTTTTGACGCGCCTGTTCCAGTTGTGCCATCTTAATCTGGGCATTTGTAATTTGTAATTGTTGCTGTAGTGGGGCCAGGTCCGGGTTTACGATTGTTGCGATCACCTGCCCCCTGGTAACAAAACTACCTGGCTGCACATGCAAAGTTTTGATGACACCGTTAGTCACAGATGTGACCAGCGCCTTGTTTTGATTCGGGACAGTAAGTAATCCGTTTACCTTTAGTAAGGAAGTAAGCGATCTTTGCTGCAGACTATCCGTCTGGATGCCAACAGCTTTCATTTGCTCGGCACTGATTTCCACGAATGCCGCTTCCTGATCGTCCGCAGGGTCCGAGACAGTCGTTACCTTCTCTTCCGTTTTTTCTGTGTTTTTTTCTTTGCAGGCGACCAAAAAGACGATCAGGCAAAGTATCATGGTTATTTTTTTCATTCTCGGTTCTTTATCTGTTTACGTAGTAGTTAAATTCGATGACTGATTGATTATATTGATTCAGCACATCGAGATAGTTGCGCTGTATATCGATGGCCTGGGTTAGGTATTGGGATAATTCGGCAAACCCGATTTCCCCGGACCGGTAGCTCAGGTTCGCAGCCTGGATGATCGCATTTGCCTGTTGCAACCCCGTTTGTTCGTAATAGTCCAGCAGGCTTTTATTTTTTTCAATGGACAGCACTGCAGTTCGGTATTCTACCGAGAGCAATTGCTTCTGGTAGTTAAATAGCGATGCCTGGTATTGCTGTTCCAGCTTTCCTGCTGCAACAAGGTTGTTGAAGGATTTTTTACCAAGGATGGGTATCCCCACCGTTACTGAAAACCCCGAATAATAAGGCGCCGTGCCATACAGTCTCTGGGAAAAAAAACGCCCTTCAAAATTTGGCTTCCTGCTCTGCCTGGTCAGTTCCAGCTCGGCGCTGGCCACAGCAATGTTTTGTTGCTGCAATTGCGCGACCGGATGCAGGTATAAAGCGGTGTCGCTGAAATTTATCGGAAGCTTTTGCAACATGCCCGGCACCGGCAAATAAAACGAATCGGTGTTTGTACTTAACCGCAACAACTCCTGTTCGCCTTCTATGTCTTTATACAGGAGCTGGAGTTGCGCAGAAGTTTCTCTCGCTTTTGCAATGGCAGAGATGCTGTCCAGCCCTGCACTCTCCCCTGTTTTCACCCGCAAAACAGCTGCCTTCGATAAGGAATTATAAATACTGTCCAGCTTGCTCCAGAGTTGCACCTTACTTTGATAATACCAGACAGTGTAATAGGCTTTCTGGAGGTTACGCCTGAGTTCCAAAATTTTTACAGCCTGCACGGCCTGGTAGGTTTTTGCCTGTTCGCGTAACAGGCCGGTTCTCGCTTTGTACAACCCCGGCCAGTCCAACGATTGTGACAGGCCAATTTTTAAAATTCCCTTTCTGTCAGCAGGCGCCATGTCTTCATTTTCAACAAAGAAACCTGTGTTTGGTGCCGCAAATCCCGTCGCCGTCAATGCCGCACCGCGTTTGACCTGCAGTTCAGCAGATTGTAACTGCAGGTTGTTCCGGAGCGACTTATTAAACAAATCCTCAAACCCAATCCTTACAACAGGAGGAGTTGGCTGGGCGTATGAGGCCTGGGACGCGCAGAGGATCATAAGAGGCAATACGACCCTGGCAGCCTGCATTGAAAAGGATTTTCTTTTCCCGGAAAAGATGATATAAAGGCAGGGTACAACAACAAGGGTAAGAAAAGTAGCTGTGATAAGTCCCCCGATCACTACCGTGGCGAGTGGCTTTTGAACTTCTCCTCCTGCACCTGTAGAAAAGGCCATAGGTAAGAAGCCCAGAGCTGCCACAGTCGCTGTCATTAATACAGGACGTAACCTCATTTTTGTCCCTGCGAGAACACGATCAAATACGTCAGTCATACCTTCTTTTTTCAGTTGATTAAATGTGCTGATCAGGACGATACCGTTGAGAACGGCTACCCCAAAAAGGGCGATAAAACCGACGCCGGCCGAGATACTGAATGGCATGCCACGAATCAGCAGTGCAAATACACCACCAATCGCACTCATAGGAATCGCTGTAAAAATCAACGCCGCATCTTTAATTGAGCTAAACGTGAAATACAGCATAAAAAATATTAAGAGTAATGCCAGCGGCACGACGATCATTAAACGCGCAGAGGCCTTCTGTAAATTTTCAAAGGTGCCGCCATACGTATAATAATAACCCTGAGGCAGGATATTGGCGTTGGCAAGTCTTTGTTGAATATCCTTCACCACTGTTTGCACGTCTTTACCTTCAATGTTGAATCCAATAACAATTCTTCGTTTCCCATCCTCACGTGTTATTTGTGAAGGGCCTTCTTTAAAAGCTACGGTCGCCACCTGTGATAAAGGAATCTGGTTATTGGTGCTGGTGCTGATATATAAATTACTCACGTCCTCTATGGAACTTCTGTTTGCACTATCGAGGCGCACCACTAGGTCAAATTTTCTTTCATTCTCATAAACGACTCCCGCAACCTCGCCGGCAAATGCTGTGCTCACGGTCCGGTTAACATCTTCCACATTTAACCCGTAATTGGAGAGCCTTGCGCGGTCATACTGAATGGTAATTTGAGGAAGGCCAGTTGTTCGTTCAATTTGCGGCGCTCCTGCACCTTTGGCTTTACTGATGACTTTAGCAACGCGTTCGGCAAGCATTGCCAGTGTGTCGATGTTCTCCCCAAAAACCTTAACCGCCACATCCTGCTTTACACCGGTCATGAGTTCGTTGAACCTCATTTGGATGGGTTGGCTTTCTTCGACAAAAACGCCTGGGAGGACCGATAATTTTTCTGCCATCATTTCTGACAGTTCCTTGTAATCTTTTGTTGTCGTCCAGTCTTTCTTATCTTTCAATACGATCATAAGATCTGTGGCCTCGGGCGGCATGGGATCTGTCGGTATTTCACCCGAGCCGGTTTTGCCCACGACAGCTGTCACTTCAGGAAATTGCTTGATAAGCCGGGCCGCCTGCATACTGGTTTCAATGCTTTGTGATAAGGACGTGCCCTGTGGCAATTTGAATTCAAAGGCGTAGTCTCCCTCTTCCAGTTGCGGTATGAACTCGCCACCCATGCGGGAAAATATAAAGCCCGTGATCAATAACAGTAAGACGGCGATACCGACAACGAGATAACGGATACGTATAGCTGCTCGCAGCAAAGGGTTGTAGCCCCGCTGGAAAAAATCCATCATCTTGTCTGAGAAATTCTTTTTATGTACCGCTTTTTTTGATAAAAATAATGCACTCATCATGGGGATATATGTCAGGGACAGCAAGAGTGCGCCCAGGATTGCAAATGCGACCGTTTTTGCCATCGGGCTGAACATTTTCCCTTCTATCCCTTCCAGCGTAAGGATGGGGAGATACACGATCAGGATGATCACCTGCCCAAAAGCTGCTGAGCTCATCATTTTCCCTGCACTTTCTTTCACGGCATTATCCATCTGCTGTTGCGTGAGCTTTTCCTTCGATTGCTTTGCAGCAAGCAGGTGCAACGTGGCTTCTACAATGATGACGGCGCCATCCACGATCAGCCCGAAATCAATTGCACCGAGGCTCATGAGATTTGCACTTACGCCAAACAGGTTCATCAATGCCAATGCAAACAACAGGGACAGAGGAATAGCAGAAGCGACAATAAGGCCCGCGCGGAAATTCCCCAGGAAAACGATTAAGACAAAAATTACAATCAACGCACCTTCCAGTAAATTACTTTCTACCGTTCCTATCGCCCGCTTAACTAAGCCGGTTCTGTCAATAAACGCTTCTATTTCGACATCGGGTGGCAACGATTTTTGAATGGTAGTCATCTTCTCTTTTACCCGCTCTACAACGGCGGCACTATTCGCCCCCTTCAACATCATTACGATGCCTCCAACTACTTCCTTGTCCCCATTATAGGTTAGCGCGCCATAACGAACGGCATTTCCATACTTAACTTCTGCCACATCGCGGATCAGGACGGGAACACCGATTCCACTATTTTTAACTGCAATCGTATTGATCTCTTCGATAGAACTGATCAGGCCGATCCCGCGGATAAAATATGCGTTCGGTTTCTTATCGATATAAGCACCGCCTGTGTTTTGATTATTTTTTTCAAGAGCGCTAAAAATTTCAGCAATACTTACGTTCATGGCTTTAAGGCGCGCCGGGTTAACAGCAACTTCATATTGTTTTAACATACCGCCAAAACTGCTCACCTCCGCGATACCTGGCGTTCCATATAATTGCCGTGCAACAATCCAATCCTGCATCGTGCGAAGATCCATGGCCGAATATTTAGCTTCCGCTCCTTTTTTAGGATGGATTACATATTGATACACTTCTCCAAGGCCTGTACTTACAGGCGCAAGTTCCGGTGTACCAACGCCTTTCGGAATCTTCTCCTGCGCTTCGCGCAGTTTCTCTGAAATAAGTTGTCTGGCAAAATAAATGTCCACGTCGTCATGAAATACAACAGTAACATTAGACAGGCCGAACCGGGAGATCGAGCGCATCTCCTGGATATCAGGCAGGTTGGCAATACTCTGCTCGATGGGGTAGGTTACAAATTGTTCCACTTCCTGGGAAGCAAGCGTTGGGGTAATGGTAATTATCTGAACCTGGTTATTGGTGATATCAGGGACGGCATCAATTGGGAGTTTGGATGCACTCCAAACGCCCCAGATGATCAGTGCCAAAGTAAAGACGCCGATAATAAGTTTATTACCGACACTGAACTGAATAATTTTATTAAGCATAACGATGTTAAGGGTTTATATGCCCGTAATAATGCCTGATCCTGGCTGCAATGGAGATCAGCAATAATGCAGATGCCAGGAACAGGAGCAGGAATTTTGTTATACGGAGCCACAACGGTTTTACAGCCTTTGCAGGTCTTTTTTTCGTTGTCATTTTTTATGGAGATATATGAAAGATAGCTGGCAGGTACCCATAAGGTCATGCAGCATATTCGGCGGAAGTATAATTAACTGATTTGCGGAGGCTGCCAGATGGCTGCGTCTACATCCGCAATAAAAGGGACTTTGTACCTGGAATAAGTCACGGCGTGAAAGTAGGCCGGATGAATAGCCGCCTTTGAGAAAGGCGTGAATAAAACATGTGCGGCGCAGCAGGAACAAGTGCAGAATGGTGTGCAGGATTCCTTGTCATGGTTATGTTGCTGCTGGTCGTTAGCGGATGAAATGGCAGTCCGGGAAAGCAGGTTGCAGTCTTTGCTATCTCCGCATGGAATGCAGGACATATATAGCAAAAAACAGCCTAATATCTGGAACAATAATTTCATCTTGCGCAAAAATAGTTATTTACGGAACATAAAAGCAGCGGGCCCAAAACTAAAATAACACTGCTGTTGCAAAAAGGTATGAAGCAACAGCAAATAACCCAGGGGAAATAAAATTCAGGTCGACCAGTAACCACCTGGATCCACAAAAAATCCCCGCCTTTCGACGGGGATGATCTAAACCAAATATTCCATGTTTACAACGTTGCCTTATGCACCGTTACGGCTGCGACAAACTGGTCGGTTTCCAGCATGTCTTTTTCCAGGCAGGCGATCGTATACTGTTGTTGCAGGATCGCCAGCACGCCATAGTTCGCGCGCCTTTCTTCCAGCGTAAACTTTTTATAAACGGCCTTCGTGAGTTTGCTGATCAGCTGCTGCTTAGCAGGACCTTCCGGCATGCCTGCGATCACCGCCTCATAAGCTTCGATCTCAGCAGTCACAGATGCCAGGTCGGCATCGATCTCGGTGGAATTACTGGCAGCATTTTCCTGCTTTCTTTCCAGCTGCCTTTTGCGGATATCCAGGTCGTCCTTTTCAGAAGCCGCTGTGGCCAGTAAGGCGTCGCAATCCGCGATCGTGGTCAGTAATATGGTTGAATAATTCATATATTTTAATTTAAGTGTTTGAAAATGGAAACTGTTCCTTACAGTTTCGTGATGCGGAGTTTGTCTAATGCCAGACCGAGCACGCCCATCTCCGCCTGGAGCAGGTCGATCTTTAATTGCAGCGCTGCCTGGGCGTACCCGTTGCAGCCGGCCATTTGCTGTTCTGCCAGGCTTTGTTGCTGGTTGAGCCAGTGCCACTCACGCCCGGGGTTAGCTGCAGGAAGTTCCTGCTTCAATAACCCGGCGACGGTATGCCATTGATTTACCTGGTCATACTGCGTGGCCATTTGCTGCAATTTCTTTAAAAGCATTGCCAGACATTTCTTCCCGTTCAGCAAGCGCAGCGTGAGGTCGCCATGCAGTATGGATTCCTCAGCACTGCTTAAATTAGTTGGGGGTTCTTTTGTTTTCCTGCGGTCAAAGGCGTAAGCACAGCAGCCCTCCAGTTGTGCGAGTTTTAAGATCGACGTGTTGGAGAGCGGGCGGTTATATTTTTCTACCAGCGAAAGATGGCTGCGTGTCGTGTTCAGGTATTCTGCCAAAGTTTCCTGGCTGAGGCCGAAGCGTTGGCGGAGGCTGGCGATCGTTAGGAGGGGTTGCATAATGTTTTGATTTTGCGTAAATAAAATTTTGTGCAGTTTGTCACAGGGAAAAAATTCTGCACAGCTTTTTGAAAAAGTTTGAAAATTATTTTTTATGTGCCATATTTTTTTGTGCAGGTTTTCCTGTTGCAAATGTTGATGTAAAGGATAGTTGATGCATGCTGCAGGCTGAGTAATTTTTACCACTGCGTTTTTTGATAATCCGCCTGCATCATTTTTTGAAGCTGCCGGAATAATAATGCCGGTCGCGATGATGAGTACCAGCACAATCAGCAGCAGCGTTGATTGTAAACCTGCTGTAGCAAAGCGCTCGAGGCCCCTGCTGTTTTTATCTGCATTGATGTATTTAGTTGTTTGCTGTTTCATATACCAAAGCAGCGAAATATTTTTCATACTTCAATAGAAGTGAAGACAATTGACTACAATTGACTACTTGTGACTACTTTTTTTATGAAATACAGCATGTAAGGCGACGACGCTGTAAGGAATTTCGGGAGATTTTTTGAACTGGATTGATGTTCTTAAAAAAGCTTGACGCTATCTCGCGGGCAAAATAGATGACGGAAATCCAGGTGCTCAATCCTGGCTGCAGTTTTTCGGGTATAGCTAATCGTTATGTTGTTTCAGGGTGTCCACATGATCACTTAAGATCGCTTATTACAACGCACACTTTCTGAATATTTATGTTATGATCAATGCAATTGCAGGTAGCAGGCGGGCCGATTGTAGTCAATTGTAGTCAATTGTAGTCATTTTTTGCCAGCTGTGTACCCGCACCCTTAAACTTGTATTTCAATTAACATTCAGATCATGGACAATTCCCTATTTTCCGGCAATATGAAAGCCGGCACGCTCGGCGGGACTTTCCTCGTGCTGTTACTAAAGATTAACGGGCAGGCATTGCTCGAGGCGGCGCTGATAGCTGCTACCGGGGCAGCAGTAAGTTTTACTGTATCCTGGTTTCTAAAATACATCACGCGAAAGTTCGCTAAAAAATAAAAAGAGGCCTGGGCCTCTTTTTTGTTTGCTTATTTGTTCTCTTTCAGCCTGGCCAATACATGCTGTTCCGATAGCCTCGTATGCAGGCAAAATTCTTCCAGCGTTATCAGTTCATAAGGAATCCTTCCTGCTTTCTGGCGTATCATCCGGCGCATCCGGTAAGCAGTGGATTTGCTCGACCTTAAAATAAAGGCCATGTCTTTCAGGCTAAGAGTGAGCGGGGTTTCTGCTGGCATGATCAACTCTTTTTAATATGTTGAAAATATTCCCGGAGCAGTTTTCCACCGGCTTCATAGCCATGGTCCCGGTGCCATTTCGTCCAGTAAAAACAAGCTGATTCATCTTCTTCAAGAATGTCCAGGATAGAATCACCCAGCGCTTTGAACTCCTGCTGCTTTGCAGGTGGAAGGCCTGGTACCGGATAAGTTCCGGGCATCATAAAATACTGACTGACCATATCAACCGTGAGTTCCATCGAAAAATATTGCTCGAGGCATAACAAGTCAAGGGATAACTGGCGGTAGGCCTCAAATGGCCTGGCAGCTTGCAATAAGTGGCGCCAGGCGCAGCGGTGCAGCATATCCTCCTCTGCACCGGTTAAAGGCCTGAGGTGAAGAAGGCACAGTCGAATTACCTGGAATGCGGCTTCTGATAATGCCGGTAAATTATCCGGCAGAGGGCGTATATATTCGGGGTTTGATTGCATAAAATTGATTTAGGCAACCAACCTACACAGGATTATTTTTCACATTCCGTGATTTGGAAAGAACGGGAACGAATGGCAGCGAAAGGATGCGAAAGGATGCGAATAGATAGAAAAGGAAGGAATGGGCAACAATGGACAGGAATGGAAAATTAGGGTTCAAAGCAGACGAAAACAGATGTTCGCCAATAAGACAGAAAAATACAAAGGATCACAAGAGCCTTGAAACTTAAGACTTTTGAATATTTACTCTTGATTTTAACTTTGAATGTGGAATGTGGACTTGCCCCTCAACCTCTTTGCAAGATGTGGCCATGAATACAAAAAAAGCGAACCCCGTGGAGTCCGCCTTTTTTACTTTCTACTGTTTACTTTTAAAACCCAACCACCGCCTGTATGACATAGCCGTTAAAGCCTGCGCCGTCACGGTAATCGGCCAGGGGAAAATCTTTATAGTCCTGTTTGGTATATTCTGCTTTCAGCATAATATTATTTGTCAAAAACCAGCCGGCTGAAAAAGCGATCCGGTCAACTTTTACATCTTTCGTATAAACGATCGCAGTGGCGGGCGTGCCGGGTACATCTGCAAGGCGCGCCTGTACGGCATTGTAACGCATGCCCACAAACAATTGTTCTTTTTGCCCAAAACGATAAATGGTTTCTGCGGCATATTGTGTTGCCTTACGATCAATAGTTTCTGTTTTTGATCTGCCTTTCGCTGTTTCGTAAGTCCCGAAAAATTCCAGGCCTTTCGCTTTCATAAATCCATTTAATTGTAACGCATTTACTTTCTTACTAAACCCCGGGTTCAACCTGCCGGAAAATGCGTTCGTGGTATATGTACTGCCTGCTTTTTCCAATACCATAAAATAGTTAGACCCCGTGCGGTCACCGCCATAGAGTGTTTGTCCGCCGGAACTTTTATTGGTGTAATAGGAAGCCGCGAAGCGCAGGCGCAGTCCATCTTCAAAGGTTTTATCTACTCCGCCTTTAAAATAAAACGAAGGCGATTTATGAATGTTTTCGTCTTCAGCTGTTTTCAGCAGGCTGTCAATATTGCCTTTGATCATACCATTGGAGATACCTACCGATCCGAAGAAATTATTTTTCCGCAGCAACACTTCCCCGCCGATCTCGGTGGTGAAAGCATCCATAATATAGTTTTCGATAAAGGCATTGTACAACGTATGACCGCCATCAGATCTCCTGAAATGCTGATCACCATAGTTGACCTCCATATGCCCGATTTTCAGCGTGGCGATCTTCATAATATCCTCCCACACCTGACCTTTGAAAGGCATTTTATCAAACTGGATATAACCACCTTTCACCCAGGTTTCATTATGGTGACGTGAAGACAAATAACTGGTCAGGTTCAGGCGGATACCATCTGCGAGCTGAACATCCATGAATAAATTTGCATTCGCTGTATTAAAACCCGGACTGATCTTGTACAACCCGCCCGCATTATTGCTATGCCGCAGGTTTTGAAAGCCTTGTGTAAAGCCCGCGCCAAATGCAACCTTTAATTTGTCGAAAACAGCACTCGTGTCTTTCGGAGATTCAAACACGTTGATCCCGCCTTTGTCATAGGGGCGAAGATTTGCCACTGTTGTTTGTGCAGTAACAGCACCGCCTGTAGTAATGGCTGCCAATAAGAGCGGTAATTTTAAAGATGGTAAAATGTTTTTCATAAAAATTATTTAGCAGTTAACAGGTTGGTTTTTTTGTATTGCAGGGAGAAACTGATCACGATATCGTTGTAAACTTTCATAGCGCCCAGCATATAACTCGGCGGACTGATCTTATAATCGGTAAGCTTAATATTTTTTGTGCCCGCGCAGGTGAGTGTGTTATCTGCGTTTATCACTACCGTTAGGTCCATACTGATGCGCTGCACAACACCGGCGATCGTAAGGTCGCCCGTTGATTTTAAGAGGTAGGTATTTTTCTGGCCCGGGCTGATCACGGCTGTGGCCAGTTTGTAATAGATACGCGGAAATTCCTCAGCTTTCATGGCCTTGTACGTGCGGTTATCCAGCATTGATTTGCCGCTTTTCAGTGATTTGGTGGCAACATTGAAAGTGAAGCCATTCAACGCATTCAACTTATCATGGAGATCAAAATTAAATTGCCCGCGGCTTTCCATCGTGGCCGATGCGAGACTCCAGTCGTGCACATTGGATTTACCGGACACACGGATCGTCGTGTTCTTGTCGGAAAGGATCGTGTAAGAGCTTTGCGCCAGGGTCTTCGCCGGGTGCAGCGCTACCAGCACGATCAACGAAAGGACCAGTGCTTTGACGAAATTGCTGTAAGTATTTTTCATGTTGATGGTTGATTGAAATGCAAAGCTAGCCGGCATGCTTTGCCCCAACATTGACCAGCCTTACCCGAAAACATGATACTGGTCAAAAAAAGCGTTCTGCCGGAAGTTAACAGCATATTCGCCTTTTATATCCCATTTGGGCAGTCAATAAGGTTACCTTACAGGAATGGAAAATGCGGCGTTGGTAAAAGCGGTGATTGAGCATGCGATTGACGGCATCATTACCATCGGCGACCGGGGTTTGATTGAAAGCATAAACCCTGCGGCCTGTGTGTTGTTCGGCTACAACGCGGATGAAGTGATCGGGGAAAATATATCCGTCCTCATGCCGGAACCGGATAGCCATCGGCATGATCAATACCTCGAACGCTACCAGCGCACAAACGACCCGCATATGATCGGTATCGGCCGGGAAGTGCAGGGCTTGAAAAAAGACCGCAGCGTATTTCCATTCCGGCTGGCGCTAAGCGAAGTCCAATATTCCGGGCGCGTGATCTACACGGGCTTTATCCATGACCTGAGCCGGGAAAAAATCGCGGAGCAAAAATTAAAAGAATATTCCGCCTTGCTGGAAGCGCAGGTAGAAGAGCGAACCATCTCTTTAAGTAATTCCCTGGCAGAATTACAGAAAGCCAAAGACATCGTTAGTAATTCCCTGGAGAAAGAAAAAGAGCTCAGCCAGTTAAAAAGCAGGTTCGTCTCTATGGCATCACATGAATTCCGCACGCCGCTTAGTTCTGTGCAATTATCCGCATCACTGATCGCGAAGTATGCAGGAAACAATAGCAACGAAAACATCAGTAAGCATGTAGAAAAGATCAAAAGTGCTGTCAACAATCTCACAGGGATCCTGAACGATTTTTTGTTGCATGAAAAACTGGATGCCGGAAAGGTGGAGCCTGCCTATGCAGAATTCGACCTGGTGAAATTAGGTGAAGAAATTACCGAAGAAATGCAACTGGTCTCGAAACAGGATCAGCATATCATTTACCAGCACACCGGGGAAACACATGTGGTTAAGCTGGATCAGTACCTCCTGAAAAATTGTATCATTAACATTATTTCCAACGCGATCAAATATTCCGGCGAGCAAACGTTCATCGAATTCAACACGGAAATCACGGCAGTGCTGCTAACAGTGGTTGTACGCGATTATGGCATCGGTATTCCGCAGGAAGATCACCGCTATCTGTTTGAACCATTTTTTCGGGCACACAATACCGGTAGTATTCCCGGAACCGGCCTTGGCCTGAATATTGTAAAACGTTATGCCGGTTTGATGAACGGGAAAATCGATTTTCAAAGCAGCGAAAACAACGGAACATCTTTTACATTCACCTTTCCCCTATCATCATGAAACCTTGCATACTCATCATCGAAGACAATACCGACATCCGCGAAAGTGCGGCAGAAATATTATCATTGAGCAACTACACCGTGTTGCAGGCGGCAGACGGCAAAGCGGGCGTAGAGACGGCTTTGAAAGAATTGCCCGATATGATCTTATGCGATATCATGATGCCGGTACTCGATGGTTATGGCGTACTGCACCTGCTGAATAAAACACCCGAAACCGCCATCATCCCTTTTATCTTTCTTACGGCGAAAGCAGAACGACCCGACATCCGTAAAGGCATGGAACGCGGTGCAGACGATTACCTCACCAAACCCTTCGACGACCTGGAATTACTCACTGCCGTGGAAACACAGTTAAGCAAAAAAAACCAGCAGGTATTGTTTTACAGCGCTACGATGAACGAGGTTGGAACGCTGGCAGTGAATGAATCGGGGTTGATGGAATTGCAACTTTCCATCGAAGCATTAAGGGTTCGTAATATTAAAAAAAGCGGCACGATCTACCAGGATGGCGATACGCCGGCCGGCCTCTATGTCATAATTTCCGGGAGATGTAAAACCGTAAAGATCGCAGATGACGGGCGGGAATTGCTGACAGGCATTTTTTGCAAGGACGATTTTTTTGGTATCAGCAGCCTGTTATCCGGTGACCGGTATACGGAGTCGGCGATCGCCATGGACGATATGCATTACTGCCTGTTGCCAAAGAATGCAGTGGAAGAATTGCTATCCCGCTATCCCGCTATCGGAACAAAGTTTATAAAGTTGCTGTCTGCCAATATCCAGGGGAAAGAAGAACAGCTGATCCAGATGGCCTATCAATCGGTCCGCAAACGCATGGCGTTATTGCTCCTGAGTTTGTCGAAACCAGCCTTAACAGGCGTTTCCGAAGAATGGCTGCAGCTGTCACGCGATGAGATGGCCTCTATGGCGGGCATGGCTACGGAAACGGTTAGCCGCATTCTGTCAGATTTTACCGAGGAAAAACTAATAGAGAAGGAAAAAAAACTAATCCGTATTATCAGCAGGCCGAGGCTAACCTCGTTACAAAATTGACGAAGGTCAGGGTATTGACTGATATATAGCAATGATCACGGACGCACCTCATGCTACTTTGCATGTTCAATGAGTAGCATGAAAGTAGTTGCCTACGGCCTCGAGCCACATGAGAAAAGAATCCTGGCAGCAGCCAATAATAAGCAGCATGACATCACCGTGATCGCGAACCCCCTTAGCCTGCCCACTGTGGATTATGCTTCGGGCAAAAATGCCATCATCATTGCGGGGACACATGAGATCAGTTTCCAGCTGATCGCGGTGCTGGCCGAATTAGGGGTGAAATTTATTTTATGCTGGTGCCTGTCCTTACCTGATGCCGATGTGCGGTACGCGATATCAAAACAAATACTGCTGTTCAATATTGGTAGTCCGGAACTGAACGATTGCCCGGAAGAAGACGGCCATCCCAGGCCAGCTTTTAGCCAGGAACAAGTGGAAAAACTGGCATCGGATTCTGTCAAAACCTTGAACGAATTGCAACTGTTGCTGGTTAAGTGGAACGATGTCACGGCAAGAAGCCTTTTCGATCACAGGTAAGTTGACAAAAACGCGGGCAACCGAACGCCGCAGGCACCGAAACGCTCATTAGCACGGATATTGCACTATAAGCCGGCAGGCAGATCCTGCCCGTAATTCCCCATCCTCAACATTCCCTTTTTTCATCATTTAAAATAATCTGATCATGCATAAACATCTCCCCTCCCTGTTCCTATTGTCTTTACTGTTTCTCAACTCTTCTGCCTTCGCACAAAAGTATAAGACAGCAGACGATACGATCAGGCTGAACAAAGAATATTTGAACGTTACAACTGACCTCGCTGAATTAAAGGCTAAACTGCTGACAGCAGAAAATGACCTTCCGTCATACCAGGTGAAAGCCAGGAATGCAAATGACGATGCCTCTTCTGCTGCAGCTGCCAGCCAGGACCAGGCGGCAAAAGCAACGAACGGTACGGTACGCTCTGCGAAGTCTGCAAAGAAGAAAGCAAACAAAGCTTACAACGAAGCGAAAGACTCAAAAGCTGCGGAAAAGAATTTAGCCAACCAGGAAGAAAAGATCGCTAAATACAGGTCGGCTATCGTGAAAAAAGAAGAACGGCTGAGCGAACTGGATGCAATGCGCCAGGCCATTTACTCAAAACTGCCAGTCGTTCAATAACGATCATTCGCTATGTAATAAACGGGATGTGCTGCGCTGATTTATAAAGGCGGCTTGAAAATGGGTGAAGGTTAGCACTGAACATTTGGTTGTTCATAAACCTTCACCCATTTTTTTTATTCTTCAATTAAAAGATTGCCGGAATGCCAGTGGCGTGAGGGCGGTTTTTGTTTTAAACAGTTTGCTGAAGGATTGCGAATGTTCAAAGCCCAATGCATAAGCGATCTCGCTCACGCTCAAATCAGTCGTCGATAATTTTTCCTTGGCTTTTTGTATGAGCTTATTATGAATATGCTGCTGCGTGCTCTCACCGGTATGTACTTTCAACAGGCTGCTTAAATATCCCGGCGAAACATGCAAGGCGTCTGCAACAAACTGAACGGTGGGCAGGCCTTTTGACAAATGCGCCTCATCAGTGAAATAGTCATCGAGCAATTTTTCCAGCCTTGTCAGCAGCAGGTGATTGGATTTTTTCCTGGTGATAAACTGGCGCTGGTAAAATCGCTCTGCATAATTTAATAGGGTTTCGATTTGCGAGATGATAATATTCTGGCTGAACTGATCGATGTTCGCATGATACTCCTGTTTGATGTGCTGAACAATGGTATGGATTGTCGCTTCTTCTCTGTCGGAAAGAAACAACGCCTCATGCACGCTATAATCGAAGTACTCGTATTTTTTTATCGACTTTGCCAGGGAAGTATTCCAGATAAAATCCGGGTGAATCAATAATATCCAACCTGATGGCTGCACGTGCGGACCTGCAGCAGGCGTGGCCTGCAACACCTGGCCGGGTGCTAAAAAATACATAACGCCTTCATCAAAATCGTAAGCCTGCTGGCCGTAGATCATCTTCCCGCTGAGGCCGCGTTTGATGGAAATGGAATAGTAATCAAACACGAGTGCCTTGGGGCTATCAGCGGTTTTAGCTGCGGCCACCTGTGCATAGTCTACCACGCTGATGAGCGGATGATCCGGCAGCGGCAGATTATTTAAGCGATGAAATTCGCTGATCGATCTGATATGATACGGTTTCATGAAACGAATGTAATGTTTTAAATAGCCTGCCCGCCAGACACCTCGAGGCGCTGCCCGTTTATCCAGCGAGCATCTTCTGTGCAAAGGAAAGCCACCACGCCGCCGATATCATCGGGCAGCCCTACTCGTCCTAATGCTGTCAGGCCTGCAATCTGTGCATTGATCTCTTTATTATCCCGCGTGCGGCCACCGCCGAAGTCCGTTTCGATAGCACCCGGCGCGACAACATTCACGCGGATCTTCCTTGGCCCTAATTCTTTTGCCATATATCGCGTTAAGGATTCAACGGCTGTTTTCACCGAACCATACACCGACGATCCCGGCATCGTTATCCTGGTAAGCCCGGAAGAGATATTAATGATCCCGCCGCCATCGTTTATAAAGGGCAATGCTTTTTGCGTAAGAAAGAATACGGCCTTGTAATGGATGTTCACGATCTCATCTAACTGCTCTTCTGTTACTTCCGTTATCGGCATGTAAAGGGCCGTGCCGGCATTATTCACGAGATAATCAAACCTGGCCTGACCGGTATTTTCCTGCAGGTAATTGCCGACATTTTTTAGAAACCTGTCGAAGGCTTTCGTATCTCTCGTATCCAGCTGAAAGGCGACTGCCTGCTGCCCAAGCGCTTCGATGGCTCCCACTACCTCATCGGCTGCTGCCTTGTTGGCGTTATAGGTAATTACGACGTCGATGCCTTTCTTTGCCAATGCGATGGCCATATTACGGCCGAGGCCGCGACTGCCGCCTGTTACGAGGGCGACTTTACTTTTTGTTTCCATATTTTTTAAGTTGACTGTTGATGATACACTGCAGCAAATTCCTTTGCAAAATCAGTTAATTTAATTTTTCCTAATGTGGGTTGATGTAACCGGTAATCATCGTAGAGCTGGTGACGCCTCCCGGCATTCATACCGGTTAACCCGGCAGCGTTTTTTTCACTGAACCCGGCAGCTATCAGGCCTTGCTGAAATTGTTCATCGCTGACTGTCAGCCATTTTAATTGCGGAAGTTCAATCGCCTCTCCTAAAGTTTTCGCAACCTCATTTGGTGAAATTTCCTCACTGGCAATGTAACGCACGGTTCGGCCGTCAAATGGCTGCTCCATTTCTTCGGCAACCACCTCAGCGATATCCGCCGGCGACACCCAGGGCTCTTTCTCCTCTCCGCCATAATTCTGGATGATCAGCCCCTGCGCTTTTATAGTAGGAATAAAAGCAAACATATTGTAGTAGAACCCGACAGGCCGCATAAATTTAATTGCCACCTGGGCGGGTAATTCCCTGAGAATATTCTCCACCAGGTGATGGGCAGCAAGCATACCATTTCCTTCCGTAGTATGGGCACCGATACTGCTGAGGTGAACCACTTTTTTTACACCTGATGCCTCAACTGCTGTTGCATAAGTCCGGGCAATGCCGGTCCAATGCTGTTCGGTATCTGTTGCAGGATCAAAAAAATTGGGCGGCGGTTCCATCAGGTAAACGATGTCGGCCCCGCTAAAGGTCTTCGTGAGAAAGACCGTGTCCCCGATGGAACCGATCGCTGCACGGGCACCCAGGCTTTCGATGGCTCCGCGCCGCTCTTCCTTGCTGCTGATGACCGTTACGGCATGGCCCTTCGCGACTAATAATTCTGTAAGGGGTTTGCTGATATGGCCCAGCGAACCCGTGATGATAATTTTCATGACCTTGTTTTTAGAAACCCAAAGGTCTGCAAGGTTTCGGACACTGGAGTAGCCTAATCTGCTGTTGTTGTAGCCAAATCGGGGATTGATAGTTTTTTAACCGCAGTTTTTCTTTGCCACTAAGACGCTAAGACAGAAAGATCCACAAAGACTTTTTTGACCACAGAGTTAAATGAGTTTGACAGGGAGTTGCACTGAGGTTTTTTTTGCCACTTAGATGCTAAGACAGCAAGGACCACGAAGACTTTTACCACGGAGGAAAAAGAGTTTGACACGGAGTTGCACTGAGTTTTTTTTTGCCACTAAGACGCCAAGACGGAAAGATCCACAAAGACTTTTTTGACCACAGAGGAAAAAGAGTTTGACACGGAGTTGCACTGAGGTTTTTTTCTCTACTAAGACGATAGAATAGAAAGAAAGGGGTTATTGTGCTGCATTGAACTATCATTGTTTTCTTTCAGCTTTTTCCTTTCTTCCTTACTTACCTTTTGGTAAGCGTGGTTCTTCCAATCATGTAACGCTGTACTTTTAGCTCAGTATCTTAAACAGCAGCATATGACAACAAGAAGAACTTTTTTAAATACGATTGGCGTCCTTAGTGGTATGTGTATGACGCCGGAGGTATTCGCAGGCCAGGCCAACAATAAACTTCAGCCGCTGCTTTCCAGCCGTAGCATCCAAAACTCTTACTGGTATATCGGGCATTTAATGAGCCTGCTTACCGTGTCTAAACAAACGGGCGGCGAATATGCGTTGCTTCGTGCAACAGAGCGTCGTGGCCTGGAGCCACCGCCTCATATTCATACCAGGGAAGACGAGACCTTTATTATCCTGGAAGGTGAAGTGGAATATACGGTTGCTGATCAAACCTTCCGTGCGAAAGCAGGTGACAGTATGTTCCTCCCAAAGAACATTCCCCATTCGTTTAAAATCCTATCTGAAAAACTGGAAACGCTGATCCTCCTTACACCTGGCGGCCTGGAAGATTACTTCGTTGAAATGAGTGAACCTGCGAAAGCAGTAACATTGCCACCAATGCCTGCAGGTCCACCTGATATTGCTAAATTAATTGCGAGAGCGTCGAAATACGGTGTGCTCTTCCCTGCCATGAAAAAATAAGGATCAGATTTTTTCTGCCAGCTACTGTTCAATCGCCTCAATTGCCGGCATGGGCGTCATGCTCATGGTTTTGTTCACATGTTCCTCCTGTAAATTAGCATAACCCCATTCAACAATGTTTGTGATCAGGGGGATCAGGCTTTTTCCTGTAGCTGTCAACTGGTAAGACGGTTTCGTAACAGGGAAGTCGGTATTGATCCGCTCGATCATTTTTTTTTCGCCAAAGAAATCCAGTTCTTCTGTCAGAATTTTATCCGAGATGCCCGGAAGCAGTTGTTTAAATTCCGTAAAACCCAATGCCTGGTTGCGTAGGTTCCAAAGAATGCCCATCTGCCATTTCCCGGCGATGAATTGCCTGGCATGTTGCACAGGACAACCCAGGTACAGACTTTCCGCATTGCTCATCATAATCGTTTTTATATGCTGAAATAAATTGGTCTGAAACGCCTTCCTCACTGACTTACGAGCCAATCAACAGCCGCTGTATAATCTGTAAATACCCGCACATTTGTTCCCCTGTTTACGGCAACTGTTTCGCCAAATTTTTCCTGGTGAATGGTTCCTGCCAGGCCAAACACCGCGATGCTGTCTACTATTCCACTGGCATGTGTGATGCGGTACGAGGCTAGAAATTCAGAAAAATAAAACCGGTCCATTAATGGAATCGAGCCGCTGACAAGGGCCACATCGATGAGTATCCTGCGTTTTTTATAACGAACGCCATTGTCGATCGCCTGTTTAAACAGGTCATTCGCATGGTCGAGGGAATAATGCCCGCTGGCAGCAACCAATAAATAATCCTCCAGTTCCGACACATGTATATCTAACGGCTGATCCTCTGGTTCCATTTAAAGATTTTAATCGGGAAGTTGATTCCGTTATTGAAGTTATTGATTCAGGAATAAATCCGGCAACCTGTTTTTTCGTCATGCTGCAGGAACGCCAGCCTTATAGTGATACGCTACACCGATGTTGGCAGGTCAACAATCTTGCAAGGAATGACGGCATCCTCGTTGAACGAATAGACAGCGCAAAGCCTGTGATACCCATCGGCGATGATGACCTTGCCATTGCGGGCATCACGCACGAGAAGGATCGGCGACAAAGAAAGTTCATCACTTATTTTCTGCCGGTCTTTCGTCACATGCATATTGCTCACGCCAAGCAGCGATAAACCAGAAGCCCGAAAAATATCTTTCGCTTTAAACGCAGACATGCCGGCAGACCTGAGTTGTGCAGCCAATTCTTCTGCAGCAGTGTTAGAATAGATCAGGCTGAGGTAGGCTATTGCTGCAGGATAATCATGCTCTTCGGGAGAAGCGAGCCATTGTATTGCCATAGTTTTTTATTTATAAGATGATATCTACCCCGGGTAAACGAATCTGCCCGGCAACCTATTTCGCATCGAATTCGAACACATTTCCCGGGGCACCCTTTTTCCCTTCAGAACTGATGATCAGTTTGCCCTGGGGATTAAAACAAATGCCTTCCGGCTGCTCCATCAATTCCTTATCAATCGCCTGATAAGATCTTAACTTCCCGTCGTGGGTGAACACCGCCATACCTTTATTGTCGCGGGTTGTAAGTATATAGATGTCGTGCGTAACAGGATGAACGGCGATGGCAGAAGGATTAAAGCTCAGGTTACTCCCGGTGATGGATTTAAAATCTGCAGGGTGAATCAACAGCAGGGGTTGCGCACTCAACTGCGCCGTAGTTATATCAAAACTGTAGACAGCCTTCGCAGAATCGTCGCCTGTTCCCGGATCGTCTTTGCAGGCGATGAGGAGGTTTTTGGTAACCGGATCAAAACACAAACCTTCTGTATTATTTTCTTTCTTCAACCCTGTCTTAATTTTTTCTACCACCGGTTTATTTTGCCAGTCTGAAATTTTAAACAATACCCCGTGGCTCCAGAGCGCATAGATCACGTTATCCACGATGGTTACATCTTCGATATCCACTTTATCTTTCTCCGTTTCCGCAAATGGAATCGTTTTTTCCAGCCGGGCATGTTGCGCATCAAATTGTACAACATACAAATTTGGTTTGAGGTCTTCGATAAGGATCAAATGATCTTTATCGATCCAGGTATTCCCGGACACTTCCACCAGTTCCGTCGGTAGTACCCAGCTACGTGTCGGATGGCTGAGGTCGTATCGGAAACTGGTTGGGAGTTGATGTACCCCGCTGTCCTGCGCGGATATTTTATTTTCCCCTGTCTCCGGATCATCGCTATGATGCTGGCAGGAAGACAGCAGGGTTATCACAAAAATGGCGACGCAGGTCTTAAGTAGGTGCATGTGCTGATGAGTTGGCGTAAAACTTTGGGTGTCGTTCAACAGGTGAACTACAGGCGCCGGGGCGGCAGCGGCTGGAATGTTTTCCTGCTAATGGTCAAGGTAAAGCAAATTTCCACGAAGAATATAGCGAACACGAAAATTAACCTTGTAATACCAAAACTTACCATGCCGGGTAAATTATTTAAGGAAAAGCCGATTAGCCGCAAGCAAAAACTGCAAGTTGATTCGGTGCGTGTGTCACGCACCGAGGCGAAAAGGGGATGAGTCGGGAAGCAAAACCTCCTTACAAGTTGTCTTTGATAAAAGTGGCGGAGAAACTCCTGATCTCCGCCTCGGTGCGTGTCACACGCATCGAAACTCTCCACCTCGGTACGTGACACACACCGAAACTCAGAATGTAGCGAAACAAAAGTTGATTAAATACATATTAAACCTGTAAGCGGAATTCGGAAGTTGGACGTCGATGATTGAATTATCACTACTCCCCGGCGAGATTTTATGAAACCGGCAAAGATGATTGCGGTGTCTGTCACGCACCGAAACTCGCCTTCAGTCGGGTGTCAAGAGAAAAATAACCTCGCCTCGGTGTCCCATACGCACCGAAGCTTGCTGTGACTCGGATGTCATAAGAAAAAACACTAACATACTTGTGTATTATCCGTCCTAAAATAGGTCTTATGTTATTAAGATTGCACTATGAGTTCATACTTAAGGAAATCGTATACGACTATCGGCAAAATTTATTTCTGGACCGCTACGATTCATCAATGGCGCCATTTACTGTCCGGGGAATTCAACAAGAAAATCATT
>JAQBNH010000003.1 GCA_028288705.1 Ferruginibacter sp.
ACGCCGAAAGAAAATTATTCAAAAATTTAAGAGAGGCGTTTAGTGGATAAAATAGTTGAAAAAACGAAAGATGATTAACTTAGAAAACTCTAAAAGAAGGCGGCACTAAAATAAGGGGAGCCTACACTTCCATCGAGGTAGCCACCAAAATTGCAGACGTTCTCGGTGTGTCATTTGATTACCTGGCCGGGCTTGCAGAGTTTGAACTGGACAGCAACATCACTTAAAAAATACTGGTTATACAAGCGCTTAAGGAGAACGATAAAACAACTCTTTTTAATACCCATTGATGCTCTGCTTAGAGATGCAAATTCTAAAAAACATACTCATAAAAAACCGCTACACTTCTTGATGTAACGGGTTACTATTTTTAATTATTACTCTCATATAACTTGCCACACAGGGTTGCTCACCCACATTTTACCTACGCTTCAAACATACGCTAGAAGGGGAGCTAGTACGGTGTATTACCAAATCATTAGTGTATAAGTAAATAAAACAGCACTAAGAATCAACATTAAAACTGTAATAATTATTGATGCAGTTGTATTGATATTATTTACTTTTAATTCCTCCTTTAAAATTTCGTTGTACTTATACTTTTTAAATATTAAAATAAAAAACAAAGGAACAAACAAAAATATTGATAATTGAAAAATCTCTTTAACACTTTCCTGTTGTAAAAAAGATGGATTCAGCCTTGATAAGATAAATTTTATCAAGGCCGATAAAACTACGACCAAACAAATGGATAGAATAGATATTGTATAAAAATATCCCTTAAAGCATTTACTTATCACATAAACTATAAAATCAATAATCATTTTAATATTATTTTTTTGTTCCTGAAAATTGCCAACCGTGGCTTGGTAAGTTATTATCTATTGCATCATGAATTAAATCAGAGGAACTTTTATATCCAAACATTAAACTACCAATGTCATAAATTCCAACGATAGCACCAAATACTGGGAATGCAATTTGTGCAGCTGTCAAAGTAGCTACTCCTGCATCACCTGCTGTTAGTTTACCATCTTTTACGATATTGACAACTCCTCCAACAGCAGCAATAGGCTTAGAAACAGCATCAACAATTTTTGCAACGTTTACAACTTTTATTGCAGTAACCGCTTTTATTCTTCCTAATGTAACTACGTTAAAGGATTTCGCATTTAACCCCGACGGAATACCTATTGGAACTGTACCAAATCCTCCTGAAAGTCTTGCTAATCTTGCACCTCGAATAAACCCTGAAGAAACACTCTGAGTAGTTGTAGCTCCTGCACCCGCAATGTCGAACGATTTTTGAACTGGTTTTGATACTATATCTTGAGGTACACCCGCCGAAGTTTGGCTGGCTGGTTGCGGCTTTGTATTCACAGATGTTTGACTAGGCGTAGCTTGAGTAGGTGTTGGCTGTGAAGTTTGAGAACCATTTTTTGCAAACTGGCCTGTGTTTACATCATAAGTATAACCTTTATGAGCAACCAGATCAACACCGCCACTAACATTAGCCTTTAATTCTTCAATTGATAAATCTTGTATTTTTTTTCCGCTTGGAGTTAATACATCAAAGTACCTATCTCCTCCTTCGCTAGTCTTAACCGTTTTTATAACCTTACCTGTGTTCCTATCTCGGTATTTATCATCAAAAGGTTTTGTTCCCTAATGGATCAACCATCTGTATTGGATTTCCATTAAAGCATAAGTATGGACTTTCATATTCGTTTAATTCAGGGTCTAAGTTCCAACATGGACAGGAGAATAGTGATGAAATTGCAGCAGGCCTTACAACGGCTCAGTATTGGGAATATGATAGTAGAATAGTAAAATGCTTGTGATGAACGCAAAGAGGGAGTAAAATATTAAGCAGGATCTTTGCTGTTATAGAACGTAAAAGTCCGTTCGTAAATCTCCAGAAGTTGCAGCTAGCACTAAATTTTAATTTGGCATGCATCATAGAATGCTCCATTTAAACATTATTACACAGTATAAGAGTATTTTCCTACGACACCCAGGTAACGGCGAGTTTCGATGCGTGTGCGACATCGACGGGGGCATTAATTTTCGTACTGTAAAACCCATTTTAAACTATCGGGAAATGGAATACCCATCTCTGCAAAATTATTTGGGGTAACCAAAATTTGCCCTTTGTTAATTTCAGAGGAGTACATAATAGGAAAGTGTTTTCCAATGAAAATTTTATTTTTATCTACATTCGTGTTGCTACCCACGATGAGCTTTTGCCCCTTAAATATGACTTCACACTGAAAAGAGGGCGCACTTCTGAAATTGGAAGTTATCGACACTATTTTACAAGTTAGTAATATACCTTGCGTTTGTATTTTATCCTTTCTGTAAAAATGCCAAAAAACCAAAAATCCCGCTGCGAGAGCGATAAAAAGCCAGACAAAAAAATCTTTTTTTTTCATTGTAATTTATTTTTTTAAAGCCTCTTGCGGAATGATCGGTAAAACATTCCCAATATTCTCGGTAGCCAGTTTACTATAAAAAGTAGTAGCTTGCCCCTTGAGTATATATTTGCTGATTGATTTATCTAACCCAGCCCCCAACTTATTTCCTATACCTCCGGCAAGAGAATTCACCAAAATGCTTCTAGTACTTGCGTTCGCGCTACCAACACCATTGTAGCCATCTGCTAGGTTTGTTTCGAAAGCATTTGAAACAAAGCTGGAAGTGAAATTTGCATTTGGAAAAGCGGCATTCGCAATGATGGATGTAAGGTTAATATGGTTGAGGTTGTCCGCACCCCAACCATGGTCAGATACATTTGAAGCATATTGAATTATCCCGTCGGACAACCCCGCGGCACCCCGTTCTGACCATGAACCCACAGCCAACGATTTAATCGCAGGTGCTGCGGTAGCAATTCCATAGAGAACAGCGGGCGAAGTGACAATTCCTACAACGAAATATCCAATAGCGTCCGCTGCTTTTGCACCGTCCTTCGCATCAATCTCATCCCTTGTCTCGAACCGTTCGAAGTGTCCACCATACAAAATATTTCTTCCGTTACTTGCGTAGTGCTGTAGTCGATCAGTGGATTTGTTATCGTTTACCAAATAAAAATATTTATTTTGGCTTTGACCATCATCAGCCACGATCCAAGTTTTTCCGGTGGCAGGATCCACAACACCCGTTGCTTGAAATATTTGATGGCTCACTTTGTCATAAACCTCAAATGTGGCCGGTCCATTTAAGTATGCCGTCTGGTGATCCCATTCCCCTACTCTGGATCTAGGTTCCTCGCCGTCAAGGTCTACACATCTCATGACATCATTGCCGGCGAATTGATATGGACTGTAAAAGGGATAGGAGTTAGAAAGGGGATCTACACTTAAGAATTTTCCCAGCCTTACATCATAAATTCTCATCCCATAATCCTGTTGATTCCCTTCACCCTTTACCTCATTATCATTCTCCTTCCCATTAAAGCCATACCGGTACTTACTTGCAGGAGCGCTGTATTTCCTCCCCACCATTCCCATCCCAAACGGATAATAGTCATTTTACCGCAAGGCTGTTCTGCACGGCATCATCAAAGAACTTGTCGCATGTAAAATAGCATTATTTTGCTGAAACAGGACCCTTTCACCCACAAAAACCCTAATCGAAATGGTAACAAAAGATCACCCCTTAGTTCCACTTTTTGAAAAGTTTATTGCCGATACGTTGAAAGGCAAAAGACTAAAACCAGACGGTAGCAGGATCAAACCGCAAACCGTTGCCAACTATACGTATGTGTTGCGCTACCTGCAGGAATACGAAGCAGCCTTCTCGCCGCTACGGATTAAAGTTTATAAAAGTGAAAGTAAACGGCTTTTCACCGCCGAGCGCAATTACTGGAAAAAGTTTTACCGCCAGTTTACACAGTTTCTGTACACCCAAAAGAAATGCTTCGATAATTACGTGGGTACAGTGATCAAAATCATTCGCATTTTCTTCAACTACCTCAACCGCGAGAAAGCTATCGTCACGGGTGATTTTTATAAAAGTTTTTATGTCTGCAGGGAGGAAGTACCCATCGTTACATTGATGCCGCAACAACTCCAGTTTTTGATTGGGGATGAACAGTTCAATGACCGCTTAACCAAAACGCAATTGAAGGCAAAACAAATTTTTGTCTTCGGCTGTACTGTCGCCTTACGCGTTTCTGATTTGTTCTCGATAAGGTTCAGTGACATCGAAAGGGTGGGAGATGCCAGTTACCTGCCTGTGAAAACCGCAAAAACAGGTACGGCTGTACGCATTAAATTACCGGCTTACGCGTTGGAAATCGTTGCCGCTTTTAAAACCACGGCCCGCAAGAGGAAGACGATCTTCCCAGCGATCCCCCGCACGCGTTTTAATAACCAGCTAAAGGAGCTGGCCGAACTCGCCGGATGGACGAGCGAGACGGGGAAAAGCCGCGCGAGGCGCGGCGTGGCTTATGATTTTACAGCAACTGCTACGGAAAAACAATACCGCTTTTGCGACCTGGTCTCCTCCCACACGATGCGCCGTACAGCGATTACAACCATGCTGATGTTGGGGATGAAAGAACACGTGGTGAAACAGATCAGCGGGCACGCCAATGACAGTAAATCTTTTCACCGCTATGTGAACCTGGTTCAATCTTACCTGGATAACGAAATGGATGAGGTGTTTGGGAAATTAGCGGCAAGGGCTTAGGTTTAGTGAGGCGACTTAGCATCCTGTGTCTGTCTGCAGGAATGAGACGAGTTTGGGTATTAATACTCGATACTTTCTTCTGCTGATTTACTTTCTTTATCAATCACCCGTCGCTCTAATATTCTTTCAAGTGATAGCGCTTCGCGAATTACTTAGTACAGAAGGGTTATTATCAATCCGGCTCTCTGGAGTTTGTATTTTTTTGTTTCATCGGTATTTAATTGAATGTTACAAAACCGTTGAGGCATTGCGTCATTAAACCAAGGGTAGGCTGGGCGCGTTTACTATGCATAAGCAATCCCGTTAAGTGTGAGAGAAGTTGTTGGAGACAGTGAAAAGTTACGCAAGTTGAGTCTGTCTGTTAAAGGCAGCTAACATCAATGATCAATTTTAACGGCTGCGAATTTTGTAAAAAATGTGTAGAGAAGGAGGGGTACTATTAATTTAGTATGAGTAAGTTTCACTAATGAGTTTTCAACCAAAATAATAAACTTTCTGATAAATGAATGATTCTACCCTTGATAACACCCTGTTCTTTTTGAATTTGGCAATACCCGCTTTAAGTGGTTGGATAGGAATTTACTACAGTATACATCCTGTTCGCGTAGAAAGTAGATGGAAGGTACTGAATTCGGCGTTGCTACTTAGTCAATTTGTGCTACTATTATTTTTACTCGTCCAACAATCAAATCTCCAAGGGATCAAGGATAAACGAAAGGATGATAACATCATAAGTCAGCAAAAAACACTTAATGATTCAGTAAAATCCGGGATTGTTAAGGGACGACAAGAGGATTTGGATATAATTGCTCGCGCCTTCAAAAGTCAGAATATAAATTTCGACTCATTGAAATTATCTCTATCCGGGATTTACAAAAAAATCCAGCCGCTTCCCCCGCTTGATTATAATCCGAAGAAAGATAGTTTGAGTTTTGCCCAGTCTCTTAAAACAATCAATCCTGAGCTTTTCCAAACGGTCATGTTAAATAAGGGTGCAGATGCGTATAAGGATGAGAATGCTTATAATAGAGCTTTAGCAAATTTTAAAGATCAGTTCAAAAAAATTGAGAGTGAATTAGTTAAACAGCAAGACAACCCATTTCTCTTCCGAAAAGAACAATTATTTAAACTGTGGCAATGTTACTTATCAGATTTGCAGAGTAGAGTTGGAATTGATTTAAGAATATCAATTAAGCCAGATCTCGTAGTAGTAGGAAATAACTTCCGCTTCATTAATGAAGAGCACATGTTCGTTATTCAGGATTATCTCAAGATGAATAAGAGTTATTTAACTGCAAAAGAGCTAAAGTCAATAGGAGCGACTAAAAAACAATTTACCTGTTTAGGAATTGTATTCGATTGACTTTGAACGGAGAATAAAGGGCACTGCTGATGCAGTTAATTTTGAAAAAATTAAGTTCATTTGACAGCTATTAAAATCAATTAGGTTATTCGATAGGTAATAAAAAAGGTCACCTTTCGATAGCACATGTTGCTATCGTACTTTAGAGCTGTTCTTTGACTAAAAGTGACAAAGGCCAGATTAAGATATTTGCTTGCAGATCTCCGAAATATTGTGTAACAATCTACTAAGATTTCGCAAGAATTTTGGTCGCATATAAGACCATTAGTTGAAAAGAAGTAAACCAATCTTATGACACAATGACCGATCACATCCTGACAGCCGGGCCACAGTTAACTAAACAATTTGTCTTTCTTACTGTAAGAGATTTTCTCCGTAATCTCTCGTTTATCGAGCTGTAAGCTACTTTTTTTGTGGTCTTGCCCTGTTTGTGAAGCCGATATTACGTGTTTTTCTGTAGTTTTTTGGCGCGCAAACTTTTTATTTTTTTGAATTTCTGTCTTCCTCAATATATTCATCAGCCGTCTACAACGAGAGAAAAATTAAAGAGATATAACAGTGTATGATTTTTTATTTCCATCCATTCTTTATAAATCTCCGGATATTCTAAATTTATAATGTTGCTAGCTGGAGGAAATATCACAGTGGTCGAAATAACACTCGCTTTTCGAGAAAGGCACAGATTTTCTTTTAGGTAGCTGACTCTAAATAAAAAATGGCCAATTTGTAACGAATAGCACCAACCGCTTTCAATTAGCTCCAATGCTTTTTCCTTGGCCAGGTTTGTTAGGCGAAGATGGTCAACGAGACTGTCTCCTAAAATGAAATTAATATCATACTGTTTGCATTCAGCTATTTCTATTATTACATCTTTAGGGAGCACACCTTTCACTAAATTTTCAAACGTATTTTCAGGTAGTAGCGGCACCATGTTTTGTTTAATCGAGAGTAACAATACTTTCACGATAACCCAGTGAGAAAGAATACTGTTTTTGTCAAGGGATAATTTCAAATCGTCAATTGAATTATGTAGGTGTTTATCGTCTTGTGAAAGAACATCTTTGACTCTCGATTCCAAGGTTGACATCCAATTGGAATTGCAGGCCTTGCATACTTGGTGATTTACAAACCCATAGCTACTTTCCGGTTTGTCGGAAACACCCGTCAATAATGAACTTTGGAAGTCCTCGTCGCCAAATTTTGAAAGTAGCGTTGGTTGAATAAACTTTTCTTTAAAAAAATTTCGCAACCATTGGGGGAAAATGTGCTCCTTGCTTAAATCATTAGAGTCACAAAAGATACATTTCGAAGGGTGTGCAACAGGTAAAACTAATATCTTTTCACCCTCTGACAAGTTGAGGATTCGTTCATTTAAATAGGCGAAGGGCTTTTCATAAATAGCAGGTATTATAATTTGGGAACTTGATGCAATAGTGTCATTTACGTTGTTTTCTTCGGCAAAACTTTTCTTCTCTACCTTGGGTGTCAATATTTTAAATGGAGTTCGCTTTAATGGATCGACGATTTTCAACAATTCCGAAAATAAATTCTCCCATCCAGTTCTTACAGGAATGGTTATCATCGGGACAGCGTATAACCAGGCAAAATACTTACTAATACTTATTGCAAAACTGCAATAACAAGTTATTTCAAATTGTCCACCGATGTGATTGGTGCTATGAAAAATAAAACTCACGCAATCAATATAAATTGATCCCAATATTTCCATCATATCTGCTGGCTCTCTTGGAGGAGTGCTCTTGAACAAAGTAGCTTTTTCAACAAAGGAACCTTTTTCATTGCCTATTTGAATTTCGCAACCGAATTGGGTTGTAAAATTTATAAGCGTAATTAGGAGATCTTCAGAAAAGAGGTTCGACGGTACCCAAAAAGCAAATGCAAAGGAGATTTCGTCTTTATCAATAAATACTCCCAGTAGTAGATAGCGAAGATGAGGGTCTGCGCACTGTTTAAAATATAGAAAAAAGTTGTCGTTAATCTTTTGCTGGTAGTCAGCCGTATTAAAAGCTTTTAAGATAGTTTCTTCATTTACTTTATGAGTATCAGTAAGGTAAGGATTGAAGAAATATTTTTTATAACTAGTAGTCATATGCCGTGCACCTTTATAATTTTAATTGTCAAAACCTGTTTGATCGTAGCCCCCTCCGCCCCTGATTTTCTTTAAATCGGTTCTTGCCCTTTTCCAATTATAAAAATTCAAATCGAGAAGAAAGTCGTCAAAAAATTAAAAACCGCTCCTTTAAGCTTGCTACAATTTCCCTATAAATATGTTCCGTGCCAACTTTAATGACCTAATAAAACAAATGATCAAAAAACAGGTACTAATACCTAACAATCCCATCCCGCATTAATACAATTTGCTGCTTCTTTTAAAACCTAAACGAGTAAGCATGAGTCAAACAAATTCAATTCCGTCAGCAAACAGTCACCCGATCACCTTAACCACCGCGATCAGTATGACGCAAAAATTTCGCGCCAACAGGGAGACTATCCTCGACGCTACTTACAAAGGCCTGGACATCCTGCCTTTAAATGAAACCTTTAACCGCGACGCTTTTGACGCATTGCTGGCAACAGACGGAGCAGAAGCCATTCGCCTTTATTATGGAATGACGGAAGATCTCGATATTCATGCTATTTTCGTAGCCGTGAACGCAGACAACGAAGATCTTTTGCCACCCGCAACACCGAGTGAATCGGAAACGGCTCAACCGGTTATAATGCAAACAGGGCAGCGATGCCCCACAACCTGTCCGCCTGATTCGGACTTAAACTAACATGATTTCATCCGTACCGTATGGACTATAGCCTCGTGGTACTGTTTAGCTACAGTATTTTTATTGCAGCGATCGTTGGGGTAGGTAAAATAAAGAACATTTCTTCCGTCTATTACCCTTTTGTTTTCCTTACCTGGATCGCTGCAATAAACGAGGTCATTAGCTTTTACGCTTCAAAGTATTTCCATACCAACGTTCTTAATAATAATATTTACGTTCTATTTGAACCACTTTTCATTCTCTGGCAGTTCAGTGAATGGAAACTATTTGGAAAAAATAAGCAATTGCCTTTGTTGATTGCTGTGCTGGTCACGATTGGCTGGTGCATCGACTACCACGATATTACGAATGGATCTACCGTGCATCTGTATTATCGCATTATTACTTCTGGTTTTATCGTGCTCTGTAGCGTGTACCTCTTGAGCAAGGTTATTATCCATTATCAAAAAGCCCTGGTAAAACACACCGTATTTTTGGTTTGTATCGGATTTATCCTGTTTTTTACCTTTGAGATCTTTATCGATATTTTCTGGATGTACAGCAGCCGCTTTAATGCTGTATTCCAATCAAATGTTTTTAAGATCATTACCTGGATTAACTTGTTTGTCAATATTATTTACGCCTACGCTGTCATATGTATTCCACGGAGAACGCCATTTATAACGTTATACTAATTGCCAGTGCCTGCCTGGCAGTAGTTATTGCGTTTTTTATTTACACCCTCGTTAGGCAACAAAAGCAATCAAGGGCATTTAATAATATGCGCGTTGGTGTCGAAATAGCGCAGTTGGAAAATGAGCGAAAAGAAATTGCCGATGAATTACACGACTCCTTCGGCCCGATGATCTTTGCCACCCGGATGAAACTGGCCGCTATTCAACCAGGCACAGCAACCGATCGTAATTTGCAGGCAGAAGGAATTGCCCAGCTGGATAAGCTTACCCAGACTTTTCGCAACTACACCCGCGACCTTATCCCTGGCAGTTTACTCACCAAAGGGTTACCCACTGCCGTAGAAGAATTTTTTGATGGCATCAACCAGCAGCAACAACTGGAGTTGTCTTTCAATGTAACCGGCATCCCCGAAATGGCGGAGTCAGCAACGATCAATATTTACAGGATCATCCAGGAGATCATCTTTAATACACAGAAGCATGCCAAGGGGTCATCCGTTACCGTAGAGGCTTATTGCAAGGGGGAGGAGTTTATCATAGCGACAGCAGATGACGGTCGCGGTTTCGACTACGAAGCCATGATTGCCCGGGCAGCCGGGAAAGGCCTCAAAGCCATCGTTAACCGTGTGGGGTTACTGGGCGGCGACCTGCAGGTACAATCCATAACGGGAAAGGGTACCAGCTATATAATCAGCTTCCCGTTAAAAAATTTACATGGGTAAACCAACCATCCATATTGTCCTCGGCGACGATCATGAAATATTCCGTAATGGATTTAAAACCCTGTTCGATGATCAGCCAGGCATTCGTTTTGTTGGCGAAGCGGCTAACGGTGATGAGCTGTTGCGGGTAATAGCGAAATTAAAACCCGAGATCGTGTTTACAGATATCAAGATGCCCGGAATGAATGGTGTTGAAACCACCAGACTAATCAGGAAAAGATACCCGTTTGCAGAAGTCATTGCGTTGTCGACTTTTAACGACGCACATTTTTTAATGGATATGCTGGATGCGGGAGCGAAAGGCTACTTGTTAAAGGATGCCTCGAAACGCGAGGTACTGGAAGCGATTCATGCCGTACATGCACAAACTCACTATTATTGTAAGGCGACGAGGGAAAAAATGACGGAATTGAGAACGGCAAGCGGAGATAGCCTTGCTGAATTGAAGCGCATTGCATTTTCCGGCCGGGAAAAAGAGATCATCGGGTTGATCTGTGGCGGCATGTCTACTATGGACATTGCAAAAAAATTGTTCCTGAGTAAGCGTACTGTTGATGGCCATCGCGATCGGATTATGCGAAAAGCGAGCGCACCCAATATTGCATCGTTAGTGACCTTTGCTATCAGACATGGTCTTTTTGAGGTTTAATGCAAGCACTGTATAAATAAAATTCAGGGTGATCCAACATCTACTCAACTTATTCCATCGCGCCGGGCTGAACGTAGATTTTCTCTGAATAATTTCGATAAATATATTAAATGATTAAGAAAAAGAAGAAAGGGAAAACTTCCCTTGACAGGCAAAAGCCAGTCATCAAAATCAAAGCGGATATAGTCGTGGGTTCCCCTGATGCGGAAACTGATAATATTTTAAATGATGTATTTATAGATAATGGCTCGTTTGATGCCCTTATCAATATGAATAATCCAAAGTGCATTATTGTTGGGAGGACCGGGACCGGCAAATCGGCTCTAATTAAACGAGTCAGTGAATCGGAAGAGCATGTCAAAGTAATTGATCCGGAAAGAATGTCTTTGTCTTTTCTTTCAAACTCTACTATCCTCACATACTTAAGAGCAGAAGGGGTAAACTTAAACTTTTTTTATAAGTTACTTTGGAAGCACGTTTTTATTGTGGAAATAATCAAGCTATACCTTAGTGAAAACGAAGCAAAGCGTACCGGTTTTTTTCAAAGGCTCTGGGAATCAGTCTCGAATGGGGCCAAAAGCGATCTTGTAAAAAAGAAGGCAATCGATTATGCCAGAACCTGGTCAGATGAATTTTGGCTAACAACGGAATACCGAATAAAATCGATTGAATCTGATTTGGAAGCAAAAATTGCTGCTGAACTCGGAATAGAGTTTCATGCAGTTAAATCGGGCACGAAAATATCAGTAGCCGCAGCCGAAAAGACTGTTGTAGACGTAAAGACAAAAGCGGAAAATATCATTAGTCAACTCCAAGCAAATGATTTAACCACATTGATCGACTTGTTGAGCGAAGAAATTTTCAACAATACTCAGAGAAAATTCTTTATTGTAATAGATGATTTGGATAAGGAATGGGTTTCACGCCAATTGGTTTATGATCTGATTGCATCGATGGTCGAAGTAATCAAAGAATTTCAACACAAATTCAAAGGGGTAAAAGTAATAATCTCCCTTCGGGAAAATCTCCAAATGAAAGTTTTTAGTGGAACGATTAACCGCGGAGGACAACGGGAAAAATTTGCTCCGCTTTTCTTAGATCTCATGTGGACCATGCAGGAATTAAAGAAGATGATAGACCTGCGCATCCAAAGTACTAGTAATAAGGAACTCAAGCTAGACACACTTTTTGACAAAAAAAACCAAACGAAAACCACTTTAGAATATATTTTGGAGCGAACATTCCAGCGCCCTCGCGATGTAATCTCTTTCTTCAACAAGATATTTGAGAACGTAATTCAAAAAGGACCCGTTCCCCTACTAATCGTAAAGCAAGCCGAACTTAAATATTCTATTGAACGGCTTAATGCGGTCGAAGATGAATGGAGTGAAAATTACGGAGAGATTACCAGGATTACAAATTTTCTAAACGGGATACATGACGGATTTAATTTAAGGAACATTAAAGATGATTCATTTGCTGAATTGCTTGTAGAGCAAGATTTTATCACTCATTTAAAAGGTGAACTTTTTGAGGCTTGCAGTAAATGGAAGAATGCTAAAAGCGACAATCTTAATTTCCGAACTTTTTTGTCAGAGATCCTTGAAATTTTGTATCGCCTCGGAATCATAGGAATTAAAAGAAATACTAATACTCCGATAGAGTACTATTATTCTGAACTCGGCCCATGTTCCAAATCTGACTTCCTAGGCGATGTGAAAATTTATGTTCACAAGGCTTTTCATTCGGTGCTTCGGGTTAATCGCAAAGAAATCGGGGAATAGCTCCATCTTAAATTAATTTACTTGTGCAAGTAGGCAAGTGGAATAGCTGATTCGACAATTCAGCGATTGCTATTACCTCGTGCCGGGTAGAGCAAGAATTTAGCGTAATAATGCCTTTTAATTTCAGGCGACAGGAATTATCTTTAGGAAAAGTATTTCCGTCCCTAAAATTTTGTAATGGATCTCCAGTTGCAACTTGCCGGTTATGGTGAAATCCTGCTAAAACCAGGAATACCCGCGGGCTATCGTGGCCCTAGCCTCAAAGGCTCGGACGCTGCGTTTTGGGAAAATGAGCTGGGGGATATTGTGATTCAGACATTAGCTGGTATCGGCTATTTTATCCGCTTTAGCACGGGTACGTTGCTTGAAAAAATCAGCGCCAGCGGCTGGTTCAGCCAATATGGGTTATACAGCAATTTCATGTTGAAGAATGATGTAAGAAAGGAATTGTCCAGTATCGGAAAGTTCCATTTGAGACAAGATCAGTTCATCAGCTACCTCACCGACGCAGCCAGGTCTGCTGCGCGGTTCAGCAAGCCCGAGAGGTTTAGTCTCCTGGAATTTTTTTACTCGCCGGCATTGCTGCAGGAACTTACACCCTTTTTTCCTGGTTTGGATCAATCCCTCACGAATGGGGAGCAGCAGATTCTGAACGGGAGTGGGGGATGGTCACTGCCATCCCTCTCCGCACTGGCGAACCAGGTATTGGACTGTCCTTTTGATCAACAGACCAGGCAATTTTATTATGACCTAAAAGTAAGAGAAATCCTGTTCCGCGTCCTTGCATTAACCTATCAGCAGGAGGGAAAAGAGTATGTATTTAGTAATGCGGAGATCGCGCGAATTCATGATGCTAAAAATATTTTAGAAAGCAATCTCGCTGAGAAAATGCCGCGGGTTAAGGAGTTGGCCAAACACGTGGCTTTAAATGAGTTTAAGTTAAAAACCGGGTTCCGTAAATATTTCCATTCAGGCATTTTTGAATGGCTGATGAATAAAAGAATGCAGGAAGCCCATAAGTTGATAATAGAAACGGACAAACCCATAAAAGAAATTGCGGCGCTGGTTGGCTACCCAAGAACGACGAATTTTATAACGGCGTTTAGAAGGGAGTTTGGAGTGACGCCGGGCGCGTTGAGGAGGTAAGGACCACAAGCCATCATCAAATAAGAATAGGAGCGGCATGTACAGGCTGTACGCCGCTCCATCGAAAGTTATTTGCCTTCTTTAGTCAATCTCGCGCATTCCTGGCAGAGCGGCTTAGCGCCCGTGCCTTGCCTTAAATTTTCTCGCTCAATGTTGTTGCCTGTATTACAATTCGTGTTGTTGTGATGTACAGCTTGTTTAATACTGTGCCAAGGATCTTTTTTTGCCATTTTTTTTTACCCGTAAGCTATCGCTATATTTTCACCCCCGGTAGAGTAACAATACCTGTTTTTAAGCACTAAACCGAATGCCTTATTTTAATCACTTTATCCCCCCGGCAAACCTTTCAGCCTACCCGGCAAACACTATAGAAAAAAATAAGTGCCTAAAATTTTCAAGCTTTGTTTTCCGTTATGAAAACAACAGCAGCATATCATTTACTAAACGAAGCATTGCGGTACCTCCTCATTTTTCTTTTCGTGTACACCGGTGTCAGCAAGCTGTTGGACCACGCATCCTTTGAAACAGCGCTCCTGCTTTCTCCATTGCTCAGGCCCCATGCTGCGTTTTTAGTGATAGCCGTTCCTGTGGTAGAATTAGTCGTCGCGGCGATGTTGCTAACGGTAACCTATCGTCGCGCAGGATTTGTTTCTTCCTTGCTGCTCATGGCAAGCTTTACGGGTTATATCGCGTATATGATTGTTTTTATCCCCCATTTACCGTGCTCCTGCGGGGGTATCTTGCAACAGCTTTCCTGGCGGAATCACTTATTGTTTAACGCGGTACTCACGATATGGATTGCACTCGCCTTATATGCCCAAACCACGCATCAACTTTTTATTGCAATAAACAGGACCAACCGAAAACCTGTATAAAAGAGTAGGTTATTTTTTGATTTAAAATATTTTATTATGAAAAAGTTATTAGGCGCTTTCGTGGTGTTGTTAGCGATTGCGGCTTCCGCCTTTACGGTAAAGCAACACCCAGCTAAAACCGGGAATAGCTACACTTACGTGTTGTATGGTACGTCTAACCAGGATGACCCTGATGAGATCATCAAACCTGCCAATTATACTTTTACAAGTACAGGATCGCTGGGATGTGTTGGTGATTTGCATCGTTGTGGTGTAGAAGATGCCATGGATGACGGGAATGGGCATCCGGATTTCACGCAGTCATTCACGCCGAAAGTGAGAAATTAAAGTTTGGAAAAAGGCCAGTTTGTTGACTGGCCTTTTTGTTATTTATCAGCGATCACTAACATTCGAAGCACCCGCCTTGCGGCCTTTAGTCGAAAACCGTTTTTTAATAATTCGTTTTGCAAACGGTCGATACTATAGAAAGCATTGCTGAGCGTTAAATTTATTTTTGTGTTCATTCCTACCCCGCCTAAGACCGGAATTTTTTCAAACAAGGGAAGGCGGTTGAGCGCAAATAAAAGACTCGAAGCGGGATAATTCGTCAGACGAAACAGGGAATCTGTTTGCTCGTATTTTTTATCCAGAAGGTTCGAGGCCGCATTGCTGACTTCATTTATTTGCTCAAGAACGTAGCAATCTGTTGAGCTGTTGTTAACGGACACTTTAAACGGGAAGTACCTGTTTAAATCTTCTTGCAGATATTTATATCCCAGAGAATCCTTCACGGCAGACCAGCGGGATTCATAGCAAACAAGGTTTCTTTTTTCCCAGGCCGGAATACTGTCGGTCTCTACCGGATAATCAAAAAACTTTGTTCCACCGGCAAGGTCGAACTGGATCCTGTTGCGGAGGTAAAACTCGCTGCCGGAATTTTGCCAGGAATAGCCGAACGCAACTTTATAAAGGTCCAGTAAGGATTGCCTGATAAACCTGAAACCTTCATTCATTTTATTTTTGCGGTCGCCGAAATATTCGGTCGTCGATCCTCCCAGCCCAGGAATATCACGGAAAGCGAAAGAGTAGCTATTAATGGAATCTTTCAACCTCGGGTCTAGAAACAGGGGGATGTTTTTATTTATATCTGTGAACTCTTCTTTATCTGCGAAGCGCAGCGTTTTTCCTGCCAGTAAATTTTTCACATTAGTCGCCGTCGCATTATAGCCACCAGTAATAAAACGAACCTTACCGGCAGGATCTATCCAGGCATGATGCGGTACAGTCAAATGCGGGAACAAGGCAGTCAGGTCTTTATCATTGGATAAGATTGGCAACGCCGGTGACTTAACTTTCTGAAACAGTTTATCCAGCGCCTCATCTGTATCGTTTGTTACCAGCAATACCTTAATTTTTCCTGGAAATTCCTCCTGCAACTTTTCCATTTTTGGAAAAGCTTCAATGCAGGAGCCGCACCATTTATTCCAGAAATCGAGGATGATCCATTGGCCCTTATAATCGGCCACGGAAAGCGTTTTACCGCCACCGTTATAGAGGTGTGCCGGTGCTATCTTGGGCAGAAGCTTTCCAGGAGAAAGTTTTTTATTTTGGCAATGGCCTGCCAGTGAGCCATACAGGCCCAGCAGGCAGAAGAATATTCGTACCATATTATTGTATTAAATGATTTTAAATTTTGTCAATAGCCGGGGTTTTGCGTGAGCAGGGGGTTGAGGTTTCTTTCGGGCTGGGGTACCGGCCAAAGTTGATCGGTCGGCTGCCAGGTTATTCCTTTCAATGGCCCGAGCAAAGCATCGGCCCGTCCTGTACGTTTCAGGTCGAACCACCGATGCCCCCATTCGGCAAACAGTTCAATCCGCCTTTCCTGTTCAACCGCCAACAGCAAGGAAGCTTTGTCGGCGGCGCTGATATTTGCCAGCCCAGCGCGATTACGGATTTTATTAATGGCTATTTTGGCCTGACTGACCTTATTTTGTTGTGCACAGGCTTCTGCCTGGGTCAGGTAAATTTCCGCGAGCCGAAACATCACAAGATATTCAGTCAACACCGTGCTGCTAGCTATTTTGTATTTATAGGGAAAATATAGGGTGCTGCCATTGAAGACCCGCGATTTCAGCCAGGCGGTTTTACGATTGTCAGTTGCTTCGAAGGCATTTAGTAAACCCGTCGTTGCCAGGTAAGTGGGTATAGTCAGTGCAGTGGATGGCACAAACTCGATTCCTTCGTAGGTATTAAAGCCGGGGCGCACGGGTTTTAGTTGCCAGATAGTTTCGGGACTTCCTTTTAAAAAGACCTTGTTTAAATCAGCCTCTAATTGATATGTTCCATCATTGATAACGGAACTGGCTTCTGCTTCCGCATCAGTCCAATTCCCCTGGTATAAATAGCAGCGGGCCAATAATGCAGCGGCCGTCCATTTATTGGGCCGCACGCGTTCGCCCGATAGATAGGTAGCGGAAAGGCCCGCCTTTGCCTCCGTTAAATCCATGATCATTTGACTATAGATTTTGCTGATTGGAGCCCGCGGCGCTATAGCTGCTACCTGGTATTTGCTTTCCGTGATCAGGGGCACTTCTCCAAACAGGTTCACGAGGTTGAAATAACAAAACGCGCGGATCAGTTTTGCTTCGCTGCTTAACTGCAATTTTAACGAGGAGGTGAGTTCTTTTGAATCCGCCAGTTTCTCCAGCGCCAGGTTGGCCATATAAATAAATTTATAAGCCGGCTTCCAAAAGTTGATATCAATATTGATATGGTTGGCGGGGCTGAGTTCATTTTTAAAAAACTCGTCTTTCAGGCTGGGCGCGTAAGGATACAATTCGTCAGCGGACATGCCCGCATAGATGGTTGTTGCCGAATTCGAAAACAAGTTCCTGTTCGTAAACATTTCTGCATAAATGCCGTTTATCGCTGTGACAGCAGTGCTGCTGTCAGTAAAAACCAGCGAGCTGTTTAGCTGATCTTTAGGATCGCCGATGTCAATAAATTTTTTACAGGAGCAGAGCAGCGATATCTGTAAAACAATGAGGGAAGAACAGAGGAAGAAAAGAATATAGTTTGCTTTCATGTTATCGTTTTAAAAGTTAACCTGGGCACCCGCTGTAATCATACGCAGCGGTGGTAAGGAAGTTAGAGCCTGGCTTTCCGGGTCATGACCATTGTATTTACTAATCGTCAGGATATTTTGCATTTGTAAGAAAAGCGACCAGGACTGTGCTTTCATCTTTTTCAACCAGCACTGTGGAAGATTATAAGAGAAAGCTATATTTTTTAAGCGTATATAGGAGGCGTTTGTAAGAATCGCATCGGAAGAATACATATTAAACGTCGCCTTATAAGCCGCGCTAGTAACGTCTGAGGTATAACGCTGGTAGCTAGAACGATCGCCGGGCCGCTGCCAACGCTGCAGCACAGCCGTTGGCTGGTTAAACAATTCTCCAAGTGGTATCCCGTTGGCGAAAACTGCATCGCGTCCATTTTGATTTCGGAATTCAAACAGGAAGTTCAGTTGGAAATTTTTATAACGAAAAGCATTGGAGAAACCACCATAATATTTCGGGTCTGTCGTGCCTGTATAACCATAATCTGCATTGTCAATCTGCCCATCTTTATTTTTATCTTCAAACTGGTAAATGCCTGTCTGCGGATCCACTCCCAGGTAATGTAACCCGAGGTTTGCATTCAATGGTTTACCAATTATAAAACTCGCCGCGTAACTGCTGCTTGCCAAACCCGGGAATGCCTGCAAAATATTTTTGTTTGCCGAAATATTAAAGCTGCTTGTCCAGGTGAAATTTTTGTGCTGCACGATGTCCGCCGCCAGGGAAAATTCAATACCCTTGTTGAGAACAGAGCCCGGAAAGTTCAGGAGTATATCGTTAAAACCCGTCTGGCCCGGTAGATTATAACGAATGATCTGGTTATCGCTTTTGTTTTTATAGCAGTTAAGGTTCAACGTTAGCCTGTCCTTGAAAAAGCCTAGTTCAAATGCAAGTTCTGTTTTTTTGTTTCGTTCCCAGCTATAATCAGAATTGAGCAGGCGGGAGGGTACCAGGCCGGCCTGTCCGTCGTAAGTGTAAACCGTTGCACGGTAGGTGTCCAGGTATTGATAATTACCGATCTGGTCATTGCCTGTAACCCCGTAACTTCCCCGGAGTTTGCCAAAACTGAGAAAGGGCAATGCATTTTTTATCAGCGTTTCTTTTGAAAAGATCCAGCCTGCGCCGATTGCGGCAAAATTGGCAAAGCGATTGTCAGGCCCAAAGCGTGACGAGCCATCGCGCCTGCCTGTCATATTCAACAGGTATCTGCCATCGAGGTCAATGCCCAAACGAGCGAAGATTGCCGCATAGTTATATTGGAATTTTGATTGTGTGGCGGCAATGCTGCTGGCGGCCGCGAGAGAACTCAATAAGGCATCACTCGTATAGCCCTTTGCGGTGATCAATTTTTTCGCCGATAAGTTCTTTTGGAAACTTCCACCGAGAAGAGCCTCCAATTTGATTCTTTTTGTTATGGGAGTATGATACAGAGCTTGCGGCTCAATAATCCAGGTGCTGATAAAATTGTCTCCAAAAGCACTCGTGCCTTTCGGTGAAAACGCGGGATCCTGCGAGATGATGGGCGACAATAGTCTTTCGTCAGCTGATAGTTTATTATATCCCCCGTTCACCTTAAATTCGACCAAGCGGAAGGGTTTATAACTTAAACTTGCGTTTGTTGTGATGCGTGTTGTGGTAACAACCGAACTCTGCTGTAGAAGGGCAAGTCTGTTACCAAATGAATAACCTGCTTCCCGCCAGACGAAATTTCCCTGCGCATCTTTCAACGGATATCCGTTCGGCGGATGTAGGATGTATGCTGTAAGGTCCTGCGTTGGTAAAGCGTTGCGATCTTCGGCATAAGACCCACGCACATCGAAGATTAGTTTGTTGGTTTTAGTCTTGTGAAAAAGCTTAATGTCTGCGGTAGTTTTTTTGTCGTTAAACTCGCCCGGGTAAACGCATGTTTCTTTCCGATAGCCAGATCCTACGCTGAATTTAGTAAAATCATTTCCCCCGGAATATCTTACCTGGGCATTAAATGTTTTTGCAGTACCACCAATGAATAATTTCTTCCAGTCGGTATATCTGGACTGATCCCAACCAAGCAGGTCAGGTGCATTGCTGAGGGTTGGCACAATGCCGTCATTTTTAAATGCCTCCCGGCGCATCTCCAGGTATTGTTGGGTATTCATCAATGGCATGGTTCGGGCTACTTTGCCCCAGCCATTGCTAATCGTGAGCGAGAGGGCATCCTTCCCGGATTTATTTTTTTTCGTTGTGATCAGGATCACGCCGTTGGCGCCGCGGGACCCATAGATTGCCGTGGCGTCTGCATCTTTTAGAATTTCGATGCTTTCGATATCATTGGGATCGATGGAATTAAACGGGCTGTTGGCCAGCATACCATTCAATTGCGTGAGCGCATCATTATCGGATAAAAAAGGAACGCCATCGATAACGTAGAGCGGGCTGTTGCCATTTTGTATGGAGTTTTGTCCGCGAATCAAAGCTTTAAAACGCGAGCCCGGCAAGCCATTGTTCTGCGTGATGAGCAGGCCGGGTACCATTCCCTCGAGCCCGAGGATCGGGTTGGAGATGGGCTGGTTGGTAATCTCTTTCCCGGTAACTTTTACAACGCTGCCGGTGTTCAGTTTTTTCGAGCTGGTATAGTACCCTTTCACCACGGTCTCTTCCAGGCTGTTAACAGCAGCGCGTAGCCGCAGTGAAAAATAGCGCTGTGCTTTTACGCGTACCTCCTCCGAATAGAAACCGATGCTGCTGATGCTAAGCAGGTCATTTTCCCGGATGTCGGTGAGCGTAAAGTCACCCTGGCTATTACTGGCCACAGCCCGGTTAGACTGTTTGGCATGTACCGTTACCCCGGCAAGCGGTTCGCCGTCTTCATCGCTGATATGGCCGCGTATGTCAATCAGGGTATCAGGATTGTTCATGGCAATGGTAGCTTGCTTCCGTGTTTGCACGACGATATAAGTCGCATCCATTGTAAACGAAACCGGCTGGTTCTTGAATGCAATGTTAAGCGCGTCTTTCAGCGGCAGGCTCTGTACATTTAGGCTCACAGGTACAGTGTTTGTTAACTGGTCACGGGTGTAAAGAAACGCGTAACCTGTCTGTTTTTTTACTTCTTTAAAAACGGTTTCGAGCGGGGCGTTTTGGATGTGGAGCGTGATGGTTTGGCCATAACCTTTTGCGGCGGCCTGCAGGCAGGAGAGGACCGTAAAAAGGAAAAGCAACTTCATAACGCGCAGGATGGGTACCCGGTTGGGGGCAATGAATAATTGCATAAATTTGTCATGTTTGGGTTTCTTAATTGAGTTGATTACACAGTTCTAAATAGGGTTAACCCAAACGCCGCCGGTGGTGCTCCAACACCCCCGGCTTTTATTTGCAGTTAACCCGGCGTTTAATCATCAGGGTAATACATAAATGCTGTTGTTTTTAAGAGTGAAATGAACATAGCCGTTAAGTTCCAAGAGGTTTAATATTTTTTCCAGTGGTTCCGTCCTGGCAATTGTTCCATTAAATAATTGCCTGGTTTTGGAAAGATACACGACGGGCTTACCGTACCAGTGTTCGAGCTGTTGCATGATATCCTCAATGCGGCTGTCGTGAAAAACAAACAGCCCTTCTTTCCAGCCGGTAATCGCTTCTTCATTAGCTATAGCCGTTTTGCGGACCTGCCTGTTGTCAATAGTACCCATCATGCCGGGCTGCAATGACGCTTCCCCGCCAGCAGTTGTGATGTGAACAGCTCCTTCCAGTAGCGCGACGGTAGCAGTCGCTTCTGCAGCATAAGCCTGCACATTAAAATGGGTACCCGTTACCGTTACCAGGCTGCTATCAGGTAGTGCCACCCGAAAAGGAAGTGCCTTGTTTTTGGCAACTTCAAAATAAATTTCCCCTGTTACGCTAACGGTTCGATCAACGCCGGAAAAGGAAGGAGGGAAGCGGATGCTGCTGGCGGCATTGAGCCAGGCGATCGTTCCATCCGGGAGACGAAGCTTAAATTGCTCTCCCACCGGCGTGGCCAGTGTATGCAACGTGCCGGTATTGACGTTGTTGTTTCCATACACCAGTGCCCCGTCAGCGGTCTTCGTGATGAGCGTACCCGGCATGAGTGCCAGGCCGCCGGTTTTAACATCGGACAAATTAATTGACTGGTCCCCGATTGTAAGCGTCGTGTGTTTGTTACTACCAGCCAAACGGGTACTAGCCTGACTGGATTCACCCGGCTTGTTTTTTGAACCGCTATGATAATAATAGTTGATCATAAATCCAAGTAAACCCAGGAGACATGCAGCCGCGACCCAATAAACTGGTTGCTTTTTTCGTGGCGACCGCACGAGTTTAGTCTTGGCTAACAATTGATCCAGCGACTGTTTTGCCTGGATATTATCCATCCAGGCCAGGTTGGCTTCCAGGTTATCTTCGTTCGTGAGGTCTTCGAAGAGCAGCATATTGTGATCGCTGTCATTTACCCATACATCCAGCTCATCATGTTCCGCTTCCGTCAGTGACTGGCGGATAAAGCCTGCGATGAGGAAAGCTATACGAAAGGGATCGGGCTGCAAATTGGTATGCCTGTTTTCATTCATGAGATTCATTTAAAACCTGCTTTGAATAAGAAGGGACGGAACGGGGAAAAGGACTACAAAAAAGGTAAGAATATTTTTGCGAAAATCCAAAGGCTGGAAATAGAGCGGACTGTTATTATACGATGTAAGTTTTTAAGTGCCCGTGATTTCTGCGTTTTGATAGTGCTTGGATGGAGGTTTAATTCACGGGAGATCTGGCCGGTTGTTTTGCCCTCTATATACTGCATAATAACCACTTTCCGGCATGAGGGGGACAGGTCTTGCAAAGCTGTATGGACAAGCCGGTAAACTTCGGTGCGCACCATGGCGTCATAGGCAGTATCCAATTCAATAGATTGTGGCAAAATGCCGCTAAAACCTGCTCTTTTCTTTTCGGCAACAGCTGCTCTTACACTATCCCTGTGCACAATGCGATACAGGTAGGCTTTGATACCGGCGGGTTGGTTTAATTTGCTGCGCATTCTCCAGGCTTTCAGCAATGCATCAGAAGCTAATTCTTCCGCCAGTGGCCTGCTACGGGTAACCTGGAACGCATAATGAGCGAGCGCTATATAAAGCTGCTTATGAAAAAATGCCAATGCCTTTTCATCGCCAGCCTGGAAAGCTTTGGCCATGTCCATATCGCTGTAAGTCTGTTTCACACATCAAGCAAGTTGATATTTTTAAATCTTGTCTGTGAGTCCCACGTTTCAATTATTGGATAAGAATTTATGTCACTTCTGTCTTTATGGATCTTATCTATCATTACCTGTTATACGGTTAATTCAGGTTGTACTTCCTGGGGAGCCGGTTTCCGTACATCACGGAGAAGGATAGAAATTGACTCCCGCCTGAACAGTAAGATTGTACGATAAAGGTAATCCATTGTACAAATATGTACAATAGTGTACAAATAAAATAGATAAATGAACGAACAATGGGTATTTAGTTGTACGGTTCTGTACTTTTCTTTATGGTATCTTGAAAAATAATAAAAATAAAAAGCACAGGGGTGAAATTTTGAAGCTCGCGGCACAGACTTCCGGCATGACGGTGGATGCCATTGTTAAGCGAATGAAGTACAATTCACGGAATACTTTTTATAATCATGTGAAGAACCCCAATCTTTCGCTTGCGATTCTTAAAAAGTATGAGGCAGTGTTGAAATATAGTTTTGCTGATGAAATAGAAGAATTGGCAGACTTCAATTTGTCTGAACAAGACCTGGGCTATACCAGCGAACCAAAATCGAAAGATGAGGCCATCAGGCAGCGTGACTTTTATATCAAACTCTACATGGAGCTGTTGGAAGATTTCAGAAAAATTAAGGAAGAACTCGAGGGGCTAAAGAAAAAGTAATTATCCATTTAAGACTACTCAGTACCGTTCGATCAACTTCATTTGCAAAAGTTAACATTAAACAGCAGCGTCAAAAACTTCAGGGATCCGTTGTAAGTTGCGAAGACTACAACCGTGGGGTGATGACTCACGTTTCCGCTCCCTTGGTTGGTGACTCATTTACGCTGTGGAGAGAAGGATAATCCTCATGCGTGTTACACGCAGCAAGACTTTGGCGTGGTTGTTTCTGCCCTGTCGGATTAGGGGGAGACAAGGTCACAGGCTGGCAGAGGGTAAAAATAAAAAACAGTGTTTAAGTAACGATCGAGATCGACGGGCGTTCAAATTCACTCGAGTGAGCAAACACAGCCTTTGAATTGCGAATAACTTAAGCCCAGGTTACCGGAACCCTTTTCAGGTTAAAGTGAGTTCCTGTTGCAAAACTTCACATTTCGATAATTTACATAATTCATTTGCTATTAGCCTCTTAAGATTAGCAATTGCATGAATTTTAAATTTGTTGGCTTGCATTTAACCTTTGCATGTAGTATATTTGACCTTAATGAATAAGTTGACCACACTTAAACAACATTTGAAGCCAGGCAAAGTGTACCGCAGGGCTGAACTATCGCAATGGTCCAATGCTGTAGATCGTCATTTAGCCCAACTGGTGGAAGAGGGCAGTATAAAAAAACTTTCTCCTGGATTATATTACGTCCCCCGGCAGACTGTATTCGGTGCTGCTCCTCCTGATGAAAAAGAATTAGTTCGCAGTTTCCTGAAAGATGACGAATTCCTGCTTACAACCCCTAATGCCTATAACAGTTTAGGTGTTGGTACAACACAATTATACAATAAGCGGGTGGTGTATAATCATAAGAGACATGGTATATTTAATTTGGGTGGAAGAGAATTCTATTTCCACTCCAAACATCGTTTCCCAAAAAAGTTAAGTCCCGAATTTTTAGTAGTTGACCTTCTTAATAACCTCAACAGTCTGGCTGAAGATACGGACGAGGTTTTAAGGAAAACACTTGCTAAGGCAACATCTTTAAACCGCGGGAAATTACAACAATCCGTAATGCGCTATGGTAATTCTAAAACAAAAGCCTTACTTGCTCCAGCCTTAAAAGAAGCATTGCATGCCATCTAAATATGTTCACGAATTAAAAGAGTTTCCTGATTTGCTGAATATTCTGGCAATAGAAAACCGTATTGAGACTGGTCTTATCGAAAAAGACTATTGGATCATGCAAGTCTTACATGGATTAAAATCCCAAGGGTTCTCCTTTGAAATGAAAGGTGGCACGTCTCTTTCAAAAGGATACAAAATCATTCATCGATTTTCTGAAGATATCGATATTCAAATCAATCCCCCGAAAGATCTTGGCGTTATTACTGACCCTTCCAATTCCAAAAAAGAGGCCACTGAATCACGAAAGAACTATTATGATTGGCTAAGAGATACTATTAAAATTGATGGCATTATCTCAATCGAAAGAGATAGAGAGTTTGATAACGAACGAACTTACAATAGCGGAGGAATAAGGCTTCATTACAAATCATTTGCAGATAAGGTTGACGGTTTGAAAGAAGGAATACTGCTGGAAGTCGGCTTTGACACGGTTACACCAAACCAGCCCCTGACAATCAGTTCTTGGGCGTACGAGCGGGCAACTGCAAGCGGAGGTTTAGAGATCACAGACAATAGAGCCATTGACATTGCTTGTTACCATCCCGGATATACGTTCGTTGAAAAACTTCAAACGATCGTTACCAAATTCAGACGGGAACAGGAAACCGGGAAGGAAAAACAAAATCTAATGCGTCAATACTATGACGTTTACAGCCTTCTTGAGAGTTCCCTTGTACAGGATTTTATTGGAACTGATGATTATAAGAAGCATAAAGCAGCCCGTTTTGTGGGGAAAGATAAAGGTGCGGGTATAGCAGAAAATGCGGCATTTCACCTCACCGATGAAATAAGGCAACGATTCAAAGAAAGGTATGAGGGAACGAAAAACCTCTATTATAATGGCCAGCCAGCTTTTGATAAGCTGCTGGACCGTATTCATCAAAATATCGGGCGTCTTTGAGATCTATTTGTCGCGAAAAATTACGGCTTGAATCGGGAGATACATAGCGGCAAGATCCACTCATATCATTACGTGTCTCCTGCTCATAAGGATAGACAAATCTGGGACCTGTGTTACGAACCAGCGCTTTGAATTTTCAATTTAAAAACAGGCAAATGGCGTTTACTGTAAAAATGATTCACGGGCGGCATACCCGGTTAGAAGTATTCAACGACGGGCATTTAAAGCTGGGTGGGAAGGACGAAGATTTCGCCTTGTTTTCCTGTGGAGGAATACGTTGGGATCAAATGCGGCTGCTGGGGCAATACTGGGGTTGGATTCCCAAGGGTTGCATGTCAAGCCTGGGGAACGACGAGCCTCGTTACGATCGGCTGGACTACTCCCCATCATCCTGGAACGGCGAAAATGAATATAAAACGGTTGCCGCTGAAGATGCAAGTGCGCTTGGGAAGGCACTTGAATTGTTTTTAGAGCACAGTATTTACCTGAATGATGAGTTTTCGAAAATTAGCTGTCCCGCTAGTATCGAAAAGGGCGGTCTCGCTATGGCTAAATATGAATTGCTCGTGAAAGAACTAAGCCCCGGTCTAATCAAAAAATTTATCGAATTTGTTTTTAAGGGAGAATTTATTTTTGTCTGGGATGATTAACAGCAAATGCGCCTGGCTGAGCGACTCAGCACTTTTGTGATCGGCTGGTCCCCGTGCGTGTGACATACCGCAGAACTCCCAACTACTGTACTAAGAATAATAATACTTCACCAAAATTATTAACGCCATTAACAGCGGCAGACCTAAATAAACCAGCCAGCTCGCTTTGGCAAGACGAACCAACTCACCGTTGTTATTTTCGCTACTTGAATAAAATCTTTCCCAGCCGAAATCGGTTTGGGTTGTTGTATCCAAAAACTTGTCTTCGATCTTTTTTACATACTTCGCAGCGATCAGGATGTTTTTATACAATAACAACACGCTCAACCCGTACAGCAAAATGACGATGAAAGTAAACAGGCAAATCAGCAGGGAGAGGCAAAGCTGGTTTGCTGATATATTGTCTTTGTTTACGCAATTGATAAATATCCATGCTCCTGCAATCGGGGAGAAGGTGGTGGCATATCTTTCCCTAACGCGGATCTCTTCTGATAATTTCGAGATCTCTGTATTTAGCTTATTGTATTCCAGTTTCAAATAATCGTCGTTCATAACGGTACTTTTTTGTCCTGTTTTTTCAAAGCGGGCGAACACATGGGGTGCCTTGCCGCACGGGGTATATGTATCTACAGGCAATTTTTTCTTACGATGAGTTGACTAACGAGATTTGCCTGATGCAATACGACAATCCCCAGGCGCATGTCGTCTTTAAAAAATAAAAGGCTGCTGCCAGCAACTGGCAGCAGCCTGTGAATTTACCTGCTTCCAAAAATGGCGTCGCTTTCTGTGTTTAATTGTGCCTGGATAGCCGCAGCCAGTTCTGCCTGCTCTCTTTCATCGAACACACGTTCATCAATCACTAAACCTGACGTGACATAACTGTCTTTTGTCTGGTCCACGGAGGCGCGGGCATTGATGGTTTGCGTACCCGAACAGTTGCCAGACATGGTGATCGTTCCGCTGATGCCATTGTAACGCGGGGGGATGATAGAAACATCTACCCAAAGATCATAACTCACATGGCAGCCACCACTCAGGGTAACGCTGCCGGTTACATGATATTTTTTAAAGGAGTGCTTGCCAGACAAAGGCGTGTTGGCGGCCGGGTTAACGTTACCCGTTGTGAACGATGCCAGTGCAATCAGCACGGCCAGGGATGCGAGGATCTTTTTCATTGCAAAAAAATTAAAGTTTACGTTGAAGTAGGGTATTACATACGCAGTTCAACCCTGCGTCTTACCTGGCTTCTTAAGGGAGAAGCTGTCAGAAATAATTGAAGCCCTGGCAAAAAAGAATCCGGCATTGTCGACCTCTTTTTTAACGTGAATCTTCCTGGGTCGGGTAGGTCTGACGCAGAAAAAAAAGAGATGTCATGCATAGCAAACGTTAATGCCAGTACTAACCTAGAAATTTGGTTTTGCAATTACTACAGGATTTTTCCCCTTTTTATTTCAGGTATTTGCGCAATAGCAGACAGCTTTTTTTCTATGCAATTGGTGCTACATAATGAATGTGCGGTAAAAAAAATCGCAGCTTCTTGAAACTTCATGTCTTGTATGCCAACAAAACTTTGTATCGTTTTAGCCGAAGGCCGGGGAAGATATGTTTGGTATTGTTTGGCTTCTTATATTTGGGCCCTTTAAAATCCAGTTATGAATTATGTCCAGCCGACTGATGTAGTCGTTAAGGGAAATGGTATGGAAATAGAAGGCACTATTCAAGGTAACGAATCGGCTTTCAGCTTCACTTCATCAGCGTTATCGTTCTACCAATGGTTCCCGTCCGGGCGCTTAAGTTCTGTAGAAGTTGACGTAAAAGATTTCAATCGCTACCAGCTTGAAATTTACAATGCCTGTTTGCTTTGCCTGAAAAATTTATCTGAGGAAACATAGATAGCAGACTTGCTGCCCTTATGGCCCGGCCAAAAATTACTATCTCACACGAATCGAAAAAAGATCAATATTATTTACACACCCCCTTGCTGCCTGACTGAGGGACCTCAACCGTATTGAATGCGGATCGGGATACCGGGGGAAAGCATCGTGGCCAGGAACTAATTTAAATGGTATTTATTTCCCAGGAGGACAACTTCTATGGGTTCGCTTACTCCTTTTAATTGCAATGTAGTTCTTGCAGTGGTCTGCGAATGATTCACGTGTTCGTATGCAGCTGCCGAAATAATAAAGTTGTTATTGAGTTCTTTGGTTGCATTCTGTAGCCGCGCAGCCACGTTTACCGGCAGCCCCATAATGATCCGATGGCTTTGATTACCGAATTTTATTTCTCCGCTCGCGACTATGCCAAAATGAACACCAATACCCACTTCGAATTGCTGGTTGAAATGAGGCATAAAATAGCTGGCATTCAGCAACTCCAATTCTTCCAATATTTTAAAACCGGCATCTATAGCGCCATTAACACTCTCTCCGACACTATTTTCACATCCGAATACTGCATAGAAACCATCACCCATCGTTTCAATAACAGTTCCTCCACGAGACTGTATGATCTTCTGTGCACCGAGAAAAATTTTTCTTACAATGTGAATCACATCAAAAGCAAGATTGGTTTCAACAAAAGCTGTAAAATTTCTGATGTCGAGAAAAAATAAGCTCAATTCTCTTTCATCACCAATATCTTCCTGGTTCACAATGTCGTCACCGATATAAATGTCCATATCCGTTTTGTCCCTGATGATTCTTTTCACACTGGCAGACGTTCCAATGAAAGTAGTCTGGCAGGCAAGTCTCACATGAGCCGGAAACTGCATCTGGGCATTTAAGGCCAGTTCCTTTTGATTCGGGGAAGAAAGAGATTCCTCCCCGTCAAGAATCAATACCCTGCAAGTTGAACACTTTGCATTTCCACCACAATTATGTAAAAGCGGTATTCCGGCAGATTGGGCAACCTCAAGGATGGATTGTCCCCGCATGATATTAACTGATCGTTCTCCGTTAAAATGTAGCTTATACATAATGGTTCAATTATTTCTGGTCTTTCTGCCCCTTTTAAATGCCGGTTTATTTCCGGCCTGCATCAGATGTTCTTAATCAGCCCACCGTCTACCCGGATGCTGGCAGCATTGGTTGCAGACGCTAACGGACTGCAATAATATACTGTCGTGTTCGCAATTTCTTCCGGAGTTGAGAAGCGTTGCAGTAAAGAACCCGGCCGAATATTTTTAAAAAAGTCTTCTTCCACTTCAACAGGATGCTTGCCACTGGCTTGCGACAGGTCGGCCAGGAATCCACCCATCCCCCTCGACTTTGTCGGTCCTGGCAGGATGGCATTAACTGTTACGTTCGTTCCTTTCGTCAGTTCTGCAAGACCTTTGCAAACTGCAATCTGCGCTGTTTTTGTCATCCCATAGTGAATCATCTCAGCGGGAATCAGGATTGCTGACTCACTGGAGATAAAAATAATACGGCCCCAATTTTTCTCCAGCATCCCGGGGAAATAGTAACGCGATAATCGTATGCCGCTTAAAACATTTACCTCAAAAAATGTGAACCAGTCATCGTCAGTAATTTGAGCGAATGGTTTCGGTTCAAAAATTCCGGTATTATTTACCAGGATGTCCACTTCGGGTAAGCCTGACAGTAACCTGTTGACTTCCTCCACTTTAGAAAAATCAGCTGCGATACCAGACACAGCAGCATTCACAACGAATGACCTTAACGCTTCTACAGCTTTATCAACCGAGGCTTTTGTCCTTCCGTTGATAATGACCTGTGCTCCTTCCTGCAGGAATTTTCGTGCGATGGCAAACCCGATTCCCGCAGTTGATCCACTGATAAAAACGATTTTGTTTTTCAGTTGCAAGTCCATGGCCTGAAATTTTGGTTTAAGGAAAACTTTTTAAAATTGCTGCTGACAGCACAGGAATGTTGCGGTGCGCACTGCCGGAAACTGTCTCCATTCAAAAATTACTGCTCAGTATTTTTAATTAATTGTATCTCCCCGTGAAATTTCACATCATCAGCAACAACGATGTTGCCTGCTTCTGTAAGTGCACCCCAGGTTAATCCAAATTCGGTCCGATTGATTTTTCCCTCCACTGTAAAACCGGCTTTCGTTTGGCCATAGGAGTCAACTACGATACCCCCAAATTCAATGTTGACCAGCACCGGTTTTACTATTCCACGAATGGAAAGGTTACCGCTAAGTTTACCTGCATTTCCTGAACCCGTATAAGAAGTCCCAGTAAACGCGATGGTCTTAAAGGCCTCACTATTAAAAAAATCAGCAGATTTTAAGTGCGTGTCGCGCGGCTCATTGTTGGTATCTACGGAATCCGTATCAATCGTAAAAATTACATCACGCATGGTTGTAAAGTCATCGTTTTCTGTCGTTGCTTCCAGGTTAAATTCTTTGAAGTAGCCTGTAACGGTACTGATCATTAAATGCTTTACTTTAAATTGAATCTGGCTGTGGGTGGGGTCGATGACCCATTTATTTTTTGACATGTTAATATGGTTTAAATGAGAAAAATTTAGATTAAAATTTGAGTTGGGTCGTAAAGCCGGTAAAAAAAATATTTTTTCCGGGACCGACAGCCTTTAAATAGGCTCCTGTTTTAAACCAGGTGAGTTCAGCTCTGAAATACAAAAAATTATTTGGCGCCCAGCTAAGTTCAGATGAATATTGCTGTCCAATAAATTTTCTTCCCGTGTTCTTCCCTGAATAAATCAATGATACATTCGGCGCATAAATGCCGTCATTTCGGCTGAACCGCCAAAAAACATCGTAATCAAAACTAAGGTCGATGGTTTTTGATAGTTCCAGGGAAAGAGAGGGATGAATATCTGCCAAGTTTGATGGCCCGATCAGTGCTGCCAGGCCAAAGTAGGCCCCCCTGGGAAACAAAGGGTTAAAGGAATTTAATGCGCCGTCGCCGTAATTTTTATCGCCGCTGATCAGCTCGGTCTTTAAGCCTGTACGGGGTTTGTACTTTAATGAGCTAAAACTGTAAGAGCTGTTTGATGAGGCTGTCCATGCTGCAATATTTTTATCAGCAAATTTGCCGAACTGGTATACGCCTTCAAAATCATAGTGCCAGCTACCGGTCGTTCTCCATATTCTCGATCCGACGGAATGGCGCATTTCTTTACCTTTTCCATCATCAAAAGAAGCGACGGATTTAGACAGGCCAAAATAATAAACATCAATATTTTGCACAACCGGTATCCTGCCAATAACAAAATACGTTCCCCAGAATTTCGTGTTTCGATTAAAGCCGTCATCAAAAATATTTCGTTTCGACTGAACATAATGGGAAAAGAATGCATCAGCTTTTACATGAGGAGTCATGTATATCAGCCTGCCGGCATCATAAGCCTGGCGGTTATTTGGCCCATCCCTCAGGGCTACCAGCCTTTGTGATCCATAAGATAATTCCTGCCGGCCCAATCTCACAATGATTTTTTTTTGCTCAGGCAGGGGATAAGCGACATCAATAAATGCCTGGTGAAGGTCTAATTGATTTTCGTCAACCGCAGATGGCGCAGCTGCTTTGCCGTTCGCCAGGCTACTTTGCAATTGCAGGAAAGTCCTTAAGTGCTTTCCGATATGAAGATCTGCATGAGCTAAATAACGGGTTAAAATATACCCGTCTTTGTCTTTTGCAGATTCTCCCCAGTCTTCATTTTTAAAATAGAAATACTGGTACCTGATTTCCCCGCCGAGACTCAGATAAGTCTTAGCATTTTTCGAGAGTGGATGGTATTTGGCTTTCTGATACCAGGTTAAATTACTATCCAGGCTTAGCGCAGCATAATCTTCATCAAATCTGGAAGGTTTAAATGTAAATTCTTCCTGGGCAAAAGCCATAGACTGCCAGCTGAGCGCGAGGAGAACAAGTAAAAATTTTTTCATGATGATAATTTCTTCATTGATAAGGGCCTGCCTGTGTTTTCACTTAAGCCTGTTTGAAGCAGCAGCTACTTCAGCTATGGTGCCTGGCTTAAAGGAATTCCCTGCTAATCGTTTTTGGAGATATAGTTATCGACAGAATATTTTCCCGGCCCCAGCAACAGGATGAGCAAAAAGGCAGCGCTATACATAAATGGCGTGTCCCTGACGAGGGCTGCATCATTCCAATGCAAAACAAAATACCCGGTAAGCGTCACTGCAAGCGTAGGAATGGTTGCCAGCCTCGTATACAACCCGATCAACACGAGAAACGGGAACAATATATTTGCTGACATGGCAAAGCCATCATTAAAAAACTCGGGGAGATGTAGTGGATTAGGTATTTTTTCTGCTTCAGTTGCACTGATACCTAATTTTTTCAGCCCGTGCACCAATATCATTTCCAGGCAAACGGCTATCCTGAAAAATAACATTCCTATATTAAAAACCTTGTGGGTTACGAAAGGATCGTTCAACCGGAGAAATAGTTTTTTCATAATCATTTGTTTTGATATCCTCCATAAAATTTTACGGGGCTCCAGGATGGAATAACAGCGGGAATTTCCGGAGCGAGGGTTCTATAATTGCCTTCTGCATAAACAACTTTGCCATTTACGATAGTTAGCAGTGAATGAATATCTCTTACATCATCCACAGGAATAGTGAAATAGTCTTTGTTCAATATTACCATGTCAGCGTACTGGCCTTTTTCAATTTTTCCTTTTAATTTTTCTTCGCCACTGAACCAGGCACTGCCTGCCGTGTATAATTGCAGCGCCTCAAACCTGGATAAAATATCCTTTACCGGCCAGAACTGGTATCCGCCCATTGTTTTACCTGTTACTGCCCAATGCAGGCTCATCCAGGGATTGAATGTTGAAATCCTGGTAGCGTCAGTACCCATGCCAACCGGGATCCCCAGGTTTAACATCTGGCGCATGGGCGGTAATTGCCGGTGCGGTTCGCCATACATTTTTTGATACAATTCCCCCTGGAAATACATCCTGAACTGGACGGCAATCCCGCCCCCTAATTTCTTTATTCTTTTTAACTGTCTGTCAGTTATAGTTTCTGCATGGTCAAAAAACCAACGCAATCCTTTGAAAGGAATTTCTTTGTCTATTTTTTCAAACAGACCGAGCATACGTTCGATCGATTCAGCATAAGTGGCATGCAACCTGAACGGCCAGCGATTTTTTACCAATAGCCGGATGATGGGTTCCAGGTCCTTCTCCATTTCCGCAGACAATTCGATCCTTGGCTCTAAAAAATTTTCAAAATCGGCTGCACTTGCTACAATATTTTCTCCTGCTCCTTCTGCCATATAGCCATTCGCCATGAACATATTATCGTTCTTATTGAGTTGGGTTGAGGTTACCCATTTTTGATAATCCTGGTATTCCCTTCCCTTTACCTGCGCGAATAAATAATAGGAAGTTCTAAGGGTGAGCTTACCTTGCTTTGCCAGCTCTAATGCAATGCTATAGTCTTCCGGGTAATTTTGCCCGCCACCCGCAGCATCTATCGCGCTTGTCAGGCCAAACCTGTTGAGCTCATGATAATATTGTTGTGTTGAATTCAGTCGTTCATCATGCGTTAACACAGTAGTTAGTGCCAGGGTGGTATAAATGGCTTTCGGGGATTGTTTGGCATAAAGCATTCCAGTGGGGTTGCCATCCTTATCCAGTTCTACAAGGCTTCCCTCATACTTCGTGTCCCGGGAATATTTCAGAAGCTCGATGCCTTTTTTATTTAAAAATGCTTTGCCGTAGAGGTAGGTAATAAACACCGGCTTGTCCGGAACGGCCGCATTGATCTCCTCAATAGTGGGTTGCCTTTTTTCTTCAAACTGGTATTCGTTCCAGCCCCCTATCACTTTTATCCAAACGCCTTCGGGGGTGCGTGCGGCCTGCTCTGTCAGCATTTCCATCGCCCGCTTCAGGGTTTTTACGCCATCCCAGCGGAGCTCCGCATTGTAGTGAAGCCCTTCTCTTATGATATGGATATGACTATCGTTCAACCCCGGCACCACTGTTTTGCCCTGGGCGTCTATCAGCTGAGTCTTTGAATTTTTAAAAGCTGCGAGCATTTTTTTTGAACTACCCACCGCCAGGATGATCCCGGCTTTAACAGCCACTGCCTGCATGAATTCGCCAGGCTTCGACATCGTAGCTATTTTACCATTGTATATAATAAGATCAGCAAATTGTTGAGCCTGCGATTTTGTTACAAAGATGAGGAGGAGTAATAATGAAATTATTTTTTTCATGATGGATCATTTAATTATAGTCATTAGCATATCGGCCAGTGAATCGGGCATAGACAAAAAGGGACTATGCCCGCTATTGAGGGAATAAACCTTTGTAATTCCCGCGGCTGAAGCCATTTGTTTTTGAAGAGTTATGCCAATCGCCTGGTCTGCTGTTGTGTGTATATAGTATTTATCTACCTGTCCAAAAGCAGCAGCAGTAACGAACACAGGCATGCCGAAAGGAATAGCAGGTTCTACCCTGAATTTGTCGAGTACCAATTGCTTAACAGTGGCAGAACCATCCTGGCAAAAAATAGCAACCCGATTGGCAGGGATTACATCCAGTGTAGGCTGAGTTGCAGAGGGGATCAGTGATGGCCCTAACTGCGATTGTGCATCCTGGCCAGCCAGCTCAACTAAACGCTGCCCGTTGCCTGGCACAAAAGCAGCGATATAAATGAGTTTTTCTATCTTGTCCGGGATGCTTTCAGCTGTAGCAGTAACCACCATTCCTCCCAGGCTGTGCCCAACCAAAATAACTTTGGTATTGGCTGCTTTTATCGCAGCAATCACTTTATCCCTGTAGCTATTGATTGTTACATTTGCAGCCGATGTGGTATCAGTGCCATGGGCAGGCAGTTCAACCGTAATGACTTTCTGGCCATGTTTTTCTAATTCGTCTTTTACAAATTGCCAGACATAAGCACCTTGCCATGCACCGTGCACCAGCACGAATGTTTTGGCTTGTACAGCGTGGTCAGTTTTAGAACAACTACTCTGTACCGTTAGGATGGCTGTTATTAGTAGCAATACCGTAAGTATTTTTTTCATAATTTTTTATTTTAAACGATATCAATCGGGCTGTCAGATCGATTTTAATTTTATTAATCCTGGATGGCAGTTAGCATTGCGGGCAGGGGAGTAGTCATAAGGTGCTCATACATTCCGATGCCCTTTACATTCGCTGGAGTGATCATTATGCCCATCAGGAACAGTCGCTGTTTTTTGTCCGGATGATCAAAGCGATGAGATTTGATCATGTAAAAATCAGTTGGTTGCAGGCAGGTTTTTTCCTGCACCCATAGCAAACCATTGCCAGCCAGGATGAAGTCTTCCGTAAAACCATTTTCATGTAAATCTATAATGGCATGGGCCACACGATGCGAAAAATCTACATTCCGCTTCAGGTCCATTGATGCAACAATGCCGGGGTTGAGTCGGTCATGTTTTGTATTTACTACAGTTGTCAGCATGGAATTTAATTGGCCTGAAAGTGATTAATGTATTTTGCAAAAGTTGAACGCCTGGCAAACTTCGCCCCCTGGTTCGCCGCGGTTTTTTTCCTTTGTTACCTGATCTGGGCTTTGGCTGCCGCTTCAATTACATCCGCAACCTTTTTTGCATTCGACATAAATATGACATGACTGCCTTTAATGTCAGTTACAATGGAGCCTGCCCTTTTATACATCGTCCGTTGAATAGCAGGATTTATACTCTTGTCCTCAGTGGCAACGATAGCGTAGGAGGGTTTTGTTTTCCATGCCGCCTTGCTGAGGGGGGTTACAAAACACTTCACTGCAACAGGCCCCTGCGAAGCATACATGAACGCCGCCTTTTCTTTGCTTAGATCTGCAGCAAATCCTGCATGGTATTTAGCCTGGTCATACCAGATAAATCCTTTTTCATCCGGGGGAAGAATGCCGTTTTCAGGAGCAGGAGGCGCCGTCTTGATCAGGTCGAGCGCAGACTCGCCGATCCCGGGAACAAATGCAGCTACATAGACCAGGCTCACAACTTTGGCATGGAGCCCTGCTTCTGTAATCACAGCACCGCCCCAGGAATGACCGACCAGTACAACCGGGCCATCCTGTTTATCCAAAATTCTTTCGGTTGCAGCAACATCGTCTTCCAGGGAAGTTAAAGGGTTTTGTACGAGCGTGACATTATAGCCCCGCTCTTGAAGAATATTAAATACTTGTTCCCAGCCGGACGCATCGGCAAATGCACCATGCACGATAACGATGTTTTTGACCGGCATGGCCGGTTGAGCATTGGTGGTTGCAAATGAACTAAAAAAAACAACCGCAGCCAGCAGCATTTTTTGTAGAAAAGTTTTATCTCTCATCAGGTTTATTTTTATGAATGATCAATTATATTATCGGACGGATTAATGCTTCAGCATGTCGTGGGCGTATTGTGCACCAATCCCGTAAGCACCACCGTATTTTATCGCCAGCGCGATTACAGGATTATAGGTTGATTGTCTTGCCCAGTCCCTCTGCAATTCCAGTAAATATTGCAATGCCGTCATCGGTCTTGCGCCGGCCTGTATCATGCGCCGCACCGCCATATCATGGGATTCCACACTCACATCGCCGCAGGCATCGGTGATGATATAGACTTCATATCCTTCTGCTATTGCAGAAAGGGCGGGGCCTACAATACATACACTCGTCCACAATCCTGCAAATACAATTTTCTTTTTCCCTTTACTGGTAATGGCTTTGTAAGCGTTTATATCCTCCCATGTATTCATGCTGCTCCTGTCAATATAATTTGATGTGGCCTGTGGATAAAACAATTCCAACTCCGGGAAAACGGGACCGCTGAATGATTTTTCAGCCACTGTTGTTACCACCGTAGGGACGTTGAAAATTTTTGAGGCGCCTGCTATTAAGGCAGTATTGTTTCTTAGTTCTATAATGCTGCTGTTCTTTGCAGCAAACGCCATCTGCCCTTCGAAGTCGATCAGCACCAATTCATGATTGGTGGGATTCAATAATTCTGTTGAGGGCTTTTGTGCGTACGCGCCTAATGACGCAACGATGCTGAGTAAGGCGATGATTGATTGAATTGTTTTTTTCATTATTATATATTTTATTTTTAAAAAATTATAGACATAGCTACCCGTACCGCATAGGGGATAGCCCACGTGAGTGAAAATTCTGAGCCACTGAAGAGTCGATGTCTTACTGCTTTAAAAAGAAATCCATCAGGCCCTTTTGTACCTGGGCAGTTTGCTCCTGAACGATCCAATGACCAGAACCGGATATTTTTACTTCGGAAACATCGTTAGCAACCAACCTGCAATGTGTTGCTAAAAAAGGAGCACTGAAATATTCTCCACCCATAGCCAGCAAGGGCATAGCCAATTTATTTTTCATGAATTCATGGTTGTCTTTCACATCCTGCGGAAACTCGCCAAACCAATGAAAGCATCCTGTCGTAGCGCCTTTGGTAGCAAACGCCCTGATAAATTCATCTGTTTCTTCTTTGGTAAAAGGATCTTTCACATGCCCTACCTGTGGCCAGAAATCTGTCAGGAATGCTCTTTCATGACCGGCCACAATTTCACCGGCAACAGGCCGGGCAAAGAAACCGAAATGCCAGACAGTAGTTGATACCTGGTTCCAGACAGGTTCAACACCCGGGATCAGTGCATCAAGCAAAGCCAGTTTTTTAACTTCAGGGGCAAATTGCGCCGCGTAGGCATAGGCTACCATTAAACCGATGTCGTGCCCCACCAGGTTTATACTCTTGTAACCCAGTTTTTTCACCAGTTCATGGATATCCGCAGCCATCGTTTTTTTATCGTAACCACCTGCAGGTTTATCCGTTTCCCCTGATCCCCGCAGGTCGGGAGCGATAACAGTAAAATGCTTTGAAAGCTCTGGCAGCAGCCTGTTCCACATATACCAGTTTTGTCCAAAACCATGAATTAACACCAGGGGCTCACCCTGGCCGCCAATTACATAATGCATGTTTAAGCCATTGACATTGGCCGTTTGATGTTTAAAATTTGAGGGCGGTGCTGCTGGCGTACCTGCTGCTGTTGCTACCGTTGCAGCTGTGGTATCTTCCCTTGCCTGCACCGTATTCCCTGGATGATTACATGCGACCATTAAAAAGGATACGACCAGGAGCAGAACGACGCAAGAGGTTTGTTTAATAATGTTCCGGTTTAGTTGAATGGAAATTGTGTTCATGATATATTTTTTAAGTGTTTGTTTCGTGATGGTATAAGTGCTATTTAGTATTGCGGGCCGCTTTGATGTCTTTATAGGCAGCGGGAAGATTGAAATTGAAATGCAGCCAGTCGAAAAGAATATAATGCTGATTGAATTCATTCATTTTTACAGCTTCTTTCGTTTGTTCCAGCGTAAAGCTCTTGTCTACTGCATCTTCGACGTTTCTTTTGAGCGCTTCTACATAATCAACCGTAAATTTTATCCCGGCTTTAGTGGTTATTCGTCCGTGCCCTGGCACTACAATGGCATCATCGGGCAAAAAGTCATACATCTTTTTCAGATTAATTGCGGGTTCCAGGAAGTAGCCATCAAAGAGCCAGGGTATAGCGGGTTTCTCTGAAATAAAAGAGTTGCCTGCCCAAAAAACTTTTGAAGATGCCAGCCACACAAAAAGGTCGGCGGGAGATTGGGCAATACCGGCATTTATGAATTCGACAACTTTCCCCTTGCCTAAATCAATTTTCAGGTTTTGGTTTTTAGGTATTACTATATCTGCAGGTCTGAAAGTTGTTGCTTCTATTCCCCTGTTCTTACCAAACAACATCAGCATAAACTGCTTTATATTCTCATAGTTTTTTTCCAGATTTTCTTTGGCAAATTCATTTTGAATAATGATCGTAGAAGCAGGCAGGAGGTAATTCGTAAAGCAATGATCTCCATGGTCACTTGTATTCACCGCATAGCTGATTGGCTTACTGGTTACAGACCTTATCAATTTTATTTGCTGGTCAAACAACCGTTTCGTTAACATCACTTCTATCAGTAGTACACCCTTTTCTCCCACGATAAAACCACCCGTTGTTGCCTGCGGAATTCCTTTTGCGGTTTCTGCCGCTGCAGTTGCGGGGATTATTGCATAAACGTCTGTTCTTATTTTATGGAGGGTTAGCTCAACTTTATTTGCATCCCAGATGGGAATCTGCGGCGGTAACGGAAATTGTGCCCTGGCAGGCAAGCTGAATAATAGGGTGGAGAATATGGCTGCTGCCAGTGCCGGTACATGTTGTTTCATTTTCTTTGTTTTTCTATTAATAATTAATTAACTCAGATTTGTTGCCTTGCGATCCAGTCAAGTATATAATCAGCATCCTCCTTCCAGGTAGGCTGGCCCAGGACAAAATGATTTCGCCCTGGAAATTCTTTGTAGTCCGTAACTGAAGAACTTGTTTTATATTTTTTGTAATTAGCGTAATTCAGCGAGGCAGGGATGCCGTGGTCGGCACTACCGGAAGTAAGCAGCAAAGGCGCATGTGGCTGGCCAAAATTTATTTTAGCAGCCGCGGATATTGTGTCTCTCACAATAAGCTTTGATTCGGGAACGACAAATTTGTGATAGGATTTTTCTTGTTCTTCTAAGCTCATTCCGTTTGTGAACGCGTATTGCCAGCTTTTGAATGACATGAGGTAGCTTCTTTTCGCAGAAGTAAAAAAGCCCAATGCGGCCCAGCCAGCTTTAAGAAAGGAGAAGCTAAAACTGAAGATGCCCTGCGGGGGCACGGAATGAATAGCAACAGCACAATTCCCCAGTCCGCGTTGCAACAAAAGTTGAGCAATTAAACCACCGATAGAATGCCCGATAAGAATAGGCGGCTCCGGAAATTCAGCAGCAATTTTTGCATAGTAATCTGTGAGGGCATCCAGCCTGTTAGATGCGATGTGATCATCTGGCTGCCTGTCTCTTAGCTCCCATGAAGCAGCATCTTTATTGGGCCAGGGAGGGGCAATGGTATTGTAGCCTTTACTTTCAAAGTATTGTCTCCATTCGTCCCAACAATGGTGACTTACAAAGGCACCTGTTATAAATAAAATCGATTTCGTTGACGAGCTCATCTTTTTGCTTTATGCAAGTCAGCTAGTCCAAGCAAATGCCAATAACATAAAGGCTTGTAAATCAATTTTCTTGCGAAAATGAATTAAATCGTCGGCCACGATATATCGTGGTACCTGTAAAAAAATCACGAAATATAACAGTGCTGTCAATCCCCTTGATAAGTAACAAAAGGCAAAAGCTTTTGCTGATGCGGGCTTTGGCATTTTAATAAAATGAGGTGAGGATTTTGAAAATATTTAGAGTATTTTGTTCCTGTCATCTCAACTAACAATTATGAATGGTAAACTACTCCTGGTATATATCTTCAGTATGTTTATGGGTAGATGTTTCTGTCAACCTGTGATAATGGAATCGAAGGAGGACGCATTAAAAGCGTTACGACAAACCATATCCGATAGCAACAGGCAGTGCGTTTATAATTACCTGGGTACAACCTACCTGGTAAATTCTCGGTACAGCAAAAAACTAATTGACAGTGCTTTTTATTACCTGCGTAAGGCAGTTGACTTAGGCGATTCAGCTAATCTAAATAACAACGGCATAACTAATGAAAGTTTGTGCCTGCTGGCGCAAACCTATTTGTGGTCTGGAGACTTTCCGAATGCCAGGAGATTGTACCTGCAGGTCATTACGAGTTATCACAACCACAAAGAGAAAGCGAAAGAAGCCAGTACATGGTACCGGATGGGAAGGGAATTCTGGGTACAGGGCTGCACATACGTGGATGTACCGGATTGTTATGACAGGGCCATTCGCCTTTTTGAACAAGTGAAGAATATTCCCTCTCAAGTGGAAGTAATGATTGACAAAAAAATCTTTTTTTCCAGTTTAGGAAACATCTTGGCAGAGGAAACGGTGTTGCAAAAAATAAAAGCGCTGGCAAAATCGGATAATTTGCAGAATTTTTCCTGGATCTATGCGAAGCTGGCAACAGAAGACAGGTATAACGGAAATCTGAATAAGGCCCTGGAATATGCATTGGAAGCTGTAAAATATATCGCGTTCGAAACAAATACAACTAACATTGCCCGTTGCTATGCCGAAATCGCACTGATTTACGATGATCTTGGTGAGCCCGAAAAAAGCATTGTCTGGTATCAAAAGTGTATAATGGAACGGGAACGGAACGGGTATCCTCTTTATTACTTTTATAGAACCGTATCCCTTTATGTGATTCAGATGGTAAAAGTAAAAAGGGAAAACGAGGCTATTGCAATGCTTCAAAAATTGGCGCGCACCAGACCGCCTGTTAGCCATAAAGAAAAGGGGTCTCTCTTCCAGAGTTTTGCATACTGTTATGCGGCCATGAAAGCATATAAACTGGCGGAAACAAAATTTCTGCAAATGATCAGTGAATATGCTGCAGGAGAATCAAATGCTGAGATCCTGAGTATCGCTTATTACGACATCTCAAAATTTTACGTCGACAACGGTCAATATGCTAAAGCAAGTTTGTATTTACCAAAAGCTGTGGAATACGGTGGAACGACCATTTCTGTGCACAAAAATCTATTTCTCCTCCAATTTAAAGTTGATTCGGCGAAGGGAAAATTGGCATCGGCTATCACCTATTACCAAAAATATAAAGAACTGAATGATACAATTTTTAGTGAAGCAAAAAGCCGGCAGATCAACGAGTTGATGATCAGGTATGAGTCAGAAAAAAAAGACAATAATATTAAATCCCTGGAGAATGAAACTATTAAGCAGCATGGGAAACTGGTCCAGGCAAATCAAACCCGGAACTTTATATTTGGCGTGGCGATGCTCTTGTTGATTATTTCGGGATTGCTTATTGCTAATTCGAGACTTAAACAACGGACGAATAAAAAATTACACACACACCAGGTAGAAATAGAAAAGAAGAACGAATCGCTTCTCGCACTCCTGGAAGAAAAAGATTGGTTGGTTAAAGAGATTCATCACCGTGTGAAAAATAATTTTCATATGGTCATCGGACTGCTCGGCACACAGGTTGCCTACCTGAAGAATGAAGAGGCTATCGGGGCAATGGCAGACAGCCAGCAACGCATTCTGGCCATGTCGCTAATTCACCAGAAGCTATACCAGTCGGAGAACATGTCTGACATTAATATGGCCGACTACATCCATGAGTTAGTAAATTATTTACGGGATGCTTTAGATACCGGATTTAAAGTACAGTTTCATTTCACGCTCGACCAGATAGCGCTCGGGGTAAACTATGCTGTTCCTGTCGGGCTGATTTTGAATGAGGCAATAACCAATGCCATTAAATATGCTTTTAGAAACAGCAACGGAAATATCTGGATAGCATTTACTGAATGTAGGGACCATACACATCAATTGTTTCTGAGTGTGAAAGATGACGGCATCGGTTTGCCTGAAGGTTTTGATTATGACAGCAGGAGCTCGATGGGCATGAACCTGATGAAGGGGCTTGCTAAAGATATTGACAGCCAATTCTACATTAACGGCTCGACGGGAACCACCGTTGAAATTAGATTTACCATTCAGCAGGAAATGCGAAAACATTATAGTATGGCTGAAAAACAAAAACAGCAATTTGTATGAAGAAAAAAGTATTGATTGTAGAGGACCAGTTTGTTGAAGCGGACTATCTTAAGTTGATGCTAACAAAGGCAGGCTACGCCGTGTGTGAAATTGCACGCTCCGTGGCTGAAGCCTTAGAGATCATTAAAGTAGAAGAGCCTTCGCTTGTTTTAATTGATATTTTTTTAAAAGGCAAGCTCACCGGTATTGATCTCGCCAGGCAGTTGAAGGAAGAGGGCATGGCTTTTATCTATTTGTCTGCTAATTCAAATGAAGAAGTACTAACGGCCGCAAAAGCGACAGAGCCTTACGGCTTTTTAGTAAAACCATTTAGGGAAAAAGATCTGATGATAGCGCTTGAAATTGCCTTTTACCGGCATGAAGAAAGCAAGGAAGCAAGCTGGCGTGTAGAGATGAAAGTACAAAAAGCACTGAATAGAATTGTCGCCACAGGAGATAGCTGGACCAATAAACTAATAGCCACTGCCAGCGCCCTTCAGCAATACCTGCCCTTTGACTGTCTGGCTGTGAAATTCAAACCAGTTGAGCAGCAAACGTTTTCTGGTTGCCTATTCCTGCGTACAGGATTTGATGAATACCAGGTTGTCGGCATAACTGAATTGTCCACGATTTCCCGGCTTCAGGTAGCGGAAATTGAACAGGTTCTAAGGAGCACACCTGTTGATCATACAGCCGGCTGGTACAATGGGGATGATTTTACAGCTTTATTTCCTGCTCATCCGATGAAGGCAATGATGGCGAAAACTTTCGGTTTTGGCTCCAACCTCGTGTTCCCATTTTCGGCTGCCAGCCCTGACAGTGTTTCTTTTTCGCTGAGTTTTTTCAGAAGACTGTCGGACGGATACAGTGCAGAAAAACTTGACTGGCTTTTCCGTTTACAGCAGCCGCTCCATGCAGTGCTGAACAGTATTTCGCAGGCACAAAAAGAAGAGGCGTTCACCATGCATTACCAGGCTTCTGTACCAACCGCTTCAGCCTCGAGATCTGCTCCTTGCTTACAGGAAATAATCGGTACCAGCCCTTCGATATTAAATGTGATGGACTTAGTAAGCCAGGTCGCCACTTCCGAAACTTCCGTGCTTATTCTCGGCGAAAGCGGCACAGGAAAAGAAAAAATCGCTTCCTGCATTCATACGAGCTCAGGCCGTAAAAACGAGGCATTTATTAAAGTGAATTGTGCTGCATTACCCCCTTCGTTGATTGAATCAGAATTATTTGGACACGAGAAAGGCGCCTTCACCGGGGCAATAGAAAGGAGAATAGGCAAGTTTGAACAAGCACATAATGGCACCATTTTTCTTGATGAAATTGGAGAGCTTCCATTGGAACTGCAAGTGAAACTGTTGCGGGTTTTACAAGAAAAGGAAGTGGAACGTGTTGGTTCCAGGAGTGTGCTCAAGATAGATGTTCGGATCATTGCCGCAACTAACCGTAACCTGGAAAGGGAGGTTGCCGCAGGCAAGTTCAGATTGGATTTGTATTACAGGTTAAACGTTTTTCCAATATTGTTGCCGCCACTCCGCGAAAGGCCGGATGATCTTCCGGCGCTAACTGCTCATTTCATTGAACAGTTTAACCGGCGGGCTGGTAAGAAAATTAAAGCTGTCTCAGCAGCAGTAGCACAAAAATTTGCGACTTATAAATGGCCGGGTAACATAAGGGAACTGGAGCATTTAATTGAACGGTCTGTTCTTTTGTGCAAAGGACAAATTATTGACGACGTGAGTTTGCCTGAATTCAGTAACGAAACACAAAATGCAGTTGCGGAAACCCGAACAAAAACAATGGAAGAAAATGAACGGGACCATATTTTATCTGTGTTAAAACTGTGTAATGGTAAAGTCTGGGGACCCGGAGCCGCAGCAGAAATGCTAAATCTTCCCCCATCCACGCTCAAGTCGAGGATGAACAAGTTGGGGATCAAGAAAGTGTTCACTGAATAGAGATACATTTTCGTAAATACCTTTGCCGCCCGTGTGCGTGGCTCACTTTCGAATTTCCAATCGCGCCTTTTCTCCCTTACGTCGTTGCGAGAACTGTTTCGCCACGAAGAGGCGAAAACGCGAGGTTTTGACACAGAGTACTCAGAGTTCTTTCACTGAGATACACAGAGTTTTTTTGCGCCACCAAAGCACGAAAACAGAAAGGAACACAAAGAGGGACAACAGCCTGCGGTATTTTTAGGAAAGCGATACCCTAATGAAAGAGCGATGTCCCAATAAATACGGCCAATACTTTGCGAGCCCTTTGCTGCTTCGCACCGTTATAATAAACCCTGCGAGAAACCTACTATAAAAGCCTAATGATAACTTCCACTCCGTTTCGAATCTTCAAAAAATAATTGCAGGAACGCCCTTTGTTCTACACGCGTGATATGCAGATTGGGATTGGTAATGCTGTTTGTCAAAAAGCGATCATTCTGGTAGATGAAATGCTCATAGCCGATGCTGAGGTTCTTAAATAACTTTATCGTGAGGTTCGGTTTCAAAATGCCGATCAGGCTGTTGCCGGGGATACCGTTGTAGGTATGGATGTAATAATAAAAACCTGTGAAGCCAATCGTGGCTTTGTTCCCGATATTAAATGTTTCTTCCAGCTTTCCTTCAAATCCGCCGCCGAAATTATATTGGCGATAATCGGATGTATCCGGACCGAACCGTGTATTGTTGCCCGCAAAAGGCACCAGCGCCAGGTGAATATTGGAAAAGATATTCGATGTCCTGCCCACTTTTATCCTCGAGACTAAACCGCCGCCGAACCCGATAGCGCCCACCTGGAAAAGCCGGTTATTGAAGTAATCAAAATGCTGGAAGAGGCCGCCCAGCAACCTGCCTTCCTTCATATTTTTCCCGGTGAGGATACCGTAGCCGTTCACATTCCCCAACAGCTTGGCATCATTGCCATAGCTCAGCTCGGTGCGAAAACGAAACAGGTCGAACGGCTTGCGCTTCCTGTTCTCAAAGGGACTGCCGTAATCCAGTTGCACATTCGCGATGGCATTGCCGCTGTACTTTGTGCTGCTGCCGGGTAGGTTCTCCGTGCGGATCAACCCGGCCGAAACGGTGATATTCATCGGCTCTTTCTGGTAGACTTCTGTCGGGGTGTGGCGCGACATTTTCCCTTGCACCAGCCGGTTCAGACCTCTTGTCGGATTTATCAGTCCGGCTAACAGCTCCCGGAAAAAGCGCTCCCTGCCCCGCGTGCGGTCATCCAAAATATTCGAGCTGACCCGGTAAATGATCTCACCCAGCATCACGCCGCTGACAGGGGTGTTAATGATGTCGTTGGTAGATGGCCGGGTGTTCTCACCAAAATATTCCCACATCAGGCTTCCTCCAACTGCATATGGAATGGATTGCCAGAAATTATAGCCATTGGAACGGGCCACATTGAAATAAGTATTCCCCGTGTGCGGGTGGCCGATAAAATTGGTGCCGAAACGATCCGTATCCCACTCAAAGCCATGCTTTAAATTGTATGCCCAGGTCTTTGTACTGACTCTAGCCCAATCATAATTAAAAACATAACGCGATGTAGCGAGGTTGAAAGCATTGGTGGTCGTTACCTTCAATGCGGGCACCCACCATTTATATTTCGGGTTGTAAGCGGGATCATCATTGAGGAGGTCGCCGTAACGATTGTGCAGGCTGTCTGATAGATCGACCCGCGTATGTGTAACGTTAACGACACTGTCCTGGGCATAAACATTAAAAAGAAATAGGCTCAAACAGCAGCTAAGTAAAATTTTTCGCATGTGAAATGATTGGGTTGCGGAAACTGTTGCAGCAACTGTGCCGGATTTGTAATTAACCACAGAGTTTTTTCGCCACTAAGACGCTAAAACGCAAAGACTTTACCACAGAGGAAACAGAGTTTTCTCACGGAGTTTCACAGAGTTTTTTTAGCTACAAAGGCGCTAAAACAGAAAGAAACACAAAGAGGATTGGCCATAGATAATGGCGTTGGTCGGGAGACCAGACGGCGGCGGCCTTTTTTTACTTTTTACTTTTAAATTTTTACTTTTTAATCGCCCGATACCCCGCGCGCACGGGCCATCCCTTTTTCTCCGAATACACTGCAATGAAGCAGGCACCGTAATACATAATGAAGGAGGTGTAGAAGACAAACAACAAGACGAGCACCAGCGAGCCACCCGTGCCATAAAGGATGCCGATATTCCCTTTTAACAACAAGGTTCGCAACAACACGCGGCCGGCGCTGAATAAGATCCCCGTGAGCAATCCGCCCATCAGGCATGCCTTCCAGCGGGGAATGGCATCAGCTAAATAATGAAACAGGATAACAAACCAGGCAGAAACGATCAGCACGGAGCTGAGTTCGCCAAACAATATATTGAAATAAAACCGGCTGCCACCTAATAAGCCTTCTACATACTCACCGCCAATGGCACGCATACTTTTTAATAGAAGATCGGCAAAAAATAAAATGCCGACGAAGAGGATTACGCCGAATGATTTCGCACGCGAACGTAAACCAACGACGATGCCCGCATGATCTTTTATCCGCACTTTCCAGATATCATCCAAAGAATCTTTGATTACAGAGAACAAGGTTGTAGCCACAAAAATTAAAAACAAAAAGCCAAAGACGATCACATACCAGCTATGACTGAATCCGCGGATGCTCCGGATCACCTGCCGCACCTGCTCTGCACCATCCGTTCCCAGGTTATGCCCGATGTTTTCGATGAGGCCGCGGCCAACTTCACGCGGACTTAAAAACAAGCCGAACATTTGTGCGAGAATGAACACGATCGGTGGTAGTGCAAAGCTGGTAAAGAATGCTGTTGCACCTGCCATACGCAGCGGATCGTTCTTCCGCAACATGCGCAACGCAGGCAGCAGGCTACCGAAAAATGGATGGCGGTCTGGCTGGGCTGCTACAGTATTCATGACTGCAAGATAATTCTAAAATGTTCTGCAGGAAAAGGGATTACCGTCTACACCGATATTTTAGCGGGCAATCTTATTTATGCTGTTTGCCCTCATGATGCAGCGGCGCGGGCTTCGGCGTTAAGAACGCAAACAGCAGACATAAAATCCCGACGATGATATTCAGGTATGCCACGGCATTATTCACATTGAAAAAACGCACGATTAAGGCATCAGCACCCGGGATAAAATACAGGATCCCGACAGCCAGCAAAAGCATGCCGACGTAGAGACAGAATTTTCGGGCATGATTGCGCAGGCCTGTATAGATCCCGGTGAACCCGAGAATCAGGTGAATCGAAGCATGCAGGATATTCGTGCTGAATATGCCAAAAACAAGCGGATCAAACATTCCCCAGAATCCTTCGATGACTAAAAAAATCCCCAAGACAACGGCAAAAATATTAACGGCAGATAGTGGCTTTGACATAATTTTTTTATTAGAGTAGTTTAGTAGACGATGGACAAGTAAGGTAGGCAAATTAAAAATTCAAAAGTAAAAAAGTAAAACAGTTGAATAGTTGAATAGTTGATTGGTTGATTGGTTGAAAGGTTGAAAAGTTGATTGGTTGAAAACTTGAAAAGTTAGCGGGTTAGCTCTGTGGACTCTGTAACCAAACTTCTTTGTGCTTTTTTGCGTTTTACTGTCTTGGTGGCGAAAAAAAACTCTGCGTACTCTGTGTCAAACTCCTTTTCCTCTGTGGTAAAAAATCCTGTGTTTCTTTGCGTTTTAGCGTCTTAGTGGCGAAATACTCGAGGAACAGGTCGGCAAAGGGAGAATTAATTCGTGAATTGCTGTTCGAAACGCTACGAATGCAGGATGACCAGTTCAATTGGTGGTTGGTGAAAAACACCAACCACGGCGGCGGTGTACTTCATTGAAAAGTGAAAAGTCAAACCAGTTGATTGATTGAAATGTTGAAAAGTCAGCCGGCTCAAAAATTCTGTGAACTCCCAGCAAAACTTCCTGTATGTTGTGGACAACCTTCTTAGTGTTTCTTTGTGTTTTAGTGGCGAAAAAAACTCTGTGAAACTCCTTGAGTAAACTCTTTTAACTCTGTGGTAAAACCTTTTTTCGTGGCGAAAAGAAATCCTTGCACGCTTCCCATCAAACAGGTATCTTGGAAGCATAAATGTCACAAACTGCTCCTACCGGCATAATGAGAAAATACCTGGAACCAATCACCTGGTTGACTCCCTTAATTTTTCTTTTTTTTATGGACAGCAGTTCATCGGCACCATCGTTCTGTTTTTTCAAATGGATTGGTTTCCATCATTGCCCCGGCTGCGGCATCGGCCACGCGATCCATCAGGCCCTGCACCTGCAGTTTTACCGATCTTTCCAGGAACATCTTTTAGGAATACCCGCAACCGTGATACTGATTCATCAAATTATAAAACCTTTTATCAAACCCAAATACCAAACGACCCGCTATGGACAATGAACAAATGTTTATGATGCTGCCCGGCATGCAACCCGAAGAACTGGCGCTGATCCGCGACCTCACGAGAAATATGAACGACAGTCAGCAACGGCAGTTCTACAGCCTCTACCAGTCTCGCCGCAAAGACCAGCAAACACTGATGATCCTCGCGATCCTTGGCTTTTTTGGCTTCGCCGGCATCCACCGTTTCGTGGTAGGAGATATCGGTATGGGTATCCTTTATTTATTCACCGGCGGCCTTTGCCTGATCGGTACGATCGTGGATATGGTCAACATCAAACAAATCGCCGCCGACTTTAACCAACGCCAGGCAATGGAGACGATCAGGTTGATGAAGGTTGGTTCTCTGGTTGGATAGTTGATTAGTTGGTTAGGGTATACGTTGACTGGGAATTTGTAATTAGGAATTGGGTGTGGAGGCTGTTGATTGGCTGAATAGTTGATTAGTGGAGCGGCCTGCTGGTTTAGCGGGATTAGAGATTGGGAATTGGTAATTAGGAATTGGGTGGGCAGGCAGTTGATTGGTTGAATAGTTGATTGGTTGAGCGGCGGGCTGGTTTGGTGGAATTCGTAATTAGGAATTGGGCGTGGAGGTGGTTCATTGGTTGAATAGTTGATTAGTTGAGACTCGTGCTGGTCAGTGGGATTAGTAATTAGTAATTTGGTGTGGAGTATTTAATTTAGGGGGGAATTATTATTCGGGAATAGGAAATTAGGAATTAGGTGTAGCATCATCAATAATTTAGAAAGGCTTTTGATAGGATCAGTAATTGGGAAATGGGTGCTGGATCCAGAACGATGCCTGATCATTTAAGTGTGTAATTTTTATTTACGAACTGAACAGTAAACTGCTTTGGGTTTACACACTCGTCAGAAATCAGTCGATAGGTTCGACCAATTCCTAATTACCAATTCCTGATTTCCAAGTCATTTTAGCGCTTCCGACTAATCAACCATTCAACCAATAAACCCTTCCCACCCAATTCCCAATTCCTAATTACTTTTATCGCTTCCCCAACCATTCAACTATTCAACCATTCAACTATTCAACTATTCAACCACACAACTACCCAACTAACCAAACAATCCATTATTTTTGACCCATTCTAATGCTGGACCTTTTCAGCACTAAAACTAAAACAACCCTTATGCCGCATATCCTGATAATAGATGATGAAAAAGCGATCCGCAAAACCCTCACGGAAATCCTGGGCTTTGAAGGATATAAAATTGATGAGGCCGGCGATGGGGAAGAAGGGCTGAAAAAATTCGGCGAAAGAACTTATGATATCGTGCTCTGCGATATCAAGATGCCGAAACTGGATGGCATTGAATTTTTAGAAAAAGCAAAACAGATCAACGCCGACACGCCAATCATCATGATCAGCGGTCATGGTAATATTGACACGGCTGTAGAAGCGGTGAAAAAAGGCGCCTTTGATTATATCAGCAAACCGCCAGACCTGAACCGTTTACTCATCACCTTACGCAATGCGATGGAAAAACAGGACCTGGTTGCAGAAACAAAAAAGCTGAAACGTAAAGCCAGCAAGGTGCAGCAGATGGTAGGTGAGAGTGCAGCCATTCAGAAAATTAAAGACACGGTGGAGAAAGTGGCGCCCACAGAAGCGCGTGTACTCATCACCGGGGAAAATGGCGTGGGCAAAGAACTGGTTGCCCGCTGGATCCATGAAAAAAGCAGTCGCAGTGCCGGGCCAATGGTAGAGGTGAACTGTGCGGCCATTCCCGGCGAACTCATAGAAAGCGAATTGTTCGGTCATGAAAAAGGCTCCTTTACCTCCGCGATCAAACAACGCATCGGTAAATTTGAACAAGCCAATGGCGGTACCTTATTCCTGGATGAGATCGGGGATATGAGCCTGAACGCACAAGCGAAAGTGCTCCGTGCCCTGCAGGAAGGAAAGATCACAAGGGTTGGTGCGGATAAAGACATTAATGTGGATGTGCGCGTGATTGCGGCGACCAATAAAGATTTGTTGAAAGAAGTAGACGATAAAACGTTCCGCCTCGATCTCTATCATCGCCTGGGGGTGATCATCATTCATGTGCCTTCTCTGAACGAACGCAACGATGATATCCCGCATCTCGTAAATTATTTCCTGGAACTCGTGGCTGCAGAATATGGCCAGCCGGTGAAGACGATGGAGCCGGAAGCCATGGGCGCCCTGGAGAAATACGACTGGACGGGAAACATCCGGGAACTGCGGAACGTGGTAGAACGCCTGATCATCTTATCCGGAAAAACCATCAGCCTGGAAGATGTGAATACCTACGTGCTGCCTAAATCTTAACGGCGGGGTTGTTAAAATAATGTTTATGCTACACGGTAATGCGCGCACGCTGTAACAATTATCTTTTCACCGCATCTAACTTGGCATGGGTTAACTACTTTTGTGCCCTTTAAATCTACTATATGAGTATTGGCTGGATCATTATTATTGTTGCGACGCTTCTCTGGCATATCGGCCTCTACGGGATGTTTAAAAAAGCCGGTATCGAAGGCTGGAAAGCTTTTATACCTTTCTACAACACCTGGTGCATGGTGGAAAAAATGGAGCTGAAACGCATCTGGTTCTTCCTGCAGTTTATCCCGATCGCAGGGCAGTTCATTACAATCTGGATCCTGATCAAGTTCGTGGAGCATTTCGGCAGGTTCAGTTTCCTGCATCATGTCGCGACTGTATTCGTGCCTTTTATTTATTTGCCTTACCTCGGTTTTTCACCAAACGAAAAATACGCAGGTAAGCTCGTCGTAAATAATTACCAGAAATCTACCGCACGCGAATGGATAGACGCTGCGGCTTTTGCGATCGTTGCGGCCACGATCATCCGCACGTTTGTCTTCGAGGCCTATACGATCCCGACACCGTCAATGGAAAAGACCTTGCTCGTGAACGACTTCCTGTTCGTAAGCAAATTCAGCTATGGACCGCGCATTCCGAATACACCTTTGTCGATGCCTTTCGTGCACCATACCATGCCTTTCTCTACCGGCAAATCTTATTCTGAAGCTATCAAAATTCCTTACACGCGCTGGCTCAAAACACCGGTGAAAAGAAATGATGTGGTGGTTTTCAATTTCCCGGTGAATGATACGTTGATCAACGATGAAGAAAATTTCGGTAGCCGCAAGACCTATTACCAGGCGATCCGGGAGATGGGCAGGGAAGCGGTCTGGAATAATTTCGGCGATAAGATCATTACGCGCCCGGTGGATAAAAGAGAAAACTTTATTAAACGTTGTGTCGCCATCGGCGGAGATGTATTGCAGGTGGTGAATGGCCATGTGCTGATCAATGGCAAGCCGCAGGACGTGTTCCCGCAGTCGCAGCGCTATTACCAGTTGGAAGTTCCTGCAGAAACCTTTCTAGACAATGAACGACTTGCAGCCATGGGGATTCATATCCGTGAAGAGCAGGGCGACAAAGCGCAATTGAAATCCAATGTGTACCTGGTGAATATCACCAATGAAGAAAAAGCGCATTTGACATTACCTGCAGGCTTTAAACTCTCAGACTACATTATGGAGCCTGATAACCAGTTGTTCCCTTATTATGATACCGCTTCGCATTGGTCAGCCGATAATTACGGGCCGATCATGATCCCGAAGAAAGGTGCCACGATCGCGTTAACAGCCGATAACCTGGTTCGTTACCAGCGTTGTATTGAAGTGTATGAAGGCAATACCCTGGAAATGCGTGGAACGCAGGTATTCATCAACGGGCAGGCAGCTACTTCCTATACTTTTAAAATGGATTATTTCTGGATGATGGGAGATAACAGGCACAACTCGTTGGATAGCCGTTACTGGGGCTTTGTGCCGGAAGATCATATCGTTGGGAAGGCTTCCCTGATCTGGTTTAGCTGGGAAAAAGCGCCGCGCTGGAAGAGGTTGTTTAACCAGATAAAATAAATTCGTACAGAACAGCAAATAATCGTAATTTCAACAAACGCAAGTATCCTCCCTGTAGCAGTACAGGGAGGATTTTTTATCTGAAATTTTTAATAAAGAACGCTTAGAGAAAGATGAAGAAAGAAGAATTTAAATTTGGTTACGACCTGTATGAAAACATCGACGAATTAAACGCCGCGGATGCCGCACTGTTGAAAGCCGCACGCGAAATCACGCAAAAAGCTTACGCACCCTATAGCCATTTTTTAGTGGGAGCCGTTGCCCAGTTACAGAATGGCGAAACCGTTTCCGGCACCAACCAGGAAAATGCTTCCTACCCGGTAGGCATATGCGCAGAACGTGTATTGTTGTCTGCAGCTTCAGTGTTACATACCAATGTGCCGATCGATACGATCGCCATCAGTTACCACAATACCAATGCAGGCTGGAAAAGTGACCGCCCTGTTTCTCCCTGTGGCATGTGCCGCCAGGCGCTGCGTGAATACGAAGACCGGATCAACCAGCCGATTCGCCTGATTCTTTCCGGAATGGAAGGCGAGGTGATCGTGCTGGAAAAGGCGAGCCAGTTGCTGCCGATGTCCTTTGGACCGGGTGATTTGAAGTGATTGTTTCGCCACTACGACTGGAAGACAGAAAGAACCACGAAGAAGTTAACCACGTAGTTAATGGAGTAAAATACGAGTTTCACAGAGTTATTAGGCTAGGTATTAACTACTTGTGCATTTTATTGTTTTAGTTGTCTTTGTGGCGCCCCAATACATGATTACTAACTCGCAGGAAAAGCTCCACCGCCATAGGCCAAAAACTTTCGGCCCTCGTTTGGACTTGTTTCGCCTCTAAGGTTGGAAGACAGAAAGACGCACGAAGAATTTAACCACGGAATTAATGAAGTAAAATACGAGTTTCACAGAGTTAATATCCTGGATATCAGCAACTTTGTGCATCTTATTTTTTTTGTGCCTTCGTGGCCATTCCTTCAACTATTCAACCAGTCAACCCCGATAAACAATCCGATACACCGCCCCGGCGAAATCATCGCTCACCAGCAAGGCACCGTCGGGCATCACTTCTACATCAACCGGGCGGCCCAGGACCTTACCATTGGGTTGCAGCCAGCCTTCAGCGAACGTGGTATAACCCAGTGATTTTCCTGCTGCATCCAGTTTCACCATCGTCACGCGGTAGCCAATCGGTTTGGTACGGTTCCAGCTGCCGTGTTCTGCGATAAATACCTGGTTGCTATAGCTGCTGTCGAACATTTTTCCAGTATAAAAGCGCATGCCTAAAGCTGCCACGTGCGGATCCAGCACCTGTACCGGTGGCGTGTAGTCGCTGCAGTTTTTTCCTTTGCCAAATTCAGGATCAATAATATTTCCCTGGTGGCAATACGGGAAGCCAAAGTGCAGGGAATCTTTATTGGCCATATTCAGTTCATCACCGGGAACGTCGTCGCCGAAATTATCGCGGCCGTTTTCTGTGAACCATAATTTTTTAGTGGCAGGATGCCAGGCAAACCCAACAGAATTTCGAATGCCCCGGGCAATGATCTCCATCCCCGTGCCATCCGCATTTAACCTGGTAATGGATGCATAGATGGGGTTTTCCTTTTCACAGATATTGCAGGGTGCACCAACAGGCACGTATAATTTTCCATCCGGACCAAAGGCGATAAATTTCCAGCCGTGGTGCGTGTCTTTCGGATATTTATCATATACAACAACGGGCTTCGGCGGATTCGCCAGGTTGGCTTCAATATTATCGAGCCTTAAAATGGAACTGATCGTCGCGATATATAGATTACCGTCTTTAAACGCCACGCCGTTGGGGGTATTCAAACCGGAAGCGATCGTATATACCTTATCTGCTTTACCATCTTTATTTTCATCCACCACGGCATAAACTTTGTCTTCACTGCGGTTGCCAACATACAAATTGCCGGAAGGAGAGAGCGTAATACTTCTCGCATTCGGAACTTCTGCATACACACTGATCGTAAATCCTGGAGGTAGTTTGATCTTGTCGAGATGGTATTTCTTCGCCAGCTCGTTGGTATCTTTTTCAGCAATTTCCGTCTGCTTGCTGCTCTTGCTGCCGTTGCAGGAAACGAAGGCGAGATTTAAAGGAAGGAGAGACAGGAAGACTAAACTGCGTAGAATAACATGCATAACGATGATTTGTATAATGCTAACATTTAGTGTGCCGTAAATGTTTATCCTAAAAAAGCGTTTGCACGCCGGCGCTGTATTTTGCTTCATGGGCGAGTAGCCATTGTTTGCGCCAGAGCTCCCCGGCATAACCGACCAGGCTGCCGTTGCTGCCGATCACGCGGTGGCAGGGCACGACGATCGCGATGTTATTTTTTCCATTCGCGGTGCCCACGGCACGGATCGCTTTTGGATCGCCGAGTTTTTTACTCAGGTCCATATAACTGCAGGTGCGGCCGGCAGGGATGGCGAGCAGGCCGTTCCAGACCTTTTGCTGAAAAGCGGTTCCGGGTTGGGCAAGTGGAAGATCGAAGGACAAATTTTCCCCGCTGAAATAATCATCGAGTTGCCGGATACATGCTACCAGTATCGGTGCAGCAGGATGGGGATTGTTATCGGGCAGCATGTCCTCTTGCTGGAAACTTAATTCAGCCAGCGCGTCTGCCTCGTTAGCCAGGCGAAGTACGCCGATCGGGCTTTGGTAAAAATATTGTTCCTGCTCCATAAACTAGATACATTAAAATTACAAAAATATCTGCAGAAGCGGCAACCGTTCTATATTTGCAGCGATGAATGCGAAACAGGCAGAGACGGGTTTTATTGAGAAGGCAATGTCGGCCGTAGCGGACCCATACCGTATGAGCATCCTGCAGGAACTGTTGGAAAAAGGCTCGATCCGTTGCTGTGATGTCGTCTCCCTTACCGGTCTATCGCAGCCCACCTGTTCCCATCATATCAAATTGTTGGCAGACAGTAACCTGATCGAATGCCGTAAAGAAGGGCGTAATAATTTCTTCACGCTCAACAGGGATAATTTTAAAAGGCTGGGGAATTATTTTAAGCAATTCGCTTCAAGTTAGGTTCGCCACTAAGACACGAAAAAAAGAAGACGCACAAAGTTTTGTTTAAAAATAATTCCGACTCGTTCTTGTAGTCTTCCCTTTTCTCCGAAATATTGGGGCTTAATTTCTTTGTGAATCTTTCTGCCTTTGAGCCTTCGTGGCTAAAAATCAATCATCCAGCAACGCCGCCAGTTGCAGCAGCTCCTCCATTTTATACTGGTTATTACTGTTATCGAAACATTTCGCAATCTCTTCCAGTAAAAACCGGATGATGCGTTTGTTGTTGATCGGCCGGAAGAACGATGTCACCGGAGGCACAGAGAGCCGCTTGAAATAATTTTCAATATCCTTATGCGAATACATCTGCCCGGTGAGGGCATCAATGTAAAATTTAATTTTCTCTGAAGAGTGTCCTTTGGGATTCAGTAAATCATACTGCTCATCAAAATAACCAAGGATAAATTGTCGTGGAATGTTGATCGCTTTCACCGGGATATCGAGCAGTTCGCAAAGCACCAGGTAAATGATACCATTGCTGATCGCATTGCCTTTCTTGCTTTCCAGCGTTTTGTTGATCAGGAAATGATCCGGGTTATCATAATTGAGGTCAACGCCCTTCTGTTTGTAATAGCTGTAAAAAATACTGTTCATCACATTCACCTGTTCCATCGGCGTGAGATAGCTGTTGAGTTCCAGCCAGATGTTTCGGCGGATCTTCTCAATTTCCTGCATGATTACTGCGGGCTGCAGATCAGGATAATGGTATTTCGCCACGATCAGCGCGCCTTCCAGCAGATCGGCGTTGCCATCTTTCCAGCTGATAAACTCCTGTGTGAGATCGCGGAGATGAACGCGGTGAATCAGCAGTTCGATCCGTTCCTGCATGTCTTCGTTGCTGATATTTTCCCAGAGATGCTCCAGGTTGGGAATGATCTCCTTGCCAAAAGAAATGATCTTTTCGCTAACGGTAGAATACACATCTTCATCCGGATCATCGATCAAATGAAGCAGGGCTGATATCTCTTTATTTTCCTGCAAAGGCTACTGGTTTTTATCTGAAAACAATTTCGTTCAGAAAGGTTAAAAGGGGTTGTTAAAATTGTCAACATACCGTGACTAACTTCCAAGGCTTGCAGCAAATTCCGCGTCGAGCGAAATGTTTTTGCTGAGCAGGGAGGCGAATTGTTGGCGCTCAACATCGGTGGTAAAAATGCGCTTCGGAACGATCAATGCCTGTATCGCTGAAACAAATAAAAAATAATGATCCTTTGTTTCTTCCTTACGGATAAAGGCTTGCCAGGAAAAATGATGTGCAGACTGTTCATTTTTAAGAACGATACCCGAGTTGTCTATCGTGAGCAGGTTGGATAAAAATATAGATGCGTTGGCCGGGTCTTCGGCAATTTCCAAAGCGATGCGCTGGTACTTCGACCGCACATTAAAAAAGGAAAATCCAAATGTTGCCGCCAAAAAAAATATCGCCAGCCAGGTAAATCTGGAGAAGCCGGCAAACGTGCCGGTATAATAAAAGGCCGCGAGGAAAGCCAATAGGGGAAGGCCCTGGCGTAAAAAATACGTTGCCCGTCTTTTTTTATTCTTCGGCGCATCCCACATCACCCAGGTGTAATAAGCCTGGTAATCTGTTGCAGAAATGGCGTATTGTAATTGCAAAGCGTGAGGAAAGTTTATTAGTTGATGAGTTGAGAAGTCGGATAGTCATTGGTCAATCAGTGACTGGTCATTGGTCATTGGTCATTGGTCAATTAGTCATTTAGCCATTGAGGGCTCCACCAAATTCCGAATTCCCAATTCCAAATTACTAATTCTTATCCCTAACCAACCATTCAACTAATCAACTGCTCAACCAGCATACTGCCCACCCAATTCCCAATTCCCAATCACTAATTACTAATCAACCGAGCAACTAACCTTTCTTCTTCGGCGCGGCTTTCTTCTTCACAGAACTCTTCACCGCCGCCTTTTTCGGAGCCGCTTTTTTCTTCGCAGTTGTTTTCTTATCGAAAGCTTTCGGCTCCTGGACTAAGATCATTTTCTTTACGTCTTCCAGGCTGAGGGTTGATAATTCTTCCGGCGTGAATTTTCCTTGTGCACCGCCACCAACCAGTTTCAGCATTTTTTTATTGAAGCGGATGAACGCGCCCCAACGTCCATTTTCTAAAGCGATCTTTTCTTCGGGCCATTGCTGGATAAACCGGTTGGCTTCTTTTTCTACTTTCTTTTCGATGAGTTCGTTGCAATCCTGCTGTGTAAGGCTATCAAAGTTATAGGCGCGCGGTATATTAATAAACAGGTCGTTCCATTTTATAAAAGGCCCGAATCTTCCTTTGCCTTTCGTGATCGGCTTCTCGTCGTAAAAACCGATCGGCGCATCTTCCACTTGTTTGGCGCTGATGATTTCTACCGCTCTTTTTAAATCTACCTCGATCGGCTCTTCACCCTTCGGAATAGAAATAAAAGCTTCGCCCCATTTTACATAGGGACCGAACCGGCCAATATTGACAGATACTTCCAGACCTTCATGTTCCCCCAGCGTAAGTGGCAGTTTAAATAGTTCCAACGCCTCTTCAAAGCTGATCGTTTCAATACTCTGGCTGGCTTTCAGTTTAGCAAAGCGTGGTTTCTCTTCATCGTTCTGCGCACCGATCTGCACCATAGGTCCGTAGCGGCCCATCCTGGCGGTCACCGGTTTTCCATCTTCAGCCACACCGAGCATCCGTTCGCCAACAGCACGCTCTGCTGTTTCCAGCGTATGTTCCACACCGGTATGAAAGGGCGTATAAAAATCAGCCACCATTTTATTCCACTTCATTTTCCCTTCGGCGATCTCATCAAACTCTTTTTCTATTTCTGCGGTGAAGGAATAATCCATCACGTTCTTAAAATGCAGGTTTAAAAAATCCGTGACAACAAGTCCAAGATCCGTCGGGAATAATTTGGATTTCTCCGCGCCCGTGATTTCTGATTCGTTTAATTTTTCAATGCGGTCGTCTTTTAATTTCAGCACGCGGAAGTTGCGCTTTACGCCTTCCTTATCTTTCTTCTCTACATAAGTCCTTTTAATGATCGTGGAGATCGTCGGCGCATAAGTACTTGGCCTTCCGATTCCGAGCTCTTCCATTTTCTTCACGAGAGAAGCTTCTGTATAACGGGCTGAATGGCGGGTGAACTTTTCTGTCGCCGTCATTTGCTGAAAAGCGAGTTGCTGACCCACCGCCAAATTCGGTAACCGGCTTTGATCGCCTTCTTCGCCTTCTTCTTCGTCTGTGCTTTCCAGGTAGACTTTCAAAAAGCCGTCAAATTTCAACACTTCACCAGTGGCGGTGAGGTCTTCGTTATTCGTGCTGATGTTGATCTTCGCAGTTGTTTTTTCAAATTCCGCGTCGGCCATTTGCGAAGCGATCGTACGCTTCCAGATCAGTTCATATAAGCGCACCAGGTCCGGATCGTTCACGGTATGATTTTCCATATAAGTCGGCCTGATCGCCTCATGCGCTTCCTGTGCACTTTCGTTCTTATTCTTATATTTTCTGACCTGTAAATATTTTGCGCCAAAGCTTTTATTGATCTCGTTCTTAATACCGTCCATCGCCGTTTCACCAAGGTTAACGCTATCGGTACGCATGTAGGTGATCTTACCACTTTCATATAGTTTCTGTGCGAGCAACATCGTCTTACTTACGCCATAACCCAATTTCCGGCTGGCTTCCTGTTGCAGGGTGGAAGTGGTGAAAGGGGCTGCGGGCGTACGTTTGCCCGGGCGTACCTGGATGTCCTTTACTTTGTAACCGGCACCGATACAACTTTGTAGAAACTTTTCTGCATCCTCTGCGGCATTATATTTCGCGCCTTCTGCTTTAAAGATGACCGTCTTATTATTAAGATCCGTCGCTGCTAAAGAAGCTTCTATTTTAAAACTGCCAACGGCATTGAAATTATTGATCTCGCGTTCTTTTTCTACGATCAGTTTAACGGCGACACTCTGTACACGGCCGGCACTCAGGCCGCCTTTCTGGCCGATCTTGCGCCAAAGCACGGGGCTCAATTCGAAACCCACGATCCTGTCTAATACCCGGCGTGCCTGTTGCGCATCTACCAGGTCCATATTAATGGTGCGTGGATTGGCGACCGCTTTCTGGATGGCAGGTTTCGTGATCTCGTGGAAAACAATACGCTTGGTGGTTTTTGGATCGAGGTTCAATACTTCCGCGAGGTGCCAGCTGATGCTTTCTCCTTCGCGGTCCTCATCCGATGCCAGCCAGACTTCGCCGGATTTTTTGGCGATGGCTTTTAATTCGCGCACCACTTTGTCCTTTTCGGCAGGAACAATATATTTTGGGTTGAAATTATTGTTGATATCGATGCCCATATCATTCTTCTCGAGATCGCGGATATGGCCATAACAACTCTTCACCTCGAAATCTTTACCTAAGATCGCTTCGATGGTTTTGGCTTTCGCCGGTGACTCTACTATTAATAAGTTCTTTGCCATAATATTTTCCAATCCTTTCTTCCCGCGCAATTTGCGGGGTTCAATAACGTCCATCAGCTTCCGGAAAATACGCCCTTCCTGCCTGTTTTTTCTCGTGCAAGGGCCTTCCTCTGCGAGGTTTTTCCACCTCAAAAATGGTTATAACGTTACTGCAATATTAGTGTAAAATTGAAAAATCCAAATTTTTGTTCCCGTTCGGCTGCGTCCTTTAATCGATCTGCAGGAAAGAGAGCAGGGCTTTTTTTACCGTTGCATCGCGGTAAATTTTACGATGGCCAAGTCCTTTCGTAATAATAAAACGGACATTCGGCCAGGCATCTTCCTTCACTTTTAACGCATCGCTTAATGGCGTGACATCGTCGTCTTCATCATGGATCCAAAGCACCGAAGCTTTTATATTTTTCATGGCACGGCGGATCGAAAACCATTCGCTATGTTCCCCGCTGATCGAAAAAATGATCTCGTCCATACTTTTCCGCAGCGCCGGTTTGTTGATCCCGATAAAAGAAAACGCAGTATCAATCGCCGTGGTTGTTTCCGTAGCCGGCGCGATCAATACAACTTTAGTTTTGGGGGAATGCGGCATTCTTTCCAGCGCTAGGCTGATCGCCATCCCGCCAAATGAATGGGCGAGAAACGAATGGATAGGCCCATACAATTCCACTGCCTTGAGGATCATATTGGCGTAATCAACGGCGTTGACTGTTTTGCCTTCACTTTTTCCATGTGCAGGTGCATCGAAAGCCAGCACCTCGTAACCTTGTGCCACCAACGGCGCCACGAAGCGGTGAAAATTCTGGCACGTAGAAGAAAAGCCGTGCAGCAGCAGGATCTTATGAGGGCGGGGATGGTTAACGCGGTAGCCGCGGATGGTTTTTCCGTCGACGGTAAACGCCAGTTTTTCTGCGGAATGAAAATGATCTTTCTGCTTCTCAGCCGGGATGGGCAATGGTGTACAAAATAATTTGAATGCCACTTCACCGGCTTTGCGGTCGCTCAGCAAGCCCAGGACGTTTAATTTTGTGCGGATAAATTGCAGAGCAAACTTTTTTTGTACATTCATCTTACCAAAGTTACTGCTTATGAAAATATCCCTGATCGGCTCGGGCAACGTGGGCTCGGTTCTAGGCCGCCTGATGAAAGAGCATGGTCATACGATCGTGCAGGTGATGAGCCGCGATTCTCAACATGCCAGCAACCTGGCCAATCTTCTTAACGCCGAAGCCAGTGATTTCTCCGGTATTGTAAATCAAACAGCGGAACTGATCGTGATCGCGGTCGCCGATGCAGGTATCCATAATGTATTACCGCAGATCACCGCCAATAACCGCCTCGTGGTACATACGGCCGGATCCGTATCGAAAGATGTGCTGCAAAAATATTCTTCCAACTACGGTGTATTGTACCCGCTGCAAAGCCTGCGGAAAGAAATGGACCAAATTCCACCCATTCCTTTTTTGGTGGATGGAAGCGATGAAGGCTGTATTGTTTTCCTGGAAGAATTTGCCCGCAGTTTATCCTCCAGCGTGCAGCGCACAACGGATGAAGAACGCTTAAAACTGCATACAGCGGCAGTGATCGTGAGCAATTTCACCAATCACTTATATGCGATCGCGGAAGATTTTTGTACAAAGGAATCCCTGGATTTTAATATGCTGAAACCATTGATCATGGAAACAGCGCATCGCATTCAGCATGCTTCACCTGCAGCGGTTCAGACCGGTCCGGCCGTGCGAAAAGATATCCAGACACTGGATAAACACCTGCGCCTGCTCGTAAATTATCCCAAATTAAAAACGACTTATATGCGGCTGACGGATAGTATTATGAATCCATGAGGGAGGGGGTGGTTGAGTAGTTGATTAGTTTGGCGACCGTAATTTGGAATTAGTAATTAGGAATTTGGATGTAGCGTTTACCAAATTGTTAGCACTGTTAGGTGTTGAGGAGGTAATTGGTTAAATGCATCGTTGAAACCCTTGATGGATATCAGCTGAATGTTAAAACCTAAACGTTAGCAGCGTTACAAGTTATTGGATTCTTTGACCTGACGGCAAGGCAACAAGTCGAAGAGACCAATACCCAATTACAAATTCCTATCAGCCCATCAACTATCTAACCTTTAGTCCTCAACAATTAATTCCTTTTTAAATCAGCAGAGACTTGCACCCAATTCCCAATCACTAGTCAACCAATTCCCAACAACTAATTATGCGGAAATATTATATCCGTCTGCACCCTGTACGGGTCGCGCAGTTTGCCTTTTTCATCTTTAGGATCACCAACATATTGCTCGTAAGGCGGAGCCGTACGTTTCTTTTTGTGTGAGGTCAGCCAGTCGTTCAGGGCTTCGTAACCCATGATCGTAATATCGTACGGACCGAAGAAATGCGCCACCACGGCACTGTCGCCACCAATGGATCTTACAAAAAAGTTCTTCGGAAGTTTTGCCGGTTTTTTATCGATCGGGAGTCCGGCCTCGAAAAAGAAAGGACTGCCCTGCGTTTTATACCAGGCAATCGGCGCGCCGGTCACTTTTAATTTATTGGTGGCGATTACCTGCTGCAGTTTGTTTGTATAGATGTCTGCGAGTTTCCGGGAGATCCTTTCGCTGCTCGATGCGCTGTCTTTTGTGTAAAGTACGAGCTGCTTAATGGCAACGGTGTCCGTAATATTTACGATGGGGGCTTTCCGCACAGGCGTTTTGGGTTCCAGCGCAGCGCTGTCGATCGTGATTTTATGTCGCTTCGCCGTATCTGATCCCGCAGCCGTTTTTGTATCCTTACTATGACATGCAGCCAGGCAAAGTACAATCGCGGGGATAATATATGATTTGAGATGGAAATTCAATTGCATGAGGTTTTATTAAATGATACGGGAATAAAAGATTCGCGGGCAAATTAGGCAAATATGTGCTGAATCCGAAGTTTTAAGCAAAACACAGATTTTCCACAATTGGTAATTTACACTAGGTTTGCAATCCGAAATTTGCAGTATGTATAGTATAACGTTTAAGTTTGAACAGAAAGGATTAGCGCCGGTGACCATCGAAAACATCGAACCTGAACAATCCATCCTGGAGGTGGCCCTGAAAAATGATATCGACCTTCACCATAATTGCGGCGGTGTTTGTGCCTGCAGCACTTGTCATGTTTATGTTGAAACGGGAGAGGACCTGGTAGAAGAATTAAGTGATCGTGAAGAAGATTTTATTGATCGCGCCATTAATCCGCGCCTGAATTCCCGCCTTAGTTGCCAGTGTGTATTGAACGCGGGCTCCGGGAATATTACGGTAACCCTGCCTGATCAAACACAGTTCCTGGGAGAATAATCAACCTATCAATCTATCCTCAAACAATCATATGAGTTTTGAACCCCCGATCTACTGGAGCGATTACGAAGATATCGCCCTGAAATTATACGAACGTTTTGGTGATGATTTTAACGAAGGGAAAATTTACCGGATCCGTTTCACCGACCTGCGTAAATGGGTATTGGAAATCCCGGATTTTGCCGGTAAACCGGAAGACAGTAACGAAGGCCATCTCGAGAAGATCCAGAGCACCTGGGTGTACGAGTGGCGTGATGGTCAGAAATAATTTCACGTATGAACCTTTTGTCTCTTTTTAAACCAATCCGGTTATTTGTGCTGGACATCGACGGTGTGCTAACCGATGGCAGCCTGCTTGTGCTGAATGACGGTCAGCTCGCGCGCCGGATGAATATCAAAGATGGTTATGCTTTACAGCTCGCGATAAAAAGAGGGTATAAGATCCTGGTGATCTCCGGCGGTACTTCCGAAGCAGTGAAGATCCGCCTGGAAAAACTGGGAGTGAAAGATGTATTTATCAATGCTACCCATAAGAAGGACCTGTTGCTGAAGTATGTTGCCAATCATGACCTGGCCTGGACGGAAGTGTTGTATATGGGCGATGATATCCCGGACCTTAAACCCATGCAAATGGTGGGGCTGGCCTGTTGTCCTTTTGACGCCGTACCGGAGATCAGGAGTATCGCGCAGTATATTTCACCGGTGAAAGGGGGAGAAGGCTGTGTTCGCGATATCATCGAAAAAGTGATGAAACTGAACGGGCACTGGCATGATGACGAAGAAACGCCTTCGCAATAAATTACTGCGGTAACTTCACCGCGCAATAATAATTGAACGCTTTAATGAAAACGATCGGAGCATTTTTACGGTTGACGCGCTGGCCCAATCTTGTTTTCATTGGCTTAACCCAGGCACTGTTTTATTTTTCCCTTTTTCATTCCTTACTCAATCAGCAATCTTACCCGCATGGCCACCGGCTTTTCCTGTTGCTCGTTGTGGCGTCCATACTCATCGCGGCTGCAGGTTATATCATCAACGATTATTTCGACCTGCAGATCGATGCCGTTAATAAGCCGGAAAAAGTGGTGGTGGATAAAGAAGTGAAGCGTCGCTGGGCGATCATGTGGCACCTGGTTTTCTCCGCCGTGGGCATTTTGCTCAGTATTTTTATCAGTTACAAAACGGGCTCCTGGGTAATTACGATCGCCAACATTTGTTGCGTGATCTTACTCTGGTTTTACTCCACCACGTTCAAAAAAAGATTGCTGAGCGGAAACATCATTATCGCCGCTTTAACGGCATGGGTGATCATCGTAATGTATTTTTTTTCCGGTGCCGATCATAAGGTTTGGTTTGCAGATGACCACCTCTATGATGCACGCAAATTATTTAAGTTTACGATCCTTTACGCCGGGTTCGCGTTTATCGTTTCGCTGGTGCGCGAAGCGTTGAAAGACCTGGAAGATATAGAAGGCGATGCCCGTTATCATTGCCGCACGATGCCGATCGTTTGGGGCGTTCCGGCTGCGAAAGTGTTTATAGCAGTATGGCTGATCGTTTGTATCTCTTCCCTGGCGATCGTGCAATTGTACGCCTGGAAATCTGGCTGGCGGCTGATCGTGGGATATAATATTATTACCATCATCTTTCCGCTCTGCTGGATCCTCCAAAAATTATATACCGCAGTGTCTAAAGAAGATTACCATACCCTGAGCTCCGCGGTAAAATTTGTCATGTTAGCCGGTATCCTATCCATGGCCTTTTTTCGTTTTTTGAATTAAGCTTATGCAAAAAATAATTCTCGCCTCCCAATCGCCGCGCCGCAGCCAGTTGCTGAGCTGGGCGGAAGTTCCGTTCGAAGTATTGGTCACGGGCGCTGATGAAAGTTTCCCGGATGGTTTAAGTTTCGAAGAAACGGCGATCCATATTGCCCGCAATAAAGCCCTTGCTGCAAAGTCACTTGCCTCCGGAAAGCTACCGGTATTGGCTGCAGATACGATCGTAATCTGGAACAACCAGGTAATTGGTAAACCGGCAGACCGTGACGATGCCATCCGCATTTTAACCAGCCTCGCCGGGTCTCACCATCGCGTAACAACAGGTGTGGTGATCCTCCATGAAAAAAAAGAGATCGCTTTTGCAGAAACAACGGAAGTGTCTTTTCACCCGCTCACAAAAGAACAAATTGAATTTTACGTAGATCAATACAAGCCTTACGATAAAGCCGGCGCTTATGCTATCCAGGAATGGATCGGCGTGGTGGGTATCCGATCGATCCAGGGCGATTTCTATAATGTGATGGGTTTGCCTGTGAGCCGGGTTGTACAAGCCTTACAACAATTGGGTTAAGAAATGCTGGTTATTTTCTCCTGTTGCTGCTGATTATTTCCTGCCGGATATGTTGAGCGCCGTTATAATTTGGAAGGAAATTTTTCCATCCACCAATGACTGAACGCCTCCTGCAATACATCTGGCAATTCCGCTATTTCGATCATGCGGATTTAACCACGACCAGCGGCCTGCGGGTAAAAATCATCCGGCAGGGGCAACTCAATCATAACCAGGGCCCGGATTTCCTGGATGCACAACTGGAAATTGACGGAACAGTATGGGCAGGAACGGTTGAATTACATACCATCGCTTCCGAATGGATACAACACGGCCACAGCGATGATCCCAATTACAACAACGTGATCCTGCACGTGGTTTGGAAAGAAGATGTTGTCCTCAATCTAGCTTTTCCCACACTGGAGTTACAATCACGTATCAGCGGAATCCTCCTGGAACGTTACCAGCAGCTCATGCAATCCCCCAGTTTTATACCCTGCCAGTCTGCACTTAACACGATATCTCCGTTATTGCTGGTCGCATGTAAAGATCGCATGCTGGCAGAAAGGCTGGAGCTTTCGGTTCAACATATAAAACAATTGCTGCTGGAAAATAACCAGCATTGGGAAGAAACGTTCTGGTGGATGCTGGCGCGGAACTATGGCATGCATGTCAACAACGATGCCTTTGAACAGATCGCACGTTCTTTGCCGCTAAACCTGCTGGGTAAACATCAAAACCAGTTGCTGCAAATCGAAGCTTTATTATTCGGGCAGGCGGGATTATTGCTGGCGAAATTTGATGAGGCTTATCCAAAAATGCTGCAAAAAGAATATCGTTTCCTGCAGAAAAAATTAGGCTTAAAAACGGTGAGTATTCCGGTCTATTTTTTACGGATGCGGCCCGCGAATTTTCCCTCCCTACGCCTGGCACAACTCGCGGCAGTGCTGCAGCAGAGCCGACCATTATTTTCAACGATCAAAGAAGCAAGCTCGGTAAAAAACGTCATGCAACTGCTCAACATTGCCCCCAATGATTATTGGCTATATCATTACCGGTTTGACAAAACAGGCGAACATAAACTCAAAATGCCCGGCACGCAAATGTTGCAGCATATCGTGATCAACACGGTGGTGCCGGTATTATTTGCCTACGCTGTTATCCATAAAAACGAGCACCTGAAATTAAAAGCGTTGAAATGGCTTTCGGAAATGCCGGCAGAAGAGAACCGGATCAGCAAAGGCTTTAAACAACTCGGAATAAAATGCAGCAACGCAGGAGACAGCCAGGCATTGCTGCAGCTCAAACAACAATACTGCGATCAAAAAAATTGCCTCCAATGCAGTATTGGCAATGCCTTATTATCGGGTAAAGAGGAGGACATTACTGCCAGATGTAATTCGCGACGATCTCCAGGTCCGGGTGCAGGCTTTTGATCACGGGGCAATTGTCACCAATTTTCTGAAAGAGTTCGCGGTCTTTCTGCTCCAGTTTCAGCGCCGACGGCATATGTAGTGTTAATTCAATTTTACCAATCCTTCGTGGATCTGCGAGCATATGTTTGGTCACGTCGATCTTCGTATCTGAAAGATCCACCTGCATATCGGCAGCTCTTATGCCCATCGTTGTGATCATACAGGTGGCTAAAGAAATGCAAAGGGTATCTGTCGGACTGAATCTTTCGCCTTTCCCACGGTTATCCGTAGGGGCATCTGTTTCCACGATGCTGCTGCTTTGCAGGTGAGTACATTCACAACGTAAATCTCCTTTATATATAACCGTAGCTGTCATTTTTTCGTATTTATAATTAATAAGTTATAGTGCAGCGCTTCTTTTCGCAATTGACTCTTTGATAGAGCGCAGCATACTATTTTTGCATAAATTTACTTAAGTAAAGAGCATACATGAAGAAATTATTTTTTATAATACTTGCGGGCAGCCTGATTTCGCCGGCACTGGCACAGGATAAATCTGTAAAGCAAAGCAAGAAGGAAGAACGCCGCCTGCGCATCAACGCGATCGCAAAACAGGAGGAAGAAGGGGTGATTAAATACACGAAACATACTGTTGTAGGTGGTAAATTCACTTCAGATGGTTACGGCGGATTTGTAGAGATCGGCCGCGCTCAATCCATTCAACGCAGCCTCTTATATCAATTGGAGATTACGGAAAGAAAGCATCAGAAGGAAGAAAAGCAATCACTCTATAACAACACCGCACCGCTGATCTTTGGTAAGATAAATTTTTTATATCCTGTTAAACTCGGTGTGCAGCAGCAATTTTTGCTCGGCAATAAAGGCAATAAAAACGGTGTGGCCATTACAGCAAATGTGGGTGGGGGAGTGATCGCCGGTTTGTTGCGCCCGTATAATGTGGAGATCGATTCAGCGGGGCAAAGGATGTTCGTGAATTATCAAACCGACAGTGCAGCTTATTTCAATTACGCGAATTATATCGGCGGACCGAACTTCGGTACCGGCTGGAAGCAGGTAAAAGTTCGCCCGGGTATTTACTTAAAACCTGCGCTCCGCTTCGATTACGGCAAATACAACGAAATGGTGAATGCGCTGGAAGTTGGGCTGATCGCTGAATTATATAGTAAGGAAATTCAGCAGATGATCTATAGCAAACCGCAGAAATTCTTTTTCTCGGCCTACGTTTCCCTGATGTTCGGTCGCAGGAAATAATCAGAAAATTTATTCGGGCATCATTACTTCGTTAAACATTGTTGCGCCGGACCGTTGTACAGCATAACTTTGCGGATCAATCAAAAAATTAGTCGCTAATGTCTTGCGGAACTGTTGTAGAGGAAACATTTCTCCCCGTAAAAAAGCCAACCTGGCTACGCGTAAAATTGCCGATCGGCGAAGAATTTAAGCAGGTGCGTAACCTGGTTGATACCCATAAATTGCATACGATTTGTGAAAGTGGCAATTGCCCGAACATGGGGGAGTGCTGGGGTGCCGGTACGGCCACATTCATGATCCTGGGTAATATATGCACCCGCAGTTGTGGCTTCTGTGCTGTTGCCACCGGTCGTCCGCTGGAGGCAGACTGGGATGAACCGCAGCGAGTGGCTGAAGCTATTCACCTGATGAAAGTGAAGCATGCCGTTATTACCTCTGTTGACCGCGATGAACTGTCCGACGGCGGAAGCATCATCTGGGAAAATACCATACGCGCAGTAAAATCATTGAATCCCGGCACTACATTAGAAACTTTGATTCCTGATTTTAAAGGGAAGCGTCAGCAGGAAAATATTCAGCGCATTATCAATGCAGCACCTCACGTAGTGAGTCACAATATCGAAACAACGGAAACGCTTACCCGCCAGGTGCGTATCCAGGCGAAATACCGTACAAGCCTGGAAACGCTGAGCATCCTGAAACGTGGTGGTATGCGCACGAAGAGCGGCATCATGCTCGGCCTCGGCGAAACAAAGGAAGGCGTTGTTCAAACATTACGCGACCTGAAAGATCATGGCGTGGATGTGGTAACGATCGGGCAATACCTGCAACCAAGCAAAAAACACCTGGCCGTGCAACGGTTTGTGCATCCTGACGAATTTGCCGAATACCGCGAAATAGGCTACCAGCTTGGGTTAGACTATGTAGAAAGCGGGCCCCTGGTTCGTTCCTCTTATCATAGTGAAAAACATGTGATTCCCAATTGGGGCCGCGACAAATGGCTGGCCGAAAAAAACAATTAGTTCCTTTCAAAAATAATGGCATGTCGGTAAAAATTTTTTCTATCAATGTACTTGTGTTTTGTGGCATGTTGTTGTCGGGCGCATCCGCCCAACTAAAATGGGTAAACGCAGATGAGCAGTTCGCTCCCTTACCGAAAGGGTTTCATGTGTTCAGGACAAACGATTCTTTACATGGAAAGCCTTTCATTGCTTATTACGCGATGGCTGATCTGCACGAAAAGCAATTGCAGTTTTCGACGGATACGAGTCGCAACCGGCGGCTTACTCCACAACAATTTTTTGATAAAAATCAGCAACCATTGCTGGTCGTCAACACAACTTTTTTTCCTACGAAACGAACCGGAGCATCAACGCGGTGATTATGAATGGCAAACTGGTTGCGTTCAATTCACACAGCCTTGCAGGCAAAGGCAAGGATACGCTCACTTACCGGCACCCGTTTACCGGTGCACTCGGCATCAGCAAACAAAGAAAAGCAGATATCGCCTGGCTGTACACGGATTCAACAAAACATTACGCGATGGCCTCGCAACAAGCCATTCCGGCAACGCGTGATTCCATCGCGTCATTTGCGCCTCCTGCCCATTTTAAGAAATGGAAAATGCGGACTGCCATTGGGGGCGGGCCGGTATTATTGCAGAATGGCGACATTAAGATCAGCAATAATGAAGAATTAAAATTCAACGGTAAGGCGATCAATGATAAGCATCCCCGAACATTGATTGGCTATACAGCGGATGATCATTTGATCGTGATGGTGGTGCAGGGCAGATTCCCGGGAATAGCAGAAGGAGCGACGATCACAGAGGAAGCGGAACTGATGAAGCAACTGGGATGCGTGGAAGCGATCAACCTGGACGGCGGTGGCAGCAGTTGTATGCTGATCAATGGCAAACCTACGATCACGGTTTCTGATAAGCCGGGTCAGCGCGCAGTTCCTGCTGTGTTCCTCATTAAAGCCCGCAAATAATAGCTCCGGGTCTTTTCGTATTTTCGCGCTGCACTATGAGTACAAGTCTGAATAAATATATCAGTGATTCCGGGTTTTGCAGTCGTCGCGAAGCAGATAAATATATAGAGGAATGCCGCGTAACCATTAACGGCCGGGACGCAGATAAAGGCAACCGCGTGGAAGATGGCGATGTAGTAAAGATCGACGGTGAACCCTTGAAAAAGAAAAAAGCACCCGTCTACATCATGCTGAACAAACCCAAAGGCGTGACCTGCACCACCGATCAGAAAGATAAGACGAACATCATTGATTTTATCAACTATAAGACGCGGATTTTCCCCATCGGGCGTTTGGATAAATTATCTGAAGGCCTGATCTTCCTCACCAACGATGGCGATATCGTAAATAAAATTTTACGGGCAGGTAACGGCCACGAAAAGGAATACATCGTTACGGTGGACAAGCCGATCAATGCTGCGTTCGTGAATGCGATGCGCAGCGGCGTGAAGATATTAGGGACCGTTACCAACAAATGTTTTGTAAAACAGGAAGGCGATAACCGTTTCCGTATCGTACTAACGCAGGGGCTTAACCGCCAGATCCGGCGCATGTGTGAAACGCTGGGATTTCGGGTAACGTCGCTCAAACGGATTCGTATTATGAATATAACGGTCACCGGTATTGCACCGGGCAAATGGCGTTATTTTTCCCCGGTGGAGATGCAGAGTATCCAGCAGATGCTGAGCACGAGCAGCAAGACGGCTGATGGAGAAGGGATGGGCGAGTAAGTTTTTATTTTACCACAGATTTTTTACCACAGAGTACACCAAGTTTTTCACAGAGTAACACAGAGTTTTCTTTTCACCACTAAGACGCTAAAGCACTAAGCAGCACTAAGACTATTTACCAGGCCGCCCCCGTCTGGTCTCCCGACCTACGGGTTCTTTTAAACGAAATAATTGAACGTTGCGCCTTTGCGAAAAACCCTTTTTACTTTTTACTTTGCGCGCGTCTGGTCTCCCGACCAACGGGTTCTTAGAAATAAAATAGTTTAAGGTTGAGCGTTGCGGGTTAACATACGCGCCCCGGTCTGGTCTCCCGACCAACGGGTTCTTAGAAATGAAATAGTTGACAGTTGAGCTCTGCGAGTCAGAATTTTTTTATTTTTTACATTCGTTTTTTCGCTTTTGATTTCCTTTTGCGCCCTTAAGCTCTTTCCGCCTTGGCGTGAAACATTTGGCACAATTCTTCCACCTCTTTCAAAATGAAACATTTCTCCCTGATTTTCTCCCTGGTATTTTTCTCCTTTTTATTAACGCAGGCGCAGGTTGAGTATCCTTATCCCGTGCAAAAGATGGCGTTCACGATCGAAGGACAGGCTGTACAAATGGCCTTTATGGATATAAAATCTGAAAAACCTTCAGGTAAAACTATCCTCCTGCTCCATGGAAAAAATTTCAACGGTTATTACTGGAAGAATGTCGTCCCGTTTTTAACGCGGGCGGGTTATCGCGTGATCGTTCCTGACCAGCTGGGCTGGGGAGAATCGTCCCGGGCCAATATCCATTACAGTTTTCACCTGCTGGCAGCCAATACTAAAAAACTGCTGGATACTTTGGGCATCAGCCAAACCGTTGTGCTGGGGCATTCCATGGGTGGTATGCTGGCAACCAGGTTCAGCCTGATGTACCCGCAAGTGGTGGAAAAACTTATCCTCGAAAACCCGATTGGGCTGGAAGATTACAAAACATTTGTTCCCTATCAACCCTTATCGAAACTTGTGGCAAAAGAAGCCGCAGCCACCTACGAGTCTTACAAAAAGTACCAGCAGTCCTACTATCCCGTTTGGAAACCGGAGTACGAACAATATGTACAAGCCCAGGCCGCCGATCTGTCGCGGAAGGATGTTGATTCCATTGCTTTGGTGAATGCCCTCACTTACCAGCTGATCTATGAGCAACCGGTTTGTTATGAGTTCAACCGGCTGAAAATGCCAGCGTTGCTGATCATTGGTGCTGCAGACCGCACAGTTGTGGGAAAGGATCAGCTGACGGAAGCACAGAAAAAGATCTATGGCCAATATCCTTCACTCGCAAGAAAAACACAACAGGCGATCAAAGGAAGCCAACTGAAATTATTGCCCGGTGTCGGCCACATTCCGCATGTGCAGGCTCCGGAAGCATTCGAGAAAATAGTGCTCCACTTTCTCGGGAATAACTAATTTCGTGCGCCTTTCGAAGCTTGCTTCTTTATCAACAACAACGCCGCAGGCTATGCATAAAAATAATCGAACCTTAATTATTATTTTACTCGGATTGCTTTCAGCGATCGGACCGTTTTCCATCGATATGTACTTGCCGGGGTTTCCTGCTATTGCGGAAGATCTGCATACCTCCGTTGATATGGTGGCCTATTCTTTATCCAGTTTTTTTGTGGGTATCTGTGTCGGGCAAATGCTTTGCGGTCCGTTGCTGGACAGGTTTGGCCGTAAAAAACCCTTGTATGCGGGGCTGATACTTTACCTGCTGGCGTCCGTTGGCTGCGCGCTTTCCAATAGTATTGAATGGCTGATCGCATTTCGTTTTTTCCAGGCGCTGGGCGGTTGCGTGGGGATGGTAGCACCGCGGGCGATCATTCGCGACCTTTTCCCATTGAATGAAAATGCCAAGATTTTTTCCCTGATGATCCTGATCCTCGGTGTTTCCCCGATCATCGCGCCAACAGCCGGAAGCTTTATCATCGCGCATTATGGCTGGCATTGGGTGTTTGCGTTGCTGGCGCTGATCACCGCGTTAATTTTTATTGGCGTGATCTTCTGGCTCCCGGAAAGCAAACAACCAGACCCCTCTTTCTCCTTAAAACCGAAACCGATCCTGGATAGTTTCTGGACTGTCTTAAAAAATCCGCAGTTCTTTACGTATTCTTTATCCGGTGCGATCGGGTCCGCGGGGCTGTTCGCTTACCTGGCGGGATCACCTTATGTATTCATGAAATATTTCGGCACAACCGAGCAGCAATATGGAGGGATATTCGCGCTGATAGCAGCAGGATTGATCACGAGTAGCCAGTTGAATAATTTCCTGCTGAAAAAATATACCAGTGAGAAGATCGTGATGGTCGTGTTGATCTTACAAACCATCATCGGCCTGTTGCTGGTCGCGGGAAATATGACCGGATTGATCGGGATGTACGGCAGTATCGGGCTCATCTTTTTATTCCTGAGTTGCCAGGGATTCAGCTTTCCCAATTCATCCGCTTTGTCGATGGCGCCATTCAGCAAAGAGGCGGGGAGTGCTTCCGCCTTGATGGGAGCTTTGCAAATGGGTTTTGGTGCAGCAGCATCTGCCCTGGTGGGCTTACTGAACGCCCACAATGCGGTGCCGATGGCTGGCATCATGGCTGGTTGTGCCGCTATTGCCCTCGTAATCCTTATATTGGGTAAACGATCGGTCAATGCGCCTTGTAAAGGGGAAGACCTGCGGGATCAGACCATCGAAATGCTGGAAGCGGTGTAATTAGCCATTCCAAAATAATCTGCTTCAACCGGCTTTTATATAAGATAAATAGTTACCTTTGCCGCCCGAAAAGAAGCAATTCTTTCCGGTGTATTTCCCACAAGGCTCCATAAGTTCCCGTCTGTTCGGGACGCCAGCAGGGAGTAACTATCAATAAGTTATGTAATGCCAAAGGTTAAAACCAACAGTAGCGCAAAGAAGCGCTTTAAAGTTACCGGTACTGGTAAGATCACTTTCCAAAAAGCTTTTAAACGTCACATCCTGACGAAAAAATCTACGAAACGCAAACGCGCTATGCGTAAAGACGGTGTTGTTGCAGACAGCAATATGCACTTCGTTCGTCGTTTATTAGGTTTGAAATAAGCCCGGAAACATTTTATCAACTATTAACTTTCAAAAAATTAAAATATGCCACGTTCAGTAAATGCAGTAGCCAGCAGGGCCCGCCGCAAAAGAATTTTAAAAGCTGCCAAAGGTTATTATGGTAAGCGTAAAAATGTATATACCGTTGCGAAAAACGTAATGGAGAAGGGTTTAACATACAGCTATGTTGGCCGTAAATTAAAGAAAAGAGAATACCGTACGTTATGGATCGCGCGTATCAACGCCGCTGTGAGAGCAGAAGGTATGACCTACAGCCAGTTCATCCACAAACTGACGGAAAAGAACATCGACCTGAACCGTAAAGTTCTCGCTGACTTAGCGATGAATGAGCCGGAAACTTTCCAGAAATTAATTGAATCAGTTAAGTAATTCTTACAACTGGTAACTTATAGATCCGGGTGCGTTTACGTATCCGGATTTTTGTATTTGTTCCCTATACAACCTATATCTTTGCTTCCTGATTTACTCACCCTTAATTTCTTGTAAGAATGCGGAATGTTGGCATGAATAACACGTACAACGACCTGGTAGACCAAACCTTTAATTTCCCCCAGGAAGATTTTAAACTCGTTGACAAATACCTCCAATACAACAACCTGGATATTAAAGCGCTGATCGACAAATACGGCACGCCGCTAAAGCTCACCTACCTGCCAAAAATCGGGAAGCAGATCAACAAGGCGAAGACGATGTTTGCCAACGCTTTTAAGAAACATAAATATACCGGCAAATACAATTATTGCTATTGTACAAAAAGTTCGCATTTCTCTTTCATCGTAGAAGAAGCATTAAAGAATGATATCCACCTGGAAACTTCATACGCATACGATATCGATATTATCAAAAAACTATACGAGAAGAAGAAGATCAATAAAGAAACTTATATCGTTTGTAACGGCTATAAACAAAAGCCATACACACAACGCATCGCAGGTTTGCTCAATTCAGGATTTAAGAACGTCATTCCTGTACTGGATAACGTGGAAGAACTTCGGGCGTATGTAAAATCTGTAAAAGTTCCTTTTAACTTAGGTATTCGTGTTGCCGCAGAGGAAGAACCCAATTTTCCTTTCTATACATCCCGGCTCGGCATTCGTGCAAAAGATATTTTAGAATTTTATGTAGATAAGATCGAAGGGAACGAACACCGCTTCCAGCTGAAAATGCTCCATATTTTTTTAAACAAAGGGATCAAGGATGATATTTATTACTGGAGTGAATTGAACAAAGTGATCAACCTCTATTGTCAGTTGAAAAAGATTTGCCCGGAGCTGGATTCGATCAACATCGGCGGCGGGTTTCCCATCAAACATTCACTGGCATTTGATTACGATTACCAGTTCATGATCAACGAGATCGTGAGAAATATTAAAGTAGCCTGCAACAGGAACAAAGTGCCGATGCCAAATATCTTTACGGAATTCGGCAGCTTCACGGTAGGTGAGAGTATGGCACACGTGTACAGCGTGATCGGCCAGAAAATGCAGAACGACCGCGAAACCTGGTACATGATCGATTCTTCTTTCATCACCACATTACCGGATACCTGGGGCATCGGTGAAAAATTCCTGATGCTGCCCATCAATAAATGGGATAACGAATATCAACGGGTCGTACTCGGTGGTATCACCTGCGATAGCCACGATTATTACGATTCAGAAGAACATATCAACGAAGTATTTTTGCCAAAAATCGACGAAGGTGAACCCTTGTTCGTCGGGTTCTTTCATACCGGTGCCTACCAGGACCAGATCAGTGGTTATGGCGGTATCAAACATTGCATGATCCCTTCACCAAAACACGTGATCGTTGGCCATGATAAGAATGGCAAACTGGTAGACTGGCTTTATGCAAAAGAACAAACAGCGCAGAGTATGTTGAAAATTCTTGGTTATACTTAGACAAAAAAAGTTTTATAAATAAAAAGTCCGCTCAAAATCAGCGGACTTTTTTATGCTGGCAGAGCAGTTGCCTGCTAATCTTTTTTCGCGGGAGTTTTATAAATGCCATCAAGATAATATTTTCCGTCTTTATTATTTTTCCAGTAGCGATAACCATTGAGATCGTAATACAATTTGCCATCTGCTGTTTTTCCGGCTGCTTTATCATTTACCACGATTACCTGCGGCGGTTTTACGCCACTTTGCTGCGCCTTCCTGGCCTGCTCTTTATTATAAACAGTGGCTGAGACCGGGGTTACTTTTTTCGTTGTGGTTGTGCTCCCTGTCGCCGTCGTTGTAGAAGTGCTGGCAGGCGCTGCGGTTGTATTCTCAGCAGGATAAGTTTTCTTACTGCAACTTGTGAAAGCAAATACCAGCAAGCCCGCAGCAATAACCAATACCGGTTTTTTCATATCTTCAATTTAGCGTTACAGGCGCTTATTTTCAAATTACATGCCATGAAATCTATTTTAATCGTTTTAACATTTGCCGCCTTAAGTCTGCAAGCGGGTGCACAAACAGCCACAGACTCTGTAAAAGCCGTCGTGAATAACCTTTTTACGGCCATGAAGAATGCTGATGGGAAATTGCTTGCTTCCTGTTTTGCAGACAGCGCGATTTTGCAAACGATCACAAAGGATAAGTCGGGGCAGGTGGTTATTAAAAACGAACCCGTGCAGGAATTTATTGAATTTGTAAAAAATGAAAGCATTGGCGCTGCTGATGAACGCATCGTTTTTGAAACCGTGAAAACGGACGGCGCTTTGGCAATTGCCTGGACCCCTTACCAGTTCTATTACAAAGGGCAGTTCAGCCATTGCGGCGTTAATTCCTTTCAATTGGTCAGAACATCTACGGGCTGGAAGATCCAGTATTTAATAGATACAAGGCGGAAGGCCGGCTGTAATTAAAATGGCCTCCGCATGAATGGGGAGGCCTACCTTCATCTGCAAGGTAATCAACTGTATGCTTACACTTTACTATTGAATATTGATATCTTTTGCGCCGGATTTTACGATTTCTTTCTTCGGTAATTCCAGTCTTAAAATTCCATTTTCATATTTCGCACTGATGTTTTCTGCATCGATTTTTTCATCGATCGTGAAACTGCGTTTGAAAGATTTCTGAGAGAATTCCCTGCGTACAACCTTATCCGTTGTTTGCGTCGTTTCGGTTTTTTTCTCGGTACTGATCGTGAGGATATTTGATTCCAGTTTCACCTGGAAATCAGCTTTCTCAAAACCTGGTGCGGACAATTCCACAGAATAGCTGGCATCTTTTTCAATGATGTTCACTGGTGGAAAATGCAATACATCTTCCCGAACAGTTTTGCTTACTGCAGACGGAAACTCATTGAATAATTCTTTCATCATGCCATTAATAGAAGAGGAAAGCGGGTTGTTTACTTTTACGTAAGTCATGGTTATAATTTTTTAAGTGAATATTTTCGTTTCCAGCTGTTGTTCAAATGATGTTCCAACCAAAAATTACAGCCAATTTTGCTATTTAGGTTGTCAATAAGCAGCGTTTTGTCCGAATTGGCGCTATTGACCTGACTAATTGGCTGATATTTTGCAATGTATGAGTGTTAACCAAGGGGCTTCAGTGGAAACGGGGTGTTATTATAGGGTAAAACGAATCTTTATATCATCATCGGGTAATCAACTAACATCGTTTCTCGTAACAGCAGCTCATCCTTTATCATTTTTTTATTGACGGAAGGTTGTAATTTTGGGGCTCAAGCTAAAAATTTACTATGTATCCAGAAGAAATAGTCCTTCCTATGAAGGAAGAGTTGACAGAAAACGGGTTTTCAGAATTGCTGACCGCTGAAGACGTGGAAAGCAAATTATCAGAAAAAGGCACCACGCTGGTGATGATCAATTCCGTTTGTGGTTGTAGCGCCGGAACGGCAAGACCGGGCGTTTTAATGGCTGTACAAAATGCCGCACACAAGCCGGATAATATCACCACGAGTTTCGCAGGATTTGATGTGGAAGCCGTAAATAAGATCCGTGAACATCTGGTTCCTTATCCACCGTCATCACCTGCCATCGCTTTATTTAAAGATGGTAACCTGGTGCATATGATCGAACGTCATATGATCGAAGGAAGAAGTGCACAAATGATTTCCGAAAACCTGATCAGCGCTTTTGAAACGCATTGCAACTAATTCATTGTTGTTGTATAATGATCCTCCGCTTTATTGCCGGGGGATTTTTTATTGCCGTTGCTAAAGAATATATTGCAATGCTTTTTAACACCCTAAAAATTCAAGGATGTATCCCAACTTATATTATGTGTTCAAAGACTGGTTTGGTGTAGAATGGAATGGCCTGAAAGTATTGAACAGTTTTGGCTTAATGGTCGCGCTGGCCTTTGTTGCAGCGGCTTACATACTCACACTTGAATTAAAAAGAAAGGAGAAACTGGGGCTGTTGGTTCCACGTGAAGAAACGATCATCGTCGGTACGCCTGCTTCCATTACGGATATACTGGTGAATGCGATCGTTGGTTTTATTTTCGGTTTCAAGGTTTTCGGGCTCATCTTCAACAAGCCTGCGGAGATGAATGCACAACATTATATTTTTTCTACGCAGGGAAATATTCTCGGCGGTATCGCATTGGCCGCATTGCTTGCCGGGTTAAAATGGTACGACAAAAACAAACAGAAATTAAAAGTACCTGAACGCCGGCCAGTTCGTATCTGGCCGCATGACCGGGTAGGAGATATCATTATCCTCGGGTTGATCTTCGGGATTCTTGGTGCAAAATTATTTGATAACCTCGAGCACTGGGATGATTTTGTCCAGGATCCGATCGGTCATATTTTTTCTGCAAGCGGACTTACATTTTACGGGGGGTTGATCCTGGCTGCGATCGCCATTTGCTGGTATGCCTATAAAAAAGGTATTAAAGTAAGACACCTGATGGATGCTGCTGCGCCTGCGTTGATCATTGCTTATGCGATCGGCCGTATCGGTTGCCAGGTGGCAGGCGATGGCGATTGGGGTATTTACAACAGTGCCTATACAAGTGACGCTTATGGCAAACTGAGCCTCGCTCAGCCAGGTGATTTCGACAATAAATTACAGGCAAATGCCGGTTATTTCACTTTAGGAAAAGCGGCAGACAGCAGCGGCAAAGATGTATATGTTACCGACCGCACTTACGGAAGCCTGGCGGAAGTGCCGCATAAAGCGTTTACAGGGCCGGCTTTTTTGCCAAAATGGATGTTCGCCTACGCGTATCCCCAGAACGTAAATGCTGACGGGATACTTATTCCGGGTAATCATGAAGAGCATAACCGCGTATTACCGTCCCCTGTTTTTCCAACGCCGTTTTATGAGACCGTTCTTTGCACCCTGATCTTCGCCTTCCTTTGGGCAATCCGGAAGAAAATAAAGACTCCCTATGTGATGTTCGGTATATATTTGATCCTGAACGGATTAGAAAGATTCCTGATCGAACTGATGCGCGTGAATAAAACCTATCCGGTCTTTGGAATGCGCTCCTCACAAGCGGAAATCATCGCATTAACCCTCGTGTTGATCGGGATAGTGACCATTTTAATCGCGAGGAAAAAGTTTCCGGCAACTACTTAATTACACTACTATTCTCTTAAAAAAGGATGACCCAATACCGGTCATCCTTTTTTTATGCCGTCCATTATAAAACATTGTACCATGCTATACAAAGTACCTACGTTTGTGAAGTAGTTAATAAAGTATATAACTGCAATTAGCCATTTATAAAAGTATAGTCATGAAACAATTTTTAACCCTGCTGGCACTGTCCGGCATCAGTTTAAGCAGCTTTGCTCAAAGCGCAGGAAAAATTTCCGGGGCCATTAAAGATGGCGGGAACCAAAAGATCATCGATGCAGCCAGTGTGTCTTTGTTAAGAGCCAAAGACTCCTCCCTGGTAAAATTGTCTGTCGCCGATAAGGACGGGAATTTTTCCTTTGAAAATGTAAAGGAAGGCAGCTACCTGGTCCTGGCCACCTCTGTCGGTCACACAAAAGTTTACAGCCAGCCGATCCAGTTAACGGCCACATCAACTAATGCGGAAACGGGTACCTTACAACTCGTGCCGGTTGATAAAAAATTATCAGAGGTGATTGTTACTGCGAAAAAACCATTTATTGAACGCAAGCTCGATAAAATGATCCTGAATGTGGAAGGGTCTATCAGCAACACCGGGAGTACTGCCATGGAAGTTTTGGAAAAAGCACCCGGTGTTTCCGTTGATAAAGATGGCAATATCAGCCTGAAAGGAAAACAGGGCGTAATCGTGATGATCGATGGCAAGCCAAGTTATATGGCAGGAGCTGATCTCGCTAATTTCCTGCGGAGTCTGCCTTCATCTAACCTGGATCAGATCGAGATCATGACCAATCCTTCGTCAAAATATGATGCTTCCGGTAACTCCGGCATCATCAATATCAAGACAAAGAAAAACAAGCAAAAAGGTTTTAACGGTTCGATGAGCCTGGCTTACGGGCAGGGTGTTTATTCCAAAACAAACAACAGCCTCAACCTGAATTACCGCGTGGGGAAAGTGAATATTTTTTCAACGGTCAGTGCCAATTACCGTAAAAGTTTTCAGCAGCTGGATATCCTGCGGGCATACAGCAATGCCGATAAAACACCCAAAGCGATCTTCCGCCAAAACACGTCTACCAAAAAGGAAAATTATAATTACAATGCCAAGATCGGGATGGATTTTTATGCCACGAAGAAAACAACACTCGGGTTTGTTTTCACCGGCTATACCACTCCCGGTAAAGAACATGGCAACAGTACAAGCTACCTGCAAAGTTATACCGGCGTTACCGACTCGATTGTTACAGCATTACGTGCAGAAAATAACAAATGGAAAAACGGTGCGATCAATCTAAACCTGCGTCATAGCTTTGATTCCACAGGCCGTGAACTAACAGCTGATGTGGATTACCTGCAGTACAAGGCAGACAAAGACCAGCGTTTTGTAAATGCGATCTACAACCCGGATTGGACGAGTCGTAACAGCGATATCCTGCTCGGCGAATTGCCTTCGGATATTAAAGTGTATTCTGCTAAACTGGATTATACGCATCCCTTAAAAAAAGAATTGAAATTAGAAACAGGCGCAAAATTCAGTTACGTAACCACAGACAATGATGCCGGTTATTTTAATATGAGCAATGGCATTAAAACCGTAGACTTCAAGCGTACCAACCGTTTCACCTACAAAGAGAATGTGAACGCGCTCTATGTTAACCTGAGCAAAACCATTAAAAAATGGGGATTGCAGGCTGGCCTGCGCATCGAGAATACCAATTACAAAGGACACCAGTTTGGAAACGCTCAGCGCCTTGATTTAGATTCGAGTTTTTCCCGCAGCTACACCAATGCGTTTCCAACAACATACATCAGTTACAACGCCAATGATAAAAACCAGTTTGGCTTTTCTTATGGCCGCCGCATCAACCGCCCGGATTACGAAGACCTCAACCCGTTCTTGTTCTTCCTGGATAAATACACGTATGGCGAAGGAAATCCTTTCTTAAAACCAATGTATTCAAACGTTGTTGAGCTCTCGCACACTTATCATCAGTGGTTAACAACCAACCTGAATTACAGCCATACAAAAGACCTTTTCAACGAAACATTCCGCCAGAATAACCAACCAGACGATAGCCTTTCTACGATCGTTCGCCAGGGTAATTACGGCATCAGTAATAACATCAGTTTATCTGTAAATGCGCAATTGAAAATCGCCAAATGGTTTACCAGTATGATCTACACAGAAGCGCGTTACCAGGAATTTAAAGGTGAATTGAACGGTGAAAATTTAAACGTTCAAAGCAAAAATTTCGGTGTCAATATCAATAACCAGTTTACGTTTAAGAAAGGCTGGAGTGCTGAGGCATCAGGCTTCTACCGCACAAAAGCTTCTGAAGGGCAGATGACGATCGGTGCGATCAGCCAGGTTAGTTTCGGGGTGAAGAAAGACGTTTTGAAAAACAAAGGGTCTTTGAAACTGGGTGTACGCGATGCATTCGGTCCGATGAAAGTACACGGCAATATCAACTTTCAGAATACAGCAGCTTCCTTTCAGCAATATAATGATAACCGCGTTGCAACCTTAAGTTTCAATTACCGTTTTGGTAAACCGATCAAAGGGTTGAAGAACAGGAAATCAGGTGGTGCCGGTGATGAACAGAATCGGATTAAATCGGCTAATTAATAACCTTCACCGCACATTACGAAAAGCGCAACCTATTATGGGTTGCGTTTTTTATATTTGTACAAATTAATGATATGCCCTCTTTTGATATTGTAAGTAAGGTTGACCTGCAAACGCTGGACAATGCCATCAACGTTGTAAATAAAGAAATCACCAACCGGTTTGATTTCAAAGGATCGCATGTGCTGATCGACCTGAATAAAAAAGATTTCAAGCTCAACCTGGAAGCCGACAGTGAGATGAAACTTGCGCAGATCATAGATGTGCTGATCAGCCGGAGTATGAAACAAGGCCTTGCGGCAGAAGTGTATGACCTGAGTAAAGAACCTCACCCAAGTGGCAAGATCACGAAACAGGAAGTGCCGGTACGAAACGGTATTAAGCAGGAAGATGCGAAGAAGATCGTTAAGCTGATCAAAGACAGCGGTTTAAAGGTGCAGGCGGCGATCATGGACGATGTCATCCGGGTAACCGGGAAGAAGATCGACGACCTGCAGGATGTGATCCAGGCCAGCAAAAGCTGGACCCTGGGCATTGCACTGCAGTTTGTGAACATGAAAAGCTAGGATGATGGCGGATTTATGGGAGAAATGCCTTAAATTTGCACTTTAATCAACTAATACGGCAAAATCCGTATACAAAACATTCAATTTATGAAGCAAGGTGTTCATCCAACAAATTACAGGACTGTAGTTTTCAAGGATATGAGTAATGGCCATACATTTTTGAGCCGTTCTACAACTGAAACAAAAGAAACGATCGTTTTTGAAGAAGATGGCCAGGAATACCCGGTGATCAAACTGGAGATCTCCAATACTTCTCATCCTTTTTACACAGGTAAAAATGTGTTGGTGGATACTGCAGGACGTATCGATAAATTTAAAAAACGTTACGAAAAGAAAGCAAAATAATTAGCATAAAGCTCCGGCTTTATCGAAGTTTGTTTTTCATGGCTATACTTTAAGATCCCTTCGGTTTTCCGGGGGGATTTTTCTTTGCGGCCTGTTCCCGAATTTCCATGCGACAATAAAATGAGATATTGCCGGCTTCTTAGTATTTTAGGGCGATGAAGATTTTTCTTGATGAAAGCCGCAGCCGGCAAAAATTATTTCCATTCACAAAAACGCGACATGTGGCAGATATCCGTATCGGGATATTAACGATACGGGAGAAATGGGCAATGCTTACGGCCGGCGAAGTTCTTACAGAGGCTTTCCCGGATGCCTTCCGCGTGGAAGCCGCAGCCATTCCTTCACTGGATAATTTCTTCAGCATCCTGGCAGCCGCGGAAAACGGTATAGAAATCTTGTCGACAGACGAAATACGCGTGCTCGAATATCCCTGGCAATTGTTTTTATGGAACGACCAGGCAATGCGCGAAGATTTCAGGCTGATCACCGCTAACAGGAAATCAGCACCGCTGTCTTCAACAAATACGGTGATCAATGCCGCCCAGGTTTTTATCGAAGCAGGTGCGACAGTTGAGCACAGTTTTTTAAATGCCTCCACGGGGCCGATATATATCGCGAAAAATGCTACCGTTATGGAAGGCAATATGGTTCGTGGACCCTTTGCCCTGGGAGAAAACAGCGTCTTAAAAATGGGTAGCAAAGTCTATGGTGCCACGAGCATTGGCCCGGGTTGCGTGGCAGGAGGAGAGATCAAAAACAGTATTTTGTTTGCCAACAGCAATAAAGCGCATGACGGTTACCTGGGCGACAGCGTATTGGGTGAATGGTGCAACCTTGGTGCAGGAACGAGTAACAGCAATGTGAAAAATACCGGCGCAGCGGTGAAATACATCATCAATGAGGAACAGGAAATGCATTATGCCGGTAATAAAGCTGGTCTGCTAATGGGTGATTACAGCCGGGCGGCGATCAATACTTCTTTTAACACCGGAACGATCGTGGGCGTTTGCTGTAATATTTTCGGCGACGCGCCTTCCAAATTTATCCCTGATTTTTCCTGGGGCAGGGAACGCTATATCTTTGAGAAAGCCATACAGGATATCAGCAACTGGAAGCAAATGAAACAGCAGGCATTATCTGCCGAAGAAACAACCACCTTACAACAACTCTATTTATCTAAATAACCTGATCATGCGTAAACAAATCGCTGCGGCGAACTGGAAAATGAACCTTAGCCTGGCAGAAGCCGAACAACTGGCCAACGAGCTTTTAAAAACGGATCACCAGCTTTCCGCCGATCAGCTGGCGATCTTCGCCGTACCATTTCCCTACCTGCTCCCGGTTAAAACTATTTTCGCGGGTAAAACCGGCGTCTACGTCGCAGCTCAAAACTGTTCTGCTAAAAAGAACGGGGCATACACCGGTGAGGTAAGTGCAGCAATGTTGAAAAGCATCGGCATCGAATATGTATTGGTCGGTCATAGTGAGCGCCGTGAATATAACCACGAATCCAATGCAGAACTTGCGGAAAAACTCAACATCGCGCTGGAAAATAATATCAAACCAATCTTCTGTTGTGGGGAGCCGCTGGCGATTCGCGATGCGGCAACACAAAACGATTATGTAAGCACGCAATTAAAAGAAAGCCTCTTTCATTTATCAGCAGCGCAAATGAATAATTTCATCATTGCTTACGAACCGATATGGGCGATCGGCACCGGCCGCACTGCCAGCAGCGAACAGGCCCAGGAAATGCATGCAAATATCCGTCGCGTGCTTGAAGAACAATATGGTGCAGCAGTTGCAGACTCCGTTTCTATTCTCTATGGCGGAAGCGTTAAAGCGGCGAACGCGGTGGAGATCTTTGGGCAGGCGGACGTTGACGGCGGGCTCGTAGGTGGTGCAAGCCTTGTCGCCACTGAGTTTGCAGCGATCATCAATAGCCTGAAGCAATAGTGATACTCTCTACATGATACATCTCGCGCGGATCCTGCAACATAATGTGATTGGAAAATTGCTGAATCACCTGATCGTTTTTGCGATCAATATTTGCATCGTGCGCTGGTTGGGCGCGCAGGGGAGCGGTGCATATTTCAATGAACTGTACCTGCTCAACCTCGTTGTATTTATCTGCAGTATGGGCCTGGATTATGCCTGTATCGCCCTGCTTGCGGGGCAACCCTGGGCCGCAAGAATCTTCCGGGTTTTCTTAACGCGAATTGCGCTGTTGTTTTTCGTGTTGCTGGCTTTTTTCCTGCTGGCGTTTCCAAAATTTTTCCTGCAGTTATTTAACCAGCCGGTTATTGCCGTGATGCTTTTTAGCACCGGTAATTTATTGCTGCTTTTCTTCCAGGGATTTTTATCTGCACTAAAGAAATTTAACCTGCAGAACGTTGTACTGGGCATCAGCAACCTGTTTTTTTTAGCCTGGTTGTTTTTCGTTGCAGACAGGTTAACAACCCCTGTTGCAGTCATTATCAGAAATTATGCGATGCTTTTTTTTGTGCAGGGCGGACTGATGCTGCTCTTCAGTTACGCCGTACCGTTACCTGATCCTGAAAGCAAGCCCGTGAACTGGAACCTGTTTTTACACCGCGGCTTGTTCATCATGTTTTCTTCCCTGGTATATTTTATTTTTTTACGGGCCGATAACTTTTTCGTGGAGCGTTACTGCAATAATACCGCACTGGGAAATTATGTTCAGGCGGGGAAGATCGGCCAATACTTTATTTATTTCTCCACCGTCATCAGCGCCACCTTGCTGCCTTTCATCAAAAATGAAACCGTTGGCTCTTCTTACGAAGAATGGCGAAGGATGATGAAACCTTATCTCTTATTGATTTTAGCAGCAGCGCTGGGGATTGCATTCACCGGCAAATGGTTATTCCCTTTTCTTTTCGGTGAAGATTTTACGATGCTTTACCCGATCATGTTATTGTTGCTCCCGGGATATATTTGCCTGGGACTGCTTACGCTGATCAATTCGGTTTTTATTGGGAAGGGAAGTATCAGGCAAATATTGATCAGTGATACGATCGGGCTCGTTTTGTTGTTGGTATTGGACATATTATTTGTGCCCCGTTATGGTGTCATTGCCGCCGCGATCATCAGTTCTGGCTGTTATATTTTCGTATTTGCTTTTCTTGCCCGTAATTTCAAACAACAGTTTTTACTGCATGACAAAGGGAATATCCTGTCATAATAAAATGTAGCTTATCCGGGCGCTATTCTTTTAGCGGCTCAGCGGTTTATTTAGTTCGGCCCCCGGCATATTGGTCATAAACCTTATCAACCGGTTCCCATAATTCTATCTTGTTGCCTTCCTCGTCCATGATATGCAGGAATTTTCCGTAATCATATTCCTCAATTGTGTCGACAATCGTGACCTGTTCTTTTTTCAATTCGATGAGCAGGCTGCGCAGATCCGCGACGCGATAATTGATCATAAAATCTTTAACGGAAGGCGAAAAATATTTCGTTGAATCGTTAAACGCAGCCCATTGTGTAAATCCTTTTTTTGTTGAATCCGTGGCCAGCCGCCATTCAAAGGTTGTACCATACTGATCGATCTGCAAACCGAGGTGATCACGATACCAGGCCTTTAATTTTTTAGGATGCTGGCTTTTAAAAAATATCCCGCCGACACCTGTCACACGCTTCAATACTGGATCTGCAGGTTGTGGATGCAAGATCGCATTCAACCCAAATCCCGCCAGGAAAGAACCCGCGATGATGATAAAAATAAATATTCGTTTATGCATGGCCGCTATATTTTATATTGATCCGTTCATGGTAAAATGTTGCTGAATAATTTCTAAGCCAATTTTGTATTTGCGAGCCATTCAAATTTTTCGCGGGTCATCAGCCACTGTTTTACGGGCTGTTCAAAATTGAGTGAGCCGGGAATGGTCAAATACTCCTTAACGAACGCGAAGCCGGCCTTTTTCAGCGTTTTATTGGGAGCGGGATTTAGCGCGTATGGCTCGCTATACAAGTTGTCAATTTCCAGGTTACGAAAAAAATAGGGCAGCGTCAGGCCTAACAATTGCAGGCCGATTCCCGAATGACGCGTTGACGGCTGCCAGAGGTGGAGATGCATAAAAGCTTCTATCCCAAAAAAACTCGGATTGGTATTGCAATGCCCCACTGGTTTTCCATCGATTTCCCAAATAATACAATAGGCCCGGCGCTCATTCAACGGTAAAGCTAATTGTGCAGCAAGGCCGCCGGACATCTGCTCGCGTGTGGGCATCTTGCTTAAATCCACGCCCATCGCTGTAAGCGCCGCTGTATCTGCTTTTAGCCAATAATCCGCGATCAGGGGTATATCCTTTACGGTAAGTTCTCTTACTGATAATACGGGCAAATCCATAAGTCAACCTGATTTTTTGAGGGAGGGAAGATCGCTCGTTTTCCCAACATATAAAAATGTTGCAGGTGCTGATACGCACACCGAACCCCGACGCAGTTTTTCAACCCCGTAAATAAATAGGAAGGGATTCAGGAAATGGTTAGAGATAGTTGCCGATCTGCTCAACCTCATCCACATTGCCAATGCCTTTGGGATTTGGACCGTATTCGTTATCGCCATAATCACTGTCGGCGAACAGCATCCATAACGCGTAGAAAGGGATCAGCTGGTAAACGCCCATATTTCCCCGGTCATGGCAACGTTTGGCACCTTGCGCAAGCATTATCCAGAGTGCGGGGATGTACAAAATATACAACATGCTGAATTCTGAGTTGGTGCCATCAGGATCGATGGACAAATTGATAACAACAGCAAAAATGATGTATGCAAGATAGGTGAGGCCGTATTCCATTCTGCGGATGCGGCCATTGAAAGAAAAGATGTTTTTAAACATAGCGTTAAGGTTTCGGTACCGGAAATATAGGGAATTTATCGACAGACCAAACGACGGGCAGAACAAATTATCAAGGCATGGATCGGTTAACCCTAACCGTTTGGGTTAACCGCGTTTGGAAAAACCAACATCGCTTTTTCAAACCAGGTCAGTTATTTTTTTTGGCGATGAAGATCAGGTGTTGTTCTGTTATACCCTGTGGTTTTGCGTAATCAAGCGAAATGATTTCCGGCATGGAGAATCCGTTGATTAACAGTATTTCGGTAAGCCATGCTTCATTATAAAAATAAACATAGGTTTGATCGCCTGTACTTCCTTTCCTATAACCGGATTTAGTATAATCCCCGGCAATCGTGCTTAAATACATACAACCTCCCGGATGAAGGAGCAGCGCGGCATCCCGAACAAGTTTGGATACATCTTCTTTGGATAAATAAGGGAGGCAGAAACCGGCAATGATGCCATCAAATTTTTTTGTGAGCTGCCCGATTTCCCTGGCATCCAACACGGCAACTTCTGCAGCCGGGATATTTGCTTTCGCGAGGCGGATCATGTTAGGGGAGACGTCAGTGGCCAGAAAATGAAAATCCTGGCGAATGGATAACATGTACCTCATTATGTTTCCGGGCCCGCAACCGATTTCCAAAATATCAGCGTCCTCCCTTTCTACTTTATTACAAAACATCCGGTAGCTATTATTATACAGCTCCAGGTCCATAAATTTTTCCTGGTATAAGTCCGCGACTTTATTCCAGGTATCAAATGTTGTTTTGTAACGGTCCATGGTCTTGGTTCGCTAACGAACTGTTTAAATGCCTGATAAAAACAAATGAGCATGATACTATATCCAACTCTATTTCAACGGACAAACGTCCGGTAACGACTTAAATTTGCCTCCCCGATGAGAACCATGGATGATTCCGAACATAAAACAACAATTTTTTAGAAAAAAACGGTGCCATTCAAATAAAATTAATCCTTCATGCGTTATAGGCCCGTATCCTAAACTGAAACCATGAAATCATTTATTACCATTTTCGCCATCTTGTGCTTACCCATGGCGCTTTTTAGCCAGGACATCAGTGGCCGTTGGAAAGGAACGATCTACAATGATTCTACAAAACAATCGCTCCAGTACGAAATCGTTATCAATAAAGAAAATGGCAGGTATAGCGGATTTTCTCATACCTGGTTTTTGATCGGTGAAAAAAAATACTACGGACTTAAAAAAGTAAAAGTCCATATCGCAAAAGACGGTAAGGTCATTATTGAAGACGCCGCATTACTCGAAAACAATTACCCGCTATTGCCCGATAACAGGATTCGCCAGCTGAATGTGCTGGAGTTTCGCGAAGGCGCTGAGCCCGTGCTCGACGGCATTTTCGTAACAAACCGCACCAAACAATTCAATGAACTCACCGGAAGAATCAATGTACGTCGTGTATCTTCTATCACAGCAGAAGACGTAACGCAATATGTTCAACGCACGGTTCAGGAAAACAACCCCACTGCCAGCAAATAATTGCTAAGCGTTATTTAAAGCAGCGATATCAATTTTTTTCATTTGCATCATCGCCTGCATGGCGCGCTGGCCATTCTCCGGGTTGCCTAATAATTCGCCCATATTGGCCGGCACGATCTGCCAGGAAACACCGTAACGGTCTTTGCACCAGCCACACCTGCTTTCCTCTCCGCCATCGCCTGTTAATTCGTTCCAGTAATGATCAATTTCTTCCTGCGACCTGCAGTTCACTACAAGTGAAACCCCTTCTGAAAAACTAAACTCATGCTCGTCAGGGCCATCCATGGCCACCATCGGGTAATTATCTAAATTAAATTCCGCGTAGGAGACTTTGCCCGCAAATGGCGTTCCTTCCGGGTAATAATTATTTGTGTCAACAGAAGAATTAGTGAAGAGGTCGGTATAAAAGTTCATGGCTTCAGCAGCTTTACCATATTTGTCGCCGGTAAATAGCAAGGATGGCATCATCGCATTTTTGCTGCCTTTCATGATCTGCCAGCTGAACCCAAACTTGTCCTGGATCCAACCATACAATTCGCTCCAAGGATATTTTTCCAGCGGCATCAGGATCTTACTTCCTTCCGACAATCCTTTCCACATGCGTTCACATTCCGCTGTTTCTGTACAGTGGACAAACATGGAGATTGCGGGATTCATTTTGTACATCGGTCCGCCATTCAGCCCCATGATTTTTTTTCCATTGATGTCGCACATTACGACCATCCCATTATCAACCACGATCTGCGAATTGGGGAAAATGCTGCTGTACATTTCAGCAGCTTCTTTGGCCTTGCCATCAAACCATAGGCAAGGATAGATTTCGTTTGTCATATTATTCATTTGTAAGGATAATTATTCATGAATTTTTGTCCATTCTACCAGGGAGTCTCCGGCAAATTTAATCACCAGCGTTTTTGCATGCAAGGTTAACGGCCCGAGTTTCTCCTGCGAAACACGGTAAAATAAGTAACCGCTGTCGCTCCGTGTGGGCTCACCAAGTATCGCTAGAACGGTATCCCGCTGCATCCCTTTCAGCCGCTTGCTGCCTAACAGATCCGTGAGCATCTTATCGCGGTAGGGATAATCATCTGCTTCGCGCTCGTTCCACTTCGCCTGGTCAAATTTTTCCTGCGTAGTTTCCTGCGCTGCCTTGTTATTATGGCAGGAAAACAATAAACCCGAAATGCAAAGCAGGAAGAACAATTTCATATTACTGTTGTGAAAAAACTGGTGAGTGCTTAGGTTATTTAATAATGCCTATTGCAATTTTTGTTTGAAGAAATCGATCGTACGGCCCCACGCAAGATCTGCAGCCGCTTTATCATAACGCGGGGTAGTATCATTGTTAAATCCGTGGTTCACCCCGGGGTAAATATAGGCGGTATATGTTTTTTTATTTTCCTTCAGCGCGGCCTCGAATGCAGGCCAGCCTTCATTTACACGCGTATCCAGTTCTGCATAATGAATGAGCAGGGGTGCCTGGATCTTCGGAACATCTGCCGTTGCAGGCTGGCCACCATAAAAAGGAACAGCAGCGGCAAGATCGGGAACGCGCACTGCCATTGAATTGGCAATACCACCACCGAAACAGAAACCGACAACGCCAACTTTTCCATTACAATCTTTATGGTTTTTCAAGTATTCAAAGGCCGCAATGAAATCTTCCAGCATGTCGTTTTTATCTCTTTTGCTTTGCAGTTCCCGCCCTGCATCATCCGTTCCGGGATACCCGCCCAAGGGCGTGAGTGCATCAGGTGCAAGGGTAATAAATCCGGCGAGGGCCGCACGTCTTGCCACGTCTTCGATATGCGGATTGAGGCCACGGTTTTCATGCACCACAACGATTCCGCCCAATGGCGTTTTTGCATCTGCAGGCATCGACAGCAATGCTTTCATCGCACCAGCGCCTTTCGGTGACTGGTAAGTAATGTATTCCGATTTCAACCGTGGATCATCCGCTGCGATTTGTATTTTGCCCTGGTAATCCGGCATTAAAAAACTCATCAGCGAACCCACCGTTAAACTGCCTACGGCATACACAGACAATTGCTGCACAAAATTCCGCCGGTCGATCCGGTTGTGTGCGTAGTCATCATACAGGTCGAAGACTTCCTGTTGTATATCTTCTTTCTTGATTGCTTCCATATGGCTATAATTTAGTCGGATGATAAATTTACAAAATTCCTGCTACGCTTTTTCACGATCGTTCCTTCGCCCGGGCTTTTTTCAATCGTCCATGAATGTCACCGATAACGGAAGGTGATCGCTGGAAGTTTTCCAGGTGTCGTAATCGCCGATCTCTACTGACTGGATCTTTGCAACAAGGTCTGACGAAGCAAAACAATAATCGAGGTGATAAGGTTTATCCTGGTGTTTATATAAATGAAATGTTGGATCGGCTTCCTTGCCTTGTTCCTGTCCGTGGTGAACGTGATAACAACTTCGTATGCCTTTACCACCGAGGTAAGCCACAACATTGGAATGATTGCCTGCGCGTTTCTTCCGGTCCCAGATCGTATTGCTGTTAAAATCGCCGGCTAAGACCGTCCCTTTTCGTTTCAGTTTTTTATCGTAATGATGTATTGCTTTCCAAACCTGTTCTACATATTGCCCGTCGGGATCTCGGGGGTTGTTGGCCCAGATCGCAAACAAAGTAAAGTTTGTCTTTTCGCTGCGCACACTGATCGGAACAATCAATTTCAATTCCGGATTATGATTGCGCAACAATTTCATCCTGAAACCTCGGAAAGAGAAAATGCCCAACCCCTTATGTTGATTATGGCCGAACCAAAGTTGATCAGTTGGTTGTGGAAGGGTGGGATCAAACAATATTTTCGATGGATGCTCACATTCAGGGATGACCAGTAAATCCGGAGAATGCGCCAGCATCAGCGCTGATTTTTTTCGAAAAGCCATATTGCAATTCCAGGTAATAATCTTCATCAGTTAAACAATCGTATGCGAAAGTTACTCATAAAAAAACCGGGAGTTTCACCGTTGGCCGATGTTTTACCGCCAATTGTATAAACGGTAACTGCTGTCGTTTTCCGCAGGCGGAATGCCATTAACTTTACGTGACAAAAACGCGTGTGATGCAATTATTTGTTGAGAAGAAATCGGTCGTGAGAAAGATTTGGGGTAAAGCAGATACGGTGCTGTTTATTTTCGCAGGCGCGTCGGCTGAGTTTGCGCTCAACAAGGCTGTAGACTGGCTTTACTTTACGGGAAAGTTGCCTGCTGATCCGTTGGCGCGGCTTTTTTCTACGGTGAGTTATGCACGTAAAATAGTTTTCTCCCCTGCAGACGAAGCAAATGCTTCCATAGATATGTTGCGAAAGATACATGGCGCCGTGGAAGCGAACCGCGGCTTTTCTATTCCCGACTGGGCATATCGCGATGTATTGTTTATGCTGATTCACTATTCCATTGCCGCATACGAATTACTGGAAAAAAAGTTGAGCAACGAAGAAAAGGAAGAAGTCTATGATGTCTTTTATCGCGTCGGGTCGCGAATGGGTCTCACCGCATTACCCGTAAATTATTCCGACTGGCTGCCCGTTCGGGAAGCACATCTTGCCGCAGATCTGGCGAAGAGCATGTATAGCGAAGACCTGTTTAAACAATACCGCAAACACCTGGGGGCAATGCGGTTCCGCGTATTGATCGAAGGACAAAAGATGGTCGTGCCGGAGCGCGTGAAGCAGTTATTACCCTTCCGGGATTTTTCTTTGCTTACGCCGATTGTACCGTTATATAAGATCAGCCGGCTGATGAAAATGGACTGGCTGCTAAAAACGGTCCTGTTGCCGAACGATTATAAAGACCAGATCAATGAACTCGATGTTGATCCCGAATAGATTTCCGGCGTCGGCTTTTACAAAGTCAACGCTCCGCGAAATCCTCTTGCAGCATAATATGATTGTGCACCATTATGATAAATAAAAACATGCTCATACCGGTAATCGCCGAATATCGCACCACCATGTTTCCGGATCTCCGGGGGCGTTTTTAACCAGCTCGACGTTTTTTTATCAACAGGTTTGATCGCCTGCAAGGCGCGGTATTGCGCTTCTGTCAAAAGTTCTATCCCCATATCAAGCGCCATGTCGATCGCATTGCTTTCGGGCTGATGTTCTTTTCGCGACAACTGGCCATCCTGGTCGTAACAGAGGCTGCGCCTGCCCGATGGGCTTTCGGTGGAACAATCATAGAAGGTATATTCACCCGATTTTTTATCGAACGAAACTAAGTCTGGTTCACCGCCAGACAGTTCCATCTGCTGGAGCGACCAGAGCTTTCCCGGGCTGCCTTCCAGCTTCTTTTGCAACTGCGGCCAGTCGATTCCGTTATGACCGGCACTATTTTTTTCAAACCGGTTTTTTAATAAGCTGATCAAAGCTGTTGCTTCGGTTTTGGTTAATGCTTTTTTCATGAGTGTCGGTTATTTATCCAGCAAACCTTTTCCTGCCATGATGGCTTTAACGGATTTTTCAATCCGCGCTGAACGGGTGCCGGTTTGTTTGGCATCCGAGAAATGAAAAATATAAGCCCGTAGTCGCCCCGGCGTTAACGCGGTAAAAGCCGATTTGAGTTTGGGATCTTGTTTAAACTTCGCTGTTAATTCTTCGGGCATGTCGAAGTCTTTTGTTTTCTTCAGCTCCACCTTCAGCCCGGCTTTTTCAATGTCAATGGCTTCAAAAATAGCTGCCTTGATCGCAGCTTCCTGTTGCTTCACCTGGCTGGCATTGGTAAAACGGATCTGTCTTGCAGCCTGCACATTTTCTGTTTGCTGGATGAGCAGGCCGTGACTGTTATCCATCAATGCCCCTTTAAAAAACAGGTAAGCACAATATTCTTTAAATACGTGAATCAAAACGATGTTGGCCGACTCCGACTTTTCCGTTGGAAGCGTGTAACAGGGCACGCCCCATTTTAATGCTTCACTAAGGCCGCATCCTAAAACGATCTTTCTCATCACCATCATTTCTTTGGAAAAGGTTTTCGCATTCTCAAAGTAAAAGTCAACGGCGGGATTGGTATTTTTCATGACAATTTTTGAATGGGTACTGGCAAAGTCAAGTGGTATAAGTTAAAACTTATCCTCCGGTAAATTTATGTTATCGTGCGCAAAACTCCCAAAGTGGCCAGACATGCAAAGCAGTTGAACCTGTCGTGTTGGGGAGCTGTTGTTCACCGCATCATTTCGCCGGACTGGCAACAGGAGCCGGAAAGCTAAGGGTAACTTCATTTGTTTTTACATGGAAGATGACGAGGGTGCGGGTGGTAAAGGCGACTTTTTTTCCCGCGTTGTTTTCCGCCGCTATCCAGGGAATGCTCTTTTTAAGGCATCGGATCAGTTCGGTCTCCATGCCATACCCTTTATTTGTTTCAGGAGTAAAAGCACGGAGTTCGCCGTTAGCGCCGACGGTAAAACGAACAACAACATTATAAACGCCAGGCACTGCCTTATTGAGTTTTGGAACACGGATATCGATCTGCTCACGAAGGAATTGTTGCCATGCGATCCGGCCACCCGGATATTCGGGATGCTTTTTTACCGTGACGAGTTGAATTTCTGCACCGTTGAAATCATCCGAAAAATCCCTTATTTTTTTCAGGCTATCGACGAGTATCTGCTGCGCATGCATCGTTAACGGACCTGAAGACAGCATAATCAGTAACAGTATTCTATGGAAGCGCTTTTTCATCATTTTTTTCTGTCACCTAATATCGTGGAAAGTGCTGGGATTTCGGTTTTTTATTTTCTACTTTTAGCCATCGCTCCATCTAAATTTTTACATCATGAGAGTTCTGTTAGTTCTTGCACTGCTGGTTACGATGAGCTGTTCTAAAAGTTCGGATCCGCTGGATAACTTCGCCAATAACGATGTACAAATTAATGTACTGTCTTCCACGGGTGTGAATACGGCGTTTTCTTTTCATGGCGTGAATGCACCGATGTATATGTCTTCCGGCATATATGGCGTAAGCCGGTTTCAGTGTGAATGCAAGATCTCCTCAAACGATAGAAAATTCATCTTTGCAGTGAATCAAAACGATCCTACCAATACCGTCGTTTCCTGCCTGTATTATCCTGGCGGTTCAAACCCCAATTCATACAGTACCGATCAAACCTCGAACCCGGCTACCATTCATTTTACGAGTTTTTCCAACCATTATGCGGAAGGAAATTTCATTGCCAGGTGCAAACAGCTGAATGATTCGGTGCTGGTTACCGGTACGTTTAAAGGTTATTATAATGAGTAGGCATCAGGCTTTCGTTGATATGGCCTGTTGTTTTGCAATGGAAGGCCACCAGATCAATAGGAATTCTGTCAGGAGCAGGGGATACACCCAGCATATCCACTCATAAACCGTTCCTTTCATTTCTTCGTCTTTAATAAAATTGAATATACCCGTGTATTCATTGAGGTAAGGTAATAACCGGATAAACAGGAAAGCAAGACTGCATACATAAGACCGGATCATGAATTGCCGGTGTAAGCGGAAGTTTTTCTTAAATGCAAACCAAAATACGGTAATGGTGGTAAACAGCCAGATGACGGCAAGAAACGCCAATGAAGGAACAGAGCCGGGAAGGGGATAATTCGACAATAAATAAAAAACCATTAACGCGGAAACGATTGACCCGCCGATATAAATTTTACCCAATAACCGGTGCCACCTGCGGAAACGTATGCGGAAATAATTCCAGAATTGAATCGGGCCTAAAAAAAGCGTACAGCCCGCCCCGGTAAAATGCACGACAAGCCAGTATTTTTCAGCTGCGAGCCTTTTGGGCAATGTATTGGAGAAGTAAGGGCCGATATTGCTTACATAAAAATATACGGATGCCAGCAACAGCAAGGTCCATCCCGTGACAAGGAATATTTTTCGGATAAATGTCTGCTTCATGAATTACCTGCCCGTCGCCAGCTGAACGCTGAGCAGTCCGGGCAGGAAGTAAAATAGGAAACGAAATTTACATTTCCGACTAATTTAGGAGCCCGGGCGGGTGGTGCTTCCCGGTAAACCGGGTATGGATTATTGCGCTGGTTCGTCCGCCGGTTCCCATAACTGTATTTTATTTCCCTCCAGGTCGAGGATATGCACAAATTTTCCGTAATCGTAAGATACAATCGCATCCAGGATCGTGACGTTTTCTTTCCTGAGTTCCTCCACCAATGCTTCTAAATTTTCCACGCGGTAATTGATCATGAAATCCTTTGCTGAAGGCTCGAAATATTTCGTGTTGGCCGCAAACGGGTTCCATTGTGTCAGGCCTTTTTTGGAAGGATCTTCCGCCTGCAGCCATTCGAAGCTTGTGCCGTAATCACTGGTGTCGAACCCAAGATGGGTTTTATACCACTCATTTACTGCTTTCGGATCCTCGCATTTAAAGAAAATCCCGCCAATACCTGTTACTTTTTTCATGTCAATATTTTTAAAGTGATTATCTAATGTGTTGCTATTCGGAAACGGGTAGGGCGACTGGCGTTTTTCTTTTCAGGATCAACGCGCTGATCAGCGTTACGATCAACCCCACGGGCAAAATTTCCACGTAAGTCATCATTGCATTAAAGAATGGATTTTTATACATCTTCCCGAAATCTGCCATTTCCTTTGCCTGGCTGTCGATCTCCGCCTGGCTGGCACCGCTGGCACTCAATTCTTTCAGTGAGCGAGCAGCAAATTTATCCAGGTAATCGGGGATGAAGAAATAATAGTTGATCAGCCAGGAAATTACGTACAATGTTGACGCGATCAAAACGATGCCAAGGCCAATTTTAAATGCTTTTCCAAAACTGATCAGTCCGCCATTGTATTTATCGCGGTAATTTTTTATCCCGATAAACACAAAGGAAAATGCTATCAGCATCGAGGCATAGCCAACAACAAGCCCGATATTGAAATCATCAATATGCCCGATGGAAAGGACCATGATCAGTGAAACAACAACACCGGCGATCAACCCGTAGTTAATAATGACTTTTCTCATTGTTTATTTTTTAGACCTCAAATATCCAGTGCAGCTTGAAATCTCCACTCATACTTTCGGCTATTTATTTTAAAACGCCTGAATTTTTGACAAACGAGGGGAGATTCAGGGAATCAGGCTGAGTTTTTTTGCCTTTTCAACGGCCTGCATTCTTCTGCTGACATCCAGTTTTTCAAACAGGTGTTGATTATGGGTTTTTACCGTACTCACGGAAACGAATAGCCGATTTGCAATTTCCTGGTTGCTGTTTCCCTCTGCCATCAGGCTAAGTACTTCCAGTTCCCGTTTGCTGATCGCAAGATCGGAGAGGAGCGACTTGTTCGGTTCAAAATTATCGGGCCGCTCCACATACAGCTCTTTTTCAATAGTTACGTGCCGGACTTTCGGCGTGGAAAGTTTCCTGGCCAGCCAGATACCCAGCAAAGTAAAAATGAGCGCGATTGCGCCAATGTAAATTTCGAGGGAATAACTAAAGATGATAAAGCGGAGCTCCAGCCATTTCAGCAGGAACAGCAACACAGCCATGCAAACGCCATAGCCGATCGGTACTTTGTATGTTTTCCAGGCGCTGGTAATATTGGTCATGGGTTTAAAAATACGGTTTTTCGGGATAGATGACCGGGCATATCCGTCTTAACTTTCAAAGCTGCTGACCTGAATATCGGGCGATTCATCAAAAGGAAAATATGCCCGATTCATGTTTGATTAAACAGGTATCGGTGTAGATCGTAATTTTCGTCAGCCTCACTACCTGACTCCCATTGGAGAAATATGCCAGGTACTTATAGTTTTTTTTGTTTCCCGTTTTATAATGCAGTACGAACTCCCCATCGCCAACAATTCCACTCATGTCGATTTTGCGATTAGTCTTACCTGCTTTATCGACACTGAAATAGATACATCGGTTGTCAGGCGATATACAAACACTGTCCAATGTTGCGTCTGTCTCATTAATAATGTTGAACCTTGCAAGATTTCCATTTGAGCAGGAAAAAAGTGCGGAAGCGCAGGAAAAAATTAAGATAACCAGGTATGCGATTTTCCTGGTTGCGTCTATCTCATTCGGGCATTTTTTACGGAACAATTGCATCGTCGATTTTTTAATAGATAAGGTTACGGTTCATGCTCCCAGCGAAAGAGCGCAATCGTTAGTTACCCAGCCAGCCTTCCAGTAACGCGGACTGAGCAGGGCTTATGTTAGCCTTCCTTTTTATCGTAAATTGCTTTTTCCCTTTCGCTGTAGTGGTTTCTGAGATCGAGAGCCCGGCATACTCAAGGTAATTATGGTAATCCAGTTCTTGTGTTGTGTATATATACTCAAAAAAAGAAGCCATCGACATCCCTGACACAGACTCACATACCTGTTGAAATTCAGCTTCGGTGAAACCGCGGTGTTGTTTTTTGTAATATTCCAGGTAAAGGAATGTAAAAACATCGTCGAGCGACCGGCGGTTTTGCGTGGCATTCCTGATGGCAAAATCCAGGAACATGCCCACGATCGGGCCTTTTTCATAATAGGAAATAGAGCGGTTCGAATCCGCTCCCTGTTTGCCAAAAGGCCCATCAGACCAGGTATCATAACTGGCCTGCACGAGTGACTGATGGAATCGTCCCGGGTTATTTTCAAGAGCATTGATATTCCTCTCCATATCCTGCAACAAGGTTTCTTCATTGATTAACCCCGCACGTTTTAAGACGATGTATTCGTAATAAACAGACAGGCCTTCGCTGATCCAGAGTGAATTGGTCCTGTTTTCTTTTTGGTAATCAAATGGTCCCAGTTCGAAAGGCCTCACACGTTTCACATTGTAATGATGGAAATATTCGTGCGCCAGGAAACTCATCATTGTATGCATTCCGGCCGCGCTGTTTAAAGCCTTTCCGTCAAAACTTACCGTTGTATTATTTAAATGTTCGATCCCGCCACGGCCAGGGCCGATACCAATAAATGTATATTGTTTGTAAGGAATGTCGCCGAAAATATTGGAGGCGGCTTTTACCATTTTCTCCAGGTTATTCATCAGCAATTGCTCATCGAAAAGTCCCATTTTATACCCGATGAAACGATGTTCTTTTCCTTTTACATAGAAGGAGGGGAGCTGTTGTAAATTACCGATCAGCAACGGGCAATCATACAGGATATCAACATCTGCTGCGAAAAAATTCCAGGGCTTTCCTTTAACATTTTCCAATCCTGTTGCTATCTGCTTCCATGGCCCGGGATTTACTTCCACATACACCGGGCTATTGAGGCGGCCATCAATATAAAAGAAAGTTGCAGCAGGCACCAGGTACGCGTGGCTACTATCTAAAAAGGAGTTGGCGACGAATCGCTTTTCTGCTTTCACATCATAGGTTAATGTAAAGGCCCTGTTTTTTGCTACTCTGAGCTGCCAACTGTTTCCACTGGTTTTTTTTATGACTAATTCATTCCCCGCCTTGTCTTTCGCTGAAACCTCCCCGATAAAATCACCATAATTCATGATCTGGTAATAGCCAGGCATCCATTTGGGTAATTTAAAATTGATAATCTGTTCCGGCAAGCCGCTGCAATCGAGTGTTATATGGAAAGAATGATTGGAAGGGTCAGGCATAGAAACACTGTAATGCAGGGTAGGCTGCTTCTCTTGTGAAAAGGCCCGCTGGGCAGGCAGTATCAGCAGGCTGAAAATGAAGATGAAAATTCCCGGACAGCTTTTCGGAATCAATTGCAATCGGTTCATAGATCAAGTATTGATTTTTTTTCGACAATATAAACGAGGCTTTCCGCTTCACCCGGAACGTCATCAAGGGTTCCGGCTAATGTCATGCCTGCCTTTTCTAAAACTTTTACAGAAACGTTGTGTTGCGGCCGGACGATCGCGAATATTTTATCTACTTTAAGTTCAGTAAACCCGTAATCTATGCTGTGCTTTGAGAGCTCAGTTGCGAAGCCTTTTCCCCAGGCGTCTGTACCAAACCGGTAGCCCAGGTTTAACTTCAATTCTTCCCCATAGAGGCGGTAAGATAAACCGCCAAACCCGATAATTCTTTGTGATCCGGTCTCCCTGATCGTCCAGGTGCCAAAATGATGGTCTGCCCAATGTTGAATAAATAAGTTGAACCGGTCATGGGCTTCTTCGGCCTTCACCGGGCCTTTCGGGTTAAACAGGTTCGTTTGCGGATCGGAATAAATCCGGTAATAGTCGTCGAAATCGCCGGGCCGCGGAAGATCATATTGAAGCCTGCCTGCTTGTTCCATATGCAATAGAGATAGTTTCGTTATTGGGATAAAGAGTGGTAAAAAAAACTCAGCGCAATTCCTTATTTAAGTTATTTTCCTTTGTGATAAAAGTTTGTCACTTCAGTTTGGAAGAATGCATCAATTGAATTTTCCATTCGCCCTGTTGTTTCCGCAAGACGACGCTTTCGAGCCATCTCACGGTTTGACGCTTTCCTCCCTGCTGAAATTCAGCGGTATTTTTATAACTCACCCACGCGATCCCATTTTTGTATTCCGTGCGGATAAATTCAAAAGAATTACGGCGGACGATCCCCGCATTTTTACGCGGCAGGATGGCTTTTACAAGTGAGTCCATATTCCAGACCAGGCCTTCTTCTAGCAGCTGGAAATCAGTCGTCGCATAACGGTGCAGTGTATCCGCATTGATCAGCGACATGCCGTTAAAGAATCCCACGATAGCTGCATGAATCTTTTCTTCGTTTTTTTGTGCAGATGCGCTTTTACCGGTGCCAATGGCGAGCAGTAAGACGAAGAGAAGTTTCATAAAGATTTTTTTATCAGGTAAAGAGCTGGAGTAAATGGCCAATAGGATTTCCGGGACCGGAGACTACCGGTGATTTAATTCCAGATACCATTCATGCCCGTTAAGATCATCGGCTCACCGTCGGTCACAACGATCGTATGTTCGTGTTGTGCCATAAAGCCACCTTTATTTCCTACCATCGTCCAGCCATCATTCGTGGTTTCGGCATAAGTAGAATTTGTTGTAATGAATGTTTCAATGGCGACGACCGAATTTTTCCTGAACCTCGCGGGATTATTCTTATCCCGGTAATTTGCAATTTCATTTGGCTCCTCGTGCAGGCTGCGGCCAACGCCATGGCCGGTGAGATTCTTTATCACTTTATAACCGCGCTTCCTGGCTTCGGTCTCGATCAGGTTGCCTATGTCGGAGATTTTCACCCCGCCTTTGATCGCATGGATCGCCTTATGCAAAATGGCTTTTGAAGCGTCGATCAATGGCTGGTGCTGATGAATGTCTTTCCCCAACACAAATGAATTCCCGTTATCAGAAAAATAACCGTCCAGCTCTGCAGACACATCGATGTTAATTAAATCACCCTCTTGTAATATTTTATGTTCGGAAGGAATGCCATGGCAAAATTCATTGTTCACGCTGATGCAGGTCCAGCCCGGAAAATCATACGTAACATAGGGCGCAGACTTCGCACCAAATTTCAGCAACAGCTTTGCACCATATTCATCCAGTTCTTTTGTGGTCATGCCCGGCTTAGCGAAAGCCGTCATGGCCTTTAGTGTTGAGGCAACTGCTTCGCTGGCTTTTTTCATCGCAATAAGTTCTGCTTCTTTGGTAATGGACATAGTTTTATTTTTGACGTTTGCTTATTTCCTGATATGAATAAAGTAACGATTTTTCCAGAGATTATCAATGGTTCTTAACTGTTCAGATTACTTATTGCGCATTATTTCCACAAGTCGCCCAACGGTCAGCAGGAAAATATTTTGCCATACATTTGTTGACCGCTACTATTTGTACTGATTATGAAAACTGCTTTCTTATGTTGCCTGGGCCTCTTCCTGTGTTTTGTTACTTTCAGTCAGCCTGTCATCAATTCTTTTTCTCCAACATCAGGAGAGATCGGAACGATTGTCAGCATCAATGGTAATAATTTTAGTAGCTCACCGTCCTCCAATATTGTTTTTTTCGGAGCAGTCAAGGCTACCGTAACAAATGCTTCCTCAACTTCACTCTCTGTTATTGTACCGTCCGGCGCGAGTTTCGAGCTCATTACCGTTACAACGTTAAACAATAACCTCACTGCCTATTCCCGGCAACCCTTTCATGTAACCTTTGCCGGTGCTGGTCCGGTATTCACCGCGGCTTCTTTTGACATTCATAAAGAATTTACAGTGGGGACGTGGCCATACTCTTTTTCCAAAGTCGACCTGGATAGCGATGGGAAGCCGGATTTCGTTGCAGCACTCTATAGTAACAGCTCCTTTAACGTGCTGAAAAATTTAAGTACACCGGGCTTCCTTGTTTTCAATCCCCAGGGCGCAACTTCTATGGGGTCGCATCCAACAATTGTGGCTAACGGAGACGCAGATGGCGATGGTGACCAGGATATTTTTATTGGGAGTATTGATGCAAACAACGTGTCTTTATTTAAAAATACCAGCACGCCGGGAGTCATCAGTTTAATTCCCTCTAATAATTATGCAACCGGATTGATGCCGGAAGGCATTGGCTGCTCGGACCTCGATGGAGATGGAAAACCTGATTTAATTACCAGCGCGGTTAATTCTCATACGATGTCTGTGTATCGAAATACCGGTTCTGTCACTAATATTTCATTTGCTCCGCCTCAAACATTTCCTACCGGTTTCAATCCCGGTGAACTGCTGATACGTGATATGGATAATGACGGTAAACCGGATATTATTGTCGCCGTTACCTCCGCGAGTAAGGTTTCCATTTTCAGGAATACCAGTACGGCGGGAATGATCTCATTTGACGCAAGGATCGACATTATAACCGGAGCCTACCCAATGGGTCTGGCAATTGGTGATATCGACGGCGATGGTAAGCCAGAAATGGTTACCAGTAATAATCAAACGGTTACTGCCTCTGTACTGCGTAATACCAGCTCGCCGGGAGTCATCAGCTTTGCTCCGCGGGTAGATTTGCAGGTGGGCAATTATCCCCAGAAAGTAGCCCTTGGTGATCTGGATGGTGATGGCAGCCTCGACCTTGCTGTAACGAATAATAACGGTTATCAATCGGTAGTGACTCTTTTTAAAAACAACAGCGTTGCAGGCAGCATCCAGTTTTTTCCGGGAGTGGAATATTTCACCGGCCAGGGGCCGAGTTCCGTCAGTATCAGTGATGTAGACCTTGACGGCCTGCCGGATATTTCCATAATCGCAACTTCCGGAAACGCGGTGTCTATTCTGCGAAGCAAAATTGTGTGTAATACGGCGTTCGTAACCTTACAGCCTTCGTCGGCCATTTCCTGTGTGGGCGGTAACACTGTTTTCTCAGTTGATGCGGGCAATACCGTTGCGTATCAATGGCAGGCGAGTAACGGCAGCGGATGGATCGATGTCCTGGATAACTCGTTTTTCTCAGGCGCCAATACCGGAAATCTTGCATTAACGAATGTGAGTGGCCCAATGAACAATATGGAGTTTCGGTGCAGGATCACAAATACCTGCGGCAGTATTTTTTCCCAATCTGCAATCCTTACAGTGAATACGCCTTCGCCCGTTTCTGTTTCAATCGCAGCAAACAATAATGGAATTTGCCCGGGAACTACAGTGGTTTTTACAGCCACACCCGTAAATGGAGGATCAATATCTAATTATCAATGGAAAAAGAATGGAGCGAATGTCGGAACAAATTCGCCGCTGTATACGGATAATTCGCTCGTGAATGCAGACCTCATCACTTGCGTCCTTGTGTCGAACGCAACCTGCGTGACAGGCGCAACCGCTGTCAGCAATGAAATTGCCGTAAATGTTACGAGCCCTGTTACCCCTTCTTTAACGATCGGTGCTTCCGCAAATAATGTATGCGCTGGCATTCCTGTCGTGTTTTCAGCTAATCCGATTAATGGAGGCTTAACGCCAACATTTCAGTGGAATAAAAACGGTATGAATGTAGGCACAGATGCTGCTACTTACACCGACAATTCGCTTTCTGATAACGACATTATCACTTGTATTATGCAGTCGGGCATTCCATGTACCACTGTAAATTCAGTAACCTCTAATGCCATCACGATGGCGATCATTCCAAGCCAGACACCTGTTGTAAGCATTAGTGCATCCGGTAATAATATTTGCCCGGGAACAATTGTGACGTTTTCGGCGAACATCGCTAATGCAGGCACGGCCCCGATTATTCATTGGACGAAAAATGGAATGACGGTTGGCTCGAACAGTTCCTTGTACGTTGATAATGGCCTTACCGGTGGCGATATCATCCGCTGCGATATTATATCAGATTTTTCGGGCCCTTGTGCATTAAGTAATAGTGCAGTCAGCAATACGATTGTGATGACAATGGCAGCGTCGGCACCGGCTGTTAATTTAGGAGCCGATAAAAAGGGCTGTGCCGGGGACCCTGTTTTATTAAAACCAGCGGCCCTTGGCTATGTGAGTTATCTCTGGCAAAACGGAACCACCGCCCCGACATTTACGACAACCAGTCCTGGCAGTTATTCCCTTGAAGTTATTGATGCATGTGGTAGCCGTTCACGTGATACAGTCAATGTCATTTTCCAGGCAAAGCCTTCCAACTTCCTTCCGCCGGATAGTAATGTTTGTTATTTTTCGCCCTCATTAGCCATTACTCCAAAGTTTGTTTTCAGCAAATATCTTTGGAGTGATCATTCTGTGTCGCCGGTGATTCATGTAGGCACGCCGGGTACCTATTGGCTGCAGGCTACAGATAGTAATGGTTGTACAGGAACAGACAGTATTGTCATCAAGTCGGAAAATTGTTTAAAAGGTTTGTTTTTTCCCAATGCCTTTACACCTGGCAATGATGCCGTGAACGATATTTTTAAAGCACTTGTCGGCCAGTCGGTCGATCTTTTCGATCTGACTATTTATAACAGGTACGGCCAGTTTATTTTTCACAGCACCGATGTCGCAAAAGGATGGGATGGCAGATTCAGGGGCGTGGCCCAGGATGCAGGCGTATATATCTGGAAATGTTATTTTAAACTTTCCGGGCAACCCGCTATGTTGAATAAAGGAACCGTTTTATTGCTGCGGTAGATGAGAAATGGTCATTCAAACTGGCAAAATGAACTGCTAATTCGTAGTGCTGCCTTAAATTTGAATCATGAATCATGTGCTGCATAATCCCGTTTTTAACGCCCTGTCTTCAAAGGACGCGACATTCAGTAACGGCAGGGATAAAGTAAAATTCTTCGATGAAAAAGTTTCTCCTTTTGCCGGTTTTGCAGACGATTACCCGGATGGCTTTGAAGAACTGAAATGGCTTCTGCCGGGAGGTCGCAAGATCCTCTATGCTTCATCAGCAGAAATTTCCATTCCAGCCGGTTGGACATTGCTGGCACATATTCCCGGTTTGCAATTTGTGTTAGATGAATTGATAAAAGGGGAGAAGATTGCCGTCGAACCGGTGGCTCTGGGAAAGGAACATGTTGACGAAATGATTGCATTGACAGCACTTACCAAACCAGGGCCGTTTGACAAACGCACGATCGAATTTGGTTCTTACTATGGCATATTTAACCGGGGAAAGTTGGTGGCTATGACAGGCCAGCGGCTGCATCTTGACGATTACTCGGAGATCAGTGCCGTTTGTACGCACCCGGATCATTCAGGAAAGGGATATGCAGCTGCGCTGCTTCAACAACAGGCCGGGATTATTATCCGCGACGGTAAAACGGCGTTCCTGCATGTGCGTGCAGACAATCAAAGAGCGATTCAGCTCTACGAGAGAACAGGTTTTAAAATCTCCCGGCCAATGAATTTTTATTTTTTGCTGAATCAATGAGGCTCGTTTTGCCCGCTACAAAATCCGCTTGGTTTTACCTGCCTGTTCCGCTAATAAATCACTGTAGGATTTATCAACCAGGTTTGATTGCTCCAGGCCGAAAAAAGCGAAGTAGTGATCACACTGTGCTTTGAGTTGCTCAGTGCTGACAAGGCCGGTTTCATCAATGGCTTCCACTTCAATAAAAGTTCCCAGGTTTTGCACCACATCGAAATGAAATTTTACATTATCGATGAAATATATTTTCCGGGATTTATCTACAATGATTTTTATACCGAGTTGCAAACTCAGGATGTCTTTCAATGCCTTATCCGGCGCATGTTTGTATAAAATAATGCTGGATTCTTTCGACGCAGAAAGATCCTCCCGGTTGTAATTAATTAAAGCGTTTTCAATATTTCCTTCACGCAGTTTCAGTCGCCCGACCGGTACATTGAAATAAGTGTCCACCTGGTTATCCGTCCCGACAAATCTTGCCGCGAGTGTCAGCAATTTCGATTCGTAAAAGGAGAGATCATCTACTTTTGCTTTGAACTCTACGTTTTTAATGTTCATAGTTTTACTGTTTAGCCTGCATCCCGCGGCGAATATCGGCTTAGAAACGATCACCATAAAACAATGTTGTTTATGTGACTGCAGGAAGGGGATGATCGCATTCATCCTGGAGCATACGCGGTTTTCTAACAGTGCAGGAACGGGCTGACAAATTATTTTACTTTTTCCAGGTAGAAGATGCCCTGGTTTGCCACCGTGATCGTAAGATGGTCGCCATCCCTGGCATAGCTCGCTTTGTTTTTACCCAGGCTGATCACATTTCCGCTCACTGAATAGTTGCCTTTTTTGATCAGTGTATCTGTTGTTCCCGTTCTTCTTGATACCGTTACTTCATTAGTGGCAAATGTGAGCAGAACGCCGTTGAGTTCCTGTTGCAATTTTGCAGAGGAAACATTGGTTTTTGTTGACGTTGCCTTTTTTACAGACCAGCTGGTTGCCGCCAATTCATTGTTTGCCTGCGCACAGGCAGCACCGGAAATAAGAACAAACAGGATAAAGATCGGGATGCGGAAAAATACAGCAGCTTTCATAAAAAATGTTTTTAAGTTTCCTGTCGAATGTACTGATATGTATGCTGCAGAGGGCTATATGATTTGTTAAATAAGCCGTCCCACGCGGCCTCCCGATTTTCTCCTGAAAAGCCTGCTGCTTTGCTGAAGGCTAATTTGCTTCAAAAGAAATCATCCACTCCACACCAAACTGGTCTGTCAGCATGCCGAAATAATTTCCGAAAGGCCCGTCTGCCATTGGCATTTCTACAGACCCGTCAACAGACAGTTTAGAAAATAATCGGTCAGCTTCTTCGCGGTTTTCGGCAGCAAGAAAAATGGCATTGCGGTTATCGTTCTCCGTTACCTTGCCCATCATTTCCATGGTATCGCTGCCCAATAACATACTATTCTTCGCAAGCGGTAAAGCGATATGCATCAGCCTGTTGGCGTCGGTTTCGCTGATGGGATATTGCGTGCCGCCTAAATCTTTGTAGCGCATCAGTTTGCTGAAGTCACCGCCAAACACGGACTGGTAAAAGGTAAATGCTTTTTCCGCATTGCCGTTAAAATGAATGTAGGGATGAATGATGGCCATGGTCTTTTTTTTAAAGTTGATGAATAGGAGCTACTTAAATTAATTCTTCACAGGAGAAATGATGAAGCTGCAGCAGGCTCCTGATGCCCGCAACAATATTTTCATTGCTGTCGATGCGCAGTACTTTATCACAATCTTCCAGGTCGAAATTCCATCGATCGTTTGGGAGCATGTTGTTAATCGCTTCGCGAAGCTGGCTGACCTGGCTTTTCGTTTTTACCGAAGTTTTAAAAACGTAAATCATTTTTCAGACATCGTCTTTAAAATATCTTCCAGGTTTTGCATGATCATCGCAGATCCTTCCCTGAAGCCCATCTCAAGCATTTTTTCCAACCTCGGTAAGGATTCGTTGTATATGGAAATGCTGACTGTCGTTCTGCCGTCGTTTTCAGAAAAGTTTAGCGTCCAGTCTGAACCCGGTAGTTCCAGCTGCTCGTTTTCGTCGGCAAAAGCGCAGTACATCTTAAAGTTGGTTTTGGGATTGATAGATGTGTATTGCTGCGATTGCCAGCGTGCCTGTCCATCCGGGCCAACCATTGCGTAAAATCTGCGTCCGCCGGTTTCAAAATTCATGTCACGCGTTTTCGACGACCAGGGCTTTGGTGCCCACCATTGATCCAGGATCTCCTGTTTGGTAAAGGCATCCCATACCAGGGCGAGATCTGCGTCGAATTCCCTGCTGAACGAAACTGTTTTTGTCGCTTTATCTACGACCATGTCGAGTGGAGTGTTGCCGATCATTTTTTTTGTTTTTTTATAGTTGATAATACGGTGTCGAGTTGGTTGAAGCGGCTTTCCCAGATCTTCCTGAATTGTTCCAGCCAGATATCGATCTCTTTCATTTTTTGCACCTGTAGTGAATAATATATTTCCCTGCCTTGCTGTTCCTGTTTTACGATCTCGCATTCCGTGAGGATACGCAGGTGTTTGGAAACAGATTGCCGCGTGGTATTAAAATTGTCGGCAATCGCATTGGGCGTCATCGCCTGTAAAGCGATCAGCGTAATGATCGCACGCCTTGTCGGGTCTGCGATCGCCTGGAAAATATCTCGTCTCATGTTCTTGCAATTTTCATTTAAGAAACCATTCGGTTGCAAATATATATGCAACTATTCGGTTTCGCAAATATTTTTTAAAAATATTTTTTAATCGATCAGGGGAATGTATTGTCCCTGCGTTCAAAATCGGCCGGGATTACTTCTTTCGTATAAACGCGATTGTTTGCGCGATCCAATCTTGGGAATTATCCAGTTCGATATCCGGTTGTACACCAAACACTTCATAGGGCAGCAACCGGGAGTCGCCATCCATATCGGTTAAGTATAACCGGAATGCATTGCTGGGAAGAACGGTTGTCCTCCCATAATTACTGCCATACATTAACGTGCCGTTTGTGGTCTGGCCAAGAATGAATGCATTCGCAGATTGCCGGAGCTGGAGCGTAAATATTTCGCCCTGGCTATAGGTGCCATTGTTCACGAGGACGAAGATGCGGCCAGTCTTTGCGTAACGTTTCAGTAGCTTTAAAAATTTTGCCGAAACCTTCATCGCACCTCCCTGGTTATTCCGCAAATCCACGACCAGGTTGGGTTCTGTTAAAAGGTTCTTGATCGAGTCGTAAAATGCTTCAGATTGCTGCATGGCTTTTTCATCTGCGGAAAAATGTTTCAATTGCAGGTATTGAATGCCTGGCGAGATCATTTTTAATTCATAATCGGGGCGGTCCCGTGGCAGTCTGCTGAAGTCCTGCTGCCCTGTCATTTTCGAATACGCACGTTCATAGAAATAACCATAAAAATGGGAATTAATCAGTGACGCATTCCTGAACTTTTCATTTGGAAAAAGGATCCAGCGCTTCGTAACAGGATCCGCATAAATAGCTTTAAAATGCCCGGGTAAAAACTCGTACAAATGAAAGGCGACCTGGCCCTTTTCCCAGTTCGGATGTTGCCACACCGTAACTTTAGATGACAAAACCACAGCAGTATATTCCGCGCCGGCGGATTTAAAAACGCCGACAGAAAAAAGCGTATCGAGCCAATAAATACCTTCAACGGAATCCCGCGGTTTAGCAGACAAGGCGATGTTGAGTGAATCGATGTCAAGTGAAGCCTTCGGAAAATTTTTAAATTCCGGGCTGGCGATATATTTTTCGTAGGATGGACGATCTTTCAAATTGTTTTCGCTCATCGATTGATAAAAGCCAAGATGATTGTCGCGGATCGGAAAAAGGAGTTGCGCGAGCTGATAAAAATAATGGTAGGAGCCGGGATCGCTGACCGTGTCTTTCTTTAATCTTTCATACAACTCATGGTAATCCTTTAGTGCAGGTCCCTTCACCTGGTCTTTGAACGAGGGTGTTTTTTTTAGGTGACCATACAGGGCGTCGAGATCAGCTAAATAGCCGGGATTGTTTTGTGCATTTGCGCAAAAGGGCAGGCATAAAATGATAACCAGCAGGTATCTCATAACATAAATTATTTAGCAGCTTACAGGTATTTCTTCCATTTTTCAACATGATGCCAGTTACCGATGTCGATGCTTTGTGCCGGTTCCAGGAAGTGCTGGCCGTCTTCGAGGGCTTCTTCATTAAGGCTGTACAGGCCGCTTTTCAGATCCTGAGAAAAATTACCCAGCAGTTCTGTAACGGAATTTGCGATAAGTAGCGCAACCTGCTGATCGCCATCTACAAAAATAACCTGCCCGTAATCACCCTCGCTTGTTGGCGAAAGATCAAGCCGCAAAGAACTTCTGGCACCATCAGAAGCCAGGCCGATCCAATCAGGGTTATAGAAATTGGATTTATCAATTCCTGCATCGGCATGCTTGAGCGGGATCATAGCGACGTCTTTCGATTGGGCAACCCTGAATTCGTGATCTGACAGTACTTCTTCAACAGGATAGAACAACATCCCATAGAAAAAATTACCCCAATTTTCTTCATCATTCATACCGTTATAGGTTTTGTACATTGCCAGGTAGTCCTGAGGGAGCGGATGGGGCGTTAAATTTTTCAACCTTTCCATCTCGCTGTCTGACGCGGGCGGGTTCAAGGAATATTCCACAATACGGTTTGCATGGGTTTTGAGCCAGTCCGTAATTTCTGTGATTGAAGTTTGTATCATTATGTTGTAAGGTTTAAAGGGAAAGGAGGAGAAGATTATGCTGATGAAATAGCCATCGCATTTATTTACCCCCGTTGTCCTTCCTGAATTTCTCTAGGTTTTTTACATAATATTTAGCGCCCTTTCCATAAGCGCCACTCACGTATTCCGTCTGGTAACGTATACCGGTTTTTAGATCAAACAAACCAAAGCGATAATTGGTCGTTGCAGGAAAGCGGTCTCTCCCGATGAACTGCGCGGGCTGTACTTCTTCTGTAACAAAAAATACATACCGGAACTGATCCTTATCCGTTGTCTTTTTTTTGTCGGCAGCCGCTTCAGCAATAAATTTTCCGCCATACTCTTTTTCAAAAGCTTCCAGCATCGCTTCGCTGATTTTGTCTTTACTCCCTTCTCCGATTAAAACAGTCGTTTCAGTTTTTCCAAAATCGGGAGGAAAATTGAAGCCTTTATCTTTTTGGGCAAACAGGCTGGCAGAGATGCCCAGGAAAAAAAATAGAACAAGGGCTGTTTTAAAAATACGCAGTTGCATAAGCTGAATTTTGGTAAACAGATTTAATAACAATATACCAAATTCCTGGGTTAGAATTGTCGCTTCCTGCTGGTGCACCCAGGATTGGATTAAAAGAAACCTGGGCAGGTTATTCAGGGGCAAAGGGCAGACCTGACTGCACCGGTTTTAAAGGCGGTAAAAACTTTATAAGGTCTGGAAGCATTAGTAAACCTGCAAGTTGTACAAGGGCTGATCGTTTGATCTTTCATAAACCTGATGACGGTATCGTTGCTGACGTAAGTACGCAATTCCGTTTTAATATCCGGCTGGTTTGCCGGCGCACCCAGCCAGGTTTCGAAGACGAAAATCAATTTCCCGTCCTGGTAAAAATATTGCTGTTTTGATGAGCCATCCCCCACAAAGCCCCAGTCGATAAAGATCTTCACAATCATACCATCTTCAAGATAATAGCTGATGGTTCCCTCTGTATCGCAGGTAAATGTAAAAGTCCTGGTGGTTAGTTTGGCCGCGTTAATGCGATTGAATTCGCGGCGGATTTCCGCTACTTTTTCTTCACTGGTTGCAGGGAGACCTGTAGGGTTGTTGATCTTGCTGCTATCTTTATCAGATCCTGATTTGAGCGTGTCGGGAGCTGGCTGATGAACGATTCGCTCATTTGTTGAATCTGCCGATTGTTTCTTTTCGGTATCCTGGCCGCAGGACGATAAGAGGATGACAGACAAAAGGCAAACTATAGGTGTTAACAGTGAAGGCATGTTGAGCGTTTCAATTGATCAAATTTTAACCGGATGAGCCGTGTTCCTTTTCACTTATGTATATCCGTGCAATCAGCCATTGCCTTTTTAGCACCAGGAATGCTAAGCCGTGTGCAAATACTTAGCCTGTTTTTCAACATGAACAAAAATCGTCGTTTGTTTTTTAGTTCGTCATAGCATGACGAGCAGTTAATTTGATTACTTGTTATCCGCCAGGAATCATGTGAGTGGCGGAACGGTTTGGTCCCGGGAAGGGTTCGTGGATGTCAGCATGTTCAATCCCGCAACGGCGAGGTCATTATCGGGATACTCACTCAGTACCCTTTGATAAAACAGGATCGCCTTTTCCCCATCACCCATCTGGCTATAACAAAATGCGAGATTGCAAAGCCCCATCTCGCGGTAGCGCATAGACGATGCACTCATCAATGTGATGAAGCGGTACTCATCTATCCATTTATTTCGTTCGAAAAAGGCGATGCTTTTTTCAAAATATGGAATAGCAGCGGGATATTGCTTTTGCATTACAAAGCGAATTCCCTGCCTGTGGTCTTTAGCAATGGTTTTCTTCAGCATCATCGCGATAAATGAATAAGTGAGCGCGGCGAAAAAGAACGGGAGGCCAATACCAGCGTAAGTGTAAACTAATGTAAGGAGGGCCACCAGCAAAAGTTGCGGGATGATAGCGGGCCAGGAGATTCTTCTGACTGTTGGTGGGGATGATGACATAGCCTGGTACGGTTAAGGACTTAATTTTTACAATTTGTACAAGAAACTTCTTCCTGGTTAGCAGGGAATATCCTGCTGCGCTGATGATTAATGATTGCGGTTGACAGAGCCTCCGCAGACTTCACCCTCCGGTACGGGCTCGAGCCAGGTTTTCAATTTCGCAATGCGCTCATCCGTAAGGGCCTTCATGTAATTGCTCCAACAGGTGGGGAAGACAGAGCCATAATAGTTACCGGGGCGTGCGGGAAATTTTGCTTTCATCTCGGCATCGCGAAACTGGATCCAGAGGCGCTGAGCGGCTCTCAGGTTTTTTATAAACAACTGATCATCACTGTAGGCTTTCAGGATTTGCTGATATACCGTATTGATTTCCGCTTCTGACCTTTTATAGGCTTTCTGCGCGTCCTGGTTCATTTCTGCCTGCGTTTGTGCGAACGTGGTTTGCAGAGATAGCGCAAGCAGCATGCTGAAAATTATTCTGATCATAAAAACGAATATTAAAAAATGATTAAGCTGATGATGAATATATTCGGTTGATGTTCCAGGTAAAGCATCCGGCTACCTTCATTAAAGAAACAAAATTTTACGTAACCCGGCAAAACCAATCTGTTCCATGGCCCGTATACGTCCATATCTTTTACAGCCGTGGATTTTCATTCGCTGAAAGGTTGATTTCCGGGTTTTAATGTATTACATTGGATAACATTTTTCACCGTTAAAACTGATCGTTATGCCCATCGTAAAAGTAATTGAAGTGATCTCCTCTTCAGCAACAAGTATTGAAGATGCCATCCAGCAGGCCGTTGCCGAGGCCTCTAAAACTGTGCGGAATATTGATTCTGTGTATGTAAAAGACATCAAAGCTCATGTGAAAGATGGCAAGGTGAGTACTTACGGCTGTGTTTGTAAGATTTCTTTCCGGTTGGATTAAGCCAAATCGCTGATGCTTCAGGCTAATCATTGCCGTGAGGAGCCAGCAGGGTTTTCAAGGCCGTCCAGTGGTTGCTGATGATGTTAGTTCCCGTCAGGCTTTTTGCTGGTAATCGAATCCAAATTGCATCGTCTGCTGCAACACTTGAAGGTTAATATCGCCAAGCTGCCGGAACTTAATACAGTACCCGGTTACGGTGGCTTTCCCCAGCGTTTTCCCGTAAGCGTTAGCCAGGTATTGTTTATCGGCAATGCCCATGATGTACACCGAAATGCCCGTCGTGTTGGCACTCAGCCCGACCTGGTAAAATTCCTTTGTCGTTCCGTCGGCATACCTGATAAGGTAAGATCCGTAGCCGATATTGGGATTCGAAACGACTTTTCCTTCGCTGTTCTTACCATCGAGAAACCAGCATTTTATTTTCGGGTACTGTTTTAATACGAGGTTGTGCAGGGCCTGCAGGTCTGCCCGTTTCCCTTCGGCCTGGCTATGGATATAGGCTTTTATCTGATCCTGTACATTCATTTGCTTGTTATTAAAAAACCATGAAGTTTACCTTTCTGGGGGGATGAATATGTTCGGTGCATGTTATGCGCTCTCTTTCTCTACGATATAATTCAGTTCCGTTACACCATTAGTAAACTGTTGGCTGCTGATTAATTTAAGGTTTACCTGTGCCTGTTTGCCATTAAATAATGGAATGCCTTTTCCAAGAATAACAGGGTTCACGAATAACCAATAGCCGTCAATCAATCCTGATTGCATCAGGGAATGCATGGCTGTGGGGCTGCCAAAAAGCAGGATGTCTTCCTTACTATCGGAGGATTGTTTTATCGCGTTGATTCGCTGGGAAATGTCTTCACTGATGATTTCGGTATTAGGTAATTCCAGGTCTTTCATACTGGTTGACAACACGATTTTGAGTACGTCTTTATACCATTTCGAATGTTCGATATCATGCGTGCTGGCACCGGGCTGGTCGGCAGCGGTTGGCCAGTAGCCTTCCATCATCTCGTAGGTGACCCGGCCGTACATTGCCGCATCGCCCTGGCTGATCCGTTTGCCAACATGTGCGAAAAGCTCTTCATCCACTTTTATCCAGTTCATTTCCCCGTTCGGTCCTGCAACGAATCCGTCGAGGGAAATATGCATAAATGAAATGATTTTTCTCATCTGAAAGGAATTTGTTGTTGATACCAGGAACGAAGACCAACTGCAGCGCCTGAATGGCGTTACCACGTTAAAGAAACAAAAGATTGCGGAAAAACCAAGAAAGGTTGGACAGATATTGGACAAATAAACAGGAAAAAATAGCCGAATTTCAGGCAGCTTTTGCCACAAAATGGTGCCGGTTTTGCACCTAAAACGAGCAGTTTTATATTCAATATTGAGCAGTGATCACGGAATATAACTCCGCTTAATCTTCTAAAAACGGCAGTGTAACGCTTTAAACAGGCTAAAAAAGGGCGTTTATTCCTGAAAATAGCGTAAATATTTACGAAGTATTTCTGTACCAATATCTTTGTACCATTTAAAATGGTACCCCCTAGGTTGGTACGTGATCACGGGTCGCCAAATCGACGCGCGCATTTTTTTTCTCCCGGTATCTCGGCAACTCAAAAGGAAGGTCAACGCGGGAAAAAATCGGCTGTTCTCCGGGTAAAAGCGAATAAGCAGGAAGGAATTTCTTTCTATTGTATTGCAGAAAAACATGGCTTGATGTGCATACCATTGTCAAAAACTACTTTCCCTGTGGTTGGGAGATTCCCGTGAAGCCAGTTATTTAACATTCGGATGTTTGCAGGCTAACCAGTAATCAATGATGAGTTTGATATCCTGCTTGATTTCCCCGTAGTCGCTCTTCTTTTGAAAATAGCCCTGCACGGTCATCTCTGTATAAGCTTCGTTTACGGTTTTCTGTTCTGCAGCCGTAGAATAAAAAACGAACGGGATACTTTTTTTTCTTAGTTCCGGATCCTCATCGACTTGCTTTTTAAAACTGATTCCTTTTTGTCCGGGTAGATTTACATCGCTGAGGATCAGGAAGGGCTGTTCGGAAGTTGTTTTCAAATAGTGGAAGGCATCAGGACAGTTGTTAAACCAGACCAGCTTATTGGTTACGTTGAGTTCAACCAAAACGGATTCTAAAATGCTCTTGTCATCTGCGTCGTCTTCGATAATTACGATCGGGCCTGATTTCATAAGGGTGTTTTAAACAAAAATATCGAAAACAATGGAAGGAAGAGGGGGCCTTTTTCCACACTGATATTGCTTTCGCCCGGTTGCTAACGACGGTTTTTCTCCAGGTCGCCACCGGGATAACATTCTTAAAATAGGCTGGATTAAGTCAACACTCGGGAGGAAATAGAACCGCACTCGTGACTGTTAACCTGGTTGCCAGTTAACTCCTGAGCACACGCACGGTATACCAGGTTTCATCCGTTGCCTGCATGTTCATTTGGGATTCCACGTATAGATATTTTTTATGAACCAGGGATTCCTTGTGCCGTTTAAGTCTTCTTGCCTTTTGATAAATGACCTTATTATTGGCCTTGTCTTTCGACGAAACGACCAATAATGTTTTCCAGCCGAATGTCTTCATCAGCAATGGCTTTTCAAACCGAAAGTGGGCAGACCTGGCGTATAAAGCTGCAGGGGTTATCGTGATCTCAAAACCCAGGTCTTTCGTGTAACGGATAAACTGGCTGCTATCGGCTTTTAAAAGTTTCAGATACAGGTCCCTGTCCAGCGACTGCCCGATGGAAGACTGGCAGAAGCAAACAGCGATGATGAGGAAGCATAAAGTTTTCATGTTCATTTTGGGCGGATTGTTTTTAAAAATTACAAGGATGTGTTCGCAGTGATTGATGACCGCTATCTTAAATATTTTATGATCTTACTGATTTGCCATCTGTCACCAAGCCCCCAAACTTCATTACCGTTTGCGTCTTTTCTGTAAGATCCTTTCTGGGTATATAATGAGTCTGGAGGATCATATACAATGGAAACAGAATCCCCAACTACCCAGTTGGTAATAAAAATATAGATCTGCGGTGAATCTTTTGGTACGCGGGCAAATTGCCTTGACACAGCTGTGATTCCGATGGATTTTAATTTCTTAGAAATAGTTGCATCAAACGCTTCCGTATTTGTTAAGGGGCTTTCGTAAGAATAGTTCCTGTTCTTTGGCTCATTTAGCAGCGATACCATTTTCTTCAGCTCCGGTTTAAACAGGTTGAACCTGCGCTCCATAACCACATAAGGAGCCTCGCGCTGTTTACACCCGCAGATCCAGGCAAATAGGAAGCAAATAATCAGGCGAAGTTTCACAGATTCCATTTTTTAGAAACGTTGAATAAAATAGTTGTGTTCATTTTAGTTAATCTGGAACCATGGGCAAACTAAGCCCGGGTGAAACCTTGCCGGCGTTACTGATCCCTGGGTTTTTATGAAAGGCTAAGTTCAGCTATTTCCTGTTTATAAAGGTCATAGATTTTTTAAAATTGCCGGATAGATCTCCTTCATAATAAGCTTTCGTGCCTCTTTTTTATCACTGCTTCCACCTGTTCTCACGTACACAACTTTTCCTTCAGCATCAATGACCAGGCTGGTTGGAAAACCTTTTCCGAAATTCAATTTTTTAAGTTCTGCATCCGGGAAGGAGAGTATAGGATAACGAATTTTAAATTTTTCAACCAGCATCGCGATAACGTCGGAAGGTTCGAACGTCATGGATAAGAAGACAAGGTTTTTTTTATCCTTTATCTTTTTGTACAGGTCATTTAACGCATCAAATTCGGCCATACAGGGCGGACAGGCTGCGTACCAGAAATTAATGTAAACGACCTTTCCTTTCAACGATTCATTAGAATAGACGATGCTGTCAATGCTGGTGGAAAAATGGGGTAACAGCTGACTGTTTACCGGAGCTACAGGGCTCCAGGATGATTGTCCGAACCCTGAAAACCTGCACAGCAATAAAACTAGAAACAGGTGAGTTTTCATAAATGTATTTTTAAACCGAAAAATGGATCGCCCTGTATCAATCATTCATGTTGTCATTACTATTTCTCCAGGAACTGTTGGAAAGAAAACGTATCGTGCCAGTTGTTTTAAAAATACGGGATGCATAAATAATTCCGCCCAGGATTCCGATGCCAAAAATGATACACCCGATGATAAACCCCAAGTGTTCCCCAAATAGTGTACTGATAAAAAACGCCAGTAACCCTGCAAAGAAAGCAATAGAACAGGCGATGAAAAGCCATCCAACGAGTTCAGCGCAAATGTCCAGGACATCAAAAAAATCCTTCTTGCTCATGAGATACGGCGGTTACAAAATTTTACGGGTAAGTTCGATAATATTTTTTGGATCAGGCAAATATTTTCAATAGAAAGCTATCGTAAGGTTTATATCATGAACTTCCAGAACCTGATAAAGAATGAAGCAATGGATATTACCGCCAATAGAATGGCCGCACAAGACATCCATTTTAGCTCGTTTCGCTTTATCGAAACAATTGAAAAAATGACCGCCAGCAATGCCGGGGGAATGAAATATAACTTTATGTATAACCTGCCCAATTCCATAATACCAAACATCGCTCTTGTTTTACCCGTGCTGACGAGATAAGTCTGGGCCAGGTTATAATTGAAGATCAATACTCCGATGACACAACTGATGCTAAGTATCGAAGACAGGAGTGCGTACTTAGAGGATTTTTTCTGGTCTGCAACTTTCATGGAAAGATATAAAATGATCAATGGTAGTTCTGGCCGAAACGGTTTTGCCGTGTCAAATGACTCAAATGTATGTTTTTGTATTCCATCGCCGATATGCTCTTGAAAACCAGGCTGGTGATTCCATACATTGTGACGCTTACCAGTAGTACTTAAATTTTGAATCCGGAATCAGTTGCCCTGTTACAATGTTTAGATAAAAAGTTTTAAAGCGGGTATAGGTTGGGCGCCGGGCAATTTTGACCGCCGGGATAAGCCAGTAAAACTGGTCGTCTAACTTATTTTTTTCCATCGATATTAAGTTACCGTCTTCCGGCAAATATCCCTTTTGTAACACGATCGAAATTGCTTTAGCCCGCGTTACCAGTTTGCAAGAGCTGTCTTTCCTGACGCATTCGGGTATCCGATGCACGATCCTTGCATTTTCCTTGATCGATCCGGCATCAAGTGCAACAACAAAGTACACCGAGTCCTCCAACTGCGTTGAAAAGAACCGGTACTGAAAGGCGTAAAAGGCATGGAGCAAGTTGCTATCTATCAGGGCATCACATGCATAGCCCGTAGTTTGATCATCATGTTCCTTGCCTCTAAGTGTGAAAAGCTGGCAGCTGAGTTTGGAAATTATCGCCGGGGAGAAATATTTTTTTAACTCGGTGATTGACCTCTGTTGTAGCATGCTGTTCTGCGACTGTGCGAAACCAGTATTAGCTAGTACCAGGCTCATCAATATGGTCAATTTAATCGTCATTATTGTTGTCGTAGTCTGGCGCATCCGTTGGCTGCTTTAAAGTACTGTCGGGCTTTTGTTCGATGCTGCTGTGCGCAGTTTGCTGTGTAATGATATCCTGGATCAAATGATATTCACTTACGGTGAGCTTTTCCCTGGTTTTTCGAATAGCTCCATTTTTATTTAAATACTGTATCGTGAACATGGCGATTTTTAGTGTTGGCTTTGGAAGAAAGATCAAGGCGATGCTGATCAGGCAGCCAGATGCAGGGTAATGAGCATCGGTATCCGATTCGAGTTGCAACTCAAACGAGGAAATACCCAGGATGTCTTTTGTGTGTAGCGTTCTGGTGAGCGGCAAAAATCCAAAGAGGTAGTATTTTTTTATGTCAATATGATCGGCGTTCACAGTGAGGGATGTTACGGGGAAAAAGGAAAGCGTGAGGACAACCAGGGATAATGTAATGGCATAGTCCGTTAGATTCCCATTAAACAAATGAACAATCAATCCTGCAAGCAGCACAAAAGCTATCCGCCGGACCAATAATTTGAATTGTATATTGCGATGATAAGCAATCATTAACAGGGTTTGAATGGCGGCAGGTAACGCTACCGTGTAGCCGTAAGTTTGGTCCCGAACCTATTTGTTATAACACTTTCCAATAGTATACCTGTTTAATCCTAGCAAGATATTGACTCAGTTGACCTTTCGAAGCCGTGTCGATCTTCCCTCTTAAAATGATGTGCTCCCCGTCCATTTTTTCAAACGACGCCAAATCAATATTCAACCCTTCACCCAAACTAAGCCAAAACATATTTGGTCTATCGGAGGAAACCACTGCGCTAAGTGAACACTCTTCTAAACTCCAATGAAAAATTCCTTCAGTTTCAACAAATCTGCCCTGGTAATGACTTATGTCTTTTGTCAACAGTTCAAATGGAATGTTCGCGGCCTCGGTCGTGGAAACTGCTAACGGGTTCTCGAAGAATAATTTTTTTGTTCTTTTACAAGAGCTCGTTGCAAAGAACAGGCTCGTAGTTACTGCTACCAGGAGATAGGGTGTTTTCATGTAGGCTTTCATTAAACGCTTTTAGCAACTGCTATCAGATGATGCAGAAAAGAATCAGTTGCGCTTTTCAATAATTTTGATAAATAAAGTCCCCCAATCAACCGGTGAGTTTTGCTTATTGTGTCCCCGTACAGCGACAGCCACCGAGTCACCGCTTTTTAATCTTTTAAATATTTTTCTCGTTTCCCCGTTGAACTGACTTGTGGGCAAATTTACAATGATCATCTCGCTGCTATAATTGCCTTCGCCAACGTATACGACTGCCGAGTCAATCGTGAACCAGGAATAATTTGGAATGATCTGTTTGCTGCTTAAAAGTTCATCCTTTGTCATAAGCAACACTGTATCTGTACATTTAGCGTTGTCGAGACATAGTTTAAAATCTTTCAGCGTTAACTGGGCTTGAGCTGAATACGAAATAATAAAATATACTATTAAGAATATTAATTTCTGCATGATTATGTTTTAGGTCCTGGCATCATTGACCTTAACAGTGGATGCAGGCCATGAGTGTTGTCCCGATGCTTCAGCAGCGGCTTTTGAGAAATAATGGAGTAGATGACTGTTACCGAAATGTCAACTAGCTGCCCCCATTGCTATGACCTTTGCTGAGTTTTAGAGCAGGCCATTAACCAATTTTGTCCATCAGTTTGGCTAACAACAAGTCTTTTTCCTGAGTTATCCTATCAAGCTCTCTACCCAGGCTCCTGCTTTTTAAGTAAAAATAAATAGCCAAAGCGGGAACTAAAAGACTCATACTAAACATCAGTATTAAAATTAACCATTCAGATCCCCCGGGCATTGATAATAGTAGTGTCATAACATGTTAGGTTTTACGAATTAAAAAGGAGCCGGCAATTTAAACTAACGTTGAGCATTTACGCAGTTTGGCCCCGAACCCTCGGGGAAAGCGATTTGTGCCTACTTACTCTTGCTTATTAAAGTAACGAAATTTTACTTTGTTCACCAAAGCGGCCAGCGCATGTTGCGGGTTTCCAAAATACAGGTGATTACTATTTAAGGGAGGTTTTTAAGCCACCGAATAAACCAGGACTTTGGAATTCCGACTGTTGACAGATCCAGCGTCTGCAATTCGTTATAGGAATAAGTGTCCAGCAAATGCAAATCCCATTCGGTATCCATTTCAGCCAACACCTCTAATAATGATTCGTCAACGCCGGCCGACCTGGCTTCCATATGACCATTCACCAAAATGTAGTCATGCTGTTTAATGGCCCAGGCCATGAAATCATGATGTGAAAAATTTGCCGACTCATTTATCAGTTTTGTTAGCAGATCCACCATTACCGCTTTCGACAATGGAAAAGGGAGCTCGCGTGCTCCGGTTTCGGTTACGATTCCCCCTTGTTTAAATTTGTATGGCATAGCAGATGCTTATTGCAGTTAACCCATGGCCGTACGGGGAATTACTTCAGCAAAGTGCAGCGCAAAAAACCAATGTTGTCTGCAAGGAGATACGCACTTTTTTAGCCTGATCGTATTGTATAACAGCCGGTGAGGCGCTGCCTTTAAAGAGTGCCTGAATGAATCATTGATTGTTTTTCATCTATCACCATGGTATCTGTCCATTTATCCTGCCAGGGAATACAGGGAGTACCCAGCGCACTGAATGCACAGAAGGGAACGGCTTTACTTAAACCTCTGCCAAAAGCGGTACGCGAAGAAATCTGGCTTCCGTCAAGGTTTACGGCCTTGGTTCCGGTAATAAGTTTTCCGATTGATTTTCCTTTAAAAACAGCTTCTACGATACCCATATAAACACCATAAAAGAAAATGGCCAATAACCGGTCGAATAAACCAAACCCGGGATCATCTGGAATTCCGTCGATAACGGACGGCGCAGCTAAAGCGATAATAATTCCAAATAAGAACAACAAAAGGTAGAAAACGATCAGGTCAATAATATAGTTGGCGAAACGTTTCCCGGTTGTCGCTCTAACCAGGTAGGTTTCAGATGCAACTAAATCGGGAATGGCGGTTTGTTCTGTAAGCATACGATGTTTTTGTTTTGCAGTTTAAAAGTTTTGGGTCGGGTGTTAAACGTGGCGGCGTGTTGAAGTACGGGATAAAGTATTCCGTGCGCCGGACCACGCAACTAAGTTATGAAAACGAATGTTTGTCTAGCAAAATGTTTTAATCAGGTGTTAGCCGGTTTTATGGAAAAGGATAGGGGACAGGAGTTGAATGAAATTCCCAGGACGATTATGTTTCCAAGGATGTCAAGACGTCGTATTATTTATTGATACCTGCTTTCATATCATCAGCATATTGCTTCATCATTTTACTGCTGCCAGGTTGTTCCTTCAGGATGTCATACCATTTATTAAAGTTTGCTTTATCCTGTTGCTTGTAAAAATATCCCAGGATATTAAAACTGTTTTCTGCATGATATTGATCGTCCTTTAAAGTTTTTAAAGATTTTTCGAATTGCATAATGGCCTGGTCAATATTTTTAGCGTTGACGAGTGTGTAAATGTATTCTTTGTTCACATATGCATCGTTGGGGTTTGTTTTAATGGCTTCCTCCAAAATCGATCTGGCTTTATCGTATTGTTGTAAACAGTTGTAGGAAAAAGAAAGTTCCACCGCGAGCCCCTTATAACCAGGATTCAATTTTTCAGCTCTTTCCAAAAAAGTCAAAGCTTTTGCACATTCATTCCAGCCGTTGTACATAAAGCCCCATCGATACAACCTCTCCACCGATGCCGTATCAGCTTTATAAAATCTTAACCATTCAGGAACCGCCCGTATGTTAAGTTCATTGAATTTATCGTTTGGAATAAAAGCGACACGAACATTATTAGGTTGAAGCCTGATTTTTACGTTAGCACTATCCATTTTTTTTGGAACAAACGCTCCCGATTCGGTGATGTTGAAAACGCCCTCATAGTTGAAAGTCAAACCCGCCTGTGCGTCGATGTAAATAAAGCCAAAGGGGTAGGAGCTGTCTTTATTCATTTGGAACGCGATCCAGCGGTCTTCACTTTCAACAAACCGTTTATCAAATTGTAAATCTGCCTGCGCTGTTGATTTTGAAACAGCTAAAACCAGGAAAGTCAGCAGAAGAAAAAAGTATTTTATCATTGTAAGGGTATTGAATATGGGGTGTAACGTTGCTGCATTTATGCAATGCGGGCATTGATGAAGTTTCCGCCGGTTACTGTCCGGCTGCCCTGCAGTTTTAATGCGGTTTTGCAAAGAGCGAGAAGATATATATCCCGGATGAAATAAGCAGGAGCGTGGAAAATATCAGGCTTCTTGTATACAACTTGTTCCTGAATTTGGTAAAGACGGATACAATTAAGCTACCTATAAACGCGGAAAAGACGACGAATAAAGTCAGCTTCGTTGCTGAACCCATAACAAAATAGCTGTCATGGATGTGTAGATCGGGAGAATTACCGGACAGTGATAAACTAATGAGCACAAAAATGGCCGCAGTAACGCCTGCAAGTTTTAATGCTGATATGGAGGTTCTGTCCATGGAGAAGTTTTGATAAGGCTTGTAAATGTTCAACCGGGCACAACAGTTGATTGAAAGACTAAAATACAGGATTAATGGCAAATGCCAAATTGAAAAACGTTACGCCCGAACTGAAGTATAAAATGTTTAACTGTTGAAGTTTAAAATCCAAACCAGTTAGCGAACGATAAAAAGTTTTGACAGCACAATATCTTCAGCTTTTGTCTCAGGATTTTGCAGTAATAAGTCATTTATCACATTAAACTCTGCACTCCTTGCGGCTATTTTCATGACTTCTTTTGATATGGGTAAATGTTGAAAGTATTTTTCAGTCTCCTGCCATACTATTTGAAAAGATACTGAGTCTGTAAATTTTTTTTCAACCTGATTGTTTTGATGATCCAATTCTAAGTAAGATTCATGCCATTTCAAAACGTCAAATAGTTTCCTCAAAAATGCTATTGGAAGGAAAATAAGTAATTCAATAGAATCAGCGCGAGCAATGCCTTTCTGCTCAAATAGTTCTAGAATATCCTTATCTGTAGCCGACTCAGGCGCAAGTAGAATAATGGATATCGCTTTTCTAACGTTACCCCTGAAATTAGATGAAACCTTAATCCCTTGTTCTTTTTTCTTAAATATTTTCATATGGAATTGGCTGCCGTTAGGTTGCGCAAAACGTTGGTGGACTGCTGTGAGTTCAGTCGCAGCTTTCAACCCCCGACCGTTCTTAGAAAACACTTTCTCCCTTGTGGGGTGTAATGTTTGCGATTTTCCTTTATTCTTTTACAATGACCTCATCTAATCGTCCACTCCAGGAATAAATATTGTAAACTATATCTGCCTCGATTTTAAGTTGCGCTTTATTTTGTATAAGAGTGGTTTCATGCCACTCAGAATTATAATAAGCGACCACCCATAAAACCTGATCTGTAAAAAGGCCTTCCAAAATGGAGATCAGCTCTTTCGTATCATCAACACAATAAGCGGAATTACCTGCATATACTCTAACCCATAGATCATTGTCCTCTGTAGTTTGGATCACAACACCTCCAATATTTCCCTGACTGCCAGAAGGTTTGTCAACAATCAGAAGCTCACCTTCTGTTGAAACCAAATTTCTGAGGTCTGGAAAAGATTTAGTTAGCTCAGCATAAACTTCCCACGAATACTTATTCATTGATATCTTTTAAAAATCAAGCCTCGACATAAGATCAATTGTGAACAAATAGCCGCTATCATTGGTGCTTTTCGTCAGTTTGGGAATTTAAAGTTATATCTGCCCTCTGCTGCTGCCCATTAAAGGAACGAATTTTTACTTTCTTAACCAAGGCGGCCTTCGCACAGAGAGCATGGCTAAATTCAAGGGAGGACTAATGAACGGTTCGGCCAATAGCCGAGTAGGAGAATGTTGGCAAGGTTTCAACATTCTAACCAAAATGCGGCGTGCAATGAAAGCGTCCTTAAAACGAGGTCATCATCTTAAAAATAATGTAGATCAACGGTGATAGGCGAAGTAGAATTGCAAGGCTTAAAACAAGCAGGTGCTGATGTATATTATACATCAAAACTTTATATGTTGAGATAATGCATGCGAAATAGACGCAAAACTGTGATAAAATGAAAATGAAATGGCTTGCATTATAAAGGCCCCTAAGTCCCGGGGAATATCTAATGTATTGCAATGTAAAATTTGCCGTAATAAGAGATAGATATATTAATGGCAAAATACTTGACTTTGCCAAAAGGACTTTGTTCTGAGTTGCTGTCGAAATCTGTGTCTCCACTCGGGTTTAAAATGATAGAATAGTAATGATATTGCAAGCAGGTGGATAACGGCAGCTAACGGTGGTGCAGGCCGTCAGTTTAGGAATTGTTGATGAGCTGCCTATTTACTGCTGCTCATTAAAGAAACGAAATTTTACTTTCTAAACCAAAGCAAGGCGGGGTGCTAAGTATGTACCCAATTGCTGGGGAGATAAATGAACGGCCAGGCCAATAGCTAGCGTTGAGTAGAAGAGTGTTGCTGAAGTTTCAACTGACTGCTCAAATTGCGGCAATCCTATGCTACGCGCAGTAGAACTGATCGACAGATTTGGTGACTTTTTCTATTATTGGATATCGGCGAAGTTTACTAAAGTCAGTCTTCCAAAAATCTAAGTCAAACAGATTCCCTTCCTCATCAACCGTCAATTCAATTAACACAAGAGTTCCATCTTCATCTATGTATTCGACATCAATTATATCATATGAACGCCTCTTGGTTTTTGTCAGATCGAATTGAATGCTGCCCATTTCCCCATCATCTAATTCTATCACCTGGTCAGGAATCGTGTTTTTTAAATTTGGCCTGCTTGATAAATCGATCAGGCCGATAATAAAATGTAACTCTTCAGGTTTTATATCTCTTAAAAATTCTGTCATTTAAAAAATGCAGCGAATTATTGGGTGTAACATTGGTGCAGGCCGTCAGTTTGGGAATTCAAAGAAATGTCTGCCCATGCTGCTCATTAAAGAAACAAAATTTTATTTTCTTAACCAAAGCGGCCGCCGCACAGAAAGAATAGATAAAATGCACGAGCGGATTCATGAACGGTTCTCCCAATAGCGGACCAGGAGGTAGTTGCTGAAGTAAAAATTCTGCCCAAATAGCGGCGTGAAATGTGGTATGCAGTTTTGCAAATAGGTTCTCAGGTAAAAAACTCCAATCCTCGCTTTGGCAAAAACGAAAAGATATATCCTATCACCAGAACATTGCAAAACAAGCCAACCAAATGGATCAAAAACATGTTGTTCCTGATTCCGAGTTTAAATACATCAAGTACTAACCAAATTAATCCGATCAACACTGCGATAAACTCAACCAGTAAGGGAAGCGGAGCAGTATGCGAGTCAGAGAATCCATTGTTAAGACCAGCAACTATCGCAATCAGGAAGGAAATTAAATAAAAGAGTATTCTGCTGTTCATTGCTGCGAAAAATATGAATGCTCCATTTGTATACAACGTTGGTGCACGACGTCAGTTTAGGAATTGTTCATGAGTTGCCCCTTTAGCCACGATCATCTTAGTTGAGGACAACAACATGGAGCATCAATAACCACCACCCAGTGTTAGCCGAAGTTATTTTTCACTCCAGGCCTTCATAGTTACGCTATCTCCAATAAAGAACATCATTAAATCTTCCCCTAATGCAAAAGGGCCTGAATAATTTTCTTTTGTTCGTTTAACGATTTCGTCCGTATTACATTCGTAAAGCCTTACAATATGCGAATAAACAGCAAGTGTGGGCTTAACTGCGTTAAAGACTTTACAGGCCTGTTCGGGAGTTGTGTGGTGTGCTAGCACATTATACTTAGGATCTGTCTTCTTTAGTGTGTCAGGCGCAATGACAACTTCATGCACTAATAGATCTGTACCTTTTGCGTATTTGATTAAGTTCTCTGAATAGCGTGTATCTCCCGAGAGTACAACAGAATGCCCTGCATATTCTATTCTATAACCAAACGCAGGAACAATAGGATAATGATCTACCAGGAATGCAATAACTTTAACTCCATTCCTTTCGTAAACCACACCTTCTTTTATATCAGTAGTCTTTAACTTACCACCTTCTTCAGGAGCCTTATCATCTTCCATTCGCATGTTAATATCAAACGCATAAGCTTTTTGGAGAAAATCAGTCATGTGTTTAGACCCTTTTGGTCCGAAGACAGCTAAAGGATGATTGCGTTTTGAGATTAGCCAGCCGGTAAGCCATAGATCAGGTAATCCGACAATATGATCTGAATGTAAGTGTGTTAAAAACAATGCATCAAGCGTGTCATACGTTACCTGTAGCTGGCGCAATCGCTGTAAGCAACCGCGCCCTGCGTCAAATAATAAAGTTTTACCACCTGCCTGCACAAGGATACCTGGCCCGAAGCGCTCCATCAGTGGCTGAGGAGTTCCCGTGCCTAAGAGGGTAACTTTTATTGCGGACTGCCCAAAGGAAACCTGGAGCAGAAAAGAAATCATTATGGGCAGGAAAAAGTTTCGCACGATTTATAGTATTAGAGCGAATAAAATTAAAGTGCTTTAATCAACTGCAGCAAACGTTGGTGCAGGCCGTCAGTTCAGGAATTGTTGATGAACTGCCTATTCACTGCTGCTAATTAAAGAAACGAAATTTTTATTTCTAAACCAAGGCGAGCATTGGCACCAGGGAGTGGCCGCCCAGGTTAAACTTTAAACGTTCCGAGCAGTAACTATAGTAAAGTAGGAAGCTGTTGATGATGTTTCAACCGTCTCTGCAAGTTGCGGCATGCAATGTTGAGCGTTGTACATTCAATTAGTTCGCGAGATTTAAACCTGACCATAAGGAGTTACTATCGAACCAGAAATATTGTCCAAACGAACAAGTGAATGACTAATGAATATAGGTAAGTCTTGTCACCTTCAAATATTCGATAAACGCTGATCAACATCAATACAAAGCTAATCAGCATCGACATGAAAAAGAAAAGCAAACCTAACCCAGGTGTACAAGGGCCACCAGGTGATTGGCGGTCTAATAACCAGGAAATGGAAAAAGATAAGGCATAATACAAGCCAGTTCTTATAATTCGTTTTGCCGCGATTTGATTAATAGTCAAATGAAAGTTCATACAATTGATTAGGCTATCGGGGTTGCCGCAAAAGGTTGGTGCATGCGATTCAGTTTAGGAATTCAATGATGCCTGCTCACTACTACTGCTGCTCATTAAAGAAACGGAATTTTACTTTCTTAACCAAAGCAAGGCTGGATATTAAGAGGAGAACGCCCGGGGCTGGTGATCGAATCGATATATTTCGCCCGCGCAATAACCTCGGGCAGATGTGAAATAGTATCTAAAACTTTCCATTCAATTTCACTTGAAACGTCTGCCTGGCAATTTTTAGCAATTTTGTTGTCATGTAAATTACAGCTTAACATGATTAAAAAAACAAAAGCTATTGTGGAAGAGTTGGAAAATTGAGGTGTGTGCTTTAATGGCATGTAACGTTAAGGCTTAGCGAAAACTGGCTTTGAAATCCGTATGAACGAACCGGTTGCTAAATGTATAAATAAATGTTGATTGTTTATTATTTTGCAGATTGTAAAAACGTCCAATTTAAACTGAAGAACCATTGCGAAATAAAAGTTGATACTGCGTTGTCTCGCCGAGTTTTCGTCAACCGAATTAAGTGGCATGTTTTCCTATTTACTTAATTCTCGGAAAACATTGAGATCCTATTGCACCACCGCCATATTCTAAAACCAATTTGTCATTATAAAGAATATAAGTGCAATTGTCATTATAACGACTTTTCTGGCTGTCGCGGATGGGTTTATCAAAGACATTATAAGAATACATTCCCATTCCGCTTCGTTGCCAGCCTATTTTTGTGGGCTCACCACTTTCAATTTGAATACAGTCTGCCTGGTCAAGCTTTTGCTTTAATTCCTTAATAGTCTGCTGTGTCCACCCAATTGTCTTTATCACTGAGTCCACTCGTTCAGAGTTTGTTTTTAAATCCCACTCCAGAAATATTGGGTACACTATGTCACCAGTCGCCGTGTCAATTGGTGAGATCCCAAACCGAAATAACTTTTTGTTACTCCCGAACTCTATTTCAATCTGCTTATCTCTTGGAACGATGGAATTAAAATAGCTTTTTAGTTCAAGGATTTGAGTCTGTCGTTTCTCGTAGTTGTCTATAAGTTCTTCCGTAGAGTGATCGGCGTCAAACGCACTAGAAAATGACATAATTGCATAAAATACAAGTCCGACATACAGCAACATTGCTGCTCCACCAGTGATCAAAGTCCACTTCACTATTTTTTTTAGGGTAGTCATACTTGTATATCTGGCGTTAGTGCACGCCCTCAGTTTGGGGATGCAAGGCGAGGTCCGCCAATTGGGTGCTGCTGATTAAAGAAACGAAATTTTAATTTCTAAACCAAAGCAGGGCTGGATATTAAGAGGAGCCTGTGGCGCGAGGATTGGAGCGGCACGAACTCAGGCCAATAAATGAAAGGTCGGCTTACAATTCTGCATTTGGTATTTCCATACCTGGTGAATGAACTTTAGTCTCTTGTCCGTTGACGTTTTCTTTTTTGACAAAAATCAGATAAAACGATTTATAATTCTGCGGCTTTGCCAATGATTTCTTAATTGCCAACGCCATTGCCGTGAATTTGTTGGCTTCTTCGTCTGCGTTGTTCCCTGATGGAACTTTGGAACTGTTTATTAAACAAACAGTCAGGCAGGAGTCTGCAGCTTTTTTATCACCCCAATTTTCATAGTCTATATTTTCGCAATTATAGACTTTTTTTAAGCTGTCAACCGTCTTGCCATTATCAGCAAACTCAGGTTGTTTGGTCTCAGTCATTCCTTTACTGTTTGTGTCATTGTTAGAACAGCTGTAAATGCAAAGTGAGGCTACAAAAAGAACAAGGAGTCGGGTAGTTAGTTTCATAAATGTAGGGTATGTTGTTAAGTTGCACATAACGTTGGTGCATTGCCGTCGGTTTGGGAATTCAAAGCTAAGTGTGCCCGTTAACCGCTGCTCATTAAAGAAACGAAATTTTACTCTGATCACCAAAGCAAGGCTGGTACCCATTGCTCAGTCGGAAAAATGATCGGTCAGGCCAATAGCCAAAGTTGAGTGGGAGACTGTGACTGAAGTTTCAACTGTCCGCCCAAATTGCGGCGTGCAATGTTAGCGGCAGGGGTTTTAAACATTCAACTAAGGTCTCGCAGAGACGATATAAACCAAAATAAGTCCTACTACGATAAAAAAAATTCCAAAAGAAATTAAAACAATCGGTTGATCAGAATTTTTTAATGGCGGGTAATGAATGTCTTTAACCTTCTCTGAAAACGACTTTTTTCTAAACGCCTCTCTTAACCAATAGAGCCCCAGGAATATAAAAAAAGCGGACAAAAGGTACGCAAGTAATATTTTATTCATTTTGCATTCTCCTTAAGTTGAGTCGAAAAATTGCATTTAACGGTATGTATTGCCGCATGTGTGGGTTTTGAAATCCGTGTGCCCGGTGACAATGATGAAAAAGAAACTGATTATGAAATTAATGAAAAGTATCTTAGAACGAGTCAGGCCCCAAACCAAAGATGATAGTGAGTTACAGCTGAAGTTAGATGGTCAAGCCGCGCATGTTGCCGCTGCTTTGTTAGCGCTATGGCTTTTTGATTGCAGATAATTTTATTTCAAAATTTTCAAAAGTTCCTTGTAAGTCCACTCATTACCTTTCAAAAAGAAGTTATAAGTCTTCTCCCAATCTTTTCCTTGCCCCCAACCAATCATAGAAGAAATAATCTTTGTTTTTCCAGGACCGGTTGAAACAAATTGAATAATTTCCTGGAGATTTTCGTCTTCGTCTCTGACTTTTTTGGAAAAATTATTATTGAGTTTGACTTTTAAAATTAGAAGCTCATTTTCCAAATAACTAATGATTCCGAGTTTTATTGAGCTGCTATCAGAAAGCGTTTTTGTTTTGTCATAATTAGTTATAATATATCCGCCACTTTTTAATTCGATATGTGCTAATGGAGCAATCCATTGAGAAAGCTTTGCATCTTGCGTAAAGAATTCCCATACTTCTTTTTTATCGAAAGGAACATCAATAGAAAGTTGGAGGACTTTCTCATTTGAGTTATTGATATAAGAAGTGTTCTCAACTTGAGCTTCTGTGATAATGCTGCTAACTAAACAAAGAGTTAAAAAGAGGAAAGACTTTTTCATGATGTTCAATTTTAAGGAGTGCTTATAAGCTTACCGCTAACGAACAGGTATTGCTGCTGTGCTGGTATTTTGTATTGTCAAGCCCGGCAAACGAAGCCAAATAGTATTAATAATGATGAAGATAACAACAAATGCTGAACAGGATTCGTCTGCCCGACATTAGTTGATAGTAGTACAACAGCTGATTGTTATTCCGTTAGCCAGCATAGCAGCAAACCCATGTAAGCGGCCGTGGTTAGTGTTTCCAAATAATAGGAAATTCATATTCTGTTCGATGAATTGGCAAAGGTGAATTAAAGGGGTCAAGCATCAATGATGTAAGAAAATATTCTTTATCGTCATTGGTAGTTACCTGCAAAAAACCGTAGTAGTCAAAAGGAACTGGCGTCCAGCTTTTAGTTCGGTCAGGTCTATAATGTCCCAGAATATATCTTGTTACTTGTATCTGGGAAACGTCATAACTAAAAACTTTCCCAGATTGAATAATTTCAATGCTTTTCAAGTTATTGTCAACGATAAGCTTTGTCTTCCAATTTGCCTTTAGATAATTAATATGAAAGGGCAAAGCCATTCCCACACAGGTCACCAACCAAAATAGAAGACAAATAATTAGTAAAGGCTTATAATCCTGGTCATCGACTACAAAGACTCCGATAATAAAGGCACCTATTGTCCAGGCGAGCAGATACAAACATTCTCTGAATGACTTAAGCTGGTGTCGCAAATCAATTTTGTATTCTGTCGTCATTGTATGGCCGCTTACACTAAAATAGCCGCAATCTCCGATTTCGCCAAATCAACCTGAACCATTGTAAATCAAGACATTTCTTAAAGTAAACTTGCAGGATGACTTCTGGCAATCACGATGATTAAAAAGTTTATTATCAAAAAAATACTCGCTAGCAATCACAACTAATACAGACGGGCATCGCATTCAGATAAATAGCCGGTCTTTCAACAGGCCCGGCAATAAGCAGCGCTTTGCATATCGACGAGGCTAAACCCTCCAAAATGATCTTCCCATCCTGACAAGGGTAGTCAAAAGAGATCAAAAGAGATCAAAAGAGATCAAAAGTGATCAATTGTGATCATAATGAACAGCGTTTAAAAAAATCTGTCTTGCTTTGCTTTATGAACCCCGCCATCCAGATATGCAGATTTGTCATCAGCCTCTTAGCGTGCGCCGTTCGCCATGCGGTGTCAGCATGGTCCGGCACACGATATTCCTGCCAGGTTATTTTACGCAGCAACCCGAACCCGAAATTTGCCTGGCGATTATTCACAAAAACAAGGCGACTCAACTTACGGGCCCGCCGGTGGGTTGGGGGTATTTTTGGCAACGGGTTCGCAAACACAACCCGCCGGCAAACATCAAATACCACAACACAAAAACCTGCGCAAAAAAATATTGCACATAAAATTTTCTTTAAAAAATTGGCAGAAAAAACTGTGCAACTTTTTATCCCGAAAAAAAGTTGCACAAATGTCAACAGGATATTTGAAACTCACCAGTTAAAAGTGCGCAGTATTACATCCGCAGTACCCCGTTCCACGCTTGCGATCTTAAATGATATTTTTTCACTGATACAAATCGTCGGGCGGACTTACAATACTCACCAGCCGGCCCCGCCACCAGGAAGGTTCAGCACAGTGGACTCAGCGTATCGCCACGAAGTCACGAAAAACACCAATGCACCAGGCAGGGTAACCACACCGGACACAGAGTTCAATATGGAGCTATTCCCCAGGTTTGACTTTTTCCCTTTTGACTTTTTATTGTGAATGTTGCTTCAGTACATTTCTACCAAGCGTTTTAAAGCGCACCCCATTATCCTGGACTACCGTAATCGTGATATGACGAGTCTTGCTCAGGTTAATATCGCGCACCAAGCCTGATTTGCCTTTATGGGTGCCAGCGATAACGGTGCAACGATCGCCGTCTTTTAGAATTGGATCTTTATTTATCGACATGAATATTTTTTTTTGCCACAAAGGCGCGAAGAAACAAAGATGCACAAAGAAATTTTACCACAGATGAAAAGGAGTTCGACACAGAGTTTTATTCGCCACTAAGGCGCTAAAACACAAAGAAGCACCAAGTTTTTTTTACCACAGAGTACACAGAGTCTGACACAGAGTTGCAGGAGTTTTTTTGCCACTAAGGCGCTAAAATACAAAGATGCGCAAATAAAAATTGGTGCTATTGAAACATTTGTTGAACCGATTTTTGGTATGCTATTCCCCAGGTTTTACTTTTTACTTTTTCATTTTGACTTTTCCATTTGCGTCTTTGCGAGAAACCTTTACTGCCTTTAATTCTTCGATTGCCACGGCATTATTCGGGTTGATCAGCAGGTCTTCTTTTAAGATTTTTTCTGCCCTGGAATAGGCGTGTTGATTGATCAGTTCTTCCGCCAAAAAATGACGTGCGGGCAGGAGCCAGTCCCGGGGCTCGTTATAGATCAGCGCGTCTTCATCCTTCACCGCTTTTTCAAAAAACCGAATGGCATCTGCTGGCTGTTTGTCCTTCGACGCGATCGTGCCTTCCAAAATATCCAGGGCAATTGTTACCTGGTCAATTCCTTTATTGAATGGGGGATTTGCTACCTGCAGATCTGCATGCCTCGCGATATTCTTTAATGACGCCAGCATCATTTTCGCTTCCGGGATATTTCCTTTGTTGGCGAACGCCATGCCTTTCGCCCAGACCTCTAATCCTCTCGCCAGCGCATGGACATCCGACATCGCAGGCAGGGCAAGGAGCTGATCCCATTGTTTAAAACGAACATGCGCGAGCGTGGGCGTCATATATAAGTACTGCGCAATATTGCCCAACGGCTGCGGGAAGCTTAGAAAAGAAGTGTCGATGACGGCCTGGCAATCCGTTGCGGCTTTTAACGCATACACCGGGTCTGCTAATAACAGTGCACAGGCAGCCCGCATATGAATATTGTGGAGTTTGTACAAAAACATCCCGTCCTGTACGCCTGGATACAGTGTCGTATATTTTTCAAACCCGGCTTCTGCCATTTCATTTACGCCGATCCCCTTTTGATAATTTCCTGTGCGTATATAAATATGAGAAGGCATATGCACCATATGCGACACAGAAGGCATCATCCCACCCAACCTGTCGGCAGCCCGTAACCCGCGGCCAGGATCCGGCGAAGCTTCTACCGCATGAATGTAATAGTGATTGGCGCCGGGATGTTGCGGATGCAGCGCCAGCGTCTTTTCCAGAACTTCTAAAATTTCGCCTGTCCACGGCTGCGCCTTACCGTTATGCTGCCAGTAATCCCATGGATGTTGTACAAGTAAAGCGTCGGCGAAGAGGGTGCTGATGTCTGCGTCCTGCGGGTATGCTCCATAAGCCTGCTTCATCGCTTCGGCATAAGCCTTATTTAATACCGCACGGCTGATGGTTGAATCTGCACTATAGCGTCGGTGCATGGCTTTGATCAATAATTTTTCTTTCGCCGATGCTTTGGCTAATAGCGCGACTGACTTTGCTGTAACGGCCAATGCATCGGGAACAGCTGCATAACCCATATCATTGATATTCGGTCCGTAAGCCAGGGCCTGCGCCCAATAGATCATCGGGTTATTGTCGTCAAATTGCGCTGCCTTTTTAAAAGAAGCCATGGCTTCAATGATATGAAAGGCATAATACATATTGATGCCCTGGTTGAAATACAAACGCGCGCTGTCTGAGGTGGTATTGATACTCCAGCGATAAGTTCCCCAGCCGGGCAAAACGGTCATGGTTTGGCCCAGGCTATCTGTATCCATGGAACGCCAGTCGGGCGAACAGGCAATGATCCTGCGTTGCTGGTAAGAGAAATCGTTGCGTGCGGAAACGGTTTCCGTGGCCAGTCCCTCGCTATAACGGAAGCCGAAAACGAGCAGCAATGCGGCCATGGCTTCAGCGAATAATATTTTTACATTCATAGTTTGATGTATGGTGCTGATGAAAGATATTTATTTTTTATAATAAATGCAACGGGCCGCTCTTCCGGGCTTACCCACATAATTGAAAACAGTGTGGAAAATGGATAATGCTAAAAATCCTAGCATTCTGCTATATTCGCAGCGCTGAAACGGCTGCTGCCTGCAGGAAAGTACAAGTGTGCGACGCAACGACGACAAGCCCTGCACCACAGCCCGGACCAAAAAGGAAACAATACTATGGCGGAGAAAAACCTGTTTGATTATACGGAAGATAATATTCGGAGCCTCGACTGGCAGGAGCATATCCGCCTGCGCCCGGGTATGTACATCGGTAAACTCGGTGACGGTAGTAGCCCCGACGATGGCATCTACGTGTTATTAAAAGAAGTGATTGACAACTGTATCGATGAACATACCATGGGCCATGGTAAGCATGTGGATGTAAAGATCGATGGCAAAACTATCACCGTGCGCGATTACGGTCGCGGGATACCGCTGGGAAAAGTGGTGGATGTGGTGAGCAAAATGAATACCGGTGCGAAATACGACAGCAAAGCCTTCCAGAAAAGTGTGGGACTGAATGGTGTGGGTACGAAAGCGGTGAATGCCCTGAGTAATTATTTTAAGGTAACAGCCTACCGCGAAGGGAAAGAGAAAACAGCAGAGTTTGAGCGCGGCGTATTGAGCAAAGAACATAAAGAAGCGGCAACCAAAGAAGATAACGGAACGTTCGTGACGTTTATCCCTGATGATACGATCTTTAAGAATTTTCATTTTGTACAGGAATATTTAGACAATCAATTCTGGAATTATTGTTACCTGAACGCCGGCCTGGTGATGAACCTGAATGGCAAACGTTATGTGAGTAAGAATGGATTGCTGGACCTGTTGCAACGCAAGACAAATGAAGATGAGATCCGTTACCCGATCATTCACCTCAAGGCAGAAGATATTGAACTGGCTGTAACGCACGAAACCAGCTATGGTGAAGAATATTATAGTTTTGTGAACGGGCAGTTTACCACGCAGGGCGGTACGCACCTGGCGGCCTTCCGGGAAGGCTATGTAAAAACGATCCGCGAGTTTTATAAAAAAGATTACGACGCTGCCGATATCCGCGGGAGTATCTGTGCTGCGATCTCCGTTCGCGTACAGGAGCCGGTGTTTGAAAGCCAGACGAAAACCAAACTGGGTTCCCAGACGGTTTTTGAAGGCGGACCGAGCATGAAGAATTTCATCGGTGATTTTTTAGGAAAAGAACTGAATAATTTCCTGCACCGAAATCCCGCAACTGCAGAAGCTTTAAAGCGCCGCATCGAACAAAATGAACGCGAGCGCAAAGAACTGGCAGGTATTAAAAAACTCGCCAACGAACGTGCGAAAAAAGCTAATCTGCACAACAAAAAATTACGCGATTGCAAATTTCATTACAACGACGAACCAACAGGAAAAGATAAGGATACGATCATCGAAAAGCAAAAGGAGAGCACCATCTTTATTACCGAAGGTGATTCTGCGAGCGGATCGATCACCAAAGCCCGCAATGTGAATACACAGGCGGTGTTCAGTCTGCGCGGTAAGCCGTTGAATTGTTTCGGCCTCACGAAAAAAGTCGTGTATGAGAATGAAGAATTTAACCTGTTGCAACATGCCCTAAATATTGAAGAAGGATACGAAGGGCTGCGCTATAATAATATTGTTGTGGCAACGGATGCTGACGTGGACGGGATGCATATCCGTTTATTGCTGATGACCTTTTTCCTGCAATTCTTCCCCGACCTGGTGAAAAATCAGCACGTATATATTTTAGAAACACCCTTATTCCGCGTGCGCGATAAAAAGGAAACGATCTATTGTTATAACGAAACGGAGAAGCAGGAAGCGATTAAAAAACTTGGTGCCAAACCGGAGATCACGCGCTTTAAAGGATTGGGGGAGATCAGTCCGGGCGAATTTGCCCGCTTCATCAGCGCCGATATTAAATTACAGCCGGTGATCACCGAACAGGGCGAACATATTCAAAACCTGCTGGAATATTACATGGGAAAAAATACGCCGCAGCGCCAGGATTTCATCATTGATAATTTAAAGGTAGAAGTAGACCTGGTAGAACATAACGTGGTAACAGAAGCATAAGCATGTTTGAATTTCATAAGGATAAGAAAAAATATTTCGCGCTCAATATTGCCAATGTAGAGGAGTATGTGCTGCCCTTTATCGAAGAAAAATTCCCGGTAAAAGCAGGCATGCGCGTGCTGGAGATCGGCTGCGGCGAAGGCGGAGTGTTGAAAGCATTTTTGAACAAAGGCTGCATCGGCGTTGGCGTGGAGCTGGACGAAGTCAGGCTCGAAGATGCGCGGGAATGGCTCGCAGGGGATATTTCAGCGGGCAAAGTTTCTTTTATCTCGAAAAATATTTATGATGTAACGGCGACTGAGCTGGGCGGCGCTTTTGATATCATCCTCCTGAAAGATGTGATCGAGCATATACATGACCAGCCAAAACTGATGGCTTATATGCAGGAATTTCTGCGCCCTGGGGGCGTGATATTTTTTGGTTTCCCGCCCTGGCAAATGCCGCTGGGTGGCCACCAGCAAATATTGAAAAACAAATGGCTTTCTAAAATCCCTTATTATCATTTGCTGCCGATGCCGGTTTATAAATGGATCCTCGGCGCAGCGAAAGAAAATGTGGCAGAGATGGAAGAGATCAAACAAACAGGCATATCGATCGAACGTTTTGAGAAGATCGCGTTGCAGACAAAATACAGGATCCTGAATCACCGTCATTACCTGGTGAACCCGATCTACCAATACAAATTTGGATGGAAACCTAAAGTGCAGTACGGTTTTATTAAAGCGGTACCAGGCGTACGAAATTTTTTTACTACCTGCGTCTATTACCTGCTCCAAAAATAAACAGCGTTCATAATTTTTAAACAAGGAAGATGATACATATCGTTTTTAACGAACCGGATATAAAAGTGTTGCAGGAAGCGATTGCCCTGGATGAAACCCTGGCAGGGGAAGTCGTGCAAATCAAAGATGATTACGCAGTGGGTCCGCTGGGAAATATTTACGTTGGAGAGGGCATTGAAGCCCGAAAAGAATGGTGGGCAGAGGTGCTGCGTGGTGGCGATTATGAAGCGAAGCTGAACAGCAACGAAGTGGATGATTACAAAACTGCAGCGGAACTGGTAGGGACGATGCGCAGGAACGAGGAAGAGATCATCTGGATCTGGGCGGCGCAAAACAAGCATGATGTAAGTGGCTATTACTGGTTGCTGAATTATATGAAGGAATTCCAGGGAAGAGTTTTTATTCTTTACCTGAACAACCTGCCGTTCATCAATGAAAAAGGAAATATCTTTTATCCTTCCTGGTTGCAGGAGATTCAGCCGAAAGAATTTTTAAAAGCCCGCAAACTTGCGCGGGAGATCACGCTGAGTGAATTTGAAGTAGATCCGGATGAATGGACAAAACTCTGCAATGAAAATAAAGGCGTGCGTACCCTCGAAGGCGGAAAAAAACTCGTGCAGGAAGACTACGATTTTTATGATGCAGAACTGAAGAAATTCATCACACCAGATTGGCAAAAAGCTTCCAAGATCATCCAGCAATTTTTAAGCAAGGCAACACATACCACCGGCGATGCGTACCTGCTCTGGCGATTGAAAGTGATGATCGCGCAGGAGCTATTTGATGTGCAGGGAAAGCTGGAGAATATGAAGGATTTTGAAGTGAAGTTGAAAGGAACGGGTAGTTGATTAGGGAGAGTATTGGGGGAATTTGTAATTAGGAATTGGGGGAGGGAGTTCTTTGGTTGATTAGTTGATGAGTATTGGGGGGAATTAGGAATTAGTAATTGGGGTAGGGAGTTGAATGGTTGATTGGTGGAATGGTTGATTAGTTGATTGGTTGAAGAGTATTGGGGGGAATTAGTAATTAGGAATTGGGGGAGGGAATTGACGATAGTCGACAGGTTGATTGGTTGAAAAGTGGTCGAGTGGAATTAGTAATTTGGAATTTGGTGGGAGCGTTAAAGTGTTGAATAGTTTAGAGTTGATTGGTTGAAACGGGAAGCGAACGTTTTCAATGCAAGAGATGCTTGCGGATTTAGTATTTAATATTTAGTGTTACAAAATTAGAAGTTGAGATAGCGACTGCTTCAGCAAGATCGCTCCAATTTTGACTTTTAAATTTTGCCTTTTTACTTTGAAATATCATGTCGAAAAAAATTAAAGAAGAATATACGCATAGCGATACCGGCGTGAGCGGGCAATACAAGACCTGGTTCCTGGATTATGCGAGTTATGTAATATTGGAACGCGCCGTGCCGGCGATCGAGGATGGCCTGAAACCTGTACAGCGCCGCATTTTACATGCGATGAAGGAAATGGATGATGGCCGTTTTAATAAAGTGGCCAACATCATCGGCCAAAGCATGCAATACCATCCGCATGGTGATGCGAGTATCGGTGATGCACTGGTGAACCTTGGGCAGAAAGATATTTTGGTAGAAACGCAAGGTAACTGGGGAGATGTGCGTACCGGTGATGATGCTGCTGCGGCAAGGTATATTGAAGCACGCCTCAGCAAGTTCGCCTTAGAGGTTGCCTTCAATGCTAAAACCACCAACTGGCAATTAAGTTATGATGGCCGGAAAAATGAACCGGTGACTTTGCCCATGAAATTTCCTTTACTGTTAGCGCAGGGTGCAGAAGGTATTGCGGTGGGTTTAGCGACGAAAATTTTACCACACAATTTTTGTGAACTGATCGAAGCCTCGATCAAATATCTCCGCGGAAAAAAGTTTGAACTACTGCCTGATTTTCAAACGGGCGGCACGATGGATGCCAGTAACTACAATGAAGGAAAACGCGGGGGAAAAATCCGCGTGCGTTCTGATATTGAAGAGCAGGATAAAAAAACACTGGTCATTCGCAACGTGCCTTACGGTGTCACCACCACGCAGTTGATGGAAAGCATTGTAAAAGCCAACGACCAGGGAAAAATTAAAATTAAAAAAGTAACGGATCATACGGCGGCTGCCGTGGAGATCATCATCGAACTGGCGCCGGGCATTTCTCCCGACATCACCATCGATGCCCTATATGCATTTACAGATTGCGAAGTGAGTATCTCGCCGAACGCCTGCGTGATCGTGAACAAAAAACCGGTGTTCCTCGGCGTGCCGGAACTGTTAAGGGTTTCAGCGGATAACACGAAAGAATTATTGCGCAAGGAGCTGGAGATCAGGCTGGCAGAATTGCTGGAGAAATGGCATTACACTTCCCTGGAAAAGATCTTCTTCGAAGAGAAAATATACAAGGAGCTCGAGAAAAAACACGAGACCTGGGATAAGGTGATCGAGGCGATCGACAAAGCTTTCCTTCCTTTTAAAAAGCAACTGAAACGCGAGATCACGCGCGAGGATATTTTAAAGCTGACAGAAAAACCGGTGCGCCGGATCTATCGTCTCGATATTGACGAACTGAATGCCCAAATAAAAAATCTTGAAACCGAGATCAAAGCGGTGAAACACGATATCGCGAACCTCGTGGATTACGCCGTGAGCTATTACGAGAACCTGCTGAAAAAATATGGCAAGGGCCGTGAACGCAAAACAGAGATCAAACAATTCGATGTGATCCAGGCGAAATCTGTTGCCATCGCGAACATTAAATTGTACGCGAACTTTGCCGATGGATTTATCGGCACCGGTCTGAAAAAAGACGAACTCATTACAGAGGTTTCAGAACTCGATGATATCATTGCTTTCACCAAAGCCGGTATCATGAAAGTGATCAAGGTCTCGGACAAAACCTTTATCGGTAAAGATCTCATCCATGTCGCGGTGTTCCAGAAAAATGATGAACGCACGACCTATAATATGATCTACCTCGATGGTAAGACCGCTTTCAGTTATGCCAAGCGTTTCAACGTAACCGGTATCACAAGGGATAAAGAATACGATCTTACCAAAAGCGGCGATAAAAGTAAAGTGCATTATTTCAGCACCAATCCCAACGGTGAAGCCGAAGTGGTGAAGATCATCCTTAGCCCGAATTGCAGCGCGAAGAAAAAAGAACTGGAATTTTATTTTGAAGAACTGGAGATCAAAGGGCGCAGTAGTATTGGCAACCAGGTGACGAAGTACCCGATCAAATCGGTCAAATTTAAAGAAGCCGGAAGATCAACCCTCGATGCGAAAAAGCTCTGGTTCGATGGTAAATTCGGCCGCCTGAATACAGAAGAAAAAGGGGAGTACCTCGGTAAGTTTGAAGCGGAAGACAGGATCCTGGTGATATATAACGACGGCAATTACGAGATCGTCGATCAGGAGCTAACGCAGCGTTTCGATAATGAAAAAATATTATTGCTCGAGAAATATGATGCCGATAAAACAGTGACGGCAGTTTACCTCGACAATGAAAAACTCCAATTTAATATCAAACGTTTCAAAATAGAAACAACCACGCTACACAGTAAGTTCTTCTTCATCAAAGAAGGAAAAGACAATCGCCTCGAAACAGTCACAACCGATGAATCACCGATCCTGCACGTTCGCAGCGGCCGTGGTGCACAGGTGAACAAAGCCAAATTTAAGGTCGCCAATATGGTGGAAGTGATGGGCTGGAAAGCCGTCGGGGCAAAGCTTACAGATTATTCTAAATCCGTGGAAATGGAGTGGGAGAGAAAGGTCGAGGATACGAATGGCCAGACGGAATTGTTTTAATTTTTTTTTATTTTTTTAATACATACCATAACTATGAAAACTACTGCTCTTTTAATTGTTGCTTTTTTTCTTGCATTGACGGTCAACGCGCAAATCCAGCTGGTAAAATATGTTGGCAAGGACAGCAAGAAGTTCGCCATGGGTTACGGAGGTTCCCTGAAGGTTGCACATTCCTTTAATGACATTGATGATATCACAGCCGAAATTGGTGCGAATATCATTAATGAAAAAAAGGAGGGTTCCCGTTTCGGAATCTTTACAGTGCCATTGAAACTGGGTTACCGTTTTAAAATCAGTCGCTCAGCAACGGGCTTGTACGTGGAACCGCAGGCCGGCTATAATCTTTTTGGCGCACACAGTTATTATTCGCAGACAGAGTTGAAAACAGTAGATAAAGATCTTAAAGGCATTCTTATATCACCCGGTATCGGCTACCTGTTTGGCAACCTCGGCGATGTGCAATTTAACCTCGAGGCACGTTATGATATCAATTTTGTAAAAGGCGGCTCTTATAATTTTTTAGTCTTCAGGTTGTCACATAATTTTTCATTCGGGAAGAAGTCTTCTGACGAGTAATTGTTTAATGACTGAAACGCGCCCGTCTGGTCTCCCGAACAACGGGTTCCATGCAAGTGGATTCACGAAGGCAGCCCCCGTCTGGTCTCCCGACCAACGGGTTCCATGCAAGTTGATTCACGCATGTGGAAAGTAGGACCATACCAAAACGCTTCCCCCTGAGCGGTCGGGCGCCAGCCATCTTCTATGACATCAACCATGGCACAGCGGTGTGAGTTTCGGGCACAAAAAAGCCGCTCGTAAAAGCGGCTTTGAATGATATCAAAAATCTTATCCTTCCAGCTCAATCATTTTTTCAAAAACCTTTTCATATTCGGAATTGGCATCTGCCCATTCAGCAACGGCCTTCTTATAATTAATTTCTGCCTGTACAAATTTTGTTTTATCGCTGTAGATTTCCGGCGCACTTAAAGACGCTTCCAGGGTTTGTTTCGCCTGGAACAGTTTCGCCACCTTTTCTTCGAGTTGTTTGAATTGCGTTTTTATTTTTTGCAATTCTTTCTTCGCATCTTTATTTTCGGGCTGTGGCGCTGCTTTGGCTACGGGCTTTGCTTCCACTTTCTCCGGTTTTGCATCTGCCTTCTGGTTCTTCTTCGCATCCGCATCCGCTTTGGCGCGACGTTCTTTCCAGTCTTCCCACTCGGCATACGTGCCTTTAAATTCCCGGATCTTATGGTCTTCGATCTCCCAGATCTTATTCGCGATCCGGCTGATGAAATACCGATCATGGCTCACCAGGATCAGGCTGCCTTCATATTTATTCAAGGATTCCACCAGCAAATCCACCGAATGGATATCCAGGTGATTCGTCGGTTCATCCAGCATTAAAAAGTTGGCTTTGCTGGCAATGGTTTTTGCCAACGCCACCCGCGCTTTCTCACCACCACTCAACACCTTTACTTTTTTATCAACCGCATCACCGCTGAATAAAAACGCACCGAGCAGACTGCGTAACTCCAGATCGTTCTTACCACTGCGTGCATCTTTCAGTTCTTCTAAAATATCATTGTTCTGGTTCAACGCTTCCAACTGGTGCTGCGCATAAAAAGATTCTACCACGTTATGTCCCCACTCACGCTGGCCTTCAAAAGTTTCTGCGCCGGCAATGATCCGCAGCAACGTAGATTTTCCTTTACCGTTCGCACCAATCAGCGCGATCTTATCACCCCGGTCGATTTCCGCACCGGTGTCCTCCACAATATTTACATCCTTGAAACTTTTACTGACATGCTTTAATGTACAGATGATCTTCCCTGGTTGCTTTTCCACAGCGAAATTGATGCGCATATTCGGGCGTTCAATTTCCACATCTTCAATACGATCCAGTTTATCCAGGCGCTTCACGATACTTTGTGCCGCAGCGGCCTTACTGGCTTTCGCTTTAAAGCGTTCCACGAAACGTTCCTGCTGGCGGATATAATCCTGCTGGTTTTCGAAAGCTTTCTTCTGCATGTCCACACGCGTCGCCTTCTCCGTTTCGTAATAGGAATAATTGCCTGTATAAAAATGCAGTTCCTGCTGGTAGAGTTCCACCACTTTTGTTACCATGCGGTCCAAAAAGAAACGATCATGCGAAACGATCACAACGGCGCCCTGGTAATGCAGTAAATATTTTTCCAGCCATTCGATACTCGGGAGATCCAGGTGATTCGTCGGTTCATCCATCAGCAATACATCCGGGTGCTGCAGGATCATTTTTGCCAGCAACACGCGCATGCGCCAGCCTCCGCTAAAGTTCTTGTAGGGTTTATGCAGTTCATCATTGCTGAATCCGAGTCCCTGTAAAATTTCTTCCGTTTTATGATGAATGCTGTACCCGTCCAGCACATCCATTTCATGTAAAAGATCTGCGTATTTGTTCGCCAGGTTTTCGTCGCCGGTTTGTTCCAGTTCTTTACCTACGATCTCCATTTCTTTCTCCAGTTCCTTCACGCGTTCAAACGCCCCCAACGCGACTTCAAGGATGGAATCTTCCGTATCGAACCCAAGCAGATCCTGGTGTAAAAAGCCAATCGTTGTTTCCCGGCCTTTCTCTACCGTTCCTTTCGCAGGGGAATATTGGCCCGTCAGCACTTTCAACAGCGTCGATTTACCCGTACCATTATAACCAATCAACCCGATACGCTCATTTGGCTGGATATGCCAGGTGGCATCTTCAACGATCGTTCTTGCCCCAAACTCAAAAGTGACATTCTGTAAACCTAACAACATTGCTGACGAATAATTTTAATATGAAAATTTTTGCAAAGCTAACTTAAAGCGTAAACTATTCTGCAGCCATCTTGTTATAATGTCAATAATTTTAGACGGTTGCCGCAGGTCCTCAAAAAAATTCGTTTTATAGCAGGATACCTAACTTTGTGAAAATTTACTTTCGTTATGAAAAGACTTATTATCCTGATTGTTATCCTCTTAGCTGGTTTTTCTGTTTACTGGTTCATGTTACGTACTAAATCAAACGGACCTAAAGCCCCGAAACAGGAAGCGATTGCGGCAAAGAATCATTCTGACAGTTTCAATACCTGGGTGAATGGCGTGGTATCTGATTACCTGATGATCAAGGATGCCCTGGTAGAAGCCGATACGGCTGCAGCCAAAGCCAGCACGACAAGGTTTATTGCTGCACTTGACAGTATTAAAACAGATGAGATAAAAAAGGATACGGCGATGATGTTTGAAACATTCATGGCTACTGTTGGCGATATGAAATCAAATGCCGCTTCGCTGCTCGTTCAAACCGATATCACGGAAATGCGTAAAGATTTTAGCAGCCTCACAGATATGATGTATCCCGCGTTTTTTAAAGCCGTGGCTTACGAAGGCCCGAAGCTTTACCTGCAAAACTGCCCGATGGCATTTAATGATGAAGTGCCTGCCAACTGGATCAGTGCCAACCCGGAAGTCATCAATCCTTATCTCGGTAAAAAACATCCGAAATACCACGCGGGCATGTTGAACTGCGGGGAAGTGAAAGACAGTATCGTTGCCCAATAATTTTAATTCATGAGATATAGCTTCCTGGTTATTTTGATGGTCGTGTTTGGGCTTGCAGCTCACAGCCAGAAAAAATTCACGATCAGCGGTTATATTAAAGATGCGGCCACCGGCGAAACGATCATCGGCGCAACGCTCCTGGTAAAAGGCAATACGCGCGGCATCAGCAGCAACAACTACGGATTCTATTCCCTCACACTCGATAAAGGAAAGTACAGCTTGTTGTGCACGCATATCGGTTATCGCACATCATTGCTGGAGATTGATCTGTCAGCAGACAAACAATTGAATATTGATTTGTCGAATGCGGTGGATCTTTCAGAAGAAGTGGTAGTAACTGCTAACAAGCGGGAAAATAATGTGAAGACGGCGCAGATGGGAAAACTGACACTGCCGATCGACCAGATCAAAGCTGTACCTGCATTTTTGGGTGAGGTAGATCTGTTAAAAGTCGTGCAGTTGCTACCGGGCGTGCGCAACGCAGGCGAGGGGAGTGCGGGAATTTATGTTCGTGGTGGCGGACCAGATCAGAACCTGATCATGCTCGACGATGCGGTGGTGTACAATACCGGCCACCTGTTTGGTTTCTTCTCTATTTTTAATGCAGATGCTATAAAAAATGTATCGCTAATCAAAGGCGGTATGCCAGCGCAATATGGCGGACGTTTATCCAGTGTGCTGGATATTTCTATGAAGGAAGGTAACAATCAGAAGATGCAGGTGGAAGGCGGACTGGGATTGATTGCATCAAGGGTTTCTATCCAGGGGCCATTGAAAAAAGATAAGGCATCATTCATCGTTTCGGCGCGCCGGACCTATGTAGATGCGTTGGCGAAACCCTTCATTAAAAAAGACAACCAGTTCTATGGCTCAGGTTATTATTTCTACGACCTGAATGCAAAACTGAATTATCGTTTTAATGAAAAAGACCGCTTATACATCAGCGGTTATTTTGGCCGCGATGTGTTCGATTTTTCCAACGCCCGTCAGAGTCTTCGCGTAAATATTCCATGGGGAAATGCTACCGGGACCTTACGCTGGAATCATGTGTTCAATAAAAAATTATTCGCGAACACCACCGCTGTTTACAACGACTATAACTTCACATTCAATGCCGCACAAAATAATTTTGAATTACAATTAGCCTCCGGCATCCGCGATATCAGCCTGAAACAGGACGTTGATTTTTATCCTTCTTCCAAACATAAAGTCAAGTTTGGCGGCCTCTACACTTTTCATCGCTTTACACCATCCGTTGTTTCCGGTAAACAGGATTCCGTGATCTTTAATCCGCAAAATGCACAAACAAAATTTGCGCATGAGGCAGCATTGTATGTCCAGGACGACTGGCAGCCGAATGATCGCTGGCAATTCAACCTTGGCCTGCGCTACAGCGCGTTCCAGCAGATTGGATCATATAAAATCTATACAACCGATGCCAATGGAAACCGCACCGACAGTACCGTATTCAAACCCGGGCAACGCGTAAAAACTTATGGCGGACTTGAACCTCGTTTTACCTTACGTTACAGCTTGAACGAAAGCAGTTCTATCAAAGCCTCCATTACCCGGAACCTGCAATACATCCACCTAGTAAGCAATTCAGGTACGACGCTGCCGACAGATCTCTGGGTGCCAAGTACCTATAAGGTGAAGCCACAGATCAGTTGGTTATACGCCGCCGGGCTTTTTAAAAACTTTGCAAACGGGATGTATGAAACGTCGGTGGAATTGTATTATAAACAAATGCAAAACCAGATCGAATACCGCGAAGGTTACACGCCCAATACCTTAAGTGATACGGAAGATGATTTTACTTTCGGTAGAGGCTGGAGTTATGGATCTGAATTTTTCGTAAACAAAACCAAAGGAAAATTTACCGGCTGGATCGGGTACACGCTCAGCTGGACCTGGCGCAAATTCCCAGCCCTGAATTTTGGCGAAAAATATCCGGCCAAATTCGATCGCAGGAACGATATGAGCATTGTATCGATGTACACATTAAACAAGCGCTGGAAACTTTCCGGGAGCTTTGTGTACGGCACCGGAAATGCAGCCACTCTGCCACAGCGTTTTTACATCGTGGGCGGTGTACTCACGCAGGAATACAGCCGGATCAACCAATATCGTTTGCCTTCCTATCATCGCATTGATCTCGCTGCGATTCTCAGTCCTAAAAAGAATGAAGGCCGCAAGTGGAAGACGGAATGGGTGTTCAGCATATATAATGTCTACAGCCGCCAGAATCCATATTTTATTTACTTCGATCAGTCAGGAAATCCTTACGACGGCACGCTGAAAATCCAGGCTAAACAGGTTTCTCTTTTCCCCATCATTCCCGCCGTCACCTGGAATTTTAAATTCTAATCGATGATCTGCATCGTATAATTACGGTGCACGAATAATCTTTTTTTCAACAGCACATTTTGTAATAACTTGTTGTTTCCTTAGCAACTATGCCTAAGGGTGAGTAACGATAAAAAACGACTGCTGTCATGATGAAAAAAATCTTCCTTTCCCTTGTATTGATCATTTCTTTTGGTGCTGCCTTCGCACAGGAATTTTCAGAAGCTTATGCCGAAACACAACGACAAAATGCCTTAGCCGCATACCCTGAAAATAAATGGGATAGCCTCCGTTGCGCCTGGTATGGTGAATGCAATACAAACGTTCCACCTGCCTCTTTCACGAGCAGTTGCCCCTTAAATAAGAGAATGTTTGGCTGGCATGCGATCGGGACATCATCCAGCAGCTACCAGTGGAGTTTATTATCAGATCTTTCTTATTTCTCCTACCAGGTTGATCCTGCAACAGGTAATGCCACCAATGCTTCACAGATTACTGCGATGGCCAGCAATTCAACCGTGGTAACTGCATTGGCAAACGGAACGAGGGTTAACCTCACAGTGACATTATTTAATACGACAAACGAATTTTCTACTTTCTTCAATAGCGCTTCCGCACAATCACAATTAATCACGAACCTGATCGCTGCCATACAGGCGGCAAACGCAACAGGCATTAATATTGATTTTGAAGGCACGGGTTTGAGTACCACTTACCTGACTGCCTTTACTAATTTCCTCAATACATTATCGTCACAATTACATAGCGCGATCCCGGGCTCAGAATTATCCATCGACCTGCAGGGAAGCGCGGTAACAAATGCTTATATGACCGCATTGTTGCCATCCATTGATTTGTTTATTTTGATGGGTTACGATTACTACTGGGGCGGACAATTATATCCTGGCCCGGTGGCGCCGACTTACCAGTTTCCAAAGCATCCTTCAGATCCAAACGGTCATGGCAGTGTTTCCAATGATCTGAACAATATGTTGAAGATTGTTCCTGCAAATAAAGCATTGCTCGCGATGCCTTACTACGGCCGTCGCTGGAAAACCACGAACGGTTGTGTAATTCCTGCGTCAGGAAATGCAGCGAGCATCAGCACGCAGACTTACACCCAGTACAAACAAAATACGAGCGGGTATTATAATTCACCGATCCGGGAAACAAATACGTTTAACGCTTACAACTGTTTCACCGATGTAAGTGCTGTGGCCAATGAACAATTTATGGATGACAGCTTTAGCCTGCAACGCAAATACGATATCATCAAACAACGCGGATTGGCTGGTGGGGCAGTCTGGCGTCTGGGTTATGATGCAGGTTACAACGATTGCTGGGATCTTGCCAACAACAACCTGAGCAACTGTTACACTGCACCGCCAACGGATGTGTTGTATGATATGGGTGGGCCGACAGGCAACTATCACAATGCAGAAAAATATTATTTCACGGTTGCCCCGCAGGATGCAGCAACGGTAACACTCACATTCGAAACTTTCGATATGGAAGCCAACTGGGATTCGCTCTGGATCTATGATGGTGTAGATACATTTGCCAATAAGATCGGGAAATTTTCAGGAACGGCTTTACCGGCACCTGTTACGGCTTACAGCGGCGCTATGACGTTTAAGTTTTATTCCGATAACGCCACCAACCGTCTTGGCTACAAAGCAGTTTATACATCCACAAAGCGGTACTATTCTGTTAATTCAGGAAGCTGGAGCGATCCTGCAACCTGGTTACCGGGAACAGTTCCTGGCCCGGGCGATTCTGTGATCATCCGCGCAGGCCACACGGTAGTGGCCAACATTAATGCAACAGTGAAGAATATAAATATCAATACCGGTGGCAAGCTGCAGATCAATGATCCGGCTGTTAGCATAACGGTAGGAGACAACAGCAATAAAACAAAGAAGATGGTGAACAACGGCGAACTGGAAATCAGCGCCGGTAATTTAATCATCAACGGCAACCTGGCGGTAAATGCAGGCGCAAGCTTTACCCAATCCGGGGGAACGTTAACGATCGATGCCAATACAGGAACTGCTGCAACCAGCATCGCCGATGGCATACACCTGTACAATATTTCTCCTTCCGTTGCTGCCTTTAATTTTTCGGGTGGAACCTTAAGTATTATTGATCCGCCATTGGGCGCTACCAGCCAGGCAATTAATTGCCCGCTGAATTTTGGAGCAGGAAGCATTGTAGCTTTTGGAAATGGCGTATCAACGATCGCATCAGCAAATACCAATGGTTTTGGTGGAGACTTGCTGCCGGCTCAAATCGGGCAAATGATCCTGGATGCGGCAACAACAGGCAACAATCGTCATTTTCAAAATATAAACCCCTTGAAAATAAAAACCAATTGCACCGTTCTTTCGGGCAACCTGGTACAAAATGGTTTGCTGGAAATTGTGAACTAAGGCTGTTTCACAGCTTTTTGAATGAACCGGATGGTCCCGCTCTTTTGCAGATCTGAAGTGATCCGAACTTCGTAACGTTTGTTACCATCGGTCACCACCATCAGCGCTGTATTGGGCGGGATCGTACCCAGGTTCTCTGCGTACATCACCAGCTCGTTTACATTGCCGTCTATTTCAATCGTGAGGGAAAGCGGTTTATCGGTGAGGCGTTTGCGGGAGACAAGCAACGCTTTATTGTAGAACAGGGAGATGCTGTCACCGTCAATTTCGCCGTTATCATACAAATCTACTTTTACGATCTTATTTTCTACCTCGATCGTTTTTAATACCGCGGTGTTTCTTTTTTCAAAAGCGCTTAAGGGCATATTGATCTTCGGTGTAACAACAACAACGGGCTGTTGCTCCTGTTTGCTGAACGTATCCCTGCTGCGCGATAAAATGGAAAGGTTATCCGGTAATTTTGGCTGAGGTTTTTCGGGCGTTTTTTTATTAACTACCGGTGCCGTGTTTTTTGCAATCGCAGTCTTGCTGACAACGACAGGTTTCTTTTTAACCGGAACAGATTTCGCCGTGCTGTTATTAAAATTCGGGTAAGCAGATTTTAATGCACGTCTTTTCAGGGAGGTTAAGCCAAAGCCGCAACTGCCTGCCTGGTTAGGTGCAGGTGCCCATTTGCCCTGCAGGATCTCTCCGTCTGATTCAGGGTCCTTGCTATAAGATAAAGTATGTACCTGGAAACAGTTACTGATCTCGACCGGCACATTGGTTTTTGTTCTTTCGATCTCCGTTACCTGTAAGGTTTTTGCTTTTAGATTAAGGGTGCCGCGCACTTTGCAGATCGTATAATATTTCTTCCCGCCATCCGTAAAATAAGTGTAAGAAAACCCGGTAATCACGGTTCCCCTGCAATCGAGATCCAGCACATATTCGCAGGTTTCTCCGCCCCAGCCGGTATAACCGGAACTGTTTTCAACAAACTGGCCTTTCCACTGCCCGCTAAAACTTTGGGCTGATAAAAGACTGCTAACGGATAGTGCGGTAAAAAAAAATAGTAAACGTAGTTTCATCTGTTGGTTAAATATGTTTTGCCTGCTGCTTGGTTAGGGCCAATGTATCAAAGATATTTTAGATTAATTTTCCCTTAGCAAAGAGTTCGTTAAATTTGCAGTTCTATAAATCAGACGAACTTAGATAAAACATGATAAAGATCACATTACCGGACGGTTCCATCAGGGAATATGAGGCAGGAACTTCCGCACTTGGCGTGGCGAAATCCATCAGCGAAGGGTTGGCAAGAAAAGTACTGGCTGCCAGTATTAACGGGCAGGTTTGGGATGCTACGCGCCCGATTGAAACAGATGCAAGCCTGAAATTACTGACCTGGGACGATAACGAAGCAAAATCAACTTTCTGGCATTCTACCGCGCATTTGATGGCGGAAGCCGTGCAGACGATGTTTCCTGGCGTAAAGTTTTGGGTAGGCCCTGCGATCGATAAAGGTTTCTATTATGATATGGATCTGGGAGATCGCCAGATGAGTGAAGATGACCTGGTGAAGCTGGAGAAGAAGATGAGCGAACTCGCGAAGCAGAACAATGCTTATGAGCGCAAGCCGATTAGTAAGGCAGATGCGGTACAATATTTTACAGAAAAGGGTGATGAATATAAACTCGATTTATTAAGTAACCTGGCAGATGGTGAGATCACTTTCTACACACAAGGGGGCTTCACAGATCTTTGCCGCGGGCCGCATATACCGGCTACCGGAAGCATCAAAGCCGTTAAATTAACCAGCGTTGCCGGTGCCTACTGGAAGGGCGACGAAAAGAATAAACAGCTTACCCGAATTTACGGGGTGTCATTTCCTGCGCAGAAAGAACTGGATGAATACCTGCTGATGCTGGAAGAAGCAAAGAAAAGGGATCATCGCAAACTGGGTAAAGAATTGGGTATTTACACAATGGATGATGATATCGGGCAAGGCCTTCCGCTATGGATGCCCAACGGGACGATCATCATTGAAGAACTGGAAAAGCTGGCGAAAGAAACAGAGAATGCTGCAGGATACAAACGCGTGGTTACACCGCATATCGCCAAAGAAAACCTCTACATCACCAGCGGACATTTGCCTTATTATGCAGATAGTATGTTTCCGCCGATGGAAATGGACGGAACCAAATATTACCTGAAGGCGATGAACTGCCCGCATCACCATAAAATTTTCGATGCCGAGCAGAAAAGTTATAAAGACCTGCCTTATCGTATTGCCGAGTATGGTACCTGCTACCGTTACGAGCAAAGCGGTGAGTTATTTGGCCTGATGCGCGTTCGCTGCCTGCATATGAATGATGCCCATATCTATTGCAGCAAGGAACAGTTTGCCCAGGAATTCCGCGCCGTAAATGACATGTATATTAAGTACTTCAACATTTTTGGCGTAGATAAATACGTAATGCGGCTCAGTTTGCACGATCCTAAAAAACTGGGACAGAAATATGTAGACGAACCGGAACTCTGGAAAGAAACGGAAACCATGGTGCGCAATGTATTGATCGAATCGAATATTCCGTTCGTGGAAGTACAGGATGAGGCGGCGTTTTATGGTCCGAAAATTGACGTTCAGATCTGGAGTGCGATCGGCCGTGAATTCACCCTGGCAACCAACCAGGTCGATTTCAACAGTGGCAATAAATTCAAACTATCGTACACCAATCAGAACAATGCGGCGGAAGTACCGTTAATCATTCACCGGGCGCCGCTGGGCACGCATGAACGTTTCATCGGTTTCTTACTGGAGCATTACGCAGGTAAGTTTCCCGCCTGGCTGGCACCTTTGCAGGTAAAGGTCCTGCCGATCAGCGATAAGTTTATGGACTACGCAAATACAATTTTGGAAACCCTGAAAAAAGCGGATATTCGCGTAGAAATTGACGACAGGAACGAGAAGATCGGTAAGAAGATCCGCGATACCGAAATGGCAAAAGTGCCTTATATGCTGGTGATCGGGGAGAAAGAGATGAACGAACGCCAGGTCGCGGTTCGACGCCAGGGGAAAGGTGATGCAGGGGTAAAAGGACTGGACGAGTTTGTCGCTGATCTGGTTGAAGAAATTAAAGCAAGAAGGGCTGATGTTGAAGAACCAGCCCAGGCATAAATAACGGGGTTTGCAGGAGTTAAGAACCATTTGCCCGGGGAAAAACAACTGCAGTTCTTGTAATAACAGGTTTACCTTAGGTAGATCAATAACAACAATATTGTAAATTAAAAAACGTAAATGGCATTTCCACCAAGAGCCCCGCGGGGAGCATTTAACCCACGGTTTAAAAAAGAACAACAACAGGAACACCGTACCAATCACATGATCAAAGCACCGGAAGTGCGTTTGGTTGGTGAAAACATTGAACCCGGCGTTTATTCATTGGCAGAAGCTAATGGTTTCGCTAAATCACAACAACTCGACCTTGTTGAGATTTCTCCAGGCGCTAACCCGCCGGTTTGCAGGATCATCGATTACAATAAATTCCTGTACGAAGAAAAGAAGAAGAAAAAAGAAATGAAGGCGAAATCCAAAACCAGCGAGGTGAAGGAAATTCGTTTTACGCCCAATACGGATGATCACGATTTTGAATTTAAAGTGAAACATGCCGAGAAATTTTTGAAAGAGGGAGATAAGGTAAAAGCACACGTACAATTTAAAGGACGCGCGATCATGTTTAAAGAACGCGGAGAATTGTTACTGTTGAAATTTGCCGATCGCCTGAAAGAATCCGGTGCCCTCGAAGGCCTGCCGAAAATGGAAGGTAAAAGGATGCTCGTGATGTTCGCTCCAAAAGCGCAAAAGAAAAAAACATCTGAACTGGGTAAAAAGATCACTGATAAACCGGAGGCCGCTCCTGAACCGAAGCCGGCTGAAGAAAATAAAGAAGCATAAAAAAAAGGGAACGTTCTGTTCCCTTTTTTTTATCCGCATTTATGGCATGATTTTCATAGATAGGAGGTTGCAAACCTTTAAAATTAAAATTCATGAAAAAACAGTTCTTCCTTGCGGCTGCCGTAGTTACCGCTGCCGCATTCAGCCTCGCTTCATGCGACAAAAATGATTCGGACAACTCCATGCTGCAGGTACGTATGACCGATGCGCCAACGGCGCTTGATTCCGTGTTAATTGATATCCGTGAAGTCAGGGTAAAAATGTCAGACGATAGCACCGGTGATGATAACTGGACAAACCTGTCAACACAGGCGGGAGTGTATAACCTGTTGTCTTTTCAGAACGGCGTAGATACCTTATTGGCGAGCGGAAGCATACCTGCAGGAAATGTGAAGCAACTTCGTTTCGTCCTCGGAACAAACAACCGTGTTGTTGCGTCAGGAGTAAGCTACCCGTTAACTGTTCCCAGTGGGGCAGAATCAGGTTTAAAGATCAACCTGAACAAGAACATCAGCTCACCACTTGAAACGTTGTTGATTGATTTCGATGCAGCAGCTTCGATTAAACTGGAACAGGGCGGTTACAAACTTCGCCCCGTACTTAAGATAAAATAAGCAAGCAGGTATTAAAACAAGAAGGATGCGCCTAAAAACGCATCCTTTTTTTATGAGTCTGCAAAAAAATGTTGTTACCAGATCAATGCACTGGCGCCTAAGATGGCTGCATCCGCTTCCTTAAGTTCACTGTAGATCAGGCGCACTTTATTCTGAAAGATCGGCAGTAAGTTAGCTTCCATATGTTTTCTTGTCGGCTTCATCAGCAGGTCGCCTGCTTTTGTTAAACCGCCGAACAACACGATCACTTCAGGTGAAGAGAACATCACAAAATTCGCCAGCGACTCTCCCAGGATCTGCCCGGTGAAATCGAAAATGCGATTGGCCACATTATCGCCAAGCATCGCGCACTCATAAACGGTTTCACTCGTTAGTTCGTTGATGCTGTAATTGCGTAGTAAACTTTCTTCCTCGGGATGCGCAGTCAGCAATTCAATGGCGGTCTCACGTACACCCGTAGCCGAAGCGTAGGCCTCCAGGCTGCCCCGCATTTTCGTGCTTTTATGCAAACGTCCGCCGGGGCGGATAATCGTATGGCCGAGCTCGCCTGCAAAGCCATCATGGCCCAGCACGATCTTTCCGTCGATCACGATGCCACTGCCAACGCCGGTGCCCAGGGTGATCGTAATAAAATGTTTGCAATCTTTTGTACAACCATAGATCATTTCACCCTGCGCTGCTGCATTCGCATCGTTGGTGAGTTTGGTGGGAAGGCCAAATTTTTTATGCATCAGGTCGGCGATCGGGATGATGCCTTTCCATTTCAGGTTTGGTGCGTATTCTATGGTTCCTGTATAAAAATTACCATTGGGTGCGCCAATACCGATGCCGGCAAAATTATTAAGCCCAACCTGTTCGATCATCGGTTTTAATTTCGCAGCAAGGTCATCCATAAAATCATCAACGCCTTCGTGCGCATTACTCGGTATCCTGTCCTGCCAAAGGATTTCACCACTGCGGTTAACGATCCCAAATTTCGTGGTGGTGCCGCCGATATCAATTCCAACGGCAAATTGTTTGTCTTGTTCCATATCAGTCAAATAGTAAAAAAGACAGGTGGTAAGCCTGTCTTTATATCAATGAATATTATTAATGTCCGCTTGTTGAATTTTGTGAAGCATCACTGATGCCTTGTTTAGCTAAAATCTTTTTCACGATAAACGCGAAGAAAGCGAGGTAAGCAAAACAAAGTGCAGGAATCAAATAAGACTGGTGAATACCTGCGCCGTCAATTGTGGAATTTGCCTGGAGGTAATCTGCCACTTTACCCTGCAACGGCGGAATGATACCGCCACCGAGGATCATCATGATCAGGAATGCCGACCCCTGGCTGGTATATTTACCAAGGCCTGCAACCGATAAAGCAAAAATACTTGGCCACATAATCGAGCAGCAAAGTCCGCCACTCAGGAACGCATAGATCGCAACAGTTCCGGTTGTTTGAGTACCGATCACCATAGCGGTTACGCCGAGCAAACTGAAGATTAGCAGCGTGCGTGCAGGTTTTGCATTGCTCACATAAAATGCAGCGATCTGGATCACCACACAAATAATATAATAATACAAGGCATTTACATTGTATCCTGCTACAGAACTAACAGCGAGAAGAATGCCGAACGCTACCAACGGTACAATAATTTGTAGAAGCACTTTTGTATTTTTCGACAAATTAAAAGCACTTACAGCACCGGCCCAGCGGCCGATCATTAAACTGCCCCAGTACATTGAAATATATGGCGTCGCCTCTGAAGCCTGTAATCCGCCAAAATCCTGGTGACGCAATAATTCACCAAGGTTACTACCCACGGCTACTTCAACCCCTACATACACGAAGATCGCGAGCATCCCCAGCACCAGCTGCGGATATTTCATCGCACCCCAGCCATCGTTATTTTTTCTTGCACTGAGGTTTGCGATTAACAATCCTAACACCACTACCGCCAATGCACCAAGTAACCATTTCATCCTGTATGATTCCAGGTCATGTTTCTCCAGATCAGAAAGGGTAGCAGGATCAATTTTGTAACTATTAAAAACCGGGACGAACATGATGATCAGCAGGCCCGTCATAATAATCAGGCTGTAAAGAGCCTTATTAGCTTTTTCTGTTTTTTCTTCGATAATACCTGAAGGCACTTTCTTAGAGAAATGAAACAGCGAAGCGGCAGCAATAAATAATGCGCCCACACAGATATATAATACAATCACTTTTTGCAGGCTGAGTGCAGCAATCTTCTCATCGGTGATCGCAGCGGTTGTTCCAAACAATGCAACCGCTACAACGATGGGCCCGATCGTAGTTCCAAAGGAATTGATCGCCCCGCCGAGCGTAACACGGCTCTGGCCGGTAGCAGGATCACCTAAAGTAATGGCGAAGGGCTGGGCAGCTGTTTGTTGCAAAGAAAACCCCAGGGCAACAATGAATAAGCCAACAAGCATACCCGCAAACGTGTTCGCATTAACGGCGATGATCATTGCCGCAGCACCGAGCGCCGAAAACAATAAACCATACACGATACTTTTTTTATAACCCCACTTTCCTACAAGGTCTTTACCTCCAAAAGCTCCATAAGCAAACAGTACAAGCGCCCCGATATAATAAGCTGTATAAAAAGCGAAATCGATCAGCTGGCTTTGAAACTGATCTAAATGAAAATAATGTTTACAAAATGGAATGAACACACTGTTACCGGCTGCAATAAAGCCCCAGAAGAAAAACACAGTGACCAGCGTTCCGAGTGCACCATAATTTGTGGGGATAGAAGGCGTTGCTTTGTTTTCCTGCAACAAGTCGTTTTGGTATGTTGGCATATTTATCGATTTGAATGCTGAAAATAGCAAGAAATTCCATCACGTTGAAAATTACTTTGTACTTTTTACACAAAGCCCTTCTTTAAAACAGAAATGAATATTTGTATTTAAGAATATCCTCCTTAAATTCATTCAAATATTTTTCGCAACGCATGGAGATCTTACACGTTAGTGCCGAATGTTATCCCATGGCAAAAGCCGGCGGGCTGGGCGATGTAGCAGGTGCACTTCCAAAGTACCAGCAAAAACTAGGGCATGTTGCAAAAGTGGTAATGCCCATGTACCGCACAAAATTCCTGTATGCGAATACATGGGAAGTTGTTCATAAAGCGGCATTCAGCATGGGCAACCGGCAAATTGATTTCACGGTCATCAAGGAAACTTCCAACAAGCTCGGCTTCGATCTGTATTGCGTGGACATCTATGGCTTACTGGATCGCGAGAAGATCTACGGTTACGACGACGATACAGAAAGATTCACTGCCTTCCAGATCTCGGTACTTGAATGGTTAGCCAAATGGGAACATAAGCCGGACGTTGTTCATGTGCACGATCATCATACAGCACTGATCCCGTTCATGATGCAGAACTGTTTTGCCTACCGGAATATTTCGAAAATACCAACGGTCCTCACCGTGCACAACGCGCAATACCAGGGATGGATGAACTGGGAAAAAGCCACGTATATTCCTGCCTGGGATACCTGGAAATGGGGTCTGCTCGATTGGAGCAACGTCATCAATCCACTGGCCTGCGGCATCAAATGTGCAGATCGCGTTACTACTGTTAGTCCGGGCTATATGCAGGAACTGATGCTCGAAGCCAATGGCCTGGAATCCTTATTCACGCAGGAAGCAGCCAAATGCAGCGGCATCATCAATGGCATCGATTATGAAGTGTGGAACCCGCTAACGGATACGTATATCCTCGATAATTTTTCCGAGAAGGATGTAGAAGAAGGCAAGCAACTGAACAAGAAAAAGCTCTGTGATGATTTTGACTTCGACCTGGCTTTGCCCTTATTCGTTTTCATCGGCCGCCTGGTAAATGAAAAAGCAGCAGACCTCTTACCGGAAGCAATTGCGAAAGCATATGAACAGTCGGAGACAAAATTCAGTTTCCTGATCCTCGGCAGTGGGGAACCGGAAGTAGAACAGGCCTTGGGCGCGCTGCAGCAACGATGGGTGGGTTATTACCATTCACAAATTGAATACAATGAAAAATTAAGTCACCAGATGTATGCCGGTGCAGATTTTTTACTGATGCCCAGCAGGGTAGAGCCTTGCGGACTGAACCAATTGTATGCCATGCGCTATGGTACGGTACCGGTTGTACGCAGTATCGGCGGATTAAAAGATACCGTGATCGATTTTGAGGACGAAGGTGGTTATGGCATCCGTTTCAACCGCGCAAGCGTGGAAGATATTGTGTATTCCGTCCGACGTGCGATCAGCCTATACCCGGAGAAAAAGAAATTACGCAGGCTGCGCAAAACCATGATGGGCCTTAGCACCAGCTGGGAACAGAGCGCAGCAAAATATATCGACTTATATAAAGCAACAAGCCTGGTTTAACAGGCGCTATTTGAAAAAACTAAATTCATCTCATGATCAGCAAACAAGTTGTGGCAGTTATTTTAGGAGGAGGCGCGGGGAGCAGGTTGTATCCGCTGACTGCATCACGCAGTAAACCAGCCGTTCCGATCGCCGGGAAATACAGGCTGGTAGACATCCCCATTTCCAATTGCATCAACAGTGATATCAGCCGGATGTTTGTATTAACCCAATACAATTCTGCTTCACTAAATAAGCATATTAAAAACACGTACCAGTTCAGTGGTTTCAGCAGCGGCTTCGTGGATATCCTTGCCGCGGAACAAACTCCGGATAGCCCGGGATGGTTCCAGGGTACAGCGGATGCAGTGCGCCAGAGCCTGAAGCATATCGATAAAAATGATTTTGATTACGTGCTCATCCTGAGTGGCGATCAATTATACCAGATGGATTTCGGCGAGATGATCGACATGCATAAACAAAGCAAAGCGGATCTTTCGATTGCGACCATTCCTGTGGGAGAAAGAGAAGCACCGGAGTTCGGCATTCTAAAATCAGATAGTTCCCATACGATCACCAGCTTTATCGAAAAACCGTCAAAGGAAGAATTGCCTTCCTGGACAAGCGATACCGGCAAGGAAATGCAGGACCAGGGCCGCAACTACCTCGCATCCATGGGTATTTATATTTTCAACAGGAAATTGTTGTTTGATATTCTCGAAGTGGAGAAAAAAGATGCGACTGATTTTGGCAAAGAGATCCTGCCTTATTTATTGAATAAATACAAGGTGACCAGTTTTCAATACGACGGGTACTGGACAGACATCGGGAATATTTATTCTTTCTTTGAAGCGAACTTATCGTTAACCCTCGAACTGCCCCCATTCAACCTCTTTGATAACCGGAAGATGGTATACAGCCGGGCGCGGATGCTGCCTCCGGCAAAGATCAGCGGCACAAGGTTTACGCAAACAATCATCGCAGAAGGATCCATTATTCATGCGGAAAGCATTGAAAACTCTGTTGTTGGTATCCGCAGCCGGATCGGGGCGGGGAGCATTATCGAAAGCTGCTACGTAATGGGCAACGATTATTATGAAACCATGGAAGAGATCGCGTATAATTTAGCGAAAGGATTACCAAAAGTGGGCATCGGCGATAATTGCCACCTCAAGAATGTGATCGTTGATAAAAATTGCCGCATTGGTAATAACGTTTCTATAAAAGGCGGGCCGCATATCCCGGACACGGATCATTCCCTGTTCGCCGTGAAAGACGGGATCGTTGTGATTAAAAAAGGCGCCATCATTGAAGATGGATTTGAGATTTAACTGCGCATCTGGACATAAAAAAGGGAGACCGGCAACTGCTGATCTCCCTTTTTTATGTCATTGACTTGTCTGATTAACCTGATTGATCTTCCAGCAAATTCCCAACTACCAATTCCTCTCCCAATCCACCGTTCCAACTAATCAACTACTTTCCACCCAATTCCAAATCCCTAATTCCCTGAGCGTATTCCGCGACTAATAAACTAATTAACCCTTCAACTACTCAACTACTTTCCACCCAATTCCAAATCCCTAATTCCATAGCTTAGACCGCGACTAATAAACTAATTAACCCTTCAACCAACCCTACAACCTCGTATTCCACATCAGCTGCTCCATCCATTTCTGATCATTGGGATCGTCTTCGCGAACCCATTCTTTTTTCCGTTCGTCTAAGGTTGTTTTCAATGTGTTGTTGGTATAATATTTTTTTGCAGTGATCGGCTTGATCGCTTTTTCATCTACGTCGGTCAGGGAAACTTTAGTAGCGATCCAGGAAGTGTACAATCTTGGAATCGTGAGGCCAAGGATCATTCCTGGTAAACCGCTGACAGAACAAGGACCACCGGGGATCATGATCTCATCGGTGTAAAAAGCAAACACATAAACGCTGTCCATGATCTTTCCAACCGCCTTGCGGCAATTGAATCCTGCGATTACGCGGTTCTCGTTCTCCAGTTTCCATTCAATCGGGATGATCGAATCTTCGATATTAAAATAGGTGCCCCAGATACCTTTTTGCATATTCATCTTGCCGGTCGTATGATCAAAATACCAGACATTGTCTTCTTCATTTCTCCGCATATATTCCGGGAACTTCGCTTTGTTTTCCCAATGATCAAACTTGTAAATACTCTTATCGTTGGCAAAGCTGTATTTATAAAAAGACACTTTAAAATCCGGCATCACATCCTTCATCATTTCTTCCCACATGCCCGTGCCCATGGTTTTCTTGATGTTGGTTTTCACTTCATATTCAATACTGGCTTTGTTGATGAACTGTGTTTGCGCCGTCAAAGCAGTTGTAAAAAACAACCCGACTGCAGCGATAAATATTTTCGTTTTCATAATCCTGAATTAAGCTTGATTAATTTGTTTTTGATCCTTTGTTTTTAAAATCCCAGGCAAAGCCAACGAGGAAATAGCGTTTCAGCCTGTCGTTTCTTTCTTCAGTGAATGTGTTGCGGTAAAAGCTCCTGTTGATTCCGATGTTCTGGTTAAGGATATCCCGCACTTTCACATAAGCAGTAAACTCGTTGCTTTTAAACGTGCGCTGCAATTTCGCGTTCCACAACTGGTTATTCAGTTTGGTATCGTAATCAGAAATCTTCTGGCGGGAATAAAACTGGAAGTCTGAATTCAGAGACCATACTTTTTTATAATAGATCGTACCATCCACGCTGAATGTGTTCGTGTTGTAATTTGTCTTGTTCGTATTCAGCGTGTTGCTGCTGTAGCTATGCGAGAAATCATTGCTGATCGAGATATCGTACTTCTTATCTTTTGTTTTGGAGATGTACGTTGAGAAATTCGCATTTAGAATTTTCGAAGTATTCAGTAAGCCATCAATCTCATCCACGTTTTTGCTATAGCTAACGCCCGGATTAAAATTAAACCTCGTGTCTATCTTTTTCCATTTGAAACCATAACCGCTCCAGAGATTCATACTCATGTTGCCATTGGTATTGATCGGCCTGCGTTTGATCACACCCGTACTTTTCACATTTGTAATACTGCTCGTGATCGCATTACTTACTGTGCGTACGCTGATGTAAATATTCTTCCAGCGATCCGTTAAGAAATCATAACTATTATTAGAAATAGAGAATGAATTGGTAAAAGAAGGTTTCAGATCAGGGTTACCGATGTATTGGTTAAACTGATCAGTATTGTTACGCAAAGGCTGCAATTGATTGATCGTCGGCTGCGCGGTATAACCATTGTAATTGATGCGCAGGTTGCGATTGCCTTTGTAAGTATATTGCAACATCGCGGCAGGGAAGAAGTTCACATAGTTGCGGAGATATTCTTTGTTGTAGGTTTTATCCAGCAAATCAAAATGAGTAAACCCGAAACCAGAACCAAAATTATACTTCAGTTTCTTATCATTAAAGTTGATGCGGAAGGATGGTTTATTAACGACGATCTTCTGATCAAAATTATTCGTTAATGAATCCACCTGCTCATCATATTCTTTTGAGATCGGTGAATAGTCGTAAGTCGTCTGGTCATTCTTACCGCGGTTTAAAGAAAGCTCATGCGCGAGTTCCAGAGAGTATTTTGGAGACAACGGTTCTGTATAAACGACCCTCGCAGAATACCGGTTAGTAGATTTCTCGTTATCACTCATCTGGTTTATATCCTGGGTGAATGGCATCGCCCCGTAGATGATATTTCTCGTCTGCAGGTAATTCGTACCGTTATTTTCATTCAGGCTTAGATCCAGGTTCAAAGAGATCGTCCGACGCGCTTTCTTAAACTTATGTTTGAATAAGCCACTGCCATAAAACACCTGCTTGTCGTAATCAGTTTTTGTATTACCGTTTCTGGAGTTCAGCGAATCGCCGGATTGATACCTGCGTGAGCTATAACTGTTTTCATCACTTTCAGTATGATAAAAATTGCCGTTGGCGGTAAAGCGCAGACTGTTATTTCCTGATGAATCCAGTTTCAAATCGTAGATCGCGCTCAGTTTAAAATTAGAGCGGTTGATGTAGGTGTTGGTGTTTGAATTATCGAGGAAAGAAGAATCACCAGTTAACTGCGTCTGCGAAAAAATCTGTTTGTTATTATTATAGATCTGGCTGTTGAACTTCGGTGATAAATTCAGGTTCTGCCTGTCGGAAAATTTATTACTGTATTGCAGTCCTGCATTGATGTTTTTGATAAACCCATTTTCTGTGTTCACATAAGGCTCATCATCATTGCCGCCATTCCACGAATAATTCATTGATCCTTCTTCATCCATGCTCACGCTGAAATCACTGGAGCCATACTTTTGTTCATCCTGCCAGCTAAGTCCGTCCTGGCCTGTGTTCCCGTTCAATACAAACGCACTGATCTTTCTTTTTCCTTTAAATGAACTGAAAAGCAGGTTGTTGTTATAGCGCGGATCTGCATCACGTACCAGTCCACCTGCCATATCGATCTTACCAAAGAATCCTTTCTTTTTATCTTCTTTTAATTTGAGGTTGATCGTCTTCTTTGTATTGCCGTCGTCGATCCCTGTAAATTCTGCCTGGTCACTTTTCTTATTAAATACCTGCACTTCTTTCACCGCATCGGCACGAAGATTTTTTACCGCCATACCGGGATCATCACCAAAAAATTCTTCACCATCTACCAAAACCTTTTCTACTACTTCACCCATCTGTTTGATCTGCCCGTTCTTATCTACCTGGAAGCCGGGCATTTTTTTCAACAGTTCTTCTACGTTGGCATTCGCGCTTACTTTAAAACTATCAGCTGTGTAAATGGTGGTATCACCTTTTATGCGCATCGGGCTGCCGCTCTTTAAGATAACGGCTTCGAGCAGCCGGCTTTTCGGCGTAACAGCCACCTGGGCTAATTGCTGATTCGCATCCTTTACTTCAATATCATCCACGAAATCCGCAAAGGCCGGGTGCATCACCATCATGATGTATTTACCGGGCTTGATATTTTTGATCACATAAGAACCATCTTCCTTCACACGCGTGTACCCGCGCATCACGGAATCACCGGGAGAGAGCAGGGCAACGACTGCATTCTTAACATTTGCTGAAGAAGTTGTATCTTTTATCGATCCGCGTACATCCAGTTTCTGGGAGAATGCGAAATGAGAAAGCATAAGAAGGGTGAGGGAAAAAAATACTTTTTTGAACATGCAGGTAGCTTTGGGTGGAGATTTAAACTAAAAGTCTAGTTTTAATTTCAGGCCGCAAACTAACCCTTCTTAATTTTACGTTAAATCGGTTTTATACGGGCGGTCACAATTCATTTACAATGGCATACGAAGACGATCATTTTATCGATAGTTCCAAACTGGTATGGAACTATTCTTTTTTTACTGCCGATGATTGTCAGGCTTTTAAGGAAGGAACCCTGGTTACCGCACATGAAAAGTTCGGCAGTCATTTCCTTCACCTGTTAGACACACCCGGTTTTTATTTTGCCGTATGGGCACCCAATGCCACGGCCGTTTCTGTGATCGGCGATTTTAATGGCTGGAAGAAACAGTTGCATCCCCTGTTTGTACGACTTGATCACTCGGGTATCTGGGAAGGTTTTATCCCACGCCTGCCGGCAGGAGCTTTATACAAATACCAGATCACCGGTTTTGAAGGGAAAGAAACATTTAAAGCAGATCCTTATGCGGTTCATGCAGAATTGCGCCCCGGCACTGCTTCCATTACCTGGCATCTGGAGAAGTTCTGGCATGATGAGCAATGGATGAAGGACCGCAAACAAGCCAATGCACTAAATGCGCCATGGTCTGTATATGAAGTGCACCTGGGTTCCTGGATGCGCCCCGACCCTGAAAACGAAAACCTCTATAACAGTTACGACGACCTGAGTGAACGGCTGGTGCCTTATGTAAAGGCGATGGGTTTTACCCATGTAGAGTTTATGCCGGTAATGGAACATCCTTACGACGGGAGCTGGGGTTACCAGGGAACAGGATATTTTGCGGCCACCTCACGGTACGGCACACCCGAAGCACTGATGCACCTCATCGACCGTTTCCACCAGGAAAATATTGGCGTAATCCTCGATTGGGTACCTTCCCATTTTCCTGCAGACGCGCACGGCTTATATGAATTTGACGGAACGCATACCTACGAATACGAGGATATGCGCAAAGGTTTTCACCCGGATTGGAATTCGTATATTTTTAATTACGCCAGGGGAGAAGTGCGGTCCTTCCTGCTGAGCAGCGCGCATTTCTGGTTAGACAAATACCATATCGACGGCCTCCGGGTAGATGCGGTGAATTCCATCATCCGGCTTGATTTTTCCCGGAAGGAAGGAGAGTGGGAACCAAATATCTATGGCGGCAATGAAAATCTCGAAGCCATCAGTTTTTTGAAAGACCTGAACCGAACGGTATATAAATCTTTTCCGCATGTGCAAACGATTGCGGAGGAAGCTTCAGACTGGCCGGGCATTACAACGGCTTTAAACAAAGATGGGTTTGGCTTTGGAATGAAATGGATGATGGGTTGGATGCATGATAACTTTCGCTATTTTAAAAAAACTGGCGCACACAGGATGGAGGCGCAGGATGATTTCACTTTCAGCATCATGTATTTCTATGATGAAAAATTTATGCTCCCTTTAAGCCATGATGAAGTGGTGCATGGCAAGAGCCCGTTGCTCTATAAAATGCCGGGAAATGAATGGGAACAATTTGCCAATTTACGTTTATTGTATAGCTGGATGTTCCTGCATCCAGGGGCGAAACTGTTGTTCATGGGCAATGAGTTCGGCCAAACGCATGAATGGAATTATAACCGCGAGCTCGACTGGCCGTTGCTTCAATTTCCTGCGCACAATAACCTGCAGGAATGTGTGAGGGAACTGAATCATTTGTATACCAATGAACCCGCGCTGCATGAGTTGCAGTTTGATAAAAAAGGATTTGAATGGATCAATATCGAAAACGCCGGTAAAGGCATCCTGGTATTTAAACGCAATGGAAAAAACAAAGAGCAGGCGGTGATCTGCGTGTTGAATATGTCAACTATTCCGCAGACAAACTGGAAGATCAGCCTGAAAGGTAAAACGCAATGGAAGGAGATATTCAACAGCAATGCAGGCAAATTCTGGGGCAGCAATGATTATCTAAACCCGGATATCATTAGTTCTCCCGTGGATAAGAAGAAGAAAGTCTTCGAGATCAGTCTCCATATCCCTCCGCTGGGGGCAATCCTGTTGAAATAAAGTTTTATGCTTCTACCAGTCGGAAAGAAAATCCAGCGAAAATTTATCATTGCAAGGCATTCTCCTAATACACGCGATGCCCGCTAAAGACAGTGTAATTCGCGAGCACAGTTTGGTTAACCCCTGAATTTTGAAAGAAGTAGACTGCTATAGTTTCACCTGCGGTCATTTTTCGGTCCATACTTAAATTGGAGGTAACTGTTCCCGTTGTGCCGGCAGGAATTGCAATTTGCTGCCGTGCATATTCACTTGGTGAAACATTAAACGTAGCCAGCATGGTATAAGATGATGCAACGCTGGTAAGCGACCAAAGCACCCGCAGGTCCAAGTGGTACAGGCCCGCTGTAGTTGCAGTGAAGTAGGTAGGATTTAATGCCAAGGCATCGTCATAATTTTCAGCGTCAAAACTGGCTAATTGGAACGAACCGCTGAACACTACCTGGTTTACATTTTTATAACCGGAAAAACCACTGTTATAATTAGCCGGAGGCGCCCATGTGGCTAAACCCGCCGCATTAGTTGTCAACACACGACCGTTAGCTTGCGTACCGTCCGCAATGCTGAGGCTGCCACCATTGAGTTTGAGCCCGCCGGTGATATTTACATTGGTAAAACTTCCGTAAGCGTCAACAAATGAAAACTGCCTTGATTTCAATTGCATAGAGTCATCGCCAACTTCGGCTATATGAACAAAATCCCCATCTCCAAACTTGAGCATATAGTTTAACGCGCTGTTCCACACAGAAGATCCGATCTTAACGTTTCCTCCGTCTACCTGGAACCGCTCTGATGGATTAGAAATACCAATACCAATGTTTTGGGCACCGGTAATAAAGGGGAATAATGCTATCAGCAGGCAGAGATATTTTTTCATATAGCAAGATTGAAATGAAATATAAATTATATATTTTTTTTCAACCACCAAAAATATCCGCCTTACCTCTTTAGCGTATTGCTGTTATTCCTCGCTTATCCATTGAATGGCTTCGCTCATCTGGGCGTGTGTAAATCCACGGGAAGTACCGGGCGCAACTAACGAAAAGATATCGGTGAATTTTTCAACGCCGGCCTGTTCTGTTACAACAGCGATCTTCTTCCACTTGGTAAAATGTTTTATACCCACTTTCATATCCTGTAGCCAGGCACCGGAGGTAAAATTCCCCACTGCTGTATCCAGCACGAGCAGGTAATGGATCGCGTCATATTTATCTACCAGTTGTTGGAGTCCGGGCACCAATGTATGTTCCAGGTCGGCAGCAGTCACTTCGCCAATCGCGCGAACGCCGAGCACAAATGGTGGAAGATCAGGAATTCTTGATAACATAATTTCAATTTTTGGTTAACGTTCGCCTTCGTAAGAAACATTCGTGCCTTCATTGGTTAGGCCATCCCCGGCCCTGGGCTTTACCCTGTCAGTTGCAGGCGTGTATCCGCCACTGAGTTTATCATTCTTTTGATCCGTAGAAGATTTCGCTGCTTCGCCTTGTTGTTGCTGTTCGTCAGCTTCCTGCTGAGTTGTCTTTTTACTGTCCATGATGCATGTTTTTTTTGATTAAGGAAAAGGTTGGATACAATCAACATACAATATCATGCCACTAAGCCCAATCTCTTAACAGATATGGCGGAAAAAAATATACGTCAATGGCATGGAATTCTCATGTTCATCTTAAACCACCTGAAAATGAATTTAACCAGAACCTGCATCCTGGCCTTTGCCATTACCGCGATCTTTGCCAACTGCAATACCAGCCCTTCAACTCCTGTAAAAAAGAAACGCACGCCAAGAAAGATCGAGCGTGTAGCAGTAAATAATCTCACTTATTCGCTTCAGGCTTCTAAACCCTATTTTAAACAGGACAGTGGGTTGAACGCCAATGCGCGCAACATTCTTGAAGCCATCAACCGTACCGACGCGGCACACCTGAAAACGATGGACAGTATTCTTGTGCCTTCTGATCTGAACGCAGACATTTCAGCCTACCTGCCGTTTCCAACACATGTAGCATCGCTGGATGATGTAGATAAGATCCTGCTGTTTTCCTATCCCGCCCAGGTATTTGCAGCGTATGAAAATGGTGAACTAATTTATACGGGCCCCACCAATATGGGTCGTAAAAAAGATCCCACTCCAACAGGACTTTACTTTACGAACTGGAAGGCAGAGCAAACGACGAGTACCTTTAATGACGAGTGGGACCTTAAATGGAATTTCAATATTGAAAATAAAGAAGGCATCGGATTTCATCAGTATGAACTGCCCGGATATCCGGCTTCGCATAGCTGCCTGCGCCTGCGCGAAGCAGATGCAAAGTTGTTGTACAACTGGGCCGATCAGTGGGAGTTGAAAGGCACGGATGTCGTTCTCGCAAAAGGGACGCCGGTGATCGTATTTGGCAGTTACCCGTTTGATGAGAAAAAACCATGGCTGCAATTATTAAGCAATCCAAAATCATTAACGATTTCTGAAGCCGATGTGGATGCGTTAGTGGCCACAAACAAGGCTGCGATCCTGCAGGCACAGGAGAAAAGAGACCAGCTTGCGCCGGCAAAATAGCGGGCGAAAGATTATATTTATAGCATGGACAATCCGCATCCGGGCCAGACCGTATTTCCGAAAATCAACAGCGCCTTAGTTGCCGGTATTTTTAAGCACCGTGATCCATTATCTCATAAGGGTGATCATGGGCATGCGCTGTTGATCGCCGGTTCAAAAGGTAAGATGGGCGCTGCGGTGATTGCAGCACGTGCCTGCTGCAGATCCGGTGCAGGCCTCACGTCCATATTCATCCCTGAAGCGGAAAGAGCTGTTTTACAACAAGCCATCCCAGAAGCCATGTTGCTCTTCAGGAAACCACGGGAAGGCTATAAACCATATGCATCAGTGGGGATCGGGCCAGGTATCGGAACTTCCAAAGCCGCCCAACAATTACTGAAAGACCTGTTGGAGAGTTATGATCGACCGGTTTTGCTGGATGCAGATGCGCTGAATATTCTTTCCAAAAAACAAAGCTGGCTTAAAAAAATTCCTGCAGGATCGGTGATCACCCCACATCCAAAAGAATTTGATCGTTTATTCGGGGATGTTGAAAACGCAGATGTGCGAAGGCAGAAGGCCTTGCAATTGTCGCTGCAATATCCCTTTGTGATCGTATTAAAAGATCATCAGACGCTTGTGGCTTTTAAAGGGAAAGGATGGCTCAATACGACAGGCAATGCCGGCCTGGCGAAAGGCGGTTCAGGAGATATGCTTTCAGGAATTATTACGGCCTTACTTGCAGAAAAATACCTGCCTGAAGATGCTGCCAGGTTAGGCGTTTTTCTTCACGGTCTTGCTGCGGATCTCTGCCTCCAACAGCAATCTCCCGAAACCATGCTTGCTACCGATGTGATTGAATATCTACCCGGGGCATTTCGCCTGCTGGATAAATAGGCGATGCTTTTTACGGCATATATTTCCACAAACACGGCTTCATTGCACCTCAATAGTTGTTTTTATCAGCGCAAAAAGAAAAGGCACAGCAATTGCAACTATAACGGCATAAATCAACGTTATGAAAAAGATCCTTTTCAGCATATCCGGGTTAGCATTATCCCTGGCCGTTATGGCTCAAAACCCCGTTAACCCTGCAACCGGCCCCGCACCGGTGAGTAACCCGACTTTGAACGGAACCAACTCTAATTCAAACAACAGTAACTCTGGCGTGAATCCTAACGGTAACCCTGCAACGATCGTCGCCGGCACCAATGGGAACAATACCAACTTTATCACCCCTGAAAATAATAACTTAACGCCAGGCACGGTATTGCTGAGTAGTGGGAATACTTATACCGGCAGCAATATTAATCCGAACACCATTGCGAAACCCAACCCAAAAACGGCAACTGCAACAGTGCCCGTAGTCGTTCCTGCTTTTCGTCCGTCACCGGCAGATAGTAATAACATTAAAACGGGTGCCCGCACGACCCTTAATCCTTCTGCCACTATTACACCCACCCGGAGGCCTGCCACAACGCCTGCACCTGCCAGGAAACCCGTTAAGAAAAGAAATTAACAATCACCATGGTTTGCCGCGATCAGGCATTGACGAACAGGGGTACGAACAATTGATGGTCGGGGACCTATCTTCTATATACCTGCTTCGTAACTGCTTCGACTCTGTTCGATCATTTTACGCACTTGATACGAAGGAGAGTAAAAGCAGTCCCCTATAAGACCCCTCCCGGATATTAACGTTTTCCTAGAAATGACTAGTACCATTTTTGCGTAGTTATCAGCAAAAAAAGGAGAAACTATGACAAAGAACAAATTCATGTATGCATTTGTTTTTTTATCGGCAGCGCTGTTCACTTGGGGTTGCGGAACAACGGCTCACGTTCAGAAAGTTCCTGGCGTTGAGCTGGATAATTATAAAACCTTCAGTTGGCTGGAAAACGACAAGAAAGACGGGGCTTCTTATAAAAATTTTGAAGAAGCTTACCTCAAACAAACGATCGCGGAACAATTGAAGAAAAAGGGCTACCGCGAAGTGAAAGCTTCAGGCGACCTGAGTATCGATTATGACGTGATGGTGGAAACAGGAGAGTACACGAAGTCTCAGCCTGTATATTCACAGCCTACCATTGGTTATCGTTTTAACCCGTACACAAGGCGGATGGTGCAGGTGTATTATCCGAGCCAGTACCTGGGCAGCGATAATTACCAGGTTCCTTATAAATCCGGAACGATTACGGTTAACCTGGTTGATAATAAAACCAATGAAGTCGCCTGGCAGGGTTGGGCAGAAACTGACCTGGACAGGAAGAAGTTAAGCTCCAACGAAATAGATGGCGCAGTAGGGGCGATCTTCAGGAAATTCAAAAAATAAACAGCGCATCATTGTATCCGCCGGCACGTAAAACTGCCGGCTTTTTTATGGCTTACGGGCAACGATATCTTTATTCATTTTTTTAAAAGGGCTCTTCATCAGCTGCACAAAATTTTCATCTTTCTCATTCGGATAATAGCGGTCTAACCCATAACGGATCTCCCCCGGCTCCAGTTTCCGAAAGGTTCCCAGCAGCCTGTCCCAGACTGACAATACCGCACCATAATTGCTGTCTGTAAAAGGCTGTTTCCAGTGGTGATGTACCTTATGCATATTCGGCGAAACGAGGATAAAACTCAGTGCGCGGTCGAGGCTTTTGGGCAGACTGATATTTGCGTGCGTGAAAGCCGTTGATAACACCAGTAAAGTTTGAAAGATCATCACAGCATACATCGGTGCACCGCTCACGAGGATACCGGCGAAAAAGAACAGGCCGCGCAACACCGATTCGATCGGATGGTGGCGCAGGCCGGTAGTAACATCCACATTGTTATCCGCATGATGAATGACATGAAAACGCCACAACAGCGGGATCTTATGTTCGGTAAAATGCACGAGCCAGCCTCCGAAGAAATCGAGGCTTAAGAAAACAATTGCAATGGTTCCCCACACATTGGCGTTGAGCCAATAGATGAGGCCAAAGCCGGTTGCAGCGCACCAGTCGCTTATTTTGATGATCAGGATGGCGAGGAAAGTATGGATGACCAGGTGAATCACCGTAAAACTAAAGTTTACGGCAGCGTGGCGGAGTTTCGTCTTTTTATAAGACAGTTGCAAAAGGGGAATCGCACCCTCAATGATCCAGAAAAACAGCAGGCCTGATACAAGGAAAGCCATTCTTTGCAACGGGTGCTGTTCCAGTGATTGAAAATATTGAATGAGCTTATCCATATGTTTAATTATTGATCGCTTTCGGCGCTGATGTCTATTTCAAACAAGGCCAGGAAGATGGCACTGTAATGAGCAGGCAAGGCGTCGCTCGCTTCCGGTGTTACTGTTCCTAAAAACCTGAAGCCCGAATGTACATAGTAATCGATCAGCAACTGGTTATCGCCCCAGGTATCCATCCGGATAAACTGTTTGCCTTGCCGTCTTCCATGTTCTTTCGCCCAGTTGATAATTGCTTTTACATAACCACGTCCACGAAATCGGGGATGGGTAACGATCCGGTGGATATAGATCGCAGGATCATTATTTTTCTCCCCCCAGATCTCCGGATCACTGTAGGTAATGGCAAACACAGCCGCCACTTCATCCTCCTCCATGATCTTAAACTGCAATCCCTCCGCAATTTCCCTGCTCACCATTTTCGGTTCGAATGGCAGCCAGTGTTTCTCGAATTTGGTCTTCTGGTAGGCAACCGCCAGGTCGTAAAAAGAAAAGATCATCTCCAGGTCCGCTACTGTACTCTGTACTATTTTCATCCTTAAAAGCGCGTTATTTCGCTGATTTCAAAAATACAGGGTTTTTCCTGTTTTTTATGTAAACTATTATGGCTTGCTTTGCCTTGGTTTTTCATAGGATATTGGATTTTAAACGGGGCTAGATTTCCATCTTGGCCCCTTTTTATTTTGCGGGAAGCGGCCGGATAAGGGTATTAAATTATATAAAAGATTCTCTGAATTCTGTAACGGAACTCGTTAATAACCAATGTACATTGCATAAAATTACGCCGGCAACCCTGCAATGTCCCTAATACATTGCAGCCTTTAAACAAAAGCTGGTATGATTCATTACCATGAACGCATCTGCTGAGGCGCTGACTGCTTTTATCCGCGAATTCAAATTAAAGAAATCTGATGGCATCGTTGCCTTTCCTGCCACCGTACAAATGTATACTAACGGTAAGGTGCAAGTGATACAATCTGAGGTGCAGGTGATCAGCAGCGACCATCTTGACAGCTTATACCTGCTTTCGCCGGACGATGACCTGGCTATTATCCCGGAAATGTTTGAAGCAAAGCACTACAGTATGGATTACCTGCCGGGGAAATGCCTCGTGATCAACAGCAAGGATGATGAGCCTGTTTTTAGCCTGCGAATCATACCCAATGGCCGGTAACAAAAAACTTTCCTACTTTTAAACTACCAAAACCAACTGCCCCAAATGAAATTATTCATCAGGAACATGGCCTGCAACAGTTGCAAGATCGTTGTAGCCGAAGCGCTTAAAAAACAGGGCGTAGAGCCTGTAAAAGTTGACCTGGGAGAGGCCGAACTGCCCAAAAATCTAAAGCCCGAACAACTCAAAGCATTTAATTCAGACATTAAAAAAGCCGGACTGGAACTTATAGAAAACAAAGAAGGCATCTTACTGGAAAAGATCAAAAAAGAGATCCTGGACTATGTTTATCACTCTGATAAAAAAATGCCGCGTAATTTTTCGCGGTACCTGAGCAAACAACTCAATTACAGTTACGCTTACCTGGCCAATTTCTTTTCTTCCATGCAGGCGAGTACGATCGAACAATACATTATTTCGCTGAAGATCGAAAAGGCGAAAGAACTGCTGATGTTCAAAGAACTTACTTTAACGGAGATTGCTGACAAATTGAATTACAGCAGCGTGTCCCACCTTTCGAGCCAGTTTAAAAAAGTGACAGGCCTCACACCTTCACATTTCAAAACACTGAAAGCAAAAAGGCGCATTGTATTGCAGGAACTATAAGCGTTGTACGAGGTAAAATTTCAGTAGTTTGCAGGTATCAATCATTCCGGTAATTCTGGTCTATGAAAAAATGGTTCCTGATCTTTTTTGTTTTCTCCGCGCTCTTTGCAACCGCACAAAAGCTGACGGCCATCCGGCCCATAAAAGGAATGGTGAGGCTGCTGGAAAAGGATCTGGCTGATGCTGCCACACAGTACGCAGTGTTGGCAAAAGCACGGCCTGCCGACAAGTTTCCCAAAACTTTCTTTCCATCCACAGGCGCATATGAATTCAGCAATTCGGGCTGGTGGTGCAGCGGCTTTTACCCCGCGACATTACTGGCACTTTACCAGGAGACTTCCGCAGGAGAGTTGGGCACGGAAGCCTTGCGGATGCTGGAGTTGCTGAAAAAAGAACAATACAATAGCGGCACGCACGACCTCGGATTCATGATGTACTGCCCCTTCTCCGCAGCAAAAAAAGTATTCCCGGCTGAAAAAAGTTACGATAGTATCCTGATGAACAGCGCGCGTTCACTGGCAACGCGGTTTGACCCGAAAGTGGGCTGCATCAAATCATGGAATAGCAAGGAAGGCGATTTTCTCGTGATCATCGACAACATGATGAACCTGGAATTGTTATTCTGGGCAACTAAATACAGCGGTGATTCGTCGTTCTATAAGATGGCGGTGACACACGCCAATACCACATTGCTCAACCATTTCCGCCCGGATCATAGTTCTTACCACGTAGTAAACTATAACAGGGAAACCGGCGCCGTTCAGAAAAAACAAACTGCGCAGGGTGCAGCAGACAGTTCTGCCTGGGCGCGCGGCCAGGCCTGGGGATTGTATGGTTACACGATGGCTTACCGCGAAACAAAAGATCCGCGTTACCTGCAACAGGCGAAGGACATTGCCGCATTTATCCTCCATCATCCAAGGCTTCCTGCAGACAATATTCCTTACTGGGATTTTGATGCGCCGGGGATACCGGGTGCATTGCGGGATGCCTCTGCTGCTGCCATTATTTCTTCGGCGTTGCTGGAATTACTGGAGTATACAGATTCAGCTACTGCGCAGCAATATTTCAAACATGCAGAAAAGACTCTCCAGGTTTTATCAACCCCGGCATACAAGGCAGCGCCCGGAAAGAACGGCGGGTTTATCCTGATGCATGGAGTGGGTCATAATCCTAATAACACAGAAGTGGATGTACCGCTAACCTATGCTGATTATTATTTCGTAGAAGCGATCGAACGTTATCTTTCAGTCACAAGCAAATGATGAACAAAATGCACGTGTACTTTATCAGTGGCCTCGCGGCAGACAGCCGTGTTTTTCAGCATATTCATTTGCCGGAGGGTTTTGAGATCATTCACCTGGACTGGATAGCACCGGTTAAAAACGAAACATTGGAATCCTATGCGGCTAGGCTGGCCGAAAGGATCGATCTTACAGAACCTTTTGTGTTGGTCGGATTGTCAATGGGCGGGATGCTTGTGTCGGAGATCGCGAAAATACATCCGCCCCTGCTGAGTATTCTTGTCTCCAGTGTACCTACTGCCGATCAACTGCCGCCCCATTTTAAGATGGCCCGCATCCTTCGACTGCATCGCTTCGTACCAACAGCCTTTTTTAAGTCTGCGTCAATAGCCAAACGTTTATTCAGCGTAGACAAGAAAGAAGACAAACTTGTATTGAAACAAGTGATCCGCGACAGCGACCCCGTATTTATCAAATGGGCCATCGATGCGATCCTCAACTGGCGCAACAACACAGCTCCGGAGCATCTATGGCATATCCACGGAACCAAAGATGAAGTGCTGCCAATGAGATACACGAGGCCAACACATGTTGTAGAAAAAGGAAAACACCTGATGATCATGAGCAGGGCGGATGAACTCAACGATTTTCTGGGCGAGGCGCTGCGTTCGCTCTCAAACAGCGGCGTGTAAACGCAGTAGTAAAAATTCTACTCCGAATGATACCCAGCACTACATGGTGATTTTTTCTAATGCGCCATATTTGCATCGCAATCGGTTGCCTATCCGGCCGAAGCAATATCCAACACTATTAAAAACCACACATGAAGAACCTCTACAACCTGGATGACCAGGAATTGATCAGCCTGTACCTGAACGGTAACAGCTTTGCTTTTGATTGTTTGCTGACGCGCCACCGCGATAAAGTGTTTACCTGTATCCAGCTGCTCGTACGCGACAGTAACCTTTCCGAAGACCTTTTCCAGGACGTATTTATTAAAGTGATCCAGACATTGCGCGCCGGCCGTTACAATGAGGAAGGGAAATTTCTTCCATGGGTTTTGAGGATCGCACGCAATATTTGCATGGATCATTTCCGTAAAGAAAAAAACATCCCGCTGGTAAAACTTGCTGAAGACTATGATGTGATCGGCCAGTTTAGCTGCCAGGAATTATTCGTAGAGGAACGTATGGTGAAAAATGAAAGTCATGCGTTGATCCGCGAGCTGATCGACCAGTTACCCGAAGACCAGCGCGAGGTGATCATCCTGCGCCACTTTGCAAATCTTAGTTTTAAAGAGATCGCTAAACTCACTAATTGTAATATTAATACTGCGTTGGGCAGAATGCGTTATGGTTTGCTTAACCTCCGCAAAAAGCACAACGAAATGGAAGCTGCTTAAATATAGCTGATGTCATCCCCGAAAAGGATGACATCTTTTTTTCCTGAAATTCTTTGTTAATCTGGCGACGACCGCTGGACTACTGCATAATTAGTTTTACATTTAAGACTATGCGGTACGCCCTTTATTTCCGGATCAGTTTACTCTTTCTGTTGCTCAGCGCTTCATGCCTGGCGCAAAATATTACGGGCACCTGGGAAGGATCAATGGACGACGAGTACCTGCAGTTGAATATTGAGCAAAAAAATAATGAGCTCTGTGGGTTTAGCTATGATTATGAACTGGCAAGCCCGAAAAGTCATTGCCGCGCCGAATTCACCGGGGCGTATGTGCCCTCCCGTGATGTATGGATCATTAAAGGCGTTTCCTTTATCGAGAACAGCGGATCACATGTGCTGATGCAGATGAAATTATTTCGGCTGCCGGAAGACGACCGTTATACTTTGAGAGCGCGGGTGTATGTGAGCTCGGGGATTCCCGGGATGTACTCGCCGGCAGGTGATACGGTGGTTTTACAGCGCGTGTCTTCCAAACCCCGTACGTTAAAAGGGCGTGTTGATCCCTGTTTTCCGGAACCGGTCACGCAGCCCGTAAAGCCAATTACCCCACCGGTTGTAAAGCCCGTTCCGAAGCCTGCGCCAAAGCCGCTGCCGCCTGTTATTAAAAAACCTGTAACACCTGTACCCGTTCCGGTGAAACCTAAGCCAATACCGCCCGTAATAAAAGATACGCCGAGGATTAATCCGCAAAAAATACCTGTTACCATTCGCCGCGATACGAGCCAGCTAAAGCAGATGAATGCCCGCAGAAAAAAAGAACAGAGCAGGCTGGTTGTAAATAGCAGCACGCTGTTTTTAAAAGTGTACGACAATGGTGTGGTAGACGATGATACGGTAAGTATTTTTTACAATGGAAAACTCATAGCCAATCGTCAGCGCTTATCCGAGCAACCGTTATTACTAACGATCGAACTGGATACAAGTAAGCGAATGCACGAGATCATTTTATATGCCCATAACCTTGGCAGCATTCCACCAAATACGGCCTTGATCGTGGTTACCGCCGGGAAGAAACGGTACGAACTTCGTTCCAGTGCCAGCCTGGAAGAAAACGCAGTGCTGGTATTTGAATATGAACCGAGGTTGGTGGAATAGGGAGGTTGGTTCATTAGTTGAATGGTTGATCAGATCAAAAGTTGGGGAGTAAGAATGGGAATTTGGAATCAGGAATTTGGAATTAGGGTACTGGTTGAAAGTTCAGCTGCAGGATTAGCAGATGGAACTTTGAAGGTTATAGAAAGATGGGGAAAGCTGATGAAATGTGAAATGCTACTTTTCTTTGAAAATAAAATCTCCAACAAATTCCCAGGGGCCATTTAAATAGCGCCATACCGTTAACCCTTCGGCAACGATTTGGAATGGCTCAAATTTCTCCGCAAGTGCCTCATACAACAGTTTTGATTTATAAGCCGTCACTTTATTCTGGATTGTAATATGAGGCCAGAGTTTCTTCCTGTCCTGGCTTACTAAATAAGGTTCAAATGTTTGCTGCATGCTGGCATGATAAGCCTGTAGTTCTCCGCTTGATATTTTATAAGCCACACCATTGCCCATATGATGCAAGCCGGTCACCTGTAAAGGGAAGGTCTCGCGATTTGCAAAATTGCTTAATGCGTCCAGGATGAGTTGTTGATCGGGCAGCAAGTGAAAAAGCGTCAGGTGTGCGCGCAGGTAGTTTATATGCGCCGGAAAATATTGGTCGCGAAGCGCTGAAAACTGTTGTTCGGCTGCTTCGTTGATCTTCAACGTAACAATAAACGGAGGATGCGTCATAAACTTAAAGGCATAGTCTTTGTCCTTTTCTTCTCATGGCAGAACAGAACAACGACCGGCAATTTACAGGATTTGTAGAGATAGCAGGAGCGCGCGAGCATAACCTTAAAAATGTTTCCTTAAAAATTCCCCGGGATGCAATGGTTGTATTCACCGGTGTTTCCGGATCAGGCAAATCTTCTCTTGCTTTTGGTACGTTGTACGCCGAAGCGCAACGGCGCTACCTCGAATCTGTGTCCCCCTATGCACGCAGATTATTTCACCAGATGCAGGTTCCTGAAGTGGACCGTATCGATGGGCTTCCACCGGCAATCGCCTTGCAACAGCAACGTGCCGGCGGAACAACCAGGTCTTCTGTAGGCAGCGTTACCACCTTATCCAACCTGATCAGAATGCTTTACTCCCGCGCGGGGGATTATCCGAAAGGGCAGGGGATCATTTATGCTGAAGCATTCTCGCCGAATACGGCTGAAGGTGCCTGCCCCGAATGCCACGGGCTTGGACGGATCTACGAGATCACGGAAAAAACCATGGTGCCGGATGATAGCCTTACAATTCGTGAACGCGCGATCGCCGCATGGCCAACTGCCTGGCAGGGCCAAAATCTCCGGGAGATATTAATGACATTGGGTTACGACGTAGATACGCCCTGGCGTGATCTGCCCAAAAAAGACCGGGACTGGATCCTGTTTACAGAGGAACAGCCGGTCGTTCCTGTGTATTCCGGTTTTAATGCAGCTGAAGTAAAACAAGCACTCAAGCGAAAAATGGAGCCGAGTTATATGGGCACATTCACCGGTGCCCGGCGTTATGTGCGGCACACGTTTGCCAATACTCAAAGTGCACTGATGAAAAAGCGCGTTGCTAAATATATGTTGAGTGCCATCTGCCCGGTTTGCGAAGGAAAACGATTGCGCCGGGAATCATTGAGTGTAACATTCGCTGGTATGGATATCGCTGAATTGTCGGCACTGCCATTGAAAAAGTTAGCTGCTTTGCTGGAGCCCTTTTCTGCGAAAGCTTTAGATAAAAAAACAGGCGACAAAGATCATCCGGAAAAATTGATCGTGAGTATGCGCATCGCCAGCGATTTATTATCAAGGCTTGAAGTCCTGATCAACCTTGGCCTGGGCTACCTTTCACTCGAGCGAAGTACACCTACCTTATCGCCCGGAGAATTACAACGGCTGCGACTCGCCACACAGGTTTATTCTAATTTATTTGGCGTCGTGTATGTGCTCGACGAACCTTCTGCAGGATTACATCCGTCTGATACGGCATCCTTGTTAGAAGCGCTGCAAAAACTAAAGGCAGCGGGGAATTCGCTTTTCGTTGTAGAACATGACCTGGCAGTGATCCGCAGTGCCGATTGGATCGTGGATGTGGGCCCGGCAGCCGGCGAAAAAGGCGGGCAGATATTATACAGTGGCCCACCTGCGGGCTTACAGGATGTGAAAGCCTCCAGGACAAGGGTTTACCTCTCGGAAAAAATTGCTGCACATAAGATAGCGCGCGAGCCTAAAGGCTGGCTTGAACTGGAGGGCGTTTCCCGGAACAATCTTGACAGGCTCGACGTAAAATTTCCATTGGGCGTTTTAACAGCGGTGACGGGCGTTTCAGGTTCAGGAAAATCAACACTGGTAAGCCAGGTATTGGTTGAATTGGTGACGTTACAACTTGGACAGGAAATAGAAGCCGCAGACGAAAATGAGGATCCGCTGGCAACAATTGAACAGGGTGTAACGGCCGGGCATATCCGCAAAGGGCTGGAAAATATTCGTCGCCTCGTGCAGGTGGATCAGAAACCGATTGGCCGCACTCCGCGATCCAACCTCGCAACCTACACCGGCTTGTTTGATCATGTACGTAAACTCTTTGCACAAACAAAAATGGCCAGGGCGCGGCATTATGATGCCGGGCGTTTTTCCTTCAATGTTGTGAAAGGACGTTGTGAAAATTGCGCAGGCGAAGGCTTTGTGATGGTAGAATTATTATTTCTGCCGAGCGTGTATGCGCCATGCCCGGTTTGCCAGGGCAGCAGGTATAATGCAAAAACCCTGGAAGTACGTTACAAGGAAAAAAACATCGCGGAAGTCTTGCAGATGACCGTGGACAATGCCTACGAATTCTTTGCCGGGGAGGCGACTATTGAACGTGCGTTAAATGTGTTGCGGGAAGTCGGGCTTGGATATTTACGGCTGGGTCAGCCCGCGACAGAACTTTCCGGTGGCGAAGCGCAACGCATCAAACTCGCAACAGAATTGCAGCGCGTCAGCAACGGCCAGACCCTGTATATCCTCGACGAGCCCACAACAGGATTGCATCCCGCAGATGTGGAGCGGCTCGCTAAACAGCTGGACAGCCTGGTGGATGCAGGGCATACGGTGATCGTGGTGGAGCACGATATGCAGGTGGTTGCAGGCGCAGACTGGGTGATTGATATCGGCCCCGGAGCCGGAGATGAAGGGGGCAAGATCGTTGCTGAAGGGATTCCAACCAAAGTGGCCCTGGTGAAAGAGAGTCGCACCGCAGGATACCTTCGTGAAGCCCTGGGCATAAAAGATTGACAAAAAAAAAAGCCCCGGTTAAGGGGCTTCATCATTTTTATTTTAAACTATCCGGTGTCATCTTGTTGCTGCTATCGGCCAGCAGTTTATCCAGCATCTTTGTACTGTCTGCCATTTGATTTGCACGACTCGTATTCTCCATCTTGGCAGGATCTGAGGAATTCGTTGTTGTTGTTTCAGTGGTCTTGTTTTCTGAACAGGCTGCAAATGCGCAAGCGGTAATAACGATGACTAGTAATTTTTTCATTGTATGGAGTTTAAATTTTTTAGGATGTAAATCTATCGAATTTTTAACTGCCTGTTTTGTCCGAATCGCTTTTTCTGTTTTATGTGTACATTGCCATACTAATTGAAGCCGATGGCAACAGATGAGCAACTGGAATTAAGAACCGTTAATGTGACGCGCTATGTTACGCCTTTGAGAGAAGGTGGGTCGATGCCTGCGATCGCGGAAGCCGATGATGGTTTTTTATACGTGATAAAATTTCGTGGAGCAGGGCAGGGCGTTAAAGCACTGATCGCCGAACTGATCGGTGGCGAAATTGCCCGCGTGCTCGGCCTGCTCATCCCTGAACTGGTGTTTGCGGAATTAGATGAAGCCTTCGGCCGTACCGAACCGGACGAGGAGATCCAGGATCTTCTTAAAGCGAGTGTAGGCTTAAACATGGCCTTACATTATCTGTCCGGCGCGATTACATTCGATCCTGTTGTAACAGCCGTTGATCCCGTACTGGCATCTAAAATTGTATGGCTGGATGCGTTGCTTAAAAATGTTGACCGCAGTTCCCGTAATACGAATATGTTACTTTGGCGGAAAGAACTCTGGTTGATCGATCATGGCGCAGCGTTGTATTTTCACCATAGCTGGAACAACCCGGAGCAGCAATATCAAACGCCGTTTCCGCATATTAAAGATCATGTGCTGCTTCCTTTTGCCAGCGAACTGGAAAGCGTAGACGCCCATTTGCGCAACTTATTCAACGAAGATATTATCCGGCAGATTGTCGCGTTGATCCCTGAAGCATGGCTGCTGATTGATTCGCCGTTTGATACAGTGGAGCAACATCGTAAAGCCTATGCTGACTACCTCCAACAACGAATAGCTCATTCCTCCATGTTTGTAAAAGAAGCGCAAGATGCAAGAAAAATACTTATTTGAGTATGCGGTTATCCGCGTGGTGCCGCAGGTAGAACGGGAGGAGTTCGTAAACGTGGGCGTGGTGTTGTTTTGCTCCAAACTGAAATTTCTGGGCATGCGTTACCAGTTAGATGTTGCACGCCTGCAGGCATTTTCCCCGCTGCTGGACATTGCAGAATTGCATGATTACCTAAAAGCGTTTGAACATATTTGTATCGGTGGAAAAGCGGCGGGCCCCATTGGGTTATTGCCGACAGCTGAGCGTTTCCGCTGGCTTACAGCGACAAGAAGTACGGTAGTGCAAACCTCGAAAGTACACCCGGGATTTTGTACAGAAGGGGCGGCCATGCTCGATCACATGTTCACACAAATGGTTTCCTGATCATTTCACGATCATATGTATGAAGGGCTTCTGCCTGCTGAAATAAATAAAACTGTTTTTCGGCATCGTATCGTTTGGGATGAAAAACACCATTGTGGTAAAGACAAAAAACAGGATCCATGCGATGATATATCCTAAATAATTTCCTTCAAAACTATCGACGCGGCAGACAGATGGAAGAAAGCTGAGGTAACGAATGTTGATGCTATCCTGCGAAAGGGGTACTTCATTTCTTGTTACATAATCTTCATATAAATTGTCATCCACTTTATAAGTTAACATCAGGGTTCCGGAATTTTTAATATTCCTGCCTCCTCGGTTTCTAAGGCCAATTCCCGGTTCCGGCCCCAATTTATTTACATGGCAAGCAGCCATCGTTGATGTACTCAACAGCCATGGACTTTGAATCAATAAGACTACACTGATAAAAATAACATGCATTAAAAAATAGAACCGTGTCCTGGAAAATTCCACTAGCTTTCCGGGTGCGCGTACTTTTTTAATAGTCGTTTTCAATACTTCAGGAACGAGGTATTCATCCATCCTCTAAAATAGTTGAAATGCCGATTGCATGATCAATCTGGTGGAAAAATGTATTGGATTACGCCTCCTTCAAATCATAAAATCTATTAACAAATAAGGTTGTTGGCACGGATATTGGCTTTAGCAGGAAAAAAATAAGACTATGAAAAAAATACTCCTGACGCTGGCCGTAGCCTTTACCATTTTTGGTGCTGAAGCACAGCAATCTAAATCAAAGAAGTCAAAAAAATCTCCTGTTAATAAAGAAGCACGCGCACAGGCGGCATTCGCCAAAGCCCAGGCTGAAAAGCAGGCGCAGTGGGAAGAGCAACGTTTGGAGCGCCTGGCATACGATTCTGCACGCCTCGAGAACGAGCGTCTTGCTGCAGAGAAATTTGAGCAGGACAGAGTGGTATTGCGTGATACAAAAACGCATGTGATGGACAGCATTAATTTTGAAAAATATAAGTCCTTCAGTACGCAGCAGGCTGGGTTTTATACTTCTGACAAATATCATAACGATATTATCGCAGCAGCAAAGTTGACAACCGCCCAGGGCCGTGAAGTGAAAATCATCAATGAAGCGTATACAAACAAGGCAAAAATGTTGACCGCAGATGCTACTTTAACCGATGCACAACGTAAAGAACAACTGGTGGTTTTAAATACAGAACGTAAAGCAAAAATTAAAGCGATCGTTGGTAACGGTAAAGCAAAAAAATTAGAAAAAGAGCGTAAGGAATTTGTGAAAAAGAATGGTGTTGATCCGAATGATTCATGGATAAATGAAGTTGACGGATACGCAAAAAATAACTAGGCCTTTCATAGCCAGGAACAGAAGCCGGTTTTGCTGAAAATGCAGGGCCGGCTTTTTCGTTGCCCTGATCATCGAAAAATATCAGTCATTGGGTGGTTAGGAAGCAATTCTGAAGGAAGTCGTTACATATCTTATTTTAACAATTTTCATCAGAAACCTGTTTTTGGTAAAGAAATTGTATAAGTTCGGCATAACTTAAACCAATTTAACTTTTTATGCCCCAAACAACTGCCAGCAAAGAGCTGAAAAAGATCCTGATAGTAGAAGACGAAGGTGACATGTGCCTGCTTTTGAATATCATATTGAAAGACGAACAGATTGACCTGGAACATGTGAAAACATTGGATGCCGCGCGAAAATATCTTTCTGAAGAAACGCCTGCCCTGGTGATGTTGGATAATAAATTACCTGATGGACTGGGCCTGGATTTTATAGAATACATCCGTAAAAACAATCCCGGCATTAAAATCCTGATGATCTCAGGTTTTCACCCGGCAACTGCAGAAGATATCGCCCTGCACAACGGTGCAGACGGATTTCTTGCCAAGCCATTTACAAAGGACCTGGTATTGCAATCGGTACAATCACTACTGAATTAAAATAAAAGCATTTACAGGGATCTGCCTTCCATTCGGAGGCAGATTTTTTTGTTGTAGAAAGTCTTTGCAAATCCGTTTCAGCAGTAATCAGAACAAAGCTTCAATGATATCTTCCAGGGTTATATCCCGGAAATATTCGCCGATGGAAAATGCAGACAGTTGTTCGCGAATCGCAATTTCTTCATGCGGTACATTCTCCAGCGCTTTTTCAATTTCGCTGATGTCTTTTTCATTGAAGAAATCACCGAATATTTTCACGTGCTGAATAATTCCTTTTTGTACATCGAGGTGAATTTCTATAATTCCACCATTGGTTTTTATCCCTTTCTGAAAACGGTAGTCGGGTGAGTATCCATAATTCCATTCGTTGGTAATATATTTTTCGTCGCGGATCTGTTGGATCGCTTCTAAGTCTTTTCTTGTAAACTCATACATGTGTGCGCCGGGAAATGTTTCCAGCACGTGCGCCATGATCTTATCCGCAAATGCTTTGATAGGGATCGGCTGCGGCAGATGATCCGAAATATTGGTCACGCGTTTTGGAATAGACTTTACCGCCTTGTCGATATATTTCAGCGGGTTAATTTTCAGCGCCTCACTTACATTCCGCATTTCAGAAGAGAACAGTAATGTCCCGTGATGGAGGATCTTATTTTTAAAAATATGTTCCGCATTGCCGGAGATCTTTCTCCCGTCGATGGTGAGGTCATTCCTTCCTTCAAATTTTGCATTCACTCCCAACTCGGTAAGTACATCCAGTATTGGCTTAGTATAACCCTCAAAATCCATCAGGCTCGAATCTTTGCCCGTTTTTGTGAAAGAGAAATTCAGGTTGCCCAGGTCATGATACACCGCGCCACCGCCGGATAGCCTGCGAACGACATGAATATTGTTGGCCTTCACATAATCAAAATTAATTTCGGCCAAAGTATTTTGGTGCTTTCCAACAATGATCGCATTATCGTTCTGCCAAAGCATGAAACAATCCTCTTTCACATGTTTGAAAATATATTCATCAGTTGCGATGTTGAAATAGGGATCCGTAGATGTATGATAAATGCAGAGCATGCGACTATTTTTTTTTGCAAATGTAAGGCATCCGTTTGCGCAATATTTTTCCTTACAAATTTTCCGAATGGCCCTGTTGTTGTTCAGCCAGGATTTTTTCCCATGGCTCACGCGGATAAAATTGAATGTTATTTACGCTAAAGCTGCAGTCGGGGAGGGCGGCTACAATCGGTGCCATCGCTTTTCTAATCCACTCTTCTTCGCGGTCATCGGATACCAGTACAGTGCTCAGTTTTTTTAACGAGGTAATTTTCGTGAGCCCGTCCACATTCACCGCCGTGCCCCGCAAGTGTAAAAATTCGAGGTCAGGCATTTGCCCGATATCTTCCATACAATCGTTATCGATCCCTTCGTTTTCTTTCAATCGTAATTCGCGCACACTTTCCAATTTCAGCAGCGCGCGGATACCCTCATTACCGAAATTGGTGTGGTTAAGGTCGAGCATGCCGATCGTTTTAATGCGTTCAGCCAGGTAGCTTAACTCAACTGCCGTGATATCAGTTCCGCTGAGTTTCATGTGTTCAACCTTCACAGGAATATCTTCCAGGCTGTTAAACCCAAATCCGTTTTTCCAAAATAAACGCTCGTCCGCCTCTTTATTCGCATGCTTATGTTTTTTCACGGCAATTTTTGTGTCTAAGGTAAAACTTTCCTTCATCCCCGGGTGAAGGGTAAACGCGTCATTCACTGTTCAAAATCCACTATTTTAAGCTATTTTTGCCGTTTAAAACGAGTTATAGCGTACATGAAGAATATCCGCAATTTTTGCATCATTGCCCACATTGATCACGGCAAGAGTACATTGGCAGACAGGCTGTTACAAACGACACATACTATCAGCGACCGCGATATGCAGTCACAGGTTCTGGACGATATGGACCTGGAAAGGGAGAAAGGCATAACCATCAAGTCTCACGCGATCCAGATCAATTACCCATATAAAGGCGAAGAATATATCCTCAATTTAATTGATACACCCGGCCACGTGGATTTCAGTTACGAAGTGAGCCGTGCATTAGCGGCCTGTGAAGGTGCATTGTTACTGGTAGATGCGACGCAGGGAATCCAGGCACAAACGATCAGTAATTTATACCTGGCGATCGATAATAATTTAGAGATCATTCCCGTGATCAATAAGATCGATATGGATGGCGCGATGATCCCGGAAGTAAAAGACCAGATCATTGAACTAATCGGTTGTAAAGAAGAAGATATTCTGCTGGCGAGTGGAAAAAGTGGAATTGGAATTGAAGCTATTTTGTCCGGTATTATTGAACGCATTCCCGCTCCAAAAGGTGATCCGGATGCGCCATTGCAGGCATTGATATTCGACAGTGTTTTTAATAGCTTCCGCGGGATCATTGTGTATTACAGGATTTTCAATGGCAGCCTGAAACAAGGCGATAAAGTTAAATTCTTCAGTACCGACCAGGAGTATTATGCCGATGAAGTCGGGATTCTTAAACTTGGAATGGATAAGAAGAAATCCGTGCATTGTGGTGATGTGGGTTACATCATTACCGGGATTAAAAATGCGAAGGAAGTGAAAGTAGGCGATACGCTTACGAATGTTGCAGATCCGACCTTGACGCGTATAGACGGTTTTGAAGAAGTGAAACCGATGGTGTTCGCCGGTATCTTCCCGGTAGAAACAGAGAAGTTCGAAGAACTGCGTGACTGTATGGAAAAATTACAGTTGAATGATGCGTCGCTTACTTTCGAACTGGAAACTTCACAGGCACTTGGTTTTGGATTCCGTTGTGGCTTCCTCGGTTTATTGCATATGGAAATTATCCAGGAGAGACTGGAGCGCGAATTTAACCAGACAGTGATCACCACGGTTCCCAACGTAAGTTTTATCGCACATACACATAAGGGCGAAACGATCGACGTGCACAACCCGGCAACGCTGCCAGATCCTACTCGTACGGCGCGTATTGAAGAACCTTTTATTAAAGCACAGATCATTACCAAGCCGGATTATATCGGGAATATCATGACGCTTTGCATCAGCAAACGCGGGATGTTGATTCACCAGGGATATTTGAGTCCGAGCAGGGTAGAACTTACCTTCGAAATGCCCCTGACAGAGATCGTGTTTGATTTTTACGATAAATTAAAATCACAAACGCGCGGTTATGCCAGTTTCGATTATCACCCGATTGGGTTCCGCGATAGCGATATTGTGCGCATGGATATTTTATTGAACAATGAAAAAGTGGATGCATTAAGCGCCCTGATCCATCGCAGCCGCAGTCATGAATTTGGCCGCAAGCTTTGTGAAAAATTGAAAGAACTATTAACGAGACAACAATTCCAGATCGCGATCCAGGCAGCGATCGGCGCTAAGGTCATCGCGCGTGAAAATATTTCTGCGATGCGTAAAGATGTAACTGCGAAATGTTATGGTGGTGATATCAGCCGTAAAAGGAAATTGTTAGAGAAGCAGAAAGAAGGTAAGAAGCGCATGCGCCAGATCGGCAATGTGGAGATCCCGCAGGAAGCTTTCCTCGCAGTGTTGAAACTGGATGATTAAAATAATAATTTTTAAAAACATAACAATTCTAAATGTTCATAGCTGCACTGCGGCTTCGGCATTTAGAATTTTTAATTTAGCATTGGGGGCAGTATGAAATTTTTCCCGGAATCTACTTTACATCAACTGGAGTTCGACAAAGTAAAAGAACTGCTGGCAGCGCATGCGCGCACGGAATATGGGAAGCAGAAAGCTTTACAGCTGCGCATCCATACGAAAAAAGAATTCATCGACCGCGACCTGCAACAAGGAAATGAATACAAACAGATCCTGCAAAGCGGAATGTACTTTCCAAATGATTTTATTTTAAATATCAGCCGGGAATTAAAATTGCTCGGCATTCCTGGTGCGTCTTTAACGGGAGAACAATTTTTGCTGATCCGTCGCCTGGCAGAAAACACCAATAACATCTTCCGCTGGTTTACGGTGGAGATGCGCGACACCTACAGCGGCCTTACGCAGGTGATCGAAAACAATTATTATGAAAAGGCGATCCGGCAACTGATCGACGAGGTGCTGGATGAAACGGGCGTTGTGAAAGATACCGCGAGCCCCGCGCTGGCAGAGATTCGCATGAAGTTGTACCGTAAGCGAAACGAGTTGAGGCGTGTGTTTGACCGGATCGTGAGCAAATTGAACAAACAGGGTTATCTCGCAGATATTGAGGAGAGCTTCATGAATGGCCGCCGCGTGCTGGCCGTTTTCGCCGAACAGAAACGAATGGTGAAAGGAGTGCTGCACAGCGAAAGCGACAGCCGCCGCACGAGTTTTATCGAGCCGGAAGAAACAACCGATTTAAATAACGAGATCTTTTCCCTCGAGTATGAAGAAACGAAAGAAGTCTATCGTATCCTGCGGCAGCTTACGCAAAACCTCAGCGTGTATGCGGAGCTCCTTAAAAGTTATCATGCCCTGGCCGGCGAATTTGATTTTATCCGGGCGAAAGGAAAACTGGCGATCGATATCAACGGGAATTATCCGCAACTGCAGGACAAGGCGCATGTTCAGTTGATCCAGGCTTATCATCCCCTGCTACTTTTATACAATCAAAAAAATAATAAACCAACAATACCGGTAAACATTACGCTGGATGATAAGAACAGTATCCTCGTTATCAGCGGGCCAAATGCTGGAGGGAAAACGGTAACACTAAAAACAGTCGGACTGTTGCAGGTAATGTTGCAAAGCGGATTGCTGGTGTCTGTGAGCCCGGATAGCACGATGGGCATTTTCAAACAACTGATGATCCATATCGGCGATACGCAAAGCCTCGAGTTTGAATTGAGTACTTATTCTTCCCACCTGAAGAATATGAAATATTTTATCGAAAATGCGAACGGGAAAACCTTGTTTTTTATCGATGAATTGGGCAGCGGCAGTGATCCAAATCTTGGTGGCGCATTTGCGGAAGTGATCATGGAAGAACTCGCATTCAAACATGCATTCGGCATTGTGACAACGCATTATTTGAATTTAAAAGTGATGGCGAATAAAGTAGCAGGCATCATCAACGGCGCCATGCAATTTGATGAAGCCAACCTGTTGCCGATGTATAAATTACAGGTGGGCAAACCGGGCAGCTCCTACACATTTTCCATTGCGGAAAGAATAGGGTTGGATAAACGCCTCATCAGCAAAGCAAGGAAACTGGTTGATGAAGATCATTTCCGTTTGGATAAATTATTGAACCGAACGGAACAGGACCTCCAGAAAATTGATGTGGAAAAAGATCAGCTGGATAAATTGCTTAAAGAAAACGAGCAGTTAAAAAAAGAAATGCAACGCGTATTAAGTAAAGAATTGCATCGTCAGGAAGTAGAAAAACTTCAGCATCAAAACAAGATATCCCAGGAAAAAATTGATTACCTCAAGGATATGGAGCGGCGGCTGAAGACAATGGTCATAGAATGGCGTAAGTCTGAAGATAAAGATGCCGTTGTTAAAATGATCCATGCATTGCTGTTTAACCAGAAAGAACAAATGCAGAAGGAAAAGCATCAGAAAAAATTGCAGGAAAAGTTTGAAGAAGTGGGGGGCGAAATTGTGCTCGGGGCAAAAGTGAAAATGAAAAATAACAGGTCTGTAGGAATTGTAAAAGAAATTCGCGGTAAAAAAGCCATCCTTCAAATTGGTGTGATTCCGGTGACTGTCGATTTAGCTGACCTCGTAGTTGTAAAAGATAAAAGCGACACAGCTGCTGGTTAAGCTGCTGCATCGCCTGGTTTTACAAAGGTTTCAGAAGTATAGTAAGCTGATAAAAATCCGTGTCCCGCAGGACTTATAAAACACCATGTTGAACCATAACACAGATCCTTAAAACTAATTGAGACACTTAACACGCATAAACCGATAGGGGTTCAACGACCAGACTTTTTCCATCGCCTCGCCAAGGGAACCAACTTCAAGGCTCACGAACGGGCTTTTGTCGCTTCCGTTCTGCCAGATCGCAGCAGCAGTTGCGGCCGGATCAAAAAGTTCAGGCAACACTTCACGGATCATCCCGTTGAAACAAAGTTCTTCGAGCTTTTGCTGGCTGCTCACTGCTTTGCCTTTATAGTATTTAGAAAAATATCCTGCGTTCTTCAGCAATAAAACTTCTTGTTGTGTAAAAGATGTTTCCATAATATTTGCTTTTATGCTAATATAGATGGCATAATATCTCCGAGGTTAAATGCGCGCTAACCAATGTTTTGTTAAGGCTTTAACCGTTAAAAAAGCGGGTTCGTTTTTAACTTTTATTTTTTGTGATGCACTGTCTGAAGGCTGTCGCGGTACACCGCAATTTTATGTGTGCGCAACAGGTAAGAGGATTTTGTATCAGTACCGGCTAATTGAAAACCAATTGCAGAAGATGGTTGTTGAGGCATATGGCAATCGATGCAATTTTGCTTTATTGCTTCGCCAAGTTCCGGGTATTTGGGGCAAAAATTATTTGCTTCCGGCTGATGGCAGCTCATGCATTTTTGAGAATACATTTTTAAATTTCCTGTGGCCGATTCATGAGAAGAATGACAACTGCCACAAGTCATCTCCGGACTTTTAATAAAACATTTACTGGACGCCATCAGCATGTATTGGTTCCCGTGAACGTCGGCTTCTTTGGATCTGCCGCCAATCAACTGCGGCATAAAAAAGTTGCCAAGGTCATCACCCATTTTAAAACGAAAGCGCGAGTCAATTTTTAACTGGTCATTTCCTGAGTGACAAACCGCGCAGGCATCCAGTTTTTGCTGGTGACCAAGCGTGCTGTTCTTCACCATGAATGCCGCCATTTTCTGATCGGGGTTTGCCTCATGGAAAGCTACATGCTGGCTCGCCGGACCATGGCAACGCTCGCAGTCGATTCCATAGATCAGGGTTTCTTTTTCAATGACCTGGGTAACGCCGGCCGGAGTTGAATTTAATTTGGATTCAAGTGACGAGCTATGGCATTCGAAACATTCCGCGCCGATAAACCGTTTGAAATTAGGTGAACTGGCAGAAAAACCCGGACTCGTTCCCCACGCATTCACGGCGTTGTAATGGGAGAGTGGCAATTCGTAGGGTTGGCCATTATCAAGGTAGAGATAAGTTTGCGCGTGCCTGGTACCAAAAACCATATCCAGTTTATACGCATCCTGTTCCCTGCCTTTTATAAAAAACACCTGCTGGTAACTGTCGCCTCTTTTGAGCATGTCGATGCGCTGCGAATCGTTATAGGCAAAACTGTTTTTACCCGGAAGAAAATTTCCCTGGATATTTTTAGGCAAAGCCAATGCACTGGCTTTAAAATGTGCCGTATTTAAAAAAGAATCGTAGATCGCCTGGTGGCATTGCCTGCAGGTGATTGCTCCGGCATAAGCTTTACCCCGGGGATCGGGTGCAGCATCAGCATGATTAAGGCAGCGCGCCAGGAACAGGATACTGGCACCTAAAAACAATATAAGTAAAAGTGATTTTTTTTGCTGCAGCATCCTTGAAGCTCTTTTTTTTGCCAGCGAAATATACAGATATTCTTTTATAAGCAGCGTGGTCAATAAGATCTAAGGCACGTTAACAAAGAGAATTACAGACCTCCTGAAAATATTTTTTTAAAACAGCGATATTTTTTGTTGCAGAAAATTTGAACCCTTACTTTTGCCGCGGAGAGCTGGCAGAGTGGTCGATTGCGGCAGTCTTGAAAACTGTTGACTGTTACAGGTCCGGGGGTTCGAATCCCTCGCTCTCCGCACTAATCTTTTTAAAAGTCCTGGAGCTATTCCAGGACTTTTTCTTTTCCAGTTGTCGCGGCTCCTTCAAAAATCGTCGGGAAAATTCATCCACATCCCTAACGCGCTCTTCCATTCGGAAAAAATAAAATCTTCATTTTGTTTAGTGCTGATGATGATTCAGCCATATTCAGGCGAACAAAACGTGGCGATAACCTCCTTTATATTCTGGCATATCTTTTTATGTAGCTATTGGAACGATCACCAATAAAACTATTATTATGGACGAAATTATTAACCTCTCCGATAATGAGGCAATCAAAAAATTAAAGGAACTGGCAGGCGCTATCAACATCTGCATGTTCTGTACAAATATTCAAAATGATAACGGCGCTGTAACACGGCCGATGGCGACTCAGATTTCAGATAAAGATGATTATCTCTGGTTTATCACTGATAAAAACAGCCATAAGAACCGGGAGATCGCACAGGATAATAAAATACAGTTGTTTTATTCAGATCCGGGAAAAAGCAGTTTTGTAGAAATTACCGGAACTGCTGAAGTGGTGTTCGACCAGGCCAAAGTGGATGAACTTTGGAATCCGTTTATGAAAACCTGGTTCCAGGAAGGAAAGGATGATCCAAATATAAGCCTGATAAAAGTTCAGCCCAAAGAAGGAAATTACTGGGATAATAAAGGCAACCGAATGACTAACTTCTTCCGCATGATGGCTTCGGTAGTTGTAGGGAAGGACCTTGTAGATGGAGAAGAAGGCGAAATGAAATTTTAAAAAATGGCCGGGATATTTTCCCGGCCATTTTTTTTACTGCTTATTTCTTGTATAAGCTTCTGTGACGAATGCGGCCGCACGATGTTCGCAGCCATCGTCCACCACTTTAATATAAAATTTATCCGCGTCGATTTTATACGTGTACACGCCAACCTGGCTTTCGCAGGGACTCATCCCCGACAATTTCTGAATTCGCAATGTATCCTTGTTAACCGAATAAGACATCGTCTCCAAAACATTCCCCTGGTAACTTAATTGCATGCTGTCTTTCGTAAAAGTCAAACTTACTTCTTCGGGAGACGGAATGTTGGCAATGCCGGTCCAGCTGCTGTTTGCTAAATTCTGTTGTGCCCGTGCAGAGAAGGCGCCAAGCAAAATGAAAACGACTATTAATGATTTGTACATAAAATTCTTTTCATAAAAATAAGTCATCATATATAAATAATGCCAAATTATTACAAATGGTAAGGGGTACAAAAATCTGCAGCGGGATAATGCTTAACTTTGCGTTCAAATTATCAATCATATGAATGAAGTGTATATAATTTCTGCCGTGAGAACGCCATTGGGCAGTTTCGGTGGTTCACTCAAAGACTTATCCGCTACTAAATTGGGCGCTATTGCGATCAAGGGCGCAATCGAAAAAGCCGGGGTTGATCCTAAGTTGGTGAACGACGTGTTGATGGGCTCCGTGATCCAGGCAAACCTTGGTCAGGCACCTGCAAGACAAGCAGCAAAGTTTGCTGGCCTGCCAGATGAAGTGAATTGTACAACCATCAACAAAGTTTGTGCAAGCGGTATGAAATCAATTGTCCTCGCAGCACAGAGCATTATGCTCGGCGACGCGGATATTGTTGTTGCAGGCGGGATGGAAAGTATGAGCAATGTGCCATTCTATGTAGACAGCATGCGCTGGGGCAATAAATATGGTAATACGCAATTAATCGACGGCCTTGCGAAAGACGGCCTCACAGATGTGTATGATGGAAAAGCAATGGGCAATGCGGCGGAACTTTGCGCAGGAACCTGCGGCATCAGCCGTGAAGACCAGGATGCCTTTGCTGTTGAAAGTTACAAACGCAGCCAGGCGGCGGTGAATGAAGGAAGATTTGATAATGAAATTGTTCCGGTGGAAATTCCGCAACGCAAAGGTGACCCGGTGATTTTTTCCAAAGATGAAGAGCCTTTCAATGTAAAATTTGATAAGATCGCAGGGCTGAAAGGAGCGTTTACAAAAGACGGAACGGTTACTGCTGCCAATGCGTCAACCATGAATGATGGTGCAGCCGCTTTGTTATTAATGAGCAAAGCAAAAGCCGATGAACTGGGCTTGAAACCCATCGCAAAAGTGGTTTCGTTTGCAGATGCAGAACAGGCTCCGGAATGGTTTACCACAACACCTGCGATTGCTGTTCCAAAAGCAGTAGCCAAAGCCGGACTTAAAATGGAAGACATCCATTATTTTGAACTGAACGAAGCATTTGCTGTGGTAGGCATCGAAAATACACGCCGGATGAAATTGGATCCGGCTAAAGTAAATGTGAATGGCGGTGCAGTTTCCATCGGTCATCCGCTCGGTGCGAGCGGTGCCAGGATCATTGTTACTTTGATCAATGTATTGAAACAAAACAATGCAAAATATGGTGCGGCCGGAATCTGTAATGGTGGGGGCGGAGCTAGTGCAATGGTTATTGAAAATCTTAGTTAACACATCATTAAATAAAAATAGTATGAAATTAATTTTCGCGGTTTCCCTGTTTCTCTCCGTGTCGGCATCAGCACAAAAAACGGATTCTGCTTATGCAATAAAAGGCGTTTTTTCTTCTGTGAAAAAAGGAAAAGCTTACCTCAATGTTTATAAAGACGGTGCTGCAAAAAAAGATTCCGCACAGATCGTTAATGGCCAGTTCGCCTTTAAAGGTTTTGTGTCACCGGAAACGCCGTTAACCGCCATTTTAACAACTGAAGCAAAAACCGGCGGTCCTAACGATTATCTATACATCTACCTGCAACCTTCGAAGATGACAATTACCGGAGTTGGTGATACGATGAAAAATTTGAAGATCCGCGGGTCGCAATTGAACGATGAAAATGCCTTATTGCAAAAAACCTTGCAGCCGATTGCAGACTGGGAAGAACGCAATTCAAAAATATACGATATCGCTTCCGAGGCTAAAAATAAAGCAGTGATCGATAGCCTGGACAAAGTGGATATGGACGTAATGAAAGCGAAGCGTGAACTCATCGCGTCATTCGTAAAAAAATATCCTGGTTCATTGCGCAGCGCCATGGCCATTGAACAGAACTATGGTTATTATGCAGAAGCTTCAGATGTAGCACCACTGTACAATGCGCTCACGCCGAAGATCAAAGCCAGTAAAAATGGTATGGCTATAAAAAAGATGCTGGACGTTTACCAAACGGTAGCTGTAGGGCAATTGGCACCAGACATCAGCCAGGCAGATACATCAGGAAATACGTTTAACCTTGCTTCGTTAAAAGGAAAATATGTGATGGTAGATTTTTGGGCGAGCTGGTGCGGACCTTGCCGCAGGGAAAATCCAAATATCGTGAAAGCTTATGCGCAATATCATCCAAAAGGGTTGGAGATCTTTGGCGTGTCCTACGATGGGCCGAAAGGCAAATCTAAATGGATCAAAGCGATCAACGATGATCGGTTAAACTGGTACCAGGTAAGTGATTTGAAAGGCTGGCAGAACAGCACATCTGATCAATATTATATTAAAGCGATCCCCGCAAACCTTTTGTTGGATAAAGATGGCCGCATTATCGCGAAAAATTTATTCGGAGCAGCACTTACTGCGAAACTTGCCGAATTAATGCCGGACTAGTGAATAAAAAAGGCATAAAACCCTGATTTGCTCATCTGCCTGTTATAGAATAAATTTGCGCCCTATTCAAGAATAAACGTAAACTGATAAATCAATATGCGACAAATTGCATTTAGAGAAGCCCTGAGAGAAGCGATGCAGGAAGAGATGAGAAGAGATGAAAAAGTCTTTTTGATGGGAGAGGAAGTGGCAGAATATAATGGGGCATATAAAGTAAGCCAGGGTATGCTGGAGGAATTTGGTGAACGCCGCGTCATTGATACGCCGATCGCAGAATTAGGATTTACCGCTATTGCAGTTGGCGCAGCACAAAATGGTTTGCGCCCGATCGTAGAATACATGACCTGGAATTTTGCGGTATTGCCGCTGGATCAGATCCTGAACACCGCTTCTAAAATGCTCGCGATGAGTGGCGGCCAGGTAGGTTGCCCGATCGTATTTCGCGGAGCAAATGGTAGCGCAGGCCAGTTAGGTGCGCAACACTCTACGGCGTTTGAATCTATGTACGCCAATATTCCCGGGTTAAAAGTGATATCTGTGAGCAATCCTTACGATGCAAAAGGCTTATTAAAAGCGGCTATCCGCGATGACGATCCTGTTGTTTTTATGGAGAGTGAAGTGATGTATGGTGAAAAAGGAGAGGTGCCGGAGGAAGAATATGTGTTGCCTATCGGGAAATGTTTTATCAAACGGGAAGGGAAAGATGTAACGATCGTTTCGTTCAACAAGATGATGAAAGTGGCGCTTGGTGCGGCCGAAGAATTAGCGAAAGAAGGTATTGAAGCTGAAGTGATCGACGTTGCAACGATTCGCCCGCTGGATTGGTTTACAATTTTAGAAAGCGTAAAGAAAACAAATCGTCTGGTGATCGTGGAAGAACAATGGCCATTCGCCAGCGTTAGCTCAGAGATCGCATATCGCATTCAAAAAGAAGGATTCGATTATCTTGATGCGCCGATCCGCAGGATCACCTCTGCCGATGCACCGATGCACTACGCTCCCAATCTTGTTGCAGCCTATTTGCCGGATGTTCCAAGAACGGTGAAACTCGTAAAAGAAGTGATGTACTTAAAAAAATAATTTGTCAGGAAAATGAAAGCCTCGTTCAGCGGGGCTTTTTTTATGCCCCTCCCTTTTTTAAAGATCGCGGCAGCATCGGCCTCGCAGGCCTATACTTCTTAAATCCCGGCAGCAGGAATCGCCACATCCGGCTAAACAATTGCATGCCAACTGCGTTATCTTTGCAACGAAAAATTCATCAATGGCTTATCGTTCCCTGGAAGCATGTTTACTGGATCTGGAAAAAAACGGGCAGCTGGTTCGTATTAGTGAAAAGGTAGATCCATTCCTCGAAATGGCCGCGATCCATCTGCGTGTATTCGAAGCCGGTGGACCTGCATTGTTGTTTGAAAGAGTGAAGGGAACTAAATATCGCGCGGCGTCAAATATTTACGGCAGTTTACAAAGAAGTGAATTTATTTTCCGCGACACGTTGCCATCGGTTCAAAAGCTCATCAGTTTCCGGAATAACCCGATGGAAGCATTAAAACAACCCTTGCAAAATATTGGTACCGGTTTAGCCGCATGGAAAGCATTGCCTTTAAAAAATCCCGCTGACAAGCCGGTGCTTTTTGAAGAAATCCACATTTCAGATCTCCCGTTGATTCAACACTGGCCAATGGATGGCGGGGCATTTGTAACATTGCCACAGGTGTATACAGAAGATGCCGATAAACCAGGCATTATGAATGCAAACCTCGGCATGTACAGGATCCAACTGAGCGGGAATGACTATATTTTAAATGAAGAGATCGGCCTGCACTACCAATTGCATCGGGGTATCGGCGTTCACCAGTCCAAAGCAAATAAGGCGGGCAGGCCTTTAAAGGTAAGTGTCTTCGTCGGAGGTCCGCCATCACACGCAGTTGCAGCCGTAATGCCATTACCGGAAGGCATTAGTGAAATGACATTTGCCGGGGTATTGGGTGGCAGGCGTTTTCGTTATGTTTATAAAGATGGCTATTGCATCAGCACCGATGCTGATTTTGTGATCACCGGTGAAGTTTCGCCCCTGCAAAATAAGCCGGAAGGACCCTTTGGTGATCATCTCGGTTATTACAGTTTACGACATGATTTTCCACTGATGAAAGTGCACAAAGTATATGCACGGAAAAATGCTATCTGGCCGTTCACCGTTGTTGGCCGCCCACCACAGGAAGACACAAGTTTCGGGCAGCTTATTCATCATATTACCGGCTCTGCGATACAAAAAGAAATTCCCGGACTTAAAGAAGTGCATGCTGTGGATGCGGCCGGCGTTCACCCGTTGTTGTTAGCGATCGGGAGCGAACGGTATACCCCTTATGCGCAGGCGAAGCAACCCGCCGAGATCCTGACGATTGCGAATCATATTTTAGGAACCGGTCAGCTAAGCCTGGCGAAATTTCTGTTCATCACGGCTGACGAAGAAAACAAATTATGTGCGCAAGCTATCCCGCAGTATCTGCATTTTATTTTTGAGCGAATAGATCTGCGCCGCGACATTCATTTCTATACAAAAACAACAATCGACACGCTGGATTATTCCGGTGGCGAAATTAACAGCGGCAGTAAAGTGGTGTTGGCGGCGTACGGCGAAAAACGGCGGGAACCGGGAACGTCACTGCCGTCCTTCTTTAATGCGTTTGAACATATTACCTGCAGGTTGGTCATGCCGGGCGTAGTGGCTATTCAAATTGAGCCATTCACTGATTATCAAAATGCACGTTCACAAATGGATGAGTTGGATCAGTGGTTGAAAAAGCACCTGGGTGAACTAACCAATTACCCGCTGATTGTCGTTTGCGATGATGCTCAGTTTTTATCCGCACAACTCAATAATTTTCTTTGGGTAACTTTTACAAGGAGCAATCCTTCACACGATATATACGGTGTAGATGCATTTACAGAAAATAAACACTGGGGCTGCCATGGACCGATGATTGTAGATGCGCGCAGCAAGCCACATCACGCACCGCCACTGGCAAAGGATCCCGCAGTAGAAAATAATATTGACCGTATTTTTGAAAAGGGTGGAAGCCTGTACAATAAATTATAACTAATGAAAATTGCCTTACTCTTTTTATTAACGTTTACCGGGTTGGGGTGTACCGCACAAACAACGAATCCTCTATCCAGCAATAAGGACGACAATACATTGTTGTGGGAGATTAGCGGCAACGGGCTTACATCTCCCAGTTATTTATTCGGGACTTTTCACCTGATGTGCAAAGATGACATCCGCTTCAGCGCAAACCTCCGGCAAGCAATAAAAGATGTGCAAGATGTCTATTTTGAAATGGACCTCGATGATCCGGCCAATACTTTTGGTGCACTTCTTTACATGAATATGAAGGACGGCAAAACGCTGAAGGACTTATACAACGACAGCGACTACCAGAAGCTGAATAATTACCTGCGTGATTCTTTACAATTACCAACAGCAATGTTGGAGAAAATGAAACCCGGATTTTTAGAAGCCATGTTTTATCCGAAAATGATGCCCTGCAAAAATATTGGCAGCATTGAAGAAGCGCTGATGAAAATTGCTAAAGCGGGTAAAAAGGAGATCCGTGGATTTGAAACGATTGCCGAACAGGCAGCCGTGTTCGACAGCATTCCTTATGAAACACAGGCCAAAAGCTTGTTACAGACGATCGACAGCCTTGATCAGTATAAAAAATATTTTGATACAATGACGCGCGTGTATCTTTCCCAGGATATAAAAGCCATTGAAGGTTTACTGTCGAAATCGGAATTTGGCATGGAAGAGAATCGCGAAGCATTATTGGATAACCGTAACAGGAACTGGGTAAATCAATTAAAAAAGATCCTGTCCGAAAAAACGATTTTTATGGCGGTAGGAGCCGGGCATTTGCTGGGAGAAAACGGGTTGATCAGTTTGTTACGCAAACAAGGTTACCAGCTGCGTCCGATCCTGAATCAATAAACTATTTCACCACCACTTCCTTGATCGTTTTTTCGCCGAGCGCTTCATTCACGCGCTGGATGATCATCTCTTTCTGGTAAAGCAGTTCATTTTTTAAAGGTGCCACTGAAGAAGTAATGAACAGCGTACTGCCGATCACCTGGATCTTATCTGTATATTTTGCCACAGTTTTCCCCATGATCTTTTCCCATACATCTTCGATCTGCATCGCTTGCATACCCGTCTTCAATTTGCTCTTGCTCAGAAACTGCTGCATGGCTTCCCCGATAGACATTTCTCCCATAGCTCAAAGGTAATTTTATAAAGCGATTATCTGGCCTTCCACCTGCAATTTAGCAAAAGCCGTTTCCAGCCTTTCGCGGTGCGTATCGGTGATAAAAACCTGGCCATTATTTTCGTTGCATACCCAATTCAGCAAATGATGCATCCGCTGATCATCGAGTTTTTCAAACACATCATCTAGCAACAATAACGGGGGAAAAGATTTATACTTTTTAATCAATTGATATTCCGCCAGTTTCAAAGCAAACAACAGGCTCTTTCGCTGACCCTGCGATGCAATGCTTTTGAATACCTGCCCGTTCAGTTCAAAACTGATGTCATCTTTATGAATACCCGAGTTGGTGCGTTGCAATATCCTGTCTTTGTCGCGGTTTTGTTTGAAGAGATCTTTCAAAGGCAGTTGCTGCAATTGCGTTTCGTAACTAAATTTCACCGTTTCGGTATGCGCGGCCAGACGATGGTAAAAATCCTGCACTAAAGGAATAAGTTCTTCTGTAAATGAACGGCGTTTTTCGAAAATATAATTGGCCGGACCAATCATCTGTTCGTCCAGGATCTCTAATAGCGCTTCGTCCGTGCGGCCTTGTTCTGCAAACCTTTTGAGCAGGCTGTTCCTTTGTTGCAATACTTTATTGTAGATGATCAGTTGTTGCAGGTAAGTAATATCCAACTGGCTGATCAGCGTATCCAGAAATTTGCGCCTGCCTTCGCTACCGCCGATGATGATCTGGATATCGTCGGGCGCAATGATCACCGCGGGCAGTAGGCCGATATGCTGCGAAAACTTTTCGTAGCCGGCATCATTTAAGAAAAACTCTTTTTTACTGCTGCCGCGGTGAATACATACCACTTTTTGAGCGGTATCATCCTGTTGAAAATAAGCCTCCAGCCGAAAACCGTCTTTTTCAAAATTGATATTCATCTGGTCTGTTCCCGCGAAATAACTTTTTGTAAAACAGCAGTAATAGATCGCATCCAGCAGGTTGGTTTTCCCATGCCCGTTTAACCCGCAGATGCCGATGACCTTTTGGTTGAAATCAAATGAGGAAAATTCGTAATTCTTGAAATGGGTAAGTATGATCTTGGAAAGCTGGAGCATCTGGACTGCAAGATAAACATTGCCGGGCTGGGCAAAAAACCGAAATAGCTGCACGCGTATAAACTTGGTCGGTTTTAGCATTTCTCCCTTATATTTGCACCCTAAATTTTCCAGTTTTGGCAACAAAATTTTCTAAAGAAACTTATGTATACTGGTATGAACTGATGCTGTTATTGCGCCGGTTCGAAGAAAAGACCGGTCAGTTGTATGGCATGCAGAAGATTCGTGGCTTTTGTCACCTCTACATCGGGCAGGAAGCGCTTGCTGCAGGTTGTATGACCGCTACAAATCCCGACGACAAATTTATTACTGCTTACCGTGATCATGCGCTTGCGATCGCAAAAGGTGTATCTGCAAAAAGCTGTATGGCGGAATTGTATGGTAAAGCCACAGGTTGCAGTAAAGGAAAGGGTGGAAGCATGCACTTTTTTGGTGTAAAAGAAAATTTCTTTGGAGGACATGGTATCGTTGGTGCGCAGATTGGTACGGGAGCCGGTTTGGCTTTCGCAGAAAAATATAAAGGCACGCAGAATGTGGTGCTTTGTTTTTTTGGCGATGGTGCGGCCCGCCAGGGAATGTTGCATGAGGCATTTAATATGGCGATGCTTTGGGATCTTCCTGTTGTGTTTATTTGTGAGAATAATCATTACGCGATGGGTACTTCGGTAGCCCGTACGAGTAAGGTGTTGGATATTTACAAACTGGCTGATGCCTACGAAATGCCGGCTGATGCGGTGGATGGTATGAGTCCGGAGGAAGTACACAATGCTATTTTACGTGCTGCCAACCGGGCACGTGAAAAAGGCGGACCTACCTTATTGGAAATTAAAACATACCGTTATAAAGGTCACAGTATGAGTGACCCACAAAAATATCGTACCAAGGAAGAACTCGAAGAATACAAGGAGAAAGATCCGATTGAGCACGTATTGAAAGTGTTGAAAACAGTTCATAATTTCAGTGATGCTGAGGTGGAAGTGATCAATGAGCGCGTTCGGAAAGAAGTAGAGGAGAGCGTTCAGTTTGCAGAAGAAAGTCCATGGCCGAATGACGATGAATTGTTGAAAGACGTGTATGTGCAGGAAGACTATCCGTTTATTGTTGATTAAAAAACCAAACTAACTGTCGCTAAGCGCCGGTAACTATTTACATAAATTTAAAAATTAAAATGGCAGAGAAGAACGTAGTAATCACATCAGAAGGTCAACAAGATGATGCACTACAAAAAGCAAGGGGTTTTTGGGCAAACTACAGTAAACCTATTATCTACATCGGCAGTGCGATCATCCTAGCTATTGCAGGTTGGTTTGGCTACCAGACTTTCATCAAAGAACCTAAAGAGAAAAAAGCAAGTGAATTAATATTCCCTGCAGAGAATCTTTTTGATAAAATGGCAACAACCGGTTTCAGCAAAGATTCTGTTAACCTGGTATTGAACGGCGGCACAACTGCGGATGGTACGAACATCACCGGTTTATTAAAGATCATCAGCGGACAAGGCGGAACAGCTGCGGCTAACCGTGCAAGTTATATGGTTGGTGCAAGCTACCTCCACATTAAAGAGTTCGATAAAGCAATAAAATACCTGAAAGATTTTGACGGCAACGGCGCATCGCAGATCGAGTCCAACAAATACATCATGCTGGGTCATGCCTACGCTGAACAAAAGAAAACAGACGATGCACTGTCTAATTATAAGAAAGCTGCTGAAGTAAATGATAAAGACGGAACCTTATCTGCTGCTGCTTTGGCCATTGCTGCCAGTTATGCTGATGCAACAGGGAAGTCAAAAGAAGCAAAAGATCTGTATATAAAATTAAAAGACAAGTATCCAACTACGCCGTCAGTAATGAATGGTGACGTTGATAAATATCTTGCACGCCTGGGCGAGTTAAACTAAGCAGGTAGAAAATATACGCTATGGCGATCAGTTCAACTGAAATATCGAATACAGCAGGCATTCTTCTAAAAAAGGATGCCTGTGTTGTTATTGTGCGGACAGAGTGGAACGCACATGTGGTGGACTTACTCGAAGAAGGCTGTAAAAAAGTCCTCGACGAGAAAGGCATCAAGTATGAAATCCTGTTGGTTCCGGGGGCCTTCGAGATCGGCTTCGCCATAAAAAAATACTGGGAAATTCAGCAGTACAAACCAGGTAAGCCTGATGCTTTTATTGCGCTGGGCTGTGTTATCCGCGGCGATACGCCCCATTTTGAATATGTATGCCAGGCGGTTACAGATGCCGTCGTAACACTCAATTTGCAACTTCCTGTGCCCACCATTTTCGGTGTGATCACCGTAAACGATCAGATGCAGGCAGACGAGCGAACCGGTGGCCGCCATGGACACAAAGGAGAAGAAGCTGCAGCCACTGCCCTTAAGATGATCGCTTTGTCGCGTTCTTTTACAAACTAATTTTATGCGCGTCCAGCTTTTTATTCCATGTTTTGTAGACCAGGTTTATCCGCAAACGGCATTTAACATGGTAAAGGTTTTGGAAAAAGCCTGCTGCGATGTGCAATACAATACCAACCAGACCTGTTGCGGCCAGCCGGCTTTTAACGCGGGCTTTTGGGATGAAGCGAGGTCTGTGGCCGGAAAGTTCATAAAAGATTTTGAGGGTGTTGATTACGTTGTAGCCCCCAGTGCAAGTTGTGTTGGATTTGTACGGAACTATTATCCAAAACTCTTCGAAAATTCCGAGCAGCATAATACGGTCAGGGACCTCGGGAACCGCGTGTACGAGTTTACGGAGTTTCTCACCGATGTTTTGAAGATCGATAATTTTGGCGCCGAACTCAGGAGCATAGCGACTTATCATGACAGTTGCGCAGCGCTTCGTGAGTGCAGGATTAAAACCGGACCGAGGCAATTATTGTCAAAAGTAAAAGGTTTGGAACTGGTTGAAATGGCAGATAATGAAACCTGTTGTGGTTTTGGTGGAACCTTTTCCGTAAAATTTGAACCGATCTCTATTGGCATGGCCGAACAAAAACTCACACATGCGATGGCCACCGGCGCATCCACAATTATCTCGACAGATTTAAGTTGCCTGATGCAACTGGATGGTGTGATCAGGAAGAAAGAACTACCCCTTACAACGATGCATATAGCCGATGTGCTGGCAAGTGGCTGGGAATAAATCAGTTATTTCCTCCCGATAGTGCTGTCCCCGAAAGGGGCTTTTTTATGCCTGTTCCTTGCCAATTGTTTCGCTTCGCCGATTCCCTAAACATAAGTCTTAAATTATTCATAAAACCGGCGACACTCATTGTTCGTATGTGAAGTAGGATGCTATCCTGTAAAACAATTTTTAACACGAAAATTCTTCATTATGCCAACACAAAAATCAACTGACAATCAGCTTGAGCTCTTGACTGAAAGTCCGTCCACACAGGTTTCCCGCCGAAAATTCCTCGGCTATGTGGGCCTTTCTTCTGCATTATTGGCTACCGTAGCCACATCATGCGATAAAAACGATGACAACGATGGCCGGGTGAACCTCGGAAGCGGCGATATCGGGATCTTAAACTATGCTTATGCTCTGGAACAACTGGAAGCAGCATTTTACACAAAAGTGATTTCCTCACTGTATTCGGGCATCACCGCTACTGAACAAGCTTATCTCACAGACATCCGTGATCATGAAGTTGCTCACCGTGAGTTCTTCAAAGCTGCTCTTGGAAGTTCTGCAATTCCTGCATTGGAAGTAAATTTCTCTTCAATTGATTTTGGTAACCGTGCAAGTGTTCTTGGTGCTGCTAAAGCATTTGAAGACCTTGGTGTAGCCGCTTACAATGGTGCGGGTAAATTAATCGTGAGCCCGGATTACCTGTTGCTCGCCGGTAAGATCGTTTCTGTTGAAGCCCGTCATGCGGCGCTGATTCGTGACCTGATCTCCAATGGTTCTTTTGCTGATAATACTGTTATCGATGCAAACGGCCTGGATATGCAAAAAGCTCCTTCTGAAGTATTAGCTGCAGCAGGAACTTACATTGTAACCCCAATTAACGCAAGTAATTTACCAACCTCTTAAATTTTATCACCATGAACATGCTCAATATAATTTCTGAAATAGAAAAAAGAGACCCGGAAGTTTTTGAAAAAATCAGCCCGCGTCGTAAAGCGATGAAAGAGTTCGCGAACTTCGGTGGAAAAGTTGCTTTAGCATCAATTCCTTTCGCGCTTGGTTCAATGTTTAAAAAAGCTTACGGCGGACCAACAGATGCGATCACTGATGTACTGCAATTTGCTTTAACGCTGGAATACCTCGAAGCAGAGTATTACACGACAGCACTTGCTGCACCAGGACTAACGGCTACGCTTACCGGCGCAGCACGAGGTGCGATTCAGACGATCAGCGCTCACGAAACCGCTCACGTAGCAGCTTTGAAAGCAACGTTACAGGCCTTAGGAACAACGCCGGTTGCAAAACCAACGTTTGATTTCTCTGCAGGTAGCGGACCAGGCGGACCAGGTTTAGGAAACGGACCTTTATCCGGTGCAAACAGCCCGTTTGTTAACTACGCAGTATTTCTAGCGGTAGCTCAAACATTTGAAGACACTGGTGTTCGTGCCTATAAAGGACAGGCAGGAAACCTGATAACAAACAATGATGTGCTCACAGCAGCTCTGCAGATTCATTCAGTAGAAGCAAGACATGCTTCTCATATCCGCCAGATGCGCCGTGCAACTGGTCTTGCAGTTCCTGCAGGTGTAACCGTTAAACCATGGATTACGTTAAACCAAAGTGGTGTTGCTGCACCGTTTGATGCATATGTTCAGTCCAGTTACAATGGTGAAGAAGTTACCAGCCAGGCGAACGTAAATATCATGACAGTTGGCGGAAATACTTTCAGTGCAGCAGCTGCATCTGAAGCATTTGATGAGCCATTGACAAAAGCAGAAGTACTTGCGATTGTTGACGGATTTATCGTTTAATTACCGGCATCCCAATTATACTAAATGGCTATGTGATCTGATTACATAGCCATTTTTAACTCTTGACAACATGGAAAATATCATCCTCAGTAATAATAGCTTTATTGAAAAAAACCTGCGCGGCCCGTCAACCCAAAAAATGGGTATTATGGATCACCTCGACGTCCTGCGCTGGCATCTTGTTCGTATTACCATCGCCATTTTGCTCTGCAGTATCGCGATGTTTGTGTACATCGACTGGATCTTTGACCACATCGTTTACGCACCGGCGAAAAGTTCGTTTGTCTCTTACCGGATGCTTTGCAGCCTGGGTCATTCACTGAATATCGGCGATGCACTTTGCATGCCACCTGTAAATATTCAATTACAAGGCAACACGATCAGCGGGCCGTTTATGTCCGCCATAACCATTGCATTAACCGCCGGAATATTAATGGCGTTTCCATATATCTGCTGGGAACTTTGGAAATTTATCCGCCCTGCCTTATCAGCGAAGGAATCAAAAACAATTACTGGAAGTTTAGGTTGGGTATCGCTATGCTTCTTTAGCGGCGCAGCTTTTGGCTATTTCCTTCTGGCGCCGTTCACATTTAATTTCCTTGGAAATTACTCGCTTGGGAAGCTGGGCGCCTATGCCTACCTGCCAACGCTCGACGATTATATAAATACGCTCACCAGTATTATTTTGGGCTGTGCCATAGGATTCCAGTTACCGGTGGTGGCGTATGTACTGTCTAAAATCGGGATACTCACGCCGCTGCTCTTGCGTAAATACCGGAAGTATGCATACGTGGTGATTCTTGTGCTGGCTGCGGTGATCACACCGTCGCCGGATTGGACCAGCCAGGCCATCGTAACAGTGCCATTGATCCTGCTCTATGAGATTAGTATCCTGCTGTCTAAAAAGGTCGCCAATTCAAAATTAAAAGAAGCACTGGCAGATTAATCATATCGTTAAAAATCAACTAGCCGGTCTGGGAAGACCGGCTAATTTTTTATGGGTACTTCTGCAGGTAAGACAAAGGCCGGGGCCGGCAGGCATAAAAAAACCGGCTCATTAAGAGCCGGTAAATATGATCAGCAGAAAAATTAAATTTTATCCATTGCCGGAGACACAGGAACCGGTTGAGGTTCTTTGGTGTTCATGCCTGCTTCAATCTCTGATTTCACATTTTGTTTAGCGTCGTTAAATTCACGCATTCCCTTGCCAATGCCACGCATCAGGTCCGGAATTTTCTTTCCTCCAAAAAATAACAGCACAACTAAAATGATCAGGATCCATTCCGAGCCACCAGGCATCGAAATCAATAAGGTTGGGGAGATGATACTTAACATAGTAAAGTTTTAAAAGTTAAAAAAGTTTTTATGAGTAAGAGCCGATAATTTTACTTTGTAGTTGATATACGAGATAATAACCCGGTGGGTTTTGCGGATGCTGAAATCATTTTAAACTCAAATCGCAATAGATGGCATACTGGCTGGTGAAATCTGAACCGTTTAAGTACAGTTGGGATCAATTTGTAAAAGACAAGAAAACAACCTGGGATGGCGTTCGCAATTATGCGGCACGCAACAACCTGCGCGATATGAAAAAAGGAGACCTCGTCTTGTTTTATCACAGCAATGAAGGGGTGGAGATCGTGGGCATCGCCAAAGTATTCAAAGAGTTTTATCCGGATCCGACGACTGATGTGGAGGCTTGGGGCGTAGTTGATCTTAAGCCGGTGCGAAAGTTAAAGCAAGCGGTAACCCTGGAACAAATTAAAAAAGAAGCAAGGCTTGCAAATATGGATCTCGTACGACTTGGCAGGCTCTCTGTTCAAACCGTAAAAGAAGATGAGTGGGCGATTGTAATGGCAATGGCCGGTGAGAAATAATCCTTTACCAACGCTTTAACAAGGCGCGATGGTTACTTTGTTTATGGAAACAGGATCAATGGGTATCTCACTCACCTTAAACAATTTCCATGAACACAAAATTAACCGCGGCGCTGCTGATCAGCGTGATTGTATGCTCCTGCAATCAACCTGACAACAAAACGGGCGACGAAATCCAGTTCGCTGCTTTACAAAAAGTGACGTTAACCCCGGTGGCTAACGACAAAGAGTACCCGCTCAACAGTCAAACGCCTGCTGCGGATTCCACGCCAACCCCCGGCCAGCTTCCATTAAAGACTCACGTGGCGAATAAGCTGCCAACAGCAAACCGTGTGGAAGATTGGACGCGGAAGATCATCAAGACGGCAAGCCTTTCGCTCGAAGTAAAAGATTCAAAAAAGTATGATGGCCTCGTTTACAGCAAAACAAAAGAGTATGGAGCCTATGTTTCCGAAGCCAACCAGCAGGTGAATAATGAAAAAATAGAAACGACTGTTTCGATAAAGGTCCCGGTTCAGTATTTTGATGAACTTTTAAATGTCCTCGCAGATACAGGTGTAAAGGTTACTGAAAAAACCATCCGCTCCAATGACGTCACCGGGGAAGTCGCAGATACAAAATCCAGGCTCGCGGCGAAAAAAGAAATGCGGTTGAAATACCTGGAATTTTTAAAGGCTTCAAAGAATATGACAGAAGTACTGCAGGTACAGGAAGAGATCAATGGCCTGCAGGAAGATATCGAAGCCACTGCAGGACGTTACGCGGCGCTTTCCAATCAATCGGCCTACAGCACAATCAACCTGAGCTTTTTTCAACCATTAGTCGTGTCAGCGATCGACGAATCAAAACCCACATTTATCAGCAAATTAATTGCGGCATTTAATGCCGGATTTTCGTGGTTCGCAGAATTAGCCATTGCATTAACGACCGTCTGGCCGTTGATTGCCCTGGTAGTTTTCGGGCTTGTAATATACCGCAGACGAGGTACCCGCAAGGCTTTGCAGCAAAAGTTGTAATTTAACGGATGGACAAAAAGCATATTGTGGTGTTAACAGGCGCCGGTATCAGCGCGGAGAGCGGGCTCAAAACATTTCGTGATGCAGATGGCCTCTGGATGGGCCACAACATTGAAGATGTGGCAACGCCACGGGCTTTCGACCGAAACCCGGAATTGGTGTTGGATTTTTACAATATGCGCAGGCGTGATGTTGCTGCAGCTATGCCCAACGCCGCGCATTTCGGGCTGGCCAAGCTTGAAGAAAAATACCGCGTGACGATCGTGACACAAAACATCGATGACCTGCATGAAAGGGGAGGATCAACGAATGTGTTCCATCTTCATGGGCAGATCTTCCAGATGAGAACAGTTAACAGCCCCGGTGAAATATTGCCGGTTGTAGGTGATATAAAACACGGTGATCTTGGAGCGGATGGAAGCCAGTTAAGGCCGGATATCGTTTGGTTTGAAGAACCGGTACCATTGCTGGAAGAAGCTGCGATGCAAATGCAAGCAGCCGATATTTTTGTCCTGGTTGGAACCTCGCTCCAGGTTTACCCGGCTGCGGGTCTGATTGATTTTGTGCCCGTGGAAACGACGAAATACATCCTTGATAAAAAAATCCCGCCGGTGAATCGTTACCAGCATGTGCACCTGATAGAAAAACCGGCAACAGAAGCCATCAACGATTTGCTTGAGTTACTGATGTGATCTTAACCTGTATGCTTTTCAGTAAAGCGGATGCCACATTTTTCCAGCTCTTCCAATACAGGTTCATAAATTTCTTTAATGGTTGGAATGTGTAATCCGCTCAAATGAATTCGCCCGGTAAGGATCATTTTTGCTGCAATGCCTAACGGTAATCCAACCGTTTTAGCCATCGCCGTATGAAGGCTATCTTCACCTTTTACCATCAGCGAGCTGCTGATATGGTGCTGTTTCGCATCTTTCCTGTAACTGATCTCGTGGAGCATCAGCACCATATCTTTATCCTGCGGGTGGAGGAGGAGCTTCGTTTCCAGGCAAAACTGCAGTACATCTGCAGCGCTGCAAAACCCTTTGTTGATCAGCGTTTCATTGTCATCCATACCCAGGAAAAATAACTGCTTTAATGTAAGGTTGGCTTCGTGAACCTGGAGCGCCATTGTTGCTGCTGCATTTTTTTTAATTTCTTCGAGTTCAATATTTTTCAATTCGCCTGCTTCATCAACAAGCATAAAATTATCCGGAACAGGTTCGCCTTTTATTTCTGCCTTTTGTTCCGCTTCCATCAGGTGCGTCAGGTTCTCCAGTAACGATTTGGTCTGCGTAAAACTATCAGCCAGTTTTTTCTCCAGCCAGTCGGAAAAATCATGGGCCTTCAGGTGCTCCTGGAAAAATTGCTGCAGGCTCATACCATCCGTTTGATAAAAAGCCGTTTCATCGGTCAGTTTCAGATCCACAATATTTTTCCAGCCATACATAAAATCTGTATAGCGCAGGGTTGTCCGGATGAATGTGGGACAATTATGCAAATGATACAATTCGAGGTAGGGAAGACTATTGCGGTTGGGATAAAAACCAAGCATGCCGATCTCTTCAATCCCGGTATCCACTAATTTTCTTCCATCAAATAGGTCTTCATAATTCTCCTGCACCACCAGGCCATTGTCTTTGTATGTAGCACCTGCCTTGCCTGCAAGTACGACATTACGCGGATTCCAGCTAATCTTATATTTCCAGGGATTATCATCACTTTCCGGTGCTACAAGGCCACCACAATGACTCTTAAACGAGATCACTTCGCCGCCATCGGCAATGATCTGATCGAGGATCTTCATTGCACTCATGTGATCAATTCCCGGGTCGAGGCCCATTTCACACAACAACACGATGCCTTTTTCCAGCGCTTCCTGGTGCAGGCATTTGATGGCATCATCCGCATAAGAAGCTGTGAGCAAATCTTTTCCAAAATCCACACAATCTTTTGCCACAAGGATGTGCAGGGCAGGAGGCATCATCGAGATCACGATATCGGCCCGTTGAATTAACTGCTGACGCGCGAGCGTGTCAGTAATATCCGTAACAGCAGTTTCGGCATTTTTATGAAAAAGGGTTTTACTTTCTATCAATTGCTGATCGGTATCGGCCACGATCAGGGTCCAGTTTTGTTCGATGGATTCTTTCAATAAATAATCAATTAATACCGTAGCTGACTTACCTGCGCCGAAAAGAAGAATCGTTTTCAAATCTATAATTTTGGGCAAGTTATTGGTTTAAGGCGGGGCAACCAACTGCGAATGAAGAATACAGATTGTAAAACCGTGGGAATACCTGCATCAAAAGGGTAGAGCATTCTGTTGGAAAACCTTAACCGGCAAGGCTTTCAGGCATTTGATCGCCCTGCTTCCAAAGTTCTCCACATTCTGCCTTTTTTTGTGCAAAATATTGTTGAAATCAACCCGTTTTTGGAAGGGAAAAACGCCTTAAAATCGTTACCTTCGCCACCTAGAAATTCATATGGAAAATAACGAGCAGAACAACAACGTGAACCCGGACAGTAACCTGAATAACCGTGGTAAAATTATCCCCGTAAATATTGAAGAACAGATGAAGACCTCCTACATCGATTACTCCATGAGTGTGATCGTTGGCCGGGCGCTACCGGATGTTCGGGATGGATTTAAACCGGTGCATCGCAGGGTACTTTTTGGTATGATCGAATTGTCGAATTACAGTAATCGTCCTTATAAAAAATCAGCCCGTGTTGTGGGAGAGGTGATGGGTAAGTATCACCCGCATGGTGATTCATCCATTTATTTTACGATGGTAAGGATGGCGCAGGAATGGGCGATGCGTTATACATTGATTGATGGCCAGGGTAACTTTGGTAGCCAGGATGGCGATATGCCGGCAGCGATGCGTTATACCGAGGTGCGGATGCAGAAATTTGCAGAAGCGATGATCGAGGATATCGACAAAGACACCGTGGATTACCAGTTGAACTTTGACGATAGTTTGAAGGAACCAACGGTATTGCCTACACGCATTCCGCAATTGCTGGTGAACGGTAGCAGTGGTATCGCAGTGGGTATGGCAACGAACATGATGCCGCATAACCTTAGTGAAGTGATTGATGGCTGCGTGGCTTATATCGACAATAATGAGATCGACGTTGAAGAATTAACCAAGTATGTAAAAGCCCCGGATTTCCCGACAGGTGGTATTATTTACGGCTATGAAGGCGTCAAAGCCGCGTTGTTAACGGGCCGTGGGCGCGTGGTGCTTCGTGGAAAAACAACCATCGAAACAGATAGCCGTGGCCGTGAGAAGATCATCATCACGGAAATTCCTTACCAGGTAAACCGCGATACGTTAACGCAGAAGATCGGTGACCTGATCAATGATAAGGTGATCGACGGCATTACTGATGTAAACAATGAAAGTAACAATAAGGAAGGAACAAGGATCGTGGTGGAACTGCGTAAAGACGCGGTTGCGCAAGTGATCGTAAACCAGTTGTATAAATATTCTGAACTCCAGACTTCTTTTGGTATCAATAACGTGGCATTGGTGAAAGGCAGGCCGAGGATATTGAACCTGAAACAACTGATCTCTGAATTCGTGGAGTTCCGTCATGAAGTGGTTGTTCGCCGTACAAAATTTGAATTACGCAAAGCTGAAGAGCGCGCGCATATATTGGAAGGCTATATCATCGCGCTGGATAACCTGGATGCGGTGATTAAGCTGATTCGCGAAAGTGCCACACCAAATATCGCCCATGATGGGTTGATGGCTAATTTCGGCATGTCCGACATTCAATCGAAGGCCGTACTGGAACTGCGTTTACAACGCCTGACGGGTATGGAGATCGATAAGATCCGTGAAGAACACGCAGAGATCATGAAACTGATCGAGCGCCTGAAAGAGATTTTGGCGAATGAAGGTTTACGTTTCGAGATCATTAAGACGGAATTGCTTGAAGTGAAAGCAAAATTTGGTGATGAGCGTAAATCGGAGATCGTTTATGCCGATGATGAGATCAATATGTTAGACCTGATCGAAGAAGAAGATGTAGTGGTAACGATCTCTCATTTAGGGTATATCAAGAGAACATCAGCCAGCGAATATCGCCAGCAACGTCGTGGTGGCAGGGGAGCAAAGGGTAGCAGCACACGCCAGGAAGATTATATTGAACATTTATTTGTGGCATCTACGCACCATACATTATTGTTCTTTACAGAAAAAGGTAAATGTTTCTGGTTAAAAGTTTACCAGATCCCTGAAGGAGATAAAACCAGCAAAGGACGCGCATTACAAAACATGGTGCAGATTCCGGCAGACGACAAAGTTCGTGCGATCATCGATGTGAAGAATTTTGATGACGAAGATTATGTGAAAGGTCATTATATCGTGCTTTGTACGAAAAAAGGAATTATTAAGAAAACCGATCTGAAAGATTTCAGCCGTCCAAGGCAGAATGGAATCAATGCGATCAACATCCTGGATGGTGATCAGTTGCTGGAAGCGAAATTGACCGATGGCAATTGCGAGATCATGATGGCGGTGAAAAGCGGCCGTGCGATCAGGTTCCCGGAATCTAAAGTAAGAAGTACAGGCCGTGGAGGTATTGGTGTATTTGGAATTGAGGTGGATGAAAAGAATGATGAAGTGGTTGGCATGATCTGCGTGAATAAGGAAGATAAGAGTAAGACCGTATTGGTGGTGAGTGAAAAAGGCTACGGTAAACGTACGCAGCTGGATGATTCTGAAACCGGTGAAGCGAATTACCGGATCACGAACCGTGGTGGTAAAGGGGTGAAGACGATCAACGTGACCGACAAAACCGGTGGACTAGTCGGATTGCTCGACGTAACGGAAAAAGAAGATCTGATGATTACCTGTGTTTCTGGCGTAACGATCCGGATGAGCGTGAGTAAGATCAGCGAACTTGGACGGGCGACGCAGGGCGTGAAACTGATCCGCGTGGATGAGGGCGATGAAATTGCGGCTATCACGAAGCTGGATGAATTTGAAGAAGAGCTGAGTGAAGCTGTTGCGGAAAATGCTGCAGAAGCGCTGGCAGAAGAAGCGCAGTTACTGGATCCTGAAGCACCGGATACAAACCCGGACAATGAAACCGATACTACAGAAAGTGCTCATGAAGAGCCGGTTGAATAGGTTTATATGAAATTAAATATCGAATGGCTGCCACTGATGGTGGCCATTTTTTTGAACCAAAACTCATCAGGCAGGCTGGACGAGAACTGTCAAATCGAAAAAAAGTTGATCGGCTTTCGGCAGATTATAGCAGGTACTCCAGGTTACTTATCGGCTGTTCCTTAGGATCCTGTCGACCGTCAACCTTGCGCAGCCTTTACTCGTATCCGAGAAATAGCACAGGTACTTTATGTTCGTTAAGGGCGTACCAATTTCTGCGTACCATTTTTTTTGGTACAAGGATTTTGGTAAATTGTCATCTGGCAAAATATCTCGCAAGATGTATTGATTTTAGGTGAAAATATAGCAAAATCTAAAGAAAAAGCTTCGATATAAGCCTCAAAGTAACATCAGAGATAACTGTATTTTCAGAAAGAAACTTTGCTTTTTAATATCCAATTTGCAACAAAAAGAGAATGTTTTTGCTGCAGAAAATCGTTTGATTTGCGCCCGGTCGGTGAATAAATAAGGTTAAATCTGGATGTTTGACATCAGTTAACTTTAGAAGAGCAAGCAAATTATGCGCATAGATTTTTACCTGTCATCACCTGGCGAGTTGAATAAGATCCAAATGCAGGATCTGCTGAATTATGAAAATTACCTGCGTCCAAATTTTGATGGCTTTCTTTTGCTTTCCTATTTTATATGGCTGAATGCAATCTTCACTTTGAGGTGGAAAGGGGAAAAGAAAAAAGATAGGGTTTAAAGACTCGCCGTGCGCCTGGTTAACATAATATTAATTATGGGGTGATAAAGGGAGAAATGAGTGCTGGAATGACGACTTAAAATACTGATCTGGCTGCTTTCCAAAAACCTCCGTTTAAAATACGGTAGCTTTGCCGAATGAACAATATACCCGATCACCTGAATTTTGCCCTGCAAAGATTATCGATCAAAGAATTAAATCCCATGCAACTGGCTGCCATTGCCGCCATTAATGATAACGATAAAATCGTCCTGCTTTCAGCCACTGGCTCCGGAAAAACGCTGGCTTTTTTGCTGCCACTGATTACTTCCCTGGATCCTGAAGTTGGTCTTTGCCAGGCCCTGATCCTGGTTCCATCCCGTGAACTGGCGCTCCAGATCGAGTCTGTTCTCCAAAAAATGCAGACGGGCTTCAAAGTTACGACTTGTTATGGTGGCCATAAACGCGAAATTGAAGAAAATAACCTAGTTCAGCCGCCAGCTATTATCATTGGCACGGCCGGCCGGATGGCCGACCATATCCGCCGTAAAAACATCAATCTCACAGCTATAAAGTTTCTGGTGCTGGATGAATTCGATAAAAGCCTGGAACTCGGGTTCCTCGAAGAAATGGAATACATCATTTCATCGCTTCCAAAAGTTGAAAAACGCATGCTGACTTCCGCTACTTACGCGGTTACCGTTCCCGATTTCGTCCAGATGAAAGACGCGGTAACGGTCAATTTTCTCCCGGAAAACGCCGAGCCGTCCGCTTCCCTGCGCATACATACCTTATTATCCGACGATAAAGACAAACTCCAGACGCTCCTGCAACTCATCTGTTTCGTAAACAATACTTCAACGATTGTTTTCTGTAACCATCGTGATGCAGTGGAACGTACCAGCCAGTTTTTATCGGAGCAAGGAATCGTCAACGTTTTCTATCACGGCGGTATGGAGCAACGCGACCGCGAAATGGCGCTTTGCAAATTTCGGAATACCAGTTCCAATATCCTTGTGACGACGGATCTTGCCAGCCGTGGCCTGGATATTGCCGATATCCGCAACATCGTACACTATCATCTTCCAAACGAAGAAGCAGCATTCACGCATCGCAACGGCCGTACTGCTCGCATGAACGCCACGGGAAATGTTTACGTGATCTATTCGCAGGACGAAAAATTGCCGCCTTACATTTTGCAGGACGCTGTTGAAATGGAATTGCCGGAGAAGTTATCCATCCCGGAAAAACCAAAATGGAGCACGCTATTTATAGATGCCGGTAAAAAAGACAAGATCAATAAAATAGATATCGTTGGTTTCCTCTCGCAAAAAGGAGAATTAAAAAAAGATGATATCGGGCTGATCGAAGTAAAGGATTTTATGGCATTTGCTGCAGTTAGAAAATCGAAGATCGGCAATGTACTGGAGCTGATCAAAGATGAAAAAATGAAAGGACGAAAAATTAAGATCGCTATCGCAAAATAAAAAATGCCGGGATAATTTCCCGGCATTTTCTTTATATCCTTTATTCAACCTATTGGCGAATCATCATGCCACCCATTGTTGGTGCCGGCGGCGTTCCCGTTCCTGTAAACTTATTGAAACGAAATACAAAGCCCAGCATCAGGTAACGGCCGAGCCTGTTCGTACGCGTATCCACGATACTTGTACCTGTGACGTTTCTGCTCACACTCGTATTCTGGTCCAGTAAATCATACGCATTCAATTTAACGGAAGCGTTGAATTTTTTAGAAACGAGCTTCTCAATGCTCGCATTAATGATAAACGGATTCGCATCTACAGAAGCAGAATATCCCGAATTGATTGATTTATCCAGATCGTAATTGATCGTGAGGTCTTTCGGCAAAAATATCCTGGAAGAATGGGTCAGGCTCCAGAATTTCGTTGTGGAGTTACGCTGAAAACCAGAAGAATATTTTGTCTGATTTAAAGTGAAATTCACGCCGGCACTGGTTTCCAGCCATTTTTTAATCGTGATCGTTGTGTTGAAACGTTGTCCCAATACCCAGTTCTGACCGGTATTCTTGATATTTTCTGCAAATGCCACACTGTTCGTGTACAACAAATTTCCGCCATAGTTAAATACATATTTGCGGTTCTGGATAGGTTTGCTGAAAGCATAAAACCCGGATGCGGTGTAATATCCGTCGGTATTTACATAACGCGTTTCCTGGCCGACTACCCTGTTACTGTCATCATATAAAGGGAAAGTGTTATTTACGATCTTATCCTTGATCAGCGAAAAATTAAGGTTACCGAAGAACACATTGCCGGTAATAAAATCAAAATTATTATAGCGCATGCCAAGTGTATTGGTGAACTCCGGTTTCAAATCCGGGTTACCGATCGTGATATATTGCGGGTTAGAATAATCATACACGGGCTGCAATTGCGAATAAGAAGGCTGCCTCGTGCTGCCGTTGTAATTCACACTAAATGACCGGCTCTTGGAAAAATTATACGCAAAACGAACAACCGGGTAATAATTCACGAGGTCCTGTTTGTATTTCAATTTGCTGGTAACCGAATTGCTTTGGATCGTGGCCGGCTGCACCGCAAATCCCACGGTATAATTATATTTTTTCTGGTTGTTACGGAAATTTACGCCAAACCTGTTTGTTACGTATTCATTGTCGTAAATGTTGCTGAGACTATCCACGTAACGCTTTATACCGCCATTGTCGATCAGGTAATTTTCCCTGTCGATGGATGTATACGATTTGTTGTAAGCATAATTAAATTCAAGACTTTGCTTTTTATTGAAAGGCTGAATATAGGAAGCCGAAATTCCGTAATTGTGATTGTCGTTGTCTTGCGTGATAAACTGGCGCAATATCGAATCCCTGCCCGATCCGCCTGTGAGGTCATAATAAGTCGTCAGGTTATCGTAGGTATCATTTCCTTCTGTGTTTGATTTACCTGCATTTAAATTCAGGGAAAGGATTCGTCCTTTTTTATCAAAGCGGTGATTGAATAACAAAGAACCGCTTAAGTTTGGCGAGGTAGAATGCGTACGATCTGTCGTAAATCCCTGGCTGGTTGAATCACCCGTCTTTCCTAAGAATCCAAAGTTAGACAGGTAATCGCTGTTCGTCGTGGTATAATTAACCGTCGGACTAAACTTGAGGTAATTAAACGAATCGATTTTAAATTCCATGTTATACGTCAGGCGATGGTTATCGGTGATCGTATAATCGTTTGTTTTATTGTTGTTGGTTACGGTTCCGTCTTTGAAGATGTTCTGGCGCGTTTCATCTTTTATCGTGCGAACGGCTTTGTTGGTAAATGCATAACTGCCATACACAGAAATTTTCGGGCCCCACTGATCACGGTAGTTTAAACCGATAGATTTGGTTGTTGCGATACCATTTCCGGAACCAAAATTACCGAAGGCTCCACCAATACTTCTCGCCATACCACCCATTGCACCGCCCATGTTGCCAAAATTAAACGTGCTGGCATTTGTGTTGTTCAAATTGCCAATCAGCGAGATCTGCTGCGCATTATTGAATTTATTGATGGTGAGAGAATTCGCATAACGGCCTTCTGTACCCGCACCAAGTGATGCATTCCCGAAATACCCTTTGTTCTTATCCTTCTTTAACTGGATATTGATTGTCTTGGTTGCATCGCCGCTTTTCACACCTGTAAAAGCCGCCTGGTCGCCGTAGTCGTCAATGATATCAATCTTATCAACCATATCGGCATTGATCTGTCGCGTCGCGGTTGTAACATCACCCCCGAAAAACTCCTTACCATTTACTTTCACCTTCGTCACCTGCTGGCCTTGTGCCGTAACGGTTCCGGCTTTATCCACTTCAACGCCAGGTAATTTTTTGAGTACTTCTTCCACGTTGTCGTTTTTACGAAACATCGTGCTATCGATCTTGTAGGAAACGGTATCTTCTTTTATCTGGACTTTAGCCGCAGAAACGGTCACTGTTTCCAGTGTTTTTCCACCCGGCACAAGGCTGATATCTACAATATTTTGCTCCCCTGTTGCCTTGGTATAATCATAGTATTGAGCGAAAGCATCATAGCCAATGCTGGTAACAATCACGCCAGTATTAGCCTGGGCTACGTTCTTAAAACTGAATAACCCTTTATCTGAGCTGACTGCCTTCACAGAATCTTTTGAACCTTCCGCAAACAGGATGACCGTAGCGCCGGAAACCGGCTTGCCATCATTGGATTTTACAATCCCCCGTACACTGAGGGTTTGTTGTGCAGACACAACGGCGGTAAAAAAAACAAGGCTAAGCAGGGTAAAAATTAATTTCATTTTTGGTAGTAATTGATCTTAAAAAATGTATATACGAAAACTTTCGGCGAAACTAAGTTAACTGCGCCGTTAGGATTCACCATTCATCCTTTTTTGAATGAATAAGCAATCTATTAACATTTAATTAGTTAAGACTGGAACTGTTTTACAAAAGCAAGCACCCTGTTGTTAAACATGAAGCCTTCATTAAACAGGAAGCTGTGCCTGATCGGCATCACGTAAAGCGGGAAATTCTCCAGCTCGGCCTCATATTTCTGCAGGCGAACCGCATCTTTCTCCGTGGTGAGGATAAGTTTATTACCGGATGGTATTTTTTCGAAATGTTTCTTAATGTCTTTCAGGTCGTCGCTGGTAAAAATATGATGATCCGGGTAACGGAGCATATCGTAGCTGCGCACATGAGTTGCCAAAAACTCCATCAGTGGCCGCGGATTGGCAATGCCGCATAACAACAGTGAGTCCGTTGTCTGGTCAATGTTAGTGGTTGCGCGGTGAAATAAATGATACGGTTGCGCGTATAGAATTTCGGTGAAGAAGATTTGCTGATGTGATTTCAGTCGCAGCTCTTTCGTGATGGCTTCTTTTTCTTCAAGGCTCAGGTCGGATTTACATTTCGTGACGATAATGATATCGGCTCGTTTGGCACTTGCTTTTACATCGCGAAGATCCCCGGCGGGCAACATCAGGTCGCGGCTGTATAAATTTTTAAAATCTGTCAGGATAATATTCAAGCCTGCTCTTACGGTGCGATGTTGAAAGGCATCATCCAGGATGATTACCTGTGTATCAGGTTTATCATGCAACAACTGCGGAATGGCGACCAATCTCTCCTCTCCCACAGCCACTGTTATGTGTGGAAATTTTTCATGAAACTGCATCGGTTCGTCACCAATGTCGAGCGCGGTGGTCCTGGTATTCGCGATAGCAAAGCCCTTTGTTTTTCTTTTATATCCACGGCTAAGCGTTGCCGTTTTAAATTTGTCCTGGAGTAACTCCACCAGGTATTCGGTCATCGGTGTTTTTCCGGTACCGCCCGCCGCCAGGTTACCAACGCAGATGATGGGGAAATTAAAAGCTGCAGATTTTAGAATTTTTTTGTCAAACATCCAGTTACGGATCCAGATGACTGCGCCATAGATCAGCGAGAAAGGAAAAAGCAGGTATCTGAAACTTTTAAGCAAATCATCTTGTTTTAAAATTCGTAAATCTTCTCAGGTGTAACACAATAGTTCAGTTTCACATCATGCGTATCGGTGTCGGTAATTTTCTTTTCGGCTTCAAAAAAGCTGAAGCCGATCTTCAAAACATCCTTCCGGCAAGTCTTTAAAAACCTGTCGTAATAACCTTTTCCATAACCCACCCGATTCCCTTTTTCGTCAAAGGCCAGTAAAGGAACGATCACGAGATCTATCTCCTGGGGAAACATATCCAGTCCGTCTACAGGTTCATCTATACCAAATTGATTGGTGCTAAAAACAGTGTTATCATTCACCACAACGCTTTGCAGCGTATTGGTTTCTGCCTGTAAAACCGGGTAAAAAAGTGTTTGCTGCGGATTTTTAAAGAAGCAATAATCGGTAATGAGCTGGGGATCAAATTCATTGAACTTAGCAATCGGTGCGTAAGTCATGATCATCGCGGGAATTTCAATGTCGAGCTTTTGAAACTGGATGAGCAGCAGGTCTTCAAGCCTGTTTCGGCTGGACGCTGTGAGCGCCATTCGTTTCTCCTTATACTTCGTCCTGAGCTGATCTTTCTTCATAACAGTTTTGATAACCCGGTTTATTCCTGTATAAAGATAGAAAATATGGTGCTGCCATAATTCCTTTCGGTGCGGTAATGCGGAAATTTTTTGTAATCGTTTCTTGGCGTGTGTTCCAGGATGAACCAGCCGTCTTTATTCAACAGCGCTTTTTCAAAGATCAGCTTAGGCAGATCGTCAATCGTACCCAATGCATAAGGCGGACCTGCGAAAATAAAATCATACGTATTGCTGCAGGTTTCAATGTATTTAAACACATCCATCTTGAGCAACTTAATATTATCGAAATGGAGATCTGCGGCAGTCTTTTTAATAAAATCGAACATCTTATTATCCTTCTCCACGATCGTAAGATCCGGTGCTCCCCTACTGGCGAGTTCATAACTGATGCAACCTGTTCCGCCAAAAAGATCCAGGGTTTTTAATTTATCAATCTCCAGGTTATTTTGAAGCACATTGAACAACCCTTCTTTAGCAATATCTGTTGTGGGCCTCGTATAAGGCATGTTCGCCGGTGGCGAGATCCTGCGGCCGCCATGTATGCCACTGATTATACGCATGACGACAATAACATTAAATGGCTGAAAAAATGCGCTGGCAATCCGCGAATAGCATCCGAGGTTTGGATAGCCGGATCATCGAAACGAAGTTGTAAAAAATATTTATGCAATTCGCTGTATAAATTGGAACGCTCATCAATCATACCGGCGACAACAAGATCCACTTTATTTACATCTACATCAAATGCCTGGCAACAACCCAACAAATAGTAAATAACATCTGCAGCAGTGTGATAGGAAAAATGTTGGACGATCTGCAGCGCTCCATCTTTGTACAGGAACACTTTAAAACTATTGTGATAGAAAATGCAGTACATATCTGTGCCCCGATCCTGTAACGCACGCCATTGCAGACTTGTAGCATGATGGATCGCCGCCATCGGGTAAAATGCCCTTAAAACCGCATCAATATTTTTCCCCGCCCGATACACATTCATGATACCATTGGCATGGTCATGACAAATAATCGCGTCTCCACGCTCGCCGAATTGAATGTCCAGCATCGCCTTCCGGTTATCTGGCTGAAACAGCGCGGGAGGAACGAGGATTGATTCAGCATTGTTGTAACAAATATTTACGGTGCGGTAATTCTGCCTTAAAATGGTTTCTTTTTCCAGCAATACACGCGCCTGGTTTGCGCGATCCAGGTCAGACAGTTGCTCGTCGAAATTAGCGGTAAGTACACCGGTGATCTGTAACGGATCTTTATTGAATAAAATAAAGGACAACGCTGTGTTTCCAGCCTCTATCAGCAAGTGCTGCGCCTGCTCGTTGATCTCCCCAGCTAAATTAAATGCAATTTTCACGCTTCCGGTTTAAGCGGCAAAATAAGATAAATTTATCGAGATAACTGCGGCCCTGTGCAATTAAGCGCAGCACTGAAAATAAAAACAATATTTTTGCCCACTCCATGGAAACGCTGGCGCATACTAATTTAAAGGTTGAGGTGAATAACCGGCAGATCCTGTCGATCGCGTTGCCGATCACGCTCGCGATCCTGATCCCGCAGGTGAATATGCTGACCAACAGTATTTTTCTCGGGCGGCTCAGCGAACAGGCACTCGGTAATGCCGGTATCACGGGTGTATTCTACCTCATTTTCGCAGTAGCCGGAAATGGATTAAACAACTCATTGCAAACAGTTTTCTCGAGATATGCGGGTAGTGATAACAGTGCAGTTTTTAAAACGATCCTCGCGCAGGGCATCCGCATTTCTCTGCAATTAGCCGTTATCTGCATCGCCTTTACCTGGCTTGTTGCCCCATTTATTTTACAGCCCGTTGCAGATCCCGCGGCATACCCGGAAGAGATGTCGTTCTTACGAATCCGCATTTTTGGGTTACCCTTTCTCTACCTTTTCCAGATGGGCAACGCCTTTCTTGTTGCTTCACTTAACAGCCGTTATTTAATGATCGGCTTCATTGTGGAAGCACTCGTAAATGTGTTATTTGATTACCTGCTGATCTTTGGAAAATTTGGTTTTCCCAACATGGGCTTCAATGGCGCCGCGGTTGCATCCGTAATCGCTGAATTTTCAGGGATGTGTACCGTTATGCTTGTTTTGTACGGTACAGGGCTAAAAAGGAAATACGGCCTGTTGAAAAATTTATTGTATGATAAATTATTAAGCAAGGAAGTGTTGCGCATCGCTTCTCCCCTCGTATTGCAATACCTGATCAGCGTGAGTACCTGGCTGGTTTTTTTCCTGCTGATTGAAAAGCGTGGTGAAGCGGCGAAAGCCATCAGCAATACGATGCGCAATGTATTTGGATTGGTGGGTGTTTTCGTTTGGGCCTTTGCAAGCACGAGCAATACCATGGTGGGCAACCTGATGGGGCAAAAACGTGAAGACAAGGTAGTGGAAGCCATTACGAAAATTTCTATGTGGAGTTTTGGCTCCTGCCTCTTCATGTGCAGTCTCCTGAATATCTTCCCGGGTACATTTTTCAGGTTGTTCGGTCAGGGAGATTCTTTTGTAACGGCGGCTATTCCTGTTGTAAGGATCGTATCACTTGGATTGCTATTTATGAGTATCGCCAATGTCTGGCTGAATGGCGTAACGGGAACAGGAAAAACGAGGACGAACCTGGCAATCGAAATCATCGCTATCACGTTATACCTGGGCTACACATGGTATTTCATGCAATTCCATTACGTTTCTCTGGCGATGGCCTGGAGTAATGAATTTATTTACTGGACGGCAATTTTCCTGATGGCTTTTTTATATTTGCGCAGCGGAAAATGGAAAACAAAGTCTGCAGATTAACTATTTTTTATATGAATAAAACATTTTTGCTGATATTGTTCCTGGCAGGAACGCTAACCACGATTGCCCAGGAAAAAATAACGGGCGAAAGGCTCGCCGGAAAATGGAATGTAATTACAATGGATATCCCGGGCCGGATGTATTACAGCAGTGTAAATGATTCGCTGTTCATGAGCCGCAGCCAGATTGCGGAGATCAATGAAAACAGTGGCGACACATCGCTGAACGAAATGATGCAAAGTATGATGAAAGGCGCGATGAAGGCGCAACTCTCAAAAATGATTTTCTTCTTTGATGACAAGGGAAATGTGTACGACATTGCGCAGGGAGAAGCCAATAAAAAAAATATGGGCCGGTTAGATATGGAGAAAAATCTCTTCTATATAAAAGATGAGGAAACCAATACAGAAAAAGAAATCCCGGTAGATTTCAAGAATGGGCTGCTCCGCCTGGCAATCCTTGACGAAGGCATCATTGTAAGCATCTGGTGTAAGAAAATGATTTAAGCCGAATTTCTACCTGCATTGATGATACCAAAAGAGGCGCGGATGATAAGTTTTTCAAAAACGGTTTTCTCTTTTTCTTCGGGATGCGTTTCCGGGTGATCACGCAAATGCGCAATGGCATATTGTTGTATCGTCACCAACGGCAATACGATCCTTTCCCGCATGAGGATCGACAGGCGTTCCACAGGATAATCATCCATCAGTTCCTCCTTATCGGAAAGTTGCAGAATATATTTTTCTGTGAGTTGGTATTCGTCAAAGATCATTTTCCATAAATCCCCAAATGCATCGTCATCCCGCAAATGTTCTGTAAGTGGAAAAAAACATTTCTTCATCGCCATTTCGCAATTATCGATCAGTGTTTTAAAGAACAGGGATTGCTTGTATAATTTTTTCAGGACTGAAAACTTACCGGCTTTTTCCATCGCGGACAGAGCGGTACCAACGCCATAATAACCCGTAACGTTTTGCTTCAACTGGCTCCAGGCGCCAACGAACGGCACCGCCCGAAGATCTTTTAACGTCAGCTTTCCAGCCGATCTTCTTGATGGCCTGCTGGCGATATTTGTTTCATTGTAGTAAACCAGGGGACTCACCTGCGCGAGGTATTCTAAAAACCCCGGATGATTTTTTAACTGGCTGTAAGAGGAAAAACTTTCTTCAGCTAATTGTTGCATCAACAATGCTTCATCCGCTTCCAGTGTAATATGCCTGTTGCTGAATAATTCGTTCGAGATTCCTGCATTGATCATTTGCTCCAGGTTATACCGCGCAGAATCGATCGTTCCGAAATTACTGCTCACAGTTTGCCCCTGGATCGTTAATTGGATTTCCTTGTTAGATATATCCCTGCCCATGGATGCATAGAACTGGTGCGTCTTTCCGCCACCGCGTGCCGGCGGACCACCACGGCCGTCAAAAAATATCACCTCAATGCCAAAACTCCTGGAGATTGCTGTTAGCTCCTGCTTGGCTTTATAAATACTCCAGTTCGCCATCAGGTAACCGCCATCTTTTGTACCATCGCTGAAACCCAGCATGATGGTTTGAATCTTTTTCCGCCGGCCCAGATGCTGCGCATATACGTCATTGGAATATAATTGCTTCATGATTCCGGCAGCACGTTGCAAATCATCTATTGTTTCAAAAAGCGGAACGATATCTACGGTAAGATTTGCTTTTTGCCATCCACACAAAATAAACAGCCCGTACACTTCCATTACATTCAATGCACTGTTGCATTGGCTGATGATATACCGGTGACAACCCTTTTCACCATTATATTCCTGAATTGTTTTTATTGCGTGAATACTTTCGAGCGTATCTGTCGCCAACTCATCTGATAAATTAACCTCAGTTAAAACCTTATCATTCTCCGCTAAAAACGTCCGCCGTTTTTGTTCATCCCAACCCGGATAATCAGCAGGAACTGTCATAGCTTTTTCTGCGATCTTGCTTAACACCGTGTGATGCACGCTACTTTCCTGGCGAATATCGAGGGAGGCGAAGTGTAGTCCGAACGTACTTACCTTATTGATTAAATTTTCAAGCAGGTGAAGAAACAACCCGTTATGTTGCGTGACTAAGATCTGTTTTAATTCATTCAGTGCGGATGAAATGCCCGCTGCATCAATTGCGGTGCGTTGGCCCGGTATAAATATATTGTTGTAGAGCTGCTTTTCCAGGTCATTCAGGATCTGGTCCATCCCTTTAAAAGTGAGCCTGCGCCTTAGTTTACGTACATCGAGGTAGTAGCATTTGATGATACTGCCGCGCAAGGCTTCTGCCACTTTCAACGTCGTTTCAGCATTTACAAAGGGATTACCATCACGGTCTCCACCCGGCCAAAAGCCCATGTTGATCAGGGAATGATCCGTTTCCTGCAATTGCGGAAATTGTGCACGCATAAAACTGCTGATCCTTCCTGCCGCATTGTAAAAAACATTTTCGAGATACCAGATCAAACTCACCGCTTCGTCATAAGGCGTTGGTTTTTGTTTTTTCAAAAAGGCTGTCTTGCCTAGTTGCTGCAAATACATATCAATCTGCGTAGCATTGTTTTGCGCGAGTGACCTTGATAAATCGTTGATAATGCCCAGCACTGTTCCGGGATAGAACTGCGTGGGATGCGCCGTTAGTACCATGCGAACAGAGAAATCTTTACATACTTCTTCTAACGCCGCCTCTTTATTGTGTTGTTGCACTTCCTGCACCAATTGTTTTAAGGTTCCCGGTCCCGACAGGTCATGCACTTCATCAAAAGCTGCGTCTTCCAGGGCGTCGAACAATACAACCTGCCTCTCTATAAATTGAATGAAACGAAACAACAGATCCAGTTGCTCATCCTGCGTTGTATAATTGCCATGGTGTGCAAAGAATTCGTTTATAATCTGCGTCGGACTTAATTTTTTCGCATATCCTTCTTCGCAATCGTTTAATAACAGCGAAAGCAGGATGCCGGTTTTTTCTATCCGGTGAAACGGCAGCGCTGTGAACAGGCTGTTATATAGCTGGAATTTAATTCCGACATAATTTTTAAATTCCCTGAGCCCATTATTTGCGGATGAATGCATACCGTTTTTTTTGAAAGTGTATCAACTAACCGAATTCCTGCTGAACAACATCAGCTCTTCTTCCTTCATGATAATATTTTTTTCAAATTGCATGCCGAGGCTCTTCAGCAAGGCGATCGAACTGCTGTTTTCTGCCATAGTTATTGCCAGCACGCGATCCATGTTTAATTTACTAAAGCCATGATCCAGGCACGCCTGAGCAGCTTCTTTGCCATACCCTTTACGAAGATATTGCGGGAGAAAAGCGAAGCCAATATCTGCATGATCGAGTTCCTCTCTTTTGACAAACCCGCACAGGCCGATCGGAATATTTCCTTCCTTTAAAGCAACATGACAAAAGCCGAAACCGATACCAGCATCGCCTTTCATAACCTGCTGAAGATATACCTTCGCCTCATCCACTGTTTTCACATTCCTGTCGCCAATGTATTTTAGCCAGCCGTCGCTGTTGAGGAGTTCTATGATGAACGGCGCATCTTCCAGGGTAAATTTCCTCAAAAGGAGCCGCGGCGTTTCCAATAATATCATCAGGCAATTTAAATGTAAAAACCCATATTGTTTTATCAATATGGGTTCCCGAATAATGTAAGCGAAGACTAATTCGCTTTCCAGGTATTGTTAGAAAAATTTACATCAGGGAAAACTCTCCCTTCGTCGATGGTGACAGACTGCAGATCTTCTTTTGTATCTAATTTCACTCGGAACACGCCTGTGTTGTTCCAGATTTCAACAGGCAATTCTTTGCTGCCTTTTACACCGGATTTTGTTACATAATTCAGGATAACGGGCATCGCCATTTGTTGCAGGTTCGATAATGTGACGATAGCACCATTAGAAGAACCCGCTTTATCATACACCACATTTGTAATTGCCTGGTCGAGTTTATAATTTTCTACGAACCAGCCTTTCCAGAACCAGCTCAGCTCCTCTCCCGCAACGTTATCCATTGTGCGAAAGAAATCCCAGGGCGTCGGGTGTTTGTAAGCCCAGCGATTTATGTAGGTTTTAAAGGCATAGTCAAAACGATCAGGCCCTAAAATGTTGTTTCGCAACAGTTCCAGCCCGTAACCGGGTTTTGAATACAACGAATTGCCAATGTTCATTTCGCGCATCGCATCAGGTGTGAGCATAATAGATTCGCTGTTATTTCCAAACATAAAAGGAACCATATTTGCTTTTGAACCATTGCTTTTATATTCACCGTTATTAAAATCATCATCGGCCAGGGAATTTATAAACGTATTAAAACCTTCATCCATCCAGCCATACTTTCTTTCATTACTTCCCACGATCATCGGAAACCACGTGTGTCCGAATTCATGATCGGTTACACCAAACAAGCCTTCGGTTTTTGCATTCGAGCCGCAGAATACGATGCCCGGGTATTCCATTCCCCCGATATTTGTCGCAACATTTGTTGCTACCGGGTAAGGATAGGTGAACCAGCGTTTGCTGTAATTCTCGATGCTGCCTTTTGTGTACTCTGTGGCACGGCCCCATGCTTTATCTCCGGCACTTTCAACGGGGTAAACGCTTTGAGCGAGCGCTTTTTTACCACCGGGAAGATTGATGCGGGCTGCATCCCAGATAAATGATTTGGACGAGGACCAGGCAATATCCCTCGCATTTGTCATTTTGAATTTCCAGGTCAGTGTATTTTTTGCAGGACGCGATGCCGGATCGAGTACTTCGTTTTCGCCGCGTATGGTTACAGTTTGATCACTGCTTTTTGCTTGTTCCATTCTTTTAATCTGCGTTGCCGTTAATACTTCCGCTGGATTTTGCAGTTCGCCACTCGCCACAACGATATGCGAGGCGGGCGCGGTAATGCTGAATTCAAAATCACCGTATTCACAGTAAAATTCGCTGGGACCAAGATATGGATTCGTGTTCCAGCCCTGGATATCATCGAATACGCACATCCGCGGGTACCACTGCGCTACGGCGTAGATCGGACCGTTCTTTGTTTTTAAAATACCACAACGGTCTGCTCCATAATCCGGCAACGTAAAGGCATAATCGATTTTTAATTTGATGGTTTCGCCACCAGGTTTAACTGACCGGGGTAAACGCACCTGCATCCTGGTATCAGTAATTATATAATCGGCATTGCTGTTATCCGCATATTTTACAGAACTGATCCTGTATCCCCCACTGAAAGAACTGGTCGCATCACCATACCTGCTCCTGCTGCCCACCGGCATTCTCGCCTGGCCACGACTGTCTTTATTAAAAAGGTTTTGATCAAGCTGTAACCATAGAAACGGCAGACTATGCGGGCTATTATTTTTATAACTGATGGTAACGCTGCCTTTGATTTCATTCGTTTGATCGTCCAGGGAAACATTCACCTGGTAGTCGACTTTGTTTTGCCAGTAACCTACGTTTGGTTCACCGGTTGCTGCACGACTGATGGTTCCTCCAACGGGATAAAACATCGGTGAGAACAAAGCATGCGGATCGTATTTAGATTCCGGCACGACCGCCGGAGTTGCATTCTGAGCTGTTGAATGATAGCAGTTACCGGCAATTGCCAGCAGGACGATCAATTTCTTCATGTTATAAAAATTTTTACCGAAGTTAAATGTTTAGAACAGAAAATATTTGCCGCTGGTAAAACAGGGTGGTTAACTCCATTCTTTGATTAACGAAATCGCTTCGGCGCGGATTCGTGGATCATCTTCTGTTTGGAAATGAAGGTTTAGGGAAGTACGTAACTGGGTAAGCGCCTTTTGTTTATCGCCATTGCGTTTGTATGCTTTGGCCAGCTCAAGATAATTAAGCATGAAAGTCGGGTTGAGGGATTTTGCCTTTTCATAAGCGATGATGGCATTTTTCAACGAAGCATCGGGCAAGCCACCATAAAAGACTTTTGTGGCAGCTTTTTCCATCATGTTTAAATTACTCACTTCGTAATTCCATTTGCCGATCACATGCCAGGCTTTGAAATTGAGCGCATTGGTTTTTAACGCGACATCCGCATAATGCTTGATGTCCTTTACGGCACTGATTTTTTCTTTCCCACTTTTTTCTAAAACTGTGCGACCCACAGCGATGGCCATCACTACATTGGCTTCGTCATCCAGCGGGTGAAGCGAGAGGGCAGTTTTCGCATAGAACACCGCCGCGGAATAATAGGCATCGCGGGTCTTCTTTTCTTTCTCGCGGTTGCCGATCCTGCTGCAAAGCTCACTGCATTTTACGAGCGTATATAAGTTTGAAGGTTGAAGTTTTAATGCTTCTTTAAATTTATTAAAAGCGGCTTTTTCGTTTGGAATAGCCTCCAGCCGATCCGCTTCTTTCACCAGTACAGTAAAATCCTGCGCTGTAGCCATCAGGGCTAATAAATTGAAAAGAAAAAAACCGAGCAATTTCATAACTAAAACGATTTGGAAAAGGATACCCCAACGTTACCGGTAAAATTTACAATCGGCGGATTTAGTTTGTTAATATTGATAGAAACCTGCACTATCCGATGATCCAATCCATAGATGGCATCGCAAATATCAACGGCCAACGTCTCCAGTAACCTGGCGGGATGCCGGAAAATATTTTTTACCAGTTCGTATACTTCCACGTAATTGATCGTGTCTTTTAACGAAACAATATTTTCCGGGCCGGCAAAATTTATGGCAATAGCAACCCCAAATTCTGTTCCCACTATCGCTTCTTCATCATGCAATCCATGGTGAGCAAAAAACCGGAGATCATTTAAATGAATGGTGAACATGGAGAAAATTTGAGAAGTTAATGCAATCCTTTTTCGCCCAGGTAACGTTCTGCATCCAATGCGGCCATACAACCACTTCCCGCCGCAGTAACTGCCTGCCGATAAATTTTATCCTGCACATCACCAGACGCAAATACCCCTTCGATGTTTGTCTTGCTGGTTCCGGGAACTGTTTTCAAATAACCAGCTTCATCCATATCGAGCCAACCTTTAAAAATGCCGCTGTTTGGTTCATGGCCGATTGCAACAAAAAAAGCGCTGACAGGGATCTCTGTTTTTTCACCTGTTTCATTGTTCTTAATTCGCAACGCTTCCACTTTAACGTCGCCCAGCACTTCATCTGTTTCGCTATGCCAGTATATTTTGATATTGCTGGTTTTCAACACTCTTTCCTGCATCACTTTGCTGGCGCGCATTTCTCCTTTACGCACGATCATGTATACCACGCTGCATAATTTGGACAAGTACAACGCTTCTTCCGCGGCCGTATCCCCCGCCCCTACAATGGCTACTTCTTTTCCTTTAAAAAAGAATCCGTCACAAACAGCACATGCGCTAACACCGTGTCCGTTTAAACGCTGTTCACTCGGCAGTCCCAGCCATTTTGCAGAAGCACCCGTGCTGATGATTACGGCATCTGCTTCAATCCACTTCTCTTCATCGATCTCCACTTTTAAGGGATGCGAGGAAAAGTCGACGTTTGTTGCGAGGCCATAACGAATGTCTGTTCCCATTCTTGCCGCCTGCTTTTCAAAATGCACCATCATTTCCGGTCCCTGGATGCCATCCGGATAGCCGGGATAATTTTCAACTTCCGTGGTGATAGTCAGCTGACCGCCCGGCTGAATTCCCTGGTATAGAACCGGAGCCATATTTGCGCGCGCCGCGTAAATAGCAGCGGTGTATCCTGCTGGTCCTGAACCGATGATCAGGCAACTAACTTTTTCTACAACTTTATTATCCATCACTAATTCCTTGTTTTATTTGGGTGAAAATAATTGAATAAATTTATTTAACGCACGATCACGGTTTTGTAATAAGCCGCATATCCACAAAACGCACCCAGCGCATTATTGGAGATATTGCCCAAAACCTTGTTTGGTTGAGAGAACGGGTTTCCAATCCCCTGGTAGGCAAATTCCCAGGTGCTCCAGAACTTATAAGCGGGGCGCTCGATGTTACAAAATTTGAGGGTTACCGTGTCCCCTTTTTTGAAAAACAGGCTGTCAGCCTTTGTACCTGCATTCCTGTCAATTCCTTGTGGCAACTGAACTTCATAAGTGCTCCCATCCAAAACCTGGTCATCGTACACCGAATTCTCTCCCGGTAAAAACGGGCCGCTGTTGTTTTTTGTAAAATAACGGATATAGTTTCCAAGCCCGCGGGGATCTGTAGCTTTTATGAACAAAACCCGTTTGTTTGTATCAGGGTTTTGTGGGGCAGGTTTGAACCAGACAGAATCAGGACGTACGGCCAGCGCCGGAATTCCAATCGTTGAAGTATAAGTCTGACCATCTGATTGGATATTCAGGTCGTATTGCCTGTTGAATTCTCCAACGATTGCAGTAGAGAGATTAGCTGAATCGAGGCTGTAATAAAACCCGGTATATCCCGGCGCAAGCGGATAAGCATATTCTTTAAGGCGATGCGTCACTGTCCCGTTAGACATAGTCACGACGGCATTGTGAACAAATGCGTTTGCAAGAATCGCCGGACTGATTTTATCGAAATAGGAAAAACTTTTTGTAAGGATTACCATCGGCGGTTGACCATTTTCGATGGAGGCATCCACAACCAACACCGGTGCTGTTTCCGCCAGGTTAAAATCAATATTTTTTTCGCAGGAAATAAAGGCAACCAATACCATTAAAACGACCCATCTTTTCAACCAAATGCGCATCCTGCAAAATTACTCATTATTTAACTGAAAAGAGCAGCCCGAAAGCTGCCCTGATCATTGTATGAAGAAGAAAAATTACAGAATCACGATGCGTTGTGTGCTGTTTGTTTCAGTGGCTTTAAACTGGATAAAATCTTCATCTTTCGAAAAACGCCTGAGATCCAGTGTTACTACGGGATCTGCATTATTTCCAATCCGCAATTGTTGCCGCACTACACCTGCAGTATGAGTGATAGTGGCGGATTTCCCGGCTTTCAACAAAGCTTCCCGGATCTCAATATTTAACAATCCGGTTTTGTCGGATTTGATTAAAACCTGGAGAAATATTGCTAGTAGCCAAAAAGTGATAACAAAATGTTTAAAATAAATTTCAACAAATGTGCTGCTTGTTTGAAGGCCATCCTATACCGTCCGGCGGGTATATTTCAAAAAAAATCCCCGGCGAAAACCGGGGAATATAAAGAAAGTACAAATTGATCTTATCCTAAATATGCCTTCAGTGCGCCACTGTATCGCGCTTTCTGTAAACGTTTGATCGCACGTTCTTTGATCTGGCGTATACGCTCTTTCGTCAGGTCGTACTTTTGACCGATCTGTTCGATAGTAACCCCATTTTCCCCGTCCAACCCAAAGTATGCATTTACAATTTCAGCTTCACGCGGAGATAAAGACTTCAATACGCGGCGGATTTCATTTTTCAATGAGTCATGCATCACGTCTTCATCCGTTTCATCACCACCTTTCAGCAAATCGCCCATCGCCACATCTTCAGCCTCATGAACGGGTGCATCCAAAGAAGTATGACGCGTGTTACTCTGGAAAATGTTATTGATCTCCGTTTCACTCATCTCCAGTAATTCTGCCAGTTCTTCTGTAGATGGTTCGCGTTCGTGTTCCTGCTCAAAAGCCATATAAGCTTTGTTCGCTTTGTTGTAAGTACCGATTTTATTTTGCGGTAAACGCACTAATCTTCCCTGCTCAGCCAAAGCCTGCAAAATAGACTGGCGGATCCACCAAACCGCGTAAGAAATAAATTTAAAACCTTTTGTTTCATCGAAACGCTGGGCGGCTTTGATCAAACCAAGATTACCTTCATTGATCAAATCACTCAGGGAAAGCCCCTGGTGCTGGTATTGTTTTGCTACTGATACTACGAAACGTAAATTCGCCTGGACCAATTTATCCAAAGCACGCTGGTCACCCATCTTGATCTTTTGGGCCAAAATAGTCTCCTCTTCAGGGGTGATCATCGAAATCTTGGAAATTTCCTGCAGATACTTCTCAACAGCTTGTGAATCCCTGTTGGTGATCTGCGTTGCGATTTTAAGTTGCCTCATTTTGTTGTATTAGGTTCAGAATATTAACGACTGTAGACAGTTTTTGTTGGAAAAACGTTGCAAAAGTTATGAGAAATCTCGCTTGACCCGGCAAAAATTGTGTGCAAAAGTACGATTAAAATAGCGTATTTCATAGCAGGATCGAAAAAAAGGAACAATTGGTGGACAACATTAACGCTACATAAAAATTCTACCTTTTCCGGTTCTTGAAAAATAAACTTCGCTTTCCATACATTTGCCCTATGACTACAGACCTGCGCTCCGATACGTTCACTAAACCTTCCTCCAATATGCTTGCCACAATGTTCCAGGCAAAAGTTGGTGATGACGTGTTTGGCGAAGATCCAACCGTTAATGAATTAGAGGCTTTAAGCCGCGATATTTTCGGGATGGAAGCGGCCCTGTTTTGCCCGAGCGGTACAATGACAAACCAAATCGCTATCAAGTGTCATACAGAACCCGGTGACGAAGTGATCTGCGAAAAGCAAAGTCATGTATACATTTATGAAGGTGGCGGAATTGCCTTTAACAGTGGTTGCCAGGTAAAATCCATTCATGGCGACCGGGGACTGATTAATGCCCAACAGGTGCAGGAATCGATTAACCCCGATGATGTTCATAAGCCCAAATCTTCCTTGGTAAGTCTTGAAAATACTGCCAACCGGGGCGGTGGAAGTTGTTACGATATGGCTGATCTTCATAGCATTCGTGAAGTTTGTCTAAAAAATAATTTGAAATTACACCTCGACGGGGCCAGGCTGTTCAACGCCCTGGTATATAAGCACCAGGATCCAAAAGAATACGGGCGCATCTTCGACACGATCTCCATTTGCTTGAGCAAAGGACTAGGCGCTCCTGTAGGCAGTGTTCTTTTGGGAAATGCCGCTTTTATTAAAAAATCCCGACGGGTTCGCAAAGTTTTTGGTGGCGGCATGCGGCAGGCAGGTTACCTCGCAGCGGCAGGAATTTACGCGCTTGAACACAACGTGGATCGTTTGCAAGATGATCATAAGCATGCTAAAATGCTGGCGGAAGCCATTTTAAAAAGAGATTTCTGTGGTAAAATGCTACCGGTAGAAACGAATATCGTCATCTTCGAACTTGTTCAGCGCTATACTGCCATGGAATTTTGTGCCCGGCTAAAACAGGAAAATATTCTTTGCCTGCCGATTTCACCTACCCAGGTAAGGCTGGTGACGCACCTCGACGTTCATCCGCAAATGATCAGAAACCTGATCAGCCTCATCGAAGTCATGTAATTTTTTATCAACTCATTTAATAATTCCCGATGTTTCCAAAAACAGATCCGACGACAACAAATGCGTGGCAGGCCCTTGAAAAGCATTTTCCCCTGTTTGAAAACGTCCATATGAAAGACCTTTTCTTTAACGACGAAGACCGTTTTGAAAAGTTTTCGTTGCAGTTTGAAGATATTCTTTTCGATTATTCGAAAAATATTTTCACGGATAATACTTTGGAAATTCTGTTTGAACTTGCCAACGAATGCGGAGTAAGACCTGCCATCGAGGCCATGTTCCGTGGGGAAAAAATCAATGGCACGGAAGAAAGGGCGGTTCTTCATACCGCGTTGCGGAGTTTTTCTAACGAAGGCCTGGAACTGGATGGAAAAGATATTATGCCGGATATCAGGAAAGTGCAGCTGCAAATGAAAGATTTTTGCGAAAAAATTCATTCCGGAAACTGGGTTGGTTACACCGGAAAGAAAATAAAATATCTCGTAAATATTGGCATTGGCGGCAGCGATCTTGGCCCCGTGATGGTAACAGAAGCGTTAAAACCCTATTGGGTAGAAGGGATTCAGCCCTGGTTTGTAAGTAATGTTGATGGTACACATATCAGTGAAACTTTTAAAAAAATAACTCCGGAGGAAACAATTTTCTTCATTGCCAGCAAAACGTTTACCACGCAGGAAACCATGACCAATGCCCAATCTGCGCGCGATTGGTTCCTGGCATCAGGCGCCGGAGAAAAGGACATCGCAAAGCATTTTGTGGCTTTAAGTACGAACGAAAAAGCCGTAAAAGAATTCGGCATTGATCCGGCAAATATGTTTGTCTTCTGGGATTGGGTTGGAGGAAGATACAGTTTATGGAGTGCCATTGGGTTGCCGATCGCCGCGTCGATTGGCTATGATAATTTTGAACAATTATTAAAAGGAGCGCACAGTGCGGATGAACATTTCCGGCATACGGCGTTTGAAAAAAACATCCCGGTAATTATGGCCCTGATCGGGATATGGTACCGTAATTTCTTTGGGACTTCTACAGAAGCGATTCTGCCTTACGATCAATATATGCACCGTTTTGCAGCCTATTTTCAACAAGGAAATATGGAGAGCAATGGCAAATATGTAGGGCGAAACGGAGAACAGGTTTCTTACCAGACGGGCCCGGTAATCTGGGGCGAACCCGGCACCAACGGGCAGCACGCATTTTATCAACTCATTCACCAGGGTACGCAAATCGTTCCCTGTGATTTTATTGCCCCGGCGCAAACCCATAATCCGCTAGGCGACCATCACGAAAAATTACTCAGCAACTTCTTTGCACAAACAGAAGCACTCATGAAAGGCAAAGATCATGAAAATCCATACCGCGTTTTTGAAGGTAACCGGCCGACCAATTCTTTCCTGGTTAAAAAAATAACGCCGTACAGTTTGGGTCAACTTACGGCGTTGTATGAACATAAAATTTTTGTTCAGGGTGTGATCTGGAATATTTTCAGCTTTGATCAATGGGGCGTTGAATTAGGTAAACAACTGGCGGGAAACATTCTCCCGGAGTTACAATCTGCAGAGATGATCACGCAACATGATTCATCTACAAACGGGCTGATCAATTCGTATAAGGCGATGCGTTAACTCGGGTCTGCCATCGGTACGGCGTTCAACCTGGTCTCTCCCTTTACCACAAAGCGGGAGATCTTGCCATTGAGATAATAACTGATTATGATATTCTTTAGGGGGGTTGTTGAAGGGTACTCTACATTCTCGCTTAAATAAATACGCCATAACTTATTGCCACGTGCAGCAGTAACTGTCTGTGCTTTTCCATCAGCAGCCCGGGTTCCGGCCAATTCAGTTCCCGATAAAACCTGCTCGATATCTGCACTGAAAATTCTCTTTCCCGATTGAATTTTTGTGATCTGCGGTTTAAACTTACCAGGGGTCTCCAGGTAGAGAATATGTTCCACATTCATATTGCGTTCAGGATGGCTTTCATCGCCCGCTTTCACCATTCCTTTCGGTGATGACAGGTAATAGGCATAGCCTTTCTTAATAACCGTTTGCTGAGCACTTGCAATGGATGTAAAGCTAAAGATGATCGCTAAAAGAGTAATAAATGGTTTCATGGTTTGTTTTTTATCTAGACTTGCAAACAACATGCTAGTTTGAATACAGCTTGTTAAAATAACTGCAGGACAATATTATAAGCAAAAAAAAATCCTCCACGGGGGAGAATTTTTTCTATCCATATTATTTTTAATTACCATTTATCAACTTCTTCGTGACTGCCATTATCTACAGGATCAGGCGCGGTTTCCGGAATGCTGTCTTCTATTAATTTTTCAGCAACAACATCTTCGCTAACGCCAGCCGTTACGGGCTGTTCTGTATGCTCATTGCTCATCTGCTGACCGTTCTCATCGCCTTCATAAGGCGTATCATGATTAAAAGCGTCAAAATCAAAATCAGGCATGAGGTCAGTTTTCACATAGTCCACGGCTTCCGTCAGGCCTTTAATAAATTTGTTGAAATCTTCTTTGTACAAAAAGATTTTGTGGCGATCATACCCGTCAGAATCAAAACGTTTGCGGCTTTCGGTGATCGTCAGATAAAAATCGCTGCCACGGGTTTCTCTTACATCAAAAAAGTAAGTCCTGCGTTTCCCTGCTTTAATGCGTTTGCTGTAAACGCTTTCCATTTTTTTGTCGTTGTTTTCGTACGCCACTTTTGTATTTATTAGATTAAAAAAATATACTCGTTTTGAGCGTAACAAAGATATAGTTGTTTTTGACATGACAAAATATATCAGAAGCTTACCGGGATATATTTGCTAGGCATGCTGACCAGTCTCCTGCTGGCTGCGATACATCTCAGCATAGATGCCATTCTTCGCGAGCAGTTCATCATGGGTTCCTTGTTCTGCGATTGCGCCATCATCCAGCACAACGATCTTGTCAAACTGAAATAAAGCAAATATGCGATGGGTAATGATTACGGCAGTTTTGTCCTGCAGGTAATCATACAAACTGCTGATAATCGCATTTTCTGTGCGCGCATCCACGGCACTCAAGCAATCATCAAATATTACGATCCTTGGTTGTTTGATTAATGCCCGGGCAATAGAGATACGCTGCTTTTGCCCGCCGCTTAATGTTACACCGCGCTCTCCCACCATCGTATCAAATTTCTCCTCGAAAGCCATGATCTCCTGATAAATACTTGCCTGTTTTGCCGCGCGATGAACATCCTCGTCTGTGGCCGCAGCGTTACCAAAGCGGATATTATTTCGAATAGAATCACTGAATAAAAATACGTCCTGCGGAACATAACTTAGTTGCCCGCGAAGGCTGGAGACGGAAAGCTGCTGTAACGGAATACCGTCGTATGAGAGTGTTCCTTGCTGGGCATCATACATGCGCAACATCAACTGGGCGAGCGTAGATTTTCCCGAACCCGTTCTGCCGACTATCGCCACCTTTTCTCCTTTGCTGATCTGCAGGGAAAAATCTTTTATCGCATGAATCCCTGTATGCGGGTAAATAAAATCTACGTGATCAAAATTGATCTCTCCACTCAGTTCTACCTGTTGTGCTTTTGGCTGATCACGGATCACCGGCGCTGTCAACAGGAATTCGTTTATGCGCCGCTGTGAGGCCACTGCGCGCTGTGTCATGCTGGCCGTCCAGCCGATCGCACTTACCGGAAAGGTCAGCATCTGAATATACATTACGAATTCTGCGATTTTACCAACAGACGCGCCCGGCGCGCCATTCACCACATCAAGGCCGCCCACCATTATCGTGATCAATGTGCTTAATCCGATTAGCAATGCCATGCTTGGAAAATAAATCGCTTCAGTTTTTGCCAGGCTGAGGGCATTGCTGCGGTAAGCTTCACTATTGGTCTTAAAAAAGCCGAACATGGCTTTTTCCTGCACAAAAGATTTAATCACCCGAATGCCTGAGTACGATTCCTGGGCATTGGTGGTAAGGTCACTCAAAAGCGATTGAATCTTTTCACTCTTCCTGTTAATGATCGTATTCACGAAATAAATGGTCAATGCCAACACGGGCAACGGGCAAAGCGACACGATGGTGAGTTTTACATCGGAGCGGAGCATAAAAAAAATGCTGAAGCCAATGACTGCCGCCAGGTTAATAAAATACATGATGGCTGGTCCGGTATACATGCGCACACGGCTGACATCTTCGGAAATACGGTTCATCAGATCGCCGGTACTGTGTGTTTTGTAAAAAGTGGTATCCAGCTGCTGGTAATGTCCGTAAATTTCATTCTTCTGATCAAACTCGATATGACGGCTCATGACGATGATCGTTTGCCGCATCAGGAACATGAAAAAACCACTGATCAAAGCCAGAACGAGTAGAATAATGCCGGTGAATAAAATTTTCTCTTTAAATGGTTTTGCCTGGAACCAGTGAATGACTTTACTCACCAGGACATCGTAGGTATGAGTAGTGGCAGGTGACTGAATATTGCCGGGCTGTTTGATACTTTCAACAACAGTATTCACGACATAACCCGTGAGCTGCGGGGAAAGGATACGAAAATAATTCGTAAGCACGACGAATAAAATCCCTAAAATAAACAGCCATTTATAGCGCCAGAAATATTTGTTAAGCGTAGAAAGTTGCGTCATCCCTGCAAAAATACAGTTTTGAGGATTGACTTATGACCGGATTGTTTCAGCGGTATCTTAAAAAGAAATCCCGGCGAAAAATTTGCCGGGATTGTCATAAATAGTTACGCTTCTATTCGTCGCATTTTCGGAACAAGGAAATGCATGATGAGCCAGCCAAGTAAATAAGCGCCGGCACAAATTGCAAACATGATATAATATGCCGTCTCGATATGGCCGGTACTCCTGTAATACACGAACATATTTTTCTGCACAAATAAAGACAAGGCAATACCGCCAAAGCCGCCAAACATTCCACCAAGGCCAGTTACAGACGCTGTGCTGCTTTTCGGAAACATATCACTCACCGTGGTGAAAATATTGGCACTCCAGGCCTGGTGCGCTGCTGCTGCAATACCGATCACCAGCACCGCAAGCCACATATTGATCTGACCAAGTACAAGTGCGAAAAATATAGGCAACACGAAAAAGGCGTAAATAAGCATGGAGGTCTTTCTTGCTTTAAACACAGGCCAGCCTTTTTTGATCAGGTTCATTGGGAGCCAGCCTCCGCCAACACTGCCTAAAGTAGAGATGATATAAACGGTCGCCACCGGCCAGCTCGCAGCCTGTAACTTAATGTGGTAAACACTTTCAAAGAAATCAGGAAGCCAGAAAAGATAAAACCACCAGATAGGATCTGTGAGGAATTTTCCAATGACATAGGCCCAGGTTTGCTTGTAGCTTAATAATTTACCCCAGGAAAGTTTCGGCGTTTCGGTGAGCTCCTGCACTTCATCCACATCACTGTTGATATATGCTAATTCACCTGCTGAAAGTTTTTTATGTTTTAGCGGCGTCTCGTAAAATATCATCCAAAATACCAACCAGATAATTCCTAAAACACCTGTGCTGATAAAAGTAGATTGCCAGCTCCATCCGGCAGTCAGCATCATGGGAATCAGGATCGGGGTTACAATCGCGCCGATATTCGCTCCGGAATTAAAAATCCCTGTTGCCAATGCGCGCTCTTTTTTAGGAAACCATTCCGCAACAGTTTTAATGGCTGCCGGAAAGTTGCCCGCTTCTGTCAATCCGAGGGCACCGCGAATGATCTGGAATCCAAGCACCGTATTTACCATCGCCGTACAAATCCCTGCGAGACTCCATAAAAAAGTATATAAGCCATAACCAATTTTTGTCCCAAGCTTATCTATAATCCGCCCGGCACCGAGCATACCCAACGCATAAAATATTTTGAAAGTGATCTCCACGTTGGCATAGTCGCCATCCGTCCAGCCCAGGGTTTCGGTAAACGTAGATTTTAAATAACTGATCACATTGCGATCAATATAATTAATTGTTGTAGCGAAAAAAATCAATCCGCAAATCGTCCACCGGTATTTACCCATTTTCTCATTCATGGCATTAGTTTTTGGCCGCAGACTTTATGTTTTTAATAATGTCCAGTACCGATTTAGTATTTGACTGAATGCCTGCGAAATTTTTTGTCGTTAAATGATCTGCGCTGATCAATTTGCTTCCCATTCCTACGGCGCAAACACCCGAACCGAACCACTCAGTAAGGTTTTTTTCTGATGTTTCAACTCCACCGGTTGGCATAAACTGCATTTCAGGAAACAGGTCTTTCACCGCTTGCACGAACGAAGGGCCCAGAACATTTCCGGGGAACAGTTTCACAAGTGTCACGCCGAGATCTTCAGCTTTCAGGATTTCCGTCGGCGTCATACAACCCGGTATCCACAAGGTTTTGTTGCTATACGCCACGTCATAAACATCTTCTGCCAAAGCCGGACTGATTAAAAAATCTGCACCTGCATCGATGAATTTATTCGCCGCCGTTTCATTTTTTATCGTGCCAACGCCAAGATACAATCCATCCAATCCGGACGATGCCTGTTTCATTTGTTTAAAATTCTCCAGCGCTTCTTTTCCCCGGTTGGTATATTCAATCAACCGCACCCCAGCCTGATATAAAGTATGCATCAGATCGATACTTAACCGGGCATCTGCATGAAAATAAAGCGGCATCAGTCCCTGTTCCACCACTGTTGCTATGATCGAATCTCTCTTATCCATTATTGTAAATAGTTTGTGTGATATGCTCAATCGTACTTGTTGTTGCATCGCCGGTTTGCTGCAGTTTGTCAAATGCCGCGGCAGCAGCGAATTCTATAACGTCTTTATCAGGCAAATTATTCGTGAGGCCATAAATTAAGCCGCCCATAAAACAATCGCCACTGCCGATCTTGTCCACGATAGATCTTGTGGCATATTCCGAAGACATCACGGTGGCGGTGCGGGATGAAAGTCCGGCATAGTAACGAATGCCGAGTCCTTCGTCGAACCGAAACGTGTTCGCAATATGCGTGCATGCAGGGTAAGTAGCAAATACCTCCGCTACGGAACGATCAGCCTGTAATAAATAATCTGCTTTTTTAGATAAAAAAGTATCAAAATCCGGATCATGTTTTATATCCAGTAATTTTTCCAGCGCCCAGATGTTTCCCATGATCACCTGGCAATATTTAACCAGTTCCGGCATTACTTCGTGCGGCTGCTTTCCATACTGCCAAAGCTTTGCGCGATAATTCAGGTCAACAGAGATGGTTATATTTTTTGCCGAGGCCGCCTGTAAACCTTCGAGGCAAACCGCCGCCGCATTTTCATTGAGAGCAGGACTGATCGCACTAAAATGCAACCAGCTCACATCCTGTAAAATTTCATCCCAGTCTAAATCGCCGGGTTTCAATTGGGAGAAGGACGAGTAGTTTCTGTCATAAATTACCGCATTGTTCTTGAGGTCTTTGCCCTGCGGCAGATAATAGGAACCGATCCTTTCACCGGAAAAATAAATAGAGGAAGTGTCGATATTCTTTTGCCCGATATGATCAATAATTTCTTCAGCCAGGTAATTTTCCGGGAGCGCCGTACAATATTTTACAGGAATATGCCAAAGTGCGAGCGCTGTTGCGACATTTAATTCTGCACCCCCAATAAAGACGGGCATTGAGTTATCAGCGATGAAGCCGCCATCCAATTTTGGGGAGAAACGCAATAACATTTCACCGAAGCAACAGATCTTTTTACCCGCTGCCAAATTGTTATCCTGCATGTGTTCAATAATATTTACCAGCTAAAATATTCTTTAGCATTGTTGAAACAAATATCCTGAATTATTTTTCCCGTCCAGCTGACGTCATTCGGTAATTCCCCATTTTCAATTTCTCCTCCGAAGAGATTACATAACAGCCGGCGGAAATATTCATGACGGGGGTAAGATAAGAAACTCCTGGAATCTGTGAGCATGCCAACGAATTTGCTCAACAAGCCCATGTTAGATAATGCATTGATTTGTTTTGTCATGCCGTCTTTCTGATCAAGGAACCACCATGCCGACCCCCACTGGATCTTACCTGCAACCGATCCGTCATTGAAATTACCAATCATCGTCGCCATTAATTCATTGTCAGCCGGATTTAAATTATAAATTATTGTTTTCGTTAATTTATTTTCTTTGTCGAGTTTATTCAAAAATTTTGCGAGTGCTTTTCCCTGGGAGAAATCACCTATCGAGTCCCAACCAGTGTCTGCACCAAGTTTGCCCGACATCCTTGAATTATTGTTGCGAATTGCCCCAAGATGATATTGCTGCACCCAGCCCCTTTCGTGGTCCCATTGCGCAAATTGTTCCAACATTGCTGAACGAAACATCAACTTTTCTTCATGATGAATATTTTTTCCATCGCGTAGTTTTTCAAAAATCTGTTTCACTTTTTTCTCTGTGTAATCTTCCGCATAAACTTGCTCCAGGCCGTGATCAGAAACAGAACACCCGTTTTCCGCAAAAAAATCGTGGCGGCTTTTTAGCGCTTTAATATAACTTTTGTAGTCATCAATACCACGGTCTGCAGTTTTTTCTAATAGATTGACATAATTATTAAATGCATCTGTATTGTCAGGATTCATTGCAGCGTCCGGCCGAAATGCAGGCAGGATCGGGATTTCAAAACCGTCGGTTTTTATCTGCTGATGAAATTCCAGGTTGTCTGTGGGGTCATCTGTAGTACAAACGGTATGCACTTTCATTTTACGCAACAGGTTACGAACAGAGTAATCGGCGGTACGCAATTTCTCTGAGCAGGCATCATAGATCCTTTCTGCGGATTCTGCATTTAATATTTCGTGGATGCCGAAATAACGTTGTAATTCCAGGTGCGTCCAGTGATATAATGGATTACGTAAAGTGTAAGGCACTGTTGCCGCCCATTGAATAAATTTTTCTTTATCGCTTTTATCACCGGTGATATAGGATTCATCAATCCCGTTTGCACGCATGGCCCGCCATTTATAATGATCGCCATATAACCAGATCTGCGTTAAATTCTCAAATTTAGTATCGGCTGCAATATGCGCGGGTGGCAGGTGACAGTGATAATCGATCACCGGCATATCTTTCGCGTAGTCGTGGTATAACGTCTCTGCTGTTTTATTTGTCAGCAAAAAGTTTTCATCTAAGAATGCTTTCATATTAATATTTATGTGGGCTCTGCAACTGTTGTCATTTTCTATAAGGATACTCCGCGCTTCCACGGAATAAAGTCGTCCTGGTTGAGTTGCACTGCTTTAGGTATGATCTCACCGCTGGCCGCACGAATACAATATTCCAGGATTTCTTCCCCCATTTGTTCAATTGTTTTTTCACCTTCGATGATCGGTCCGGTATCGATATCGATAATGTCGCTCATCCGCTTTGCGAGCTTTGAATTTGTCGCCACTTTGATCGTAGGACAAACTGGATTACCCGTTGGTGTTCCTAATCCGGTAGTGAATAATATTAATGTTGCGCCGGATGCGGCCTTCCCGGTCGTCGCTTCTACGTCATTACCTGGCGTACAAACGAGGCTCAGACCAGGTTTTGTAGCGCGTTCTGTATAATCGAGGACATCCACTACCGGCGATGTTCCTCCTTTTTTTGCTGCACCCGCACTCTTAATGGCGTCCGTTATCAGACCATCTTTTATATTTCCGGGAGAAGGATTCATACTAAAACTTGAACCCGCCTGGGTAACCGTTTCTTCATAACGATGCATCAGGTGAATAAACTTTTCCGCGTTTGCCTCGTCTGCTGTACGATCAATCAGGTTTTGTTCTACTCCACATAGTTCAGGAAATTCTGCCAGTAAAACTTTTCCGCCAAGAGCGACCAAAAGATCCGCCGTATAGCCTACGGCAGGATTTGCCGAAATTCCGCTGAAACCATCGCTACCACCGCATTTTACCCCGAGGCATAGTTTATCCAGCGTGGCCGGCTGACGAGTGATTTTGTTCGCTTCAATCAGGCCGATAAAGGTTTTTTTAATGGCTTCGCTGATAAGTTGTTCTTCACTCTGCGACAGTTGCTGCTCGAAAATATGCAATGGTTTATTGAACGATGCATTTTGAATTTTGAGGTCATTCAGGAAATCCTGCACCTGCAAATTCTGACAACCCAGGCTTAAAACTGTTACACCTGCCACATTTGGATGATCTGCATACGCCGCTAATAATTTACCCAATATTGCTGCATCCTGCCTGATGCCCCCGCAGCCGCCCTGGTGATTCAGGAACTTAATTCCATCAATATTTTCGAACACACGCTGCTGCCGGTTAGGCATAGCCGATAATTCTAAAGTGTCTATATTTTCCTGGTTTGCATAAGCTGTTGCCAGCTCCTGAACATAATTTATATATTTTCCCGTCACCGCGTAACCAAGCTGATTGTGCATCGCTTCGCGGATCACATCAAGGTTGCGATTTTCACAAAATACAGTTGGAATAAAAAGCCAGTAATTGGCAGTGCCTACCCTTCCGTCACCACGATGGTAGCCATTAAATGTACGACCGGTAAATTTTGACACGTCAGGTGCTGTCCATTCAAAATGAGCAGCCCGGTAACTGTATGGACTCGATGCGTGTTTAACGTTTTCTATCGACATCCGCTGACCTGCAGCCACATCGTATTGGGCTTTTCCAACCAGTACGCCATACATGATGATCGATTCTCCTGCTTTAAAATCTCTTGGAAAAAACTTATGCTTTGCAGGAATATTTTCCAGCAACAACAGGCCATGTCCATCCAACTGCACAGTGTAGCCTTTTGGCAGATCCTGTAAAGCAACGAGTACGTTATCAGCGGGATGAATTTTAAGAATGCTATTTTTCATTCACAGGTTCATTTATTTGTTCCACCGCATACTTTAAAACATTGGCCGCCGGTTGTTCAGTCAGCAACTGTAACCAGGAAATGACGTCTTCGGAGAAGCCATGAAGCTGGTCAAGATCTGTTCCCCACAGGCTTTCATTTGAGAGGATTCTTTTTACGATAGCGGAAATATCATGTTGCTGCCATACATTGGCATACAGCGCAGCGTGATCGTCATTGATAAGATATTCTTTCCCGTTCCTTTGGCCATAAAATTTTCCATCTGTTTTTTCAGTGCCCTTCATGAAGAGAATATGTGCTGCAAAGCCAAGGCTCATAGCGGTTGCAGGCCGCGAAAATCTTGCGTCATAATCGCAGATGATCTTAATGTTGCGCAGCGCCATCTTCGACGAATACTGTGTTGTAATGCTTAACCATTTGTGTTCGATATTTTGATTGCGGTAACGGTCAATCACGGCATTAGCAAAATTATTAGCCTCTTCTTCGGTGACCTGATCGTTTACCATTGCCGGAATGATTTCCTGTTGCATCAGCCGTTGGATAAATGTACTGAAATCAAGATCATCCATCGCCTCCCTTACTGTTTCAAAACCTGCAAGGAATGCAAGGCCGCAACTAAACGTATGCGATCCGTTAAGTAAGCGCAATTTTAGTTCGCGAAACTTCCCGATTGACGGAGCAATGATAATCCCACGCTCGTCTTTTACGAAAGAAAGAATTTCCGCTACACGCGGATGGTTGGCCTGGATCGCCCAAAGGGCATAGGATTCACTCATGATCATTAATTCGTCTTTGTAACCAAGCGTAGCCTCGATCTGAGCTTGTTGCTGGTCATTCATCTTACCCGGAACGATGCGGTCTACCAATGAGTTACAAAAATAATTTGCGTTCTCAAGCCAGTCCAGGAAACTAATTTCCAGGCCATGCTGATGAGCCAGTTCCAATGTGATAGCAAGCAGTTTATCGCCGTTGTCAGGTACCAGTTCAGTCGGAATAATGACCATGCCTTTAGCAGGATCAGCGTGAAAGAATTTAAAACGATGGTATAAGAACGAAAGCAATTTGCCCGGAAATGAAGCAGGGGGATTCGCATGAATATTATCTTTCACCAGCGCAATGCCTACTTCGGTTGTGTTGGAAATCACCACCTGCATGTCGGGGTTAGACGCAGCCAGCAAAATCTCTTCCCAGTCATTGGCTGCAGAAAGTACTCTGCTAACAGCAGACACGACATGATTTTCAGAAACCGCTTTACCATTGTCTATTCCACGTACGCAGACTGTATATAAACCATCCTGGTTACCAAAAGCATCCGTGCCGCCCTGGTTTGTGGATTTCACGACAAGAATTCTTCCATTGAAGATGCCTTTATTATTAGCCTTATCAATAAAAAAATCCGGAAGCCCGCGGAGCAATACGCCGGTACCAAATTGCAGGACTTTTTCCGGCAGATTAAATATATCCTCACCGGGAACGGTCAATGATGCCGAAGCTGCAAGCCCTGATAAATTTTTTCTGGATAAATTCATTGCATTCATTTTTGTAATGGATTCCAACGTTTGCCAAAAACCCAATTCGGGTTGATGTCTGATGCATGGATGTTATTTTCTGCTGTTGACAGGTTATCCGCGAACCATGTATAATCTCCGCCAACTTTATGGCAATTGAAATAGTATATGCGCTTTCCCCAATTGATCGTATTAGAAGTCGCAACAAGGTAGATCGGTTTGTCTGCCATGTTTGCCGCGAAATGGCAATTGACCAGGAAAAATTGTGCATCGCGATGATAGCGGCCGAGTTTAAAGCCATCGTATCCTTCGAATGAACAATTCATTAAAACCGTTTTAGAATCTTTGTATTGGGAACCATCATGCCAGATGGCGGCATCGCCAGTGTGCGCAATGAACCTACAATTTTCGGCGTATGCCCATCCCCTCGGACAATAAAAATCCACACCACCTTCCATGATACAATCTTTAAAGTAAAACATGCCATTTTCCGTGTTCCATGGGCTTACTGTATCTCCTGCAAAAGCCGTAAAATGGCAATTGATCGCTTTCAATCTGGTCGCATGCATCGTGCGAAGTGCCATCTGGTGGCCGTTTGGCTTAATTGTTTTCAACTTTGAAGCACTGCTGTCGGAAGGACAATAAATCATACGATCCATTTTTGCGTCAAAGCCGTAACTATTAATGATACTTAAATTTTTAAAAGTAATGTCATCGCTGTTTACATTGATTGTTGCTACACCCCAATCTTCTGCGTGTTCGCAACGCCATTCGTCGCGGGCGATTGCCTGCGTGATGATTGTCTTTTCGCGGTCTTCACCCTCGAGGATGATGTTGTGTTTTTCGAGATAAATCTTTTCCCTGTAAATGCCCTTTTTTATAAAAATATGCCTCGGCTGCCAACCTGTATCCGGCAAACTGTTCAGGGCGCCCTGGATCGATCTGTAGTCACCCTTGCCGTCAGCAGAAACAATAATCATTTTCTGTTTAAGCTGCGCCATACTTTTTGATGATGCCAGGCTCCCAGTTAATAGCATTAATATGATAATGAAGTTTTTCATTTCCTCGTTTGTTTAATCAGCCATTGCACCAGATCTTCTGCGGCTTTGTAATTTTCCAACACAGCGGGTAGTTTCCTGCCATCAAGATATTCGTTGTACAACCATGGATCGCCAACAGCGAATACGGTTCCCTTGCCAACTTTTGATACCGCAATAATCACATCCCCATTGTCCGTCAGGACTGATTTGGCTGGGGGTTGCAGCGAAAGGGTGCAAATTTCTTTCAGGTAGATCGTTGTTGCTGTTTTAAAAATAGGATCATTTTTAGCCAGGTGAAATGTACCGGTGGCAAATTCATTTCCTTTCACCATGTTGCGATAGTTCTCATTAAAGTTGATGCCGAATTTGTTTGCCAGTTGGTTATAATGTTTAAACTCCACGTTGTTGCTGTCATTAGCGAAGAGCATTAAAACTCCTCCTGCTTTCACCCAATCATAAATCGTTTGGATATGTTCCGGCAAAATATAGTTAGGGGTTTTATTTTCTTTTGGCCAGTCCGGATCGATGATAAAATAAATATCTGCTGCTTTCAATTTTTCGCTCGTAACGGCCTCGGTTAAACGTTTCGTTTGAACGCCATACCGGTTAAAAATGTTACCGAGCATAGAATAACCGCCGTTGTCCATTTGCTCCCAGATATAATGATGCTGCACCATTGTTCCGGTGATGTCCTTCATTGTTTCATGGTTAAAATAATAATCCAGCAGGATTGTTTTGTTCTTCCCTACAGCCTGGCTTCGTGACAAGTCCATTTCTGCTGCAGCCTGGATGAAAGCCCCCATACCTTTCGGATCGTTCACGATAACAGGTTCTCCAAGGTAATATGCGACTGACCCGTCGCGGAACGGCTTCCCACCGAGACCCGAGACTTTTACAGTTCCATGCAAATCAACCTGGCCATTAGTTGTTTTGATAAAGTTTTTTACCAGCCCCCTATAACCTTTATTAGCGATCTCTACCGAGGAAGCAGGCAGTAATTTCAGGCGTGCTCCTTTAGCAGCCGCATAAACGAACATGCTGCTGGCAGAGGCTTCTGTATAATTTCCTTTAACGGCAGGTTTATCCAAAATATCAAACCAGAGCCCTGATTTTTTGTCCTGGTATGTTGCAACAGCCTTCATCGTGCGGTTTAAAATATCCACAAGTGCCTGTCTTTTTGGATGAGTTGGAGGAAAATTTTCCAACACATCTACAAGTGCCATGGCATACCAGCCCATCGCCCTTGCCCAGAAGTTTGGGGACGTCCCGGTCCTCTTATCCGCCCAGGCCATCTCACGGGTTGCATCCCAGCCATGGTATAATAATCCTGTTTTAGGATCACGGGCATGCTGCTCCATCCAGATAAACTGGTTCGCGATATCCGTGAAACTGCTGTCGCCTTCATGTGCCAGCATCGCATATTCTGTGTAGAAGGGTTCGCCCATATACAAACCATCCAGCCACATCTGATTGGGGTAAACTTTCTTATGCCAAAATCCACCTTCTGCTGTTCGTGGCTGATTCTTTAGCTGATCACGTAAACGCGTGGCCGCTTTCCAATATTTCTCTTTCCCTGTTACGCGATAGAGAAATAATAACGCACGCCCGTTTTTTACATTATCAATATTAAAATCAGAAGCCTTGTAAGATTTGATATCGCCATTTTCATCCACATAAAAATCCATGCTGTTGCGGATATAATCGAAAAATACCGGATCTGCTGTTTGCTTCCAGATCGCCGCGATTCCTTCAAGGATAACACCCTGGTCGTATGTCCATTTCGCAGGTTTGTCGTCCAGACCGAAAGAATCCTTCCAGGTCTTCATTGCGGTAGCTGCTACTTCGCGGCCGGGGTATTTAAGCTGCGCAGAAGCTGCAATACAAATCAGCAAACAACATATGGTGGTGAATTTTCTGATCACTTTTTTTATTGAATGATGATAGAATTTTGTGTGGCGCCAAATTCAACCGCTGAATTCGATGCCGTAATTTGAGGACTTTTTACCCATTTAATTCCGGTAGTTCTTTCCCCTGAAAGGCGTATCAGCATCGCGGGATCACGTACAACTTTAAAGTTGGTGAATGTTAATGCGCTGCTGTTGAGAATTTCAATAACGGGTTCAGCTGGTGTATTGAGCGTGACGTTTGAAAACACAATATTCTTTGCCTCACTGCAGTCGATACCTTTTTTAGCTGTGATGGTAACGTTTTCCAGGCTGATGTCGTGAATATTCATCTCAGGCAAACCACGAATAAATATGGCTTTCTCAGCCCCGGAACAAGTCACGTTTTTAATGAACATATTTTTAAACTGCGGTGTTTCCTCTGTCACCGGTTTAAATTCTACTTTTGGCGCCTCGCGCTTCTCGCCTTGCAAAGGCACAGGATCTTTTGCCGCATAATACATGTCGAACAGAATCGCTTCACCAGCAATGTCTTTCATGAACACGTTATTCACGTAAATATCTTCTACCACACCACCACGGCCTCTTGTCGTTTTAAAACGCAGGCCGATATCTGTGCCGATGAATGTACAGTTGTCCACAAAAATATTTTTAGCGCCCCCGCTCATTTCGCTGCCAATGACAAAGCCGCCGTGTGCGTGATACACCGTACAGTTGCGAATGATCACGTCAGTCGTTGGCATTGCGCGTTTGCGCCCTTCCGCATCACGACCGCTTTTAATACAGATGCCGTCATCTCCCACATCAAAAACACTCTGCTCAATCAATACATTCCTGCAACTTTCTACATCAATACCGTCGCCATTTTGTGCGTACCATGGATTTTTTACCTGGATGTTTCTGACAGTGATATTTGATGACATCAATGGATGGAGACACCATGCCGCAGAATTTTGGAAAGTAACACCTTCCAATAAGATGCGATCGCACTTGGTTAGCACCAATAAATTCGGGCGAAGAAAATCTTTGATCTCCTGGTAATCGGCAACCGTTTTTCCATTCATCAGCACACCTGCCTTTTCCATCTGGTAACCTTTTTGTGCGGATAATGACGGGTACCAGGTTTTTTTATCTTCTCCTACAACCCCCGTGCTGATTAACTTTTTCCATTGTGATTCGGTCAGTTTGTCTTTTTTCACAGAGCGCCAGGCATCACCATTTCCATCAATAATACCTGAACCAGTAATCGCAATATTGCTGGCATTGGTTGCGGAAATCGGCGATTGATTTCTTGCCGCGGGCAATCCCTCCCAGTTGGTGGACACAATCTTGTACTGCGTGAAATCAGTGCTGAATTGCAGTACCGCATTTTGTTTCAAGTGCAGATTTACATTAGATTTCAACTCGATCGGCCCGGTCAGCCACAGTCCTTGCGGAATTACCACAATGCCACCGCCTTTTTTACTACAGGCGTCAATTGCGGCATTGATACTGGTTGTGTTCAAAAAAATGCCATCAGCTTTTGCGCCGTATTGCATAATATTAAAACTGTCTTTCTTAAATTTTGTTGATTGTATCAGCGGTAATTTGCCTTGTTGCGCAAATGCCGAAAACAGCGACACCATGGACATTACAAACAGGAGTAGATTTTTTTTCATATAACTAAGCGAGGCCTTATGCAACCTTTACAATTTTAATGTTAATAGCCAATAGTTAACTATGTATTGCGGAGTTTATTTACGCAATCGTTATCGGGAACGTGCCCAAAAGCTCAGGAAGGATGAACGGCCTGCCGGGCAGCTAGTTTCCATTGACCGTTTTCTTTGACCCATACCTGCAAAACTGATAATTTTACCGTGCCTGGTTTACCATTATCGTTTGTGGTTGCCTCCAGATCATGCCTGAGAATCGCTGTCTTTTTATACACTTGGATTTGCTGATGGCTGATATTTATCTGAACAAAATCCGATTTACCACTAACCAGCTTATCGATAAATTCCTGTTTATGATCGATATGGCCTCCCGAATGTCCGTAACTCAGGGAGTCTGTTATCAGCAGCGAAAGCTTATTCGCATCCGGATCGATCATCGCAAGCCGAAAAGCTTCTGCGGCGCGCGCAACTTTATCCATTTCTTTTTGCTGAGCGGAAACAAGAGTAACAAAAATCACGAATAAAAAAGAGAGGCTATATTTTTTCATATGCTAATTTTTAATAAATCTTATCCAGTCGATATTGATAAAGCCCGCATCATTACTACGTGTTGCGGTCGTGCAAAGAAATCCCAATTTTGCTCCTACCCATTTTCCGGGCCTCGCAGTGAACTCCGGAGAAACTTCCATGAAATTAATCCCGTCTTCGCTAAACGAGAATTTACATATCGCTCCAGTATCTACATTCATCCTAAACCAAACAGTTGTGCTTTGCAGCTTTTTAACGAGGGTTTCGCGGGGATTAGTATTTTTCTCGGCGTTTACACATTGCTGGTAGCTGATAAAAGTGCCTGAATCTGTCTTCACAGCCGAGATAAGGGCATAGTCGAGGCCAAACATGATCAGCCCTGCACGATCACCAGGTTTCAGGAATTTACATTCCATCCTGGTTGTAGCTGTGAATTTTTCCGCCGGTAGTTTTTGCAGCAGCAGATTTGGTATTGGCCAGTAGTTTTTCATTGAGTCTTCTGCCGCGAGGCAAAACATTCGGAGATAACCTTCACTCGTACGAAATGCCCAGCCATATTGGGGATTCGCCTGCCATTGCCATTGAAGGCCAACTGACGATTCATTGAATTCGTCTGATACGGGTATTGCCGAAATTTTCGAAGCTACCTTTGTACCGGGCTTTTTATAACGCAATACCGGCTCCCCTTTGCTGTCATTTTTCATCGGTGAGCCGATAATTGGCCAATCATTTTTCCATATCATCGGTTGCAGGTGTACGATCCTGCCGTAGGCATCTTTATCCTGGAAATGTAAAAACCAATCTTCTCCATTTACGGTGTTAACCCAAGCCCCCTGATGCGGCCCGTTCACGGATGTATTACCCTGCACCATGACGACCTGTCTTTCGTAAGGTCCATAAATATTGCGTGAGCGTAGTACGAGTTGCCAGCCGGTTGACACACCTCCAGCAGGAGCAAAAATGTAATAATAATTATTGCGCTTGTAAATCTTCGGGCCCTCAATTGTTGGATCCACCTGATGCCCGTCGTAAACCATCCGTTTCTCTCCGATCAGGCTATCACCTGAAGGCGTCATTTCCTGCATGGCAATTATGCTTTTAAACCCGGCACGGCTTCCTGCAAACGCATGAACGAGGTAGGCCTTGCCGTTAGTATCCCATAAAGGACATGGATCAATCAGGCCTTTGCCTGCCTGGATCAACAGGGGCGCTGACCATGGGCCGCGAATATCTTTTGCTTTCGTTAAAAAAATGCCCTGGTCAGGATCGGGAAAATAGATATAAAATTCATCGTTATGAAAACGGATCGATGGCGCCCATACACCTTTTCCATGTTGCACTTTTTCAAAAATAGCTGCTGGAGTTTGCCGGGGTAAAGCATAGGCGATCAAAGACCAGTTCACCAAATCTGAAGAATGTAAAATGGGCAAACCAGGGATCGCGTTAAAACTGGAAGCGACCATATAAAAATCATTTCCAACACGTATGGCGTCAGGATCGCTGTAATCAAGATGTAAAACGGGGTTCGTAAAACTGCCGTCGCCATTATCGGCCGACCATACTTTTGGATCGTCCTGTGCGAACGTCTCCATGATGATCAGAAGAAAAATTCCTGACAACAAGATAGACGATGTGAAGAAACGTTTGCAGTTCATTAAGGATGAAGATTGGTTTTAAGCGGCCAGGTAAATGGCTGCATGCTAAGATTTTTATACCAGTTTGCATCAACAGGTGCCACATCGACGCACCGAGCGAAAATATTTTCTAACGTATACAATTTTACCTGCTTAGCCGATAATTGTATTGACCAGGCTGCCCTGCCGCTGGTGAGAGCACCCGGCCCCTCATTGTTATATTCGCCGTAAAAAACAGTTTTCTCATTTTCAGGATTGTCCCAGTTGTGCCATCCAGCAGAAGCAATTTTCTCCGGAAGGTAACTATTGATAAAAACTGTTTTAGCAAAAGCACGCCATGGCCGTCCAAGAAAGACTTTTGAAACGGCAGAATCAACTTCGACACGGCAATGCAAAAACACGAACCCAAAGCTTTTACCTGCGGTGGTATTAGCAGCCGTGATATAAGAATTAGCCTTACAACGAATGATGCAATCCTGGAATACCGTTGTAGCAGCACCAAAAATAAAATCAGTCGTACCCTCAATATAACAGTGATCAAATAACTGGCGCGCATTTTCGCCGGATGCAAAGATCGTATCCTGGTTACCAAGAAAACGACAGTTTTTAAAAACGGCTTTATCAGCATCAACATAGAGGGCCAATGCTTGCCCGACAGGTCCGGCTGTATTTGAAAACGTAATATTCTCTGCCACGAAGCGATTTCCGGAAATCTTTGCCGTGTAAGAATTGAACGTATTTATTTTACCGCGACCTGAATAATCGTTAAAACTGATAATCGTTTTGTCTGCACTCTCGCCAATGAAATGGACGTCGGTATTATCGGCAGGCAATTCAATTTTTTCGGTGTATACACCGTTCTTTATAAATAACCTTATCGGGCTTAACGGGTAAACACGCATCGCATTTATCGCATCCTGGATAAACGTAAAATCACCGCTGCCATCTTTTGCTACGGTAAATATGTATTTATATTTCTGTGGATTTGAAGTTTGAGCGACGCTGTTCGCAAACCAGAACAAACCGATCAGCAGAAAACTCCGTCTGGTGATAAATTTTATCATGGGAATATTTTTTTAAGAAAGGCATCGATAAAATTTACGGTTGGCTCGAACCATGGATTGAACAAGCAAAAGGAATGCGGTGAATTTTCGAACCGATGAACTTCGGAGTATATATGATGCGCATTTAGCGTATCAATGAATTGATCGCGACCTGCATGCATCCTGTCAACAGAACTATTGATAAACAGCACCGGTGGAGTTCCGCCGTTCACGTGGGTTAAAGGCGAAGCCTGTTCCCATAAAGAAAAGTTTTCTTTTTTCGAATATCCGAACCAGAGCGTTGCCGCAGACGGCTTTTTGCTATCGTCACCTTCTCCCGATTCAGGGTGAACGAACGACAATGTTCCGTCGATATCTACGATGGCATTAACTGCAGATGACCTATTTTCACTGCAATGTTGTCCTTCAAACAGCGGCATATTTCCTGTTGTACCAAGCAAAGCAGCTAATTGCCCGCCGGCTGAAAAGCCCAGTGTTACCAGCTTCGACGTGTCAATACCGTAGCGTTTGCTTTCGGAACGAACATACCGGATCATCGCTTTCAAATCATACACAGCCGCAGGAAACAAGGCTTCTGTTGATAAGCGGTATTCCGGTGTAAAACAAACGTAGCCAAGGCTGGCCAGTTTTTGTGCAAGTGCGTGGTGTTGCGTGCGATTGCCAGAACGCCATCCGCCACCATGAATAATAATAATCGCAGTCCTTCCTGCCTGCTTTTTTTTTGGTTGAAAAATATCCGTCGATAATGCCCGTTTCCCCTGCCTGCAATACACCACATCGTAGTTCTCCGAAATGTCCGGAAACTTTTGCAGGGGAACAATGGTCGTTTCCGGATTTGTTTTTTTTGATTTCTGAAAAGCACTGTAGTTGCTGAAAGAGCTATCGCGGATATTTGTAATTCCTGCTGTCATCTGGCCAAACGATGTCTGATTAATCAGCATCATTGCGCAACAATAAATCATGCACCTGGAACACCAGGAACCGTCTATGTATTTTAGGTTTATATGTCGCGGAAATATTATCATATACTATCAGGTCGTATTCGTTTATTTAAAAGGGATCGGAACGAGGAAATTCATTTCTTTCAGCCATTTTTCCAGTAACGCTGTCCACAGATCTGTAGAACCGGGGTTTTCATCCAGCCTTATCCCGTGCCCGCCTTGCGGAAAAATATGCAGGCTTGCATTTATATTATGTGCTATCAGGGCTTCATAAAAAAACAAACTATTCTTTACCGGAACTGTTTTATCATTGAAAGCGTGCACCATAAACGTAGGGGGCGTCATTTCCGTGACGCGGCGATCTGTCGAATATTTTTCAACCATCGCGGCACTGGTATCTCCGGCAAGAAAATTCTTCCGGCTTCCGGGATGCGCAAATGCGCCCATGCTGATCACCGGCGAAAGTAAGACCATAAAATCCGGTTTAAAATCAGACTGTGCAACAGAATCTTTCTGGCCGGTAATATCTGCCTCAGATGTGCCCAGTAAACTGGCTAAATGTCCGCCCGCCGAAGTTCCCATTACACCGACCTTATGCGGATCGATCTTCCAGGTTTCTGCCTTGCTGCGAATGAGTTGCATCGCTCGTTGTGCATCTTGTAATCCCGCTGTTTCGCGATGTTGGAGATCAACCTGATGCGGCAAACGATAAATAAGAACAAAGGCATTTACCCCGATACTGTTATACCATTTCGCCATGTTGAAGCCATTGTAAATATGGGAGATGCGTTCGTAACCACCACCCGGGCAAAGCAACACAGCAGTACGCGAATTCTCCGCCTGCGGCACCAGGAAAGAATAAACACCCGGCGTTTCCACTTTCCAGATCCGCTCATTTGCTAGGCTATCTTTAATCGACCTGCCATTGTTGTTGGGCTTTTTTCCTGCAGGCCACAGCGCGATGAAATCCTGCGCGCTTACCCCGGTGTACGCGACAAAAAGTAAGAGGGTGAATAATTGTTTTAACCGCATAAATTTCGTTGACCTTACTTCAGGCTATTTTTTTGCTTTCGGAGCAATGACTTGCTTTTCAATACTGAGGTGCAATTCGCGAATCCCTTCCAGCACCAGTTCTGCAATGCGCCGTGCACCGTATTCGTTGAAATGCGTATTGTCTTTTTGCCCTGTAGGATAATGTGGATGTTCCAGGGAATCGAGTTGCATATATAATAACTTTGCGTCGGCAACTCCCATTTGCTCCAGCAGTTTCCGGCTTTTTTCATCGAGGTCGATTACGGAAGTGCTCGTTTTCTTGCCTACTTCCCAAACAGCTGCAGTATATTCTTTATGAGTTTCTTCCATATGGCCGGCTTTATCAAAGCGCATACGCGTAACCGGCGTGATCAATACAGGAATCGCTTTTTTTGCTCTTGATTCCTTGATAAATTTTTCCAGGTTTACCTTATAATCAGCCACGGGTGTATACCGGTCTTTATATTTTTCTTCTTTCGCTTCATCATTATGACCGAACTGGATGAAGACGTAATCGCCTTCTGTTAAACTATCCACGATAGGCTGCCAGCGATTTTCGCCCAGGAAGGTCCGGGTGCTCCTCCCGCCCTTCGCCATATTCGCGATACGCACAGTGGAATCAAAAAAGTTCGCAAAGGGCATTCCCCAGCCAGTTAAAGGTGCCCGTGAAGGTTCATATAAACACATTGTAGAATCGCCGATCAGCCAAACTGTTGTTTTTTTTTGATCAGGCAATAAAAAACTCATCATGATAATGAGCCCCAGTGCACCCAAAAAAAATGTACTTATTCTTTTCATCTTATTTCTTTGCGGGTATGATGATTCGGGATGAAACCGGGAGTTGCTGGCGTTGAATTTCAGCCAGCACGATCTCTGCCATTTTACGCGCACCCAGTTCACTAAAATGCGTATCGTCTTCTTTGCCCTCCGGGTAATTAGGATGTTGCCCCGGCAGAAGATGATTGAAAAGATATGCAGAACTCTTTGAACCCATTTTTTCCAGCAATTGCTGGCTCAGTTTGTCGAGGTCGATCAGGGCCACTTGTTGTGCTGCGGCGACATTACGAACGAGCTGCGCGTACACGGCATGCGTCTCCATGATATGACCGCTGCTATCAAATTTCCTCCGGGCAACCGGGGTGATCAGGACCGGAGTCGCTTTCTTGTCTTTTGTTTCGCGGATGTATTTTTCGAGATAAGTTTTATAGTCAGTTTCAGGAACATAACTTTTTTTGCTCGGCACTTCATCGTTGTGTCCAAACTGGATGAAAACGTAATCGCCTTCCTGTAAGCCCGCAACAATTGGCGTCCATCGGTTTTCCTCGATAAAAGTCCGCGTACTGCGCCCGTTCACTGCGCGGTTTTCGACGGTAACGGAAGAATCCCAAAAGTTCACGAAAGGCATGCCCCAACCTGTTTCCGGATAAGCCTTTGGATCTTTAATGGAAATTGTAGAATCTCCTACCAGCCAGATTTTTAATTTTTTCTGCGGGGGGAACGCACAGGCGATCATTATGCAGCAAGATGCTAAAAAAAACAGACTCTTCATATTTAAAAAGTTAACAGGCTATTTATATAGACCTCAAGATTTGTATAATTTTTTTCCAGTTTGCTGGCCGCAGCATCGGCCGGATCTGCGGGGTTTAATCCTTTTGATTTCTCCCAGTCGTCAGGCATTCCGTCCGCATCCGAATCCAGCGGTGCGGGGATTGATTTTAGTACAGGCCATGCCGTGATGGTTGCTTCATAGGCAGTGCCATGTGGAAAATTTCCCTGTACATCGATAAACTGGCCGGTTCTGTTTTCCAGGTTTGTAATGATTCTTGCATCGAGTGTGTCTCGGCTAAAACTCGCTCCAACCCATTTCACAACGGAAGCATAAGCATCTTTCGCAGATTGAACCGGGAGTGTAACTGCGGGTATCCCTGCCGGTAAGAGTGCCGCCTGTTTGTTTTCTGCAGTTCCGTTATTTCCCATATCTACTCCAAGCCTGTTGTCATTGGTGACTTCGGGCGAACCATCTACATAATTACCTTCCACGAAAAACTTACCGAAAGGAATAAATGGCTTTTCCCGCAACCCCGGATTTACGATGCGAAAACGAACTTTAGGATTCGTAGACGGGCCGTATTTAAAATAATTGTTTACGATATTATAATTGCCACCCTCGCCGGCATAAATATTATTTCCGCCCCAGTTATAAATTACGTTGTTACGGTAATCCACATTTTCCTCGGGAGCATTTCTGATTCCATCAAACCTTGGATTACGGTTGTTGCAATGAGCAAATAAATTATGATGTGCCGACAAATGCCTTCCACCCCAGATGGCGCCATAGCCATGGTGTTCGTAATCTTTATCTCCTGTTTCAAAATGGTAAGAATAATTCAGGGGCTCAGAAATCAGGTTCCATTGCAAGGTTGTACTATCGCCTGCATACACGGAAAAAACTTCATCAGTGCTCCAGCTCATGCTGCAATGATCAATGATGATATTATTACGATGGGTACCGCCAAAAGCATCGTCGCCGCCATTACCGTCCACCATACCACCTTTTTGATTTTTATCTCCCATTCGAAAACGCAGATAGCGAACGATTATATTATCGCCACTTAATGAAACAGACATGTCCGCCAGGCATATGCCATCCCCGGGCGCCGTTTGTCCGGCGATCGTGCAATCCGAACCAATATTGAGTTTAGACGCTAAATGAATCGTTCCCGAAACTGCAAACACGATCATTCGTTTTCCTTTCGTGGTTGCAGCATCGCGAAAACTGCCCGGGCCTTTATCATTAAGATTGGTTACTATGATCGTTTTACCACCACGGCCGCCTGTAGTATATTTTCCAAATCCTTCTGCACCTGGAAATGCGATGGGCTGTTGATCAGATGATGGCGACTGCTGCGCTTTCGTGCTGCAACCGGCTAACAATACAACAATAATAAGCAGAAAGGGAGAGGATGATTTTTTCATAATTCAAAAGAGAAAAATAAGGCTGCTCAACCAGCAGCCCTATTAACCAAACCATTAAACAAGCATGATGAGTAAACCGCTTTTGGCGGCTCAATTCTTAACCAATGCTACTCATTTTAATTGTTAAAACGATAGCCCCCCACAGCCTTTATTTACGCAAACGTTCCCGCCATTATTATTCATATTTGCTGAAACGAACGACTGCAGCTTTTTGTGCCGATTCGATCGCGGCATCAATCACCTGCATAACGTGTAATCCATCTTCGCCGGTAACCGGTGGCCTGGAATCGTACGCCAGGGAATGGTAGACGGCTTCATAAAAGTCGAGGTAACTTCCGGGCAATGTCTCGATCAGCTCTTCTACATTTTTACCATCCTGCTGGTAATATAAAATACCGCGTAAAGATTCCGGTTCCCTGCCCCAGCCCTGTTCCTGCGGATAAGCTCCCGTTTTCAACGCATCTTCCTGGATATCTCCACGCTTTTTTTGAAAAGAACCTTTTGTGCCATTGACTACATAAGATGGCACCGGCCCTGCAACAATATAACTCGCTTTTAAACGAACAGTTAAAGCAGGATAAAAAAGCAGGATTTCGAAATAATCCGCAACGGCTGAAGACGGACGTGTTATACGCAGGCTCGCAAATAAAGACCCGGGCATGCCGAATAAGTAAATTGCCTGATCAATAATATGTGGTCCGAGATCATGCAAGACTCCTGCACCAGGTGAAGGCAATTCTTTGTGTTGCTTCGGACTCAAGTTTAAATTGTAGCGATCGTAATGAAATTCTGCGTCGACGATATCTCCCAACCTGCCGGAACGGATGATCTGCTCAACCGTGCGAAAATCGCTGTCGTAGCGCCGGTTTTGGAAGACGATGATTTTTTTTTGAAACTCAGCCGCGATGCTTAACAATTCAGCCGCCTCTTCAACTGTTACGGTAAAGGACTTTTCTACCAACACATGTTTACCAGCCATCAACGCCTTCTTAGCATAATCAAAATGCGTCGCATTAGGAGTGTTCACTACTACCAGTTCTATATAATCGTCCTTCAACATTTCTTCAACAGACGAAAAAGATTTGATTGACGGATATATTTCCCTGGCTTTCTGTTTCGATCGTTCGGCAACGGCATATAATTCGAAACCATGGTGAAGGGAGATAAAGGGCGCATGAAATACTAACCCGCTCATGCCGAATGAGCACAATGCTGTAGGAATACTTTTCATTGCATAAAAGTAAATGGTTAAGCGCAGAGCGTCATCAAAGCCTGCAAATAAAAAAAGGCCGCTCAAAGCAGCCCTTTTTTATTATTAGTTATTGAAGTAATTAATATAAGGGATTCTGGGGTTTCAGGTTGTTGTTAGCATCGATCGCTGATTGCGGGATCGGGTACAACTCACTTTTACCAGACACAAACCCGAAACCAAGATAGTTGGTATAGGTCGTTGTTACATTTGCATTGGCATACCAGGCAACCCTGTTCGTTGTCGTCAGCAAAGCGTTGTTATTCGTAATATCCAAAGGTGCCGGTGAAGGCGTTGGTTTGTAGAATGAATTTGCCCAGATAACATTATTTTCTGCCAGTGCATTTTGATAATAATACATCTGCGTTGGTAATGTTGCTACCAGCGTATATGCAGGAGGTGCGGCCTGGTAAGTGAGTGCCTGCATCGCGGTACCGGCAGCCCAGCGCGCGAGGTTAGCTTTTGCTTCTGTTAGCGCCGTTCCTAATAAATTCCAGCGGATCAAATCATATTTACGAATGCCTTCGCCACCAAATTCCAACATTCTTTCTTTTACTAAAAGTTTAAAGAAGCCAACTTTATCTGTTGGTGGAACCGGCACTAATGCAGCGTTATTATTGTGACCGCGTAGATTCACTTCCCTCCAGGCGGCAACAGCTTCGGGAGACGGTGCGCTCGTTAATTCGTTATCGGCTTCTGCAAACATCAGGAGCACATCCGCAAACCGGATCAACGGCCAGTTCAACTGCATATTCTGCAATGCGGAATTAGACGCCGGTGTTGTTGTTACGGGATTTGTGCCCGTTGTAACGCCACTGCTGAAATAAAATGCCGGGCTGGATACCCAGTCGCGACGGAATTTTCCATCATAAATACTGTTACTCGCATGCCCGCGCCCGAAAACATCACGCACCACTTCGAACGGTACAACAGTTACATCTCTCCTAACATCGGTGGAATCGAACTGGTAAAAATATGTCGGAAGCATATTCCCAAGGGAACCGCCTACACCATTGATCTTTGTTCCGTTTTGTAACCCGATCTTACTATCAGAGTTCGTGCCATTCGCCATCGCTACCTGCATGATCAGCTCACCGTTAGGATCCATCGCTTTATGTGCATCAATCACATCTTTAAATAAACCTTTGAATGTGGGGGCCAAATTATGTTGCGCTCTGTTTTGCATAAGCTCTGCGCATTCTGCTTTAACGATCGTGTAATAATCGAGATAATTAGAAGGCCTGGTGATCTGGCCGGATTGCTTTAAAGAATATCCGCCCGCGAACAAGGCAATTTTTGCCCGCAATGCCATAGCCGATCCCTTAGTGAAACGCTCATCCTGCGTAGCCTGTGTTCGCCACGGCATCAGGGTTTTAGCAAGAGCGAGGTCTGAAAGCAATCTGGTATAAATCGTGTCACGGCTGGTCCTTCTTGGAAAAAGGTTGGCCTGAAAAGCAGACGGTTCCCATTGTACCGGAACATCGCCCCAGATACGCGTTAGTTCAAAATAATATTGAGCACGAACCGTTAGTGCTTCGCCCACCATCCTGCGCAATTGAACAGCATCCGAACTCTGCGCTGTTTCGCTGTATTGCGGCATTTTTGGAATGTAGTATATACAGTTGTTCGCTCTTTCAATACCGGCATAAAACTGGTTGAACGTGCTGACAATATCCGTATTGCCGGCAACAAGCGTGTAATGAGCTTCCTGGTGACGCAATTGGTCGAGGCCGGAACCACCACCCATGATAATATCGTCATCGTGTGCATAATAGTAGCTCACACGAATACCATAACCGAAGTCACCCGAAAGCGAATAATAGGCGCCCATTAATGCGGCTTGTGCATTCGGAACATTACCGAAAACAAAACCGGGATCAAAGGTACTGATGGGTTCCGGCGACAAATATTTTTTGCAGGAAACCGACATCGACGCTGTAATGATCAGGATCATTGACAGGACTTTTAAATGTTTGATACGTGTTGTCATTATGATTGATTTCAATATTATAAAGATAAATTTAATCCAACTAGATAAGTGCGGCCGCGCGGGTATGCGGAGTAATCTACACCTGGTGTCAGCGGGTTGCTTCTCTTCGCATTTACGTCGGGATCGTAACCGGAATATCCGGTAATCGTAGCCACATTTGATACCGTTGCATACAAACGTAAACTGCTGATATGTGCCTTTTTAACAACGAAGGTTGGTAATGTATAACCCAGCGTGATATTGTTCAAACGTAAGTAAGAACCATCTTCGATTGCATACGACATCGGGTAAAAAGCAGTTGTCGTTCTGATCGGCTGCCAGATTGTTGCGCCTGCGTTTATGGCTTTTAGCTGATCAGGGGCAACGCCTACAGTTGTTGTGGCATTGATTTGTTTTTGAACAAGATTTCCACTCTGATCAATCACTTTCCAGCGGCCAGTCATTTCAGCGAGCAGGTTCGCATCATTTCCATAAGCACTTGAATATTCAAGTTTGTTAGCATTATAAATATCGCCACCAACAGAGAAGTTTGTGAAGATGCTTAAATCAAATCCTTTAAATGCAAAGTTCTGATTAAAACCACCGGTATATTTCGGAAGTGCGTTACCAATTACGGTACGATCTCCATCTAAAGTGATCTTGCCATCGCCATTCACATCGCGGTATTTAATTTGTCCCGGTGCAACTAAATCAGCTAATACAGATGCCGGATTGGCCAATCCTGTTTTCAATGTGTATTGCGTTGTCAGGTTTGGATATAACGGGTTGCTGTATGGCGTAGTGGTAAAGTCATCCGTTGTATAAAATCCTTCTACCTGTAAGCCGTACATCGTACCAACGGCCTGGCCTACCTGCAGAATATAATCATCTGAGTTTGCCGTGCTAAACCAGCCTGAGTTAGCGGTGAATGATGTGTTGCTACCGAGATTCAGGATCTTGTTTTTGTTAAAGGAGATATTTAAGCTCGCATTCCATTCAAAATCTTTTTTGCGAATGATCGCTCCCGCCAATTGTAACTCAATACCATTGTTGCGCACTGAACCAACGTTCTGGTATTGGGTGGTATAACCAGATGTTGCCGGAAATTTATTTTCGATCAACAGATCTTTAGTGGTGTTGGAGTAAAAATCAGCCGTAAGGTTCGCGCGCCCTTTATACAACTCGATATCGAAACCAAGGTTTTTAGATTCAAGCGTTTCCCAGGTAATAATTGGATTGCCTAATCTTCCCGGTGTTACCAACGTATAGGTAAGGGCATCGTTTAAACCATAACCACCGTTAGCAGGCGGCGTGTAGCCTGTAGCATAACCGTACGCACCGATCCTGTTATTGCCTGACTGGCCATAACTCAAACGGATCTTTGCATCCGTAATGAATGGCAGGTTACTCATGAATTTTTCCTGCGAAATCCTCCAGGCTGCGGCAACTGATGGAAAATATCCCCATTTGCGATTTGTTGAATCCGTTAACGGAACTATGCTGGCATAGTTTGGCCCGAATAAAGAAGACCCATCTGCACGGAAATTAACTGTAAGGAAGTATTTTTTCGCATAATCGTATTTGATGCTGGTGAAAGCGGATACTTGCCTGGTGGTTACCTCGGATGAAATGGGTTTGGGTTGAGAAAAACCGGCTGGTGCCGAGGCAAGGCCGATATTGGCAAATGCCGCGTCGGGTTTAATCCCGATTGGGAAATACCTTAGTTCCAGCGCGTTGGCTTTTGTTACAGTTTCATAGATCTCATGACCTAATAAAACGTTTAGGCCATTTTTGCTTTTAAACAAAGAATTATTTACATAAGTAACTACGTTTGAATTATTGATCGTGTAACGATCGTTATTATTCAGGGTAATTAAAGGCAGTTTGTTGAAACTTCGTGATGTTGAAGTGAGTGTATCATCGAATGCTTTTGATTCGGTTTTGTTCACATCATAACCAAAGGTGCTCCGGAAAGATATATTTTTCGTCAGGGCATAACTCACATAACCGTTATAGTTATACGCAGTTGTCACGCGATGACGATACTCTGACGAAAGGACATGGAATGGATTTAATTCGCGTAACCCATTTCCAGGGTTACGTGCATCAAGATCGGCATCGTAGTAATCTTCGGTCTGGCCCGGCAGGATAAACGGGCGGTAACGGGTAAACTGGCGTAACCTGTTTGACCCTGCACCACCAATATCGGAAGTACCGGCACCTTCAATTGTTTGTATATTATATCGGACATTAAAGCCCACTTTTAGTTTGTTGCTAACCTTGTGATCAAACCGAAAACTGGCGAGCTTCCTGTCATAATCTGAATTCAGCAACAAGCCTTCCTGTTTGTTCACAGTGAAACTCAGGTTGTATTGTGTTGCAGCTGTACCGCCGGAAACGGCAATATTATGGGTAGATTGTTTTGCATCGCGGCCAAGGATCCTGTCCTGCCAGTCGATTTGTTCCGGGTGATTTTGGTAGGCTTTAGCAATCGTGTCGTAGTTACTCATCAGGCGGATGTATTGCGCCACAACCGCTGTGTCCTGCGGGTTTTCGGTGTATTTCGCACGCTCGTAAGCATAAAGCACAAAATTGTAAGGATCCATCATATCCAGTTTGCGGCTGATCTTATTGATGCCGAAGAAAGCGTTATACGTAACCGTTGTTTTACCACCGGTGTTACGACCACCTTTTGTGGTAATCAGGAAAACGCCATTCGCACCGCGGGCACCATAGATCGCTGTTGAGGCCGCATCTTTTAAAACAGTTACGTTTTCGATATCCTGCGGAGAAAGAACCGATAAGGCATTTTCTACCTGGATACCATCCACGATATATAATGGTGCTCCACTTTGCGTAATGGAGTTTCGTCCGCGAACGAAAATGTCCACATCAGCACCCGGTGAACCTTCTGAAACAGAGACCTGAACACCGGCGAGTTTACCGGCCAGCGCTTCTGCCGCAGAGTTGGTTGGCAGATCTTTCAGGTCTTTGGAACCCACAGCGGAAACCGATGCCGTCAATTCTTTTCTTTTAATAGACTGGTAACCGATCACCACTACTTCTTCCTGTGTGTTGATCTCGCGGATAAGCGGGATCGTCAGGCTTGTCGTGGGACCGGTTGTAACGGTATTAGACTGGAAGCCGATCGAACTGATCACGAGTTTCACATTTCCATCCCCGGTGTAGTTGATGCTGAAGTTACCGTTCTTATCGGTCTGGCTTCCTTTTTTGGAGCCCTGTTCAGTCACGGTGGCACCGGCAACAGGATTTCCTGTTTCGTCCACAATTTTTCCTTTCACAACTTTCGTTTGTGCAAATGAAAACAGGGCGAATAACAGGAGGCTTGTAAACAATAGAATTCGTTTACTCATAAAACAGTTTTGATGTTGAATAAAATTGGTGATGATGAGATGGCAATATGGCGTTAGTGCAATTCATCTTAAGCTAATCTGATCCAATGCTAAACATTTAAACTTGAAGTTATATGAACTGCCAGCTATTTTTTTACGCAAACGTTCCCGATAACGATGCCATGGGTGCCTCGCGGAGCGGTACCCTGTTGTTATCTTATTTTTTGTAACTTTAGGCAGTTCAGGATTGCGTTACCAAACAAAAGCAGCATATGAAATTTGAAGCAGTTACGATAAAAGATATTGCCAAGGCATTAGGCATTTCCACTTCTACTGTTTCAAGGGCTTTAAGGGATAGTTACGAGATCAGCCCGGAGACAAAACAACTGGTATTGGATTGTGCTGAAACCCTTAATTACCGCCCCAACCCTATTGCACTAAGCCTGAAAGAAAGACGCAGTCGTTCCATCGGAGTAGTGGTTTGCGAGATCGCCAATAGCTTTTTCTCACAAGTGATCAACGGCATAGAGTCCATCGCATATGATAAGGGTTACAATGTTATCATTTCCCAAAGTCATGAATCGTATGAGCGCGAAATGATGGACCTTCATTACCTGTCATCGCGATCAGTTGACGGGTTGCTGATCTCCCTGTCTACAGAAACAAATGATATCAGTCACCTGCAGGCGCTCCACCAAAAAGGTTTACCAATCGTCATGTTTGACCGCATTTCTGATGAGATCCAGACGCACTGCGTTGTTGCAGATAATTTTAAAGGGGCGTATGAAGCTACGGAACATTTGATCCAGCGAGGTTATAAAAAAATTGCCGCCATCGCGAATTCGGAGTTCCTTTCCATTACAACTGAAAGGCTGGCAGGCTACAAAGAAGCATTGCATACTTACGGTCATAAATACAACAACGCTTATGTTAAACATTGCTTCTATGGAGGTATGGTTTTTTCTGAAATTGAAGAAGCAGTCAACAAATTATTTACCCTGAAGCAACGGCCGGATGCCATCATCACCACCAGTGATAAACTTACGACCGGTTGTCTGAAAACCCTTGTCAGACGAGGGATCCGTGTTCCCGAAGATATTGCCCTGGTTGGTTTTTCAAATTCAGACCTGGCAGAATTACTGAATCCACCTCTTACCGTCCTGCGTCAGCCCGCGATGGAAATGGGCCGTGATGCAACGGAACTTTTATTGCAGCTGATCGAAAGCAAACGCCCCATCACACAGTTTGAAAAACGTGTGCTCAGTCCTGAACTTATTCTCGGGCATTCATCGGTTCCGCAACCCGATCTTCAACTGATCAAATGACGATAAAGGAGGAAATTTGCAAAGCAAGTCAGCAATTGCTGGCCAGCCGTATTGAGCACCTTAAACTTAAAGCTGCCGATCTTTTTAACAGCGCAGCTAACGAAACGAAAAGTACCGCCGGCGACAAACATGAAACAGCATTAGCGCTTTTACAGATCGAACAGGAAAATACCCGGCAACAATTGCGCGTATTGGAAGAGCAGCAGGTATTGCTTGAAAAGATCGATCCGCAGATCCACACGAATGAAGTAAGGTTCGGAACTGTCGTACAAACGACTAAAGGAATTTATTTCATTTCCTGCGCGCTGGGAAAAGTCGTGTTCGAAAATATTTCTTTTACGGCGATTTCGCTGCAATCACCATTGGGCATGGCGCTCGCAGGAAAAAAGAAAGGAGCAGACATAAGCATCAATGGAAATCTACACGAGATCATCGCTATAGACATGATCAATTTTTGAGGCGTACGCGAAACAAAGTAGACTCTCCATTATCGTTATCAGCGACCAGCAATAGTTCTACTGACGTTGCATCTTCGGAAAGAATACAGGCGGATTCTATTTTTTGTCCTGCAAAAGCCGCGTCAGTTTTTTGGAGATCAATCACCCGCGAAGGATTGATGGCGGTAATGCGTTTGCGTGACGAAATATCATTTACGATCCACAGGAAACTTCTGCCGATCGCGCCGTCACCATGTGAGCTGTACGTGTCTTCTGTAGTAACTGTAATGAATAGACGATCACTTCGAAAAGAATATGCCAGCCCCGAAATACCTTCAAACAGTGCCGTGTCTTTATTGGTCCCGATCTTTACAACATCAATTTGCGCGCTGTCCTGCCGCTTCCAAAAATCGGGCGTTGTAAAGATCAGTTGATTTTTGGGCTGGCTTTTATTGCCACGATTCGCCAAAACGAGCGCACCCGTGATGGCCGTCGCACCTTCGATATTGATTTGCGGCAACTGTTGCTGCAACCGGTTATAAAAACTGTCCAGCAGCAGCGGTTCTTTTTCACCCGTGGCGGGATCGATCAGCCAGCCGCGGTTACGGAAAGGTGGTAAGGACCCGGATCCGGCAAGGAATAATTTCGGTGTCTTTCCGTCGTATACCAGGGCTATCGCCTCCAGGTCTTCTTTCAGATCTTTTGCGATCCGCCGTTCCGTGCCTTCGTATAACCGGATGCTGTCGGTTTGTTTTAAGGAAGTATCCCCCACCCAACAATACCGCGCATCGTCACCTACCAGGAAAATCTTTCCTTTAAAAAATTCCATTCCCGATCCCGACGGATAATCGGTCAGCTTTTTTGTTTCCAGCAATATAAAATCAGGAGAAGAACATGCTTCCAGCATCAGCAAAAGAATAAGAACAAAAAAAAACAACGGATTCTTTGGCATAAGCCTTAACCTTTTAGCTTTTCCACGAGGGCGATATATTCATTCATGGCGCTTTCACTGGTCATACCTTTCTGCGCAGTCCAGGCTTCATACTTTGCCTTGTTCACAAAATCAAATGGATTGGAAGGGGGGTCAGCACTAACGTCTCCTTCAGTTGCCTGTTTGTAAAATGAATACAATTGTAATAAAGTGTCGTTGCTTGGTTTCTGAGAAAGATCTTTACTATTTGATACGGCCTGTTCAAATTGTTCCTTGAGTTCCATGTGTGTTGTTTAGAATAAGTAATACGTAGGGCATAAAAATAATGTTTACGATGCCGCCACCGAAATTTTGTTTTACCATCCCAATAATTTAAATAGATATTCACATTTTCTGGCGATGGCATAGAAATTGTCAATACGCAGGCGGTCGAAACCCCGTGCAGTTAAGCGTTTGAGGCTTGCTACGATAACCGGCCCGCTTACTACCCCTAATAATTACCTGATACAGCCAACCACAAAACAAGACATATAGAAATAAGTTTACCTGCTGTTTTTCCATGATCCTATGATCTGGCGTATTCATTAATTATTAAACCACATAACATGAAAAATTTCCTGAAGCAGGCCTGCTTGCCCGTTGCACTTGCGTTACTCGTCACAGGCTTCTCCGCCTGCCAGAAAGAAACTTCCCTTTCCGACGAAAATCCTGAAGGTAAACAACGCGTAATGGTTTACCTCAATGATGATCCTGTAGTTGATTTTACAAAAGTTTTGGTCGATATCCGGTATGTAGAAGTGAAAGTTGATTCGTCCGGGCACGGTCGGGGCCGCGATGATGATCACCACGACGGCGATCATGATGATGACGATGATAACCATGGCCATGATAACTACGGTCAATGGGATACAATTGCTATTGCTCCCGGTGTGTACGATCTATTACAATTGCGCAACGGGGTGGATACTTTAATAGGAAATGGTTTTACTTACGCCGGCCGCATCACAAAAATCCGTTTCACGTTGGGCGATAGCAACCGTGTTTTTACGGACAGTACACATTCTGCTCCTCTAAGTATCTGCGATGGTCGTCATTATGTATATGCTAAGGTAAAATCTGATGCGATCGATACACTTGGGAATGGCCAGGTTCGTATCAATGTAGATTTTGATGTCACTAAATCTATTCAGCGAAGCGGCGGTCAGCTCTGCCTGAAACCCCAGCTAAAAGCCTATTGTGGCCACAACAGCGGAGAACTGGAAGGCAAAATATTCCCTGCAGAAGCAAGGCCGTTGATCAAAGTTTATAATGCTAACGATACCGCGTATGCAGTTCCGTTCGGTAATGGCAAATATAAAATCAAGGGGCTGGCAGAAGGCATTTATACGATGTTCGTTGATGCGCGCTCGCCATATGCTGATACCACGATCAGCAATATCCAGGTTCGCCGCGGCCGTGACACAGAAATTCCAACTATCACCTTACATCATTAAGTTATTCTTCGGATACCAATGAAACACCACGATACAGGGACATACTGATGTCCCTGTATTTTTAACAATCGCAAGAAGCCCGTTTTAATTCCAATAATTATGAGAAACCAACCACAGGTGATTATTTCACCGAGCGAACTCCCTGTAAACAGCAGCCTCACTGTGCGCAGTACCGATGAACCCTTTGCCGACGCAGGTTACATGATCACGGATGAGGTCGGACGCGTTGTGCGCAAAGGTGCGATCTGCCGAGGCATATCAGAGTTTAAATTAAGCATGGTAGGATTAGCTACAGGTGCCTACCGGTTTACCATGGGCGCTGTACAGGAAAAGTTTGTGATATTATCCTGATGATGATCCCGGATCGATTTGTTACCGCGATTGATTAATTTTGACCGCTCAATGAATGAAGTGGTTACAGACAGAGAATTTATTGCAGCAAAGGCAGAAGAAAGAGCGACCGAACATGACTTGTTCAGGGAATTCCTGGACAAGTTTGACGGGTCAGAACTGGATGCAACCGTGCATCGGCTAAACGAAATAATTACGCCGCAGATCGATTGCACCCAATGCGGTGCCTGCTGTAAAACACTGATGATAAATGTGACAGAGCCGGAGGCCGAACGCCTGGCCGGCACGTTGCATCAATCTACAGATCAGTTTAAAGAAAACTACATTGAGACCAGCCTCCAGGGACAGATGGTCATCAATAGTATCCCCTGCGTTTTCCTTTCGGGAACTGTATGTTCTATCTATACCGATCGTTTTGAAGAATGCCGGCAGTTTCCGCATTTGCACAAGGATAATTTTAAGACGAGATATTTCGGCACCCTTATGCATTATGGACGCTGCCCGATCATCTTTAATGTTATCGAAGCGTTGAAAACAGCAACCGGGTTTAAAACAACCGCGGATTTTTCAGACCCGTAATTATTGAATAGCTTCGGCAAAAATCTGCTGATGAATTTAGATCTGACTGGTAAAACAGCCATTGTTTGCGGAAGCACGCAAGGCCTTGGATTAGCCTCTGCCAAAGAACTGGCGCTATTAGGCTGCACTGTTTATTTGATGGCCCGGAACGAAGAAAAACTCCGCGAAGCCGTTGCGCAACTTCAACCCGCCAATATCGAACATGGATATATAGTTGCTGACTTCAATGATCCTGAAAATGTTCAGACGGCCATCAACGAATTTATTGCCACCCATGGCGCTATTAATATTCTGATCAACAATACCGGGGGGCCTGCAGGCGGAACTGCACTCGCAGCGGGCAAAGATGAATTTCTCCAGGCGTTCAACAGTCATCTTATCTGTAACCATATCCTCGTTCAGGCCCTGGTGTCCGGTATGAAAAATTCAGGGTATGGACGCATCATCAACATCATTTCCACATCCGTTAAACAACCCATCCCGGGTCTTGGCGTAAGCAATACTGTTCGGGCAGCTGTGGCCAATTGGAGTAAAACACTCGCAACGGAACTCGGTGCATTTGGCATCACAGTGAATAACGTGTTGCCAGGTTTTACTAACACTGTTCGTGCAGATTATGTGATCAGGAAGAAAATGGATGAAAGCGGAAAATCCGAGGCCGAGGTAATGACGAGCCTTGTTGCGGAAATTCCTGCCAGGCGGATCGGGCAACCGGAAGAGTTTGGCGCCGCGGTCGCCTTCCTTTGTTCACCTGCTGCAGGTTATATTAATGGAATCAATTTGCCGGTTGACGGCGGCCGCCTGGGCTGCCTGTAAACTTTTACTTGCAAATCTTACATTCGTAGCATTATATTTGAGTCGTAACATCTTTTATCACCAAAAACAAATCAAATGAAAATGCTCAGATTATTACCGGCACTCGTACTTGTTGCCGGATTAAGTTTCACCGGATGCAAGCCGAAAGATTCAGATATCAAGGCATCGGTCGAAAAAAGTTTGAAAGAAAATCCAGCTACCTCCTCGGTGATGGTGATGGTAAACGATGGAGTTGCAACGCTTAGCGGGGAAGTTGCGGATGCTGCAGCTCAGTCGGAAAGTGCTGCTAAAGCAACAGCGACCAAAGGTGTAAAATCAGTTGTAAATAATGTAACAGTAGCCGCACCTGTTATGGCGCCGGCGCCTGTAACTATTACTGCCGATGATCCCTTGACAAACAGTGTTCGTGATGCTACTAAAGATTACCCAACTGTTACTGCTACCGTTGCTGATGGCGTGATCACATTGAACGGCACGATTGCAAAAGCATCGCTGCCAAAATTGATGATGGCGTTAAACAGCCTGCAACCGAAGAAAGTGGATAATAAATTAACCGTAAAATAAATAAGGAGGAATCAAATTATGGCATTACAAGATAAATATAAAGGCCTGACAGATGCAGCAACTGCGGCAGGTGTTTCCGACCTGCAGGTTCGCGAACAGGATGGCGTTCTCTACATCGACGGAACTGCTCCAAGCGGCGCGGTGAAAGATCAGCTTTGGACAAAGTATGGTGAAATAGATCCCAATTTTGCTGGTGGCGATGTGGTAATGAATGTAAAAGTGGCCATGGATGCGGCCGTTACAAAGGTGAAAGTAACCACAGAAAGCAGCAATCTGAATATTCGCAAAGGACCAGGAACAGACCAGCCGATCGTCGGCAAAGCTGCGCACGGTGAAACAATCACATTAGTAAGTAAAAGCAACGACCAGTGGTGGCTTGTTCGCACCGATGATGGTGAAGAAGGTTATGCTTATGCGCAATACCTTTCTGCAGAATAAATTTTTATTTTTTTTAAGGCCACCAATTGTTGGTGGCTTTTTTTATGGCCTGGAATTAATCGGCAGTATTGGCCTTGATAAAATCACTTACGAGATAACTGATGAGTTTGGCAGTGAAGTCATCCTTGGTTCCATCCGCAAGCTGGCAGGCCCCTTCGCAAATGTGCAGGTAAGCGACTTTAGCATCCGTTGCAGCAAAATTGATATACTGGCGTGCGTGCAGAGCAGTGAAACCACTTGGTGTGGCGGCACTACATAACACTTGTTCGATACAATCGAGATCGAGTTCGATACCTGTGTGAGTATCTTCTGTAAAGCCCGTCGCATGGGCAATCGCCTGGATAAAGTTCTTGCGCTCATGAATAAAGATATCCTCGTAGCTCGTGTATTGTATAAATGGATTTGCATGAATATCTGTGAGGACATTTTGCGGAATGTAATTTTCGTGCAATCCAACAACGCAATATTTCCCCATATACCCATCGGTTTCTGCGTAGCGAAAACCATTTCCGCTATGGCGCCCTTCCATACTCCTGTAATCGGTGTGGGCATCGAGGTTAATGCAATTGATCTGCGCCAGCGGCAACACATCTGCTTTATATAAACCTTTTGAAACGCCTTTAATGATCGGGTAACAATTGTTATGTCCGCCCCCGATGATGATCGGGATCTTTTTGCTGGCGGCGATTGTTTTCATCATTTGTTCCACTTCTTCGTCGATGATATTTACGGCGTGACGGTAAGCATCTATTAGTTCATCACGGTTATACGCATTATGCTCGATCAGGTATTTCAAGTCGCCAAAATCAAAGTGGCCCAATAAAAGCAAATCATCACCAGTTAAAAAATCATTACTTTGAATATTCAGAAAGGCATTCAGGAAGGGATGCCAGGTGGTATCGGCGCCGCCAATTCCGAGGTTTGCTTTTACACCAATATCTTCAGGAATGCCCACCAGTACATATTTTGCAGTAGACTGCTGCAGCACTTCCGGCCACTCAGAATCATTTTTCAACGTTTGTACGCGCTCTCCTATCTTGGTTTCAAAACGCCTGACTTTTGTTAGTGACAAGACATCTGATTTGCTGTAGAACTTGAAATGCTTCATATGGATTGATTTAAGGAAAAGCAGTTTAGCATACTCAATGTAGTTAATGCCCGTTAGTTTATCAAGTTTTTACGGCCTAAATAAAAACGCATCATTTTGCAAAAAATTGATATCGTAATCCCACGAAACCCCTGATGCCCTGCAAGGATGCAAAATTATAACCCGGATCAAACGTATAACCAGCGGGGTTAGTAACCGGATCGTTCGCTGTTTTGTCGAAGGGATCGAAAGCGCGCATGATCGGATCAGCGGGAACGAAATTCAGGAGATTTTTGATGCCGCAGTACAATTCCCATCCCCCCTTGAATTTCTTTGTCACCTGGATATTGGCAATACAAAACCATGGCGAATATTCCGGGCGGTAATCATTTGGCAGCACCGGTAAACGCATCGGTCCATCCCATTTTCCACTCAGGTCGAATGCGAGTTTTTTTGATGCAGTGTATGTGCAAACGAAAGTGCCCGACCAGTCCGGCGCGTGGAGTTGTTTGGTTCGGAAAATTTGGCCGGCTTTTTCTTCCAACATACGCACATCCATCCAGGTAATTCCTGCCAATACTTTCAACGGGAAATTGAAATTCATGTCGGTATTTAATGACAAGCCGCGTGAAACCGCATGTCCGCGCAGGTTTCGGTAGATGATCTTGTTCGGATCGGAATCAAAATCGCCCGTGATCTTATTGCTGAAGTACGAATAGAACGCTGTCAGATCAAAATTAAGTTGCGATTTTGGGCCAGGAATTTTCAAAACATAATTCAGGTTGCCATTATAAGAACGCTCGGGTTTAAGCGTCTCTTCAATAACCACTTCGCGGGCTCCTGTCAGTGCGGCATGATCTTCAGTGAATAAATTTACCACGCGAAACCCGGTGCCGAAACTCGCACGCAGCGTTTGGTTCTTCACGGGTGAAAACTTATACGCGATCCTTGGCGAGTGCACGGCCCCATGATGTTTCTCCAGGTCGTAGCGATAGCCGAGCAGTAGCTTATGACGTTGGCTGATCGTCCACTCGTCCTGAGCAAAAATGCCCGGCAGAAAAATATTGGAAGGCTGGTTTGCTTTTTGGTCGGCACTGGAAGTTGCCGGAGTGTTATCGTCATAGGCAGTGTAGCGGACGCTGGAACCGAGCAGGAAATTGTGTCCTGCCTTGAGCAGTTTATCCCAATACATTTGCACGAAGGCTACTTGTTGCCTTGCGTTGTACGAAGTCGTCCCATACCAGGAATTCTGGCGATGATCATTAAAAGAAAATTGCGTGATTATTTTTTCGGCTACAGGTAACTGGTAGATGCCAATCAGTTCAGCCCGATTGGTATAAATACTTTCACCATATATACTGTCGGACCCGCGCCAGTGCTTATCCCATGTGGTTTGTCCCCCCCAACGATCTTCATACACATAACGACCGGCAAGGCTGGCGACGCGGTTTTTGCTACGCTGGAAATTCCATTTATTAAAAATAGAAATACGGTGCTGCTGTGTAACATCAGTAAAGCCATCTTTATTATTATCAATTGGCTGCTGGTAATTAAAATAATTGATTCCCAGTAATGACGTGGCATTGCCCACACTCGTTTTTAATGCTGCATCCACGCTTAGTTCACCCCAGCCCGTTACAAATACGTCGGCACTTATGTTAGGCGCCCGCAATGGATTCTTCGTAATCACGTTGATGATGCCTCCCATAGCTTCAGAACCATATAAAGATGATCCCGGTCCTTTCACAACTTCGATCCTCTCGACCAGGCTGTTTGGAATGCCGCTCAATCCATATACCGTCGCCAACGCACTCACGATCGGCATGCCATCGATCAGGATCATCGTATACGGACCCTCCATACCGTTTATATGAATATCACCAGTGTTACAAACATTGCAGTTCAGTTGCGGTTGTACGCCGTTCACCATTCCCACCGCTTCAAATAAACTCGGCGTGGGATTTTTTTGAAATAATTTTGCGGTAATCACTTCTACCGGCACTGCGCTTTCCGTACGCGACACCTCCTTCATCGTACCGGTAATCACCAGCTCTTCCATTGCACCTGGCAATGCTGTAAGTTCTACTTCAAGAGTTGTATCAACATGATCGGCGACAAATACTTTTAAATTAATCGTACTGTAACCTGCCCTGCTGATTGTAAGTATATACTTTCCTCCAACGGGCAAAGGCTGGTGAAAATAACCAGCGCTATCTGCGATAACCGCTGCGGCCCCGGGATTTATCAGCACTGTAGCAAAACTCAACGGCTTGTCAGCACTGGTAATATTGCCTGAAACTGAGGGCTGTGAAAAAGCATTGCCCGAACAAAATGTGCAGATGAAAAGTTTAAGAAGATGTTTCATAATATACGATTGATATAATTATAAAGTTAGAGTATCCTAACATTAAAACAAGTATACCTACAATTTTTATTTTAAGTTTGCTGTATGAATTCTCTAACTGAAGAAAATTACCTAAAGGCGTTATTTAATCTTTCGGGAGGAAAGGGCGAGGCAACCGTAAATGAACTAAGCCGGCAGCTAGGCATAAAAATGCCGACGGTCAACAGCATGATGAAAAAACTCGCCGAAAAGAAACTGGTATTATATCAGAGTTACAAACCGTTAAAACTGACAGACAAAGGCAGAAAGGAAGCGGCAATGGTCATCCGGAAGCACCGCCTTACTGAAATGTTCCTCGTGGAAAAGATGGGCTTTGGCTGGGATGAAGTGCACCAGATTGCCGAGCAGGTGGAACATATACATGCGCCGGTATTCTTCGAAAAAATGGACCTCTTACTGGGCTTTCCCAAGGTAGATCCGCACGGCTCCCCCATACCTGACAAAAACGGGAAAATGGATTGGGTAAATTACAGGAAGCTAAGTGACTGCAATGCTGGCGAAGCTGTTATCCTGGCTGCAGTAACACATTCTTCGGATGAATTTTTAAAGTTTCTCAACAGCCGTGATCTTGGGCTCGGTGTAAAAGTAAAGATCAAATCCGTAGAGATTTTTGATGGAAGCATGATCGTGAGCTACGGAAAAAGAAATGCAGAAGCATTAAGTAAAATGGTGTGTGAGAACCTGCTGGTCCATTAAGTTTAATTCAAGACGCGCATCGTATTGGTTTCGGTTTTTTGCTGTCCGGCACACACACAGGAATATTCATAGCTATGAGAAGTTACCCCAGTAATGATAATGGTCGATTTCATGCCATATTTTTTTCGTTGCAGCTTATCGCTACTCCACTTCTGCGACAATTCATAGCTGCAGTCTGACAACCATTTAACCCGCCAAACAGTCACCACACCGGTCGTTTCATTTTTTTCAGTTTGCTTTTTTGAGGTTCTTGATAATGTTACAACTTCTTTCGACGGAGTTATGTAGGAAAATTTTCCGCGGTGAAACTTAGTGCAGGATGCAGGCTGCGTCTGGCTAACGCTGGTTGCTGCAAAACACATCATTATAAGAATGGGGGTCAATTTTTTCATATCGCTAATTTATCCATTGTCCATTGAGCATTGTGCGTTGAATAAGGTTGCTGCTAAAGCTATAAAACAAGTATGCCAGCGAAGGAAGGGGCTTCGTTAAAATGATATTGGCTTTTTTGCCAATGCTGATACTGCCCACCTGGTCTTGTAACTCCATCGCATACGCCCCATTGATCGTTGCTGCATTTACAACTTCTTCAGGTAGCATTTTCATTTGAATGCAACTCAACGCGCCAACAAAGTTCATGTTTCCGCCTGGCGAGGAGCCCGGGTTAAAATCAGAGGCCAGTGCGATGGCAGCTCCCGCATCAATTAGTTTTCTTGCCGGTTGAAAAGGCATTCGCAGGAAAAAGGCTGCTGTTGGCAATAAACTGCTTACACCCGGGTAATCGCTGAGCAATTTTATTTCATGATCGCTTAGTGTTTCAAGATGATCGAGGGAAACCGCGTGGTTGGCAATCCCGATTTCTATACCACCGATACTATTTAGCTGGTTGACATGAAGCTTTGGTTTCAGTCCGAACGCTGCTCCAGCTTTGCAAATCATAGCTGTATCTTCTGCAGAAAAAAAACCTGTTTCGCAAAAAACGTCAATATAATCGGCCAGCCCTTCTTTTTGAATCGCGGGCAACATGTCGTTGATGATCATATTCAGGTAGCCGGCATGATCCTCTTTAAATTTAAGCGGATAAGTATGTGCGCCAAGAAACGTCGCCTTTATCAATACAGGAGATGACTGCTTCAATTTTTTTATCACGCGCAGCATTTTCAGCTCGCCTTCTACCGACAAACCGTAACCGCTTTTTATTTCCAGCGCACCGGTGCCCAACAGGGCTAATTCGTCGAGGCGCTGTTTTGCTTCTTCAAACAATTGATCTTCGGAAGTTGCCGAAAGCTTCTCAGCAGAATTCAATATGCCGCCGCCTTTCGCAGCGATCTCAGCATAGCTTAAACCTTTTAACTTATCGACGAACTCCGATTCACGGGTTCCTGCAAACACGATATGGGAATGACTGTCGCACCAGGATGGCATGACCATGCAACCAGCTGCATCAACGATATCTTTTGGAAGTTGTGGTAGTTTGATATCCAGTTCATACATCGAACCATAGTCTGCAATCAGCCCGTCTTCAATCAACAGGAACGCGTCATTAATATAAGGTAGCATCGCAAGATCCTTCCCACGCTTTAGCGGCATTTCTTCGCCCGTATTCAGCAGTTTTTGTATATTGGTGATAAGCAAGCTCATAAGCACAAATATATAAGCTATCTGTTGAAATCATCTATTGCAGTCAGGCGCAATTTTTGACCTATTGCAGGAACGATCTCTCATCAACTTTTTTATACATGAAAATTCTCTGGCAATACCTGCGGCCATACAAAGCACTAACTTTTTTTTCTCTATTTCTTGCAGGTGTTGCACAACTCCTCACCCTGATCGATCCCATCATTTTTGGAAAGATCATTGACAGCTATGCTTTACATCCCGGCCTTCAAACTGAAAAAGAGATGGTGAACGGCATCACAGGCTGGTTGCTGATCGCGGTGGGTATCGCCATGGCAGCGAGGCTGGCAAAGACTTTCCATGAATACTTCCTGAAACTTGTCGTTCAAAAATTCGGCATGGCCATCTTCAACGACGGGCTAAAACAAACGCTGAGGCTCTCCTACCAGGAATTTGAAGAGCAGCGCAGCGGCGAAACTTTATCCATCTTGCAAAAGACCAGGCGTGACACAGAAAATTTTATCAATGCTTTTATTAATATCGTTTTTTCAACTGTTGTCGGTATTGGCTTCCTGATCTGGTATGCCGTTACGAAGCATTGGGCATTAATCCCGGTATTTTTTATTGGCGTGCTGTTGTTGGGCGGACTTACGGGTTTGCTGAGTAAAAAGATTAAGACCGTTCAGCGCAGCATCTTCCGCGAAAACGCCGTTCTTTCAGGAAACATCACGGAATCGCTGCGAAATATTGAACTGGTAAAAAGCCTGGGCCTTACCTACCCCGAAATCAAACGCTTAAAAACCTTTACCCAAAAGATCTTCGATCTCGAAATGCTTAAAACAAAGAAGGTACGTACCCTCAGTTTTCTGCAAGGCACAACGCTGAACGTTCTAAAGCAATCCATTCTGTTCATCCTGCTATGGCTCATCTTCCGGAAAGTATTAACCGCAGGTGAATTGATCTCCATGCAATTTATTATCAATACGATCTTTGTGCCGTTGCAGGATTTAGGCAATATCATCCTCTCTTACCGGGAAGCAGAAGCCTCCCTGCAAAATTTTGATAAACTGATGAAGAAGCCGGTAGAGATGCGTCCCGAAGATCCGATTGAAGTTGGTGAACTGGACAGCCTGGAATTTGATAACGTTGTTTTTCGTCATCGCACTGCTACAGAGAATGCCTTAGACGGCATTTCTTTCAAAGCGACGCGGGGACAATCTATTGCGTTTGTCGGCCCATCAGGTTCGGGCAAATCCACCTTGGTAAAATTGCTCGTTGGGTTATACAGCCCGGTGAGTGGCAATATTTATTTTGATGATGTATCGGTGAAGGATATACGCTATAATCGAATCCGGCGGCAGATCGGTTTCGTGACACAGGAAACGCAATTGTTTGCCGGAACTGTTCGTCAGAATTTGCATTTCATCAAGCCCGGCGCCACGGAAGAGGAAATGCTGAGTGCCCTTCGCAAATCTTCTTCCTTTAATTTATTGAACAGCGCCAAAGGATTGGACACCGTATTAGGAGAAGGCGGAACAAAACTTTCTGGTGGCGAAAAGCAACGCTTATCCATCGCCAGGGCCTTACTTCGTAATCCAAGGATCATCATTTTCGATGAAGCAACAGCATCGCTTGATTCCCTCACGGAAGAACAAATCACAGATACCATTCGCCAGATCGCCGGAGAAAAGAGCCAGATCATCATTTCTATCGCGCACCGTTTATCAACCATCATGTCGGCCGATACCATCTATGTATTAGAAAAAGGCAAAATTGTGGAGACCGGGTCGCATGCCGCGCTGCTGGAGGAAAAGGGTTTGTATTATGCTATGTGGCGTCAACAGATCGGGGAAAGAAAAACGCCCGATGTGCTCATAAAAAAAGCCGTTGTTCCAATGATTGAAACAACGACTCCTGATGATGTCTGATCTAAAAAATTATTTTCTTTTAAAGATTTCTCCGTTCGGCAGGATCTTCAATTTGGCTTTTTCTTCGCCTTTATGTAATTCAATTTCATACATGTCGCGGTCTTTATCGTTTTCTTTATCAATCTCAACAATCGTATAACCCGGATATTGCGCATTAATCGTTTGGTTTACCGCATCAGGGAGATTTGGATTGCCTGTTATGCGCGTAGAAGTTTTTACCCATTCGCCCCTATTGTTATACCAGCTCGTATAATCTGCCCCATTGTTATTGAAACGAACATAATAATATTGGTCGTCCATTTTCATATCATCGCTTTCAATTGGCTCGTATTGCATCCACACTGCCTTCTGAGCTTTTGGATACTTTACAGTGAAAGACTTACGAACAGAATCAGGAACCTGCTCTGTAGTAATGCTCACGCTCTTGCCTTCGGTTGCAGCGGTTTTCGCTACCGTAGCCACAGGCACAGTTTCCGGCGTGGTAACGGTAGCAACTGTTGTCTCTTCTTTCTTGTTGTCCTGGCATGAGGTTGCAGTTACTGCTGCAAATGCCATCAGGGATAAAAGTTTTACGATTTTCATATATTTTAAATTTTATGTTAATCCATTCTATAGAAAAATTATGCCAAGCCTTAACAATTCACTCGACCTCGGGATTCGTGGTTCCAAATTTGTTATGATAATTTTAACTTTTCCACTAAAAAAAATTAGATGTATGAAAAAAATTTTCCGCTCAGGTTTATTAGCGCTGATGGGCATCAGCCTTTTTGCAAACACGATTGAAGCAGCTGCTGTTTTGCCTTCCACTTCAGTTGAATATGTAACTGTGCCATATGCCCCGCCAACTGAAGTACCGGCACCTTCTTTGAAATCAGCATTGGCAGATTTTAAAGGGCTTTCAAAAAGAGAACGAAAACTCCGCATGAAAGAAGTGAAGAAGCAATTGAAAGAATTGAAACAACAGAAGAAAAATGGTAATGCGCCGAGTACAAATCAAACATTATTGATCATCCTAGCGATCCTGTTGCCACCACTAGCGGTTTACCTGCATGAAGGAGTTATCAACAGCAAATTCTGGATTGATCTGTTACTGACTTTATTGTTCTTCCTGCCAGGTGTAATTTATGCGCTTGTGGTAGTGTTGAATAAAGACTAAAAGAATTTTAATTAACAAAGCCTGGCCGTTGCAATTTTTTGCAGCGGCTTTTTTTATTGTATGCGCACGCGGGGATCTACCAGGCGGTAGAATAAATCGGCCAGCATATTGATCAGGATAAAAATAAATGCGCTCAGCAGTACTGCACCCATCACTACCGGGTAATCCAGTTTTTCCAGGGCATCCACGGTGATTTTTCCAAGACCTTTCCAGCCGAAAATATATTCAACGAAAAAAGCACCGGCCAATAATTCGGCAAACCAGCCGGTAACTGCGGTGATCACCGGGTTCATAGCATTGCGCAAGGCATGTTTCAAAATCACTTTTCGGGTACTTAAACCTTTCGCATAAGCAGTGCGAATATAGTCCTGGCCCAATACGTCGAGCATGGAACTGCGGCTTAATTGTGTTATTACTGCCAACGGGCGAATGCCCAGGGTGAATGCAGGAAGTATCAGATTTTTTAGCACAAGGAATCTTTCACCTGTCACTTCATCAATTTCATAAAGGCTGCCGGTTAAATGCAGGCCAGTATAGTTGTGCAGCAAAATCCCAAAAGTATAGGCGATAATGATCGCCATAAAAAATGAAGGTGCAGAAATTCCCGCAATACTGCTGAACACGGCTGTATTATCAATCCATGTGTCTTTTTTCACAGCTGCAATAACACCCAGGCTGATGCCGACAATACACGCAAACAGCATCGCGGTGACTGCAAGGACAATCGTGCCCGGCAAAGCCTCACTCAACACGGCCAGTGTATCTTTTTTCGTTTGGTAACTCTGGCGCAGGTATGGAACTTTAATGCCAAACTTCTTTTCACCACCAATAAAAAAGCCGCGCAATTTTTTCTTTTCGATGTCCGCGCGGGAATGAATGCTTACAGGAGATACATCATTGAGGTAAAGTGCAAATTGCTTCCACTTAGGTTGATCGAGGTAAAGATCTTTGCGGATATTATCTAGTGTCTTCTTATCCCCGGTTTGCCCGACGATGAGTCGCGCAGGATCCCCGAAGCCCTGGAACATCACGAATACGAGCACGACAACGCCCAGCAACACCAGTATTGAATAGAATATTTTTCTCAAGAAATAGCGCATGCTTGTTGGTTAAAAATCTGCCCAGCTTTTCTTCTCTTCCACAACAGGACCTTTCATCCGGAACAGTGTAGGATTGCTTCGTGCGGCCGTTTTGATTGCTGTGCCATCTGTGGTAAATACAGCATCTGCATTAATATTGTATTGATGTAAAAATTGCTCCACTGCATTTCGCTGGGCGGTAACAATATAAACTTTACGCTTCCCTTTTTCACGTTCAACCAACGCTTTAAAACCAGGTGCCCATACCTTGACGTTAGCAGGAAGTTCTTTCAGGAAAAGCAGGAAATATTCTTCATTTGATTGTAAAATGGCATCGGTTGTATCAATTCCTGTTACTGTACTGAAAGAAAAGTCATTGATCAAAGGAATATTATTTCGGCCTTTTGTTACGAGCTGTTGTTTGCGCTCCACGAAGGTCCAGCTGCTATCAGGAAGGGCTGCAGTTGTAAAGTCTTGCTTTACCCCACCCTTTTCATAAACAAATACATAATCAAATTTGTCAGGAATGGCGTTGGCAGGCATTTTCCGCAATTCAAGAATATTGTTGCCAACTTTATAAGGCAGGCAATCCTTCAGCGGAAGATGTTTTAGCACATAAAATTGCAACCACAGGGTGAGTAACATGGACAATAATACATAACCGGAATTAATCCAGGGCTTCGCAACGGGGTGAATATATCTTGTATTCAACAACAGAAGTAAGGAAAGTACCAATAAAATGATATCTTTTGTAAACGTTTGAACAGGCGTTAAAGGAATACAATCGCCAAAGCAGCCACAGGCGCGGATCTTCCCGCTAAATAAAACGTAGCTCGTTAAAAAAGTAAAGAAAAGCATCAGGAGAAAAAGCATAAGCGTGGATATCCTTTTTTGCCAGCCAAGCAACAAGGCCACACCCACCACAACTTCCAGTGTGATCATGATCACAGAAAATGCAAGTGCGTATTGGTCCAGCCATTGCATCATTCCTTTTAGTGAACCAATACTTCCCCAGGCTTCAAAAAATTCCTGCATTTTATAGGCAAGGCCGCGAGGGTCGATCGCTTTAACCAACCCCGAAAAAATAAACAACAAGCCCGTCAGGATCCTGGCAATGCCGACAATTATTTTCATAAGCGATTAATGTTTTTCTTCACTGATCATGATAAGGGCAAACACGGCATAGTTCAGGATATCATAAAAATTTGCATCGATTCCTTCGCTTGCTACCGTTTTTCCCTCGTTGTCGATGATTTGTTTAATGCGTAAAATCTTGGCAAGCGTGAGATCCACGTAACTCTCCTGGCTCATTTCCCGCCAGGCTTCCCCATAATCGTGGTTCTTATCCTGCATAAGCTTTTTTGCCAGTGTGATCTTCTCGTCATACCGGTGTTGTACTTCCGCCACTGGCAATTGTTCAGCTTCTTCTTTATGAAGGTCGAGTTGGATCAATCCAATCACTGCATAATTTAAAATTCCCTCGAACTCACTTTTGATATCGTCACCTATCTTTTGTTCTTTTTTTTCCTGAATCGTCCGGATTCGTTTTGCTTTGATATAAATCTGGTCAGCAACAGAGATCGTACGGTACACACGCCAGGAGGTTCCATAGTCTGCGGTCTTTTTAATAAAAGTGTCGCGGCATTTTCCTGCTACCGCATCGTATTGGTCGTTGGTCTTCATCCTTTGTTCAACTTTGCTAAAAAAAACTGCAATTTTGCGTATCGTTCAAAAATACAATTAGTCTGTCACATGTATACACTAAACTGCCGCGGAAAACTGCTCAGTCTCGAAACACCTGTCGTGATGGGCATCATTAATGCAACGTCTGACTCATTTTATGAGCACGACCTCGAAACCTCGATCGATATGCTCTTAGGAAAGGTTGCCGGCATGATCAATGACGGCGCCGCCATCATCGACGTTGGTGGCCAGAGTACGCGGCCCGGAAGCGATCGGTTGACGGCAGAGATCGAACTGAGTCATGTGCTCCCGGTCATTACGGCTATTCATCAGCGCTTTCCAAACACAATTATTTCAGTAGATACTTATTTTTCACTGGTGGCCGAACTAGCGGTGTCAGCCGGTGCCGGGATGGTGAACGATATTAGCGCAGGTGAAATGGATGAGGGAATGATCCCAACGGTTGCAAGGCTTGGCGTTCCCTATGTTTGTATGCATATGAAGGGCAGGCCCGAATCGATGCAGCAAAATCCGGTTTATGAAGATGTGGTAAAGGAAGTGCTGGATTTTTTTATCGCAAAAGCAGATCAATGCAGGAAGGCAGGCATCAAAGACCTGATCATCGACCCCGGATTTGGTTTTGGAAAGAATACGGCACATAATTTTGCGTTATTGAAAAATATGGAGGTCATTAAAATGCTCGAAGTTCCTGTACTGGCAGGCGTTTCCAGAAAAGGTATGGTATATAAAACACTGGCCTCGAACGTTGAAGCAGCATTGAATGGCACCACGGTTTTAAATACGATTGCATTGATGAATGGCGCTGATATTTTAAGGGTCCATGATGTGAAAGAAGCGATGGAGGCGATTAAACTTGTAGTTACACTGGAGCAATCATAGAATATTGACCGCATAAAAAAAGGGCCGATAATTAGTATCGGCCCTTAGCTATTTAAGTTCGGAATTATTTTCCGGTTGTATCCATTCTTGGTTGCGCTTTTTGAATGCTGTCCATGTAATGTTTTTGCATGGCCTGCATTTTTTTCGCTTGTTCTGCTGCCAGCGCTTTCGCCTGTGATTTATTTAATACATCCAGCACGTCGATATCAAATACTAAAATTGAATTCGGCGCAATGTCTGCACCTGCACCTTGTGCACCATATCCAAGTGAAGATGGAATGTAGAATTTAGCTTTGGCACCTTTGTTCAGTAAAACCATCCCGTCGTTAAAACCACCGATCAACGGCTGGCCTAAAGATGGATCATTCGTGAGGTTAACCACAAGTGGCTCGTGTGACCTTGCTTCTGCATCGTTGTTTGAATCAAACCTTTTACCAGCCAATGTTTTACCGGTGTAATATACTTTTACAACATTTGAAGTGTCAGCGTTCGGACCAACACCCGGCGTGATGATCTGCACGTAAGTTCCCTGTGCACCTTTTGTAGCCGTGATGTTATTTTTCTTCAGGTATTCGGCGATCATTTTATCGTCTTTAACCAATTGCTCTTCGCTCAGCGCCTTTTGCTTTTTCTCTCCTTCTACCATTGCCTGGGAACGTGCTGCATCAGCCTGTTCGCGGGTTTTGTAAATGTCGATCACTTTCACTGTAGTCGTCAGGTAATGACCTTTCATGAACGGCGGTGGAATTCCTTGCGGGTTTTTCTTGAACGCTGAATCAGTCATTACACGAATCACAACACTGTCACCTTTACGAACCTGGCTCAGGATCTTGAAATAAGCCGGCGGAACACTCATAGAATCCAATACTTCGAAGCCCGGCATAGTTGTTCTTGAATCAGACAACAGGCTATCTTTTTTTCCGTCATTATAAAACTGGCTGATATGGATCTGCATGAAATTACCATACTCGATCTTCGCTGCATTTTTATCCTTAGAAATGATCTTATATTCCAGGCCTTCTTCGCCTTTCTTAAAAGATTCCTGACAAGCAGAAAAAGCAACAACTGCCAGCAATAATAAATAAGAGACTTTTCTCATTTTGATGATTGTTTATTTTTAAAATTTATAAGTACTTAATTGTTCCTTGTTTTCAGCCAGTGCTTTTTTAAAGTCTGCGATCACTGTTTCCAGTGGTTCACGGCTTTGTCCGCCTGCTGCGTTAAAATGCCCGCCACCATTGAAATAGGTGCGTGCAAAAGTATTTACATCAAACCCGCCTTTACTCCTAAAAGAACATTTACGTTCCTCACCGCGGTCAATAATGATCGCCGCCATTTTGATGCCTTCAATACTCAACGGGTAATTCACCAATCCTTCCGTATCTCCTGTTTTGATATCATATTTTAAAAGATCGGCTTGCGGGATGGCGATGAGTACCGTATTGTATTCATAAAAAACTTCCATGCGGTTCAACAGCGTGTTGCCCATAAAACGCAAACGATTCTCTGAAAAATTATCATATATCGCTTCATGCACTTTACTATGTGCTAAACCTTTGTCTTTTAAGTCGGCAACGAGGCGGTGAACATTTGCCGTCACTGATGGAAAACGGAACGAACCTGTATCCGTCATTACTCCCGCATAGATACACTCAGCGGCATCGGTTGTTATTTTATCTCCATGCCCCGAGCCAATGATAAAATCATACACCATTTCAGCGGTAGAACTTTTTCCCGTATCACTCACACCAAATGCAAACATTTCTTCCTGTGGTTGCTGGTGATGGTCTATTAACACGCGCTGACCTGTAGCCGCAGCAAGCGATTCCTCCATCCGCTTCGTGCGACTAAGTGTATTAAAATCAAGGCAGAAAAGAAAATCAGCCTCGTAAATGAGGTTGAGTGCGCTATCTGTAGAACGTTCAAAATCCACCACCGCATTTACGCCCGGCATCCAGTTTAAAAATGATGCCCAGTTCGTTGGCGAGATCACCGTAACCTTGTGGCCGAACTGTACCAGGAAGTGATATAACCCAAGCGTAGAGCCCATAGCATCTCCATCCGGCTTCTGGTGCATTGTGATCACAATATTCTTTGGAGACTCGAGATGGGGATATAATTGATCGATAGCTTGCATAAATGAGGCGCAAAAGTAAGTTTAATTAGCTAATCAACAAATTTGGCAGTTTACGGCTTTTCTCATCTGCGGAAATCCGCTATCTTTGCGCCCAAAATTGATAATAATGACGAACAGAACCTTTACAATGATAAAGCCTGATGCTACTGAAAAAGGCAGCACCGGAGGTATTTTACAGATGATTAACGAAGCGGGATTTCGCATCGTTGCAATGAAACTAACGCACCTGAGTGCAGAAAAGGCAGGTCAGTTTTACGCAGTACATAAAGAAAGGCCCTTTTATGGTGAACTGGTAGAGTTCATGAGCCGCGGCCCGATCACAGCTGCGATTCTTGAAAAAGACAATGCCGTGGAAGATTTCCGTAAACTGATCGGTGCTACCAATCCTGCTGATGCAGCGGAAGGTACGATCCGTAAAAAATACGCTACTTCCATCGGCGAAAACGCTGTTCACGGAAGTGATAGCGATGACAACGCTGCCATTGAAGGAGATTTCTTCTTCAGCAAACTGGAACAATTCTAAAATAAATTACATACGTTTTGAGAAAGCCGCTTTATCAGCGGCTTTTGTATTTGGGTATGATGCTTGTAAGACTTACGGCACTCACCGTAAAGAAATTGTTTATGCTGCGCGTTTTGAAATATCCCCTGATCATATTTGCCTTGTTGTTGCCCGTTGCTGTATTCAATAAATCGCTGAATAGTTTTCTTTTTGGCAAAAAGGCTAACGATGAAAGTACTTCGTCTAAACAGAAGACTGCAGGTTTAAATATCGTTCAAAAATGGGAATTGCCCGAGATCTTATTGGAAGTCTCCGGCATCGCCTGGCTGGATAACAATCGCTTTGCCACCGTTCAGGATGAACTGGGAACCATATTTATTTACAATACCGGTTCGGGGAGAATTGAAAAGGAAATTCCATTCACTGGCGCGGGGGATTTTGAAGGAATAGACCTGGTAGGTGAAACTGCCTGGATCATGCGCTCCGACGGTTTGTTATTTGAAGTTAGTTCCATTAACCAGCCAAAGCCGGTTGTGACGCAATACCAGACTCACCTTACTGCACGCCAGAATGTTGAAGGCCTGGCTTACGACCGAAAAAACAACCGGTTACTCGCGGCCATTAAAGGCCCGGAGGCGGCGCAGGAAAACTATAAGGGCATTTATGCATTTGATCTTGCTACAAAAACGATGGCGAAGGAACCGGTATACCGCATAAATTTTGAAAGCGAAGTTTTTTCCGGTGAGAAAAAGAAAAAGACCAATAAACTAATCCAGCCTTCCGAAATTGCTGTTCATCCCATCAGTGGCGAGATTTATATTACCGATGCCATTGGCCCGAAACTGATTGTAATGGATGCATCAGGCGAGATAAAATCCCTATATCATATGTCTCTAAAGGATTTTAACCAGGCAGAAGGAATGAGTTTCAGCCCGGATGGCAAACTGTTCATCTCTAACGAAGGAAAGAAAATGCCTGCGAATATTCTGGAAGTGAGTTTGGATAAAGAATAAACAGGGTTTAGCTTTTCAATGCCCCTTCCCTATCTTGCAGCCATCATGCAGGTGTCGCTTACGATTGTTCGTTACCGGGGAATTTTTATACCGTTTGCTTTTTTTGCAATGGCCATTTTTCGCCTGCCCCTCTGGATGAATAAAAACATTTCTTTTTATAAACTGATGGGAAGTGGTAAGAATGGAACGTTTGATAAAACACCGGACTTATACCAATGGGCGATCCTCACAGTGCAATATCAGCCTGCGTCTACGGATGGTTCTCTTATTCAACAATTATATGGCGGATTTGTGCGGCGCTGGTTCAGGCTATTTACAAGGGAAACCTTTACCTTGTTACTTGAGCCGATCGAGGGACACGGCACCTGGGATGGTAAAAATGTTTTTGGTCGCTTACCTGCCAAATCAGATTACGAAGGACCTGTCGCCATCCTCACGCGGGCAACGATCAGAATGAAAAAGCTGAAGTATTTCTGGCAAAACGTGGCCGCCGTCGCCAACAAAATGAGCTGTGCAAAAGGATTTATTTTATCATTCGGGATCGGTGAAGTGCCCTGGATCAAACAGGCAACGTTCAGCATTTGGGAATCGAAAGAAGCGATGAAAGATTTTGCTTACGGAATGAAAGAACATACCGAAGTAATAACAAAAACCCGCAGCCAGCGTTGGTATAGCGAGGATATGTTTACGCGGTTTAAAATAACCGGTAGCCATGGAATCCTGCACGGCAAAAACCCCGTGGAAGGAAAACTGTAAATTTGCCATATGAAGAATATCAAACTAATTGAGGTGCCATCAGAAATTGGTGCAGGAACACGCGGTGCAAGCCTGGGCGTAGATGCGATCAAAATTGCGGCATTGGATTTTATGAGTAATTTCTTTGTACACTTTCCGTCAGAAAAAATCGAGGTGGCTAATAACCTGTTGTTCGAACCGATCCAATCCCCTTATGCAAAGAGAATTCATGGGGTATTGAATATGTATGAGCGTATCAGCAAGGCCGTTAGTGACAGCATCAAAGGGAATTTCTTTCCCGTGATTTTAAGCGGTGATCACAGCAATGCCGGCGGAACGATCGCGGGAATCAAAATTGCCAAGCCAAAAAGTAAACTCGGTGTGATCTGGATCGACGCGCATGCTGATCTGCATACACCTTATACAACGCCTTCCGGCAATATGCATGGTATGCCGCTGGCAACGGCGATCGCAGAAGACAATAAAGAATGTAGTGTTCATGATCTTGATGAAAAGACCGCCCAGATCTGGGAGCAGATGAAAAATATCGGTAAGATCCCACAGAAAGTGTTGCCGGAAGATGTGGTCTTTATTTCACTAAGAGACTATGAGAAAGAAGAAAAAGCATTGATCGAGAAGCATGGTATGAAAGTGATCAGCACGAGTGAAGTCAGACGAAATGGCGCAGAGAATGTGAGCAGGAAGGTATTGCGTTACCTGAGTGATTGTACTGATATCTATGTCAGCTTTGACGTAGACAGCCTCGATTCAGCGATCTCAAAAGGAACGGGAACGCCCGTTAGCAATGGGTTGCGTGAGAGAGAAGCCGAAGATCTGATCAGTAAATTTATGCAGAACAGGAAGATCTGTTGTTTTGAAATTACGGAGGTGAATCCGACACTGGATAAAGAAAACCTGATGGCAGAAATTGCCTTTAATATCCTGCAAAGAAGTGTGAACGTTTTAATGATGAATTAATGAGAAAGATCCTAGTTTGTTTCTTGTTCGCAGCGATCTCCACAGCGGCTGTTGCCCAAAAAAATTATACTGAACAGTTACTTAAATTTCAGCAGGCCTACGTGGATTCGCATGAAGTGGTGAAAGGAAAAGACCGGGCCGCGATCCATTTCTACCCCGTAAACAACCGTTATCATGTACCGGCGAAGTTTGAAAGGATCCAGGACTCGATAGGTTTCATGATGGCCACCTCCGGAAAAACACCAAAGAAATTTTTCAGGTACGGGTTATTGGTTTTTAGTATTGAAGGACATCCGTGCAAACTGACATTGTTTCAAAGTGAGCAGCTAAAAGCAGACCCCGCATGGAAAAATTATCTTTTTTTGCCGTTTACAGATCTTACGAGCGGTGAGGAAAGTTATGGCGGGGGGCGTTATCTCGATATCCGCATTCCCGAGATCAGCAACCATACACTTTGGCTGGACTTCAACAAAGCTTACAATCCTTATTGCGCCTATACGATTGGTTATAACTGCCCCATCCCGCCCCGCGAGAATGATTTGCCAATCCCAATCCGTGCAGGCGAAAAACAATTTAGCATCGCCCATTAATTACAACTGCTCCCAGATCTTTTTGCTAAACGTCTCTAATCCAGGATCCCTCGCACCCATGAGCAGCAGCACGCAATCCTCTGTAAGATGCTCAGCCAATGCCGCGAGCAGATCGTTGCGGTCTTCAATAAAAAAAGCATTTTTTCCTAACGCACGAATCTCCGTGATCAGGTCGTTCGACGAAATATCTTTTACGGCTGTGCCACCCGCATAAAATATTTCACTCATCCATATTTCATCTTCCGGACGAAGCACGGCAGCTATTTCTTTTATAAAATCATTTTTTAAAAAACGCGTGGGGCCATAACCGTGCGGCTGAAACCAGGCCACAACTTTCGGCGCGATATACTGGCAGGCTGCGATGGATGCGGCACATTTCGCCGGATTATGGGCATAATCATCAATCAGGTATACGCCATGCTTTTTGCCGAGCACCTGGTGACGTCGATAGATGCCTTCGTATGTCTCCAGCGCCTTTGCACAGGTCTCCAGCGAAACGCCCAGCTGCTGCGCAACTGCCGTTGCGGCCAGGGCATTCTCCATATTGTGTTTCCCTACCGTGTTCAGCATAAACGCTGTGCCATTCACCGTGAAGCGAATGCTCAGTCCATCCTGCTCAAAATCACTGGCGACAAACCCTGCTTCGCCGGTAGCTGACGTAAAATCCTGCTGCACTTTCTGCGAAAGCCCTTTGGTGAGATAGTGTTGCTGGTTCACGATAAAAAGCACCTTCGTATTTTTTTTGAACGTCGTGAATATGGCAATGAGTTCTTCAATCTCCTGGTGGTCTTTGTCGATGTTGAGTAAGAGTCCTACTTCCGGGTGATACTGCACGATGGATCCATCACTTTCATCGGCTTCGATGATCAACCAATCACCCGAACCCACTTTCGCATTCCCGATCTTTCCCTCCCGGATAATGCTCACCAAACCCGCCCCACTGATGATACTCGGCTTCATTCCGGCAAATTCCATCACCTGGAATAACATGGCACTGGTAGTACTTTTTCCGGAGGTGCCGGCCACAGCAATGGTTCTTTTACTTGCTGCAATAATGGCTAACAGTTCGCTTCTTTTAATGATCGGTATGTTAAGTTTTTTCGCCAGTTGTACTTCCGGCACTGTATCTTCTACCGCAGTTGAAACAACAACAAGATCTGTATCGCCTGTGATACCCGACCCATCCTGCAGGAAACACGAAATTCCGGCAGCCTCCAGTTTTTTACGGGTATCGTTCTCCTCTCCTGGTATAAAATACCGGTCGCTGCCAGCCACTTCTTTTCCACTGCCCGAAAGATATTGAGCGATCGCACTCATACCCGTTCCCGCTACGCCAATAAAAAATACCTTTTGAAAATCACTGATCGATTGTATCATAGCCTTATTTATGAAGCGCTAATTTAAAGCGAAAAATATAACTCTTAACAATTAGTGCGGTTCACCGCTAACGCTGACAAAGCAGGGAGGTACCGTCAATATCTTTTTAACAAACCGGTTATCTGCAAAAACCGTTTGTAAAGCGTAAATTAAACTTATGAAAGTTCTCGCAACATTAATCGTAGCAACCGCAGCATTTCTCTCCTGCGCACAAACTCCTGCAGATCTGAAAATCCAGGCGGACTCTCAGTCAGTACCTGCCCCTAATGAAGCCGTCGCGACTTTTGCCGAAGGTTGCTTCTGGCATTCTGAAATTGTTTTTCAGAGCCTTGTCGGGGTACGCGACGCCGTGTCGGGCTATGCCGGCGGTAAAACATCCAATCCTACATATGAAGAAGTAGCCTCGGGCGGTACAGGCCACGCTGAAGCCGTCCAGGTTTATTATGATCCGGCTAAGATCAGTTATGCTACATTGGTCGCAGCATTTTTTGCCAGCCAGGATCCTACCTCATTAAACCGCCAGGGAAATGATGTTGGAACAGAATACAGGTCGATCGCTTTCTATCGTAATGAACAGGAAAAACAAATCATCAACGCAGAGATCCAGCGGTTAACTTCAGCAAAAAAATACAACAACAAAATCGTGACGGAAGTAATACCATTCACGAGGTTTTATAAAGGCGAAAACTATCACCAGGAATATATTTCCCGTAACCCGGAAAATCCTTATGTGCAAAATGTTTCTATTCCCGATTTCAGAAAATTCAGAAGCGCGTTCAAAGGAAATTTTAAGCAATAACTACAACGCTTCCAGTTCACGTAAATAATCATATTGCAGGTCTTCATGCATGCCTTCTATTGCCTTCCTGATCTTTTTCAGCAATGCCAGGTAAATGTTTTTTAATGCAGTACTCCGGTCTAAATTAATGGGTAGTTTTTTTATTTCCTGGCAGACATAAATCAACAACTCAACTTCTGTTGCCGCCGCATTGCTGTATTTGATATACCGGTTCGCCATCCGGATGATCTTCCGCAGGTTCTTCTTTGCGATGTATAGATTCTTCGTATTCACTTCGGCAAATAATTCCTCCAGGAGCTGCTTCACACCGGCAACGTAGGCATTTTCATCCTGGGCTTCAAAGATGAGGTAAGTGAGCAGTTCTTTATTTTCTTTCTTAAATTTTACCAGCCGAAGGCAGAGATCCAGCAACTGCTTTGCGGGCATACCCGAGAGCTCTTCTTTAATTTCTTTCACCGATGCGGTCTTCATGAAGGAAAAATACTGAAAACAATTACGCGAAATAAAAAAACCTTCTTGCGAAGGTTCTTCATAGTTGAGGGGGTTACATCAAATACAGTTCTGTTTCAGAAGTATTGTTTCACAAAGAAAGCGTTTCTTCCATATCGCAACTGTAGTTAAACTTGGAAGTTTTACAACAGTCAGCGGAAACTACCAGGCATAAAAAAAACCTTCGGAAGGGCGAAGGTTTTCCACAGTAAATCTTTGCATGGATAATGGAGGAAAGGTGATTCGGGGTATTTCAGAGGTATTCGATATTGGAACACAAAGATAATCCGTGCAACTTCCCTGCATTGTAGTACTGCAAGTGAAATAACTGTAGTTTTCTTTCTAGCCTGTTTTACTACGTATTTTTACGTACCATTTTTACTATTAAACGCGTGGTTTTGCAAGCACAACTATCGGGAGTTTATTTATATTGCAGCAACCAATTAAATGCTATGAAAAAATCCATCATCCTTACCATGGGGTTTATCCTCATTATCAGCTTTGCCCGGGCACAATTGTTAAAAACGTTTATGCCCTCTCCTGCTTTCGGGGATTCTTTAAGCCAGGTCATCTTCGATTTTAAACATAACTACATCCATATCCAGGGGGAAAGCCTTCCACCGGACGGTGATGCCGAACTGTTCAAATCCAAAACGAAGATTCCTGGTGCAGAGCAATGCGTGATCTATCGCTTTCATTCTTATGAAGACAGTACGGCAAGTTTCCAGGCGATCATGTATCGGGGCGAGAGTTACAAGGAAGCAGCAAAGATCTACCGCAATACCTTCCGCCAGGTTAATAAAATGCAAATCAATTCTGATAAACTTACCTCAGGTTTTTTAGGCAAGATGGAAGATCCGACTGAAGACCTTCGATTTACAAGCAGCACTTTAAAGCTGGCAACAAAAGATAAAATCTACAAAGACTTCGTCGCAGAAGTAGAGATGGTAAATTCTTTTGACGGTTGGGAAGTACATCTAAACCTGCACAACAAAAAGAATGATGCCGACCAGTAATCAGGCATTCATTTGTTTGCAGCAACGGGATATATCGGCAGAAATATTATAGATATAATTGAATTGGTCTGTAACAGATTTTACCTGCACCAAACTGTCTTTGGTTTCTGTTTCCAACTGGCCAAGTGCCAGTTCCGTCCTTCGTTTCTCCAGCAGCAATGCCGCATGCTGGTTTAATGCATCCAATGAATCTCTGGCGGGTAAAACCACTGCGGCCTCCTCCTCATTCAGGTAATGCGCGGCATTGGAAAAATGTACGGTGGTATCGCGCAGCACCGCCTCAAAATCTTTGGAACGAAACGGGTTCTTCCGCACGTTCAGGTAATAGGCCAGCGCGGCAAAATGCGACGTGAGAATGTGGTTCAGCACAACGAAGCGGTGAATGGCTTCGATCCCTTTTTGATAACGCTTCGGTTCCGACAGCATCCTGTTAAAAGCATCCGATACATTGGCGAGGCTTGTGAGAATATCTCTACGGATATTTTTAAAATCGGCTGCTGATACAGGTTCGCTATTGATGAACGAACGGGTCAGCATTTCGTAATAACGCTGGTTCGCATCCAGCATCGCCAGCATATAGTTCTTGATAGAGCTGTGCTCCCAGGCAGGCACAAAAAAGATGCTCGCCATAAATGCAATCCCCGACCCGATCACCGTATCAATGATCCGGTCTGTTAATAAAATCTGCAGCGACGATGGGTAAAGCAAGTGAAAAAATATCACGAGATAAGGCGTCATCATCAGCACACTGATGAAATAACTGGTGCGCATAAACGCATAACTGGATGCCATAAAGATGATCATGATCACCAGCAATACGGTTTTGTCTTTGATAAAAAACATCACCGCGATGCCGATAAATATCCCGAGAAAGGTACCGATAAGCCTGTCGCTGTTGCGTTTTTTTGTCAGGCTGTATGCGGGCTTCAGGATAACAACGATCGTTAACAGGATCCAGTAGTTATGGCCGATGTGAAAAGCGACGGAAATGATATAACCCAGCAGCAGCGCAAAAGCTACGCGCAGGGCATGCCGGAATATATTCGACTTAAAATTGAGGTTGTTGAAAAATATCGCGGGGCGGATATCCTGCTTCTCCCCGTAATTACTGTAATCGATGGAGGTAGCTGAAGCTTTTTTAATACGCTTATCATAGCTCGTGTAGTGATGCAGGCTGTCGATTTTTTCTGTAAGATGCTGCAAGTTGGTTTGAATACGGCCAAGGCTGATAAACTGATCCACATTTTTATCCGACATATAATGCTGGCGCAACTGTTCAAAATGCTGGCGGATATTTTTGATCGCATAGAGATTCTCTCCCGAGGCTTTGGATGCCAACCCCGACTTCACGGACAACCCAACTGCATTTAGTTCCGCCGAAAGCGCTACAATATGATTGCCGTATTCTTCCAGGATGCCCGTATCATCAAATTGCTTATGCAATACTTTATAATCCTGGAAGGCCGTCATGATGCTTTCAAACAACTCGGCCATATCAACGTACAGTTTAACCAGCACCCTGCCCGTATGCGTCGATTCCTTTATGATCGTTCTGGTCTTGAACAACATATCACTGAGCAGGCTTTGCTGCGACTGCACTTTTACCTGCAACTGCAATAACTGCTGGTAAGTTTTCTCATATTCAGGATCCTGTTTGTAAAAAGAACCCCGCGTTTTAAGGTAATCGCTGATATCAATGATAAAGTCACCCAGCACCTGCTGGATAATTTTATAGGGCCGGATCGTGTACAGCAACATACTAAACAGGAAGTACCAGCATCCCCCCGTAAAAATGTAGAGGGCGTGATACCAGATCTGCATGCCATGCACCGGCGTTTGCAGGCTCAGGATCATAATGAGTAAGGCTGCAATACCAACAGAAGAACTTCTTGCTCCATATATCGACAACATGGAAAAAAGAAAGCCGAAAACGAATATCAGCAGGGCCAGGAACAGCGAAAATGCGGCGATAAAATATACCAGCACCGCCACCATCGTGATGAGGAAAACACAGGCGATCATACCATTTGAGCGATGCCTGATCGGCCCGGGGCTGTCTGTGACGCTTACACATAATGCGCCGAGCGAAATGATAATTCCCTGCTCAAGCATATGGAAATAACTCATCAGCAACGCGGGTAAAAGAATCCCGGCGGTGATACGGATTCCCTCATTAAGGTAGCGTCCGTTAAGAAAATTCTTGTATGTGTCGAGTTGTTTCAATTAAAGTACAATTTACAACATTGAGTTATTCAGCATTAGATTTTTGCACTGGCAGCAGAACGTGCCATTCAAAATAAGCACCCTGCCAACCCATGCAATTCCGGCCAATTCAGTGAATAACAAATGATAATATATTTTATATGTCTATTATTAACAGCGCTGTGAATAGATATTGGCATTCGGTTTCCCAGACTGGCACAGTTTTGTATATACTAGGTTCAACAGGTAGAAAATCGGGGTAAAAAAAATAATTCCCGCTTTGCCTGGAGGCTAGAAAACCCGAAAGTGATATGGTTAAACTTTACTTGAAAATTAGTCGTCTATCATTTTAAGGTTGTCAGGCCGACATAAACATTGATTAACTGATAAACCCACAATCATGAAAAAAGTATTATTCGCCCTTGCAATTACAGCGTCATTTGTTGCTTGTAAGGCAAAAAAAACAGAACTAGAGACAAACAAGGATTTGTTGATCCTCACAGATACGTCTAAACTGAACAATAGCAGTTACCTCACTGATACAGGGATGGTTTCTACTGCAAATATCCGTAACGGTAATGTAAATGCCGCTGTTACAGCAGCTCCTGCACCGGTTGTAACCAGAAGAACAACAACATCCAGTACAAGGCCTAGAACAAGTACTTCTACCAATACTGGTACAAGTAACTCAAGCGGTAACTCCACTGCATCTACAAGTACCGTTCCGGCCAAGAAAAAAGGCTGGAGTAAAGCTGCAAAAGGTGCCGTGATCGGTGGTGTTGGTGGTGCTGTTGCCGGTGCTGTAATTGGTAAAGGTGGTAAGGGTGCGATCATCGGTGGTGTTGTAGGTGCGGCAGGTGGTTATATTATTGGCCGTGGTAAGGATAAGAAAGATGGCCGTGTTCAATAAGCCTCGTTTTAAAATTCATTATATCTACAATCTGATTTAATTTCGACACCCGTCATACGATGGGTGTTTTTTTATACGCTAAAATTTACAAGTATGTCTTGCACATTTAATCTTCCTTTTACAGGATCAGTTGCAGAAAGCCTGCAAAAAGCAAAATCAGCTGTGGAAGGCCAGTCCGGTACTTTTAACGGTGATGAAAACAGCGGTGAATTTGCCCTTAGTGTTTTCGGAAATAATATCGCCGGATCTTATACCGTTACCGGCCATATGCTCAATATCATCATCTCTGATAAACCGTTTATGGTTCCCTGCAGCATGATAGAAAGCTTTTTGCAAAAGCAGATCAGCTAATCTCATTTCAAAGTTTAATACCGGTTTTCCTTTTGACTGCTTTTACTCTTGTATTAGTCTGGTAGGGGGTATCCGCGTCACTCGACGCGGATACCCCCTACCAGACCCGTATCTGTCCCTCGCAAGTCTCGTCCAAGATTGCGTGGATCCTGAGCAAAATACCAGTTCTTTCACGTTTCATGGCACTGTTTTTTCATGCTTTCTTATTTTAACCAAACATTTCAAACGTGAAAAAACTAACTTTTCTATTGGTAGCAGGATTATTCTTTACAATGGCAACTTATGGCCAGATCCGCAAAGTCCCGGCCGCGGTAACAGAAGCTTTTGCTACAAAATATCCAGCTGCAAAAAATGTGGAATGGGGAGACAAAGTCACCGTATTTGAAGCGACCTTTGATGTAGACGGGAAGAAACAACAGGCCAGTTTTAATTCTGACGGGGAATGGAAATTCACTGAACGATTTATTGAAGCAAAAGATCTACCTGCGGCTGTACAGGAAGGATTAAACCTGAGCAAATACAAAGACTGGGAGATAAAATCCTATGTGGAAATTAATGAAGCCGATGGCGCACCTATGTATCGACTCTACGGTAAGAAAAATTATCTGCAGAAAAAATATTTATATTTCAATACCGACGGGCAGTTGGTAAAAGATTCCATCACGTTATAGGTTTTGGAAAGATAAAAAGCCGCGGAGTTCAAAATCTCCGCGGCTTTTTTGTTTATTGGATCAGGATCCGCTCCTGCTGCCAGGTTCCCGAAGCGTTTATTCTCAGCACATATATGCCTTTTGCCAGTGCAGGCAGCTGTAACAACATATTCCCTGTAACGTCATTGAGTTTTTTCTCCATGACGATACGCCCGTCCATTTGCTGCAATTGTATTTTCTGAACCGCCATAGGCAGTTCAAGTGTCACCTGCTGATTGCTCACCATTGTTGGATAGACATGGAAGGAGCCCTTAGCGGTTGTTAAGCGCAGTACCTCTGAAACCTTTTCATCACCGGAAATATCTACGCTTCTTACCCTGTAATAAGCCGTACCTGCCGGTGGACTATTGTGCCGGAAGGAATAACTGTTTCCTGCCGGGTTTCCTGCGGCATTCGTTTCTGCAAAACTGCGGAACGTTGTATTGTCCGGGCTGTATTCAAGGATATACTTTTTTATGTTTTGATCTGACGCCGTAACCACCGTGAGCTGGTTATAGCCTGTAAGCTGCCGGCCCGAAAAACTGACCAGGCTGATCGGAACTACAGTTGCGGTTACTTTGTACAAAGTACCATTCGGCGCCGCTGATCTTTTGATCGCATATAACACGCCGGTAGTAGACTCGCCAAAACCGGAAATACTGCTCTGCGGCCCGGTCTGCGTCACGCTGGTTCCGTCTGGACGCACGAGCCAGATCCTTCCTGTAACATAATCTGCGGTAACATAATACCCGGTAAGGGCAGGATAATCCGGGCCGCGATATACATAGCCTCCTGTAATTGAGAAGCCATTTTCCGGGCCGCTGTGCGGATATTCAAAGATCGGTGACTGGTAAGTTGCGGCACAACCTGCTGCATTATATACATGAAAGCCTTCCCGGCAACGCCAGCCGTAATTTACGCCGGATGCCTGCGCCTGCGTAAGTGAATTCACTTCTTCCCAATTATCCTGGCCAACATCGGCGATCCAGATATTGCCTGTCCCGCGATCAAAACTCCAGCGCCATGGATTGCGTAAACCGGTAGAAAATATTTCATCTGCAATGCCATCGGATGCAGACGCGAAGGGGTTATCGGCAGGTATCGCATAAAAAGGAGCCGAAGTTGCAAAACCATTCACATCCAGCCTTAACATTTTTCCACGCAGCGAAGTTGGATCCTGTGCGTTATTAAAGGGATCTCCCCCGCTGCCGCCATCACCGGTGCCCACGTATAACATACCGTCTGAGCCGAAATTTAATTTGCCGCCGTTATGGTTAGTAAAATACGGGCTACCAGGTTTTGGGATCGTCAGCAACACCTGTGCTGTCGAAGGATTCGCCACATCAGGGTTGGTGGAAGTACGTTGGTAACGGGCAAGTGTAACCGCACCTGTTGTGTTGGTGTACCATACAAAAAAATACCCGTTGGTTAAATATTGCGGATGGAACGCAACGCTCAATAATCCCTGTTCACCCCCGGCCGGACTTGTGAGTACGGACCCAATGTTGATCAACGTAGATAATGACGTGCCGTCCCAGGCCCGGATGAGTCCGTTTTGCTGCGCTATAAATAAACGGCTGTCGCCTGCGTTCACCACATCAACCGGATTGTCTAAACCAGTTACCACCGACTGGTACCCAATAGCTGGCTGGGCATGCAGCACTGCAGGTCGACCAATAAAAAAAAGCAACAAGAGCAGCGGGGAAAGGTAAAGTTTTCGCATAGTATTTTATTTATATGCGTACAAAATCAGTGCCCGACTGAAACAAACCACCGTTAGAAATAGTTTTTTTCCATCTCTCCCATAGCCGTAGCTTTAAAGCAGAAACAAGTCTTCATCAGTTAAAACGCCTTCAATTATGTGGTGGATCTACGCATTACTTTCCGCATTATTCGCCTCACTCACCGCCATTTTTGCTAAAGTCGGTATCACGAATGTGAACTCAAACCTGGCAACAGCGATACGCACCGTAATTATCCTGATCGTTGCCTGGGGAATCGTATTAGCGCGTGGCGACGCAAAGGGCATTGCGGCTTTATCAAAACATAACCTGATCTTCCTTGTGATATCCGGTGTGGCAACCGGGTTGTCGTGGATTTTTTATTTTAAAGCATTACAGGTGGGAAAAGTATCGCAGGTAGCGCCAGTGGATAAACTAAGTGTTGCCCTTACCGTTCTGCTGGCGATGATATTTTTGGGAGAAGCGTTAACGATTAAAACGGCTATTGGCGCCGCTTTGATCATTGCAGGCACGTTAGTGATGATTTTCTGATCAGCGGATCAGGATCACAGATCCTTTTTGAATATAGGGTTTACCGAGGTAATCTATGGCTTTCACCATCCAGACAAATGTGCCTGCATCCTGTGGCTGGCCCCCATATTTTCCATTCCAGCCTTTTCCAAATTCTGTGGTGTTGAACATCAGCTGACCATTGCGATTGTACACGCTAAAATAATTTAATTGCTTCATGCCGACCGCGATCGGGCGGAGGACATCATTTAATCCATCCGTGTTTGGCGTAAAGCCTGATGGAACAAAGATGGTTGGTCCGGTAGAAAATATCTTCACCTTAAAAAACGCTGAATCAACACAACCTGCTTCATTATATACTTTCACCATGTAGCGGATCATATCCGTGCTCTCATAAAATGTAATTGTGGGATTGGCAATTTCAGGATCAGATAATCCACCAGCAGGCGACCATTCGTATCTTATTCCGCCCGTGGCATTCAGTTGCAATGGCTGGCCCACGACAACAGCCGTATCATTTCCGGCGTACGGAATAATTTTCGGAAGAACGGCTACCAGCACCGTATCGAGCCCGGGTTTCGGGCAACCCTTGTTGTCAAAACTGAACAAGACATAGTTACTTGTGAACGGCGGTTTCGCAACAGGGTTTAATATATTCGGATTACTAAGGAATCCTGCAGGGCGCCACTGGTAACGATTGCCATCACCTGAACCATTTAACTGCGCTGCGCTGTTAAAGCAGATGATGGTATCCTTTCCGGCATTGGCTTTCGGATAAGGAACAGGATTCACTTTAATCTGCGCATCAGCAAAACATCCGCCGATCACAGCCCGCACTTTGTAGATTGTTGTATCAGTTGCAGTAGCAATGGGCGTTTTCGCCGAGGGATCAGACAAGCTTGCAGCAGGCGTCCATTGATAAATAAATCCGTCTGAAACAATACGCAACGTGATGGGATCCGCTTTACAGATCGTGGTGTCGGGAATCGCAGATAACGTTACATGATCTACCACGCGCACGCGCACAGAATCCTTATTGATACATCCATCCGTTTCCAGAACGACCTGGTATGTTGTTGTCAGCAATGGCCTCACAACCGGGGTTCCTGAATTTGGATTTTGCATATTGATCACGGGTGTCCATGTGAAGTTTCCGGTCCCCGATGCCAGCAATTGTACCTGGTCATTCACACAGATGAGTGAATCGCGGAAGCCCAGCGTGATCGGGGGCTTCTCAATGATGCCGACGACTTTACTTACCGTGTCTTTACACCCAACAGTATTGGTCACCGTCATTACAACAAATTTATCACCCAGCGACGGGTAGGTGTATGTAGGATGACGTACGATGCTGCCGGCAGAAGTATTGATCTCTCCAAAACTCCAGGACCAGCTATTGGGTGTTCCGAATACAGATGTTGTTTCATCATGAAAGATTGTTGGCTTCCCAAAGCAAATACCCGTTGATGTGAAGGCGGGCCGGAAACCAGGGTACACGCGGATCAGCGAGGTAGTGGAATCAAGACAACCTTCACCGGTGCCAATTTTCAATTTAACTGTGTAAGTTCCTGTGTCAGCAAAATTATAATTGAGCACCTCATTGGCGGAACTAACAATCAGCAGCCCGCTGCTGTTGCGGATTTCCCACTGGTAAAAATTGATTAATGGATTCGAAGATAAATTGGAGAGCGAGATAAAATAGGTCTCGCGGCAAAGCTGGTATTCCGGTTGCAAAGTAGCGGCAGCAATATTGCATCCCGTGATGTAGATCTGCAGGTCTTTTCGCTGGGTGGCGATCACAATACCGTTTCGAATTTCCTGCACGCAAACGGTGACGACGTAAATACCTTCCGGTGGTGCCACTCCTGTAATCAAGCCGGTGTTTGGATCGATATGAACGGGCAGGCCCAGCGGCGATGTTGCAGAAAAACCATTACCGTAAGGTACAGGCGGGTATGGTGGCGACAAAGGCGCGGCAGCAGTTCCTGAAGACGTGTTGGTGCTCCGGTATGCTTCGCAGAAATAATATTTCAACTGGTCTCCGTCGCGGTCTTCAGCTCCGAAGCTGTAACTGAAAAAGTTGTTCGCACATACCGTAACGAGATCACTCCCGATAAAATGTGCACTGTTATTCGCCGGGGCACCCGAAAGTGCTGCTGTACCGGGAACTTCAGCAGTATAGGTAGCGCCAACCTGTGAAGATCCGTCAGCAAGATTACTGATGCCCGCGATGCGGAAATTAACTTCGCTCGCAACAATATAACCGGATGCTGTCTGGGGCAAATTGAGCGTGAAAAAATAGTAGCCGATATCATAACAAACAAAGGGCGGATTGCTGATACATTTATCAGGCGTGGTGATGCTGATGCGCACCGGGTCGGCCAATGGAACATTGATATCGGAAACACGCGCGCCCGTTCCTTTATCGAAAATGGAGATGATCGCGGGGCTGTTGAAACTGCGTCCGCTATTGCAACGCATGAATAATTTTAAAGTAAAGGCATACTGATGATTGCCCGAGTAGGTATAATACATTTCTCCCCCGGTGATATGGCTGGCCATCGCGCCGGTAATGCAACAAGAAAGAAAACCGCAAAGGATCAGCAACTTCTTCATGCGGGAAAAGCCCGGTAATTCCGGCAGTATTTGATGTATAAAAAGACCTTGTCTTAAATATACGTTTTTTTAGCCGGAAAGGTTGCTGCCTCGTTCAGGAACATTTTATTCCATGCCGCTTATGCCCTGAGCCCGATCTTGAAGGCCAGGCTAAAATAGGAATAGGCGTCGCCCTGGTTGCCTGTATTCGTAAACCGCCATTCCTGTCCCTCGTCTAACGGGGGCTGGCGTGAACTTCCGGCTGCTTCACCTACGCCAATAAAAGAATCGCTGCTCTGCAAACGGAAACCGTAAGACTGACCTTTAACGAGGTGCAGACCTGGAATATGGAAAGGGATCCATTTGCCTGTATCAGTTTTCGCGAAAGCAACCTGTGCTGAACCGAGGACTGCACTCCAGGTTTTTGCCCGCGGATCAAAACTGTGGATTGTCATCATCACATTGCCTGGATCAGAAACGATATTGGAGAAAATCTCGATCGTTTGCAAATCGCCCTCTTCACGGGCGATAAAGGTTTGCCCTTTAATAAATTCTTTTGAATCGCCCGGTACATGGCCGATCCAGCTTGTGGTGTTGTTGGCAATTTGTTGCGTGGCCGCAGGAAAGACGGTCTTTTGGGGAACTGTGTTCATAGCTCAATTTTTTAGACATGATTGATAGAACAGCTGTTTTGGAAATCGTTACTAAATTTACTTTGTTTCACAGGCAATACCCATCGGCTAAAAAGTTTTCACTTTCTTTTACCATTCGCTGTTGAAGCCTGATCTTTAAGTAAACGCAGGATTTCCTCCCCCGGTTATTTTTTCTTTGTAAAATTTAAGTCATGAAAGTCGTAGCTGAAATCCGTAAGCGGAGAGATCGCTTTCATTTTAAGCCCTGAAGCATTTCCATCGGCATCCAGTTCGAACATCGCAAACGCATCTGCATCCATGCTGCGGTCGTTCCATTTAACCACGAATGTATTGCCTTTGTAAGGCAGCATTTCACCGGTGAGGCGCGGACTTCTTTTCGAATCAAACCATGGCTTGCCATTCTTTACCGATATGGTAATATCGCCAAGCCAGTTATCGTGATAGGTTCCCAGGAAGGGCTTCATATCAGCAGTACCCGCGATCTTCTGGCGATCGGCAATTTCTTTGGCAATGGCATCTGTAATTTTTTTGGCTGCTGCTTCATTCGCAACAACACGATCGTGGTATTGCTTCACCCGGTTGCTTTGCGGAATGCCGAGGTAACCGTCCTTGATACTGTTGGTAATCGCCGTAAAAGCAGCGCCCGATTGCTGATTGGTGAACACCACGATGCCCAGCTTTAATTCAGGGAAAAGCGTCACTTGTGTAACGATGCCTGCAAGCCCGCCCGTATGCGAGGCCTGTTTATATCCTTTTACATCACTCAGAAACCAGCCCAGGCCATAACTCGCGAAGTGCGTATTGTACACCGATGTTCCACGCACGTCAATGATGGTTTGTGGTGACCACATTTCTTCAGACGCATCCATACTGAATAGTCGTTTGGATAATGCAGGGCCATATCTCCCATGCTCCATTTGCATCGTTAACCATTTGGCCATGTCTGTGAGATTGCTGTAGATACCACCGGCAGCATTTGCTACATTGCTCCATTCCCTGGCGATCGGCTGCACAACGCCATTCACCGGCGCATGCGCATCGATCACATTTGAACTGTCTTTCAACAAAGAAAAACCTGGTGCCGTTTCATTCATGTCAAGCGGGGTCAATATCCGTTTCTGTATAAACTCTTCCCAGCTCATACCTGAAACCCGCCTGATAATTTCTCCGGCAACGATGTACAAATTATTATCATAATCATATTTTGTGCGGAACTCCGAGACCTGTTTCAGGTACCGCAGGTTAAATAAAATATCCTTCATCGTAAAGTCACTCCCATCCGGGAAAAACATCAGGTCTCCGGCGCCCAGCCCCAGCCCGCTGCGATGTGTCAGCAAATCTTTGATGGTAAAGGCGTTGGTGACATAAGGATCGTACATCCTGAACTCGGGGATGTAGTCGATGACTTTATCATTCCAGGTGATTTTCTTTTCGTCTACGAGCATGGCGAGCGCAGCACTTGTGAACGCCTTGCTGTTACTGGCGATACCGAACAAAGTATGTTCCGTCACTTTTTCTTTCCTGCGCAATGACCTTACCCCATACCCTTTCGCATGAATGAGTTTGCCATCTTTAATCACTGCTACTGCGATCCCCGGCACATCAAACGTTTTTAATGTCAGTTCCGTGAGCGAATCGATTTGCGCTGACGACAACACCTGCGCTGAACCTTGCAGGTAACAAATGAAGATTAGAAAAAACGGAAAGATCTTTTTCATGCTTATGATAAATTAAGGAGGAAAAAATTAAGATAATAGTTTGGAGACTTTGCCGATGAGTACGCCCTGGTGATAGACCTGCATCGTATAGTTTCCTTTCTGAAATTTCTCTGCAGGAAGGGAGAACAATAAGCGTCGGGCTTCACCGCCGTTATATTCCTGCCTTAGTTTGCAGGAGTAGATCTTGTTGCCCGAGGCTGTGGCAAAACTACCGGACTCCCAGGGTGATTTTTGTAAAACTTTCCCGTCAGGCTGCAGCAGGACGACGATCATATCGGAAGCGAATGTTTGGTTGCTGTTATTCTTCACTAAAAATGAGCCCACAAAATTCGCTGCTGATTGTGCCTCACCTGTTTCGTGGGTATTATCGTTCGTCATGGCAAGTAATTTAAAGTCAGAAGCGACGAATACAGGCGAATTGACGGGCAGTGTTGCCCGGGGCGGATTGGTTGATGCCGAAGGATTGGGCGCGTTGCTGTTCAGTTGTTTTAATAAAGCTTTTAACCTTGTATTTTCGGCTTGTACATCGGCGTTGTTGCCGCGCAACTGATCGAGTTTTGTGAGTAGCGTTTGCATTTGAAGTGTAGCTCTGGCCGCGTCTGCAGATGGAAGCCCATCTTTAAAAAAAAGCCCCAGTTCTTTTCTCAAACGATAGAATTCTGCAAGTCGTTCATCCAGGCCGAGCGCCAGGGTATCCTTGCCCCGGGTGATAGAATCAATACCGGCATCCAGTTTCCTAAGATCTTTTGATAAGGCCAGGTTAAGGGAATCGGAGCTTGCAGTGCGCGCTGTTGCAGCATTGCCCGTAGCTGCACGGGAAGGCGTAGCCGCATTTTTATCAAGGCGAAACTGGTAACCCCAGCTATATAACAGTGCGAGCGATGTAAACAATAATAGAATGGATACTACTAGTAGCAGGATTGTTTTGCTGTCTTTCATACCTATTGCGACAGGCTTTGATTTACGTATGCAGATATCCAGCCAACCTGCCCGTTTTTCACCAGGTAAAATTGCTTCTTTTCATAGACTCCTTCAAACTGGCGCATGATGCTGAGCAAAAGGCCGGTGCCGGCCAACAAGGCTTTCTGATCAAATACCTGGTTTACGCGTTTGGTTTCGTTTCCGATCAACAGTTTGTCTGCCGTTGGATCTGTAATTTTCGACAGGATCGCTTTGTCAGAAAGCGATGCATAGTCTTTAAGCAGGCGCTCATTAAATTTCAGCATGTCATCGTAAGTCACGGGAACGACCGGATTCTCGATCAGCTCCGGGAAGATCAAGGTTGCTGTTGCCCAGCCAATACCACCGCTGAATGCTACGTAATCACTCATGTTATAGGCGTTGCTTACATTCACGGCGTAAATGATTTCGTTGGCGGCGTCACCAGCCAACACGCGGCTGAGATTTTTATAATAGTTTGGAATCGATTTATCTTCATCCAGCCTTTTCTCGGTCGCATTGGCAGTACTTTTTGTTCCCCAGCTTAGTTGAAAAAGTTTAAGGTCTTTCGTGTTGCCATTCGGGAAAAATCCGCCCTTGGTATTGCCACTCCCGATGTCGATAAGAAAAGTGCTGTAACGGCGTTGTGCCGGCACGATTCCAAGGTGTGATAGCCTTGCTTCCTGCATTACATCAACAATTTCTACTTCACGGTTGGCGTCGTTGATGAGCACACGAAAAGAATCCTTGAGGTTGCTGAGCCAGGCAGTTTTATTTTCTTTTTCGGCCTGCACTTTTACACCGGAGCTGATCACGGTATAGATCCGTGAAGCTGGCAACTGGTAGTCGTTGAGGGCAGCTTGATAGAGGGAGTTGAGTCCTTTTAAAGTTGCACTAAAACTTGCCGGGGTAAAAGAAATAAAATCGCTGTTTACAGACGTGTCTTTAAGAATATTAAAACTATTCTCTTTCTGCAGCGAGCGGTCCACTTCCAGGAGACTCATTTTTACACCTTTGGAGCCGACTTCGATACCGGCATACACCTGAGAATTTTTATACTTTAAATTGAATTTTGGTTGTGCTTCAGCCAGGAGAAAAGTTGCTGACACCAGTAAAGAAAACAGCAGGCGTTTGAAAACAGTAAGATGCATATAGTTAGGGTTGTTTGGTAACTCAAAGTAAGCAATTAAAACGCGCTGATGCAGCTACCACAAGGGTTGTGAAAAAAATGTGCTTAACAATAATCTAATTTAAATCCGTGCCCCGGGTAATTATTTCAGCGGTGTAAAACGAAACTTCTATATTTGCTGCGAATTTGGTTCTTAAAGCCGCGATGCGGTGGAAAGATTAAAAGGGAATCCCGTTTAAATCGGGAGCTATCCCCGTAGCTGTAAGGTTTACGATCCAGCGATCAACTTTTGAATGGCATACCACTATCGGTGTTACTGATGGGAAGGTGTTCAGAAGAAACCAAGCCAGAAGACCTGCCATATCTCATCATCATTATCTGGGCTTTCGGGTGAAAAGCTAAAGAGGTCAACTCCTGGTTGAATCCTTTTTCGCGCACCCTTTTCTGGAGAACAAATAACGGCGCATTGAAATTTATCATCTTCCTGTTGCTTCTTTCCTGTTCCTGTTTCAGCAATAATAGTTTTGCGCAGGCCAATGATACGCTTCCGGCCGTACGGGTTCAAAACAATGACCGCCGCGCAATTACTGCCCTGCCCTTACAACAAATGAACCGGCAGCAAATACAGCAGCTTAACAGCGTTTCTGTTGCTGAAGCCCTGCGCTTTTTTTCCGGAGTGTTATTAAAGGATTATGGTGGGCTTGGGGGATTAAAAACCGTTTCTGTGCGCAGCCTTGGTGCAAATCATACAGCAGTTTTGTATAACGGGCTCCCGGTGAGTGAAGGCCAGAGCGGCCAGGTTGATCTGGGAAAGATTACACTCGATAATATCCAATCGATCTCCTTATACAATGGCCAGTCTAATCAGCTATTATTGCCCGCGCGGGCAGCAGCGGCGGCTTCGGTACTGATGATACAATCTGATTTACCTGTTTATGATTCTTTGCACCGCACAGGAATAAACGCATCGTTGCTGTGTGGGGGATTTGGATATATTAGTCCGTATCTCCAGGTGCGGCATCATTTTAGCAAACGTGTTTTCAGCAGTATCAATGGCGGGTTTCAACAGGCTGATGGAGATTACCGGTTCGATGCGTATGAGGCAGACGGTCGAAAAGCAAAACGCCATAACGGCGATATTAAAGCGGGGAGACTGGAACATGATCTCCTGATTCGTGGAAAAGACAGCATGGAGATCCGGGTTAAAAACTATTATTATTCGTCTGATCGTGGCCTGCCCGGTGCCGTAATATTTTTCAACAGCATTAACCACGAAAGGCTGAAAGATGAAAACTTTTTTTCACAGGCATCGTTTGAAAGATCATTGGCGGTAAAAACGCGTTTACTCCTCAACGGGAAATATAATTATAGTTTTAACAGGTATACCGACCCCGATTATCTTAATAGCAGCCGTGGGCTTGAGAATATATTTACACAGCAAGAGTGGTATGGATCCGCAGCGGTCAGTCATCAATTCAATGATAAATATGCAGCAGGTTTTGCCACCGATTATTTCTACACCACGCTTAAGCGCAGGGATAGTTTTGCACTCAACTTTGCAGACCCAAAAAGAAAAAGCTGGTTAGCAAACCTTAGTGCCAAAGCAGACTGGGGAAAAATCGACATGCAGGCCGGACTTCTTTTCTCCCTGATAAAAGACCAGGTTAAAACCGGAAATAATGGACGCGGGATTGATGCATTTACGCCCACGATCGCGGCTTCATGGCAACCCGCCCGAAGCATTCCGCTCAGGATCCGCGCATTTTACAAAAATGTTTTTCGCGCCCCTACGTTCAATGATCTCTATTATACAAATATTGGAAACAGTGACCTGCGCGCGGAATATGCGCAGCAATACAACCTGGGATTAACCTACGAGTTCATCCCAGCGTGGATTGCAGAACAAATCCTGTTTACAGCCGATGCATATTACAATGATGTAAAAGATAAGATCCTGGCAGTGCCGCGGTTAAATCTTTACCAGTGGAGTATGATGAATATTGGTAAGGTTGATATCCGCGGACTCGATGCCGCACTAGCGATTCGTTCTTTCTCCGGGAAAAAAATCTCCTGGACATTGCGCGGCAATTATACATTTCAATTGGCCAAAGACGTGTCAGATAAGTCTTCCGGTTTATACAATACGCAGTTGCCTTACACGCCGAAGCATTCCGGAAGTATTAATCTCTTTGTCAACCGTGGGAAATTCGGAGCAGGATATAACGGGATATTTTCCGCTTTGCGTTATCGCCTCGGAGATCCGACTACCGAAAACAGGCTCCAGGGCTGGGCTACGCAGGATGTGAATGTGCACTATGCCTGGACTTCAAAAAAGAATTGTTCTTATACACTCATTGCCGAATTCAATAACCTTTTCAACACTCAATACGAGATCATAAAATATTACCCAATGCCGGGGTTTAATTTTCGCGCCGGAATCGCCGTTGGTTTTAACCCTTCTTCTAAAAATCATACACATAAAAAAACAACATGAAAAAAAATCTCTTCGTGATGCTGGTCGCTGCATCTCTCGCTTTCCAATCCTGTAAAAAAGATGACGCACCCGTAAGTCCGGTGCTGCCGCCTGCAAGTGGTGCCTATGTTTTAAGCGAAGGCAGTTTTGGTGGCAACAACACCAAACTCGGTTTCTATAATTTGACAAGCAGCGCATTTTCCGGCGATTATTTTCTTCAGCAAAACCCCGGTGCGGCCGGACTAGGTGATACGGGAAATGACATGATCATTTACGGCGGGAAATTATATATCGTAATGAATGTGAGCAGCCAGGTAACGGTGCTCAATGCTGCTACAGGCGCACTGTTGAAGAGAATAGATGTGTTGAATGGCGCTGTTAAACGCCAGCCGCGTTATGCAGTTGGCACGAAAGGAAAAGTGTACGTATCTGCTTTTGATGGTACCGTAAATGTGATCGACACAAATTTGCTCAATATCACGAAAGTTATCCCGGTTGGACCCAATCCCGAAGGTATCGCTACAACCGGAAATTATCTTTATGTTGCGAATTCCGGCGGCCTTAATGCAACGCCCGACTCGACCGTTTCTGTGATCGACCTGGGTACAGAACTGGAGGTTAAAAAAATCAAGGTAGGCGTTAATCCAAATAAGATCGCAGTAAACAGCGCCGGTGATGTGTATGTATCTGCTTATGGGATTTTTGGTTCGGCCACCGTTACAGCTGGTATTTCTGTTATCAACAGCACAACGAATACATTAAAGGCGACACTTCCTGCAGCAAGTTTTCAATACACGCATATCCGCATCTCCGGAGATATCGCTTATCTCTACAATACTTACGGAGCGCCTGGTATCAAGCTGTACAACACCGCTACAAATACCGTGGTCCGCAATGAATTTGTTACGGATGGTACCGTGATCCAGGCTACTTACGGTGTTGATATCGATGAGCAAAACGGCGACGTGTATGTATCTGATGCAAAAAATTATTTTTCTTCGGGAGCGCTCGTTTGCTTCACGAGTGCAGGTGTAAAGAAATTCAGCATTTCCATCGCACCAGGCATCAACCCCAACAAGGTATTGCTTAAAAGGTAATTGACGAGCGGTTGAAAAATTATGGTCCTGCAGAATCTGCAGGACTTTTTTTATACCCGCAGGTTATCTGGCAGCCAGTGTTGAATGGATCTTTTGATATCTGTCGGGGATAATTTTTCTGCAACCGTTCTTTTTAACAGCGCAGGTAATTCCTCATCGGAAGCGAAACGCAGTGCGGCTATTTGTCCGAAGCTCAGCTCCTTTTCAAATGTTTCCAGCCGTTGTTGCGTGAGTTGATAATAGCGTAGCCGCATTTCCGTTATGACCATCCTGTTTTGTAAGGTCAGGGCATAATGCTGGCGCATCATATAAGAAAGCCATCCGAGTAACAACGCGAAAATGGCCACAGCAAGCCATTCATGATAATGCACATCATCAATGAAATAGCCACGTATGCCCAGCACAACAAGGAAGGCGATCAACGGATAGAAAACGAAATGGTGCGGCCAATAGAACCGGATATGGTTTTTAAAATTTTGTTTTGCCATGATATTATTTTTGCGACGCGCTTAAACGAAAGATTGCTAACAAAATTTACGCAAAATAAGTTCACGGTAAAAGCGATTATGCATGTACCCAAAAAGAGAATGCAGCAAATTGCTCCGAAAGCCACCAATTCAATTGCCCTGTTGAGAGATTAAAATTGCGCACTCCAGCCTGGCTTTGAACGGGCGCAACCACTGTTCCGATCGCATCGCGCTTCGCTTTAACGGCTTCGGTTTCAGGGGCGACGATCGTTACATGACCGGATTTCCCATCCTGGACACGACGCGCAATAATGATTGCAACCGCACCAATATTAGCGGCATTCTGTAATTTATTTAAGTCGCCGGTTTGCCGCCAGCCAAAGCGGTCGCCGAAATCATTTAACCAACGATATAAACTATTCGCGCGCATTTCCTCAATGGTATTGCCATACAGGGGAACAACCGGCTCATTTTGCGCCAGCTTCGCAATCGCACTTTGCGTCCACCAAACGCGGGGCAAATAAACACCTGCCAGGAAACAATAATCGTGGGCATAGATATTACAGAATGTACTTCCGTTCACCGACTGGTAACGTTTATTTGAAGGCTTTTCTACATTCAGCCAGGAAATAATATTGATAAGGTCGGCTTTCAACAAATCAGGATTTTGATTAGATTTCCGCACCGGCTGCCAGGGTTCGTTAAGTGAATGAGCCGTCGCGGGGTCTGTGCGTTTTGTAATAGTGCCGGCTTTCCGCGGCATATATACTTCCATGATGCCCGAGGTTGGATTATTAACTGCCGGAATCACTAATGGAATGGAAGTTGCCGTTTTCACGAGATTAAGAAATTCGCTAGACACATAACCCCGAAAGTAGCCGCCATTCAGGCTTGTGTCTACTTCTACCCATTTATCCGAAATTTTACCGGAAAGCAAATTTACCAGGTGCCCGTTGGGCAACACGGCGCGAATATTTGATGAAGGTTTATCGCGGGGAATCCTGGGTTCTGCGCGTAAGTTCAAACTCGAACTGGTGATCTTCACCTCGTAGATTTTTTTGTCAGGAACCACAGTCGTAACAGGTGGTAATGGTGCCGGTCCTGCATTGGTTGTTACAGCATTTCCTGTAACCGGAATCCCAGCCGACATACGCATATATTCAAATATATTTTCGCCATAAAACCTGCCGTCCGGAGATTGATAGCCTTGCTTGAAACCCTTGCTGAGATTGGCCGTACCCCTGTTGTACGCTATAGCTACATACACTTTCTCTTCGTCTGTCAGTGCAAGTTTGGACTTCCATCCCTGGCGTTTTTTAGCTTCAGTTAACTCATCTATACAGAGAGCAAAACAGGCATCAATGTCCGCCCATTTCTTCTTCAGAAAATAATCCGGGTGATCTTTAAAATGTTGCAGGTCGTATTGGAATATGCCGAAGCCGTGGCAGAATTTATTCGGGTTACTAGCCGCAGGTTTGTAGGAGGTAATAAATTTCGACATGCCTACCAGGCAGTCGCGTGCGATCGTAAACATGGCAGCACCACCCGGTTCATTTAATAAGGCCGCTTTGGTTTGGGGGAAGGCGCGGCGATTGGGTGCGTCGAGTGTATCGCCAACGGCGAGCAGGGCAATCTGGTCGAGGGGAATTTTGCCGGCCATGCTGCTCCATATATAACCGGTTTCCTGGCAGGCAATTGCAGAAAGCAGGTCGATGCTAAATGGTGTATTAGCGGTAGCGGTGCTGAGCTGGTTAGAAAAGGTTTGCTTAAACCAGGTTAGGGATTCTTTTGTTGTCATAAGCGGGTAGTTGAATAAAACCAAGATATTAAACTTTATTTTAATTTCTAAGCGTTTATGCATATTTCCGCATATGAAAAAAGAGCAGTATTGCTACTGCCCTTTTCAACTATAAATCTATCAACCGTCTATCCAAATTATTGCTTCATCAGTTTGTTGTTGTAAAGTATGTTACCATTTTCATCCAGGATGCTGATGATGTACATCCCGCGGTTGAGGCCGTTTACATTTTCGAAATATTTTCTACTGCTGCCTTTAGCAATATTCCATCTTTCAGTAGCTACCAGTTTACCAGCAAGGTCAACCAGTTTCACTGTAAGGAGCTGCGATTTGCCTGTAAGGAAATCTACCGTGATATTCGTCACGAACGGGTTGCTCAATACGCTGATCTCCGTTTTGTTGATGACGATCTCCACTTTTGCAATGTTGGAAAAACGGAAATTTCCGTCAGTATCCACTTGCTTAACACGGTAAAGATTTACGCCCACTGCGGGTTTGGCATCATTGGCAGCATAATTTTTAATTGAGTTGCTGTTACCGCTGCCGGCAACTGAACCTACGAAATGCCAGGTTGCCCCGCCATCATTGCTTCTTTCCACGTCAAATGATTTATTGTTTTGCTCAGATGAGGTGCTCCAACTGATGCTGACTGCAGCCCCTTTTTGAGTAGCTGCAATTCCAACGAAAGAAACAGGCAACGGGCCGCCAACCGGGCAGGCCGACAAGCTGATGTCATCCAGTGCATAATCATTACCGCAATCAGCCAATGCATTATTATCTGACAATGTATACCGGAACCTTCTCGCAGGAACCGACAAGGTAAATGATCCGCTCAATGGCACCCATGTTGGTGTAGCATATTGTGCAACGCCATTTGCAGTGATGGTTTGAAGCGGCATCCAACCTGTAGTGGAAGTCGGGCTGGTATTGTATTCCACTGTTAATGTAACCACTGGTAATACGGGGTTAAAAGAACAGGCGCCAATTACATCGCAGTTGATCAGGAACAGAGAAGCATTATACATGCCTGGTAAGAATCCTGCAGGTGTACTGGCGATTTCTTTCTGATAAAATGCTCCCGGAACTCCATTCACCAACAACATTTTACCGTCGACATCATTTGATGTATGATCCGGGGCGTTATGCCAGTCACCGCGCTGCAAAGTATTGTTTGCCACACGATAATAGCCATCATTCAAGCCGCCTGATGGTGAAAAAATAAGGTTGAAAACATCCGGGTGGGAAGTGATCGTTGTCCCGGTGCCAAAGTTCTCATTAAACAACAGCACGGAATTCGGACAGGCCGTTTGCGCGTTTGTTACTAAAAAACAGGAACTTAAAATAAGGCTGAAGAAGGCAGCTAGCTTGAATTTGACAAGGCTACGCTGCGAGAAAGTAATTTTTTCTTGCATAAAAAAAGTTTAAAGAGATAAGTAAAGTGGCTCTTTCGACAAAAAAATGGATAAACTTTCTTCAGAAGAATTGGAGGGAATGCATGATTACATGCTTAGCTTAGAGGCTTGTTAATCTTGTTCTGCAATATTAAGACAAATTATCAAAATAATTACTTTTTGAATAAAAATATTTGGTAACTGCTTGTTAAGCAGTATTGTCGCCTGGCAATTGGAAACAAATCGCGATCCCCAGTCTTTTAGGTTCTCTATATTCTTTTACGGGTTAAAAAAGCGTTTGTGCGGCATAAATAAAATTTAAAAAAAATAACCATAAGAGCGCTATTTTTACAAAAAATAACACCTGATGAAAATTTTTGTAGCTGGCCTGCCCTATGACCTAGATGACGCTGAATTAATGGAGATTTTTGAGAAATTCGGCACTACCGTATCGGCTAAAGTAGCCATGGACCGTGAAACCGGCAAGAGTAAGGGATTTGGATTTGTAGAAATGACGGATCGCGTGGAAGCGTTGGACGCCATTGAAAGTTTAAATGATATGTCGCTTGGTAAGAAACCATTAGTGGTGAAAGAAGCAGAAGAACGTGCTCCAACGGGTGGATCCGGGGGTTTCCGTAATGGCAATTCTGGTGGAGGATTTAATCGCGGCGGCGGCACTCGTAATGATGGCGACCGTGGTGGCTTCAATCGCAGATAAACTTAAAATACTATTGTAATAAAGGAGCTCCGTGTTGGGAGCTCTTTTTATTTAGTATCCTGCAAGGAAATCTTCTGCCATTCTTCTTCCAGCATACTCATTTCAGCGCTGCTCCAGAACTGCCCGTTATAATAAAGTGTATCCCTGGAAATACCTTCCGTGATCATACCGGCTTTTTCGTAACAACGGATTGCGGAAACATTATCTGTATATACTCCGAGCGTGATACGGTGCAGTTTGAGCTCTTCGAATCCAAATTTTAAGATAGCCTTTATCATCTGCTGACAAATACCTTTTCCACGGGCGCTACTATCTCCTACCAATACCCTGCTGATGCGGCCCGACCTGTTTTTCCAGCTCACTCCGCCCAGCGAAATATGGCCAACCACTGCTGAAGTTTCATCGTCCACCACTTTGTAAACAAAGGCTGACGATACCCCGTTGATATTCGTGTCTTCCAGGTACCAGTCAAGGCTTTCCTCTGTTAGTGGGAAGCGAAATAAAGAGCCTGACCAGTTCATGAGGAGCTTTTCATCATGAATCCATCCAATCAATTGTGCAAAATCCTTTCGTTCAAAAGCTTCAAGCCTGATCATACATTTTATTTGCCTGCAAAATAATGGCTATCTCCTTATCATCCTTTTTTTTTATTTTTATTGGGAAATATTACTGGTCCATGGCATAAAAATTGCCCTTAGCATGGCCTGTACCGTTTGAATTTCGCTTCCCTCTGCCTCCCTTCATCATTAAAAGTTTTAAAATGCAATTTCCTAAAAAGGTATGCCTTGCTTTATGCATGTGGGTAGCGGTTATGTCAGCAAATGCCCAGGTGCAAACAGCCAGGTACGTTTCTATGACTACCATGTCTAAAGGTTATTATGAATATCTACCTCAGGGTTATAATCCTGCCAGTTTGCAGACATATCCATTGATTTTATTCATACATGGTTTAGGGGAATGTGGTGATGGAACAACGCAACTATCCAGAGTGTTAAACAACGGTACTCCTAAACAAATCAACCAGGGCATATTTCCCACATCATTTACTAATGGAGGAAGCACTTACAAGTACATTGTGATCTCGCCGCAATTTGTTGATTGGCCCGGACCTGTAGAGATCGATAATATTATCAATTATGTTTCCCAGAATTACCGTGTGGATATTAACCGGATCTATCTAACCGGACTGAGCATGGGCGGCGGCGTGGTTTGGGAATACTGCGGAATCAGTAGTTACCAGGCGAGCCGGGTTGCTGCGATCGTTCCTGTTTGCGGCGCGGGCTGGCCCGATCAGGGCTATGGAAGAACAATCGCGGGGGCAAACGTGGCAGTGTGGGCAACTCACAATGATGGTGATCCAACTGTTCCGGTGATGTACACTAACCAGTACATCGTCAATATTAATGGCGCACCCACTCCACCAACTCCTCTCGCAAAAAAGTCCATATTTGTGAGCAACTCGCATGACGCCTGGTCTGCGACGTACAATTTAAACTTCAGGGAAAACGGCCAGAATGTGTACGAATGGATGCTTAACTATAAAAGAAATATCACTGTTCTCGCGGTTACAGGCCTGGATTTTCATGTTACTAAAAATGCCGGTAAAGTGTTGCTTTCCTGGAAGACACAGTCTGAGACGAATAACGCAGGTTTTGATGTTGAACGAAGTGCAGACGGCCGTACATTCTCCCGTATCGCTGAACAGGCTTCAATTTCCATAAACGGAAGTGGCGCCAGTTATACATTCACCGATCCTGCACCGTTGCCGGGTACCAACTATTACAGGCTCCGCCAGAAAGATCAAAACAATAATTTTTCTTATAGTGAGATCCGCTCCGCAGATTTTACATCAAAAGGAATGTTCAGCGTTTACCCTAACCCGGTAGGCGCCACATTAAATTTATCCAGCGATTATTTTTTCATCAACGGCACCCTGAGTGTTTTTGATGTGAAAGGTGTGAAACTGAAACAATTTAAACTGCAGGGTTCGGGAATGCAACAATTGCCACTGAGCGAATTGCCTCCAGGATTTTACATTGCAGACATCAGTGATGGGTTGGTCCGGGAACAAATCCGTTTTATCAAGAAGTAGTTAGCCGTTAACCCAGCTCACTTTTTCTTCGATCGGGCTTCTTTTCCCGGGTAATGAGGGTACAGCTATTATTCCCAGGTAGAAAAAGCCAAGCAGTTTATCCTGGGCTTCCAAACCGAAAAATTCCTTAGCAGATTCCCGGTAGGTTACGCCGCCGGTTGTCCAGTAACCACCGATGCCGTAGGCGGTTGTGGTGAGATACATATTTTGCACGGCGCAGGATACCGCTTCTATATCTTCAATCTCCGGAATATTTTTAGTTGTGGTGCGTTTCATGCCGAGAGAAATAATATGAGAAGCCTTTAGCGGTTGTTGCTGAAATTTTTCATACACGGCTGGCTTGAAAGCGTCACCAGCTTCTGCTTTGTACAATTCCCCCTGGAATGTTGCCAATTTCTTCAGGCCCTCGCCGCTGAACACTGTAAAATGCCAGGGTTCTGTTTGTCCGTGATTCGGCGCCCAGCAGGCATTTGTGAGAATTTGCTTAACAATATGTTCCGGAACGGTTTCTCCTTGTACAAACTGCGAAGGAAAAACGGATCGACGGTTTTTAATCAGGTCGTTAAAATCTTCAACTGGTATATTCATTGGGCAAAGATAACAAGCGACGCGCTCACAATAGACCATCCCGATTATCTTAATTACTTTTGTGCTTCACAACTCGTCCCCACAATGACCTTTAACGATCTTAACCTGAATACCGCACTGCGCAATGCCATCGCCGATCTTGGCTTCACGGAACCAAGCACGATTCAGCAGAAGGCATTTTCGGTTGTGATGTCGGGTGCAGATGTATGCGGTATCGCGCAAACCGGAACCGGTAAAACCATCGCCTATCTTCTTCCCTGCCTGCGGTTATGGAAGTTTACAAAATCAAATGATCCTGAAATGCTCATCCTTGTCCCTACAAGGGAGCTGGTGGCGCAAGTGGTTGAGGCAGTAAAATCGTTAACCACTTACATGAACGTGGTAACTGTTGGTGTGTATGGCGGTGTCAATATCAATACGCAGAAACTGGCTGTGGAAACCAAAGTGGATATTCTCGTGGCTACGCCGGGACGTTTGTTCGACCTTGCAATGAATGGCTCTGTAAAATTGAAATCCATAAAAAGACTGGTGATAGATGAAGTGGATGAAATGCTTAACCTCGGTTTCCGCACCCAATTAAAAAGCATCCTCGATCTTCTTCCCGCAAAAAGGCAAAACCTGCTGTTCTCAGCGACATTAATACCGGAGGTAGAATCGCTGATGCAGGAATATTTTAATAACCCGGTAAAGATAGAAGCCGCTCCTTCCGGAACGGCATTGGAAAATATCGAACAACAGGTTTACGTGGCTGCAAATTTCCACTCGAAAGTTAACCTGCTGAAATCCTTGCTGGCAACCGACTCCGGCATGACCAAAGTACTGGTATTTACAGGTAGCAAAAAACTTGCGGACGAATTGTTTGCAGAATTAGAACCACTTTTTCCGGAACAGGCCGGCGTTATCCATTCTAACAAAGAGCAAAATCATCGCTTCAACACCGTTAAACAATTACAGGAAGGCAATTACCGGTTTATCATTGCAACTGATATTGTTTCGCGCGGTATCGACATCCACAATATCACCCATGTTATCAATTTTGATACGCCTGACGACCCTGAAAATTACATGCACCGCATCGGGCGCACCGGGCGGGCAGCCAGGAGAGGCATTGCGATCACGATGGTAACTGAAAAGGAAATGCCATCGCTGGAGAATATCCAGGAGCTGATGAATATGGATGTTCCTGTACTCAACTGGCCTGAAGACGTCGCCATTTCTACCGTTTTGACGGAAGACGAAATGCCGAAGGTTTATATGAAAGAGATCCAGGTGAAGCTGCCAAAAAAGGAGGAAGTTGGACCTGCATTCCACGTCAAATCTGCTAAAAACAGTAAAGTAAATTTCACGATGAGCCGTAAAGATAAGATGATGAAAAAATACGGAAAACCGAAAACCCGCGGCCAAAAAAAGAAGTAGGCTGTTAATTAACGCCCTCCTGCGCCCCGTGGCACCTATTTTGTTCTCCATGATTCATGAAACAAACGGGTTATTTTTTCATCGCAATCATGCTTTTCGCATCCTGTGCAACAAGTTCTGTTAACCAGGATGCAAAGTCGGCAAACATCAGGACGAAACTGGAAAATCGAGATTTCGTTTTTGTGGCAACATCGGTTAGCCCCATGCGTGGTAGTACCAGGATGCTGACGTCACCATATGATCTCAAACTGAAAAATGACAGCCTTGTTGTTTACCTGCCTTACTTTGGTGTGGCAAGGTCGGCTCCGATCACGCAAGGTGACGCCGGGATCATGTTTACCTCCACAAATTTTACTTATAGTTTTAGTCCGGCAAAAAAAGGCAACTGGAATGTTGCGATGAGCGTACAGGATCAACAATCCACAAGCAGAATAGACCTCACGTTATTCTCAAACGGTGCAGCAACGCTCACGGTTATCAGCAATTTCAGGGACGCCATTAGTTTCAGTGGCTATATAAAGGGAATTTAAATGCGGCCAAAAGGGATGCCTGTGCGCAGTGATTGTTTCTATTACCCCAATAATTTCATGGCGGCACCAAGGTTAGAACTGCCCGTCAGTACTTCTTTAAATAAATCAGGGTATTTTTCCACGCGTTCGAATATATTGGTTAGATTGAATTGTGCAGGATCAAGTGAATGAGCAACTTCTTCCCAAAGCACTGGGGTTGATACGGATGCTGCTGCAACAGGACGCAGGCTATACACAGCGGCAATAGTCTGGCTGTTGCGGTTTTGTAAATAATCAATATATATTTTTGGTCCGCGTTTGCTCAATGATCTTTCTAGCGTGCTGATTTTCGGCAATTGTTCCTGAACCTTTGTTGCGACCAGTTTGGCAAATTCCTTTACTTCTTCGAAAGGATATTTATTTTTCATCGGAACATACACGTGTAATCCCGTTGATCCGGAAGTTTTACAATAAGCGGCTAGTCCAGCCTTATCAAGAATTGCTTTGGTTGCCAGCGCAACGTCCACTACCTGTGTAAATGGATTGCTATCTGAAGGATCGATATCTATTACCATCCATGTCGGATGATCCGGTTTTTTCTGCGTGCTGTTCCAGGGATCAATTTCGATGCAGCCAAGATTGGCCAGATAAAGTAAGGTTGCTTTGTTATTGCACACGATATAATCGATGACTTTACCATTACTTTCACTGGTCACTTTAAATACTTCAATATAATCGGGCACATCTTCTCCGGCATCTTTATGAAAAAATCCTTTGTCTTTAATACCATTCGGATTACGTTTCAGCGATAGCGGGCGATCTTTAATAAAGGGCAAAATATAGGGCGCCATTTTTTCGTAATATGCCACTACATCCCCTTTTGTATAGCCCTGTTCCGGCCAGTAAATTTTCTGCGGGTTACTAATTACCACAACTTCTTTACCAACTTTGATGTCCAATGTTTTCTTTGCTGTTGCCATAACAATATTTCACTAAGATGCTTTCTTTTTAGAAGGACCAAGGCTCGCTTTTAACTGCTCCATGAGGTCTTTTGTTTTTGAATGCACCACCTTCATCGGCTTAAACGGTGTTGCTTTTCCTTTCGCTTTTGCATTGATGATCTTCATCAGTTTTTCTGTGTAATCATCTTTATATTTAGACACATCAAATTTCTCTGTCAGCTGGTCAACAAGGCTGATCGCCATCTTTAATTCTGCCGGTTTACTCTTAGTTGCAGGAAGATTTAATTCCTTTGGTGAGCGTATCTCCTGGGCAAACCGGATCCTGTTAACCACGATCACGTCATCCAGCGCTTTAATGATACAGAGATGCTCGCGGTTATGCATTACAAATAATCCTACGCCTGCCTTACCTGATTTCTGCAGCGCTTCCCGAAGCAATACGTAAGCCCGTACACCTGTTTTTTCGGGCTCCAGGTAATATGGCGCTTCAAAATAAGTGCTGTCGATTTCTGTTTCCTTTACAAATTGCGTGATCTCAATATGCTTTGTTTTCTCCGGACTGGCCTTTTCAAAATCTTCTTTGTCTACCACAACGTATTTTTCATTCACGAGATAGCCCTTCACGATGTTTTCCCACGCCACTTCCTTACCGGTGTGTTCATTAACGCGCTTATATTTGATATTGGCGTGGTCCTTTTTATCCAGCATATCCAATCCAAGGGAACTTTCTTCTACAGCGCTATACATTTTTACCGGAATATTTACCAGTCCGAAGCCGATGGAACCTGTCCAGATTGCTTTCATGATAATTGTTTATTGAACAATGGGAAAAAACATGCCAAGTTATAACAAACCCTTGCTGGCATGATATTTTGAACAGATGAATAAAAATATGCCTGAAGGCCCATCACTCATCATTCTTAAAGAAAAACTGGAACCATTTTCCCGGAAAAAAGTCACTGCTGCAGGCGGCTATACGAAGATGGAAACAGCCTGGTTAAAAGGCCAGCAGCTCAAAGAAATTAAAACCTGGGGAAAGCATTTGTTACTGATCTTCCCAAAAGGAACGGTGCGCATCCACCTGCGCCTGTTTGGCTCCGTGCTGGTTAATGAAACAAAGAAAGTGAATGCCAGTTTTTTCCTGAAATTTGGTAAAGATGAAGTCAATTTTTACGTTGTGGAAGCGAAGTTCATTAAAGAAAAACTAGAAGACGTTTACGATTGGCGGACTGACATTATGGACCCGAAGTGGAATGCCGCCCACGTTAAAGAATTGATGAAAGTACACGGTGAAGCTTATATTGGTGACCTGTTAATGAACCAGGATGTTTTTACAGGCGTCGGAAATATCATTCGCGTGGAAGTACTTTTTCGTGTCGGGTTGCATCCGTTAGCCAAAGTCGCAGACATTCCTGCGACCAAAATAACAGCCTTGTTAAAAGACCTTCGTGCATACGGCAAGATCTTTTTAAAAGAACGCAAGGCCGGTATTTTCGGGGATAACTGGGAGGCCTACCAGCAGGAAATTTGCCCGCGCGATGACATCGATTTCCATGTTGGCATCATCGGCAAAACGAAACGCAAAACCTACTATTGCAATCGCTGCCAGTTGAAATATAAAAGCTGAGTTTTTGCATTCCAACAAAATTTTATTTTAGATATTTTGCATTGGAAGGATCTGTGCTGAAAGAATAAGGATAAGCATCGGGGCCGGTTCCGCGCCGCATATTGGGTTTATCAGACATCTGTATGTTGAACGCTCCCCCATTCCTGATCTCAAAATGGTTTAGCCAGTTACGGTCATAATTTTTTCCATTCAACATGGCGCTGCTGACATATTTATTTTCTGCATTATTTGCCGGTGCATTAATGACGAATTTTTTACCGTTATTGAAATTCAGGGTAATTTTTTTAAATAACGGTGCTCCTAAAACATATTGATCCGTGCCCGGACAAACAGGATAAAAGCCGAGCGCGGAAAAAACATACCATGCAGAAGTCTGGCCATTGTCTTCATCACCGCAATACCCATCTGGTGTTGGTTTATACATCCTGTTCATCGTTTCGCGCGCCCAGTATTGTGTTTTCCAGGGTTCACCTGCGTAATTGTAGAGATAGATCATGTGCTGGATCGGCTGATTGCCATGTGCATACTGGCCCATGTTCGCGATTTGCATTTCCCGGATCTCATGGATCACTTCGCCATAATAGCTTTCATCGAAAGATGGTGGCAAATTAAAAACCGTGTCCAGCATGCCCACGAATTGCTTCGGTCCACCCATGAGCGTTACCAGTCCATTGATGTCGTGGAAAACACTCCAGCTGTAGTGCCAGCTGTTACCTTCTGTAAATGCATCCCCCCATTTAAAAGGATTAAAAGGCGACTGGAATTTTCCGTCTGCATTTTTCCCCCGCATCAGCTTAGATTCTGCATCAAATAAATTTTTGTAGTTCATCGCTCGTTTCGCGTAGATACTCAGTTCTGCCGAAGGCCGCTTTAATTGTTTCCCCAATTGAAAAATACTAAAATCGTCATAGGCATATTCCAGCGTACGTGCCGCGTTCTCATTGATGTTTACATCATAAGGCACATAGCCGAGCCGGTTGTAATAATCAACGCCTTTACGCCCAACGGCACTGACCGGGCCTTCATTGTTGGCGCCGTGTAACAAAGCGGCATACAGGGTATCAATCGCATAACCGCGCAATCCTTTTGTGTATGCATCGGCCACCACCGAAGCAGAATTATTTCCAATCATGATATCCGCATAACCAGGGCTGCTCCATTCCGGCAACCAGCCACCTTCTTTATAATCATTGATCAGGCCTTCCTGCATTTCTTTATTGATTTCCGGGTATACAAGATTAAGGAAAGGATATAAAGCGCGGAACGTATCCCAAAAACCTGTTCCGCCAAACATATACCCCGGCAGCGTTTTGCCATTATAAGGACTGTAATGCACGATCATGCCGGCGGCATTTTTTTCATATAATTTATTTGGAAAAAATAAGGTGCGATAAAAACAGGAATAGAAAGTACGCATCTGGTCGATCGTGCCGCCTTCAGGCTGGATACGGTTTAACGTATTATTCCAGATAGCCTTTCCTTTGGATTTTACTGTATTGAAATCATCGTTGCCGATCTCGCGCAGATTGATTTCTGCCTGGTCGAAACTGATAAAAGAAGATGCCACACGCAGGTTCACCTGCTCACCTTTTTTCGTATCGAAACCAACGATGGCCCCAACATGATCGGCCTGGTATTCCAATGTATCTTTTGCTAAACTATTTGCATGCCATGCAGCAGATAATTTAAAAGGCTTATCAAACAGGAGCACGAAATAGTTTTTAAAGCCGGGCATTTTACCCCGGCTGTAACGGCTGCTGTAACCGATGATTTTTTTCTCAGCAGGGATAATTTTTACATAAGAACCCCGATTAAAAGCATCCAGTACAACGTAAGCGCTATCTGTCTTGGGAAAGGTAAACCTAAAGCGGGCTGCCCGTTCAGTGGGCGCGATTTCTGTTGTAACATCATGGTCTGCCAGGTAAACGCTGTAATAATAGGGATGTACCGTTTCAGACTTGTGCGAAAACCAGCTTGCCCGTTCATCCTGGTTAAAACGGAGTTTTCCCGTAAGCGGCATGATGGAAAACTGACCGTAATCGTTCATCCACGGCGAGGGCTGATGCGTTTGTTTAAAGCCTCGGATCTTATCAGCCGCATATTGATATTGCCAGCCATCCCCCATCTTGCCCGTCTGTGGCGTCCACATATTCATTCCCCAGGGCAACCCCAGCGCAGGGTACGTATTTCCGTTCGACAGGTCAACCTTGGAGTCGGTGCCCATCAACGGATTGATCCAGTCAACCGGATCGTTTGGCTTTTGTACAAACTGGGCAAAGGCCGGAGAAATCAACCCGCATAAAAATAAACTGCTGATGAAATTTTTCATAGCGGTAAATTAATTGATAAATTTGAGATAGCGTGATGAAGAAATTCACGTGGCTCATTTATCACTAAACTATTATCGTTGAAACTTTTTGTAATTGCCGCCGTTGCCATATTAACCGGAGTGGGATGCCAGAATAAACTACAATCGACTCCTTCAACAACACTAACCGGTAGCTGGGAGATGACATCGGCATTAATTGATATCGGCGACGGGCATGGGAACTGGCAGCCTGCAGATCCTGCCCATAAGCGAACCATCATATTTGGCGCGGACAGTAGTTTTCAGGACACTGATAATCCGGAATTAAAAAACTATCGCCTGAAAGATGCGGAACATATCGTTGTCAGTGGCGGTTCCAACTCATTCCAGATGACCGTTGTTTCGTTAACTGCCGACAGTTTGCATTTGCGTCCGCAATGTATCGAAGGTTGTGGTGAAAAATTCCGCCGTATGAAATAATCACCACCCATAATTTTTTACAGCAGGACATCAGCCCTGTTGTTTATATTTAGGTATGAGTACTGCTGCAATCGCCATCATGGCAAGAAAAAAGAGAATGGTTCGCCGCTTCCGCGAAGCTGGTGCAACAACACCTGAGCGTGCCATTGCGCCTGAGCAACATATCCGGCCTTCATTTATTTTTGAGAGAATGGTGAGGCAGGGCGTATTTAAACCTTCCGGGCAAAACCTGTATTATCTCGATGAAGCGCGGGATGAAGAGTTGCGCAAACAAAGGCTTAAAGCTATGGCGTTATTAATGATTGGACTGGCCATTCTGTTGGCAGCTTTGTACTTGTCCGGAAAAATTTAACCCGGAGTTTTTCGGACATAAAAAAAGACCCGCTCGATTATAGCGGATCTTTTTTATCCATTCTACCATTATTTTACTGTTGGCAAGTCTTTACGTGGAAGTTTCTCGCTACGATTTGCGGTGTTGATTACAAATGCCGCTACGATCGTAGCTGCCTGTTGCAGATCAGCAGCGATCAGGTGATCGTAACTATCCATGTTCGTATGATGTGTTCTGGTATTATACTCAATTTCATCCTGGATAAACTGGAACCCGGGAATTCCAACCGCGTCAAACGCCTGGTGATCTGTGCCACCTGTGTTGGAAATCGTAACCGTTTGTGCGCCGAGGTCATTAAAAGGCTTTAGCCATTCCGTAAAAGTGCTGCGCAGTTTTTCATTTCCCTGAAGATAGATTCCCCGGATCTTTCCCGTTCCGTTATCGAGATTGTAATAGGCGGAAATCTTGCTGTGTTCCGGTTTCAATGCCATGTTTTGGGGATCTGCAAAATGTGTTTTTACATAGTTCCTCGAACCCAGCAATCCTTGCTCTTCCCCACTCCACAACGCGAGGCGAATGGTTCTTCGTGGCTGAAGGCCCGAAGCCTTGATGATTCGCATAGCCTCCATCATCACAGCACAGCCGGCAGCGTTATCGGTTGCCCCGGTAGCGCCTTGCCAGCTATCGAGATGGCCGCCCAGCATAACGATCTCGTCTTTTAAATCGCTTCCTTTGAGTTCAGCAATCACATTGTATCCTTTAAGATCTTTGTTTTGGAAATCAGCTTTAGTATCAACATCCAATTTTACGGGAATGCCGCTGGAGGCAAGGCGAACCAGGCTCATATAATCTTCCATAGCCAGCATGATATCCGGAAAGTTTTCGGGGTCTTTGCCTCCGTAGGCACCGCCACCCTGCACAAACAAAGTGCCGTCATGGCCGCGGGTTACCATACTAAATACGGCAACAGCGCCTTCCTGCGCAGCCATATCCCGTAGTCTTGTGGCAACGGTGATCGGTCCGCGATTACGGGCCATCGCTTCCCGCCGCTTCCGTTGTTCGGCCGTATCCGTAATTACCGGCCGCGGTGCAGGCATCGTTGCATTGGCCATTTTCGTTAATACTTCATCGGTATAACGGTTAGCATCAGCCGCAAATGTTTGTTTTAGGGTGTCGTTCCTGTACAGCATCACTAGCTTTCCTTTTAGTTTACCGCGATATGCCTCGAGCGCCGCGGAATCTGCCGCTTTTACAACAATAATTTCAGCAGATTTTTGCCCGGTTCCGCTTGTCCAGGTTTTTGGAAAAGCAATCAGGGGCCTGTAATATGGGCTTGTCATAGCAACGTAGGATTTTTTCAATTCCCAACCTTTGCCGAATTCACCCCAGGGTTCGAGGACGGTATTACTAAATCCCCATTTCTGTAACTCATTTTTCGCCCAGTTTGCGGCTGCAAAAAAACCAGGCGAATTGGTCAAACGCGGGCCGCTAACATCCGTAAGGTGAAAAGCGATATCCATCACTTTGGAATTTTGCAATCCTTCCTTCCTGATCTTTTCCATTGCCGATGCATCTACAGCATCCTGGGCATAAATAGCTCCCGGCACAAGCAGCATCAGGAGAACGAAAGCATGTCTTTTCATGAGTTATTTTTTTGAAAAGAAAGTTAAACAAAATTCCCCGCTCCCGGAAGTGATGGCATTAAAAAAGGACAAACGATTGTTTGTCCTGAACATGAATAATTCATCTATTTATTTTACCACATCTTCCAGGTCCACATCGGCATCATCAATGTTGGTTAATAATGCATCCTGGATCTCTGCAGATTCTGCTTTACGGCGGCCTTCATTTTTGTCGCGGGATTTATTGACCATCTGCGTTAATACATCCACACATTCACTCACAGATGTTTCAAAATACTGACTTTGCTTTTTAACGAAATGATCATTTCCCGGTACTTCATGGCGAATCTCACAATAATCATTTTCAGGATTTCCCGCGGGACCTTTAAACAAGGTAACATTGGCACGCACGATATTGTCGGATTTTATCGCACCAACTTTCTCCCTGATAAAATTTTCTAATGTGTCTCCTGCTTTAAATCCTAAAGATTGAATGATAATATCCATAGTTATAAGTTTATAGCAAACAGGTCTATTATTATGCCAAAATAGTTTCTGCACAATGAGGCGCAGCAGATAGGTAAGCTAATTATCCACCAGCTTCACTTGTGGTCGCTGATCGCGTGGATCACGGCGTTCATAAATCACTCTCAGGTTATTCAGATCCGGTATCTTTTTCCTGTGCCGATGAATTTCATATTGATGAATAGCCTGCCCTACCGCATAAAAAAACGGGTACCCAACTGCATCGTAATCATATTTGTCATCGTTTAGAATGCCGTCACTATTCACATAAATCGTCGCCGCTAACATATATTCAACACCATTAGCAAAATCCACGACGTAGGAAACATCTGTGAGAAAGCCGTATGACCATCCCACTTTATTAAACACCCTAACATCGCCGGGTAGCCGCTTTGTGACCGGATTGCGAAAGAAAAATTTCAGGTAACTATCGTAAAATTTACTGCTGTCGTATTTTGGATAATTCGTTTCCGAGGGGAATTGAGAAAGATATTGCAGCAGAAATTGCTGATCAGCATTACTGAAGTTAAAGCGTTGTTTCCTTTTTACGGAAGAAGGGAAAACAATGGATTGCAGGATTTGTTGAAAGTCTTCCAGCGGGATATTGTTCTGCATGCTGAAATCCATAGGCTGATGAACCAGTGAATCGTTGCGGTCATAATAACCTTCCCCCAATTTTATGACTTCAGTGAATGTGAGTGGGTGCGGATTATAAGCCGCGGGCTGACGATATAATTCGTTGCCTTTCTCATCCAGAAAGCGCACCTGGTTTGATTGCCGGTTTTGTTCAAAACTATAACCCCGGAATTGCCGCGGCATCCTGATGGAGGTATAGCCTTTCTCCCAAAGTTTTTTGTGAAGGTATTCCTGACCAAGAAACTGATACATCCTGTTGTAAGCATCATTGTCACTTACAAGAAAAGCCTTGCGGATAAACTGCGCAAGGGAAGGATAACCTGAGGCTGAAGTGCTGTCTGTAAATCTTACATTTTGCCCCGGAAAACTGCTATCGATAGCCATTCTCGTTTGTTTATTCACTCCTGGCTGACGAAGTGCAGTTAACTTTTCCAAAGACAGTGCGGCGAGCGGAAGTTTTACCATGGACGCAGGATTGAAATACAACTTTGGATCATAATTAAAATAGTAGTTTCTAAAGTGCGGTCGGTTTTGCTGATCGCGGTTGATTTGGGTGTAAATAATTTGTACACGGTATTTTGCTACATCTGCCACAACCCTCTTCAACGCGATACTGGTATCATTTTGGATTATTGACGTAAGTAATTGATCGGTTCTTGGCTGGGCGAACAGAGGTATTGACAAGCTCAGCAAGCAGAAAAAAAACAGTTGGCGCATTTTTCCGGGGGATAGTTGATATAAATCTTTTTGTAAAACTAGTATGTTATTCATTGGTTATCAGAAATTTTTGCAGCGAAAATCAATCTGGGAGCGCGTTTTGAGAGTATATTTGTAGAAACCCGGCCACGAACAAGAAAAATTACCAGTCAAACGATTACCCGATCCCTGCCTTCTGAATAAAATGAATGTATTCATTAACCAGTTTATGCAATGAAATTTTTTACCCTGACCATTTCCCTTTTCCTGACCATTTCTACATTTTCCCAGGTTGGCATCGGGACAAACAGCCCCAATGCTGCGGCGTTACTTGATCTCACGTCTACGGATAAAGGCTTGTTAGTCCCGCGCGTGTCGCTGCAGCAAACAAGTTTAGCGGCCCCGCTTGCGAATCATGTGGCAGGGATGATTGTTTATAATACTAATACAGCCGGCAATGTTTCGCCAGGATTTTATATCAATGATGGCAGCAGCTGGATGAGTGTGAGCGCCGCCATAAAAAGACTGGATTCTCTTTCTGCACAGGTAGAAAGCCTTAAGAATGATATTCCCATCAAGCGAGCAGTGTTCCTTGCCGGTCAAAGCAATACGCACTACGGCTCCGGTAGCCCGCAAAACCTCCCGGATATGACGGGCAAAAACCTTTCGCAATTAGGACGGGGCGCGCTGGAACTGCAGGTAATTCCGCTCACGTACTATGGTGCTTACCATTATACCAGGCAAACGGATAAGATCAGTTTCGGCTCCGTGTTTCTAAATTATTATTACGACTCATTACAGGCGCAATATCCCGGGCGTAAGATTGAATTGTTGCTGGTTCCCTGTGGCGCCGGCAATTCTGCCTGGTCTGCTTCCCAATACCCATCAAATTCCTGGAGAACCGATGCAGAATACTTTCGCGATGTCACCGAAAGGATCAAGTGGGTGAAGAACAATGGCTACCAGATCGACGCGTTTTTATGGCACCAGGGGGAAACAGATGCCCTGGACAATACCCTTAATTATAAAGACCTGCTGAAGAATTTTATCCGAAGTATCCGGGATTATTCGGGCAATGACAGCCTTCCGTTTATCCTGGGGCAAATGGTGCAAAGCTGGGTTGGCGGAGATGCTACACGAAATTCTTTTCAGAATATTATTAACGATATTCCCAACGAAGTGCCTTTCACCTATACCGTTAGTTCCGCAGGTTTAACTACAGCTGATGTTATTCATTTTGACGCGAATGCGCATGTGGAATTAGGCAGGCGGTATTGCAATGCGCTTCCGGTTGCCAAAAACAATCGTTTCCCGGTGAATTACCAGGCACCCGCATCGGGCAATTACTTATTGCTGAACCAGAATGGCAGTGCGACTTTCACGGATATTTTCCAGGCCATTCGTAACGGAAACCTTGAGTCAGATAATCTGTATTCACGCCTGGGGGATATGTGGAAGTACAAAAATGCGAATGGCTATTACCATTTTAAACTGGAGATCGTAGACGGCGGTGTACTTACAGGAAAATATTTTGAATGGGAACAAAAGATCGATCCTTTTGGCCTGCGCGAAAATAATTTTGAAGACAAGGCGTCTTGCATTATCCTCGCAAATACGATCGGGCTGAATGTGCAGGACCCCGCCGGGCAAGGTTTCAATTCTCTTGTTTATGACACCAATAACAGCAGCAATGGATCATTCCCGACGCTGTTCCATGCCGATAATCGCACGACCAGTGGATATTATTATTTTGCGATCGGCCTTAAAGCGCCTTTTGGCGGAAGGATTCCCATCGTTGAAACGAATGATGTAGTAAACCAGGTGAAACTCTACAGCATTAAAGAGTAGGCGCCTGCAACCATTTGAGGCAAACAGGGTTTGGCGTTTTTATGCGTTTGCCGCTATCCGTTAGCAAGCCGGTTTTTATATCCCGCTTAAAGATGACGATTTCGTCGCTGTTCTGATTTGCAGCTAATAAGAATTTGCCTGAAGGATCAATAACAAAATTTCTTGGTGTCTTCCCCAGTGTTGATTGATGGCCAACGAGCCGGAGTTTACCTTTTTTATTGGCTGAGAAGATCGCAATAGCATTTTCATCTCCGCGGTTGCTGCTGTAAATAAATTTTCCTGAACGATGAATATCTGCAGCGCCTGTTTTTCCGGTGAAACCGCTGGAAACAGCCGACAGCCGCTGTTTAAAATGTAACTTACCTTTTCGATACCGGAACACATTCAGCATCCCACTCATTTCTTCCAGGGCGTACACATGACGCCCCGACTCACTGAAAACAAAATGGCGCGGGCCACCGCCGGGAGTAATTTTAGTAACTGATTTGCGCCCAACCTTGCCCGTTAGCTGATCAAAGGAATAAACGGAAAGCTCATCTAAACCTAAGTCTGCCACGAGCAGGTACTTATTATCAGGTGAAAAAACCGCACTGTGCACATGAGGTTTATCCTGTCGAATCGTGTCAGTTCCATGACCGGTATGTTGAACAACTTCAGCCCTGCTACCGAGGCTGCCATCATTATTTATCGGCATCACGGAAAAGTTTCCCGAACTGTAATTGCTAACTGCAAGCCATCTACCAGAATTGTCGATCGAGAGGTAACAGGGATGTTCTCCCAAAGAAGGCTGCCTGTTAAGATACGATACCCAGTGAGCTATGGAATCGACAGCGTAAGCTGTTACTTTTCCAAAACCTTTGGCTTTTCCCGATTCATTTACTGCATAAAAGTGGCGGGAATCTGCAGCTACTGCCAGGTATGAAGGATCCTCAGCTTTAATAATTTGCTGCAACATCGCTGCGCCGGAAGTTGTATCAAAATCATATAGATAAATCCCTTCGCTTTTTCCGGATGTGTACGTACCAACCAAAAGCGTTATCTCACCGGGTTCGTGCTTTTGAGCCTGCAGCGCACTGGCAAAACAAAAAGTTACCAGTACTAAATGTATCCACTTCATGAAAGGAAGTTAATACTCTTTTCTTACAGCAGTGAAATCGGGGTTAAGATCTTTGTGATAATCTTGTGCTTAGTTGGGCTTGTACTAAAAAAATTCTTATCCATGAAAAACCCTCGACCGAACGATTAAACCATTTTGTATTTCGAGTATTTCCGCTACCATCAGATCCGGTTCTCCGTCTACGCTGCGCCGGTATTCCATCATCAGCATATCAGCATTCACGATCAGGTTCCTCAGTTCATATTTCAATGAAGGCAGATCGTTGAAAGCTGCGGCCCACCATGCGCTAAGGCCGCGTTTCCCTGAAACCCAGCCTTTTGTTTCCGGTTGTTTGATCTTTAGTTTGGGGCTGTAATGCAGAGCGTCTGCTGCATACAATTCCAGCAGTTTTGGAAGATTGTGTTCATTGAAAGCCGCGATCCAGTCGAGCGCGATCTGCCGGTTGCTGCCTGTAGTATCCATTCCACAAAATTAAGCAAGAATACATAGCGTTACCTGTAAAAAACAGAAACGCCGGGGCACAAAAAAGCCCGCTGTTTCTGCGGGCCTTCTATTAATTTTTGCTGATCATCTGGTTCTTATTATAAATCTCCACCGTTGCAAATAACTTCTTAGCATCGTTGTTTTTCATTTTTTTGCTTTTGAAAAACTCAGCAGCTTCAGGGTTATCCTTGATCATCTCGTGCATGATCTCCGGTGAATAGGCCATGATCTTACCCTCTGTTCCCGCCTGCACAAAATATTCATCAACTGCTCTTGAGCCATTGAAGTACTTTTTGCAATAGACATTGATTTTTCCGGCAGCAATTCTAACAGCAAAACCCGGTAAAGATTCTTTGGCAATATTGCTTTTACGACCGCAACAGAAGATCTCCTGGGAAACGGCATAATGATCTTTGTTCTGATAAGCCTTGATCTCATCTCCCGAGATCTTAATCTTTCCATCCGCTAACAAATGAGGTGTGGTAAAAACGCCGGTCACAAGTTTCAGGTTAGAAAAATACTTCACTGTTCCGTCTTTATAACTCACGAAACAAACTGCTTTCGTCTCAGCAGGGTTATCAACTTCCGGACGGTTTTCACCAAACGACGAGTTTGACATACTGCAGGAATGAAGGGCCACCATCAGGCATAAGACTATGCCGGTGAATTGTGTAATTTTTTTCATTGGTAAGGATTTTTACGGTTCTGTGGATAACGGCTGTTTGTAGATATTATTGTATCCGGTTGTAGTTCTAACAGAAAAAAACATGGTTTTGTAGTCCATATTTCGTTAATAACTAATATTTAATTCCCGGCACATGTTCGTCTGCCGATAAACTGGCTGCCTGTTTGCATTAAGTACAGTATCCAGCAACGGCCACATGAAAAAAAACCTCCTTTTCATTCTATTACTAATTTCCGTCCTGCATTCGTATGCGGCAGCATATCTGCCAGTAGCATTTGTAGCAACAACGGGGAATGACAAGCTTGCCCGGATAAATTCATCCCTTCATCCTTTTCTAACAATTGATGCCGCACTTGATGCCATTGGCCTGGATTCGGGCATCATCAGCATCGGGCCGGGCCATTTTAAAAGCCCGCAACGTAGAAAGATCAGTTCAAATACTTATTTTATTGGCAGCGGACAACCGGTTGTGAATAGCGCCAGTTCTGTTGATGCGATGGGTTTGTTAGCGACTTCATCCCCGACCGCCCTGGAAACGGGGACCATTTTAAATGGAATGTTCTGGATTCCCTGGAACGTGAGTAATATTTCCATTCGAGATCTTGGAGTCGATGTTGGCCTGGACTGGTGCAGGAAGTATAATGATGATAAGCCGTCTGAGGCTTTACTATTTGCGCAGGATATATCCGCCGGAACTTCGGCAGATCGCGTTCATCGGTTGCAGGATAGTCTCCGCACGGGCATTATTGTAGAAAATGTTACAACATTGTGTCGCGACGCGGCCGCTCCTGTTCATGGGATTGTTTTTGAAAATTGTCTCGATCCTTATGTAAACAACATTAAAACATATTTTGGTTTCGCAGGGTTGGTGATCAAAACTGTCGGAGGCTTTTATTCTAACATTGAAGCGAATGGACACAGCGTGCATGGCATCGTTTTAAAAGATAACGATTACAGTCATTGCCGCGATGTAAGTATTTCCAATTTTACCATCAGGAGTATCGGTGACTTTGATGGCGATGGGTTTAGCATATCTTCCGGCGCAGATCCTGGTTCTGGAAATGTGGTGGATTGCAGGATCAGCAATGGTTCTGTGTATCGGGTGAAAGAAGGATTTCATACGATGGGCCCGGGTATACCGTCGGGAATTCGTGTGACTAACATTAAGTCTGCAGAAAACTCCGGCGATGGATTCAATTGCACGTTGGCCGGATCTTCTCTCTCCTCTTTTATGTCGTTGAAAAACGCCGGTGCCGGCGTTTCGTTCGTTAATGCTGCAACGGGCAGAAGTGAACTCCTGAACGTCAGCGCGATAAACAATGTGGGTAATGGAATAAATCTCATCGCTGGATATCCCGGCACGATCAACTTCCTGAACATCCTCTCGTTTTACAACAAAGCGTTTGGATTAAAGGCTGAAGGGCCGCAGATAAAAGGCATTGGTGCAGATATTAGGTTAAATGGCAACAATAACGTTGATTCCATGATATTAAAAAGATAGCCAGGCGATCAGGATCCCGATCGATCCCCCGATAAAGCCTGCGATAGCATCCATCATTTCGTAATGGCCTTTTCCTGTTAGCAGTGAAAACAATTCAAAACCGTAACATAAGGCCGCAAGCGCAACCAGCGAAAAACCAAGGGACGTTGATGGTTGCCAACGCAGGAATATCGCGGGTGCGGCATACAGGAAAACGCCGAGTGGCATTCCAACATAAAAGTGCCGCCATTTATCATGTTCCCATTTCTTCAAGCTGTGAGGTTTGATGCAAGATACAACGCTTCGGCTACCGGTGACCGTTCGTTGATTTGACCGTTGCATTTACGAGATCTGTTTTGTACATTTCATATCAACTAAAAATATGATGTACCGTTTTCTCCTCGCCTTTTTTTGTTTAACGGGCTTTGCTGCAACCAGTCAACCGTTGGCGCGGATCGAAACTATGAAACAACAAATCAACCACGCAAACAATAGCCGCGAGAAAATACTGGCAACGATCAAATTGGCAGAATATTATTCTGTCTTCCTCCTGGAACAACCGGCAGACAGTCTTTTACAGGAAGCATTCGCTCTCACGGATATTTCGGGAGACAAAGAATATTTGCTGGAAGAATTATTCAAACGCAATATTTTCAGTCCGCGCAACTGGACGTCCACCAAGGAATCTAAACAAGTGGCGGCACTGCTCGACAAAGCGCGGATCTATGCAGAAGACCTGAAGCGACCAGATCTTGTTACTAATTGTTACATCCGCCTGGCGGGAATTTGCCGGAAAACAGGGCAAAAGGAAAATGCGCTGAAAAACATAACGATGGCGCTGACATCGATCGGTGCGGAAGACCTGGACTCGATGCGTGTGCCCGTTTACCTCGAACTCGGGGAATATTATTTATCGAAGGATGAAGCGGTACAATGCTACCAGAACTATAACATTGCTTTCCGTCTGGCTTACCAGCAAAAAAATATTGCCCAGCAGTCTGATGTGTATCATCATTACGCCGAATTATATCGGAAATTTGGGGATACCTCGAAAGCAATTACAATGCTGCGGACGAGTCATGACCTAAATAAATCGCATAATAACCTGGATGGGTTGTTCAAAGATTATATAGACCTGGCGCGGGTTACAGACCGTAAAGATTATATAGATCTCGCTTATGACGTGGCGCAAAAGTTGCAATCTGATCGCTATACGTTACAGGCAAAGCGTTTGATGTTCATCTGGTACATGGTGAAAGGTAACAACAGCAAAGTCACGTTAAATTACCTCTACAATAATTTAGACGTGATGCAATCGTTCCAAAATAAAGGAACTGCTTATTTCCAGTGGCAGGTCGGCCTTATTTATCACTACGTCCAAAATTACGATTCCGCTATTTATTATTTCAGACTGGCAGAAGACGAATTGACGCGTAATTATGATGCATCAATGCAGGCCTCTGTTTATTCATCTATGGGCGCGTCATTTGCTGGAAACAAAAATTGGCCTGAGGCGAAAAATTATTATGGTAAGGCCTTTCAATTGATGAGCATATCCGATAATTATAATCCATCGGGAATAGATACGATTGGTAAACATTTGGCCGGAATTTACGCGCATGAAAATAATTTTGAAAACGCATACAGTTATTACCGGCAAAGCGACTCCGCAAAGGGAATATTAGAAAAAAGCATGGCGCTGGATAAGGTGATATTATTGGGTATCGACCGTGAAAATAAGAAACGTGAATCTGACTTAAATGACCTGCAGGAAAAACGGGATCGAAAGTACGGCTTACAAATCATGAGCATCACCATCGCGATCGCATTAATATTTACTGGAATGCTCTTCGCCGGTATGTTCGCAGTGTCTAAAACAACGATCAAGCTATTTGGCTATTTCGCTTTTATTTCGTTGTTTGAATTTATCGTGCTGCTAATCGACCATCCAATCGTTGCCATTGCTAATGGTGAACCAGTGAAGATCTGGGGCATCAAAATTTTCCTGATAGCCCTGCTGGTACCGATCCAGCATTTTATGGAGCACGGTCTGATCAAATTCCTCCAGAGCCGCAAATTACTGGAAGCGCGCCAAAACTTTTCCTTTAAAAAATGGTTGGTACGAATGCGCAAACCGCGTGCGCAACAGAATGATAATCTGGAAGAAGATACCGCGGTGTTATAATCTTCCCTTTATCTTAGTCTTCGGTTTCTTCTTTTTACCAACGATATCACACGGGTATGGCGGTGGACAAATTGTATAAACATCATAATAAGTTTTGACGCCGTTTGCGTCTTTTGCTTCGAGAAGAAGGGTGTAGTAATATTGAATCTGATCTTCTAAATCGGTGGAAGGATAAGGTTCTATCAATCTCAATTTGTAATAACGAAAAATATCCTTATCTGTAACAAATGCCGCTTCAATAGATTTCACATTACTTTTGCCATACTTTCTATTTATCTGATCTACGAGTCCCGATGTGTCTTTAAATTCCTGAGGCTTTTCATGATAGCTTTGAGAAACAAGACTAATTCTCAAAATTGCTGATTTTTTATCAACAATATAATCGTCAATATTTTGGCTTTGCTGTGAAATACCTGCAAAAAAAAGCAAAATACAGGAGGTCGTTAATAACATAGTTTTCATAAAAAAAAATTATAGAAGTTTACGAATTATTCCACCTTGCTCACACAATCCGAGGGTGGCGGACAAAGCGTAAACAAATCAAAATAGCGGGCTCTCCCGGTTTCATCTTCTACACGGATGATATAGGTGTAATAATGCTTTACGCTTTCTACTTCCGCTGCTGCTACAGGTTTATTTAAATGCCGTTTTTCGTAATAAAGATTAACATCGTCATTCGTAGCAAAACCCGCTTTCAGTAAAACTCCATCCGAACCAAAGTTTGCCAGGAGCTGGTCACGCAATTTGCCCGGATCCCGTACTGACGGCACACGGTCGCATGTGCCAGGCGGTGTGCACATATTTTTTAGTGCAAACGTAATCCTGGCTTTGGCAATTTCGGGGTGAATTTCAAATGCCAGGTATTCCTTTTGCGCTTCTACTTCCAACACGAAACAGACACAGAAAATCCCAAGAAAGCAGGCGATCAGCAAATTTTTCATCTTCATTATTTTTCATGTGATAAGATGGTGACTATTCTCCGGGAATCCTGCGGATACAGGGATCCGGCGGCGGACAGAGATAGAGATAATCATAGTAATAGGTATCCTTCGCTGTTTGCACTTTTAAAATATAGGTTAAATAGTGCTTTACACTTTCAGCATCTACAGCGGGTTGTGGAAGTCCGCGAAGCTGGTAATAATTAGCCACATCCGTATCCGTAGCAAATCCTGCAAGAATGAGTATTCCGGCATAACCGTATGTTGCGGAGATCTTCGGCCTGATTCCCTGGGGATCCGTAACAGATGGAAGAAGGATACAGGTTCCCTGCGGGCTGCAGCGATCCTGTTCATAATACCTGATCCGTTCAAGCGCGTCTGCTGCTTTGATCTGGAACTTTGCAATATCAACATTCATCGTGCGGGGAACAACGGTGGCACAACCGATAAGTAATGTTATCAAAAAAACCGGCCAGGTATTTTTTTTCATGCTGAGCATTTTTAAGATGAAAATATATGGCGGCGAGGAAAGAAGGTTCTTCGTAAGATGGAACTTGGGCAGGAGTTGATAAATAAATCTAATAATTAAAAAATGAAAAATGAAATGTTTTGCATGAATCTTTTCCCGAGAAAAATTAAGCCATAGAATTTTGCTTAATTTCATCGCTCAAATTAATGACGATGACAGACCAACTCTCCCAACTACAGCCAGCGCAGCTTTGGCGGCACTTTGAAGCTTTGAACGCGGTCCCAAGAGCTTCGAAAAAAGAAGCGCGCGTGATCGAATTCATCAGGAATTTTGCAGAAGATCTTCGTTTACCCTGCTCCGTAGATGACGCAGGCAATGTGCTGGTTAAAAAGCCTGCCACTGCAGGTATGGAGCACCGGGAGACGATCGTTTTACAAAGTCACCTCGATATGGTTCATCAGAAGAACGCCGACACCGCATTTGACTTCTCTACGCAGGGTATCAGCATGTTTGTTGAGGGAGACTGGGTGAAGGCAACAGGCACAACGCTTGGTGCTGATAATGGCATCGGGGTGGCGAGCATTATGACTGTTCTGGAATCTACGGATATTCCGCACCCCGCCATTGAAGCATTATTTACGATAGATGAAGAAACAGGAATGACCGGCGCGCTTTCTTTCAAAGGGGACCTGTTGAGCGCCGGGATATTATTAAACCTCGATACGGAAGAAGACAATGAATTAACGATCGGTTGTGCGGGCGGTATTGATGTAACGGCAAGTGGAACTTATACAGCCATCGTTTCAGAAAATGAACTCAAATGCACGATAGCCCTGAAAGGCTTGACGGGCGGGCATTCCGGGGTTGACATTCATAAAGGTCGTGCAAATGCCAATAAACTTCTGACAAGAATATTGCTCCATGTCGCAAAAGAATTTTCTGCAGACCTCATTGCATTTGATGGCGGAAGCCTGCGTAATGCGATCCCACGCGAAGCTGTTGCCGAATTAATGATCAGGGTATCTGACGAAGAGAACCTTCGCGCATCCGTCAAGTCACTGGAAATGGTTTTGAAATCGGAATATGGTTTTACCGATCCGCAGTTGAATGTAGCATTCGAAACGTCGGCTGATAAGGAAATGGTTATGCCGAAAGCCCATCAGGCGGCATTATTGCGCGTATTGCACACCTGCCCCAACGGCATCCACCGCATGAGCCCGGATATTGACGGCCTTGTGCAAAGTTCCAATAACATCGCACGCGTGATGATAAAAAATGGTGAATGGTCTGTTCAATGCCTCACAAGAAGTTCGGTTGATTCCGAAAAAATGGATCTCGCAGCGGCGATCGGGAGTGCATTTGAACTCGCCAACGGAACGATAAGCGTGGGTGGCGTTTACCCGGGCTGGACACCAAGGCCTGAAGCCCCGATCGTTCAGCTCATGAGCGATCTCTATAAAGAATTATTTAACGAACCCGCACATGTTAATGCGGTGCATGCCGGGTTGGAATGCGGTATTCTTGGCACTCATTATCCAGATATGCAAATGATATCTTTCGGACCAAACATTTATGGAGCCCACTCCCCGGATGAAAAAGTTCAAATCAGTTCGGTACAAAAATTCTGGAAATTCTTTTTACAAACATTGAAGCGAATACCGGAGAAAAAATAAGCGGCATGATCAAACAAACTATTCTTATTTTTTTATGCATACCCCTGCTGATTTGTTGTAACGAGCGGGATAAAAAGCAGGCAACAACACATCTATCTTCATTAGAAAAAAATATTGGCGAACCCTTCACGATGCGCGATATCCGCGATAGCAGTGGATTACCTGTTACCATAGATTTCACGGGCAGCAGGATGACCATCATCGATTTCTGGTTCAGCACCTGCCCTACCTGTATTGAAGAAATGCGGCAGTTTCCCGAATTATTGAAAGGAAAAGAATCAAAGCTAAAGATCATCAGTATTTCTATTAACCGCTTTCAACTCTGGAAACAGATTTTTAAAGCGCCAGGATCAAGGTTCGACTTTTTGCAGCCGAAACTGGCCAATTGGGCCCATTATAATATTTCTATCCCTGCTGATGATCAATTAAAAAATGATATCTCGATCAGCCGGCAACAGGAACTTGTAAAACAATACGACCTCGCATTTTTTCCAGCGTACTTTGTCGTTGATCCGAAGGGAATAATTGTGGCAAGGCCTGCTTCTGCGGTCGCATACATCAAAGCGCTGAATCTCTAAGGGTTGTAAACTACATCTTATGTTGTCTATTCCTGACTTTCAAAAAATTGTTCACGAACTTCCTGATATAACGGAAGGTCCGCACCAGCAAAACCTCGCATACCGCGTGAACAAAAAAATATTCGCCACGCTGAATGCCGGCGAGCATCGCGCCTGTGTGAAACTCTCAGCTGTAGACCAGGATGTTTTTTGCCTTTTTGACAAAACAGTGATCTACCCTGTGCCCAACAAATGGGGCATTCATGGCTGGACGCTGATCAATTTAAAAAAAGTTAAAAAAGCTATGCTGATGGACGCACTCAGGGCGGCATATGACCTTGCCTCAGGCAATAAGGAGACTTCTAAAACTGGTTAAGAATTTGTACCTGATTGGATAAACATTTTTATGCCAGAAGGACCGAGCCTATTCATTATCCGGGGACAATTAAAGCCCTTTGTCGGAAAGAAAATTGTTCGTGCAACCGGGAACGCAAAAATCGACATGGATGCCCTGCAGGGGGCCAAAATACTTGATATAAAAACCTGGGGTAAACAATTGTTTTTTATTTTAAAAAAACAAACGGTGCGGATTCACTTCATGATGTTTGGCTCGTTCAGCATCGACGAACAAACAAAACCGGACAGGCAGCTGCGACTTCATCTCGCCTTTAAACAACATTCCTTATTTTTTTACACTTGCTCTGTCCGGCTGGTAGAAGATCCAACAGAAAGTTATGATTGGGAAGCTGATGTGATGAATGAAAACTGGAACCCGGTTGCCGCCCGAAAAAAACTGAAAGCTGTTCCCTCGATGATGGTTTGTGATGCGTTATTGGACCAATCCATATTTTCCGGGGTCGGGAATATTATCAAGAACGAAGTGCTCTACCGGATCAAACTTCACCCCCAAGCAATTATTGGCCATCTCCCGGCGCGAATACTCACGTCTCTGATCAAAGAAGCCCGCAATTACTCCTTCGACTTTCTCGAATGGAAGAAGGCATTCGTGTTAAGAAAACACTGGCTTGCGCATACGAAAAAAACCTGCCATCGCTGCGATCTGCCGTTCACAAAAGCCTATTGCGGGAAAACGAAAAGGCGTAGCTTTTTTTGCGAAAATTGTCAAATGAAATTCGAATAACTTTCAACCACTGTAAACCTCCACGAAAAGTTTAGCCGTTCAATCTTTGTTTGATATCGAGATGAAATTTACGCGCGTAATCCTTCGCCACATCGTAACCCGCGTCAGCATGCCTGATCACGCCCATCCCCGGGTCATTACGCAACACCCTCGAGAGTCTTGCCGCAGCATCGCCTGTACCATCGGCAACAATCACCATGCCCGCGTGAATGCTGTAACCCATACCAACACCGCCACCGTGATGAAGGCTTACCCAACTCGCTCCCCCAGCCGTGTTCACCAGGGCATTTAACACCGGCCAGTCAGCAACGGCATCACTGCCATCCAGCATGGCTTCTGTTTCGCGATTTGGCGACGCTACCGAGCCTGTATCCAGGTGATCGCGGCCGATTACGATCGGCGCTTTTACTTTCCCTGTTCGTACCAATTCGTTAAATGCAAGTCCCGCCTTTTCGCGATCGCCCTGCCCGATCCAGCAAATCCTTGCAGGCAATCCCTGGAAGGCAATTTTTTCCTGCGCCATTTTCATCCAGCGCAACATGCCCTTATTCTCCGGAAAAAGTTTCATCATTAGTTCATCGGTCACACGAATATCATCCGGATCGCCGCTCAACGCTGCCCAACGAAACGGGCCTTTGCCTTCACAGAATAACGGGCGTATATAAGCGGGAACAAAACCGGGAAAGTCAAAAGCGTTTTCAAGACCGCGCTCTTTCGCACGGGCACGGATATTATTTCCATAGTCGAATGTTATGGATCCCAGGCTTTGCAATTGCAACATCAGTTGCACATGCAGTTTCATACTGTCATAGCTAAGACTGATATATTTTTCAGGATCCTTTTCGCGCAGAATATTTGCTTCTTCGTTTGTAAGGGTATGCGGAATATATCCAATCAGCGGGTCATGCGCCGAGGTTTGATCCGTAAGCGTATCAGGAATGATCTTTCTTTCGATCAGGCGTTCTAACAAAGCCACCGCGTTACATAATATTCCGATGCTAACGGCTTCGCCTGCCTGCTTTGCATCCAGCGCGCGATCAATGGCGGCATCGATGTCTGTAAATTTTTCGTCCAGGTATTTTGTCTCCACTCTTTTATCGATACGCCATTCTTCTACTTCCGCCACAAGTGCAACACCTTCATTCATCGTGATCGCCAGTGGTTGCGCACCACCCATCCCACCTAACCCTGCGGTAACATTGAGGGTTCCTTTCAAACTTCCGCCAAAATGTTTGTTGGCCGCTGCACCATATGTTTCATAAGTTCCCTGCACAATGCCCTGGCTGCCGATGTAGATCCAGCTCCCCGCGGTCATTTGTCCGTACATCATCAATCCCTTTTTCTCCAGCTCATCAAAATGTTTCCAGTTTGCCCAATTCGGCACCAGCTGTGAATTTGAGATCAGCACCCGCGGCGCATCTTTATGTGTTTTTAACATCGCTACCGGCTTGCCACTTTGTATCAGCAAGGTCTCATCTTCTTCCAGATCTTTCAACGCTTTAATGATGAGGTCCAATGACTCAATATTACGTGCTGCCTTACCCCTACCACCATAAACGATCAATTCCTCAGGGCGTTCTGCCACTTCGGGATCGAGGTTATTCAATAGCATGCGCAAAGCTGCTTCCTGCACCCAGCCTTTGCAATTCAAAACAGGTCCCGTTGGGGTTTTATATTTTGCGTAATCGTAAACTTCGTTGCTCATCGTATGCTGATAAATAGGCTGATTCAAAATTGTTATCAAAAATCTCTTTGTAAAAATTCAATGGCAAGTTTCATATCGTCATGCATCACGCGGTCGGCATCATTGAAAGACACCTCTTTTCTGAACTCAGTGATGATTTGCTCCAGCATCGGCGCTGTTTTCAGCGGACGGCGGTATTCAATAGCCTGTACTGCAGTCAGGAGTTCAATAGCCAATACACGTTCTACATTGTCAATAACCCGTTTACATTTCGTTGCAGCGTTGGCGCCCATACTTACATGGTCTTCCTGGTTATTGCTGGAAGAAATAGAATCAACACTGGCCGGCGTGCAAAGCTGCTTATTCTCGCTAACGATCCCCGCTGCTGTGTATTGTGGAATCATAAATCCTGAATTTAATCCCGGATTTTTTACAAGAAACGCAGGCAGGCCACGCTGTCCGCTAATCAGTTGATACGTACGGCGTTCGCTGATATTCGCCAGTTCGCTCATCGCTATTGCGAGGAAATCCAGAGCTAACGCTAACGGCTGGCCGTGGAAGTTTCCACCACTCACGATCAGGTCTTCATCAGGAAAAATATTGGGATTATCTGTTACAGAATTTATCTCGCGGATGAAAATATCCCTGACGTAGTTTACGGTATCCCTGGTAGCGCCGTGTACCTGCGGTATACAACGGAAAGAATATGGATCCTGTACCTGAGATTTTTTTTGTTCCGTGATCGTACTGCCGGTTAACAACTCGCGCAATCGTGCGGCTGTTGCTACCTGTCCATTGTGCGGGCGAACGCGGTGAATATTTTCGTTTAACGGATCTTTTACGCAATCAAATGCATCAAAACTTATCGCCGAAATTATATCAGCCCAGCGCAACAGACGTTCTGCCTGGATCAAGTTGTATAACCCATAAGCACTCATAAATTGTGTTCCATTGATCAGCGCCAGACCTTCTTTACTTTTCAGGTGAATGGGTTCCCAATCCAGCTCATCCAATACAACCTCAGACGGATATTTTATCTTATGATGATACACTTCGCCCAGTCCAATCAGCGGCAGACTCAGATGGCTCAACGGTGCAAGATCACCGGAAGCGCCCAGCGAGCCTTGCGTGTAGATCACCGGAAATACGCCATTATTGTACATATCCATCAGCCGGTTCACGGTATCAATTTGCACCCCCGAATGCCCGTAACTCAGCGATTTGATTTTGAGTGCCATCATCAGTTTCACAATGGGTTCAGGCACTTCTTCACCCAGCCCGCAGGCATGCGACTTCAGTAAATTACTTTGTAATTCTTCCAGTTGCGATGCGTCAATTTTTACATTTTGCAGATAGCCGAAACCGGTATTGATGCCGTAAAAAAGTGCGGCCGGATCTTCCATTTTATTATCGAGATATTCCCGGCACCGGATGATCAATTCATGAGCATTAAAAGTGATAGACACATGCTGATCGAAAGCCAGCAGATTTTTTATTTGCTGAAAGTCAGTATGTTTTCTGTCAAGGGGCAGGTAATTATAACTCATGGAAATATTTGGCTATTGGCGTAAAAAATTTAACTTGGTCAAAAGTAAGAAAAACAAACTTTAAGTTCCCATAGATCTCACCATCAAACCAACGCAAATGAAAAAAATGCTCCTCCTGCTTCTCCTCACAGCATGCACTTCTGCAGGTTTTTGCCAAACGGTTAAAGTGATCAGCAGTGGCACGAAAACCAGTATGCGCGGGCTTAGTGTGGTAGACGATAAAATCGTTTGGGTAAGTGGCAGCAATGGTACGGTTGGGAAAAGTATTGATGGTGGTGAAACCTGGAAATGGATGATCGTAAAAGGTTTTGAGAAAAACGATTTTCGTGATATAGAAGCTTTCGATGGTATGACTGCCGTAATCATGGGCATTGCCGATCCTGCGTATATCTTACGTACGATTGATGGTGGGGAAAACTGGCAAGTGGTGTTTGAGAACAAAGAAAAAGGTATGTTCCTTGACGCCATGGAATTCTGGAACGAACAGAGCGGCATCGTGATCGGCGATCCGTTAAAAGGACATTTTTTTATTGCCCGCACTTTTGATGGCGGTCAGACATGGCAGGCTGTACCCGATAAAAATTTACCGGTGGCAGACAGTGGTGAAGCCTGTTTTGCAAGTAGCGGCACCAACGTTCGAAAACTGAATAAATCAGAAGCTGTTTTTATTACAGGCGGATTACAGTCGAATGTTTTCCTCCGTGATAAAAAAATAAAACTCCCCGTTATACAGGGAACCGAGTCTACCGGCGCTAATTCAATTGCAGTAAAAAACAGTAAAACGTTTATGGTTGTTGGCGGAGATTTTAATACAAAAGATTCAGCTAAGTTAAATTGCTTCTACACAAAAGATGCGGGCAAATCCTGGACTGCACCGCAACAAGGGCCGCATGGATACCGGAGTTGCGTGGAATGGCTGGGCAAAAATAAATGGATCAGCTGCGGCTTAAATGGTGTTGATTATTCGCCAGATGGCGGCCGCAATTTCACCTGGATCAGCAAAGAAAGTTTTCATGTTGTACGGCAGGCGAAAAAAGGTAAAGCCGTTTATTTCGCAGGCGGCGGTGGCAGAATTGGGAAACTGGTTCCTGCCAACTAAAAATTGATTACAGGTTTGCATGCCCGCTTCCGAACAAGGCCATTTTATTTTTTAAACATAAAGTAAACCGCGCCGAGCAGCAACGCAAAACTTACCAGGTATTTCCAGTGAAACGGCTCCTTCAAATAAAACACAGCGAATAAAGAGAACACGATCAGTGTGATCACCTCCTGCGTTATTTTCAACTGGAAGCCATTAAACCCGTTCGTATATCCCAGCCTGTTAGCAGGAACCATCAGGCAGTATTCAAAAAATGCGATGCCCCAACTGATTGCGATCGCCTTCCAGAGCGGCATGCCCGTATTTTTGAGATTGCCATACCAGGCAAACGTCATGAAAATATTAGATGCCGTAAGCAACAATATCGTGCGGAACATGATTGAATGAGCGGTTAAATATGTTTAATTAAGGCTGCGGAAATCCACCGGTACAAGTTTACTTACGCCGGCTTCCTGCATCGTTACACCGTAAATCACATCCACTGCACTCATCGTTTGTTTGTTGTGCGTGACGATAATAAACTGGGAGTTTTCGCTGAACTGCTTGATCATGTTGGTGAACTTACCAACGTTTGCATCATCCAATGGCGCATCAACCTCATCGAGGATACAGAACGGAGCCGGCTTGATCAGGTAGATAGCAAACAACAGGGCAGTCGCCGTAAGGGTCTTTTCGCCCCCACTTAACTGGCCAATGCTACTAGGTCGTTTCCCTTTTGGTTTGGCAACAATATCGATACCGGTTTCAGCAAGGTTATCCGGATCTACCAACACCATGTCGGCTGTGTCTTCATCCGTAAACAATGCCTTAAACACTTTTTGAAAATTCTCCCTGGTTTTATTAAACGTATCAAGAAATTGCTGGTTTGCTGTTGCTTCCACCTCCTGGATCGTTTGCATCAGGCTGTCCTTTGCAGTTACCAGATCATTTTTTTGTTCCAGGATAAATTCATACCGCTTTTTCATTTCGGTATAAGCTTCAATAGCTGTTGGATTCACTTCACCCATATTCTCCAGGCGCTTTTTCATCCGCTCATTCTTTTCCTGCAATTCTTCCAGCGGTGTATCTCCCGTACGTGGCTCATCGATGATCACATCCAGGTCGACTTTAAATTCAACATTCAGCCGCTCTTTCATTCCTGCGAGTTGCAGTTTCAGATCGGTAAGTTTGTCTTTAATTTCTGTAAGTAAATGATCAATGCCTTCTTTTGATTTCTGCTTATGACGAAGTTCACTTTCTTTCTCCGTGAGCAGGTTACGGATGTTGTAATACTCGCTATCGGCTTCATTCAGGCGCTTCTCTTCTGTTTCTTTATTCTGCAACATATTCACGAGCAGAAGTTCCAGTTCCTTCAACACATCCGCTGTCTGGTCGATATTGCTGGCAGCTTCGGTCAGCTGCGCACTACTGCTTTCCACCTGGATCTTTAATTCTGCCAGCTGGTTGCTTTTAAATTCCAGTTCCTGTTTTAACGAAGTGACCTTACTCTGCTGTTTTGTGAACTGCAGGTTATTGTCGTTATAAGTTGTGGTGGCGAAATTATATTCCTGTTCCGCCGCGGCATAATCGTGTTCAATCGCTTGTAATTTATCTGCCAGTTCTTCCAGCTGAAAATTAAATTTTTCCAATTCATCCCGCGTGTTGGAAATGGCCTCATGGTTGTTTTCCAATTGCATCTGCAACTCTTCTACCCTTGCACTGCTGGTGGTTTCCAGGTGATGCAGGTTCTCTGTTTTGTTTTGAAGGGAGAACACAAGATTTGTCAGGTTATTGATTTCCTGCTGCGTTTGGCGGATCGCATTTTCTTTCAGTTGTTCATTGTAGGCGATCACTTCTGAATGGCGTACCTGGATCTCCGCTTTTAGTTTGTTGACCACTTCATGTTGAGCCGTAATTTCTTCGCGTAATTTTTCCAGGTTTTTCGCGCGGCCAATTTTCTTTCCTTCAAACAACCCAACACTTCCGCCGATGAGCGAATATTTTCCTTTTACATACTTGCCTGTTTTTTCCAGCACGACTGCACCATTGCTGTTGTGCAGCGCCGCTTCATCTTCCGCGATAAACACATTGCCTAGTAAGTTTTCGGCAAGCCGCGCATAACGGCTGTCAATTTCCACCACGCTTAAAGCAGGAATTGTTCCTTCCGGCTGATGGCCCTCCACCTGATCGGTAAATTTGTCCAAAAGGAAAAAATTCGCTTTACCTTTTTTATTATCATCAAGTAAATGGATCGCCTGTAAGCCTTCTTCCAGGTTATTAACTACGTAATAGTTAAGGTATGGTTCCAGCACATTTTCAACAGCGGCGCGGTATTGCTCTTTTACATAAATGATATCAGACAAGAGCGGTGCAGAATGGTTCCATCCCGTATTCTTATGCAGAAATTTTACGCTTTCAGGATAGCCTTCCATTGAATCGACGAGGCTTTTCAGCAGGTCGTGTTCATTGGTTTTAGCATCCAGTTTCCGGGATTCTTCCGCTAAATTGGCACGAAGGCCTTCCATCATATTTTGTGTTTGCAGGATCTGTTCTTTCGTAAACTCGTGCTGCTCCTGCAACTGCTGTAACGCCGCTTTCTTTTCATCCAGTTCTTCTTCCTTTATTTTTTTCTCTGTTTCCAGTTGAGTGATCTGCGCCTGGCGCTGAGATTTTTCTTCCTGGATTTGCAGGATCGTACGTTGCAGGTTTTGTATAGACGTATCGGCGATAGCTACTTTTTTCTCTGCGTCAAACTGGTTGCGCTGGATCGCCTGGTTATCCCGGCGCAACACATCGATCGTGCTGCGTTTCTCATCAAACACGCGGCGCTTATCTTCTACCGCATCCTTCAGGTCCTGCAGTTTGTCTTCCAGTTCAGATAATTTAACCGCTTCATCATTGATCTGCGTTCCGGTAAAGCTGATGCTTTCTTCCAGCCCGGTTAATTGCCCACCCGCCTTTTGTAAAAATTCGTCGAGGTTAGCTTTACGTTCTTTTAAATGTTGCAGCCGTTGGGTTCCAAGGTTTTTTTCATTTTCCTTGCTCCGTACTTTATCCAACATATCATTGTATGCATGCTGCATTTGCTGGAGCGCTTTTTCCTTCTCCACGAATGCGAGTTTTTCCTGTTCGAGCGCCGCATCTTCTTTTGCAATGGCTGTTTCCAATTCGATGCGCTTATCTACTTCCTGCTGTTGCTGGGCGTTGAGGTCGCGGTAAGTAATATTAAAACCTTCCAATGCGGCCTTCGCCAGTTCAATACTTACTTCTTTATATTCCGTTTTTATCTCGAAATATTTCTCTGCTTTTTTTGCCTGGTTCTCGAGGCTTTTTAACTGGTTATTGATTTCGAATAAAAGATCTTCGATACGCGCCAGATCCTGTTCGGTGGCATCCAGTTTTAATTTCGCTTCTTTTTTACGTGTCTTATAGATCGTGATCCCGGCCGCTTGCTCCAGCATTTTACGACGGCTGTTCTCTTTATCCTTAATGATATCGTCCACCATTCCGAGCTCGATGATCGCATAACTATCGGTACTAACACCGGTATCCATGAACAGGTTATGGATATCCTTCAGGCGACAGGCCACATCGTTGAGGCGATATTCACTCTCGCCGCTTTTATAATATTTACGTGTAACGGTAACCGTGTTGAATTCAGTCGGGAGCAGGTTTTTCGTGTTCTCGAACGTGAGGCTTACTTCTGCCAGGCCACTTGCACTGCGCGTTTTACTACCATTGAAAACCAGGCTTTCGAGGTTTTCACTCCTGAGGTTGCTGATCTTATGCTCACCGATCACCCAGCGAATACTATCGATGATATTGCTTTTACCACAGCCGTTTGGCCCGATCACCCCGGTGATGCCTTCATCAAAGTTGAGGACGGTTTTATCTGCGAAACTTTTAAATCCCTTAATTTCTAAACTCTTTAAGCGCACGGTTTTTCTAAATTTAAGTAAGACGGCAAATATAATGGAATGGCCTAAAAAGAGAATTTGAATGTTTCCCCTGATGAACTCCACTTATTCACAGGTTGTACACAGATGACATAACTGCCCCCATTTAACCCTGTTTTCAGCGTGAATTTTAAAAAATACCCATTGACGGGTAGGCAATTATCATCTTTTTTTGTTTCTTTCGGTCACCACAATAATTTCTTAAACCTTACATTAAAATTAATTTGTATGAGAAACTTAGAAGAAAGGCTTACCAAAATGGAGAAAACAATCAACATCTACCGGATGATCTTCGGCGCCATGATTACAATCGGGTTTACATTCGTCCTAATGTCGGCTGATAAAAAGCAATTCGTGCCGGACCGCATCCAGGCGAAAAGCTTTGAGGTGGTGGATGATTACGGCAATGTACTGGTAAGCCTCAAACCAGAAAACGGCAACGGGCTGGTAAACACATATTCTAAAGCGGGTTATCGGCTGGTGTCGCTTTTTCCGTCGGATGGCGGTGGCGGCGGTATCAATACGTTTGATACGGACGGTCAGGTAAACTTTAAAGTCACCCGTACGATGGATGGTGGCGGTTACATGGCCCTGTTCAATAGTGACCGCAAAGAAGTTTTCGAAGTGGGCACTACAACGGCTAACTCCGGTTACTTTCGCGTAAATGACCGCGACGGCGAGAAACTGGCCTGGCTTACATATACAACCGACGGCGGCGGCTATTTTTCCTTGTTCAACCGCAAAAATGAGGAATCTATGAAGTTTTCTACGCCTGATGCTGGCGCCCGTGTTGGCCTATACAATGGCCTCAACAATCGCGTGATCTACCTGGGCACACAGGAAAATAAAGATGGAAATATTACCGTGTACAATGCCAGCGGTTCCCGCACCGGCTCTGTTCCAAACTAAACACTCGATAATAAACACATATTAATCGCTGCCGGGTAAAATGGCGGCGATTTTTTTTCTGATTTTATAAACCGGCTGAATTGAATTACTTTAGAAAAACAATCCCACAAAAACATTGATTATGGAACAAGCTCAAAAAGAAAAATGGGTCATCGACAGCACGCATAGTGAGATCGGTTTCAAGATCCGGCACCTGATGATCACGAATGTGAAAGGTTATTTCAAAGAATTTGATGCCAGCATTTACACAACAGGTGATGATTTCATGAGTGCCGAAATCGACTGCTGGATAAATGCATCATCTGTGGATACAGGCAATGCTGACCGCGACAAACACTTAAAAGGCCCGGACTTTTTTGACCCGGAACAATTCCCGCAGATCAACTTCGTCGCAAACACTTATGAGAATGTTGATGGAGATGGCAGTTACGAACTTTGGGGCGACCTGACAATAAAAGGCATTTCAAAAAAAATCAAACTTGATGTCGAATTTGGCGGCGTGATGAAAGATCCATGGGGCAATGAAAAAGCGGGCTTCAGTATTAATGGAAAGATCAATCGAAAAGACTGGGGCCTGAACTGGAACGCCGCATTGGAAGCCGGTGGCGTGATGCTGTCCGATGATGTGCATATCAGTTGTGAAATACAATTGATCAGGAGTGCCTGATGCTATTATTTAAATTAATCCTGTTATATGTCAAAAGTTTTAGTGATCAGTTCCAGTATCCGCACAGGAAAAAAAAGTAACCGTGTGGCTTTGTATTTTGAAAATTTCCTGAAAGGGCGCGCGCATGACGTGGAACTGGTTGATCTGGAGGCGCTGGACTTTCCTTTGTTTAAGGAAAGGTTGCGTAACCTCTCCTCTCCACCACAATCACTGGTTGATTTTGCAGCGAAAATCGTAGCGGCTGATGGAATCGTTCTGGTCACACCTGAATACAATGGCGGCTATCCGGCCAGCCTGAAAAATGCCATCGATGTATTATATGAAGAATGGCACCGCAAACCCATCGCGATCAGTACGGTTTCTGCAGGTCCGTTCGCCGGCACGCAGGTTATTACTTCCCTGCAATTCAGTTTGTGGAAGATTCGTGCCTGGACAGTTCCTGCCATGTTCCCCATTCCGAATATTGAAAAGTCGTACGATGAAAACGGCGTTCCGTCAGATAAAGAAGCAACGGATAAACGTGCTGCGGCTTTTATCGACGAGCTGACCTGGTGCATGGATGCTAAAATGAAAATGACATCGCCTGTTAAATAATCTACAATTAGGATGAAATGCAGGCGAATCATTTATAAGCCTGTATTTTTGGTGCCTAAAAATTTTCAATGAAAACAGTTTTATTTTTCTCGCTGCTGGCGGTAAGCTCCGTTGCTGTAGCCCAGCCAAAACTCGTTAACCAGGCAGTGATCAGCACCACAACAAATGTGATCGCGCCCGAAGAAGACGAACTCACAAATGTTCAGAACGGTCCCGGCAATGGTGGTGGCGGTATGGCTATGTTTCGCAACTTCGGTGATGGCGAAACGAAATCCACCACTTACCTTAAAAACAATATGGTAAAAACGGTGATGAAATCTGATATGGGCCGATCAACGATCTTGCGTGATAATGATAAAAAGTTAACTACGACGCTGATCGAAATGATGGGTAATAAAACCGGTTTCTACATTACTGACGCCGAGCAGGCAGAAATGCGCAAACGGATGGATAGCATGATGCAGGCGCGACGCGCGACCGATAGTGCTCAAACCAGGAGAAGCACACCTGCGGCAAATAATACAGAAGTAGTTTATACCGAGCAAGCTAAAAAGATCGCAGGCTACAATTGCAAAAAAGCTTACGTTGTAACTACAAGGTTTCTTGGCAAGGATAGTATGGCGGTATGGTATACGCCCGATATTAAATTGAACAATATCTCTTCAACCGGCGGTATGAGCGGCTTTGGAAACATGGGCGGGGCAACAGGTCTGGATAAAATCGATGGCTTTGTCATGCAGTACGAAATGAATATGCCCAGAGGCCGTAAGATGACCGTGGAAGTTACTAAGGTTGATACAGGCAAAGAAGTGGCTGATAAAGAATTTGAGATCCCAAAAGATTTTGAAGTTAAGCCGATGAAAGAAATGCAGAACATGATGGGTGGTGGCCGTGGTGGCATGCAGATCATCCGTAATTAATACATGCAACTGAATGAAAAAAAAGAGTCGCTAAACCGCGGCTCTTTTTTTTATGCTCATGACCAGGGCGCCGGTTATTGGCTGGTAGTGATATCCCAGGTTTCCTGTACGGAAATAAAAAAGGCAAAATTTTCCGGACATAAAAAAAAGCTACAGTTTCCTGTAGCTTTCATCACTTGATTTACTATTTTATTTCAGGCTGATACCTGCTTTCTTCTTGTCATATTCCGCAGCTTTCTTTGTATCGCCCTTTGCGCTATACATATCGCTCATATAACCCAATACATTCTGGAAACTCGCCTTCTGAATGGTTTTTAATGTGGGCTGGCTCTCGTAATATTTGATGGCGGCTTCACAATAAGGAATCGCCTCGTCCATTTTTTTATTAGCAAGCGCTTTCAGTTCATTCCGCTTTTTCACATCTTCCGGCTTCGTGCCTTTGATCACACTAGCTGCAGTGCTGTAATCGGCGGCAACATTGAAAGTATGGTTCAGCATCAATACCGTTGCATCAATCCCCTTATCAGTAGCGATAGCATTCTTCAACGCCTCGCTTAATTTAGCCTTTGCTGCTGCAGGATCAGCCGGTTTTGCTTCCTGGCCATACAGTGTGTTATAAATTTCCACTGCATAATTATAATTCAGGTTAAAATCTGTTGGTGATTTTGCGATCATTTCTTCGTACTTGGCATACAGCGCTTTTTTATCGCCTGTTGCTTCTACAGTTTTTAGTTCCAGTTCGTTCCAATAAGCATTATCCGGATATAAACGCTTACCTTTTTCCAGCATCGCCTGCAGGTTAGCGGCGTCTTTCTTTTTTGCATAATAATCCGCAACGGATAAGTACACTTCTTCAAAATCTTTCCCTGAAACATTTGCATCAGTCAATTGCTTATAGTAAGACTGGGCCTCGTCGTCTTGTTTCAATTGCATCGCTGTGATAGCTGCGTTCAGCACCAAAGAAGTGTCGAGCGCATACAATTTCGTATCACCATACGTGTATTTTTTTGCGAGGATGTAATCTTTAACTTCTAAAGCTTTTTTGAAAGATTGCAGCGCGGGCGCATAATCTTTGGCATTAAACAATCCTGCACCGAGATCAAACAATCCAAAATACAGATCGATATAGGAATTGTATTGTTCAAATACCATCCGAACATCTTTAGGGTCGAGGGTTTGTGATTTTTTGAAAGCATCAAATGCCGCTGCCTTTAATGTATATTTTTCAGGCTTGCTGATTGAAGAATCGTAAGAAAGAGAATTATAGATTCTTCCTTTAAAATACCATGCATCTGCTTTGTCGGCATTTTTTGGATCTGCCAGCACCTTATCCACCGCAACTTTTCCTGCAGCGTATTGCTTTTTAGTGATCATTGCAGAAACATCGTCGAGGGTTTGGGCAAACAAATTGGCAGAGAAAAAAACCGCCATCGAAACAATAAAAAATTTCTTCATATTTATTTTTTTTGAAGTAATAAAGATATTGATAAATCAGCGATTAGCCGACATTCAGCCTGCATTTTCACAAACCATGCCGAAGCCATACAATAAATTGTTTAAACGTTGCTGCTGTAGGCGAATGTTACAATTTGTCCGTAATTTTAGCAATTAATTTGATAGCGTGATCACCCAGGAAACCATACAGCAAATACTTAGCAGGATTGATATCTACGAGATCGTTGGTTCCTTTGTTAAATTAAAAAAACGTGGCGCTAACTACCTCGGCCTCTGCCCCTTTCATAATGAGAAATCGCCTTCGTTCACTGTTTCACCTACAAAAGAAATCTACAAATGTTTTGGTTGCGGAAAAAGTGGCAATGCTATTGGCTTCATCATGGAGCTGGAAAAGTACAGTTATGTAGAAGCATTAAAATGGCTGGCGAATAAATACGGCGTTACGATCGAAGAAACGGAGACCAGCCCGGAAGTAAAACTTATTCAGCAAGCGGCAGATAGTTTATACATCATTAATAATTTTGCGCGCGATTTTTTTGCGAATGCTTTGTTCGAATCGGAAGAAGGCAATGATGTGGCATTAAGTTATTTAAAACAAAGGGGATTTCGTGAAGACGTCATCCGCAAATTTCAACTGGGTTACGATCCTGCCTCAGGGAATCAATTTGCGCAGGCAGCTACTGCTGCCCAATACAGCCCGGAGTATTTACAGAAGAGCGGATTGGTGGTTGTTCGTGACGGCCGCGCAATGGATAACTATCGTGGCAGGATCATTTTTCCTGTGCACAACCAGAGCGGTAAAGTGCTTGGCTTTGGTGCGCGCGTTATCAAAACCAATGATAAGTCGCCAAAATATATCAACACACCGGAAAATGAAATTTATGTAAAAAGCAAGATCCTCTACGGTTCTTATTTTGCGCGCACGGCCATCGATAAAGCCGATGAATGTTTGTTAGTAGAAGGCTACACCGATGTGGTCAGCCTGCACCAGGCCGGCGTGGAAAACGTAGTGGCGAGTGGTGGCACATCGTTGACACCCGATCAACTTCGGCTGGTAAAGAAATACACGAATAACCTCACAATCATTTACGATGGGGATAGCGCGGGCGTGAAAGCAGCCTTACGCGGACTTGACCTGGCGCTTGAAGAAGGGTTAAATGTGAAGCTGGTTTTAATTCCTGATAAAGAAGATCCGGATAGTTACGTAAATAAAGTTGGTGCATCAGCTTTTATCGAATTTGTAAAAGAGCAAAAAAAAGATTTTGTGCTTTTCCAACTGGGCATTGCTTTACAGGATGCCGGGAACGACAGCAATAAAAAGTCGCAGATCGTTAACCAGGTTGCGGAAACAATTTCTAAGATCAATAAAACAGAAGAATTTACCCGTCGCCAGGATTATATCAAACAGGTTTCTGAGATATTGAAAATTGAAGAAGCAGGATTGAATGCACTGGTGAATAAATTCATCCGCGATAAGGTAACGAAAGATGAAACACGCTCCTTCAGGAATGAGCAGGCTGCGGCAGAAGATGCCGACACTACTGTAGTTCCGGAAACAGGTGATGCCGAATTACTTTTTCAACGCGACGAATTGAATGAACGAGCCATGTTGCGCAGCCTGTTGGAATTTGGATTGATGAAATGGGAGAATGCAAAAACTGTAGCCGAATATATTTTCGAACAGGTTCCGGAAGATGACCTGGACACGTTCATTTGCAATCCCGCGCTTCGCGATATTTTCACCCGCTATAAAACCTGGTATCGGGAAGGCCTGGAGCCGACGATCAAAAACTTTTTGTACAATGAAGACCGGGAGATGAACAGCCTCGTGATCAACCTCATGGAAGTAAATACCGAGATCAGCCCGAATTGGAAACAAAAATTTGAAGGACATATCCCTACCCGCGAAGAATTATTTAAGGAAGAAGTGATCTCCACATTAAAATACCTGCAGCTACGCAAGATTAAAAAACTCATTGATGAAAATCAACGGGAGATGGAACAGGCAGGCAGCTCGGAAGACCAGATGAATTTCCTGGCTTTGCACCAGATGCTGAAAACAATGGAAATAGATTTAACGAAAGGCCTGGGTACCGTAATCTTTAAATGATCAGGCGATTTCCAGCAATTTTGCTTTTGTTTTCGTTTTAACCGGGAGCGATACCGGCCGCTTTTCGAAACGCATCGCGCTCCAGACATTATCAACCGTAATTTGCGCCAGCGCATCAATACCAAATTTGCTGATACACTCCCAGTTGGTATCGCGGGTAAGGTCGCTCGCAATCTTGGAGGTTGGTTTTGGATAGGCAATCCAGAAATTAGCGTTTTCCGCCAGCGCCGGCAAAACATCTGTGAGGATCTCGCAGAGTTGCTTTTTGTTCACAGCAAACACGATGGCAAAATCAATCCCCCTGCTGCGCAGCAAAGGCGTTACACTTTTTGCGAATGAAACTTTTACAAATTGCTTTTCTACAGAGGAAGGAAGTCCTTGTACAAGAATATTCTTCTGATCTTTCAATTCCAGTTTTTCCAAAAGTGTAGGTAACGACATATGCTTAAATTAATGAAGAAATTTATGACCAACATCCCATCACAATCAGGTAAATCCATGAAATAAAAACACAGGCAAACCAGGGAGGAGTGCAAATTTAGTCTTTTTCGCGCTTTTTACGCTGGTCCAAATAGAAAAAACCCCGATAATACCGGGGTTTTTAAGTTTTTTATATGAGAAGCAGGACTTTTATCTTTTAACCGGCTTGTAGTAAGTCAGTGCTTCTGGCATATACTCTTTCAAACGGGCGATACGGTTTTCGTCAGAAGGGTGAGTTGACAGCCATTCGGGTGTTCCGCTCCCACCATTACTTGCTGCAGACATTCTTGTCCAGAAATTAATAGCTTCCTGAGGATTATAACCAGCCATCGCACAAAAGATCAATCCAAAATGATCCGCTTCGTATTCCTGTCCGCGGGAATTTTTCAGGCCGTAAGTCTGGCTTCCAATACCATATACTGCATTAAAGATTCCGTTGGTTTTTGAATTTTGCGTAGCTGCGTTCAAAACACTTCCAAGGCCCTGCGCCAACATTTCCTGGCTCATGCGTTCGTTACCATGTTGCGCAACAGCATGGGTGATTTCATGACCCAAAACTACTGCAAGTGCTGCTTCATTCTGCGTTACCGGCAATAAACCAGTGTAAACAACAACTTTACCACCTGGCATACACCAGGCATTTACATCTTTGTTATTCACCAGGTTGAATTCCCATTGATAACCGCTTAAGACATCACCTTTTCCCTGAGCTGTATAATATTGGGTGATCGCATTGGCAATCCTGCTACCGACACGTTTAACCATTTCAGCATCTTTGCTCGTGCTTGAGCTCACTACTTTATTCTCGGAAAGAAAACTTTGATACTGGCTCACGGCCATTTCTTGTAATTGGTTTTCAGGAATCAGGCTTAACTGCTTTCTCCCGGTAACAGCGTTTGTGCTGCAGGAGATCAAAACAGGTATCGCAAATAATAGTACAAATAATTTTTTCATCGTTGTGGGTTTTACAGTTCGTAATAACCTAAACAATTGGCGTACCAAAAATAAAAAAGGAAAGACTAAGATTATTTGCGACGCGCTTTGCGACGGTCGCGGTGCTTTAAGATGGGCACCCGGCTTTCAACGCCGCGAAGGATGCGGCCGATATTTTTCTGATGTGTAAAGATAACCAGTGAAGCCACAAGAAGCGCAAACACACGATACATCACTTCATGCTCGTTCCAGATCCACAACACGCAGATCGGCAGCATCAATGCTCCGAGAATGGAACTTAAGGAAACATATCGGGTTAGAAAAAGCACCAGCAGAAAAACGCCTACGCAGCTAATGGCGATCACCGGCTGAATGGCGATAATCATCCCAAACAAGGTAGCCACGCCTTTTCCACCTTTAAAACTCGCGAAAATGGGAAATATATGTCCGACTACGGCGGAGAGTCCGAGGCCGATCATAAAATTGGTTCGCTCCAGTTCATTGTGTAAATAGTAAGGAAGAAAATTGTACAAAGCAACAGCGGCCATTCCTTTCAGGATATCGATGATCATAACGATCGTACCGTAACGGGACCCTAACACGCGGAATGTATTAGTGGCACCCATGTTGCCGCTGCCGTATTCCCTGATGTCAATGCCGAAGAATTTCCTGCTGATGAGCAGGGCTGTAGGAATGGATCCAATAAGATATGCGCAAACGATAAGAAGTAATTCTTTCATTCGAGATCTTGAGTTGAGTTGAACAGCAAAAATAAGGGAAAAAGGCTCCGCTTAACGTTAATTTAATCTATAAGCTCATGGGTTCCGTTGGATTTCGCCTCGATTGCCAGCCAGTTATCACGACGATGCACCTGTAACACTTCAATGAAATTATCTGCCAATACGCGAAGTATCTCTGGTTCATCCGCCAGCATAATGCCGCTGAAAAGAATATCAGCACCATCTTCACAAACCGCAACGATCCCATTGATATTTGCTGTAATTACATTGAGGTTGATATTCGCCAGAATGATTGCAGCTTTGTCGGGAATTTGCAATTCGTCTGCCTGAACCACGGCTATCCTGTTGCAATCATTAGCAGCAATATTTTCTTTTACGTTGTTGATGCTCCATTCATCATTGTCTATTGCAATGATTCTTGCAGCGCCCATCTTTTCCGCGAGAATCGCCAGCACACCGGTTCCTGTTCCAAAATCGATGACCGTTTTATCTTCAAAAACCAGTTGGCTCATCTGTTGCACCATTAAAAAAGTAGTGGCATGATGACCTGTGCCAAAGCTCATCTTTGGAGTAACAATGATGTCATGTATCAGGCGATGTTCCGGCTGATGAAAACCGGCCCGTATGGTGGCGAAAGGCATTAATGTGACAGGATCAGGAATCGTGACAGCTTCAAAATCGGCTTCCCATTTCGCGTTCCAGTTAATTTCATCGATCACCGTTTTATTGAACGTAACCGGGTTGGCTGCGATGATTTGATCAAAGGCGACATCATCCAGGTCGTCTGCTGCGATGCAGGCGGAAAGCCGCTGCTCCTGCTCTTCAAAACCTGTGAAGCCGGCGTTGGCCAGCAAGGCTACAAGAATATCTGCCTGCCCTTCCTGCAGCCCTGTAAAATCAAATTGATAGTATTGCATAAAAAAGAAAAGCTGCAGGAACCAAGGTAGCTGCAGCTTATTAAAAGTTAAGAAAAATTAATTATTCTCGCCCTGTGGTCTTGATTCCGTGCGCGGCGCTTGTTCCGGCTTTGGCATCAACACTTTGCGGCTTAATTTAAATTTACCCGTACGTGGGTCAACATCCAGCAATTTCACCTTCACTTTATCACCCTCTTTGAAAATGCCTTCCATTGTTTCCAGCCTTTTCCAGCTGATCTCGCTGATATGCAACAGGCCTTCTTTTTTCGGCAGGAATTCTACAAATGCACCAAATTCTTTAATGCTTTTGATCGTTCCTTCGTAAGTTTCTCCAACCACCGGCACCGCTACCAATCCGTTGATCCATGCTAAAGCACGATCCAGACCGGCTTTTTCTTTAGAGAAAATGCTTACTTCACCCTGGTTGTTTACTTCTTCAATATTAACGGTCGCACCGGTTTCACGCTGAATTTCCTGAATCACTTTACCACCTGGCCCGATCACTGCACCGATATATTCTTTATCGATAATGATTTTCACCATGCGTGGTGCATGTGGTTTAACTTCTTCACGAGGATTTTCAACAGTTTTGTACATCGCATCCAGGATATGTAGTCTACCCTTACGTGCCTGGGCTAAAGCAGAACGCATAATGTCCATACTCAAACCATCCACCTTAATATCCATCTGAACGCCGCAAATTCCTTCGCGTGTTCCTGTAACTTTAAAATCCATATCACCCAAATGATCTTCATCACCCAGAATATCAGTCAACACAGCAAACTGGTCGTCTTTCTTGATCAATCCCATCGCAACACCACTTAAATGCTTTTTCAACGGAACGCCTGCATCCATCAAGGCGAGTGAACCTGCGCAAACCGTGGCCATAGATGATGAACCATTACTTTCCAGAATATCACTTACCACGCGAACGGTATAAGGATAATCTGAGCCCGGCATCATCTTTTTCAGCGAACGCATGGCAAGGTTACCATGTCCGACTTCACGACGGCCAACACCGCGCATCATCTTTACCTCACCTGTTGAAAACGGCGGAAAGTTGTAATGCAGGATGAATTTTGTATAATCAGAATGATGCGCACTTTCTACCAGTAATTCATCTAAAGGTGTTCCTAAGGTAACTGTGGTAAGTGACTGTGTTTCACCACGTGTAAATAATGCAGATCCATGTGGTGTAGGAAGAATATCGATCTCCATATCCAGCTGGCGGATATCTTCAGTACCGCGGCCATCCAAACGTTTGCGGTCGTTCAGGATCATATCACGAACAACATTGTATTGCAATTCGCCGGTATAATGGCCGATCAGTTTTTTATCTTCATCAGGCAGATCCGCACCCAGGAATTCCTTGGTGTCTTCGTGTAATTTTTTAAAGGCATCACTTCTTTCATGCTTTGCAGAAGCTGCTGCAGAGATTGCGTACATACGGTCGCGGGCGAAACCAATGATCTTCTCATTCAGTTCTTCGTTGCGGTATGGCTTGGTGTAATCTCTTTTTGTATTGCTGCCAACAAGGTCGCGCAATTCTTCCTGTGCTTTCACATGACCTTTGATCGCTTCATGAGCAGTTTCGATGGCAAGGATCAAATCTTCTTCCTGGCACTCCGCACTTTCACCTTCCACCATCATGATATTTTTATCAGTGGCAGCAATGATGAATTCCATATCAGACGCAGCAAGTTCGGTACGGGTTGGGTTGGTGATCATCACGCCATTTACACGTGCAATACGAACTTCAGAAATGATCTCCTGGATCGGAATGTCGGACACTGCTAATGCAGCAGAAGCGGCCAGGCAAGCCAGGGAATCCGGCATTACTTCGTCATCAGAAGAAATAAGGGAAACCAGTACCTGGACATCGCATAAATAATCTTCAGGGAATAACGGCCGCAGTGCGCGGTCGATCAACCGTGAAGTAAGAATTTCGTAATCATTTAAACGGGCTTCTCTTTTAAAGAAGGAACCCGGGATCCGGCCTGCAGAACCAAATTTCTCCTGGTAATCTACAGACAATGGGAAGAACGATTGTCCCTCCCTTGGTTCTTTATTAGCCACAACAGTGGCTAAAAGAATACAATTGCCCTGGCGTACAGTAACGGCACCATCTGCCTGGCGGGCCATTTTGCCGGTTTCGATCGTAACCATCCGGCCACCGCCTATATCGAACGTAACTGATTTTGGTTGTAACATGTATTTTTTTTTATGAAACAGGCATGCCCGTTATCCATGAAAGAAGGTAGGTATAACGAATAATTCCCAACGGTGTATGACGGTTGGGAACAATTCGATTATAACATATAATAATTTATTTACGGAGACCTAATTTTTCAATCAACGCCCTGTAACCTGTAAGATCATGCTTGCTGAGGTAGGTTAATAAGCGTTTGCGCTGACCTACCATCATCATCAAACCACGTTGGGAAGAGAAATCTTTCTTATTGGTCTTCAAATGGTTAGAGATATGATTGATGCGTTCTGTTAGCATAGCTACCTGCGCTTCAATAGAACCTGTGTTCGTTGCTTTCCCACCGTAGGTAGAGAAAATGTTTGCTTTTTTTTCGAGTGTTAAATGCGACATTAAAATTGTTTTTAAAACGAGTGTTTTACTTTTCTTTTATAATTGTGTGCAAAACTAGCAAAAAAATTATAAACAGCCGCCGTTTATCCCAATTAATTCCTTAAATGTTTAGTATAAATTCCCGGTGAAAAAAGGAAACGGAGATCGGCAGCAAAAATACAGGCTATCTTTAAACCAATGAATGATGTGCTGAATTATGATAAAAAAGCCTTTGCTGAAATGCAGCGCTGGCAAAAAGCGATGCAGCGTGAACCCACGTTATTTGGAAGGCTGTCCAGGAAGATCCAGGTAAAGATCAACGGGTATATCCCAGAAAAAATCCACAAAGCCGTCACTTCCGCCATAAAACAAATGATGCGGGCAGTGTTGTTTACAGCCGGACTGGCATCACCCAGGCCCGCGCGGACCACCAGCCTGCATGCGACCGAAGAGAAGATCAGGGCCAGTATTGACACATATAAAAAAACAGCGGCAGTTGAAGGCGGCATTACAGGTGCAGGCGGGATTCTGCTGGCGTTCGCAGATTTTCCGGTGTTAATGGCGATAAAAGTAAAAATGCTCTTTGATATCGCCGGTCAGTACGGTTTTGATACGGCTGATTACAAAGAGCGTGTTTACCTGCTTCATATTTTTCAACTGGCATTTTCAAGTGATCTACACCGTAAAAAAATTTTTTACCAGATGCAACACTGGAACCAGCAGTCGGTCGCCTTGCCGGACGACATTCATCAATTTGACTGGCGTAATTTTCAACAGGAATACCGGGATTATATTGATCTCGCAAAAATGGCGCAACTGATCCCGGTGATTGGAGCGCCGGTCGGACTGATCGTCAATTATCGCCTCCTACGAAAACTCGGCAACACAGCCATAAATGCCTACCGGATGCGGTTGTTCGAAAGTCAACCGGCAATTACAGGCGCGCGCTAAAGACTTAAAGGCCGTTTACTATCTGGAGAAAAAAATGAAACTTTGCGTTATGGAACTTTGTTTTGGGATTATCGGGTGCGGACGAATTGCGAAAAGGCATGCGGAACAAATTGTAAAAGCAGGAACCCTGGCGGCAGTTTGTGATGCAGACTTCAGCATTGCGACAGAGTTCGCAGAAACTTACGGAGCCCGGGCTTATGCGTCAATTGATGAGTTGCTGCAGCATGAAACAGAGATCAATATCATCAGCATTTGTACGCCAAACGGGTTACATGCAAAACATACGATCCGGTCGTTACATGCAGGAAAGCATGTACTTTGTGAAAAGCCGCTTAGCATATCGGTTTCTGATGCGCGGAAGATGATTGAGGCAAGTACTGCTGCCGACAAGAAATTGTTTGTCGTAAAACAAAACCGTTTCAATCCACCGGTGGTGGCCGTTAAGCAGTTACTCCAGGAAGATAAGCTGGGCAATATTCTCTCGTTCCAGGTGAACTGTTTCTGGAACCGCCCGCAGGAATATTATCTCGATAGCTGGAAAGGCACGAAGAACCTGGACGGTGGAACATTGTACACACAGTTCAGCCATTTTATCGACCTGCTATACTGGATGCTGGGCGATGTGAAGGAAGTAAAAGCGCTGACGCGAAATTTCGAACACCCGGAGATCGAAATAGAAGACTGTGGCGTTGTGATCATCGAAATGCTGAATGGCGCGATCGGAACATTAAATTATACGGTGAACAGTTTTCAAAAAAATATGGAAGGATCCTTTACCATTTTTGGGGAGAAAGGCACAGTAAAAATTGGCGGACAATATTTAAACGAACTAGAATACCAGTGTATCGATGGTACGACGATACAAAATATCCCTGCAGGCAAACCCGCCAATGCCTACGGGTTCTACCAGGGAAGTATGAGCAATCATGATAAAGTGTACGAACACCTTATCAAGGCGATAACGATTCCGGGCTATGATTTTCCGAGCGCGCTCGATGGCCTGAAGACCGTTGAGATCATAGAAAAAATTTACGGCCATCCTCCTCTAAAATAAATTGCCTTTATTTGCCAATAAAAAACTTTGGGGGCGATTTACTTTACAGTTACAACCAATCTTTCTTTTGATCAGCGGATGATTCGGATCTGCAGTTCCCTCTCTGCGGCTGGCTATGAAGTTGTGCTGGTCGGACGAAATACGCCGGGCTCTCCCGCCCTTCTGCAGATGCCTTATCGCCAGGAACGGTTGCGTTGCTTTTTTCATAAAGGGAAATTATTTTACGCTGAATATAATCTCCGCTTGTTTTTTTTCCTGCTCACAAAAAAAATGTCGGCAATTTGCGCGATAGATCTTGATACGATCCTTCCTGTTTTGTGGACATCAAGGTTAAAAAAAATTCCACGCGTTTACGATGCTCATGAATTGTTCTGTGAGATGAAAGAAATAGTCACAAGACCGAATATTCATCGTGTGTGGAAATGGATCGAACAAAAATCGGTTCCTCATTTCCGCCATGGATATACAGTGAATTCAGTAATCGCTGAGGAGTTCAAACGCATGTACGGCCGGAGTTATGAAGTAATACGGAGCATTGCGGTGTATCGTCCGGAGTTGCAGCAACAAACAAAAGAAAATTTTATTCTTTACCAGGGCGCCATCAATGAAGGACGCAGTTTTGAAACCATCATTCCCGCCATGCAGTGGGTAAACGCACCTTTATATTTGTGTGGCGATGGCAATTTCATGGAGCAGGCGAAAGAACTGGTGCGAAAATATGGTTTGGCTGACAAAGTGATCTTCCGGGGATTGATACAACCAGAGGCATTGCGCGAGATTACGGCAAGGGCAAAAATCGGACTGACGATTTTCGAAAATAACGGGTTGAGTAACTACTTTTCTTTAGCCAATCGTTTCTTCGATTATGTGCATGCCGGTGTTCCACAACTTTGCGTGGATTTTCCGGTTTACCGCGAACTGAACAATTCACATGAAATTGCTGTTTTGATAGAGGACCTCTCCCCAGAGAACATTGCTGAGCAATTAAACAGCATGCTCGCAGATGAAGGCAACTGGCGACGCTTACACAACAACTGCCTTCAGGCAGCCAAGGAATGGAACTGGGAGGAAGAAGAAAAAAAATTATTGGCGTTCTATAAACAACTGATTGGATAAGCAACTTCATATCGTGATGCATGATGTGCCATGGCCGGCGGACTATGGCGGCGTTGTAGATTTATTTTACACGCTCACAGCATTGCATAAAGCCGGTGTGGGCATCCACCTTCATTGTTTTACCAATCGGCGTCCTCAACAAACAGAGCTGGAGAAATATTGTGTGACCGTGCATTACTATCGTCGGAAAACGGGCGCTGCGGGGTTATCTTTTCGCCTGCCCTATATTGTAAATTCGCGGCGCAACGACGAGCTGATAAACAATTTACTCAAAGATGATCACCCGATATTACTGGAAGGAATTCACAGCAGTTTTTATTTGAACAGCGGCCAACTGTCAGGCAGAAAGATTTTTCTCAGGTTATATAATGTTGAGCATGAATATTACCGGCATCTCGCAAAGCATGAAAAGAATCCCTTAAAGAAATTATACTATTCACTGGAAAGCCGCCTGTTGAAAAAATACGAAAAGGCGGTTTCAGGGAAGGCGACTATCCTTCCACTTAGCACAACTGATCTGGAGCAATACAAGTCTTTATTTCAGCCAGGAAACATCAGCTTCTTGCCTGTTTTTCTTCCCTGGCAACGTGTTAACACAGTTACAGGCAATGGTTGTTTTTGTCTATATCATGGCAACCTTTCTGTGAGTGAAAATGAAAAAGCCGCGTTGTGGTTGTTAAGGGAAGTCTGGCAAGGCATTGACATTCCGTTGGTGATAGCGGGCAAAGATCCCTCCCAGGCCTTATTGAGTTATGTAAAAGATCTCGCAAATTGCTGCGTTGTTGCCAACCCCGGGGAAAATGAAATGCAGGATATGATCAGGAAAGCGCAGGTTCATGTGCTGCCTTCCTTCAATAATACCGGCGTAAAACTGAAGCTGCTCAACGCATTATTTAACGGCAGGCACTGCCTGGTAAATGAAGCCGGTGTGAAAGGAAGCGGCGTTGAAACCTTGGTGGAAATCGCCGGAGATACGACTGCCTACCGGCAAAGCGTAGCAGCATTATATCAGCAGGCTTTCTCAGAAGAAGATATAGAAAAACGCGCTGCCATTTTATCGGGCATCTATAACAATGATGAAAATGCGCGGCGGCTTATTGCATGGATATACTAGCGTTATCCCAAACCTTTCCTCTTTCCGTTTTAATTGTTCGTGCAGGAAATTTATTGATGACCATATAATCATGCGTCGCCATCACGATCGTAGTGTTGTAATCTTTACAAATATGGAATAGCAGCTGCATAATCTCATCACTAGTTTCGGGATCCAGGTTTCCGGTAGGTTCATCTGCAAGAATAAGTTTAGGAGAGTTCAGTAACGCACGGGCAACATCTATCCTCTGCTGTTCGCCGCCACTTAATTCGAACGGCATTTTGAACCCCTTCGTTTTTAAATTAACCTTATCCAGCACATCAGCGATCTTTTCGTCCATCAGCTTTTCATCCTTCCAGCCCGTCGCTTTTAAAACAAATTTCAAGTTATCATTTACATTCCTGTCTGTAAGCAATTGAAAATCCTGGAATACAACACCAAGGTTACGTCGCAGGAACGGAACAGTTTTCCAGGTGATTTCGCGCAAGTTATGCCCAACGATCCAACCCTGTCCTTCCCGCATTTCCAAATCACCATACATTGTTTTCAATAAACTGCTTTTGCCGGTGCCCGTTTTACCAACCAGATAAACAAATTCACCTTTATCTACGGAAATATTCACATCACTCAGGATCAAACTTTCTCCCTGATAAATATTTACATTGGTAAGCTCTATAATGGATTGCGACATAATAATTTGTTTGTTGATGAGCGGCCGGTTCTTTGTCCGCCGGGCAAATTTAATTGATTGAAAATGAGCCTGAAAAAATATTTGCAGCATTCCTGTTAAAAAATGTGGACAACTAAATTATTAGTCTTAAAACTAAATACTTAGTTTAGTGTCTTAAAAGCAGCGAAAAAATGATAAAACAATTAACGAAAGCTGAGGAGCAGATCATGCAGGTGATCTGGAAACTAGACAAAGCTTTTTTACGCGAGATCATAGAGGAGCTACCGGTGCCGAAGCCCCACAACAACACTGTTGCAACGATCATAAAAATATTGGTTGACAAACAGTTCATCGGTGTTACCGTTTTCGGACGTATGCATCAGTATTATCCACTGGTTAGTAAAGAAGCATACAGCAAAGCCACGATGAAGAACTTCGTTAAGGGATATTTCGAAGGCAATTTCAGTAACGCGGTTTCTTTTATGATAAAAGAAAATAACCTCAGCCTGGAAGACCTGGAACTGCTGTTGAAACAATTGAAAAAGAAATAGCGAACGCATTACGCCACCATCAAAAATTTTGTATGATCGCCATCGCCTTTTATATGTTGAAAGTGACTACCTGCTCTGCGCTGTTGTTTGGTTATTACTTTGCTTTCCTGCGCAACAAAGCTTTTCATCGCTACAACCGCTTATACCTGCTTGCTACAGTACTGCTCTCCCTGATACTGCCATTGATAAAATTCAATATCAATCCCGGTTCCGCCGCAACAACGACTAGTTTCAACGAAGTGCTGCGTATGGTGAACCGGCCGGATATGTACATGGAAGAAATTATTATTTATAGTCGCTACAACCACATCAGCAAAGAGCAGATCGCACTGTTTATTTTTATTTCGGGCTGTCTGTTCCTGGGTGTGAGATTTCTGAAAACGCTCAGAAAGATCTACCGGTTGAAAAGGCACAATCCGCAACAGCAATACCGGGATATTCACCTGATTTATACAGAAGACAGCAGCACGCCATTCTCCTTTTTAAAAAATATTTTTTGGAACAACGGGATCGACATTAATAGTAAAAATGGTAAACGAATCCTGAAGCATGAATTAGCTCATGTAGAAGAAAAGCACAGCTATGATAAATTATTCATCAACATCGCGCTGATCTTTTCCTGGGCCAATCCCGTGTTTTGGTTGTTACGAAAGGAACTCAACATGATTCACGAATTTTTAGCGGATCAGAAAGCCGTGGAAGATGGAGACACTGCAGCTTTTGCCACGATGATCCTTCAAACGACTTCGCTCCGACATTCCTTTGAACTCACGAACAATTTTTTCTACTCACCAATTAAAAGAAGATTGACTATGCTCACAAAAAATAATCAAACAAAGGTCGGTTACCTCAGTCGGCTCCTGGTATTGCCATTGATGATCATCGTTTTTGCCGCGTTCAGCCTGAAGACGAATTATCATCCGCTACCGGAAAAAAAGCAGGAGTTAATGTCCGCGTTGAATACGCTTTTATCTGCTGTAAACGAGAAGCCAGCGATGCTGAAGGATACCTTGCCACCTGAAAAACCAACAACATCCGATAACGGTATTATCGTAGTCTCAGCCGCAGAAATAAAATTTAATAAATACAATGCCAACACAGAAAATTCGCTGGTGATCATCAACGGCAAAGAATACTACGCCGATCAACTGGAAAACAAAGTTATCCGCGGCTCTAAAGGAACTTTTTATCCAAAGAATCATCCGGAAATGCTCAAAAAATACGGCGCTAAAGCCTACAACGGCGTTATCGTTTTTGAAAACGCGAGCATTGCCGCAAACGTTGAAGAACGAGTAGTGACGGACATCCGGATTGATTCTACCGTTAAACCTAACCAGCCAACTACCGGATCGAATGTGGTGATCAGGAACGTTGCCGGTGTGCCGTTGGAACCCTTGATCGTGATCGACAAAAAGATCAGTACGAAAAAAGATATGGAAGTACTTAATCCGAATGATATCATGGAAGTCAGCATTCTTAAAGACAAAAACGCGGAGGTAAAATATGGTGAGCAGGGAAAGAACGGTGTCATTGAGATCCGGATGAAAGAGCAACCATTGCGGGGCACATTGAATCCGGTTGAACTGGATAAAAAAGATCTGAAAGAAATAACTGTTACCGGCTATCCAACGCAACAGTCCCCGAACATTATTTTTACGAAAGTTGAACAGGAGCCGGAGTTTCCCGGAGGTGCCGGAGCATGGCGTGAATACCTGAAGAAAAATCTGAATGCCACACAGCCCGTGGATGAAGGATGGGCCGCAGGTACTTACCAGATAATTGTTCGCTTCATCGTGGACCGGGATGGCAATGTAAGTGACGTAGTTGCGGAAAATTACGCCGCTTCAAAAACTGCGGAGATGTGTGTGAGCCTCATTAAAAAAGGTCCGCGGTGGAAACCGGCAATGCAAAACGGCCGGGTTGTAAAAGCTTATAAAAAGCAACCAATAACTTTTGTGGTTTCAGCAGAATAAAAAAACCTGACCGGTGGGCAGCCGGTTTTTAACCGTAAATAATTTCATCGCCGGCAACTCTTAACAGGAGTTGCTTTTTTGTTCCTGCCTCTACCCTCCCGATGACCTGTGCATCGATGTCGAAAGATTTCGCTGCAGCGATCATCAGGCCTGCATCTTCTGCCGCACAATAAATTTCCAGACGACAGCCCATATTAAAAACCTCGTACATTTCACGGAGACTGCTCCCACTGTTTTCCCGGATAATTTTAAAGATCTCCGGCGCATCAAAAAGGTTGTCTTTGATGATGGTAAATTCACCGGGCAAATACTTCAGGCATTTTGTCTGCCCACCGCCACTGCAGTGTATCATCCCATGGATTTTGTCGAAATGATTTTCCAGCAATTGCTTTAACACCGGGGCAAAAGTGCGGGTTGGGCTCAGGATCAGTTTGCCAATATTCTCCGCAGTTGCTGCTTTATCTGTGAGTTTGCTTTTACCAATGTACACAACCTCATCCGCGAGGTTGTTATCAAAACTTTCTTTAAAATTATCTGCATAGAAATGATCAAGAACGTCATGGCGTGCAGACGTTAAACCATTGCTGCCAATACCACTATTATAGGCTGTTTCATAACTTGCCTTACCAAAACCCGCAAAGCCAACGATCACATCACCCGGGGAAATTTTATCATTGGAAATGATCTTATCTTTCGGCCAGCGGCAGGTCATGGTTCCATTCACAGCTACTGTTCTCACCACGTCACCTACATCCGCTGTTTCACCGCCCAGGTAATGAATATTTACACCAAATGTTTTTAACGTATCAAACAACTCCTGCGTTCCCTGGATTACCTGTTCCAGCACCGCACCCGGAATCAGTTGTTTATTGCGATCGATCGTACTGTTAAAAACGATGTTATCATAGAGGCCTACGCAGAGCAGGTCATCGAGATTCATTACCACGGCGTCCTGTGCAATTCCTTTCCAAACGGAGATATCGCCGGTTTCTTTCCAATATAAATAAGCCAGGATACTTTTTGTGCCGGCACCATCAGCATGCATCACGTTTACAAAAGCATCATCGTTGCCTAAATAATCGGGATAAACTTTGCAGAAGGCATTTGGAAACAGCCCCTGGTAAAGATTTTGCACAGCGGCATGGACTTCTTCTTTTTGGGCAGACACGCCTCTTTTGCTGTATAAACTCATGCGATGGATTGAGGCGCAAAGCTAATTTTCAATTAGCAATATCCATTAAAAAATTATCAAGTAGTTTTGCACCAGCTTTTTATGAACGTTTATAAAGACATCAATCGCCTACCAACATTCCAAAATGCCGTGGTTACCATCGGCACCTTTGATGGCGTTCATTTAGGGCATGCTCATATCCTTTCGCAGCTTATCAGCGAAGCAAAAAAAATAAACGGAACGCCGGTCGTAATTACCTTCTACCCGCACCCGAAACGCGTTATCGAAGACATCCGCAACCCCCTTTTTATTTTAAATACGCCGGAAGAAAAATACCGGTTACTCCATAAGCGCGGCATCGGGCAAATTGTTGTGGTGCCGTTTGATAAAGCGTTTGCGGAACAACCAGCAGCAGATTATATCCGTAATTTCCTGGCAGATAAATTTCATCCGCATACGATTATTATCGGCTATGACCACCGCTTTGGAAAAAACCGTGAAGGCGATTATAAACTATTGGAAAAAGAGGCCGGCAATTATCATTATAAAGTCCAGGAAATTCCGGAACATATTCTACAGGATGTAATTATCAGTAGCACAAAGATCCGTGAAGCACTACTCTCCGGAGATATCGATACTGCTGCTACCTATCTCGGCTATCATTATTTTTTTACAGGCACCGTGATCGAAGGAAATAAACTGGGCCGCACGATCGGTTATCCTACTGCGAACCTTCAGGTAGAAGACGAGCAAAAACTCATCCCGGCAAATGGCGTTTATGCGGTAACGATAACAATGGAAGCTGATGAAAAAAATAGCGGAAATGAAAGGCAACTCTCCGGAATGATGAACATCGGTATTCGTCCAACTGTGGATGGCAGCAAGCGCGTAATTGAAGTGAATATTTTCGACTTCGACGAACTGATCTACGGCAGGAAACTAACAATAGGTTTTAAAAAATGGTTAAGGTCTGAAGTAAAATTCAACGGCCTCGATGCGCTCAAACAGCAACTCGCAGCGGATGAGATTGCAGCACGCGCGGCATTAGCATAATTACAACATCATTTTCAGGATCATTTCCTTCATCAATGACGGCCCGCTGTTTCCACCATCCGCAATCCCGATACTTTTAAGGTTGTAATGATGCAGCAATAACAAGAGGCGTTCGATCCCGTCAAACCCGTAATTCTTCATCATTTCTTTTGCCTGTGATAAGGCTACCGGATTAAAATAAAATACCGGCTTCAAAGCATTATCACTTTTATCCGTCATACCATATACAGCGTAAACCTTGCTGATATTGGCATACAGCGCAGGCAATGCCATTTGTATCGGTACGAGCTTTGGGTTACTGGCAAAATAATTTAAGATCGTAATCGCTTTTGGCAAATCTTTTTTTGTGATCGCTGCCTGCAATTCAAATACGTTGTATTCTTTGCTGATGCCTATGTATTTTTCAATATCGTCCTCATCAATCTCTTTTTTGTCTTTAAGATTGATTGATATCTTGTCAATTTCATTAGCAATCCGGCTCAGATCGTTACCGATATGCTCTTCGAGCAACGCCACCGATTTAGAACGGATGCTGTATCCTTTCGATTGAACGAGTTCCGTTATCCATTCCGCAATCTTACCTTCTAGTTTAGCGGTCTTCAGGTATTCTGAATGCGTCTGAAGCAGCTTGTACAATTTCGTGCGTTTATCAAGCGACTTACCTTTATATGCAACGATAAAAATCGTAGACGCTAAAGGTGCACTTACATAAGCCTCCAGTTTATCGATCTCCTTCATGTGCTGGGCTTCCTTCAGCAACACCACTTGTTTCTCTGCAAACATGGGGTAGCGCTTGCAGGCATTCATTACGCTGGCGAATTCTGCATCACGGCCATAAAATACTGTTAAATTGAAAGATGCTTCATCCGCTGGCAAAAGTTCGTGCTCAGCATAATTCATGAGGCTGTCAATATAGTAGTCCTCGTCGCCTTCAAGCCAATACACCGGCTTAAAACTCTTCTTCTTCCATGCCGCCATTATTTTCTCCGCACTCATGACATCTTCTTTATAATATTGTAAAAAACCTTAATTAAATGGCCTGTTTGCTCTTTTGGCACAGTTTTGGAAAATAGCAAGCCGAAATAAATTTCAAACAAAAATATCCATTATAGCTTTAACCTTTACCTGTTTCTCTACTTGAATTTTTTAAACCTTATTGTTAATAAGAAAAACCTATAATTATGGCTTTCGAAAACTTTCCAGAAGCAGAAAAGACGCAGAAAGAGGTCTCTTCAACTTCCACTACACCAAAAAATAACACCCGCGCTATTCTTACTGGTGTATTAGTAGCAGCATTACTAGGTACATGGGGTTATATCATTTATGATAAAAACCAAACCAAAGAAACGATCGACCAGAAAGAAACGGTGATCGCTACAACTTCAACACAGCGTGATGAGCTGCAAAAAGAATTGGAAGATGCAGCAATGCGCTATGATATGCTGAAAACCGCTAATTCAAAAAAAGACAGCACGATCACTTCAAAAGACCGCGATATTGATGAAAAGAAAACGAGGATCCAGGCTTTACTGAATAAAGCCAATGCTACACAGGCTGAATTGAGTGAAGCAAAAAGACTGATCGCTTCGTTAAATGGAGATCTGGAAAGCTACAAGAACCAGATCGAAGTTTTACAAGGCCAGAAGATCCAGTTAACGCAGGAAAAAATTGTTGTCAGCCGTCAGCGTGATAAAGCTATCCAGGATTATGATTCTGCAAGTATGGTTATTAAAGAGAAAGAAAGCACGATTGATGTGGCTTCTACTTTACATGCTTCTAATTTCAGCATCACTGGTATCAATGAAAAGAAAAGTGGTAAAGAAAAAGAAACAACCACTGCAAAACGTGTTGACAAATTAAGGATCAGTTTCGACCTTGACGAAAATATGGTTACGCCAAGTGGTAACAAAGAATTGTATGTGTTAATCACTGCTCCCGATGGAACGCCGGTGGCTGTCCAGGCTTTAGGCTCAGGTACGTTTAGTACAAGAAATGGTGAACAGAAACCCTTTACACAAAGGCTCGATGTTGATTACACGCAAAACCAACGTAAATCTGTAAGTTTCGACTGGAAACAAAACAGCGATTTTGCTACTGGTAATTATAAAATTGAAGTATTTAATAACGGTTTCAAAGTTGGTGAAGCTTACAGACCTTTAAAGAAAGGCGGGCTTTTTAGCTAACATTAAAATCCACCATCCTACCAACAAAGACCAACTCCAGTATTCAGATTTTAAGTATCAACTCATCCAATATTTTAAGAACGGCGACAAAGAAATTTGTCGCTGTTTCTTTTTAGAACAAGGCCCGGATCGCCGCCCGCCCAATGTGCACGGTTTGGGCTGTCCCTGGCTTACGGCCTTCATATTGTAAACTCATTTCGATATTGCCCCCGAGACGTCTTGTATAATCCGCGCTCCATAAATAATTTCTACCCGGTACCAAACCATCCAACAAGATATATCCAACTGTCGTATTTGCCGCGCCGGAATAAGCGTTGAAATTAATCTGGTTGTACGTAAACTTAAGGTTGATACTGCTGCTCGAGAGGATATTATATTTTAGTTCTGCAGTGAGTGCGTTATTATTCGCACGTTCCATTGAGTCGATCCTGTTTTGTTTTTCAGAAAAAGAATAGCCAAGGCTCGCCCGTAGATTAGATTTGTAGACATAGGTAAGGCTTGGCTCTATAACATTTTGATAAACCTGGTAATTTCGGTTATCAAACTTTGCTGAGCTCGTGCTCAATAAATTTTTTCCTTTTCTCAGGGTTAGATTGCTCACAAAATTACGGCTGAGATTTATCCGCAGACGGCCGATCATACTCCGCAATGCCCGGCTTTCAAAACCATACGCCAGCAATGATTTTGCTGATGATTTACTGTGCGTAAATTCGAAGCCCCATTTAGAACTCGTACGGTTGTAGTAATAAGTATTGGAGAAGTAAGAATTGAGCGTTATCAGGTTCGTATCTAACAGTTCCTGGCGGAAAGGGTTAAACAGAAAATCTTTGTTTGATAATGTTTTTTTGCTGATCTGCAACGCAGAACTGGTTGAACTGCGTAATAATATTTTTCTGATGCCGTTTGTTTTGGCCGGATCCATGATGGCTTTCGGATCAAGATTGACGGCGTAATTAAATTGCAGGTAGTTGGCTTTTACGTACTGGTTTCCGGGGGTGAACACGCGGATATATTTTCTCTGGTCCTGGAAGATTGCCTCTTCAAACTCATTTAGCTCCGGAATATTATTGCCATTATAATCAATCCAGGTGTATTGCCCCTGCCCTGCCGGCACTTCGATATAACTGAACTCTCGCCGTTGTTCCTGGCCGCTACCAAGTTCATACAATACATTGCCTGTCAAAAAACCTTTCCATTCTGAAACCTGGTATTCGGTGCGCCCAAGAATACTCCGATCAGCTTTTTGTTTACTTAAACCGGCATCAGTAACGCGAAGTTGCCGGTAAGTGATGTTGAATTTTAATTGGTGACGCTCATTCTTTAATAACTCAGTAAAAAAATTGTAATTGTTGCTCTTATCAGCAGGCTTTAATTCAAGTCCCTGCGGCACTAGATCATTTCTCCGAAAATACGAAACGCCCCATTTGTTGAGCAGCGCAGGATTGGAGCGCAGGTAGGCTTCATAAATATTAAACGCGAAACTTAAAGCCGTAAGTGTGTCCGGGCCGCGATCGCGCAGGCGATTGTATTCGCCCGTATATTTTACACCGGTTTCCCAGAGGCGCATACGCTTTAATTGTTTTTTTACATCCAGCGAAGGCCTTAAGAATTCCCCTTTCTGTAAAGTACTGTTGAAATAAGTCAGGCTACTGTTTCCTGAGATCTGCCAGCCTTTCAGGTCGCTGCGATGCGTCAGCCGATGCCTCCAGCCATTATATCCGGCACTGCGATTGTAATTGCTGATCTCGTATTGAACCAGGTTATTTTTTACGTCATAGATCTTTGCAGTTGCATTACTCAGGTGTTCGTCAGCGGCACGCACATCGTAAGGCAGGCTCCAGTCGCGAAGAAATTCAATATTACGCAAGCGTTCCAGAGGACGAAATCGCGATTGAACAAATTCATAGCCCAACGTTGATTGCAACAGGTAGGGCTTTTTTCCTATCGTAATTTTCTGATCCGTTTTCTGCAACATCAATTTGGCCGCAATTCCCTGGTCGTTAGCTTTATCTTTAGACGAAAATAAGTTGACATCATAATTGCTCAACGCGAATTCCGTTTTAAGCATCGTTCCGGGTGAAAAAATATAATCCGCGCCAACAGTGAACACCTGCAATTTTTTTGGGGTCACCAGCAGGGTCACGGGTTCCCAATCGCCCTGCGGCTGGTTAAGGGCATTTGGTTGAACCCACTCAAACAATTTACCATTGGTGGCGTTTAATACTTGCCGGTAGTTTGCCCTCCCGGGCCCGAGATAACTGAAAGAAAGATTAAAAAGCCGCAGGTTGTTATCAGATGATTGCACAAAAATTGAATCATGATAAATGCCATTATATAGCGTATCTATTTTCTTGTATAATATTTTGCCGGCTGCAAACGTATCTGCCACAGCATTTTGATAATAGGCAAGGTTTGTACTGTCGCCTACAGACGCCAGGAATTGCTTTTGGCGACTGTCTAGCGTTTGATCAATCGCTGAATTTTTCGCGTCGGAATTATTAAACGCACCTAAGTTGATGAACAATCTATTTTTTATGCTGATCTCATCACTCAGGTAAACCTGCGAATTCAAATAGTTTCGATCGGCATATTCAAATTCAACTTGTATCCTGCTGTCTTTTGTGATAAGATGTTTCGGCGTAAAACTAATTTCAGCCGTATTGTAATTGATGACATAATCCTGGTCCTCTCCACGCTGCATTAAGATACCGTCGATAAATACCCGTTCCGTTCCTGCAAGAATTACGAAGTACAATTCATTATTGGCAGCCGAAAGCCGGTATGGTCCCTGGTTTCCTTCGAGTGCGACCAAAATATTGCGGTTGAATTTTCCTTTTGCAATTGCCCCACTGACCAACAGGGAGTTATTGAGGTTTTTATTGATGCGGTTATCAGTAAGAAATGAAACGCCTTGTAACCGCTTATAAAAATTCAGGAAGTAGTTTTTGCTTTGCCGGATATCGATGTCACCGAAATTGAGCTGCCATGTTTTCTTTTTTACCTGTAAATAGATCCGGTCGAAATCACGAAGGTCCTGGGTATTGCCATCAGGTTGAATCGGCAAATTATTATCGGTAACAGCCGCGGTGAGTTCCAGGCTATCGCCGATAAAACCATTCAATTGCAAATTCATTGTGCTGTTTACCACCGCATCCTGGCTATTGCCAAACGAAATTGCGCGGCCAAAACTTCCTTCAGAGCGGAGGCCGCCAAAATCCAGAAACGGATTTGACGGGGACTGGGCGTTTCTAACTTTTAATGGTGCTTCTGCCAAAAAATTATTTCGGATACTGTCGAAATTATATTGCTGCACCACAGCATTTAATTTAAAGGGAAAAACGCGGTAGGTAAGTAAGACAGAGTCAACAGGCGGCGGGGTGATCCAATGCAGTTCGGCATTGACTTCATCGATCCGGTAAAACGATGCAGCTACGTTATAGACCTGTAAAGTATTCGGCGCAATACTTAAGGAATCCAGCTTTTGAACCGGCATTTTCACCTTCAGGTATTTCCGTCTCAGGTTCGACAGCCCGGCCGGGTTTTGTGCCAGCAGCAGTTGGGCAAACAATACTGCCGTCACAAGAAGATATAGCCGTTTTAAATTCAAATTACCTGTTTGATCCTAATAAAATTAGGGATATTAAACAAGACGGTGTAAAGGGCCGTTTTGCTGCAAAAAAAATACCTCCTGTTAACAGAAGGTATCCGGATAAATTCAGTTGCTCATTAATCTTCAGAGCCAAGGCTTGCACCAAGGTATTCCCGGTTCATGCGGGCGATATTCGCGACAGAAATGCCCTTTGGACATTCTGCTTCACAGGCATAAGTATTGGTGCAATTACCAAAACCTTCCTTATCCATTTGCGCCACCATATTCAACACACGGGATTGTCTTTCAGGCTCCCCTTGTGGCAGCAATGCCAGCTGAGAAACTTTTGCAGAAACAAACAACATCGCGCTACCATTTTTACAGGTAGCCACACATGCACCGCAACCGATACAGGAAGCAGCATCAAATGCATCATCTGCCTTTTTCTTATCAATCGGTAATGCATTTGCATCAACAGCATTTCCCGTATTTACGCTGATATATCCACCTGCCTGGATGATTCGGTCGAACGCACCGCGGTCGACCACCAGGTCTTTAATAACAGGAAAAGCCTTGCTGCGCCAAGGTTCTACAACGATCGTATCTCCATCTTTAAATGCACGCATATGCAGCTGGCAGGTTGTGTTTTTCTGCCATGGACCATGCGGCTGCCCGTCGATATACATACTACAGGCACCGCAAATACCTTCACGGCAATCGTGATCGAAAGCGATTGGTTCTTTACCTGATTCAATCAGTTGTTCGTTCAACACATCAAACATTTCCAGGAAACTCATCTCCGAAGAAATATTTTTTACCGAATGGGTATCAAAGTTGCCTGAAGCCTGGCTGTTCTTTTGACGCCATACTTTCAGCGTTAAGTTCATGTGGTAATGTTCCATAATATTTTTTTTGAACTTTTATAATTTTCTGGGCACGTCCCAACCTTTTGTATTATTTATAACTCCTCTGTGTAGGCTTAACAATTTCGAACTCCAAAGGTTCTTTATTCAGTTCCCATGAGCTGTCGCCTTTATATTCCCATGCCGCAACATAACTGTAGTTGTCATCATCACGTTTTGCTTCACCATCTTCCGTCTGGCTTTCTTCACGGAAATGCCCGCCGCAGCTTTCATTCCTGTTCAGCGCATCAATACACATCAACTCACCCAGTTCAATGAAATCCGCTACACGACCGGCTTTATCCAGTTCCGTATTCATCTCATTTTTATCCCCGGGAATCTTTACGTTACTCCAGAATTCTTTTTTCAGGCGTTGAATTTCGGCGATCGCTTGCGTAAGTCCCTGTGCGTTTCTTGCCATACCACATTTATCCCACATGATCTTTCCTAAGCGCTTATGAAAACTTTCTACAGATTCGTTGCCTTTGATATTCATCAATTGATTGATGCGATCATTCACTGCCTTTTCTGCATCAGCGAATGCCGGGTGATCTGTATTAATTGCTGCGGTACGGATTTCATCTGCCAGGTAATTTCCCAATGTGTAGGGGATCACGAAATACCCATCTGCAAGGCCCTGCATTAATGCAGATGCGCCCAGCCTGTTGGCACCATGATCGCTGAAGTTGGCTTCCCCTAGTGCGTATAAACCCGGAACGGTAGTCTGCAGTTCATAATCTACCCATAATCCACCCATGGTATAATGCACGGCAGGATAAATGCGCATCGGCAGTTCGTATGGATTTTCGCCGGTGATCTTCTCATACATCTCAAACAGGTTACCATATTTTTCCGCCACCACTTTTTTGCCCATCGCAATCACGTCTGCTTCGGCGGGACTATGATTCCCGGATTTGCCTGCTTCAATTTTACCGTAACGTTTGATCGCATCAGCAAAATCAAGGTAGACTGCCATCTTCGTGGTGCCCACGCCGAAACCTGCGTCACAACGTTCTTTAGCTGCACGGGAAGCCACATCACGGGGTACAAGATTTCCAAAGGCCGGGTAACGGCGCTCCAGGTAATAGTCTCTTTCCTCTTCAGGGATATCTGTTGCTTTACGGGAATCATTTGCCTGTTTAGGTACCCAGATGCGGCCATCATTGCGAAGACTTTCACTCATCAATGTCAGTTTGCTCTGGTGATCGCCACTAACGGGGATACAGGTTGGATGGATCTGGGTAAAACAAGGATTGCCAAAAAAGGCGCCTTTCTTATGTGCTTTCCATGCGGCGGTAACGTTACTGCCCATGGCATTTGTACTTAAATAAAATACATTCCCGTAACCACCGCTGCATAACAGTACCGCGTGGCCGAAATGACGTTCCAGTTTTCCATTAACGAGATCACGTGCGATGATGCCTCTTGCTTTGCCATCGATCATCACTACATCCAGCATTTCGTGGCGGCTATACATCGTGACATTACCCAAAGCAACTTGTCTTTCCAGCGCACTGTATGCGCCCAGTAACAATTGCTGACCGGTTTGACCTGCGGCGTAGAAAGTACGCTGTACCTGCGTTCCACCGAAGGAACGGTTACTCAGCAAACCACCATATTCGCGCGCAAATGGTACACCCTGCGCCACACACTGATCAATGATCGCGGCACTAACTTCTGCCAGGCGATGTACATTTCCTTCCCTTGCGCGGTAATCACCACCCTTTACTGTATCATAAAACAAACGAAAAACAGAATCACCATCGTTCTGGTAATTTTTGGCAGCATTGATCCCACCTTGCGCGGCGATACTGTGCGCGCGTCGCGGACTATCCTGGAAACAAAATGCTTTTACCTGGTAGCCCATCTCTCCCAGCGCCGCCGCTGCAGAAGCTCCTGCAAGACCGGTACCGATCACGATCACTTCAAGTTTACGTTTGTTGGCAGGATTTACCAATTTCACGTGCCCTTTATAATCGTTCCACTTTTCTTTCATTTCTCCCGCAGGAATTTTTGAATCTAAAGCCATATTGGTTGATTAGTTGGTTAGTAATTTTTATTGTCCGGGTTGCTGTGCTTTTCCCGGCATGGTTGCGTTGCTCAGTTCCGCTAAAACAAATGCTGCATCTTTTTTAAGCCAGCCAGTTGAAATAGAAAGCCAATGGCATCAGGATAAACAGCACGCAGATGATCACCGTATACCCCAAACCTGCAGCCTGGATGATCGGGCGATAACGCTTGTGATTCAGACCAAGCGATTGAAAAGCACTTTGAAAACCGTGCATCAGGTGCCAGAAAAGCGCGATCACGCCAATGATATATGCGGCTACAATCCACCAGTAACTAAAGGTTTCGCGCATTTCGTTATATAAGTTATGTGGCTGATCTCCGCCATACAGGGCCACCTTTGTACCCACATAAAAATGAGAAAGATGCATCACCAGGAATAATAATAATAACGTTCCGAGCAAGCCCATAGAACGGCTATACCAGGTCGAATTTTTTTCAGGTTTGTTGCTGTAATATTTTATAGGCCTTGCGTCCCGGTTTTGCTTCCAGAGAACCAATCCCTGGATGATATGCAGGATCAAACCGGCAAATAAACCAATCTCCAGGAAACGCACGATCCAGTTATGACTCATAAAATGAGCCACGGTATTGTAAGTCTGGCCACCATCATTTAAAAATATACAGGCGTTGATGGTAACGTGAACAATCAAAAAAAGAATCAGAAAAAAGCCGGTAAAGGCCATCGTAAATTTTTTACCGAGGGAGGAAGTGAAAAGCTGTTTCCAGGTCATAAAGCAAATATTGTTGAGATAATTGGTACGCAAAAATACGTCACAGTTTTGCAATAATCGCTTTTCTGTTTAATTTATTGGCTAATAACGCTGTTGCAGACGGTTGTTAATCAAGACTGCGCTGCATTTCCTGCTCGATGAGCTGAAAGATAAATTCCGGTTTAAGCGTGCGCCATTGCGGAAGATCGATCAACTCCACATAATTGGTGAGCCGTGCTTTTTTAAAATCGTAACGGCTTTGTTCGGGCATGTCAATTAGTACGATCCAGCCATGATCATCTTCCAGTTGTTCGTGCCATTCCTCATAATAACTGTCGTCGCTGCTGTGAAAGTTCAGCACGTTTTCTCCAACTAAAATAAATTTGGTAATTCCTTGCCTGAACAATTGATCGGTGACATCGCGACGCAGTGTCATTATATCATTTTCGATGGCATCATTCCATTCTCCGAGTAATTCAATGATGGCGTATTGCTGCTCGTAATCTGCAAACAGAATTTTCATATATAACGTACGCGAACCAAAATCATCCCATTGCGGATGTATATAATAATTATAGAGCGTTTGGGAATATTCAAACTCGCTGTAAGAGCGTCCAAAAAAAGGCGACCTGTTGTCTTCTTCAGCGGTATATAAATGGCGCCAGTTGTAAAATGGTTCTATATCCTGCATCCAGCAAAATTCCGATAAAACCTCCACAAATACCTTCAAATTTTGCGCAAAATCCTCAAAAAAAATATAAAAAAAAGAGGCTGCCAAATGGCAGCCTCCGACTTATTAACCCAAGAAATATTTTATTGAACCAATAGTTTATCCGTAAGCACAACCTGGTTTTTTTCGTTTAAAACTTTTACAAGATAAGTGCCCGGTGCCGGACGCGCTTTCAGGCTTACCTGTTGAGATTGCTGGCCTTTGAGCAAATTGATTTTAGTCGTTTGCAGGCTCCGTCCCGCGATATCAGCGATAACGATCGTGTACGCACCATCCTTAGTTCCGTCTAATAATACCTTAAATGTATTCCCGGAAACAGGGTTTGGATAGATCCTGGTATCCGATTTTATTCCTTCGTTAGCTACAAGATTTGGCACCAGCGAAAATTTATTTGCCGCATCGGCTTCTTTCTGCAATAAGAGGTTACCATTGGCCAGATCTGAGGCGTTGTATTTCGTGTCTGACCCTTCGATCCTGACTGCTGCTAATTTATCCAGACTAAACTTATAATAGCCTTCAAAGAGATTGGCACTGCTCACGACAACCTGGCCTTCTGCGTCTACAGCTGCGCCGTTAGTCGTATAACCGGCAGGCAAACCGGTGATCGTGCCCTGGAAAGTAGCCATGCGGGAATTGATATCTACCACGAACACATTGTGGCTGGCAGAAATGATATATAATTTACCAAATGCATCAGCCAGCATGTCTCCGCCCCAGCTGCTGCATTTATTATGAATCGAAATTCCTTTGTTAGCCTCCGCATCAACTAACGTCCCAAGGTCCGTCACCACCGGTTTCTTACCGGTTGTAAAACGAATTAAACTGTTGCCATCGTTCGTAACAGCATAACCGTTTCCATCGGCAGCAATCACCATCCGCGTAATATGTTTGGATTCATCATTGATCGCGCTCATTTGAAAGACGTCGCTCCGGATGCTGTAAAATTTCGGCGTTTCGTTTTTGATGTCCAGGTCAACCCAACGCAGTTCTCCCATACGCATCGGAACAAAAAATAATTTATTGCTCCTGTTGTCGTAAGCCGCAGCTGCAACAAAGGTTGATGTGGGATAATTGCCCGGACCGAAAATATTATCGTTGGCAGTCGCAGTTTGATCTACCGATTTTTTCGCCGCAACATCTGTAAGGGTAAAATTAGTTTTGTTTCGCTGGAAGATCGTCTTTCCGACCTGACCGGTTGACAAGTCCACCTGGCGAATATTCATCCAGATATAATCATGGTTACCATCTCCGGTGATCGCATATGCCTTATTGGACTGCTGTGCCTGGGCAGACAAAGCCAATGCAATTAAAGAAGAACTAAGTAAAATTTTAGATTTCATATAAGTGCTTTTTGGTGAACGAATAGAAACCTAATTTACTATAATGTTCGTACAGCACCAATATTTTTTTAGGAGTGGTAATTCTCCGAAACCTTCTTCACCGTTCCATATTTTAGGATCAGGTCTTTGGCCAGTTCGTAATCAGTGATCTTCAGGTTTTCCATCACCATCTTCACACCGCGATCTACGAGTTTGTCATTAGTGAGCTGCATGTTCACCATTTTGTTATCTTCTACCCTTCCCAATTGAATCATAACGCTGGTAGAGATCATATTGAGTACGAGTTTTTGTGCAGTCCCGCTTTTCATTCGCGTGCTGCCCGTTACAAACTCCGGGCCTACAACCACTTCCACCGGGAAATCAGCCGCAGCGCTTAAGGGGGCGTCGGGATTGCAACAGATACTTCCTGTGACGATACTGAATTCCCGGCATTTTTCCAGGGCTTTGATCACGTAAGGCGTCGTGCCACTTGCGGCGATCCCGATCACAACATCCTTTTCGTTTACATTATGTTCCCGGAGATCGAGCCAGCCTTGCTCTGTATCGTCTTCAGCATATTCCACCGCTTCTGTGATCGCTTTATTACCACCGGCGATGATCCCGATAACCAGGCCATACGGAACCCCGTAAGTTGGCGGGCATTCACTGGCATCTACGATTCCAAGACGACCGCTGGTTCCTGCGCCGATATAAAATAGCCTGCCACCGAGCAACATTTTATCTACGATAGCCTGGGTTAGGGCTTCTATGGATGGGATCACTTTCTTTATTGCATCCGGTACGGTATTATCTTCCTGATTAATATTTTCCAGGAGTTCCCGAATCTGCATTTTATCTAGATGACGATAATTAGATGCAGCTTCCGTAATTTTTTCAAATGCCATTTTATGCGCCTTGTTTTTGTTGATGAAATTTAACCAGGCCTTCCATCGGATTTTTCAATACTCTTCCTAGTTGCAACTCGTAAGAATTACACATCTCTTTTAACACATCCCTGAAGCCATACGCGATACTGCCGACAAAATTAATCGGCAATGTCCAGCTTTCCCGGTATTTATAAATATGGTTGAAAAAGAAATCGTTGAAACTATCTTCAATGATATTTTCAATCATAAAATGACCCCGGTTTTCGGCCAGGAACATCGCATATTTCGCCAAATATTTGTTGGGCAATGGTTGTTTGTATACCGCATCCAGGATCTCCGGCGCTGTGGTTTGATACTTTGCGTTGAAGCGTTCCATCAGGTCTTCATCGAAAGTTTTATATAAAAAATACTGAATAACTTTTCTGCCGAGGTAAGCCCCGCTTCCTTCGTCGCCCAATACGTAACCGAGGCCCGGACTGTTTTTCACGATCTTCTTTCCATTGTAAAAGCAGGAATTGGAGCCAGTGCCGAGGATACAGGCCACACCTTTCTGATCGCCACATAGAGATTTTGCCGCGCCCGTCATATCATGGTCCACACTTACTTTCGCTTTTTTAAAAACAGATTTAAAAGCCTGCTGCACGATTTTCACATTAGCCTGGTTACTGCAGCCGGTGCCGTAAAAATAGATTTCTGCGGGAAGTTCGTTTTTGATTTTAGGGAGAACCTGTGTGAGTAAAATCTCGCTGATCTGTGCGCCACTTAAAAAATAAGGGCTCATGCCCTGGGTGATGATCGTCTTCTTCTTTTTTCCGTTCAACAGGCAAAATTCTGTTTTTGTAGAACCGCTGTCGGCTATCAATATTGGCATCATTATCGGATATTCGTTTAGGGGGTCAAGGTAAAACATTCGCTGCAAAAACAGCTTAAAAAATCACGCGTTCAAAAAAAAATTACCTTCGCAGCCAATTGATGAGAGCTGTTATCTCATCTGCTTTCAAAATATTGTGAATGAACAGGAAAAATCTACAGGTCTGGCTCCCGCTGCTTTTTAGTATTACGCTTATCGCGGGGATGTTTATGGGTTATAAAATGCGTGATGGCCTTCCCGGGAAAAGCTTTTTTTACCTGCAAAAGCAACGACCATTGCAGGAGATCATGGACCTGATCAAGAGCCGTTATGTAGACGACGTAAATATGAATGATTTGTCTGATACGGCGATCCAGGCGATACTCAGCAAACTCGATCCGCATTCCGCTTTTATTCCTGCTGAAGACCTGGAAAAAGTGAATGAAGATATCAACGGAAGTTTTTTTGGCATTGGTATAGAGTTTAATATCATCGATGATACACTCCATGTCATTAACGTTTTGAAAGACGGCCCTTCTGATAAAGCGGGCTTAAAAACCGGCGACAAATTATTGAAGGCGGGTGACAGCACTCTTTCAGGAAAAAAAGTAAGCACAGACCGGATCCGGAAGATGTTGCGCGGTGCGTTGGGCAGCCCGGTTGAGCTAACAATTTTACGAAACAATGCGATCAGGAAAATCGAGATCGCCAGGGGAATGATCCCATTAAATAGTGTGGATGCTGCGTATATGCTTGATGCTGAAATCGGTTATATCCGCCTGAATAAATTTACCAGCCAGACATACCGCGAGTTTATGACCAGCCTGGAAAGCCTGAAGAAACAGAAGATGACCAAACTGGTGCTGGATCTCCGCGATAATGGCGGTGGCGTTTTAGACGAAGCCGTAGAAATTGCTGATGAATTTTTAGAAGGCGATAAACTGATTACTTATACGGAAGGCAAACATGTGGCAAAAAAAGAATACCGCTGCCGTCGCGAAGGCCAGTTTGAAAAAGGGGAATTGGTAATTCTTGCGAATGAAGGAACAGCCAGTGCCAGCGAAATATTGATCGGTGCGTTGCAGGACTGGGATCGCGCAACGATCATCGGCCGCAGAAGTTTTGGTAAAGGACTAGTACAGGATCAATTTAATCTAAGTGATAACAGTGCGTTACGGTTAACGATCGCACGTTATTATACGCCTGTCGGGCGCAGCATACAACGTTCGTATGCCAAGGGTGGAAAGGCTTACTACGACGAGTTTTATAATCGTTTCAGTGAGGGAGAATTAACCAGCGCTGATTCAATTAAAAATGATACCAGCCGCATTTACACAACCAAGGCCGGGAAAAAAATCTTTGGCGGCGGTGGTATAACCCCTGATATTTTTGTTGCAGCTGATACGAGCAGGATGAGCCTGGCACTTGCCAAAGTTTTTGCAAAAGGCCTGGTGAACGATTTTGGCTACCGGTATTTCCTGGCGAATCCTTCCATCGCCCAGCAATACAGTTCAGCGCAGCAATTTGTACGAACGTTCTCCCTAACCGAATCCAACTGGCAGTTGTTTGAAAAAATGGCGGTACGCGACTCAGTTAACGTTTCTGCGTTAAGTGCCTCTGATAAAACTTTCCTGGTAAGTTCTTTAAAATCCTCTGTAGCGCGACAGTTGTTCCGTATGGAGGGATATTTCGAAGCCTTAAATGCCGAAGATAATAGCATTAAAAAAGCCCTGGAACTGTTGCACAGCAAATAATAAATTCAACATACTGTAAAAAAGAAAGCCCCTGATAACAGAGGCTTTCTTTTTTAAAATTTGTCCTTGCGCAACTTATGTTGCCAGGCCTTGAGGCTTTAATCTTTACACGGATAATGGTTGTGTTCTCAAGGATAAAGTTCTTACGTGGGATATTTGGGATTTTGTTCCACAAAGATACATGAGTGAAATCTTTGAGATGTAGCTAGTTAGCTTAAATACATGTAGTTATTATTCGATTTATTCTCCTGTTGCGGCATCTATTAATTATTACCTTTGCGCCAAAATTAAAAAGCATGTGGTTAAATAATGTATTGGAAACAATCGGGAATACGCCCTTGATCAAATTAAACAAGATCACCAAAGATCTCCCCTGTACTGTGCTTGCAAAAGTGGAATATTTCAATCCCGGGAATTCTATCAAAGACCGTATGGCATTGAAGATGCTCGAGGTTGCCGAGAAAGAAGGAAAAATAAAACCCGGCGGAACCATCATCGAAGGAACGAGCGGAAATACCGGTATGGGATTGGCCCTCGCGGCCTGTGTAAAAGGCTACAAATGTATTTTCACCACCACCGACAAACAATCAAAAGAGAAAGCGGATATTTTAAAAGCAGTGGGTGCAGAAGTCATTGTTTGCCCGACTAACGTAGAACCTGAAGATCCGCGCTCCTACTACTCGGTATCGAAACGCCTCGCCACAGAAGTGCCTAATTCCTGGTATGTAAACCAGTATGATAACCTTGCCAACCGTCAGGCGCATTACGAACAAACAGGCCCGGAGATCTGGGAACAAACAGAAGGCAAAGTAACTCACCTTGTTGTAGCAACAGGAACCGGCGGCACAATTGTTGGCACGGGAAAATATTTGAAGGAAAAAAATCCTGATATTAAAGTTTGGGCGATCGACAGCTATGGGTCGTTACTGAAAAAATATTTTGAAACCGGTGAGCTTGATCAGAAAGAAGTATACCCATATATCAGTGAAGGATTTGGTGAAGATTTCATTCCGGAGAATTACGATATGAGCGTTATTGATGCGTTCACAAAAGTGACGGATAAGGATGGCGCGGTGATGGCACGAAGGATAGCTAAAGAAGAAGGCCTGTTTTGCGGATACAGTGCGGGCAGCTGTTTGCAGGGATTGATCCAGTTAAAGGCAGAACTAAAAAAGGATGATGTAGTGGTCGTTATTTTTCATGATCACGGAAGCCGTTATGTTGGGAAAGTGTATAACGATGAATGGATGATGGAACGTGGTTTCCTGGATGTGAAAACGTTCAAAGATCTTGTGAGCGGGCGTGGATCGCAAAAAGTGATTAGTGTTTCACCTGAACAGACAGTTATGGAAGCGATCAGCCTGATGAAAAAATATGACATCGAAAATATTCCTGTATTAAACGGAGAATTCAATGTGGGCGCGATTTCGGAGACCGGACTTTTTAATAAGATCCTCGATAATGCGGATATCAAAAATGAAAAGATAAAGAACGTAATGGAAAAAGCATATCCTGAAGTGGCTTTTGAAACTCCGGTGGAGCGATTGAGCAGTTTTATCAATAAAGAAAATGGCGCGGTATTGAGTAAAGATGAAAGTGGGCTCTATCACATTGTTACTAAATACGATATCATCCAAAGTTTATCTAAATAAGCGCTCGTTTTTTTACGATTTGGCTACAAATAGCGTGAATGCTGCATCTTGAACGGTGCAGCATTCTTTTTGCGCAGGCTTTTCCCTGTTCGTTATCGTAAATCTACGTAGCACAAACACCTGATTCGTTGCCAGCAGCTACGTGGATCCTACTACCCACCCCGTAAATACGTCAGCGCGAAAAAAGAGCAATACCGCTCTTGTTAAGCGACTGATACTGATGCATCTTTGTTCCAGAAGTTGATTGATAGCAATTAAGTATCAATCATTGTCCAAAGATCCTGATAAACCAAACTGAGTATCCAATATCCAATTTTCGAAAGAAGAAAAACCAATAAATCCAGTATCAGTCAACTTCTAATTTTTTTATAGCATAACGTTTTGAAATGCTATATCCAGGAAAACCAAAAGAACCAATATCCTGCTTATGCTGTTAAAAGCGATGATAGCAAAAAACCAAGATCCAAAACCTACCAAAAACCGAAAAAAACCAATGTCCTGCTTATGCCTTAACAAGCGATGATAGCAAAAACCCGGAATCCAAACCGAACGAAAACCAAAAAAACCAATGTCCTGCTTATGCTGTAAAAAGCGATGATAGCAAAACCAGTGTTCTTGTTCTTAAAAAGTTAGCCAATATCCTGCCTATGCTCCTAACCAGGGCGACGATGGCGAAAAACCAGGCAAACTGAAACCAGGATAATGTATTTTTTACCATATGGCTAGTCCAGAAGTAAATTCATTCCTGAAAAACCAACTCCCAAAATGTTGGTTTACAACATTCAACTTCCACAGCCTTTTGCAAACGCAAATCCTGTGGAAGTTTTTTTTTGCTATTTAGTGAGGAGTCACCGATTTACCGAAAAAAAATGATCTGCAGAGGTTGAAGCACAGCTGCTCCTGATAGTCCCAAATTTTACAACCCGGAAAAACCGGGACATAAACAGCCCTGGCAAAAACTACTGCCTAAGGTTAACGCGAAAACGATGAAGAAAAAAGGAACTCCTATATCAGGATTGAATGATTAAATAGCCGGCCCTGAAAAGATATAAGCCCATCGCGCAACTGGCTGAAAGCAAACTATTTCCGGTTAATCAGTCCGCTTTTTAACCATATCTGCTGGTGATCAGGTTCGTTGTTCTTTATTGGGGAATGTCATCGGCCCTGGTAATTCCAAAACATAAAAACATAATCGTACAAACCACATAAAATCAGCATATGAAGCAACTACAGTTCCCATAAAAATGGCTCGCCCGTTTTTCTACGTATCCCCCGAAACCCTTGTAAATGCTGTGTTCCAAGTGAATACAGCATTTTTTTTACAGGCTTTTTCCTGTCGTTTATCGTAAATCTACGCTCTGCTAAAACGTAACATCCCCCCAAATTATCGGTGTTTTGTACGATTTTACACGTAATTACTCCAACCCAAAAATAGAGCAATAACGCTCTTGCCGAATGTGTCAAACGAACGCATCTTTGTGTCAGAAGTTGATTGATATGTTGAAGTATCAATCATTGTCCAAGAATCCTGATAAACCAAACGAGTTATCCAATATCCAACAACTCGAAAGAAGAAAAACCGTAAAATTCAATATCAGTCAACTTCTACTTTTAAAACTTAGTTCTTAAAATATTATATCCAGCGAAAGACCACTGAAACCAAATCCTGCTTATGCCGTAAAAAGCGATGATAGCAAAAAACCAGTCCTGATCCGAAGAAAACCAAACCAATGTCCTGCTTATGCTGTAAAAAGCGACGATAGCAAAAACCGAAGATCCAAACCGAACGAAAACTAAAAAAACCAATGTCCTGCCTATGCTGCTAACCACGGCGATGATGGCAAAAACTGTCCAATGTCCGTTTAAACAAAATGATCTTTGCCTATGCTCCTGACCAGGGCGATCATGGCTAAAGACTAGTAACACACTGAAACCAGGATAAATTTTTATTTACTATATGGCTAGCCAGAAGTAAAACCCAATCCTGAAAAACCAAAACGAGTGTACTAGCTGCTTTAAAATGTTGACTTCCATAAGGCCAAAACTTATGGAAGTCTTTTTTTTGCCCATAAAGAATAGTTTTGCAGCATGATCCTCCAGTCGACAGCCGAATTATCTTACACTCCTCAACGAATTATATCGGTCGTTCCATCGCAAACGGAATTACTATTCTCCCTGGGTTTAGAAGAGGAAACGATTGGCATAACAAAATTTTGTATTCATCCAAAAGCGTGGTTCCGCAGCAAAACCCGAATCGGCGGCACCAAAAAGCTGGATCTCGGGAAAATCCGCTCTTTACAGCCAGACCTGATCATTGCCAATAAGGAAGAAAATCTGCGGGAAGAGATTGAACCCCTCGCAACGGAGTTCCCGGTTTGGGTCACGGATATCAACGATTTAGCAGACGCCCTGCAGATGATCCGCGATGTTGGCGAACTCACCGGCAGAAAAGACGAGGCGCAAATCATCGTTACACAAATTCAAACGAACTTTCAGCTACTGCTTCAAAAAAAACCAACTATTCGAACAGCTTATCTCATCTGGAAAGAACCTTACATGACCATTGGCGCGGATACGTTCATTCATGCGATGATGCAATTGGCCGGACTGGAAAATGTGTTTGCTGACAAAACACGTTACCCGGAAATTAGTATCGCAGCAATTAAAGAAGCGCGAACCGATTTGCTGTTGCTCTCTTCCGAGCCCTTCCCTTTCTCTGAAAAACATCTGCACGAGCTGCAGGTGCTTCTCCCGGGTTGCAAAATTTTACTAGCCAACGGCGAAATGTTCAGTTGGTATGGAAGCCGCTTAATCAACGCTCCCCAATATTTTTTGCAGCTTAGGAACCAAATTTCAGCAGTAAAAACTCTCTGACCTATTTAAGCCTTCACTTCCTTATTTTTGTAAAAAACCCACATTTATGGCTGCTGATAAAATTGTACAGTTATTAGGCAACGATGCCGACAGTTTATTGAATCACGAGTGTAAAACTATCTCTAAAAACGATATCCATCTTCCCTCACCCAATCATATTGAAGAAAGCTGGATCAATAGCAATCGAAGTAATCAAACCTTACGCAGCCTCCAGGCTTTGCTTGGTCACGGCCGCCTGGCTAATACCGGTTATGTCTCCATCCTTCCGGTAGACCAGGGCATTGAACATAGTGCAGGCGCATCTTTCGCACCCAATCCAATTTATTTCGATTCTGAAAATATTGTAAAACTGGCTATCGAAGGCGGTTGCAACGCGGTTGCCTGTACGTTTGGCGGACTTGGAATTATTAGCCGTAAATATGCTCACCGCATCCCGATGATGGTGAAGATCAACCACAATGAATTTTTAAGCCTTCCGAATAAATTTGACCAGGTAATGTTTGGCCAGATCAAAGACGCCTGGAATATGGGCGCTGTTTCTGTCGGCGCAACAATTTACTGGGGCAGCGATGCCAGCACCAGGCAATTGCAGGAAGTAGCTACAGCTTTTTCTATGGCACATGAGCTGGGTATGGCAACAGTTCTTTGGTGTTACACGCGTAACAATGGCTTTAAAGTGGATGGTGTAGATTATCACACATCTGCAGATCTTACCGGACAGGCCAATCACCTCGGCGTTACATTACAGGCAGATATTATCAAACAAAAATTACCGACGAACAACGGCGGCTACCTGGCTACCAAGCACGGAAAAACGCATAAAGACGTGTACGAAAAATTATCGAGCGATCACCCCATCGACCTTACGCGTTACCAGATTGCCAACTGTTACATGGGCCGTGTTGGTTTGATCAACAGCGGTGGTGAAAGTAAAGGAGCTACTGATCTTGCAGAAGCGGTGACAACAGCAGTGATCAACAAACGTGCAGGCGGTATGGGCCTGATCAGCGGGCGTAAAGCGTTCCAGAAACCATTGAAAGACGGTGTGGAATTATTAAATACAATCCAGGACGTTTACCTGGATAACAGCATCACTATCGCTTAATTATTGATCGTGCTGCTGGTGAAGATAACGGGCAGCAACAAACGATAAATATCAGATTATGAGACAAGAAGAAGATTTTGACGCCAACCTTGCAGGTGAAGATGGTTTATCGGAAGAGACAAAGGCAAGTTGGTTCAAAAGAATTAAAAAAGGAATTCTTACTTCAACAAAAGATAAAAAAGACGCACCCGAAGGGCTTTGGTCTAAGTGCCCGAGTTGTAAATACACCTGTACGATTTCTGAACTTGCGGAAAATCTTTTCGTTTGTCCGAAATGCGAATACCATCACAGGATCGGCAGCGAGGAATATTTTGATATTCTATTTGATAACGGGGAATTCAAAGAACTCTTCGAAAACATCCGCTCAAAAGATTACCTCGGCTTTGTTGATTTAAAGCCTTACAAAGACAGGCTGAAAGACACTTATGCAAAAACGGATATTCACGATTCAATTACGGTAGCCCATGGTAAGATAAACAGCAATGACCTCGTGGTCGCCTGTATGGACTTCGAATTCATCGGCGGTAGCCTGGGGAGCGTGATGGGAGAAAAAATCTGCCGGGCATGTGACTACTGTATTGAACATAAGGTTCCGTTTATGATCATCAACAAAAGCGGTGGCGCAAGGATGATGGAAAGCGCTTTTTCCCTGATGCAGCTCGCAAAAACTTCTGGCAAACTGACGCGGTTAAGCGAAGCGGGCATCCCTTATATTTCGCTATGCACGGATCCAACCTTTGGTGGAACAACCGCTTCTTTCGCGATGCTTGGCGATGTGATTTGCGCTGAACCCGACGCCCTGATTGGTTTTGCCGGACCGCGCGTCATTAAAGAAACCATTAAAAGAGATTTGCCCGAAGGATTCCAGCGCAGTGAATTCCTCCTCGAACATGGCTTTCTCGACTTGATCGTGCATCGTAAATCATTAAAAGATAAGCTGGGCAATTTGCTCATCCTTTTTAAAAATTAAAGACAAAGCCGCAACATCTGCGGCTTTTTTTATGGAACGCCATTCATAAAAAAGGATAAGCGCATTAGTGCTGCCTGCCAGTTTCTCAATATATTTAACACCTAAATATTCATTCATGCATAAATGCCTTACGGTCCTCGCCATTAGCCTATTTTCTTTTTCTGTGAACGCGCAGGAAACATTGGGAAAGTTAACTGTTGAAAAGATCATGCGTGATCCGAAATGGATCGGCAGTTCTCCTTCAGCACCGTTCTGGGGCAGCGATGGAAAGACCTTATATTTTTTCTGGAATCCTGATAAAGCACCTTCCGATTCCATTTATTATCTGGGCCCGGATCAAAAACCGGTAAAAGCATCTGTGCAACAAAAAAGAGAACTGATGGATGCAGATAATTTAGTGTACAATGTGAGCCGCGATGCTTACCTGTACAGCAAGAACGGTGATATTTTTTATACTGAAGTGAAATCCGGCAAAACAAAACGCATCACGCAAACGGTGGAGGGTGAATCAAATCCCGTATTTAGTTTTAATGAAAAGCAGGTGGTATATAACCGCAATCAAAACTTGTTCGCATGGAATATCAGCACTGGCGAAACGACGCAACTTACCAACATCCGCACCGAACAAGGCTCTGGTGCACCGGGAACACGCGGCATTTCAACCAACGGAAAAGGAACGGGCAATCAACAGGAGGATTGGTTGAAAAATGACCAGTTGAAATATTTTGAGGTATTAAGGATGCGGAAAGAAAAACGCGAAGCGGCTGACCTGTACAATCAGCAGACAAAAACCAAAGAACTGCGGGCCATCAATCTGGATGATAAAAATATTCAGAGCCTGAATGTCAGTCCGGACGGGCGTTACGTGACTTACCGCCTTTCGCGGATGGGCGGCGGTAAAGCCACGATCATTCCTAGTTATGTAACAGAATCAGGCTTTACAACCGATATCAACGGGCGTACAAAAGTTGGTGCGGTGCAGGGAAGTTCTGAATTCTTTTTATACGATCGCCAAGCCGATACTGTCCTCACCGTGAAAACGGAAGGGCTGGAAGGGATAAAAGATCTCCCTGCTTTTTATAAAGATTATCCGAAGCAATCGGAAGAAAAAACAAAGAAAGCAGCTGCCAAAACCGTGACTGTTTTCGGCCCCTACTGGTCACCGAAAGGCAGCAATGCGATCCTGGAAATCCGCTCTCAGGATAATAAAGACCGCTGGATCATGCAATGGCAACTTCCGGAAAACACACTGAAGCAAATCGATCATCAACATGATGAGGCCTGGATTGGGGGACCTAACGTGAGTTTCGGCGGTACCGGATGGATCAACGACAATGAATTTTATTATCAATCAGAGAATACGGGTTACTCGCATTTGTACATCGCTGATCTGAATACCGGGAAAAGCCGTCAGCTCACCAAAGGAAACTATGAAGTGCAGCAAGCTACGTTGAGCCATGACAAAAAATATTTTTATGTGATTACCAACGAGGTTCATCCGGGAGAACAACAATTTTACCGCCTGAATATTTCCAGTGGAAAGACAGACCGCATTACAACCATGACGGGAGCCAACCAGGTAAGCATTTCACCGGATGAAAAGCAACTGGCGATATTATATTCTGCTCCAACAAAACCGTGGGAATTATACCTGCAGGAAAATAAACCCGGCAGTACCGCAAAGCAAATCACTTTCCAGGCGAGATCTGCGTTGTTTAATTCTTATGCCTGGCGGGAGCCGGAACTGATCAGTTTCAAAGCGGCAGATGGCGCGGATGTATATGCACGCGTTTATAAACCCGTAAATGCCGATGCAAGTAAACCAGCCGTCTTGTTTGTTCATGGTGCCGGTTACCTGCAGAACGCGCACAAATGGTGGAGTAGTTATTTCAGGGAATATATGTTCAACAATCTTTTAGCGGATAACGGTTATTATGTAATGGATATCGATTACCGCGGAAGTGCCGGCTATGGCCGCGATTGGCGCACGGGCATCTATCGTTTTATGGGCGGAAAAGATCTTACAGATAACGTTGATGCTGTAAATTACCTGGTAAAAAATTATGGCGTGAATCCCGCGCATGTTGGCCTGTATGGCGGATCGTACGGCGGGTTTATTACGTTGATGGGTATGTTCACGAAGCCCGATGTTTTCGCGGCGGGAGCAGCCTTAAGGCCTGTTACAGATTGGGCGAATTATAACCATGGGTACACTTCCAACATTTTAAATGAACCATTTAACGACAGCATCGCTTACCATAAAAGTTCACCTTTGTATTATGCCGAGGGTTTAAAAGGAAATTTATTGATCTGTCATGGAATGGTGGATGTAAATGTTCATTTCCAGGACGCGGTAAAATTGAGCCAGCGGTTAATTGAGTTGGGAAAAGATAATTGGGAACTCGCTCCTTACCCGATGGAAGATCACGGTTTCGTGGAGCCCAGCAGTTGGACCGATGAATACAAAAGGATCTTTAAATTATTTGAAACCTCGTTAAAAAAATAATGGCCCGAACAGTTTTGATTACCGGCGCCAATGGTTTCGTAGGCCAATACTTGTCGCGAAAACTTGTACTGTTGGGCTTTCGCGTGATCGCTACGGGAAAGGGAAAGCAACGATTCAATATAGCATCGAAACGCTTCATTTATGAACCCCTGGATTTCACAATCGCGGAGGAGGTAACAATTCTTATGGAAAAATATCTACCTGATGTGATGCTGCATTCAGGTGCGATGAGTAAACCGGATGAATGTGAGCAGCGGCAGGAAGAAGCATTTCGGGTGAATGTAACCGGAACTAAATTGTTATTAGATGCCGGCGCGAAAATTAAAGCGCACTTTATCTTCCTTTCTACAGATTTCGTGTTTGATGGATTGGAGGGACCATACGATGAAGCAGCTACTTACTCTCCGGTTAACTATTACGGTAAAACGAAAGTTCTTGCTGAATCCGCCGTGAAAAATTATCCATTCACCTGGTCGATCGTGCGGACTTCATCGGTATACGGCGATCCCATGGGCACGCGCAATAATCTTGTGACGCTGGTGAGGGAAAAACTGCTCGCCGGGGAGATGATGCATATTTTTGATGACCAGGTTCGTCGCCCAACATATGTTGAAGATCTCGTGGAAGGCATCACGGCCATTATCGAAAAAGCATCCTGTGGTGTTTTTCATCTTTGCGGGAAAGATGATATTACGATCTTCGGCCTTGCCATGCTCACTGCGAAACATCTTGGGTTAGATGTAAAACTTATCAAAGCAGTGCAGGCGGATAACTTCCCGCAGCCGGCGAAGCGCCCAGTGGATACGCGATTGAATACAGGTAAAGCAAAAAAAATCCTGGATTATTCACCCAGGAATTTAGCAACAGGAATTGCGTTATGTTTTCCGAATTAATTATTCGATCAGTTTGTCCGGCGTAATCGGCAACTCGCGGATACGCTTACCAGTTGCGTGATACACGGCATTGCCAACAGCCGCGGCAAAACCAATCAACGCTATTTCACCCATCCCCTTTGCACCCATCGGATTGATCACCGGATCGGGTTTGTCGATGAAGATCGTATCAATATGCGGGATATCAGCGCTTACCGGAACATGATAATCAGCGAAGTTGTTATTAATAAAACGCCCATAACGGTGATCTATAACCGATTCTTCCATTAATGCCATTCCGATGCCGCCTGTTACGCCGCCGATCATTTGGCTGGCAGCCGTTTTCGGACTGATGATCTTACCGGAATCAGCGACCGTTACAACACGTTTCACGCGCACAACGCCGGTCTTCGGATGAACCCTTACTTCGGCAAAGTGAATGGAAAACGAATACATAGAATATTTCTGTTGATCCGGTCCGGCCTTGCTGTTTTCAGTTACTTCCAGTGCAGGAAGGTTTTGTTGTTTCAATAATGAAGCAATAGAAACACTAACGTTTCCTGCACGCACATTCCCATCGCTGAATGTAAAATCGGCCGCAGTTTTTCCTGCGTAGTCAGATCCGCCTTTTTCCAGGAGGAGATTCACAATTTTATTTTTCAGGGAACTACATGCAATATGCACTGCAGACCCAACGGTAGATGTGGTCGTACTTCCGCCCTGGCTTGGCGCCGGAGGAAATGTTGAGTTACCTAATTCAAAACTGATTTTGTCAACAGGATAACCTAACACTTCATGCGCAATTTGAACCATTGCTGTTCCTGTACCGGGACCGATATCACTGGCGGCACTTTGCAACAATAACGTACCATCATCTTTTACCACGGCGCGGCAATTTGCTTCACCTCTTGAGGCATTAAACACGCCACTACTCATCCCGTAGCCTACCAGCCATTCGCCGTCTTTCATGCTGCGTGGCGCAGGATTTCGTTTGAACCACCCGATTTTTTCTGCACCCAATTGGTAAGCTTCTTTTACATATTTACTGGAGTAAGGCCGGTTGCGTTCGGGATCGGTTTCGGTATAATTTTTTAACCGAAGGGCGATGGGATCCATGTTCAGCTTATAAGCCATTTCATCCATCGCGGTTTCTAATGCAAAGGCGCCGGTTGCTTCACCCGGACCTCTCATCCAGATCGGCACACCAATATCCAGGGGGACGATGCGATATTTTGTAGCGACGTTATCACAGGCATACATGAATTTGCTCATGTTCACCGTGCCTTCCGCAAAGTCTTCATAGGACGATGTTTGAGATAGTGCTTCGTGTACAAGGCCCGTGAGTTGGCCCTCTTTAGTACTTCCCAATTTTATTTGCTGGATGCTGAAAGGACGGTAGCCCACCATAGTAAACATCTGATCACGACTCATGACTAATTTTACGGGGCGCCCGATCTTTTTTGCCGCGGCAGCAACCAATATCTCCTGCGGCCAGGTGCGCAATGCCATTCCAAACCCGCCACCAACAAATTCTGAAAATACCTGCACATTTTTTTGATCCAGTTTGAAGGCATTCATCAGGGATTGCTGGGTAGATTTCACACCCTGCGTTTTTGCATAGACGGTAATGCTATCGTTGCCCTTCCAACTTGCAATGATACCGTGTAACTCCATCGGGTTATGCGTTTCAATGGGAATGGTATATTCCTGTTCCAATTGCACCGCCGCCGTTTTATATGCATTGGCATCTCCCCTGTTGTAATCAGCCCCACGCGGGCCGCGGACTGTTTGTCCCTTGTCTTTATTTTTTTCGAGGTCAGTTTCAAAAGAAGCTTTCTGGTAGGTCGCTTTGATCAGTGAAGCCGCATATTGCGCTCGCTCCAGGCTATCAGCTACCACAAGCGCTATGGGTTGCCCGTTAAATAGTATCTGGTCTGATCCGAGTACCCTGTAACGTTCACCCCCTAATGCTGCCTGCGGTGCGGGCTTGGAAGGATCAGACTGCCAGCCGGGAATGGATGGCATATTCAGGTACGTGAGTACATCCAGCACACCCGGCGCACGTTCAGCGGATTTTGTATCGATCGTTAGAATTTTCCCGCGTGTAATCGCACTCGTGGCCATCACTGCAAACGTCATATCCGGCAGATCGTACTCTGCAAAATAACGTGCAGCACCGGTTACTTTTAACCGGCCGTCCACCCGATCTAATGGATCTTCAAAAAATTGTCCCATAATTAATTATGTAAAGTCAGTTAATTAAGATGCTGATTTCCCTGCAGCAAGATGTAGTGCTTCTAGGATGGCATTCGGTGCCAGTTTTAATTTAAATTGATTGGCGCCAAAACTTTTCGCTCCCGTCATCGCAAGGTTTGCGGCACTCAGGAAGTTGTCGTTGGTTGGCCGTTTGCCTTGTAACATATTCTCCGCTTCAAACAAACGCCATGGCTTATGTGCTACGCCGCCCATTGCAAGCCGCGCAGATTGAATGAGGCCATTTTGAATATCAAGTGCTGCCGCAACCGACACCAGGGCAAAAGCATAAGAAGCGCGATCTCGAATTTTTAAATAATAGGCGTTCTTCGCAAGTTTATTGAAAGGAATATCTACCGCCGTAATCAATTCGCCTTTCTGAAGGATATTATCTTTTGACGGATCGGTTCCGGGAAGGCGGTGATAATCTGTAAACAAGATCTTTTTTTCTGATTTACCATTGCTGATCGTTACAGTTGCATCCAGCGCGGCAAGCCCAACGCACATGTCGCTGGGATGAACAGCGATACATTGTTCACTTGTTCCGAAAATCGCATGCATTCTGGTGTAACCACCGATGGCACTGCATCCTGAGCCTGGTGAACGTTTGTTGCAAGGCATTGTGGTATCATAGAAATAACCACAACGCGTTCGCTGATTCATGTTTCCACCGGTTGTTGCCATGTTCCGCAATTGCGGAGAAGCACCTGACTTTAAAGCAAGCGAAAGCAAAGGAAAATTTTCCGTAACGAGCGGATGTTCAGATGCATCACTATTGTGCACCATTGCACCAATGCGAATACCCGTTGCCGTTTTTTCAATTTTATTATAAGGAAGATTGTTGATGTCCACCAGCGTTTCAGGTGCAGTAACCCCGCGCTTCATGAGGTCGATCAGGTTTGTTCCGCCTGCAAGAAACACAGATGCAGCGGGCTTTACTGCTGATATGGCATCTTTTAGGGTTGTTACGCGTTTATAATCGAATGGGTTCATATCTGTTGCCCTCCTTTTTTTGCATGCATTACCGCATCAACAATATTTGAATATGCTCCACAGCGGCAAATATTTCCGCTCATAAATTCCCGCACCTGGTCCGGATCGTTCGCATGTCCTTCGCGGATACAACAAACGGCCGACATGATTTGCCCCGGCGTGCAATAACCACATTGAAAACCATCGAATTGAATGAACGCCTGTTGCACCGGGTGCAATTCTTCTCCTTTCGCCAGACCTTCGATCGTTATTACCTTTTTGCCTTCGGTTGTTACTGCCAGTGTAAGACAGGAATTCACCCGCCTGCCATCAACATGAACCGTACAGGCACCGCATTGTCCGTGATCACAGCCTTTCTTCGTGCCGGTAAGATGCAATTGCTCGCGCAGCAGGTCGAGCAAAGTCACACGTGGCTCTACTTCCAGGCTGTATGCTTTGGAATTGATCTCGACACGCAGCGGCATTTTTTCGAAAGCCGATGCGATCTTTTCATCAAGGCCTTTTTCCGAAGCTTTCACAATGGAAACCGGCGTAAGCGCCAAGGCTGCGATTGCCGATGACTGTTTAAAAAAGGTACGCCTGGAAGAACCTTTGTTCTCTTCCGTACCCGGATTCTTTTCTTTCATGATGAGAAATATAGTGGAGGATAGTTTGCTTTTGGAAGTTAAAGCAAATTTTTAAAAAAGGCAAACGTTGTTTAACCCTTAGCGCCTTCTGCCTCATAAATTTTAAGGCGTTACCTTTGTAAAAAAGGAAGAAGTGGAACTTAGTAACAAGAAAGCGTATTACGAATATTTTTTCGAGGTAAAATATACAGCGGGGATTGTGTTGGCCGGAACGGAGATCAAATCTTTGCGCCTTGGAAAAGCAAGTTTCAATGACAGTTATTGTTTATTTAACCGCGGCGAGTTGTATGTGAAAAGTCTGCATATCTCGGAATACAGTTTTGGCACTTATACCAATCATGAGCCTTTGCAGGAGCGAAAACTATTGCTAACTAAACGCGAGCTGCGAAAACTGGAAACCAAAAGCCGTGAAAAAGGCTATAGCATTATTCCGCTCAGAATATTTATTTCAGATAAAGGCCTTGCTAAAATGGAGATCGGCCTTGGTAAAGGAAAGAAAATCTATGATAAAAGAGAAACGATCAAAGAGCGCGAAAATGATCGCGATGTAAAAAGGAAGTATGGATTATAGCAGAATTTATTAAGCTTGCAACATCCTCTTAACATTCACTCAGACTAATCGGTACATTCACCGCCAATCCTCCATCTGACGTTTCTTTGTATTTACTATTCATATCGAGTGCTGTATCCCACATCGTTTTTATCACGCCATCCAAAGACACTTTTGCAAAATCAGGCGTGCTCTGTAATGCAAGCTGGCTGGCCGTTATCGCCTTAATCGCGCCCATCGTATTTCTTTCAATACATGGAATCTGCACCAGCCCGCCAATCGGATCGCAGGTCATACCAAGGTGATGTTCCATCGCGATTTCTGCTGCCATCAGTGCCTGCCGTTGAGATCCGCCCATCGCTTCAGTTAATGCCGCAGCAGCCATTGCACTGCTTACGCCGATCTCTGCCTGGCATCCGCCCATGGCAGCAGAAATAGTGGCTCCTTTTTTAAAGATGCTGCCTACTTCGGATGCTGTGAGTAGAAAATCGATGATCTTCTGTTCTGAATCTCCATCGCAAAATGAAATATAATATTGCAGTACAGCCGGGATCACGCCCGCAGCACCATTGGTTGGAGCGGTTACAACCCGTCCGAAAGAAGCATTCTCCTCATTTACCGCGAGCGCGAAACAACTCACCCAATCCAGGATATATTGAAACTGGCTTCCGCCCGCTTTGATCGCAGCAGACCATTCCTCATAGCCGCTGAATGTTGCGCCTTTTAATAATTTTTTATTCAATGCGGGTGCGCGGCGTTTTACCTGCAGGCCACCGGGCAAATAACCATCTGTATGCGCTCCGCGATAAATACACTCTTTCATCACGCGCCAGATGTTCAGCAGCCCTGCACGGGTTGCTGCTTCCGGTCGCCATGCATTTTCATTTTCCAGTACAACTTCGTGAATAGACATTCCTGTAGTGCGGCACCAATGCAACAATTCATTCGAGGTATTAATCGGAAAAGGCAATTGCATGATTTTGCCGTCGCCGTTTTCTTCGCCCTCCTTTTTTACAAAACCACCGCCGATTGAGTAATAGGTTTCGGAGATGGTTTCACCATTATCCAGCTTTACCAAAAAACTCAGGGCATTAGGATGATAAGGCAGCGATTCTGAAAATAAAAATTCGATATCATCAGAGGGTGTAAAATCTATTTCATGTCTTCCGGCCAGCAGCAATTTGTTCATCGCTTTAATATCAGCAATGCGGGCATCAATGGCGTTTACATCAAAGGTTACGGGATCTTCACCGCTTAGTCCTAATTGCACAGCGATATCTGTTCCATGTCCAACACCTGTTTTAGCCAGGGAACCATACAGCAAAATCTCCAGGCTTACCACCCGATTCAACTTATCAAGTTTTTCAAGGGAAGCGGTGAAAGTCTGCGCCGCGCGCCATGGACCAAGTGTATGGCTGCTGCTCGGTCCTACCCCTATCTTAAACATATCAAAAACTGAAATGGCTTCCTCGTTCACGGCAATTTATTTACATTAAAAAGGCTTTGACAGAATCAAAGCCTCGTTAACCAAAGTTAGATTTTTTATTGAACAGCTACTAACTGTATATCGAATTTCAGGTAAGAATTCGCAGGTATAACCACATTACCATTCACATCAGTTTTGGTAACATTACCATAAGCCAATGATGGTGGAATATACAATGTAATCGTACCGCCTGCACCGATCAAAGGAACGCCTTTCTGCCAGCCAACGATCACTTGCCCGAGTGCGAATGTGATCCCCGCTCCTGTTGAAGCATCAAACTGGTTACCATTTAAAAGTTTGCCAACATATTTTACTGAAACGTTGGAACAAACATTTGGTTTAGGATCTGAACCCGGTAGGTTGATCGTATAAAAAATTCCGCTTGGATGTTGTACCGCAGTAATACTATTCGTTGTAATATAATTTTGCAGATAGCTGATCTCCGCACTGGTAGCCACAAAGGAAGATTCAGTATACGGGCAGGAATTGGAGCTATCTTTTTTGCAAGACATTAAAAAAATACATAATCCCAATAAAGCCAGTGACAATTTTTTCATTTCGAATTTTTAATGATGGTTAATGAAGTGTGGAAATAAGAGTGCCGACATCAGGAATTAGCTGCACCCTGTTTTTTATGTTTTAACTCCAGGTAGGCCTGCTCATTCATTTCCCATTTAAAATGCATGCGAAAATAGGAAAAGAACAGGATCGCAATAAACACCGCTATTACGACTACGCCGAATGTTCCGGAAGTTGTTGCAGAAATTTTTGTGTACCAGTCAGGAAAAAAAAGATAGACGACCAGAACGGAAAGAAGGATCGGCAGCCCAAACATCATGGCCATCGGCATGCCCCGCACCAATTTGCTGGGGGTACTGCTGAATGGAATCCTGTTTTGCTCCCAATAAGCTAAAAACGCCTCTTCTTTCTCCGATAACATGCAGCAAAATTAAGCAATTGAATCGTTTGCTTGGCTATATTCTTAATTACTTGTAGGTTTGTTGCTCACAACAATTTCTCTATGAAAGTAGAACAACTGATCGTTCAGTATTTATATAATAATAAAACAGTAACTGTTCAGGACATCGGAACTTTTACCATTTCTCCCGAACTGCACGTTCCGCTGGATAACGAAAAAGATACGCCGCTACCAGAAGGTTCCATACATTTTGATTACAATACCAAAGCCACGCAGGATGATGGCCTGATCGAATTTATCGTACAACAAACGCGTAAAATAAAGCCGCTCGCAACATCTGATCTCGAATCGTATAGCATATTAAGCCGCCAGTTTTTAAACATTGGCAAACCTCTCGTGATCGAAGGCCTGGGGACCTTGGTGAAAACCCAGCAGGGAAGTTATGAATTCATCCAGGGCAATACTCTCAACGCGAAGCTAGAACCCGCTCCTGCGCAAATGAAAGAAAAACAGAATGAAGAAATAGTTTTTACTACACCGGAACGCCCGGCATCTTCCAATAAAGCACTTGCGATAATTATCGGCCTGGTTGTTTTAGCAGGGGTAGCATTTGGAATTTATTATTTGTTGAATCATAAATCGGCAGACAATACTTTAGAACCCGTGAATACCGATACTGTTGCAACGGTTGTTCCGCCAATTGTTGACAGTAACTTGCTGAAAAAAGATACTGTTGCAATACCGGTTGCTGCAAATGACGGCTCTACCTTTAAAGTAGTGGTTAAGGAATATGCAACGCGTGCCGACGCTGAAAAAGCTTTAAAAAGATTTTCAGGTTATGGTCATAATCTCGTGCTGGTAACGGTAGATTCTACGCACTATAAATTGGCCATGCCATTTACAAAGCCAATAACCGATACTCTTTTAGCAAAAGATTCCCTTAAAAAAATCTTCCAGGGCCAGCCCAGCATTTTGCAGTAAGAAAGTTTTATGAAACAATTTATCCGGGCATATGGGTTTATCGCTTACTGGATAATTGTTATGACAGATCTTGTTGCGGTCTTACTTCATTCGAATGAAGGTCATGCGTTACTGAAGCCGCTGTTGATGCCGCTGTTGATTGTTAACGTTATTTCTGTAAAAGCATCCCGCGAAAAAATATACGTTCTTGCCGCTTTGCTATTATCTTTTCTTGGTGATGTGTTTCTGATTTTCGAACAGCAACATCCGCTGTTTTTTATTTTCGGACTCGTCTCCTTCCTGCTGGCTCACATTTTTTATATCCTTTTTTTCCTGGGAGTGGGTGATTCATCCGTTTCGTTACTGAAACAATTTCCATGGATCATTCTTTTAGTATTTATTTACGACTTAGCCTTGTTGTACCTGCTGTTCCCTAGCCTCGGCGGGTTAAAAATTCCCGTCACTGCATACGCTGTGATCCTTTCCTGCATGCTGTTGGCGGCACTCCATTCTTTTAACAAAATAGCTTTACGTGCGGGAAGATTTTTGGTAACGGGAGCGGCAATGTTTGTATTATCGGACAGCTTGCTAGCCATCCAAAAATTCTATTCGCCTTTTTTATTGTCGGGCTTTTTCATCATGGCCACTTATTGCCTGGCACAATATTTCATCGTGAAAGGATTCATTTTTTTAAAAGCTGATCAATAATTTTGCAGAAAGGCACGATAAAATTTACTCATCATGGAATTCATCGATTATTATAAAATCCTGGGATTACAAAAGACGGCAACGACTGACGAGATCAAGAAAGCCTACCGCAAACTCGCGCGGCAATATCATCCGGACGTTAACCCAAATAATGCTGAAGCCAATAAAAAATTCCAGCAATTAAATGAGGCGAACGAAGTGTTGAGCGATCCTGAAAAAAGAAAAAAATACGATAAGTACGGAAAGGACTGGCAGCATGGTGAAGCCTATGAGCAGCAGCAACGCCAATATCAGCAAAGGCCGGGCGCTGAGTTTGCTGGCAATTTTGAAGGCGGCGGCGATTTTTCCGATTTCTTTTCATCGATGTTTGGCGGCGGAGGCGGAAGGCAACGCCGTGGTAAAATGAGGGGCCAGGATTTAAATGCGACATTGCAATTGCAATTGCGTGAAGCTTTTGAAACGCATCAAAAAACCATCACGATCAATGGGAAAAATGTACGGATTACGATCCCGGCAGGAATTGAGAACGGCCAGGTGATCAAACTTCGTGGCTATGGTTCCCCTGGTCAGACTGAAGGTCCGGCCGGCGACCTGTTTATTACATTCAACATAGTAAACGACACGCCATTCAAACGCGTTGGGAACGACCTGCATCTCACGCAGGAAATCGACTTGTACACGGCTATGCTGGGCGGAGATCTCACGCTGGATACGTTACATGGAAAAGTAAAACTGAAAATAAAACCTGAAACGCCTAACAACAGCAAAACAAGGGTAAAAGGCAAAGGATTTCCCGTGTACAAATCCGAAGGCATGTTTGGCGACCTGTATATTACTTACGTGGTAAAACTTCCGGAGCACCTTACCGAGAAGCATATCGAGCTTTTCACCGCTTTGTCGAAATTATAATTTGTTATTTTTTTTACCTGCTCATTGGCGGGAACCCACCTGAAAAAAATATTTAAACATTTGTTTGATAATTTCAAACAAATGTTTAATTTTGTTCTCCAAATCAGGAAATGGTCTTAACAGAAAAACATCGGCACATATTGTTAAAAGCAGAGGAACTCTTTGCTGTACGCGGTTTTGACGGGGCTACGGTGCGGGATATTGCCGATGCAGCTGGCGTAAACCTGGCGATGATCTCCTACTATTTTGGCTCGAAAGAGAAGCTGATGGAAGCGTTATTTCGCGAGCGGATGACGCTCATGCGTATCAGGTTGGAAACCCTGATCATGGATGATAATTATACGCCCATCCAGAAAGTGGATATTCTCATTGACGAGTATGTGAATAAAGTGATCCAGCAACAATCCTTCTACAAGATCATGCTTTGCGAACAGGTAATCAACAATAATCCACTGGTGTTGAAAATGCTCCGGGAATTAAAATTGAGTTATGCCAATCTTGTTGGCGTGTTAATTGAGGCAGGTCAGAAGCAAAAAATCTTTAAAAAAGATATTGATGTCATGTTCCTCCTGAATACCATGACAGGAACAGTGACGCAAATGGTGATCAACAAAGAATATTATAAAGAATACAATAATTATAAAAAATTGAATGCGGCAGATTTTAATGAGTTACTGAGAACCAAACTCAGCGCCCACGTTAAACTGGTATTCAAAGCAATTTTAGGATATGAACAATAACTGGAAATTTCTGGCCTTTATTTCATTAATGCTGTCTGCCCAGCTACATGTGGCAGCGCAACAATCCCGGAATCTCAGCCTGGAAGAAGCTATAAGCCTCAGTCTGCAAAACAGCAAAAACCTGCGCATGGCAGATGCGAAGATCATTGAAGCTGTTTCGTTAGTACAGGAGGCCCGCGACAGGCAACTGCCTGATTTTAAATTAACCGGAAGTTATTTACGCCTGAACAGCGCGAACGTAGACCTGAAAACAGCGAACGATTCATCCTCAAAAGGAGGCGGCCCAAAAATTTCCCAGGCAGTGTATGGCATGGCTAACCTGTCGTTGCCGTTGTATGCCGGCGGCAGGATCAAATACGGAATTGAGTCAGCGAAATATCTGGAACAGGCCACAAGACTTGATGCAGATAATGATAAAGAAGCCGTGATATATAACGCCAGCAGTGCTTTTATCAATTTATACAAAGCAAGCCAGGCGGTAGGAATTGTAAAAGAGAACCTGCGCAGTTCTTTATCCCGCGATAGCAATTTTATTAACCTGGAAAAAAACGGCATCCTCGCAAGGAATGATTTATTAAAAGCGCAATTGCAATCGGCCAATATTGAACTTTCCCTACTCGACGCCGAAAATAACTTTAACCTGGCGATGGTGAATATGAACCTGATGCTGGGCCTGCCGGAAAACACGTTATTATCCCCGGATACTTCCTTTACAAGGCAAGAAATAAACCTGCAGAATTTTTCAGATTACGAAACACTGGCTTTGCAAAAGCGAAAAGATATCCAGGCAACTGCATTCCGAAAAAATGCGGCTACCACAGCAATCAAATCTGCACGTGCCGAAGCATATCCTACGATTGCGTTAACGGGAGGTTATGTAGCTGCCTATATTCCAAAACTGCTGACCATTACCAATGCGATTAATATTGGTGTGGGCGTTCAATATAACCTTGCCAGCCTTTGGAAGACGAATACAAAATTACAACAGGCAAAAGCACGCCTGTTACAGGTTTCAGCCGGGGAAGAGATGTTGAATGATGCGGTCCGGCTTGAAGTGAATAAAGATTACCAGCAATTCCTACTAACGCAAAAGAAAATTGAAGTGTACGATAAGGCCGTTGCACAAGCCACAGAAAATTATCGTATCACCAACAATAAATACAACAACAGCCTGGTAACGATCACGGATCTTTTAGAAGCTGATGTTGCCTTATTACAAGCACGGCTCAACAGCAGTTTTGCAAAAGCAGATGCCGTACTCGCCTACAACAAATTATTGCAATCAACAGGAACCTTATCTAAATAAATCAACGCAAATACAACATACGTTTATGTCTACAAATACCGCAGCAACTCAAGCCGCAGCACCAAAAAAAAGAAACAAAACTTTCATCATCATCCTGGCGCTATTTATCATTGGCGGACTTTGGTTTGGCCTCACTAAATATTTCCACGGCCAGCACCATGAAGAAACGGATGATGCGCAGGTGGAAGCCAATATCAGCCCGGTGATCTCTAAAATTCCAGGCTATATTAAGAAATTGTATGTAACCGATAATCAGTTTGTAAAAAAGGGCGATACGCTGCTGGTCCTGGATGAACGCGATTTGCAGATCGTATTATCGCAAACGGAAGCTGCGTTAGGAACGGCGCAGAGTAACTACAGTGCCGCCCAGGCAAATAGCAATGCTGCCAGTAAAAGCATCAACTCCACTACTGCAGCAGTAGCAACGGCCAATGCGCAAATTGAAACGGCAAAAGTGAATGTATGGCGCGCCACTCAAGATTTTCAGCGTTATGAAAATTTAGTAAAAGATCATTCCGTTACGCAACAACAATATGAACAGGCACTCGCTGCGAAGCAATTAGCAGAACGGCAGTTACAAGTATTGATCGACCAGAAAAACCAGGCCGCAACACAAACAGGTGTGGTTTCTTCCCAAAGCAATGCAACGGCCCAGCAAATTGGTGTGGCCGGATCGGTGATCAAACAACGGCAGGTGGATGTTGAAAATGCAAAATTAAACTTGTCATATACTGTCATCACAGCGCATGAATCCGGGCGGGTCTCCAAGATTCCAGTACAGGAAGGACAATATTTACAAGCAGGCCAGTCTTTATTTAGTATCGTATTGAACAGCGACAAATGGGTGGTAGCAAATTTTAAAGAAACGCAGTACAACAAAATGCGTGAGGGACAAAAAGTGACAGTTCATGCAGATGCATTTCCAAAGCATGATTTTGAAGCAATCCTGAGTTCTTTCTCTCCTGCTACGGGTGCAAAATTCGCTTTACTTCCCCCGGATAATGCGAGTGGCAACTTTGTAAAAGTGGTGCAGCGTCTCCCTGTGAAAATTGATTTCATCAATAAAAATGATTCGCTGATTCAAAAACTTCGCCCGGGCATGAACGTCTTTGTAGATGTCCATCTCGATTAAGCAACCCTCACCTATGCCGGATCTCCGGCCTAGCAAATAACTTGATATGTTACAACAGGACTCCCTGGTTGAATATGGCGCGAGGCGTGCGATCATTACGGTGACGGCGATCCTTTGTGCGCTGCTGGAAATCGTAGATACAACCATCGTGAATGTTGCGCTGAATGAAATGCGCGGCAACCTCGGTGCAACTTTAACGGAAGTTGCCTGGGTGATCACCGCATATGCGATCGGCAACGTGATCATCGTTCCTATGACGAGCTGGTTATCACAACAATTCGGCAGGCGCAATTACTATGCAGCCTCCGTGATTCTTTTTACGGTTTGTTCTTTTGCCTGCGGAAATGCCAACGGTATCTGGGAACTTGTCTTCTTTCGTTTCCTTCAGGGAATCGGCGGTGGCGCATTGTTAGTAACCTCACAAACCATCATCACTGAATCTTACCCGCCGGAAAAAAGAAGCATGGCACAGGCGATCTACGGTTTAGGTGTGATCATTGGCCCAACGCTCGGCCCGCCACTGGGCGGTTATATCGTAGATAATTTTAGCTGGCCCTATATTTTTTACATCAATATCCCGATCGGTGTTATCGCGACCTTACTAACCTTGCAGTTTGTACGCAGTCCGAAATACGCAGAGAAAAAAGCACTGCATGAAGTGGATTGGCTGGGCATTGCCTTGCTGGCGATTACGGTTGGGTCATTGCAATACGTGTTGGAACGCGGCCACGAAGACGACTGGCTGAACAGCAACGTGATCATTGCGCTGATCGTTTCTTCGATCCTGGGTTTATTCTTCTTTATCTGGCGCGAACTCACGTATAAATTCCCCATTGTTGAACTGCGTGTTCTAAAAAATGGCAACCTCCGCGTAGGAACCATTCTCTCTTTTATTATGGGTTTCGGGCTTTACGGCTCAACGTTTATCATTCCGCTGTATACCCAAAGTACACTGGGCTGGACGGCGCAGCAATCGGGCGCTTTAATGATCCCGGCGGCGTTGACAACAGCAGTGATGATGCCACTGATCGGAAAATTATTGCAACGCGGCGTTCCCCAGCAATACCTTGTTTCCGCGGGCATGCTGATTTTTTTCGTGTACAGTTTCTGGGGTTATAAAATAATTTCGCCAGACACCGGTGCAGATGCCTTCTTCTGGATGTTGATCGCACGCGGTATCGGACTTGGTTTATTATTTATCCCGATCACCGCCTTGTCCTTATCTACCTTATCAGGCAAACAAATTGGAGAAGGTGCATCGTTTACCGGGATGATGCGCCAGCTTGGTGGATCCTTTGGCGTGGCCGCGATCTCCACATTTCTATCGCGGCAAAACATGGTGCATCGCAGTGCGTTAGTAACACACCTGGATGTGAATGATGCAGCTGTTCAGCAACGGGTGATCGCGATGCAGCATTCCTTTATGAGTAAGGGCATGACAGCGGACGTGGCATTACAATCTGCCTACAAAGCGATTGATTTCAGCGTCACAAAACAGGCTTCAGTACTCTCCTACATGGACGTCTTTTTATATATCGGGCTGATGTTTTTGATTTGTATTCCGTTTGTATTAATGGTAAGAGGCAACAAAGGGAAGAAAGTAGATATTGGTGAAGCGATGCACTAATCAGTTGGTTGGATTGGTATATTTTTTCCAGGAGCGCAGGTATTTAATTCCGGCTGAAGTTTGAAAACGAGTCGGCACCTGTTGCCAGTTTCCGCTGCGGTCATTGCGCCATACAAGGAAGTGAAGATGGGGTACGGCGGCATAACCTGTTTTCCCACTGAGCCCGATCAATTGGCCTTTTTTGATACTGTCGCCAACCTTAACCAGGGCGCCGTCTTTTTGTAAATGCCAGTAGCCGGCCTTTGATTCATCGGAATGCTGGATAACGATATTGTTACCGAAAGGGCGATATTTTTTATTGAGCCCGCCACGGTCGCCATCTTCTTTCGCGCGCAGTACAACGCCATCGCGGGCAGCAAAAATTTTTGTTCCGCGTCTCATGTTGAAATCAAGCGCGGCACGCTCGCGGTGAGAGAAATGACTAAAATAACCCTGGAGCACACGAAATTTTTTTCCGGCTTCAAAAGGAAGGGCATATACATAACTCGTATCATCTTTAATAATACCCTGCTGCAACAATTTTACTTCTTTCCGGAGGGGATTTTTACTGCTGTAGCATCCGGAGAAAACAAGCAGCATGCAAAAGGATATGGAAAAATATTTCAGGAAGTTCATCTGCAAATTAACGATCGAATGTTGAAAGGGGATGTTAGCGAAAAAATAAAACCACAACCCCTTCATTGAATGTTATAACTTTAAATTATGAAGATCAATCCCATCATTACGGGTGCAACGGGCATGGTTGGTGAAGGCGTTTTACACGAATGTCTTTCGCATCCTGATGTCGGGAAGATCCTGGTCATTAACCGTAAACCCTGTGGCGTAAGCCATCCAAGGCTTACAGAGATCATTCATGATAATTTTTTCGACCTTTCACCGGTAAAAATGCAATTAGCCGGCTACGATAGTTGCCTTTTCTGTCTCGGTGTTTCATCTGTTGGAAAAAACGAAGCTGAATTTACCCGCTTCACGTATGATCTTACCATGCATTTCGCCAAAACAGTTTTAGAGGTAAACCCCGGAATGAGTTTTTGTTATATCTCCGGTTCCGGCACAAATGCGCAAGGAAAAATGATGTGGGCCAGGGTAAAAGGTAAAACAGAAAATGACCTGATGGCACTCCCTTTTAAAGCAGTTTATGCGTTCAGGCCGGGTTTTATGAAACCTACCGCAGGTTTAAAAAATACACTTTCAGCTTACAAATATTTCGGTTGGCTGTTCCCGTTATTACAGACTTTTTTTTCAGGTTACGTGTCTACACTGGCGCAACTCGGGCAAGCTATGATCCGCGCTGCCGCTGAAGGTTATCCGAAAACCGTATTGGAAGTAAAAGATATCGTAGCATTAGCAAACAAATAAAAACAAATCAAATATGCAACCCCAAGTACAAATGATAAGGCAGACACGCAACTGGTTAATGACGCTGATCAAAGACCTTACGATCGAACAACTGAATGAGATCCCCAAAGGATTCAACAATAATATCATCTGGAATATGGCGCATCTTATCGCCGCACAACAGGGCGTTTGTTATTTAAGAGCTGGGTTAACAACAACCGTTGACGATGCTTTTTTCCAGGAATTTAAACCGGGCACCAGGCCTGAAAGAACAATCGGGGCAGATGAAGCGGCCGTGATAAAAACGATGTTGTTTAGTACACTCGATCAGTTGGATCTCGACCTGCAAAAAAATATGTTCAAAAACTACACTGGCTGGGAAACGAATTACGGGGTTGGCATGCATAACATTAACGATGCATTGAACTTCGTCCCCTTTCACGAAGGACTGCATCTGGGTTACGTGATGGCACTGAAAAGGCTCATCCACTAATTACAACGGAAGCTGCCTGGCGATTTCATTGGCGGGCGTGACGCCGGAATTGCGCCAGATAATTTTTCCCTGTTGGAAGATGATCAGCGTGGGCACGGATTGTATGCCATACTTTTGAGCGTAAGCAGGATTCTTATCGATATCCATTTTCAAGACGATCGCCTTGTCGCCAACTTTGGCTTTCAGATCTTTTAAGATCGGCGGCATCATTTTGCATGGCCCGCACCACTCTGCAAAAAAATCCACCACAACCGGCTTGTCTGCATTGATGTATTGATCAAAATTTGTCATGACTTTTTTACTTCAATAAACACACCAAAACGATCATTTAATATGGTCACCGATCAAACTTAAAAATTTCTTTCCTCCTACCCCGGAAACTTTATTGCCTACCCAATTTCCGGGTCGGCCCGTAAGTTTCGTACTATGGTTTGTGATGCCATTGCGATTGGCGCCTTCGATCGTATTATTCAAACAATTCACTTTAAGGGGTGCGCCATCCAATCCCTTTTTCTCAATAGAAATCGCATCAAGCATCAATCCCTTAGCGGTTTGTTTCAAACTGTTGTTTTCAATCGTATGAGTGCTGTACCCAAACACCTGGATACCGGAGCCATAGCCATTCTCAATCAAATTCCCCCTAATTTCCCCAAAACTATTACTCCCAATTAAAATTCCCGTTCGTTGCGAGGGAAGATTTGATTTCCCGTAGTTCAGAATTTTGTTGTTATATACCTGGTATCCCTGCGCGTTACACAATTGAATGGCGTCGCCGGATAGCTCTTCCAGCAGGTTTTCATAAATCCGGATATCTTCAAAATGGGCAGAACTTTCCACCGTATAAATGGAGCTGTTGCCGAGGTACATTCCTTCCGACCGGCCTTTTTCAGCCGGATTATCCAGGTCATGGATCCAGTTATGGTGAATCCTTATGCGACGCATCGTGCGGCCCGTATCAGGATTTCCGTAAATACCCACTTGTGTATGCGTGATCTCCACGTTTTTGATTTCGTAATCGGTGCTGTTGCCTACTGTGAGCCCCAGGCTGATATATGTCACTTCCTTCGGACCAAACACAATTCCATAACGGATTGTGGAATCACCACCACCATCAATAACAAAATGAGAACTGTTGTAAAATATTGCCGCATAATTGTTCGCTGTTCCAACCCTGCTGCGGCCATTCTTATTCATAAAAACCACCGGACTGTCGGTAGTGCCGTTTATGTTCTCCAGGTTCCAATATGCGTAATTGCCCCTGAGAATGATCGTATCGCCGGGCCGTATTTTTGGCAAACGCGGTTTATACCAGCCGCCATCAGGATTTTTGGGAATGTTGATTTGTCGAGCAGAAACCAGGAGGCTGCCCGTGACAAAAAGCAACAGGAAATAACATCTTATCATCTTCAGTTGTTTTACAAATAAGCCGCGTCAAGATAGAAAAAATTATCAACGAACTATAGGATTTGATAACGGACGCCGCACGAATCGCAGTTTGATCTCGCCGCTAAATCCCGTTTGCCCGGATGCTGATTTTTATGGATATTTGCGAAATCTAAAACTGAAAATGAAGGTTTTAATCAAGCAGGCCAACATCGTACATCCCCGCTCTCCTCATCATGGCCAGGTTCGTGACATCCTCGTAATCAATGGTTTAATCAAAGAAATTGCTGCAACGATCACAGCTGATGAAGCCACCATGATAACAGGGACTCATCTTCACGTGAGTTCGGGCTGGGTGGATTGCTTTGCAGATTTTGCTGATCCTGGCTATGAGCACCGCGAGACGATGTCGACGGGCGCCGCTGCTGCTGCAGCCGGCGGCTTCACAGATGTATTCCTGATCCCTAACAGTTCACCGGTGGTCTCTTCAAAAAGCCAGGTAGAATATATTTTGCAGAATGCTGCAAGGGTTGCAGTAAACCTCCACCCGCTTGCCTCCATCAGCAAGAACGCCGAAGGAAAAGAACTGGCAGAAATGTATGATATGCACCGCAGCGGAGCATTGGCTTTTACAGATGGCATTCATTCGGTTCAAAGCCCCGGACTCGTATTAAAAGCACTGCAATATTTGCTCGCGATTGATGGAACGCTGATACAGTTGCCGGATGATAAATCCGTTGGCGGACATGGCCTGATGAATGAAGGCATCATGAGCACCAGGCTCGGGTTACCGGGCAAGCCTGCTATTGGAGAAGAACTGATGATCGCCCGCGACATCGAATTATTACGTTACACGAAATCACGTTTACACATCACCGGTATCTCCACACAAAAAGGTATCGACCTGGTTCGGGCAGCGAAAAAGGAAGGGCTGAATCTGACCTGTTCCGCTACAGCCTACCATGCCGGTTTTTGTGATGAAGACCTGAACGCCTATGATACGAACCTTAAAGTAAATCCCCCACTTCGTTCGCGCGCCGATAGGAATGCTGTAAAAACGGCGATTGCAGATGGAACGATTGATTGCTTGTCTTCGCACCACAGTCCGCAGCACCTCGACGATAAAGCCTGCGAATTTGAATACGCAAAAAACGGGATGATCGGGTTGGAGACTTTGTTTGCGGCGGTAAATGAATTTCACCCGGACTTAACCCTCCTGGTAGAACAATTAACGGATCGTCCCAGGAAAATATTTGGCTTGCCGCTGATTTCGCTGGAAGCAGGTGCTGAAGCCTGCCTTACCATCTTTGAGCCATCAGAAACATTCGTTTACGAATCCGGACATATCCGCTCCAAATCTAAAAACACAGCTTATATTGGCTGCCAGCTGAAAGGAAAGGTTAGCGGCATCATCAACAAAAATCAACTGGTCATAAATAAACAGTAATGAAATTATCTCCAACATATAAAGGGCTGATCGTTGGTGCGCTCATGATCATCGTGTCGCTCCTCATTTACAAATTCCGTGGAAATTTTGATAACAACCTACAGTACATTGCTTACTTCCTGTACATCGCAGGCATCGTTTGGACACTGGTGGATTTTCACCGGAATCCCGCAGGAGATCAGTCATTCAAACATTATTTTTCACAGGGCTTTAAATGTTTTATCGTTATCACCTTGCTGATGGTGGCCTTCACTTATATCTTTTTAAAAATGAATCCTTCTTTCCGTGAAGAGATGGGAAACAATTATCGCAATGAATTGGTGAAAAAAGGCAATTATACTCCGCAGGAAATCGACACGATGGTGTTGAAAGCAAAGGATTATTTTGTGACCATGCTCACCTCTATGGCCATCTTTAGTTACCTCGTAATCGGTGGCCTCGTAACCCTGATCGTTTCAGGTGTTTTAAGTCAGCAGAAAAGAAACTAGTTTCGCAAAGGCGCGTTTAAAAAAATATTATGGATCTGTCAATAGTAATACCACTTTTCAACGAAGAAGAATCCCTGCCGGAACTGGCTGCGTGGATTCGCCGTGTGATGGAAGTTCATCACTATAGTTACGAAGTGATCATGGTAGATGACGGCAGTACGGATGCATCATGGGATGTGGTAGAAAATTTAAGAAAAGAAAATGCTTTCATCAAAGGCATTCGCTTTCAACGCAATTATGGAAAAAGTGCTGCGCTAAATGAGGGCTTTAAAGCCGCCCAGGGTGAGGTCATTATTACCATGGATGCGGATATGCAGGACAGTCCGGATGAGATCCCCGAACTGCGTAAAATGATTGTTGAAGATGGTTACGATATGGTGAGTGGCTGGAAAAAGGTTCGCTTTGACAATACCTTCAAAAAAAATATTCCTTCTAAACTATTTAATGCTGCGGCAAGAAGAACTTCCGGCATTCAACTGAATGATTTTAACTGCGGACTTAAATCTTACCGCCGGAAAGTGGTAAAAAGTATCGAAGTGTACGGCGAAATGCATCGTTATATACCGATCCTGGCGAAATGGGCAGGATTCAGGAAGATCGGCGAGAAGGTAGTAGAACATCGTGCGCGGAAATATGGTATTACAAAGTTTGGCTGGGAACGTTTTGTCAACGGTTTCCTGGATCTCTTTTCCATCATGTTCGTTGGGAAATTTGGCAAACGCCCGATGCACTTTTTCGGACTTTGGGGAACGTTCGCATTCCTTTTTGGTTTGATCATTTTTGTCTACCTCACCATCACGAAATTCTTTTTTGATCAGACAGGGCTAACCCAAAGGCCGATGTTCTTTTTCGCGATCATGCTGATGATCATCGGTTCCCAATTATTCCTCGCCGGTTTTATCGGGGAACTCATCGCCAGAAATTCTACCGAAAGAAATAATTACCTCGTAGAAGAAAAACTCGGGTTATAATTCTTGGAGCAACAGCGAAAAAATATCGTCATCATCGGCCCGGCATTTCCTTTGCGTGGCGGTGGCATGGCCTCCTTTAATGAGCGACTGGCAAGGGCTTTCCAGGATGAAGGCCACCGCGTAAGCATCTTTACTTTTTCATTGCAATACCCTTCATTTCTTTTTCCCGGCACTTCACAATACTCCACTGAAGAAGCACCGGAAGGGCTTGATATTAAAGTGCTGATCAACTCCGTAAATCCCTTTAACTGGATAAAAGTCGGATGGAGATTAAAAAAATTACGCCCCGATATTATTGTTGTACGATATTGGTTGCCATTTATGGGGCCATGTTTCGGAACGATCTTACGCATCGCCAAAACCAACGGCCACTCAAAAATTGTTTGTATTGCTGATAACATTATTCCTCATGAAAAGCGTTTTGGCGATAAGCCATTTACGCAATATTTTATCAAACCGGTAGATGCATTTATTACGATGAGCCAGCAGGTGCTGAAGGATTTACGAACTTTTACCAGCACGAAAGCTGCGCTGTATATCCCCCATCCGCTGTACGATCATTTCGGTGCAAAGAAATCTAAACCAGGAGCCAGGCAGACCTTACATATAGAACAGGACGATTTTGTCCTGTTATTTTTTGGTTTTATTCGCAAGTACAAAGGATTGGATTTACTTTTTGATGCAATAGCAATTTTAAAATCAGACAAGATTCCTATTCAAGGTTTAAAATTATTAGTCGCAGGAGAATTTTACGAAGACCGTTCATTTTACGAAGCCAAGATTAATGAACTGGGAATCGCGGATTTGCTGGACTTGCATACTTCGTTTATCGCTGACCGTGACATTGCCAATTTCTTTTGCGCTGCAGATGTAGTGGTGCAACCTTACCGGCATGCCACGCAGAGTGGGGTTACGCCGCTCGCCTATCACTTTGACGTGCCGATGATCGTTACGAATGTTGGCGGTTTGCCTGATATGGTGCCGGATCAGATCGCAGGGTTAATCGCTGAACCAACGGCACAGTCGCTGGCTGAAAAGATTCGGGAATTCCATAACACAGGCGCAGCTCATTTTTTACCCGGTCTTCAACAGGAAAAATTAAAATACAGCTGGCACAATATGGTTAACGGGATCCTGGAGATTAGTCGTTAGCAGTCATTTTAATTGTGATGCTTTATAGAATTTGCCGGATCCATTTCCGGAAAATTCGCGGCACGATTCCTGTCCTCCTCACAAGATGAAACATTCTTTACTTCCTCTTTCTCTTATAATCATTGTTATTACAAGTTGTTCGTCTTTAAAACCTGAAAGCTTTGCTACCAGCCAGCCGGTGCTGGATCCTGTTAAATTTTTTGGCGGCCGTACTGAATCTGCAGGTGTGATGGAATCCCGCGGCGGTAAACCCACAGTGCGTATTACCACTAAAACCACCGGCACGTATGCCAACGGCATGTTGCATATTGAGCAGGATCTTTACCCGGAAAATAAAAAGCAGAATCACCGTAGTTTCAACCTGAAAATAACTGACGCGCATCATGTAGAAGGCACAGGAAGTGATATCCAGGGAACGGCTCGCGGAGAATTATATGGAAATTATTTTACCTGGAGCTTCCGGTTAAGGATAGCCGAAAAAGGTTTAGTGCAGCATGTGAAGATGACGCAATACATGTACCTGATGCCCGACGGGCAAACGCTGATCATCCGGAGTGTTGTAAGAAAATTCGGGATGATCGTAACGCAAATAACCGAGCAATTTCATAAAGTCGGATAACCCGTCGTCCTTCATCAGCTCGCAGATAAACCTTAGCGATCTACCCTAATCCGCGTAGGAGTAAGAAATAAGCCGCGCAACCGTTGCAAAACCATTTTTTTAGTTTTTATTTTATTGGAACTAAAATATTTGCCATGAATCCGAATAAAGATCTTTGGGAGAAAGGAGATTTTACCCGCATCGCCGAAACCATGCGGGAGAGCGGCACCGCATTAGTTACGAGCCTGAATATTCCACCAAATGCAAAGGTGCTCGACCTGGGTTGCGGCGACGGTACGACAGCCATACCTGCGGCAAAAGCAGGGGCATCCGTCCTGGGTGTTGATATCGCTAAAAATCTTGTTGAAGCCGGGAATGCCCGGGCAAAAAAAGAAGGCCTTAGCAACATCAGCTTCCAGGAAGGCGATGCTTCTAACCTGGCTGATTTGAAGGATGCAACATTTGATCTCGTCATAAGCATTTTCGGCGCCATGTTCGCACCCAAGCCAATGGATGTAGCAAAAGAAATAGTACGCGTCACAAAACCCGGGGGTCGCATTGTAATGGGCAACTGGATTCCGGGCGATCCGACACTTGTTGCACAACTTTTAAAGATCAGTTCATCTTATACCCCGCCTCCTCCGGAAGGGTTTGTAAGCCCGATGCTTTGGGGCGTAGAAAGCAATGTGATCGAGCGTTTTGAAGCAGCCGGCATTCCTAAAGAGCATATATCTTTTCAAAAAGACAGTTTTACTTTCCGCGCACCGTACTCACCTACTGACTTCGTAAATAATTTCAGGCAGTATTACGGCCCAACAATGAACGCTTTCGAAGCAGCAGAGAAAAATGGTAAAGCACCCGAACTGCAAAAAGAATTAGAAGACCTGTTCAACAAACAAAATCAGGATGGTGCTGCAGACCGAACCGTCATCCCGGCAACGTTTGCAAAAGTCATTATCCGCAGGTAGCCGATATTATCAAACGCGTCGTCGCAAATAGGCCGGAACAAATGCCAATTCCAACCGCACCGGCCTGTCTGCATAAACCCTAACTTTGCAGGATGCAGGAACAGGTAAAAAAACTTATCCAGTCTTCAATTGATGTCAAACTCCAGGTACTCGCTAATCCCGTTTTACAACAAACATTGATCGATTGCGTAGCGGTTTTATTAAAGGCTTTTAAAAGCGGTAATAAGGTTTTGTTTTGCGGGAATGGTGGAAGTGCGGCCGACGCGCAACACCTGGCTGCAGAATTCACGGGAAGGTTTTATACCGACCGTGAGGCGCTGCCTTCCGAAGCATTACATGTGAACAGTTCCTATATGACCGCTGTGGCCAACGATTACAGCTACGACGTTGTTTACGCGCGTATGGTGCAGGGGATGGGGAAACCCGGGGATGTATTGGTTGGCCTCAGCACTTCAGGCAACAGCACCAACATCATCAACGCGTTCGAGATGGCGAAGAACAAAGGTATGACCACAATAGGTTTTACGGGCAGTACAGGGGGAAAGTTAAAGGCACATGCCGATTACCTGCTTAACGTTCCCTCCGACGATACACCGCGCATCCAGGAAAGTCATATCCTCCTCGGCCATATTATTTGCCAGCTAGTTGAAGAATTGTATTTCCCTGCTGCTCCCGGAAAAAAATCAAGCGTTTAAATACCTGCATATGCGTGTAGCCCTTCCCGCTATCGATAAAAACTGGACACTTTTTTTAGACCGCGATGGGGTGATCAATTACGAGAAACACGCCGACTATATTCATACCTGGGACGAGTTTCGCTTTTACGAAGCTGCACTGGATGCATTTAAAATATTCCCTAAAATATTTCAACGAACGATCGTTGTTACGAACCAGAAAGGCGTGGGCAAAGGTTTGACTAAACTGGAAGACCTTTACCAGATCCACGCTAATATGGAACATGCGGTGATGGAAGCGGGGGGACTGATCGACGCAGTTTATTATTGCAGCGATATGGATGATAACAGCCCCTTTCGGAAGCCGAACCCGGGCATGGGATACGAAGCGATCAAACGTTTCCCGGAGATCGATCCCAGGCGTTCGCTCATGGTGGGCAATACGATCAGTGACATGGAATTTGGACGAAACCTTGGCGCTTTCACCGTGTTTCTTTCTACAACACGTCCTGAGGTTGACCATGCCGATCCCCGCATTGACGCTGTGTTTCCGAGCCTGATGGCATTCGCAGAAGCCCTGCCTGCTGGTAAGCTTTAGTTAAAGTTGTTTCTCCACTCCAGAGTTTTTTCTTCACTGCCACATCTTTGATTATTTTTAAGCATGAAATTCCTGACAGCAATCCTTTTAGTCCTGGCAATTCCTTTCATTTCGTTTGCACAACAACCCGATCCGGCGATGTTGAAAGCCTGGAAAAAACAAGAGGATTCGCTAAAAACACTTTCTTTTAAAATCATCAACGGCATCAATCCGTCTGATCGCCTTGCGGCGGACAGCGTCTTTACCAGGATCCTGGTACGTGCATTAAAACAACCAAATTCTTTTAACTACCCTTTTGATTCTTTGAATATCTCAAAGCTCTATTCGCCCGATAGTACTTTTAGAATTTTTACCTGGCAGATGCTGATCAACGAAAACATCGTGCGGCAGCATGGCGCTATTCAAATGAAAACAGCCAATGGTTCTTTAAAATTATTTCCCCTGATCGATAAGTCTGATGTAACCCAAAATATTAATGATACCATCGGCAATAACAATGGCTGGATGGGTGCCGTGTATTACAAGATCATCCTCACCAAATATTTAAATCATCCTTACTATACCCTGCTTGGTTACGATGAGAACAATATTCGCAGCAATAAAAAGATCATAGAAGTATTGGATTTTAAAGACGGGCAACCGGTCTTCGGCGGACGCTACTTCAGTATTGAAAACAGCAATGTGTACACGAAGAACATGGCGCGCTTCATCATGGAGTTTAAAAAAGAAGCAGCACCCCGATTAACTTTCGACAGCGAACTGAATATGATCGTGATGGAACACCTTGTTTCCGAAACAGGTGAGCCAACAAAAAAATGGACGTACATCCCTGATGGGGATTATGAAGGATTTAAATGGATCAATGGGAAATGGGCCTATGTAAGTAAGATCTTCAATGAAGTAACAGCTGAAGGCAAAGAGCCCGTGCCTCAGCCAATCCGCGATGCCAAAGGGAATATCGATAATACCAAATTAAAGGGTAACGAGCTGGATCCACCTGCGCCCATTAAAAAGAAAGTAGAAGACGATTAATTCGCTTTCCTGATTTGCAGTTCTTCCCATTCCGTGCTCCCATCTTTTTCCCGCGTAAAAACGATAGAAGGATCGTTCTGGATAACGATCTCGGCAGTCGTAAAAATAATATTACCATCAAGCAAATGTCCGCCCGTGGTTTTCCCGGTACTTTCTGAAACGGCGATATGCACGTGCGCCCCGTTCAGGGATAACGTTCCGGTGAGTCCAACAATCTCGAAATGACCAGTGCCTTTAACGCCATCGGATTGGTTGGCGAAACGGATGTTATACTGCGTCAGGCTTCCCACGCAGGTTACGATCCACGCGGCCTTCAGCTGCTTTTCCTTTACGAAGGCCAACAACGATTTTTTCAGGTCTTCGCCGGGTTTCAGGCGGATGGCAAAAGTTTGAACGGGCTGCATAGGCGGTTGTATTTTGGCGGAACAGCCCTGCAGCAGAAATCCTGTGAGGGCAAATGACAGCAAAACTATTTTAACTTTTGTAAACATTTCTGTTGCGTGGATGTTGTAGTTAGTGTGGTAAATTTGTGCTTCATCCCCCGTTAAAATTATGTATTCTTTTCCCAAATTTTTAAAAGCATTCCTCTTACTCTTTTTGATGGCAGGAAGTATTTCCACCCAGGCAAAAAATAAACTATTTATGGCGGAACAAATAAACGATACGACAGTGATCGCCACTTTTGGTACGGGCTGTTTTTGGTGTACAGAAGCGATCTTTCAACAAGTGGAAGGTGTGAAATCTGTTACCAGCGGTTATAGCGGCGGCGAAACAGAGAACCCCGATTACAAATCGGTTTGTACGGGTACAACGGGGCATGCGGAATGTTTGAATATCGTGTACGATCCAAAGCTGATCAGTTTTGATGAACTGCTGGAGATCTTCTGGCAAACGCACGATCCCACCACGCTTAACCGCCAGGGTAACGACGTAGGAACGCAATATCGTTCGGTGATCTTTTATCACAACGACGAACAAAAAGCATTGGCTGAAAAATATAAAACGGCATTGGATAAAAGCGGGGCATTTAATGGTAAGATCGTTACCACGCTTGAACCTTATACTAAATTTTATCCCGCTGAAGATTATCACCAGAATTATTACGAGATGAATGGTGCAGAACCGTATTGCCAGATTGTAGTCAGGCCAAAAGTGGAGAAATTCCAGAAGGTATTTAAGAGCAAATTAAAAAAACACTAATTCTTTTTAAGCCGGATATCGGTCTCGATCTCGGGCATTGATTTTCCATTATGGCAGGTATAGCAGGTAACCGTTGCAGGTACTTTTTTATCCTTGCCGTAATGGAAATATTTTTTGTTGATATCCATCGTCATACGCATCATTTTTCTTGCGATCTCCTTCTCCCCCTTTTCTTCATTGGCATAATCATACTCACCGCTGTCCTTATCCTGTTTATGGCAATAGTAACATTCCACACCGAGTCCGCGCTCAAAACCATCCATTACCTGTGTTAATTCAAACTGCGTGATATCCTTTGGTAAAACTTTCAGGTTTTTATATTTTGGCTGCAGGGGCAATGTAGCGGCAATGCCTGCAACGACAGCAGTCAGGCCCATGATCACCGCCAGGTGTTTATTGTAAAGGCGCATAGTAAATAATTTAAACTAATCTTTTTTTACATGACGCAGTTCGAGCATATTCAAACTGTTGGGCTGAAAGTTATGAATATTCGTGTGAACCAAATGCAAAACCATATCGTACCAAAGCGGCACCACGGGCGCGTCGGCAATGATCAGCCTATCCATCGAACGGTACATGCCGTACCGGATAGAATCATTGGTTTCTTCCAATGCTTTTTCATAGAGCAGATCGAAAGCCGGGTTTTTATAGCGCGTGTAATTGGGAGGCGCAGGATTCTTACTATAGAATACGCTCAGGTAATTTTCAGCATCGGGATAATCAGCGATCCAGCTGCCACGGAAAAACAAAGCCTGCGATTTGCTCGTTTGCTCCAGTAATAAACTTTTCTGCACCGCTTCTACCTGCACCGGGATACCTGCCTGTTTTAATTCATTGGCAATATAGGTGGCAAGATTCGCGTAATTGGGGATTGTTAATAATTTCATTAACGGCAATCCTTTACCATCCGGGAAACCCGCTTCTTTCAATAATTGCCTGGCCTTTACAGGATCGTAGCTATAGCCAGGTACTGCCTTCAAATCGAATGACGGCAGGCCTTGCGGAACAAACCCACTCTCTGCGGCCGTGCCGATAGAGTTCCGAAGGTAGAGCATCATCTTCTTCCGGTCGATCGCGTAATTGATTGCCTGGCGGATCTTCACGGAGCGCAGCGGCGACGCTTTTAATAAAACATTGGAAGAATCGAACAGGATTCCGAAATATTCAATATTGAGGTAGGGATGTTTGTTCAGCAACAGTTTCCCCTGCCAGTCTTTTTTCAGGTTGCCGGTTTTCGTCAGGATCTCATCTTTAAAAGAAGCATCAAGGTCATTGATAAAATCCAGCCGCTTTTGCTGAAACTCTAAAAACTCAGTTGCCTTACTGTCGTAAAAATTGATCTTGATTCCATCGAGGTACGGTAAGGCATAGCCGCTGCTGTCCCTTTCAAAATAATGGTCATTTTTTTTCAGCACCAGCGCCTGCCCTTCTTCCCAGGCAACAAAAGCAAACGGCCCTGACCCAACAGGATGCCGGCGGAAATCATTCCCATATTTTTCCACTGCTTCCTGCGGTAACACCGAGCAGTATTGCATACTCAATATCCCCAGGATCGGTTGAAACGGCCGTAACAGGTTCAATTGAAAAACAGAATCATTGATCGCTACAAAAGGCTGAACGCTATCCACGCGGTTATTGAAAATCCAGGCACCCGGACTGGCAGTTTTCTTGTCGAGGATCCTTCCGAAACTATAAGCCACATCTCTTGCATTCAGGTTGCGGCCTTTACCAGCGGGGAATGCAGGATCATCATGAAAAAAAACATCACGGCGCAAATGGAAAACAATGGATCGTTTATTCCCACTAAATTCCCAGCTCGTCGCAAGGGAAGGTTGCAATTGCATCTGGTCATCCACTTCTACCAATGTATTATACAATTGATGCACCGGCCACATGATCGATTGATTTTTTGCAAAGGCAGGATCCAATGAAGGAATACCGCTGACTTCATTATAACGAAAGATCTTTCTATCAGAAGCCTGCCTGTTGCCACAACTAATGAGGCCAATTGAGCATCCTAAAATGAAAATACTAATGAAGATATTCTTATGCATCAATGCAGATCGTTGAAAGATAAAACACACCATTTATCAAATTTATAAACCCGGTGATCAATTATCGGTTAAATTTATCACTTAACAATTTTTAGAAGATGATCATGCAAAAGAAAAACCTGCTGAGCCTTGCTGTAATGGCCGCGCTCCTGCAATTTTCACCATTCAGCGCCCATGCGCAACTGGGTAACAGGAAAGTGGTATTTACGCACCAGGATACCCTTCGCGGAAGCATCGGCCTAGGTCGCCTCGGCTGGGATGTATTGCATTACGATATTACCGTGCAGCCCGATTACGCCGGCAAGACGATACGGGGACAAAACATCATTACGTACATGGACAATGGCGTAAAACTGATGCAGCTCGACCTGCAGGAGCCGATGATCATCGACAGCATCATTAATAACGGCAGGACGCTTTCCTTTACACGGGACGGAAATGTGTATTATACGGAGATCCGCGATCCTGCTAAAATGTATAAGATCAAACCCGGCAAAGCCGTCATCAGGATCGTATTCCATGGTAAACCAAGGGAAGCCGTGCGCCCGCCCTGGGACGGAGGATGGATCTGGAAAAAAGATAAAGCCGGTAATCCCTGGATGAGCGTTGCCTGCCAGGGTTTGGGCGCAAGTGTCTGGTATCCTTGTAAAGATATCCAGAGTGATGAGCCAGATAACGGCGAACGGTTAACGATGATCGTGCCGGATAGTTTAATGGCCGTGAGTAATGGACGTATGACCGCCAAAACAGCGCTGGGCGATGGTTTAACGAGCTACAGCTGGGAAGTGAAGAACCCGATCAACAGTTATAACATCGTTCCTTACATCGGCAAGTATGTGAATTTCTCAGAAGTATTTAAAGGCGCTAAAGGCAAACTCGACATGAGTTACTGGGTGCTGGATTATAACCTTGATAAAGCCAGAGCGCAATTTGCAGAAGCACCGCGGATGATGCGAGCCTTCGAACATTGGTTTGGCCCGTACCCTTTTTATGAGGACGGCTATAAACTGGTAGAATCGCCACATTTAGGCATGGAGCACCAGAGCGCCGTTGCTTATGGCAATGGCTTCCAGAACGGTTATCTCGGTCGCGATCTTTCCGGGACGGGCTGGGGATTGAAATGGGATTTCATCATCGTACATGAAAGTGGCCACGAATGGTTTGCCAATAATATCACGAGTAATGACCTGGCGGATATGTGGATCCATGAAGGTTTTACGAATTACAGTGAAACCTTGTTTACAGATTACTATTTTGGCACTGCCGCCGGCAATGAATACCTGATCGGCACAAGAAAAGGCATCGCGAACGACCGCCCTATCATCGGCCCTTATGGCGTAAACAAAGAAGGTAGCGGAGATATGTATCCGAAATCCGGCAATATGATTCACGCGATCCGACAGGTAATGAATAACGATAAGAAATTCCGGAACCTGCTGCGTGGGTTAAACAAAGAATTTTATCATCAAACTGTTACAACCGCGCAGGTAGAAAATTATGTGAGTCAGAAGGCGAAATTCGATTTCAGTAAAGTGTTTGACCAATACCTGCGTACGACGCAGATCCCGGTGCTGGAATTCAATAACGACGGGCACTCCCTCAAATACCGTTATACCAATTGCGTTCCCGGCTTTAACCTCCCGTTGAAGATCATGTTTAAAAAATCGCAATGGATCTACCCCACCGAAAACTGGCAAACACTGAAGAAATATCCTGAAGGAACGTTTGAATTTTCCGTCGATCCCAATTTTTACGTGAAGAGCAAAGCTGTTCACGAATAGCCATCGGGCACATAAAAAAAGGACTGTATCGCTACAGTCCTTTTTTTATGATATATCGTTTACGTTAAAGAACGTCTGTTTTTGCTACATCTGTCGGGGCACTGATGATTCTACCGCCACCAATAAACCGGCTGCTGTAATAACTTTCATCCAGGCTGCTTATGGTAACCCCGTTGCTCACACTGGCATGAACGAAATAGCCATCACCCAGGTAAACTCCTACATGGCTTACGCCGCCTTTGGTATTAAAGAACACCATATCTCCCTCCGCCATATCTTCCCGGGCTATGCGTGCACTGGCGGCGTATTGTTCACGCGCGGTACGTGGTAAATGAATGGTATAAACTGAATTGAATAACAATCCCACCAGGGCACTGCAATCGATACCGTTACGGCCTGTACCACCAAAACGGTATTTCGTTCTCCACCAGTCGTTGATGAAATTAAACAGGGAAAGGTTCGTGATGGATTCCACGTTGCGGTTCAGCAACTGGGCAAACTTAAACTGCACAGGGAAACTGCGTTCTATTGTGGAAACCGTGTGCGTTTCCTGTGAAATGGCAGGCTTTGCAACCGGAACTGCCTTAACTGGCATAGTTCTCGCAAGCGCGACGCTGTTTTCAGCGGGGCCCATCTCAATTCCTTCAATGAAACGTACAGAAGTCTGCCGGAAACTTCCATCGGAAGCGGCTGAGTTAGTGATGATCTGCGCGTGGGCAGTGAGTGAAGTTCCTGTAAAAATGCTTAAAATAACAGAAACAAAAAATAAGTTTTTCATACTGTAAATGATTGGTTTACACGTATGTACGACTTAGTCTTGTGTTATTTACTCTCCTTTGATTCCTGGTGCTGCTGTTGTTAAATTCCGTTCTGTGTGCCTTGTCCTACAAACAATTACTAAATAGATTTTTCAAAAGATTCGATCGCAAAGGTAAGCCTGTACGGCTACAATTACAACCCTTTAACGTCAAATTAGGGAATTTATTCCTTTTCTGGGGAATAAGTACCACAAAAAATTACAGCTTTATCGCCTGAAAGTCGCTGTGAACTTGCGCACCGTATGTGGATAAATCGTAAAATCAATGCACATCCCCTTTCCAGCCCTAAGGCGGCCATCTTAGGATAACATTAATTTATTTAGCGACGTCGTTGGTTTAAATTTGCGCGTTATGCAATTCTCTCATTTACACGTTCACACCCAGTTTTCCCTGCTGGATGGTGCCGCATCCATTAAAAACCTGTACAAAAAGGCCATTTCAGACAATATGCCTGCCCTGGCCATCAGTGATCATGGGAATATGTTTGGTGCATTCGAGTTTGTAAAGGAGGCCTATAAGCACACGAATCCTGACGGCAGCCTGAAAGTAAAACCGATCGTGGGTTGTGAATTTTACATTACGCAGGACCGCACGCGTAAAACATTCAGCAAAGACGAAAAAGATCCGCGTCATCACCAGATCCTGCTGGCTAAAAATGATATCGGCTATAAAAATCTGGTGAAACTGACTTCCCTAGGTTATATCGAGGGCATGTACAGCAAGTATCCGCGTATTGATAAGCAACTGATCCATAAATACCATGAAGGCCTGATCGCAACAACCTGTTGCCTGGGTGCACTGGTGCCGCAAACCATCCTGAAAAAAGGCGAAGAAGAAGGGGAAAATGAATTCAAGTGGTGGCTCAATATCTTCCAGGAAGATTATTATATCGAACTGCAAAGGCATGGTATCCCCGACCAGGAAAAGGTCAATAACATCCTCCTGAAATTTGCCAAAAAGTACAATGTAAAGGTGATCGCGAGTAACGACAGCCATTACGTGGATCAAAAAGATTTTAATGCTCACGATATCCTGCTTTGCATCAATACGGGTGAAAAGCAGAGCACGCCTGCGATGCGGGAGTTTAGCGACGATGACGTGATGACAAAGAACAAACGTTTCGCCTTTCCCAACGACCAGTTTTATTTTAAAACCGGCGACGAAATGAGCAAAGTGTTCGATGATCTGCCGGAAGCGATTGACAATACCAACGAGATCGTGAGCAAGATCGATTTGCTGGATCTGAAAAGAGATATCCTGCTCCCCCATTTCGTAGTGCCGCATCCGTTTAAGACGCAGGACGAATTCCTTGCTAACCTCACCTGGAAAGGCGCTAAAGACCGCTACCAGATTCTTACACCAGAAACGGAGGAAAGAATCCAGTTCGAACTGGGCGTGATCGAAAAAATGGGCTTTGCCGGTTACTTCCTTATTGTGAGTGACTTTATACGTGCCGGCCGGGAAATCGGCGTCTTTGTTGGCCCGGGCCGTGGGTCTGCTGCAGGCAGCGTGGTGGCCTATTGCATCGGCATCACCAATATTGATCCCATTAAATATAATTTACTGTTCGAAAGGTTCTTAAATCCTGAACGGAAGTCCATGCCCGATATCGATACGGATTTCGACGATGAAGGCAGGCAGAAAGTGATTGATTACGTGGTGCAGAAATACGGCAAGAACCAGGTTGCACAAATCATCACCTATGGTACGATGGCTGCCAAATCCAGTATCGCCGATGTGTCCCGCGTTATGGATCTTCCATTAGCGGAAAGCCGTGCCTTATCCAAGCTGATTCCGGAGCGGCCGGGTATCAATTTAAAACGTTTATTACATGCACCATTCACCGCAAAAGAAGCGGGCAAAGACGGCGATAAATCGTTGGATGAAAAAGAAGGGCTGCAGGCAGAAGACCTGGAGAATGTAAAAAAATTACGCGAGATCTATAAAGGCACAGACCTGCTCAGCAAGATCCTGCATGAAGCGGAGATCCTCGAAGGTTCGGTGCGCAATACCGGAATTCATGCGGCAGGGATCATCATCGCACCCTGCGATCTCACTGACTTAATTCCCGTTGCCACTTCAAAAGAATCAGAACTCTGGCTAACCCAAATTGAAGGGGGAACGATCGAGGAAGCCGGCGTAATCAAAATGGATTTCCTCGGGCTTAAAACGCTCAGTATTTTAAAGACGGCGTTGGGGCTGATCAAAAAGAACCATGATATTTCGATCTCGATCGACGAGATCCCGCTGGATGATGAATTAACCTATAAGCTCTACCAGCAGGGCGATACGAATGCCACCTTCCAGTTTGAAAGTGCGGGGATGCAAAAATATCTCCGTGAATTAAAGCCGGATAAATTCGATGACCTGATCGCGATGAATGCCCTGTATCGCCCGGGTCCGATGGCCTACATCCCGCAGTTTATTGCACGTAAGCATGGCCGTGAAACGGTGAGTTATGATGTGCCCGACATGCAGGAATACCTGGAAGATACGTATGGTATCACCGTTTACCAGGAACAGGTGATGTTGCTGTCGCAAAAGCTCGCGGGCTTTAGCAAGGGTGACGCCGATGTACTCCGGAAAGCGATGGGTAAAAAACAACTGGCTGTACTCAATAAAATGAAAGTACAGTTCATTGACGGCGCTACCGCCAAGGGACACCCGAAAGATAAACTGGACAAGATCTGGAGCGACTGGGAAGCATTTGCACAATACGCATTTAATAAATCGCATTCCACCTGTTATGCTTTTGTTGCTTATCAAACCGCTTATTTAAAAGCGCATTACCCAAGCGAATATATGGCCGCCGTGTTGAATCATGCGGGCAGCATTGATAAGATCACCTTCTTTATGGAAGAGTGTAAACGCATGGGCTTAACGGTGCTCGGTCCGGATATTAATGAATCTGATAACGGTTTTGCCGTGAATGATAAAGGAGAGATCCGGTTTGGCTTCAGTGGATTGAAAGGTGTGGGCGAAGCAGCCATCGAAAACATCATCGAAGAAAGAAATAAGCATGGCCATTTTAAAGATTGCTTTGATCTGGTAAAACGCGTCAGCCTGCGTGCGGTGAGTAAAAAATCGTTAGAGAGTTTAATCTATAGCGGTGCCTTTGATTGTTTTAAAGAACATCATCGTGCCCAATATTTTTACCAGGCACCCGGAGATACAATGTCGCTGGAAAAGATCGTAAAATTCGGGCAGGTATTTCAGTCACAGGCTGCCAGCACCAGTAATACGTTATTTGGCGATTTGCAGATGCCGGACATCGTTGCGCCCAAATTATCTCCCTGCGCACCATGGCAGTTGATTGAACAACTGGATTTTGAAAAAGATGTGACCGGCATGTACATGAGCGGCCATCCGCTGGATAATTTTAAATTCGAATTACAGCATTATAATATTGTTCCGCTGGCTGATTTCCTCGAAGTGAAGAACGCCGTTGGCGTCACCCCTACTTCGAAACAATTTCGCCTGGCCGGACTGGTGATCGATGCACAACACCGGTTGACCAAAACCGGAAAGAATTTTGGCATCCTGCACCTGGAAGATTTCTCCGGTAAAGCAGAGTTCATGCTCTGGAGCGAAGATTACGTGAAATACACCAATTACCTGGAGAAAGGCATGATCGTCATGCTCGAAGGCAATTTTAAATCGCGTTATAACAGTGATCAATACGAATTCAAGATCTCGCGTTTGCATTTACTGGAGACGGTGAAATCCAGTTTTACCAAGCAGGTAGTTATTGATATTGCCCCGCAGTTTATCGACCAGCAGTTCGTGGATTTTGTAGATGAGAATATCAAAACACACCCGGGCAAAACCTCGCTGAAATTCCAGATCACCGATCCCCTCGATAAACTGAGGATCAGCTTATACACAATGGAAAAGGGTTTTACCATGAACGATGATATGGCCGTCTTCCTCGATAACAACAAAAACGCAGAAGTAACTGTAGTTACAGCAGGATAAGGCTGACAGCTTGTTAATTAACACTGACATTTCGATTGTGGATATGTCATTCCTGCAACCCAGGGATTATGGTTGTAAATTTGCACCGTACCAATAGAATACACACTTATAAAAAAATATATGTTATGGCACTAGAACTCACAGACGCAAACTTCCAGACAGAAGTATTAGATTCAGATAAATTAACCGTGATTGATTTTTGGGCAGAATGGTGTGGCCCTTGCCGCGCGATCGGACCAGTTATTGAAGAATTGGCTAAAGAATACGATGGCACTGTTAAGATAGGAAAAGTGAACGTTGACAACAACCCACAGGTTTCTATGAACTATGGTATCACCAGTATCCCGGCGATTCTTTTTGTAAAGAACGGCCAGGTAGTTGATAAACTGGTTGGCGCACAACCTAAAGCGAATTTTGTAAAAAAGATCGAAGCACTCAAATAAAGCATTCGTTCCGGATACTACATAAAAAACCCTCCAGCCGGAGGGTTTTTTATTATGCGAAGGTCATTAATATTTAGTGGGCAACCGTTGCAACTTCCTGCGGGTTGTGTTTATGCCTGAAGAACAGGATAAATAATATCGCCACAATAAAAGCATAGATCGCGAATACGACCCAGATGCCATGCCAGTCACGCACGCCGTCTGCACTGGTATAAAAACGCTGGATCATCCAGCCGCTCACCTTGCTGCCGAGCACGGCGCCAAAACCATTGGTGATCATCATGAACAATCCTTGGGCGCTCGACCTGATCTTCGGGTCGGTGGAAGTCTCGATAAACAGGGAACCGGAAATATTAAAGAAATCGAAGGCCATGCCGTAAACGATGCAGGATACAATGATCATCCATAGCCCCTCTTCGGGATTGCCATAAGCGAATAACCCAAAACGTAAAAACCAGGCAAACATGGAGATCGCCATCACCTGCTTGATACCAAAGCGTTTCAGGAAAAACGGTATGGCCAGAATGAACAGCGTCTCAGAAATCTGCGAAATCGACATGATGATCGTGGAATATTTTACAACAAAAGATTCTGCATATTTCGGCACCCGCGCAAATTCAGATAAAAACACATCCCCGTACATATTCGTTAACTGCAGGGCTGCACCCAGGAACATGGAGAAAATAAAGAACATCGCGATCTTCGGCGTTTTAAACAACCGGAAGGCATCGAGTCCTAATTTTTGGGAAAGTGTAGCGTTTTCAGAAATGAGCTTTTGCGGCGGGCATTTCGGCAGGCTGAAAGAGTACAGGCCGAGGATAACGGCTGCTGCAGCCGAGATGTAAAACATATTTCCCGAAGCCTTATTCCCCGTCAGGTTGGTAAGCCACATCGCTGCAATAAAACCCACCGTTCCCCAAACGCGGATCGGCGGAAAAACTTTGATCACATCGTAGTTGTTATTTTTCAGGATCGTGTATGCGATGGAGTTAGATAAAGAGATCGTAGGCATATAACAAAGCATGGCGCCGAAAATGATCCCGAAAAAAGCCACCGGGCTGCCCGCCATCGGGATACAGGCCAGGAACAAACCACCAAGGATATGCAGGATGCCATAGAGCTTCTCGGCATTCATCCATTTATCTGCGATGATCCCAGTAAGTGCGGGCATAATGATCGAAGAGTAACCCAATGTTGCGAATACATCGCCGAATTTATCCCCCTCCCACTGCTTTGTGCCAAACCAATAATTTGCCACAGTGATCAGCCAGGCTCCCCAAACAAAAAACTGGAGGAAGCTCATCAGGATCAGGCGAAATTTAATACTCATAGACAAGTTTTTAGGTAAGTTTTTTCAGCTTGGAAGATAGATATTTATTCAATACCAGCATTAACCGTACATAGAACTGTTAAGGTGCAGTTTAAGTGTTGAGAATCATTGTTGAAACAGGGATTTACAAATGCATTCGCCGTAAATTTGCAAAAAAAATGATATGCCCTCATCTATAGATATTTGTATCAGCAGCGCAGCGAACGACCAGTTAAGAACGATAGCTGAAAAAGTAAAGGCAGGCACACGCATTTCTGATGAAGATTGCCTCGCCTTGTTTAACAATGGAAGCCTGGGGTTTGTTGGTGCACTGGCCAATCATATCCGCGAAAAACTGCACGGCGACAAAACTTATTTCAACCGTAATTTTCATATTGAGCCCACGAACGTTTGTGTATTCAGTTGCAAGTTTTGTTCTTACTCTCAATTATATGCGCATAAGGAAGAGGGCTGGGAACTTAGCATCGACCAGATGCTGGACATTGTAAAAAGCTATGATGGCAAGCCGATCACGGAAGTGCACATCGTTGGCGGCGTGCATCCAAAAATGAACATGGCTTACTTTATCGAGCTCATTCAAAAAATTCATGCACATCGCCCGGACCTGCACGTAAAAGGTTTTACAGCTGTTGAACTGGACTATATGTTTCGGAAGGCAAAGTTGACGGTGGAAGAAGGTATGCAACAATTGAAAGATGCGGGCCTGCAATCTTTACCCGGTGGAGGTGCAGAGATCTTTCATCCGGAGGTACGTGATATTATTGCAGCAGATAAAGTGAGTGGCGAAGGCTGGCTGAATATTCATGAAACCGCGCATCGCCTCGGCATGCATACGAATGCCACGATGCTCTATGGCCATATTGAAAAATACGAACACCGGATCGATCATATGCGTAAACTGCGCGACCTGCAGGACCGTACGCATGGCTTCAACACTTTCATCCCCTTGAAATTCAGGAACAGCAATAATGATATGAGTGATGTACCGGAATCGACGATTACGGAAGATATGCGCTTGTATGCGATCGCCAGGATCTACCTCGATAATTTCCCGCACCTGAAGGCTTACTGGCCAATGTTAGGCAGGCAGAATGCCCAATTGTCTTTATCCTTCGGCGTAAATGATATTGACGGAACGATCGATGATTCTACAAAGATCTACTCCATGGCCGGCAGCGAAGAACAAACCCCCGCAATGAGTACAACGGAACTGGTAACACTAATCAAGCAAGTAAAACGCAGGCCGATTGAGCGGGATACTTTGTATAACGAGATCAATGATTATACTTTTGAAGCGGTGAATAATTAGGTTTTTCGCCACAAAGACAGGAAGACTGGAAGATGCACGAAGATTTTTTTACCACAGAGTGGCCGGAGTTTCACAAAGAGATTCACGGAGTTTTTAGCCAAAAGGCACGAAAAAAGAAAATAAACGCAGGCCCCCGTCTGGTCTCCTGACCAACGGGCTTTAGTTAACTTGTCCATTACCCCGCTTCACCGAATGTTCCGTATGCTTCGAGTGGCAAAATTATTATTCAAGCATTTTTTGCCACAGACATGTGGCATTTTTAATACCTGAATTTTTATTGCCAACTTTTCTGCAACAATTTTTGGAAACTTTTTCTTTGCAACCTTTTTTTTTGTTGCATGGAAAAAGTTTCCAAATGCCGGAAAGGTTTCAGCAAGGGAAATAAAAATTCAATAGTAAAAAGTAAAAAAAAGCTGAGCTCTATTCTTTGTGATTCTTTCCGTTTTCGTGCCTTCGTGGCGAAAAAAAAACACTGTGATACTCAGTGTAAAACTCTGTGACACTCTGTGGTAACCTTGATGAAGGATGATTCAATCATGCTGAGCTCCTAAAAATTCATTGCTCTCGCTTCACGTTCACGCCGTAGGTCGGGAGACCAGACGGCGGCGCTCAACACCTGGCCTTTGTGCTCCTTTCTGCCTTTGCGCCTTCGTGGCGAAAAAAACTCTGTGCAACTCCGCCTAAAACTCCTTTTAACTCTGTGGTTAAAAAAAGAGCGCCCCGATTACGGAGCGCTCTTTCAATTTATTATTTGTACTGATTAGTAATTTCTAACAGTCATTTCTGTTCTCCTGTTCTTCGCACGGCCTGCAGCTGTTTTGTTATCAGCTACTGGTTTCTCTTCACCATAACCTGTAGATTTCAGGCGGCTGGCGTCGATACCATGATCAACAAGATATTGTTTTACAGCACCAGCACGATTGTCAGACAACACCTGGTTGCTTTCGTTCGTACCCTGAGCATCTGTATGACCATCGATATCCAGCATCAGTGACTCATCAGCTTTCATCAAACGTACAACCTCATCCAGAGATTTATTTGATTTAGCCAACAGTTTGTAACTACCTGTTGCAAAGAATACATTTTTCGCAGCGAAGTTGATTTTTTCAATCACTTCTTTAGCAATTTCAGGACAACCCTGGTTGCTTGCCGGACCTGGGCGACTTGGACATTTATCTTCTTCGTCGTTCACGCCATCACCATCTGTATCAGGAATAGGGCAACCCTGGTAACGTGCCAAACCTTTAACAGTAGGACATTTATCCATTTCGTCGTTGATGCCATCTCCGTCTGTATCAGGAATCGGGCAACCCTGGTATTTTGCGATACCGGCAACATCAGGACATTTGTCATCGCCATCAGCGATACCATCACCATCACGATCAGGACAACCTTGTAAAGCTGCTAAACCCGGCGTGTCCGGACATTTATCATCAGCATCAGCGATACCATCACCATCACGATCCAATACAACCGGAGCTGGTGGCGGTGGAACAACCATTGGTTTTTCAGGACCGAAATTCTGAACGATACCCAGAGAGTAGAACAAATGATCTTTCAGTTTGTCTTCTGTAAGCGTGAAACGATACTGCGCCTGTAACATCAGGTAAGTAACGCTGTTGAAGTTCACCTGGATACCAACACCAGCCGGTACATAAGCACCAAATTCACCTGTGTAATAACCGGCACCGATACCTGCAGTCAGGAACGGAGAGATCAGGTTGTTATCTTTGATCGGGCGAATGTTGATGGAAGGTTCGATTTCAACACCATATTCAGTTTTGTTAGTCGCGATATTGCGATCCAAAGAGTAATCGTGCATTAAAGCATTGAACTTTACAGACCAGTCAATTTTAGACGTCAGGCCTTTCCAGTATGAAAGAGATAAACCAAAATCAAGGTCCCTGATACCTGCAAGGGTACGTGGGCTGTTCGAGTTTTTAAAGGTCACGGGGGTTTTAAAGTCTACCGCATCGAAATGTATCCCAAAGGAGCTTTGCTTTTTTTCAGGTGCGGAACTACCCGACATCTGAGCAAAAGCGCCGATAGCAAATACCATCATTGTAAGTAACAACGCAATTTTTTGTTTCATAAACGCTAATTTTAATTTAAGATTTTTCTCCTATGCTTTAGAGAATGAATGGGTTGATGTAGCAAATGTAATATCTAAAACTATACCAATCAAGCAATTTTTAACAAATATATAGTTCTGCTAATTTTCAAAACTGCTGAAAAAATGTTATATACATATGCTGCGAAAAAATATAGGAGTGGCACGATGATATCCCCTATATTTGCAACCTCAAAATTGATCCCGTAGCTCAGCTGGATAGAGCATCAGCCTTCTAAGCTGAGGGCCATTGGTTCGAATCCAATCGGGGTCACAAAGCGGATAACCATCCGCTTTTTTTATAACCGCGTATATCCGTTTTCGTTTGTTGCTTTAAAATTGTACACGATGGACGTTCAAATTCATCCTTCCTGGAAGGAACTGCTGAAAGATGAATTTAGCAAAATCTATTTCCAGCAGATCGTTAGTTTTCTCAAGACCGAAAAATCACTGGGTAAAACCATCTACCCTCCGGGCTCCCTTATTTTTAATGCTTTTAACCAAACGCCTTTCAACGAGGTGAAGGTCGTTATCCTTGGCCAGGATCCCTATCATGGCGCCGGGCAGGCGCATGGCCTCAGCTTCTCCGTAAGTGACGGGATCAAACCGCCTCCTTCGCTCGTAAATATTTTCAAAGAGATTAAATCTGATATCGGTATTGATATGCCAGCCAACTATGGCAACCTGACCGCCTGGGCGAAACAGGGCGTATTGCTGCTGAATGCGGCATTGTCTGTTCGGGCGGGCGAACCATTTAGTCATGCCAAATACGGCTGGGCAGATTTCACCGACCAGGTGATCCAGAAAATTTCTGATGAGAAAGAAGGCGTGGTCTTTTTGCTTTGGGGTAAATTTGCCCAGGACAAGCAGGGACTGATCGACGAAACGAAACATCATGTGTTGAAAGCCGCCCACCCTTCACCTTTCTCTGCGGACAAAGGTTTTTTTGGCTGCAAACATTTTTCAAAAACAAATGAACTGCTCATGCGGGATGGCAAACAACCTATCGACTGGAGCCTGGCAAAACCTTAAATCAGGAACATGACCCTCTTAAAAAATATTTTCGCAAGGATCTGGGCCGCCTGGGGCCTGTTAAGTTTTGTGCTCAGCTTCCTGGTATTTTTCCTTCCATCGATGGGCGCTTATTTATTTAAAGATGAGAAAAAAGGGCAGGCCTATTTTATCGGGGTATCCAGGGTGTGGATGACGATCTGGCTTTTCCTAATCGGTTGCAGCGTTCGCGTTACCGGGAGGAAATATTTTGAAAAAGGAAAAAATTACGTGGTTGTTTACAATCACAACGCCTTGCTTGATGTGCCTCTATCAGCGCCTTATGTTCCGGGGCCGAATAAAACCATTGCAAAAGCATCTTTCGCTAAAGTGCCCATTTTCGGCTGGTTTTACAAACGCGGTTCGGTGCTGGTAGAACGCGGCAACGATAAGAGCCGCCTGAAAAGTTTTGACGATATGAAGCAGGCCTTGCTCTCGGGAATGCATATGTGCATTTACCCGGAAGGTACGCGTAACCGCAGTTCGGAACCGATGAAACCTTTCTTTGACGGCGCTTTTAAACTGGGTATTTCCACAGGAAAAGACATCATCCCCTGCGTGATCCGCGGAACGAAAGAAGCGATGCCGATTGACAAAACGTTTTACCTGCTACCCACAAAATTATACATGGATTTTCTCCCGCCTGTTTCCTCTGCAGGGATGAATTCTAAAAGCCTGCGCGAAAAAGTATTTAATATTATGCTGGAGAAATTAACCGCTTCATCGTAACAGGCGCGCCTGTTTTCATCGCCTGTTCTGTCCTGTTTCAAGGATTTGTTTTTTAGCCGTGGGTTTTTATCTTTAGAAAAAATCAGGCTTATCACATTGAACAGTCAGTTTTATATTCCCACGGAACCGCGTTTCCGTCACCTGATACAATCAGCCTGGCAACTCGAGGGCAATCCTGCATTCCAACGGGAATACATTATTCCAAAAGGAATCATCGAAGTGATTGTAAATCTTTCTGAGTCACCTGTTAGTTCTTCACTGGGCGATCAGCCATACCAGCTGCCTACCTGCTTTATTAACGGCTTTAGTACAAAACCCATTCAGACTGAACTGCCGGAACGGCAACTGTTTTTTGGGATCGTCTTTCAACCACATGCGATCCGGCAGGTATTTAAGATCAAAGGGTATGAACTGGCCAACAAAATTATCGACCTGCAATTGATCCTGCCCGGGTTCCGGTTTTTATGCGAACAGTTTGCCGAACAACTTTCTTTTCCTCAAAGGATCCGCATCCTGCTTGGCTGGCTTGGTCAATTTTCACCGGAAACTGATAACCGGGCACAATTGATGAATCAATTTTTACAGGCGGAAAATCAACAACTGGCGACAGTAAATGTATGGGCGAAAACATTATGCTATTCGCCAAGGCATCTTTCCAGGAAGATCAGCGAATTAACCGGGCTGAATGCGGAAGATATATTGCTGTATAAAAAATACCTGCATACGGTCAGCCTGATGCATGACCCAAAACTTTCTCTCACGCAGATCGCCTACAGGAGCGGTTTTACAGATCAATCCCATTTCATCAGAACGTTCAAATCGTTTACCGGCATCACTCCGGGAACCTACCAGCGAAACAGGAGTTCCCTGAAAGGACACTTGTTTGAAGATGTCCGTTAAATACAATTCCCGCCAGGGCTACGCGAAGACCTTTGCAGGAAAAAAAAAAATGAAAACAATTGTCTTATTCGCATCGATCAGCCTGGCTGCCGGAATTTTATTTGTAAACATCTACACGTCCTTAATTGACGTGCGTTCCTGGGGCGCTGATCTTCCTCATTCCATTGCAACCGCCAGGGAGTATTTTAAAACAGTGAATCCCGGAAATTTCTTTCGCCTTTTCTCCCCCATCAATCAATTGCTCGCTTTACTGGCATTGATATTTTTCTGGAAAACAGTTCCGTCGGTGAGGCTCTATCTCGGGCTGGCCTTCCTGCTTTACCTGGTTGGTGATGCGCTAACCTTTGCTTATTTCTATCCAAGAAATGACCTGATGTTTAAAACAGCAGCGCTTACTGATACGGCCTTGTTGAAAAAAACAGTAACGGAATGGCAGCAAATGAACTGGGTACGATCAGCGATTATTTTCGCCGGGCTTTGTTGCTCATTTTTATCATTGCATAAAATTTACACAGCCAGATTTCTCTAAACCAACACAGCGATAGTCCGGGATTTTTAAAGGAAAATTTTGCCGCCAGTTAGCATAGTTTGATTAATTTGGATAGAAGGCCGATTTGTTAGTGCCTGTTTTCTATTTTAAGTTTAATACCCATGCTGCAAAATTTTCCGTTTTACCTGGCACTCGTGATCGTAATCAGTTTGCTGATCATGCTGGCCGACAAAATAAAAGTGGCCTACCCTGTATTGCTGGTGCTGGCGGGATTGGCGATAAGTGTTATCCCCGGTATACCCCAAATCGATATTAAGCCTGACCTTATCTTTTTTATTTTCTTACCGCCATTGTTGTACGAAGCAGCCTGGACGGTCTCCTGGAAAGAGCTATGGCACTGGCGCAGGATCATTACGAGTTTTGCCTTTGTTGTGGTCTTTCTCACCGCGATGTCTGTTGCGTTTGTAGCTAACTATTTCATTCCCGGTATGTCGCTCGCACTGGGCTTTTTATTAGGCGGCATCGTGTCGCCACCAGACGCGGTAAGCGCCAGTGCGATCCTGCGTTTTGTAAAAGTGCCGAAGCGTTTGCAATCGATCCTCGAGGGCGAAAGTTTATTGAACGATGCTTCTTCCCTGATGATCGTACGTTTTGCATTGATTGCTGTAGCTACCGGCCAGTTCGTCTGGTACCAGGCAGCGCTGAGTTTCAGCTGGATGGTTTTTGGCGGCGTGGCGATCGGGTTGATCATTGGCTGGTTGTTTATGAAGGCACATAAACATTTACCAACGGATGCCAATATCGACATTGTTTTTACGCTCGTCACACCTTATATCATGTACCTCGCTGCAGAAGAAGTGCATAGCTCGGGCGTACTCGCTGTCGTTAGTGGTGGTTTATTTTTATCGCATTTCCGCCATCGCTTTTTAAGCAGCAGTTCCAGGTTACGCGGCGTGAATGTGTGGGAAAGCTTTTGTTTTATTTTAAACGGCCTGGTGTTCATGCTGATCGGCCTCGCACTGCCTTCCATCACGGCAGGCCTCGGAGATGTGAGCATCAGCTCCGCAATTGGGTATGGCTTGCTGGTAACGTTGGTGCTGATCATCGGCCGCGTGCTTTCGGCTTACGGAGCGGTGATCGTTACGCTGATCGCGCGCAACTTTATCACGGTGGCGGATAGCCGCAATCCCGGCTGGAGAGGTCCGTTATTGCTTGCCTGGTCTGGCATGCGCGGCGTCGTATCGCTGGCAGCGGCTTTATCAATCCCCGTGCAACTGGCAGATGGAACCCCGTTCCCGCACCGCAACCTCATCTTATTCATTACGTTTGTCGTTATCCTAGTCACGCTATTATTGCAAGGGCTCACCCTTCCCATCCTGATCCGCAAATTAAAGATCCCGGCATTCCATGATGGACTTCCGGAGGAAGAAGCAGAAAAGCTGATTAAAAAACAACTGGCAGAGCAGGCGCTCCAGCATTTAAGAACGAATTACAGCGAAGAGCTCAATCGCCAGCCGGTATTGCAACAGATGGTGGTGAAATGGCAGTCTTTGCATCTTTCGCCCACCGAAGGCGACATGGCTGCGGAATGTAAAATGGTTTACCTCGCCGTTCTGGACCACCAACGGCAATGGTTACTAAAAGCAAATGACGAAGATGCCACGCTGGATGAAGATATCGTGCGCAGGCATTTCCAGTTTTTGGATTTGGAAGAAGAGAAGCTGCGGTTTCTGTAGTTTTTTACCACAGAGGGCACGGAGTTTTTGCGCCACGAAGGCAGGAAGACAGGAAGGGCCACAAAGGTTTTAACCACAGAGCTTTTTTACCACGGAGGACACGGAGTTTTTTCACAGAGTTACACAGAGTTTTTTCGCGCAGTAGCCTGTTAAATGCGTGGTATCTAATCCTTATGTTTTGCAAAAGAAAGACACAACTTCATCGGGGCTCATCATTCCACCTATGGGCTTTTGATGACATCTTCTATTTTTGGCCAATTCTTCCCCATTACGACAAACCGTAATTAAGTTTCGGTAATATCTGTTAAATTGCCCGTTTTATTGCCCTACCCAAAACTACTAAATGAGAACTATACTCCTAATCGGCATGTTATGCCTTATGCATGGCGCTCTGTTCAGCCAATCAACCAATCACCAAACAGAACTAAGCTCACAAAGTCAATTCGATAGCATCCGGCCCTATCACCACGAACTGGCTGCGGTTTGTAAATCAGGCAAATGGGGATTTATTAATAAAAATGGAGCTATAGTAATCACTCTAATGTACAGTGAAGTTTCAGATTTTGTCGAGGGAAAGTGTTACGCAAAAGCGGGCGTCTGGTACCAGTTAGACAGCGACGGTACCAGGTTATCTGAGGTATCCGAACGCAGCGCTACAAGATTCCTTCCTGCCAAAACACCCTCAATATCGCGCGAAATCCCTTCTCCTTTAGGCAACAGGGTTAGTTTTCAAGGTGTTGCTCAAACTCTGACTGCAGGGCAGTGTCCTCCAAATATTGACTTTGAAGATAACAATTTTGCAAACTGGTATTGTTACACAGGACATGTGGGCACAGGCGCTCAGGGTGCTAACCAGATTACCTACTTTAACAATAACCCGCCTGTAAACACACCGGTTCCAGGAAGACATACCCTTATTCCAAGGACAACCCCAGCAGCTCTGGATTACTACGGAAAATTTCCATTAAATGCACCCGACGGAAGCGGTCATGTTGTGAAACTTGGCAATGATAATGTGCTGGACTCTGCAGAAAAAATTCGTTATGTATTACAAATTCCAGCGGTGGCTAATGATTATTCAATCACTTTTCAATACGCTGTGGTACTGGAAAATCCGTTAACGCCAGCCCACACACCCGATGAGAAGCCTAGGATGCAGGCGCAAGTTATTGATGCAGCGACAGGTAACATTCTTCAATGTGCCGATTTCCTTTACGTGGCTGCGGGAACAATACCGGGGTTTTTCGACTCCCCAGAAGATCCGAACGTAAAGTGTAAAAGCTGGACTCCGGTTTTTGTAAATCTCAGTGCGTATGCCGGAAGGACCTTGTATTTGGATTTCGTCACAGCGGATTGCACGCTGGGAGCGCACTTCGGCTATGCCTATGTTGATGTGGGTCCCTGCAATCAGGCTATAGCGGTTCAATATTCCTGTACCCCGCCAAACCTGACAACGCTCTCTGGCCCCCCGGGTTTTGCTCAGTACAACTGGTGGGATAATAACTATACAACACTACTTGGAACCAGTCAAAACCTCAGTCTTAATCCTGGCCCGCCTATCAATGCAAGGTTTCATTTGGAAGTAATTCCGTACAATGGCATTTCCTGTAAGGACACCTTAACAGCTACAGTTACCGCGGCTTTCCCTAACGCGAATGCAGGTACTGATCAAACGATTTGCGTTGGCTCTTCGGTAACACTCGGCTCAAGCGCAATCCCTGGTTACAATTACCAATGGTCTCCGGCTCAATATCTGAATAATGCCCAGGTTGCAAATCCAACATCGTCTGCACCATCGACTACTACCTATACACTCATTGTCACGGATGGGAATGGATGTTCCAGCCAAGACCAGGTAAATGTAACAGTGAAACCAAAACCGCTGGCATTATTTTCCATCAATAACAGTACGCAATGTTTAAATGGCAACTCGGTTTCATTTTCAAACAACTCCGGTTTTTCAGGAGGAAGCTTTACGTCAGTCTGGACTTTTGGTGATGGTACTTTCTCTGCTGCCAACAGCCCAATCCACAGCTATATTTCCGCGGGTACTTATACCGTGAAGTTAGTAGTGACAAGTAACACCGGTTGCAAGGATAGCATCAGCAGCAATGTCACGATTAATCCTAAGCCGATAATTAGTTTCTCGCTTAATAACTTGCAGCAGTGTTTTGTCGGAAACAGATTTGTTTTTATAAATAATAGTACAATCAACATTGGAGCTTCGATGAATTTTGTGTGGGAATTCGGAGACGGAAATCTGTCAACCGCTACATCACCTGTCCACAGCTATTCCTCTCCCGGGAATTACGGTGTAAGAATAACTGCCACTAGTAACAATGGATGTATAGATAGTGCCTTCGCCAGCATTAAAGTTTTTGCTTCGCCAAATGCAATGTTCAGCGTGATTCAACCAGATCAGTGTTTAAACGGAAACAGCTTTTCCTTCAATAATGGTTCCTCCCACCCTTTAGGTGGCCCCTTATCTTATCTCTGGCTTTTCGGCGATGGAAACAGTTCAACTCTCGCTAACCCTTCTTATTCATTTAACAGCGAGGGCACCTATGGAGTGAAGTTGATAGCAATTACAACAGAAGGATGCCGAGATACTGCAAGCCACATTGTAACGGTCAATCCTAAGCCAGTCGCGCTATTTTCGATAAATAATCTTACTCAATGTGTTAATGAAAATAGGCTGTTGATCAACAACCAAACTGCACTTTCTGCCGGAACGCTCACTTACCAATGGGCTTTTGGAGACGGAGTAACTTCCAACCAGGCAAGCCCTGTACATGTATACAGCCTTCCAGGAACTTACCAGGTGAAATTAGTTAGCACAACCGATAAAAATTGTAAAGACAGTTCTTTCAAGACTGTAATCATTAATCCTAACCCGGTCATCAGCATTGCTGCGAATGCAAATATTGTCCTATGCAAAAATAATAGTGTACAATTGGGGGCAGCCGGCGGACTGTCTTACCAATGGACGCCGATTAACGGGTTGAACTGTAACAATTGTCCAAACCCGATAGCTACCCCGTTAATCAGTACACCTTATGTCGTTCGAGGTATCAATAGTTTTGGCTGCCCCGGGTATGACTCCACTAACATCACTGTCATGCAGCCGATCAGCATCAGGTCTTCAAATGACAGTATGTGCATCGGAGATAGTGCGCGATTATTTGCATCTGGTGCTACAAGTTACATCTGGACACCTTCGCAGGGATTAAGTAATACGGCAATTTCAAATCCAATTGCATTTCCAAGAACTACAACGAGCTACAGGGTCGTTGGTTACGATGGTGCCAACTGTTTTACAGACACTGCTTACATTACAGTGGGCGTTGGGCAGCGGCTGGCGATAAACCTTGGTACGGATTTAAATCTATCAACCGGCACAGCCTATAACTTCACCCCTATTATCACCAATGGTCCAGTGAAATCATGGTTATGGTCTCCGCCTTCCTTGCTCAATTGCGCAACATGTCCAAAACCGATCGCTACGATAAAAAAAGATATTACCTACACCGTTTCAGTCAGGGATATATACGGTTGCACCGCCGCGGATTCCATTCACATTACTGCGTTTTGTGAAAAATCGCAGGTTTTTATACCAAATGTATTTACACCTGACGGCGACGGAGTGAATGATATACTGATGATCCGTGCCAAGGGCATTGTCGCAATAAAATACTTTCGGATTTTTAATCGCTGGGGTGAATTGATCTTTGAAAAAACAGACTTCCCTCCAAATAATCCTCTATACTCCTGGGATGGGAAAATCCGCGGAGTGACAGGCCCTCCGGATGTTTTCGTATATACGGCGGAGGTAGTTTGTGAGAACGGGAATTCTTTTATTTATAAGGGTAACACCTCAATTATTCGTTAATGAAGAAACGACTCATAGCCATTATTGTTAGTAGCCTGCTGGCTACAGTTATCTTCCCTGCAAATATTTGGGCACAAGACATTAATTTTTCGCAGTTTTATGAATTACCCTTGTTGCGGAATCCCGCGCTCGCGGGACTTTATAAAGGAGATTTTCGTATCACTGCCGCCTTTAGAAATCAATGGTCGAGCGTGACCACACCGTATGTCACCCAGGCTTTAGGACTGGAATGTAAAATAGGGGCCGGCGGAGAAAACAATTATCTCGGTCTAGGCTTACAAGTCACTAATGATGTGGCGGGTGATTCAAAACTTGGAAAGATGGCAGTTTTACCTTGCCTTACGTTTCATAAATCTTTGAACGGCGATGAGAACACCTACCTTTCCCTGGGCTTTATGGGAGGGTTTGTACAACAGCATTTTGATGCCAGCAAGCTTCAATTCGATGACCAATTTGTAAATGGTGCGTATAGCCCGACAAATCCGACGCGGCAGAGTTTCACAAACACCAATACTACATACCTGGATGCAGGTGCAGGCCTGTTGTTTAGCAGCGAGACACAGTCCGACATTAAATATTATTTAGGAGCCTCGTATTTTCATTTCAATCAACCGAAAGTTGCTTTTGATAGGCAACAGGATATCCGGTTGAATAAAAAACTCATGATTAATGCGGGACTTGCGGTTCCAACTAGTGAATATGATAAGATCGTATTATATGCCGACTACTTTACTCAGGGCGGTAACAACCAGACGCAGGGTGGCATCTTATATGATCACGACCTGGTAAGGCAAGATGAAGATGAAGCCATCAGCCTTGCAATAGGTGCTTTTCTTCGCTGGAACGATGCTGTAATTCCTGTGATCAAATTGAATTATTATAAACTCGGCATGGGAATAACGTACGATGTTAATATTTCTAAACTGAGCAGCGCATCTTTAGCTCGTGGGGGATTTGAAGCTACAATGTCTTACCGCAACTTTTTAAATACTAGAAATAGTTCTGCAGAGAAAGTTCGCTGCCCGGTGGCATTTTAGCCATTGAAAGTCAGCAGATTTTTACCACAGAGGCCACGGAGTTTTTTCACAGAATTGTCCGGAGTTTTTTCGCCAAAATTTTACCACAGAGATTCTGTGTTAACTGCAATGAGTTTTTTTATCTATTTTTGATCATAAGGCGGTTTTAATACCAGCCTGTTTAGTGGGACAATCTTCAATGATTGTCCCCTAATTTTTCTACGAGCTTCCCGCCCATTTCTACTGTTTCATTTAACCTGGTCATATATTGCTTGTCGTAAGCAGTATTTGTTTTGTATATCGTGTACATCATCTCCAACAATTTTCTTTGCACCGCGACTACTCCCTTCATTTTTATTCCATGCTTCCCAACCAACCGAATAAAAATTGCTTTAAATCTTTCACTATGCCTTATCGCTGTTAGGGCCGGCATATGCATTGCTTTTCTAAGATACTTATTGCCCTGTTTTGATATTTTAGGCTTCTTTTTAATT
>JAQBNH010000022.1 GCA_028288705.1 Ferruginibacter sp.
GCCATCGGCGACCGCTTCACGCTTGGCGATGTCGTCCTTGAAGTCACCTATCACCGCACGCCCTGCATGACCCTGGCCGCGCGCATGGGCGACAACGGCTTCGTCAAACGCTTCGCCCGCGCCCTCAGGCCAGGCGCCTATTGCCGCGTCATTGCGCCCGGCATGGTCGAAGCCGGAACGGCCGTCACCTACAAGCCATTTGCCGGCGAACGCGTGACCGTCACCGAGTTGATGGCGCTCGATGGCGTGCGCGAACTCGATCCCGCCTTCATGCGCCGCGCGCTCGCCACACCCATCCGCGAAAAAACCCGCGTCAAATACGAAGAGCGCCTCAACCAGCTGTTCTGAGAGACAATATGAGCCTCGCTAGCGTCAAAGCCGACCTCGCCACCCGCGCCCCTGACCTGTCGGTGCTCGAAACCGAGAGCTCGACCGCCACGGTGGACACGGCCGCGGCCGTGCATGGCGTCGAGCCCGGCCAGATCGCCAAAACCCTCTGCATCCGCGTGGGTGGTGAAGTGCTGCTGCTGGTGACCCGTGGCGATGCGCGGCTCGACAACCAGAAATCCAAAGCCGCCTTTGGGGGCCGTCCACGCATGCTGGGCGCCGAGGAGGTCGAGCAATTGACCAGCCACAAGGTCGGCGGCGTCTGCCCCTTCGGCCTGCCGGCGCCGCTGCCGATCTATCTCGACGTGTCGCTCAAGGTCTATGACGTGGTTATCCCGGCCGGCGGCTCCACCCACGCCTCGGTGCGGCTGACGGTCGATCGGCTGGCCGAGCTGTGCGGCAATCGCTGGACCGACTCCTGCCAGCCGCCCGTGCTTGAGGAACAGACATCATGATCATGGCGCTGCTCATTGTCCTCACCCTGCTCAACGTCGTCGTGGCAACGGGGTTCTCGCTGGCCGGAATATTCTTCCCCGGCTTCATCGTGCGCGATGGCGAGGCGTCGCACACCGCCAAAGTGTTTGCGCTCTATGGCGTAGCTCGATCGGTGCCATTGCTGCTGGTCGTGCTGTGGGCGGCGTTCCGGGCTGACGCCACCGCGCTGATCTGGCTCGGCCTGCTGGCCGGCATCATCCAGCTCGCCGATGCCGCAGTGGGCACGACGACCGGCGACAGGGTGAAGGTTTTCGGGCCACTCGGGCTGGGCGTGGTGCAACTCGTTGTCGTGCTCCTGGCGTTCTGGTTCCAAGGCCTTTGATGGGGCACAGCATCCGGCAGTAGGCCCTACGACATCAGGTCATGACCTGCTCTCGCTGCCTGCTTGTGTAAATCTTGATAAAACGCCGCGTCCTCGACACGCATCGCGAACGAGGCGAGAGACATATCCCCCCGAACGTCCGCGGAGCGCAGCAGCACGCGCTTGTCTTCCGTATTGCGGCCATGCAGCAGCGCAAGATGGACGAGGGAAATATCGGGATGCTGCAACACTGCATTATCGCCAAGGAAGACGCGGTCTTCGCCCGAGGCGGCGCCATCCGGATATCGCGCGGCTTGAAGCGCCGCGGCCCTGTAGCACAGCACGCCATTGCCGCTCGACCCGCGCGGCGCCGTCTGCGCCAGCAGGATATTCCCCGTCGAGATGTCGTAATAATAGGTCCGATAGCTTCCCGCGAAGTGCCCATCGCTATCGCGCGACATCCCAACCATGTCGGCTACATAGGACGGCCCATACCAGTCATCGTCGTCCATGGCGCAGACAAAGTGAGCGCCCCAGGCCAACGCCATCTCGTTGAGACGGTTTCGTTTGGCCCCCAGCAACATGCGTGTCGGCTGCCAGTCATAGCTCACATCAGGCAGCCCGCGGGCAGACAGCACCGGATGCGCATCCGGACCGTCATCCAGGATGAACCAGTGTAATTCCATTCCACGACGCTTTTGAGCGCGAAAATAGTCCAGCGTCCGCGAAAGATAGACCGCCCGGCCATAGGTCGGTGTCACGACAGCAACGCGCAACAAATCCGGTTCCATGCAAACGCCTTTGTTTAAGGTGAAGCCGCAACAGACACGAGCCTGGTGGCCGTTTCCTGGCCAAGCCGTGCTGCGCCCTAATCCACCGCCATCCTGTCACCGGTGCCGAACTTGCTCGCGATATCTACAAAGGCTGACGGCGCGCGCCGCGCCTTCCACGCCGCAATCACCCGACCGACATTGCCCTCGGCATCGGTGTCAGACTGCACCTCGAAATCGTAGCGCAGACCTTGGTGGATGGTGTGAAAATCCTTCTCGGCACTCCCAAGCGGCCGATCGCCACGCACCGCCTCCCGCCGGTTGAGTTCGGCAACCGAGCAGTGGACGCCCACGAAAAACACATCGAACGGCGTCAACAACTCAATCAGATCCTCATGCCAGCCGGGCGTATCGAGGATGTGCTCGACGATCAGGCTGTTGCCGGCATGCGCATAGGCGGCCAGCGACCGATGGAAACCGTCGAAGAACGGCCGCCGCATGTCGCGCCATTTGAACTCGCCGCTCGTGATGCGTGCTGATGGCAGCACGCCCGCATCGCGCAGGTGATCGATGGAAATATGCCAGAATGGTTGGTCAATTTTCGCCTGCACGCCGCGCGCCAGCGTCGATTTCCCGCTGCTCGACGCGCCATGGATGAAAATGATGCTGGCAGGACGATCCATGCGGCTAGGCCGCCGGAGCTGGGGCCGGCACGACCGGCATGCACATGGCAACGGCCTCGTCGAGATCTTGGGGAGAAGCGGTACACCGTGGCAGACTGGCGCTGAGCACGAAGACAGCAACGAACGACGCCACCGCCACCACGCCACCGGCCGTGATCAGGGTCCGGGCGATGCGGAACCGGGGATCCTCAAAGGCGCCCTGAACGCGCGACAAAAAGTTCTTTGGCCGCCCTGCATCGGTTATTGGCTCACGCACTGCGGAGCGAGTCGCCAGTATCGCCAGCAGCACGGCGCCGACGGCGAAGCAGACGACACTTGCCAGCATGACACCGTTCAGAAGATTGACAATGAGCATGCCTATTCCGCCGCGACCTTGGCGCCGGCGCCAAACTTCTTCTCGATGTAATCGGCTACCATGACCTTGAACTGGTCGGCCACATCGGCGCCGCGCAGGGTGGCGACCTTCTGGCCGTCGACAAACACCGGGGCGGCGGGCGTTTCACCGGTGCCGGGGAGCGAAATGCCGATATTGGCGTGCTTGGACTCCCCCGGTCCGTTGACGATGCAGCCCATGACCGCCACCGACAGTGTTTCGACGCCGGGATAGCGTTCCTTCCATTCGGGCATCGAGGACGACAGGTGATCCTGGATATCCTTGGCCAGATGCTGGAACGTATTGGAAGTGGTGCGCCCGCAACCGGGGCACGCCGCGACAACCGGCAGGAACTGGCGGAAGCCCATGGTCTGCAGCAGTTCCTGCGCCACCTTGACCTCGGTAGTGCGATCGCCACCCGGCTCGGGCGTCAGCGAAATGCGGATCGTGTCGCCAATGCCCTGCTGCAGCAGGATGCCCATGGCGGCGGACGAAGCGACGACGCCCTTGGTCCCCATGCCGGCCTCTGTCAGCCCCAGATTCAGCGCGTAATCGCAACGCGCCGACAGGTCCTGATAGACCGCGATCAGGTGCTGGACGTCCGAGACCTTGGTGGAAAGGAGGATCTTGTCGCGGCCCATGCCGAGTTCTTCTGCGCGCTGCGCCGACAGCAGCGCCGACTGGATGATCGCCTCGC
>JAQBNH010000029.1 GCA_028288705.1 Ferruginibacter sp.
CTCGTGCTTGAGCCGATTCACCTGTGTAAAGCGCGTCAGTACGGGCTGGATCACGCCGGCGCCCATTTCCACGGCCTTCTGGATCACATAATCCAGCCGCTCGGTCTTGAGCGGGGCAAAGCCGTACCAGAGATTGGAGACCGGGGTTTGCGCTGCCACCTGCTCAATGGTCTCAAGCGTGACGGATTTCTTGGAATCGCTGGTGAGCCGGCTGAGCCAGGCGCCGTCGCGGCCATTGAACAGCACCACTTCGTCACCGACGCTCTTGCGCAGCACGGCCGCGAGATAGAGCGATTGCTCTTTGCCCAGGGCGATCGAGGCCCCCTGCCCCAGATCGGGTTCGATATAGAGGCGCGGGAGCGAAGCGTGGGTGCGGGGCATGGAACTCGTTGTGTTGCGCAGGGTCGACGGCGCAGTTAGGACTGAAGGCATCAAGGGTTCAAGGCAGACGATGAGCGATACCAATATTCCGCCGGCCGGCAAAGTTGCCGATGCACACAACACAAATTGGGTGGACCGCTACGCACCCGAGTGGCTCAAGCCCTATGCGCGGCTGGCGCGTTGGGACCGGCCCATTCCGCTATTGCTGTTGTTCTGGCCCTGCGTCTTTGGCTTGTCGCTGGCTGCGATCGCCGATCCTGTGCGCGGGTTCGACTGGCGCGCGGCTATCCTGATGCTGATCGGCTCGGTGCTGATGCGTGGCGCCGGCTGCACGTTTAACGATGTGGTGGACCGCGATATCGACGAACAGGTCGCCCGCACACGGTCGCGACCGATACCTTCCGGCCAGGTGACGGCGCGAGAAGCGTTCGGCTTCCTCGCGGCGCAGGCCATTCTGGGCTTCTTCATCCTGCTGCAGTTCAACCGCTTCACGGTGATCCTGGGCGTCGCGTCGCTGCTGTTGATTGCGATCTACCCGTTCATGAAGCGCGTCACCTGGTGGCCGCAGGCGTTTTTGGGGCTGGCGTTTTCGTATGGCGCGCTGGTGGGCTGGAGTTCGCAAACCGGCGGATTGTCGCTGGCGCCGCTGTTTTTGTATTTCGGCTGCATCGCCTGGACCATCGGCTACGACACCATCTATGCGCTGCAGGATATCGAGGACGATGCGCTGATCGGTGTCAAATCCACCGCCCGCCTGTTCGGCAGCCAGACGCGGCTGCTGATCGGGGTGTTTTATGGCATCGCTTATGTGCTGTGGCTGGTGGCCGCAGTGCTGGCTGGGGCCGGACTGGTGTTCGCGGGGCTGTCGCTGGTCGCGGCGGGGCTGTTGGCCTGGCAGGTGCAGACGTTCAACAAGGATATCCCCGGCAATGTGCTGGCCAAGTTTTTGTCGAATAATCTGGTGGGGATTGCGCTGAGCTTGGCGCTGTTGGCGGAGTGGGTTTGGTAGAGATCGTGCCACGCCCTCGTGGTTCGAGGCTCGTAAGAACTCGCACCTCACCATGAGGGCTACTGGTATCGTGATCTGTAAGTAGTCCTCATGGTGAGGCGGGAGCGCAGCGACCCTCCAACCACGAGGGCGTGGCACGACCCAAACGCCAAAAGCCGGCCCAGGGGACCGGCTTTAGCGTGCTTTGGAGGCAAACCCGTTAGGAGCGATGCAGCGCTCGGTCGGGGCGGGTAAACTCTTAGTTGGCTTCCTGGCCGGGCTTGCGGCGGTTGAGGAAGCGGGGGCGCCGGTTGGCATCGGCGGCCATTTTGCGGCGGGACGCAGAAGCGCCGAGCGCCACGCCGTCGACCTGCTGGCTATAGGGCATATAGGCGCCGTCGCCGGCCTTGATGAACAGGGGCAGACGGAGCTTGCGGCCCCAGTTCTGCCATTCGGCGACGACGTTGTGATTGCCGATTTCTTCGAACACGCGATAATTCAGTTCGCTGTCGCCATGCACCAGTTCGATGGAAGAGGACAGCACGCCCTCTTCGGAAATGACGGTCGCGACCGCGACGCCGATGAACTCATCAACCGGGACCTTGATCTTGATCGACACGCCGCTCTTTTCGAGCTTCCGGCGCACGGTCACGGTCTTCACCGGTTCCTTGGGTCCATTGTCATTGGCCGCCATGAAGCGCTTCTCGATCACCGTTGGCTTGCCAAAAGCCAGCACGACCGAAGCGCCTTCCATTCCTACGCCATGAACCATTTTCGTATGCCTTCCTGTCAACTTCGAGAACTTGTCGACGCTCTCTTTCGTGGGCTCACCATAGCGCGTCCCCTTACCTGCCCCCTTAATCGGTTCGGTTAAGTTTATGTTGTTTTCCGAGAGGGTTAGCAGGGTATAACCAGATGTAGGAAGCAATTAACCGGGTCCTTTTCGAGGGCATTAACCAGCACATTTTCGCCAGTTTGCTCGGATCGGGCGCTATCTACTTGAACCGCTTGAAGAGCCGGCCAAAACGGTGTTGATCGCATCTGCGCAACCTGCCCTTGTCCTAAGCCCGGCGCGCGCCTAAAAGCCACGACAATGACCAAGCCGCCCACCTCAGCAAAAGAAGATCTTGAACTGCTTCGTTCCTGTGCCGTCGCGGCCGGGATCATTGCCAGCAGCTATTTCCGGCGCGAAATCAAAACCTGGACAAAGGAAAATGCCTCGCCGGTGAGCGAAGCCGACATCGTGGTCGACCGTTACCTGGCCTCGGCGCTGCTGGCCGCCCGGCCCGATTACGGCTGGTTGAGCGAAGAAACGGCGGACAATCCCTCACGCCTGAATTGCACGCGGGTGTTCGTGGTCGACCCGATCGACGGCACGCGCGGCTTTATCAATGGCGAGGACAGCTGGACGGTATGCCTCGCCGTCGTCGAAAATGGCGTGCCGATTGCCGGGGTGGTGTTCGCGCCGGCCCGCAATGAAATGTACGACGCGGTCAAGGGCGGCGGTGCGCGGCTCAATGCCGAGCCGCTGGTGCGTCGGCGCCGGCTCGGCTCGGCGCCACTGATTCCGGCTCCGGGCGCGGTGCATCAGGAAATGCAAGCGGCAGGCCTCGATTACGTACGCGGTCCCGCCTACCCGTCGCTGGCCTATCGACTGGTGCAGGTGGCGACCGGCAAGCTGGATGCGGCAGTGTCGCGACGCGGCTCGCAAGATTGGGATATTGCCGCCGCGGCAGTGATTCTCGATGAAGCGGGCATTGGTTTTGCCGATGTGTGCTCGGGCTTTCCGGTGTTTAACCGGAAGGATGTGCGCCACGGTGCGCTTGCGGCGCTCGGCGACATGAGCCTACA
>JAQBNH010000017.1 GCA_028288705.1 Ferruginibacter sp.
CATTAGCGATCTGCAATGGTGCAACTGTTGTACTTACATCGTCACCAGGAACCGGATTTCTCTGGAGTACTGGTGCTACAACTCAGAGCATTACTGTTTCGGCTGCAGGAACTTACTCGGTAACGCATACAAGTTCTTCAGGCTGCACTTCAGCACCTGCTTCTGTTCAGGTTACGGTCAATGCTCTCCCGGCCACGCCAACAATTACTTCAAACGGTCCGTTAACGATCTGTAGTGGTGCAACTGTTGTACTTACATCGTCATCAGGATCAGGATATCTTTGGAATACCGGAGCAACAACACAAAGCATTACAGTAAATACTGCCGGAAATTATTCTGTTACTCATACCAGTAGTTCGGGATGTACGTCTGCACCAGCTGTTGTGCAGGTGACCGTAAATGCTATTCCTCCAACGCCGGTTATTACATCGGGCGGCCCTTTAACGTTCTGTAATGGTGAATCTGTCCTGCTCACATCATCTGCCGGTGTGGGTTATCTTTGGAGCACCGGGGCTACCACACAGAGTATTACGATAACGGCTAGTGGCAATTATTCGGTGACGCATTCCAACTCCCAAGGCTGTGTTTCTGCTGCTGCATCAAAACAAATAATCGTAAATGCAACCCCTGCTGTGCCCACTATCAGTCAAAACGGAAATGAATTGCTGAGTAGTGCATCTTCAGGAAATCAATGGTATTTAAATGGTAATGTTATCAATGCGGCAACCAGCCAGAATTATACAGCAGGCGTCAGTGGGTCTTATACCGTGAGGGTGACGAACAGTTCTGGTTGCAGCTCTGTCTCAACTCCGTTGCAGGTTACGTTCCTGGTCGGTCGTTCAACAATGTTAAGAACTGGGGAAGAGTTTATACATAATGTCAGTCCAAATCCCGTTGCTTCAAGTTCCGTAGTAAGTTACCAATTGAAAACCGCGGCTGATGTAAATATTCAGGTTGTGAGCTCGTCAGGAAGGGTGATGGTTCAACTTTTACCAACCCAGCGGCAGGCCTTAGGGTATTATACGATAAACATCAGCAATGCGATAAAGAAAATAACAGGGGGTATTTATTTTATCGTGTTCAATATTAATGGCGAGAAAATCACGGATCCCGTCATGGTTCCAAGATAAAAAAAATCTCTTCCGATTCATGCCGCTTCTTCTTGAAGCGGCATTTTTTATGGCATAGCGATCCCTATCTAAAGTGCACTTATAAAAATGGCAAATCTTTTGCAACTCCTCATGTAGCCCTTTTAACGGGCTGATTCAAAAATCAGGAGCTAACCACCTGGAAACATTTTTAGACGGTCAAATAAGATATCAATATGCCAGTTCGCCCGAGGCTCACAGCCCTCATGATTACGCATTTAAAAGAGTGCAAGCATAAGTCGGAGCAAAATATACCCTGTACACCCAACGATTTTCCCCGCACGCTTAAAGGCTTACTCAGCCGCGACCTCTTAGCCATTGAGCGGGATCTCGTTAAGAACCATTGGGAGACACGAGTAGTGTTTACCCAAAAAGGAGTAGAGCTTTTAAGGTCGCTGGAATACCGGGAGAACATAACCTAGTTAAACTAACAATCAAATTTTATTCCCCATAAAAAAACAGAAAAATGAAAACAAAACTATTCACCCCCGCATTAGTAATTATAGCAGCCGGTTTTTTTTCCGCATGCTCCGACAACAAAACAAACAGCACCAGTAGTACCTCAACCGATACTTTGTCTCAGGTGGAGCAAACGAAGATGAGTGATACGATGTCGACGACCAACACCATGGCTCCGTCCGCAGTCTCAGAGGACTTTGTCGCAAAGGCCGCTAGCGGAGGAATGATGGAAGTAGAGCTGGGTAGGATCGCACAAAAAAATGCCGCATCGAAAGATGTAAAAGATTTCGGCAAGATGATGGAAACAGACCATAGCAAAGCTAACGCTGCACTAAAATCAGCGGCCGCAACAGCAGGGCGAATGGTTCCTGATTCAATGTCGGCAGAACACCGGATGCACGTGCAGGAAATGCAGGCGAAGACAGGAGCTGAATTCGATAAGGCTTACATGAGCATGATGGTGGATGATCATAATAAAGACATTGCCGAATTTGAAACTGCCGCTGCCGGGGATAAAGACGCAGCGATCAAGGATTTTGCCGGTAAGACTTTACCAACATTAAAAAAACATTTGGATAAGGCAAAGATGGTTAACAGTAAATTATAGTTGTCTCCAACATCAAAAAGCCCGGTTGCGAGACCAGGCTTTTTTATGTATGTCATTTTCCTTAACGGCCCATCCAGCCACCGTCTACTGTGATGATCGTCCCATTTATATAGTCTGCTGCTGTTGAGGACAGGAACACATAAGCGCCGGCCATATCTTCCGGTAGTCCCCAACGATTCGCCGGTATACGGGAAAGGATAGCCGCACTTCTGGATGCATCAGCTCGCAATTGTTCTGTATTATCTGTGGCAATATAACCGGGTGCGACTCCATTTACATTTACGCCTGATCCTGCCCACTCATTTGCTAATGCTTTGAGGAGCGAAGAGATCGCGCCTTTGCTGGCCGCATAACCCGGAACATTAATGCCGCCCTGGAACGACAGCAACGAGCAGGTGAAAATAATTTTTCCTGTGCCTCTGGCGACCATGTCCCTTCCAAATTCGCGGGCAAGAATAAATTGCGCATTTAAATTAATATCAATAATGGTATCCCAAAATTCGTCCGGGTGTTCCGCCGCCGGTTTACGCAAAATATGCCCGGCATTATTTACCAGGATGTCAATGAGGGGATGCTCAGCTTTTACTTTTTCAATGAATGCATATACAGATGCACGATCGGAAAGATCGCACTGATAAGCATAGAATTTTTTCCCTGATGCAAGTACCGCCTGTTCAACTGCGGAGCCGGTAACTTCAAGTTTACTACTCACCGCAATAATATCCGCGCCAGCATCTGCGAGGGCCGTTGCAATCGCCAGGCCAATGCCACGGCTGCTTCCGGTGACCAATGCTAATTTTCCATCAACTCTGAAATTCAACATATGCTGCGTTTTATTTTAATGATTTAACAGGTACAGGATCCATATCGGTAAACACCATATTCTCTCCCGCCATCGCCCAGATGAAAGAATAGTTACCGGTGGCTACACCACTATGAATGCTCCAGCTTGGAGATAAGATCGCCTGCTCGTTATTTAAAAACATATGGCGGGTTTCCTGCGGCTCGCCCATAAAATGAATGATCCGCTGATCTTCAGCGAGGTCGAAATAAAAATAAGCTTCCATCCTGCGATCATGCAAATGCGGCGGCATCGTGTTCCAGATACTGCCCTTCTTAAAATTGGTAACGCCCAGAACCAACTGGCAACTTTGTATCCCGTCGTTATGAATGTATTTGTTGATCACACGTTCGTTATTATTTTCCAGGCTTCCCATTGCGGCCGGCAATGCATCTGCCGGTTTCATCAACCTCGTAGGATAATTTGTGTGCGCAGGGCAGGAGAATAAAATAAACTTGGCCGGTGCCGCATTGTTGATGCTACTGAAGACTATATGCTCTTTCCCTTTGCCGATATACAGGCAATCCTGTTTATCCATAACGATGTTTTCTCCATCAACGGACACTTGGCCTTGTCCGGCGATATTGATTATTCCAATCTCGCGCCGGCTAAGAAAATGTGTTGATTTTAATTGCTCATATGTTTGCAGTTGTAAGGGCTTATTCACGGGGAAAGCTGCACCAACGATCATGCGATCATAGTGCGTATATGCACATTCTATACTATCCGGTACAAGCAAATTTTCCAGGAGAAATTTATCGCGGATCTGTTGTGTATTGTATTTGCTGAAATCTTCAGGATGAACCTGGTGAATGATCTTCATAATATATATTTTTTATTGACTGATATTATTTATGTCTTTTACAAATTGGTTTTTTTCTGCAGTGCCTGAAAAATAACTGCTGTTGTTTTCCATTAAATGATCGGCGCGCAATCGGTCAGCATATTTTATTGTAGTGCCAGCTTTATTGCTGTTAATAAACAGGTTGTTGCTGCTTATTGATTGCTGAACGCCTGAAAAGTAAACCAGGGGCTTCGTTTCGTTTGATGTATTCATGATTCGATTACCCTTAAAACTGATCAGCGGGCCCATCGTACTTTCATCGTTGCCCCCGCGATACACAGAAAGAATAGGGCCTTTGATATTGATGAACTTGTTGTTTTCCATAATAATATTTTCCGCGTTATACCAGCCCTTATCATCATTTTCTTTATCCAAAACAAAAAGTGCAGCAGACAAATCATTAAATGAATTATTTATCACAATAAGCGAAGGTGCATATGATCCTTTACTGGCGTTGAAAAATACCGGCAGGTTTTGTTTCCCGGCCACACCGCTAAAATAGCAGTCTTCAATGCTTATTTTATAATTTGCCGAACTACTTGCCGTATCCGAAAGAATAAAATTTTCTGCAGCAATATTTGCCAATACCAGGTCGACTTTTTTAAAAGTTGTTTGGCTGCCCGCTGCAGCGATGAACAATGCCGGCAGCGCAGTTGAAGTAAAAAGCTGCGCAGTATTGTCTGCTGTGGTAATTATGTGGTTCCCTTTCAGTAAAAGCGCTTCGGTAAAATGGTAGGTTGTGCCTGTTAAACGAATTGTTGAATTGCCGGATGAAATAGCTTGTTTTAATTCTGCAAAATCTTTACACGACAGCAGCTTGTATCCACCCGGAACTGTCTCCCATACTGGTTTTGTTTTGGATCCGGTACTTCTGCGCAATGCTTGTTCCATGGACTTTCCATAAGTTTTATATAGATCAGAACCGGCGAATTTCGGCCAGCCATATTTCAGCCGTTGCTTTGTTTCCTGCTCGATATTGCTGCTCAGCTTTTTTGTAGCTGCTTCATGCGTGGTAATATAGGGTTGGGTACTGATGCCAGTAACCGGCGATGAGCCATTCAACTTGTCAATATAATTTGCGAAGAAAAAGATACTGTCTGCCCCTTTTTCCAGGTTCATGAAATTATTTTCTCTTGGCTGCAGGAAAAGGTTGTTGGCCACGAAAACATTTTTCGGTAACTGTGATCTTTCGGTATCATGTCCTTCACCGAAACTAAGCCGGCTGCAATTGACAAAACTGTTGTTTGCGATCACAGCATCACGCACCGGCATATACCTGTTCACCGGGGAATTGGGAACGCCGCTCATTACGGCAAGTGGCGCGCGGAAGTTAGAACCCGTGCAGTTCACGAAGAGATTGTTCACTACCCATTGCCCTTCATTGATCACGCGTACCCCGCCCGTGCCTGGTTTATTGGCACCGTCGAAAATATTATGTTCTACCGTATTGTTATTGCCATGGCGTAATACAACTGATCCCTGGCAAGTCTTAAAAATATTGTCACGAATAAAATTGCCGCCGGATTTTAGAGAGATAATTTCTACTTCGCCATCACAATTTTCAAACAGGTTATGATGAATGTTTGTAAACGAGTTATACATGCTCGTGCCGGATACGCCAACCCTGATGATCTCTCCACCGTTTGATCCCAATGCAGGTCGCAGGCCAAAATAGTTGCTGTCAATACTATGATGGTTTTCGCGGCTGCCTGTTTCTTCCAGCATAACCGCGATTAATACACCGAAGTTTTGTTTGTTTAAAAAACTACAGTGATCCAATCGGTTTTCTGATCCGTAGAATGCGATCCAATAATTTTCATCGCCCCGTTTAGGATTGTTATAATCTGCAATGGATGAATTGGTCACGCGACAGTTCTTTGCCAGATCTTTTTGCGAAGATCTAAAGCTGATTACAGGCTTATTCCCGGAAAATCCTTTAACGAAACTCCAGCCGTCTACGATGATATACTCTCCGCCAATACTCAGGCTTGAATTGCCTGTCAAGAGTAACTTCCCGGGCGTTTCTGCTTTAAACCTGATCGGCTGTAGGGCAGTACCACGGCAGGTTAAGAGCGCGGAAACATTTTTCCATTCCCCGTTCTTTAAAATGATAATGTCGCCTGGTTTTGCTTTTTTATTCGCTTCGACTAATGAGAAAGCATCTGATACATGGATCGTATTAGCAGAACAAATGGTTGCGAATAAAAGAAATGCGAGCAATGATGTAAGTTTCATGAATTCCTATTTATAAATTTTGGATCTTGTTGTTTTTATGGCAATCCGTTGCGAAGACTCACGGATGATAAGTTTTGGTTTCAGTACTTCTTCTACCGCACTCATGTCATCATTATTATGCATCGTTTCAATAAATAATTTTGCTGCCATCTTCCCCAATTCAAACGCAGGCTGTTCTACACTGGAGATACCGGGTGTTACAAGACTTACGACAGGCTCGTTATTAAAGCCGACCAACCCTATATCCTGCGGCATCTTCAGGCCTTTCTCTTTTATAGCCAGCATCGCGCCGATTGCCATCCGGTCGCTGATTGTAAAAATTGCGTCTGGTCTTTTCTTCATCGACAGTAATTCCTGCGTGGCGAGATAGGCATATTCCCGGTTAAAATCGCAATGCACGATCAGGTCTTCCACAGGCATGATCTTATATTTTTTTAATGCCGCAAGATATCCGTCCAGCCTGCTGTTGCTGATGCCGAGGTTTTTCGGACCTGCTAGAATGGCGATCCTTTTGTATCCCTGTTCAATCAAATGTTCGGTTGCCTGGAAACCACCATCTTCATTATCGAGGCGTACACTTGGTGCAATCAATTGTGGTGTTACGCGATCGAATACCACCATCGGCATCTGCTTTTCCTGGATTTTTTTAAAATGATCGAACACCTTTGTTTCACTGGAAACCGAAATAATAAAACCATCAACGAGGCTGTCTAATAGGCGGCGCGTGTTCACCATTTCGCGGCCAAAGGATTCATTACTCTGACAAACCATTACGGTGTAACCTGCTTCCAGCGCCACTTCATCGATCCCACGGATCATACAGGCCAATACATAATCGAGGTTGGGAACGATTACGCCAATGTTATGTGTTTGCTTTTGTTGCAGGCTTAATGCGAGTTTGTTGGGCTGGTAACTAAGTTCTTCTGATAACGCCATCACCGCCCGGCGTGTGTCGGGATTTACATCAGGTGCATTGCGCATCGCACGGGAAACTGTTGAGATAGAAATGTTCAGGTGGCGCGCAATATCTTTTATCGTAGCCGGCTTATTCATGAGCAGTTGCAATTGTTCCCAAATCTAGATTAAATAGGGTTACGGAAAAACCGGCAACGTTACCGGTAACGTTGCCGGTTGATATATTTTGAATATTGTTCTATAAACTATCATAAAATCGAGTCTATCTTCAGTAAATCGCGATAATATTAGAAATTATTAATTGAAGGGAAAAGAGGTTAGGAACTTAATTCCGTTAATATTACAACCGACGTTTGCCGCTATCTACATTATAACTGCTTTTCAAAGCTGCAACACCGCCGGATTTAAAACTTCTTTACGCGCTTTAAAAAAACAATACGATGGACTTAATGAAAGGAAAGATTGCCCTGGTTACAGGTGGCTCAAGAGATATCGGCCGCGAAGTGTCATTGAAACTTGCCAAGGTCGGAGCAAAGGTTTGTGTGAATTATTTTGGTAACGAAGAACTGGCCACAGAAACGATAGGGTTGATAGAAGCTGCTGGGGGTGAAGCCTTGGCGGTTTATGGGGATATGACAAAAGCTGCAGATGTAAAACAATTGGTTGATAAATGCAGGGAAAAGTTCGGCGAACAAATTCATGTGTTGGTTAACGTAGCAGGCGGTTTGATGGGCCGTAAGCCATTGGCAGACCTGGATGAAGAATTTTGGGATGCTGTAATAAATGTAAACCTGAAGTCAGCTTACCTCGTTACCCGTGAAGTGGTTCCTTACATGCCTGCGGGCAGCGCGATTGTAAATTTTGCTTCACAGGCCGCAAGAGATGGTGGTGGTGGCGGGGCGCTCGCTTATGCAACAGCAAAAGGTGGCGTACTAACGTTAACGCGTGGCCTGGCGAAAGAGCTTGGTCCGAAAGGTATTCGTGTAAATTGTGTTTCACCTGGGATGATCAGCACAGCTTTCCACGACACATTTACAAAACCAGAAATACGCACCAACGTAGCTGCCGCAACGCCATTGCGCAGGGAAGGAAAAGCCGCTGAGGTGGCTGATCTTGTTGTTTATCTGGCCGGCGATCAATCTTCTTTCATCAATGGTGAAAGCGTGGAGATCAACGGCGGAACTTACTTTGCTTAAAGACTGCGGAAAATAATTCCGCCCGTTAATTTTTATCATATGCGATTGCTTAACTTCTTTTTAGTACTACTGATCATGCCTGCATTTGTTCATGCGCAACATCCTGTTGCATACATGAAGAAGGCTGATATCCTCGCATTGAAAAACGAAATTCCGAAGTATCCTTTACTGAAAGAATCTTATCGTGAAATTAAAGCTGACGTAGATGCCTGGCTGGGAAAGGATGTGGATGTGCCTTTTCCAAAAGATCCGGCTGGTGGTTATACGCACGATAAACACAAGGCTAACTATACGCTGATGTTCAACAGTGGCTTGCTATATAATCTCACAGGCGATCAGCGCTATGCATTATTAGTGAAAAATATGTTGCTGAAATATGCGCAGCTAAATCCGACGCTTAAAAATCATCCGGAGTCCACTTCAAGTTCACCTGGGCGGATTTTCTGGCAGGCCCTTAATGATGCCAATTGGCTTGTGTACACTGGAATGGCGTATGACCTGGTTCGCGAATCCTTATCCCTTTCTGAACGTAAGCAAATAGAAGACGGCGCATTCAAACCGGAAGTTGATTTTTTTACAAAGGATCTAAAGCCCTGGTTTAACCTGGTACATAATCATGGTGTTTGGGCTTGCGCCGGTGTTGGAATTGTAGGTATCGCCACAGATAATAATGATTACGTTGAGATGGCATTGAAGGGAACAGAAAAGATTGGCAACGGAGGATTTCTTGCGCAGCTCGACGGCTTATTCTCTCCCGACGGATACTATACCGAGGGCCCTTACTATGTACGTTACGCGATTTTGCCATACTACCTTTTTGCAAACGCGCTCTACCATGCGCGGCCCGAATTAAAAATATTTGAACACCGCAACCAGATCCTGCGGAAGGCATTGCTTGCAGCTTTACAGCAAACAAATCTTAACGGAACATTTTTCCCGATCAACGATGCGCTAAAAGAAAAGGATTACACGAGTAACGAACTTGTTACCGCAATCGACATTGCATGGGAAGTGTATGGAAAAGATAACGGGTTGCTCACTGTTGCCAAAAAGCAAGACCGTGTTTTATTGAGCAAAGGCGGGGCATCGATTGCCGCTGCACTTGCGGGTAAGCAGGCTGTATCTTCGCAATTTCCCTATACGTCTGTTGAATACCGCGACGGTGCTAAAGGAGATGAAGGTGGCGTTAGTTTATTGCGTTCAGGCTCTGGCAAAGATCTGACCACCCTGATTTTCAAATACACATCGCACGGTTTATCGCATGGTCATTTTGATAAATTGAATTACAACCTTTTTGATAAAGGCAACGAAGTGATCACTGATTATGGATCGGTAAGATTTATCGGTGTGGAACAAAAGTATGGTGGACGATATCTCGCGGAAAACAAAGCCTATGCGGGTCAAACGATTGCGCACAATACATTAGTGGTTGATGGTGCCAGTCATTTTAACGGCAAAGAGGAAGTGGGTGAAAAGTATCATGCTGATAAATTGTTCAGTGATATCAGCAAGGCGAATCTCCAGGTTGTTATCGCCGAAGATGAACATGCTTACGACGGCGTTCGAATGCAACGCAGCCTTTATATGTTGCAATTGCCAGGGGAGAAGAAGTTTATCATCGACTTATTTCACGTAACATCTGACAAGCCACATCAATACGATCTGCCTTTCCAATACTCGGGGAACCTGATCAGTACATCATTTAAATACAACGCTTTTACAAATCAGCAGGAAACGCTGGGTAAGAAAAACGGCTACCAGTTTCTGTGGAAAGAAGCAGTCGCGAATGTGAAAGATACTCTTGTGCAACTTACGTTTCTGAATGAGCGTACTTACTATACAATTTCATCGGCGATACATGATTCGGCGCAACTATTTCTCACGCGCAGCGGAGCGAATGATCCCAATTTTAATTTGCGTCATGATCCCGCCTTTATCATTCGCAAGCAGGCCAAAGATGAAAGCTTTTTAAACCTGATAGAGATTCACGGCAATTTTGATCCGATCATGGAGTTCTCCTCAAACTCATATAGCACGGTGAAAAAAATAACCTGGCTTAAAAATGAGCAGGACATCTCTGTTGCCAGCATCCTGATCAACGGGAAAGAATTGCTGATCGCGCAAGCCAATAAGGATTTCAATAAAGCCAGCAAACATTCTTTTGGTACCGGTGCAGCAGCTGTTCAATGGAACGGTCCCTATTATGTTACTTATGATGGAAAATCAATTCAATAACCTGAAACAACAACGATAAGAATTAAACGTACAGTTATGTCAACAAGTGAAATGGTAAATGTGTTCGTCGAAAATAAAGCGATCGCATGGGAGCAAATGGCTCCGGGAGTTAAACGAAAGGTAATGGCCTTTGATGAAAAGTTAATGCTTGTAAAAGTGGAGTTTGAAACAGGCGGCATTGGCTCTGTTCATCAACATCCGCATGTTCAGATCTCACACGTAGAGAGCGGAATTTTCGAAGTGGAAATAGACGGCGTGAAAAAAGTTTTATCAACCGGTGATGCTTTTTATATTCCTGCAAATGTATTGCATGGCGCGGTTTGCCTTGATGCCGGTGTTCTAATCGACGTGTTCAGTCCGATGCGTGAAGATTTTATCAAATAGAAAATATGCAACGCCTTTTATATATCGTTTCTTTTTTATTGCTCATCGCCTGTAGCAAAAATGCGATGCCGGGAACAGCTAATCCTGTTGCTGCATCTGTATTGCGGACCGTGAATGTCAGCAATGCAAGTGAGTTAAAAGCGGCGCTGGCAGATGCCCAAGCGGGTGACGATATTATTTTATCAGATGGTAGTTACAAAGGGAAGTTCGTTGTCGCTGCAAACGCTGATGGTCGCGCTGATGCCATGATCACGTTAAGGGGTAGCCGAAACGCGATCCTTGATGCAGAAAATATCAATACCGGTTATGTGCTATACCTGCAAGCCGACTACTGGAAAATTTCCGGTATCAGCATCAGCAATGGTTTGAAGGGAATTATGGCGGATGGTATCCATCATTGCCTGCTGGAGAAGATCCGCGTATTCAATATCGGGGAAGAAGCGGTGCATCTCCGAAAAGCCAGTACACACAACAGCCTTAGGGAACTAGAGATCAGCCATACGGGTTTAAAAACGGCCGATTATGGTGAAGGGATTTACATCGGATCGGCAAAAAATAATTGGCCGAATTACAGTAACGGTCTGGCTGATAAATGCGATTCTAATTATGTTATAAATAATATTATCGGTCCGGAAGTTAAAGCAGAATGTATCGACATTAAGGAAGGTACGACCGGGGGTATTATCCGTGACAATAGGTTTGACGCAACCGGCATCACGGGTGCCAACAGCGGCGACAGTTGGATTGATGTAAAAGGAAACGGATACCTGATTGAAAATAATCGCGGTACAAACCCGGGCGGGACGATTTTCAAGGACGGCTACCAGGTTCATTGTGCAGTGCAAGGTTGGGGAAACGACAACCTGTTTAAAAATAATTATTGCGAAGTGAATGCAGCTGGCTACGGATTTAATATTCAGCTATCGGGAAGTAACGGCACTACTTCAGGGAATAAAGTTTTTTCAAATAACCAGGTTGTTGCCGCTGCCAGTGGTGTTAGCAATATTCCTTTATCAAATTAAGCGATGAAAATAAAAGGACTTCGGTGGTGGATCATTGGGCTGATTGCGGTGTCGACGATCATAAATTATATAGATCGAAGTGCGATCAATATCATGTGGCCTTACATCTATAAGGAATTTGGTATTGCTGATGCGGATAACAAAAATGCATTGGCGCTGATCACCACATTCTTTATGGTTGCATACGCGATTGGTCAAACTGTTACCGGTAAATTAATGGATGCTGTGGGTACCCGCCTAGGTATGGTCGTGTCGATCGCTGCCTGGAGTGTTTCAATTGCATTGCATGCTGTAGCAAGGTCTTTGGGAAGTTTTAATATTTTTCGCGCATTGCTTGGTATCAGCGAAGCAGGCAACTGGCCGGGCGCAACAAAAAGTAATGCTGAATGGTTTCCGGCAAAAGAACGTGCAATTGCGCAGGGGATTTTTGGCGCAGGTGCTTCGCTGGGATCTGTGGTAGCAGCACCTTTTATCGCTTACATCTACCTGGCCTTTGGCTGGCGAATGACTTTTTTAGGCATTGCCGTTTTAGGATTTCTCTGGATCATTCCATGGCTGATCATCAATAAGAATACGCCAGACAAACATCCCTGGATCACGAAAGAAGAACAAGACCTTATCCTGGATAAACAGGAAAATAAAGCTGTACTTACCGCCGACACAAACGTGTACAGCTGGCGCGAACTATTAAAATTTAAAAACACCTGGGGTATCTTAAGTTCGAGATTTTTTATAGATCCGGTTTGGTGGATGTTCGTGACATGGTTGCCAACATTTTTAAAAGAACAATTTGGGTTTGATATCAAGCAAGTCGGTGCGTTTGCATGGGTTCCATTTTTATTTGCTGCCATGGGCGGATTGATCGGTGGCTTTTATTCATCCGCATTGATTAAGAAAGGCGTGCCGGCGGCAACTGCACGTAAGCGAGCGGTAACGATTGGTTGCGTCATCATGTTACTGTCATTAGTAAGTATTGCGCTCTACCTGGATAATCTAAAAGATCATGTGAATGTCGCTATCGCCTTAATCAGCTCAACATTATTTGGCTTCCAGTTTTTGATCAATAACCTGCAAACATTACCTGCAGATTATTTTAATGGAAAAAACGTGGGTACAGTTGCAGGGATGGGCGGAACCACTGCAGTAATCGGGACGGTAATCACCACATGGTTGGTGCCCGTGCTGACAAAAACAAGTTATACATCATTTTTTATCATGGGTGCATTGATGGTGCCACTGGCCTGGCTTTGCATCACTTATATATCATCTGCCAAAAAAACAATTGCTTCCTAAACGCTCAAATGCTGCTATATGAAAAGAATTTTATTTGCCCTTTTGCTGTTGATTAGTTTTAATGGCTTCTCCCAAACAACCTTTTACTGGGTAGGCGGAACAACCTTATCCAGCTTCACGTCTAACAGTAACTGGAATACATCTCTTGATGGTTCCGGTGCGTTTCGTACGGCTGCAGCTGCGACCGACGTATTGATTTTTAGTGGTGACAATATTGGTGGAGGAACGCCAACAACAGGTGTTGTGAGCACAAATATTACCACAACGACTGCCGGCCAGATCAAATTAATAAATAATGCAAACGTCGTTTTTCAACGGCCGGCAGCAGGTGGTGGAACAGGAACGATTACGATCGCAGGCGGAACCGGTGAAGACTTCCAGGTAGATAATGGCTCGAGCCTCAGCATGAATATTGTTGCGGCTGATGGAACGATTGTCATTGCTTTAGCTCCTGGTGCAACGGGGCGTGTAGCAGGAACGATCAGTCTCGCAAACAGTGCACACCGTATCGTTTCGCAAACAACGGGCGCATTGGTTTTTGCGGCAGGAGCAAATGTTTCAACGAATACCACTAATTATCCCTTTGGTTCAACATCTTCTACGCCAATCGCGGTGGAAAAGGGCGTTGTATTTGAATCGGGTGCCAGTCTGATCTACCTCGGTGGTAACAGCCCGATGGGAAATAGTTCAACCTTTTCTGCCATTGATTTTCGCAGCGGAAGTAACTATTATCTTAGGTCGGCACCTGGCACTGGCTCATTCTTAAACGCCAAAATCTTCGGTAATCTTTTCCTGGAGAACAGCACAACTTTCACAACAGACGGTCCGATCAGCAAGATCGATAATTTTACTATCGGTGCCGGATCAACCTTCACTGTTCATACAAGCGGCTCAACCGTTGTTACCGGAAACGTTTTAGTGGACGGCATTTTAAAAACACCCGCCGCGGCGAGTACAAATGTGCTGGTGATGGCAGGGCTTGCGCCACAAACTATTTCGGGTACAGGTACGATCACGCTGCCGGGTTTCACTGTTGCCGATCGCGCACAGGTAAGCCTGGCAAAAAGTTTAGTGATCAATTCTGCTACAAACGTTTTTGGGAAATTAAATTTCAATGGAAATCAATTATCCGGCACAGGAACTTTTACATCGCGTGTGAATAATACCGCGGCAACGGTGATTGGCAATTTAACAGCAGGAGGCTACCAGGTGACCGGCGTTACAGGAACGCTTACAGGTATTACGGGGCTTCAAATTTCGGGTACGGGCATCGCGCCAAATACAGCGGTAGTGGCCTTTTCGACAACGGGCACCATCAATCTTTCACAGCCGATGACCGCTTCAGGAACGGCAGTGACGTTGACTTTCAGCAGTGATACGGCAACACTCGCAACGGCACATTCCAGCGGGCTCGATAGTCTGAATGGTTCAGTAGTTGTGAGCAACACGAAAAATTTCCAAAGCGGAACAAACTACATTATCAATGCGGCAACAAGCTGGCCATTTGGAATTACTTCCGGTTCTACCAACACCACTATTAACGCAGGATTCGTTGAGATCAATGCAGCAACAGTACTCAATCGCAACATTACATTATTCAATCATCTTATGCTGAATGCTAAGTTAACTGCACGTCCACTTGATACCGTTCATGTGAATGCAGGCGCAGTTATCAATGGAAATATTGGATCAACAAATTACATCGTTACTTCTGTCAATCCCGCAACTGGCGCGCTGGGCGCTTTGCAATATGATGGTATTAGTTCTTCTGTTCTTCTTCCGGTTGGTACAACGAATTATTATCTGCCCGCAACGGTGACTCCAACAACAACGAGCAGCTTTGTTGCATCCGTCTTTGAAGGAATTACATCGAACGGAACGGTGTTAGGCACACCACTTTCTGCTGCACAAAAGCAATCAGTTGTAAATGCCGTATGGCTCGTCAACAGGATTTCCGGCTCAGGCGCATCTGGCTTACAAATACAATGGAATCCGGCTTTGGAAGGATCAACTTTCACCACATTACCAGGGACAGACATTGGCCTGATTTACAACACGGGAAGCTCTTACGCGTTGCCGGTAGGTACAGGAAACAATACCACAAATACAGTTCAGGCAACTGTTACTGCCTTTGGCGCATTTAGTGCCGGGGCGATCCCAAGCACGCAGCCGTTTATTTTTAATGCGATCCCCACAAAAACTTATGGTGATCCGGATTTTAACGCAGGTGCTTCCAGCCTGAATACCACACAACCGATCTTATACAGTAGCAGCAATCCGTTGGTAGCAACGATCGTGGCGGGTAACATTCATATCACTGGTGCCGGAACTACTGACATCACTGCATCGCAGGTAAGCGATGGATTTTATCCGGGCGCGAGCATTACGAGAACACTCACCGTTAACAAAGCAACTTTAACTATTAGTGCGGATAACAAAACAAAGTTTGAAAGTGAAGCAGTTCCTCCATTGACTTTTACATACAGTGGATTTGTTTATGGCGAAACTGCAGCAGTTTTAATTAACCCGGTGGCGATCACAACTACGGCCACCATTGCATCGGTACCGGGTGCTTACCCGATTACTGTTTCGTCTGCCAGTGCATTAAATTATACGATCGTTTATGTAAATGCTGTGATGACAGTCTTGCCTAGGCAAAACCAAACAATAACTTTTGCGGCGCTCCCGGTTAAGACTTATGGCAACGCGGATTTTGCAGCCGGTGCTACCACGACCAACTTAACAATTCCTATCATATACACAAGTAGTAATACTGCGGTCGCCACGATCATCGGAAATAATATTCACATCACCGGTGCAGGTACAACCAATATCACTGCCTCGCAGGCGGGAAGTATCGGTTATTTTCCGGCGACAAGTGTGATACGAGCGCTTACTGTAAACAAAGCACCGCTTACCATTCGCGTGAGGGATACGTCAAGATTGCAGGGTCAGGATAACCCTGTGTTTACACTTACTTACACAGGATTTGTGTTAGGACAAACAGTCGCTGACCTTACTACGCCGCCGGTTGCGACAACGGATGCAACGGTGAGTTCCTCTCCCGGATATTATACCGTAAATGCCTTAGGCGCTACCTCATCTAATTACACAATAACAACTGTTCCTGGCAGATTGACCGTATTGCCTTTGTCGGGTAATACAGCATTGTACATGCTGCTTTATCAACCCAATGCCAATACTTTAAATGCACGGTTATTTTCTCCTAAACCAAATCTTGCAGACATCGTTTTGTATGATTTGAATGGACGTCAATTGCAACAGAAAAATGTATTTCTGCCTGCAGGATTTATTACAAGCAGTTTATTTATTAATAACATTCCGTCTGGTGTATACATTGTCAGGGTTAAAGGAGATGGTATAGATTTAAAGCAATTGGTGCGGATCATCCGGTAAAAAAAACAATATGAAAAAATTGATCTGGATTTGTTTGATAGGTGGTGTGAGCAACTATTGTACTGCGCAAAAGTACACAGCAAGGGTTTTCGTTTTGTCGGAGAAAGCATTGGCAGCAAACAAATCTAAAATTGACAATAAGGATGCATTGATCATGCCTGCCTACAAACAGTTATTGAAGGATGCAGACAAAGCGCTGAAGTTTGGTCCGGTGAGTGTTATGGGAAAAAAACATCTGCCGCCAAGTGGCGATCGTCACGATTATATGAGCCTTGCGCCATATTTCTGGCCCGACCCGGCAAAGCCAGATGGTTTGCCCTACATCCGCAAGGATGGACAGACGACGCCTGAAGTAAAAGAATACCTCGACAAAGAATACATGCCAAAACTTTGTGAATCAGTATTTACGTTGGCGCTGAGCTATTATTTTTCCGGTGAAAAAGTTTATGCTGATCACGCTGCTAAACTGATGAAGGTGTGGTTCCTGGATACGGCAACACGCATGAATCCGAATCTTGAGTTTGCGCAGGCAATAAAAGGGGTAAATACCGGACGTGGCGCGGGTATGATCGATTCGAGGCATTTTGTAAAATTGATCGATGCGATCGGGCTATTGTCGGCGAGTAAGTCATGGACAAAAACTGACCAGGAAGGAATGCAGAAATGGTTTCATGATTTTTTACAATGGATGCAAACGAGCAAAAATGGTCGTGATGAAATGGCTGCCAAAAACAATCATGGTGCATGGTATGATGCGCAACGTTTGTCGATGGCTTTGTTTATTGACAGCGCCGATCTGGCAAAAAAAGTTGTAGCTAATTCTTTAATCAGGCTGGATAAACAAATGGATGAGCAGGGAAATTTCCCGTTAGAGATGGAGCGAACCATATCCCTTCACTACACCGTGTTTGCGTTAAATGCATTTCTCGCAATTTCAGAAATGAGCGCACATTCCGGCGCTGATATATCACAACAAGTAACTCCGTCAGGAAAGTCGCTGAAAAAAGCCATCGATGTTCTGGTTCCGTATCTCTCCGGGAATAAGAAATGGGATGGTCCGCAAATAAAAGAATATAACCAGGAAGAGAGTTTGCCATTATTACTCGCTGCGTATAAAAATTACGATTGCAAAGCCTGCCTCGCTATAATCAAGTCAGTCGGGAAAGACTATAACCAAAGTGCACGCGTTCATTTACTAACTGATATTGCTTTTTAAATTTTATAAACTGCTGTTATGAAAAAAATACGAATCTTTTTATTAATGCTTCCGCTGTTACTTTTTGCAGTGGTGGCTTTTCCCCAAAGCCGGACCCTTACCGGCAAGGTTACAGATGCGGTTTCCGGTGAAGCACTGGCAGGCGTAAATGTGATGGCAGAGAAACAAAAGACAACGGTTGCTACAAAAGCCGATGGAACCTATTCGATTTCGGTAAAATCAGGATCAACTATTTTGATTGTGTCACACACAGGTTATATTACGCAAGCTGTTGATATCACTGGTAAAACGACTTTGGATGTATCGCTAAAAGCAAATACGGCTGCGCTGGATGAAGTAGTGGTAATTGGATATGGAACGCAGAAGCGATCGAGTGTAACAGGTGCTGTGGCAAAGTATAAAAATGACCGGTTGGATGAAGCACCCGTATCGCGGCTTGACCAGGCATTGCAGGGGAAAATTGCCGGCGTTCAAATTCAGAATGTTTCTTCGGAAGCAGGTGCAGATCCGCTGATCCGTGTTCGTGGTGTAAACTCAGTGAATGCGAATGCAAGTCCGTTGATCGTTGTGGATGGCCACCCGATGCCAAACGGCGATGCACTTTCTTTTATAAATATGGCAGACGTTGAGTCTGTAGAAGTATTAAAGGATGCGGCTTCGGCGATGATCTACGGGTCACGTGGTGCGAATGGTGTGATCATGATCACAACCAAAGCAGGAAAAGCAGAAAAGCCGAAATATTCGTTGAAATTTTCGACAGGTTTTAAATCGCAATACGAATTGTACCCGATGATGACGACCAGCGAATACACAAACCTCTTATATTATGAGGCTTCGCTTAAAGCATTGGATCCGAGCATCACACCACCGACAGGTACAGCGATAATCGCAAATAACGAACGTGCAGCCTATATCGTAGAAAATACGATCAGGGGCGGTAAAGGGTCAGACTGGCAGCAGGAGGCATTGCGCGATGCGTTGGTAAGAAACATTCAGTTAAGTGTTTCAGGTGGAAAGAAAGAGGTGCGCTATTTCCTTTCAGCAGGCGTGCAAAAAGACCAGGGCATGATGTACCATAGCGAATATGATAAATATAACCTGCGTGGAAAATTAGATGTGCAGTTAAATAAGAAAGCAAAGTTTTCATTCAACTTTAATCCGAGTTATATCAAAAGAGAAAGGCCGTCGGTAAATTTTATTGATTTTGTGCGTTTCCAATCTTTTCTTCCGGTATATCACGATGCAACAACAATTGCATTTGTAACGCAGGCGCCGCAATGGGCTTCTCTCCGGGTTGGCGATTTTGCACAGGCCCGTCATTTTAATGGAAGAACTTACAGTGGCCTGATGCCTGACGGATCTTTGTATACGAGCACTGCTGCGTTGGATCCTTTTAACACGGCGAACAACACACCAAAGTCGGTGATGGAAACGCGTACAATCACGTCGAACGATTATCGCGTTGTGAGTTCTGCGGATTTCACTTATTCTATCTTACCAGGACTGGATTTTAAAAGCCTTGCCAGTGCTTATGTGAGTTATACCAACGCTTTGGATTTTTCTAAAAGGAATTCATTTAAAGACGGCGATATCAACAAAGGCATTTTTTCTAACCGCCTGTTAATTGATATGCTTTCTGAAAATACGCTGACATACAACAAGGAAATTAAAGATCATGCCTTCACTGTTCTTGCCGGGTATACTTACCAGAAAACGACTATCAAAGACGAACAAACAACCGGACTTGATTTTCCAAGTGACGACATTCAATCATTGAAGAGTGCGTTGCAAATCGACCAATCGAAAGCTGCTACATTCAACACGCGTGAGCAAATTGGTTTGCTTTCCTACCTTGGCCGTGTGCTTTATTCTTACAAAAATAAATACCTCATGTCAGCGAGTATCCGTCGTGATGGTAGTTCTTATTTTGGGCCTGGTTACAAATGGGGGAATTTCCCTGCGGTATCTGTTGGTTGGGTTGCCTCAAAGGAAAAGTTCATGCAGGAAGTTAAATGGGTCAACAACCTGAAATTCCGTGGTAGCCTTGGCGTGAGCGGCAATAACAGGATACAATCATTTGCATACCTTGATCTGTTGTACTCTGCCAACTATTCGTTCGGTTCTGGTAACGGCACGTCTAATGCTGGCCAGTCGCCATCTCAAAACACAGTGCTTTCCGATCGTGACCTGACATGGGAACGTACTTTCCAATACAATGTTGGTCTGGACGCGGCCATCCTGAAAAATGCGATCACCTTTTCTTTAGATCTATACCAGGGCAAAAGTGATTCCTTGTTGTTGAAACAATCTGCAATGGGCACAACCGGTTATTCGCAAACATGGAATAATATCGGTCGAGTGCAGAACCGGGGTATCGAATTAGAAGTGACATCCAATAATATCCGCAGGAAAAATTTTAAATGGACAACGTCTGCAAATATTTCTCATAACAAAAATAAATTACTGGAACTAGCCGGTGAAAAATTTCTCCTTAACCAGGGCGAGCGTACTGAATTGTATCGTAATGAACCTGGCTTTCCATTGGTGCAGTTTTATGGGTTTAAAACAGATGGTGTATGGTTGTCGCAGGCGCAAATTGATGATGCTAAAACGGGCGGCCTTACCAGTAACTTAAGTAATGTATTTGTGCCCGGCGGATTAAAGCTTATCGATACAAATGGTGATAAAGTGATCGATGAAAAAGATCGGGTGGTGACCGGCAATCCTTATGCAGATTTTACATGGGGCCTTACAAACAGTTTTACTTACAAGTCTGTTGACCTTAGTTTTTCCTTCCAGGGATCACAGGGAGGTGAGTTGGTAAACGGTGATCCAAACTATAATGAAACAAAACGCTATAACCGTAACTACAATAGCAATCGCTGGCTGAGTCCGGGTTTCCCGGGAGATGGCAAAACGCCATACTCAACTATAGGATTCAACTGGATGCTCACAGATTATGTGGTCGAAGATGCTTCTTATTATGCCTTACGTGAAGTTGTTGTTGGCTATACTTTTCCAACAGCGCTCGCAAGTAAATTGCATATCGGTTCTGTGCGTGCTTATTTTTCTGCGCAGAATATTTATTTCCATTCTGCCGCGGGATATCGCGGTATCAATACAGAAGCACGCTTTTCATCAGGCCCATATAACACTCCGTTAGCAGATGGTTATCAGCGCGGAAGTTTTCCAATGCCGAAAACTTATCTTTTTGGAATCGACATTAATTTCTAAACAGTAGAAACTCATTTTATGAAACTTATACATAATTTATTGCTCGTAGGTCTTGTAGCGGGGTTGTCCAACTGCAAGAAAGTGATCGATACCGTTCCGTTGAACGATATTAATTCAGCCACGTACTATTCCAATTATACCGAGATGAAAGCGGCGCTAACGGGCTGCTACAACGGCTTACAAAAGCCGATGAATGTGGAGTGGCAGCTTACTGAACTCCGTACGGATAACTCCAAACAGGGAAGTCCCGGAAGTACCGCGTCTACCAATCGTGATCTGAGTGATCTCGATATGTTCATCCCGAGCACATCGCACCAAACAATATATACATACTGGTTAGCATCCTACAACAATATCCGTAATGCGAATATTGTATTGCAAAAATTAGGCGTGGTATATGATCCTGCAGCCGGCGCCATAACGCTTCAACAAGTTCCTATTCCTGTAACAGAGGCTGAACGTAAACAAATTGCCGGCGAGGCACTGTTTATTCGTGCTTATCACTATTTTAATCTGGTGCGTTTATACGGCGGCGTTTTTTTAGTTCATACACCTATTTCTGCGGCTGATGCAAAGCTGATCAACCGTGTACCTGCTGCCGATATTTATAAATTGATCCAGGCGGATCTTACGAATGCGGCTGCGTTTATGGCGCCATTGAAATATGCGCAGATTCCTGCAGCAGACCAGGGAAGAGCTACAAGCTGGGCTGCAAAAGGATTACTTGCGAAAGTGCTGCTGACGCAAAATAAGAAAAGCGAAGCTGCTGTATTGTTGCAGGACGTTATTGCGAATAGTGGTTACGGGTTGCAGTCAAGTTATGCGAATGTGTTTTCGATTGCTAATGAAATGAATTCGGAAATTTTATTTGCGGTCCGTTACAAATCCGGTGGACTGGGGTTGGGCGGACATTTCGCGAATACTTTCGCCCCATTGGGAAGTGGCTCCGCAGTGATCAATGGTGACGGCGATGGATTAAATTATCCAACTGCTGATCTGGATACACTCACAAACGGTGATGGGCGCAAGGCGACATTAATCGCAACTTATGGAACAGGTACTGCCGCAAAATTGTATGTAAGAAAGTTTTTCTCTCCGGTAGCATTAATCGATGATGCAGAAAACGACTGGCCGGTTCTTCGCTATGCTGACATATTACTGATGCTGGCCGAGGCGCAGGGTTATTCGCCTGCAAGTATCGACCTGATTAACAGCGTTCGCCCGCGTGCAGGATTACCATTGTATACTTCTTCAACAATAACTTCAGTAGCTCAATTCGAACAGGCTTTGTCTAACGAAAGAAGAATTGAATTTGCGTTTGAAAATCAGCGTTTCTTCGACCTTGTAAGGTTCAACAGCACCTTCACTACAATTACCTCGGAGCAAGCGATGAAAGATCATTTTAGCCGTGAGTACCTGTCGCATTATAAATTATATGTAGCACCTGCACCAACATTGGCGGAGTTATATTCTTACACGACCAGGGATCACATGTTACTGCCGATCCCGCAAAGGGAAATCGACACGAACACCGGGCTTGTTATTCCGCAAAACCCCGGATACTAATTTGGTAATTCTTTTATAAAAATCTTTATCCCGCGGTCTTCGTGAATCCGGCAACCGCAGGATAATATATCTTCAACACTGATACTAGAACAAATAATCAAAATGAAAAAAATCCTCTTCGCATGTTTTTTATTTTCTGCTGCAGCAAGCTTTGCGCAGGATTCTGTCTATAAAAAAGTGGAATACCCGGCGGGCTTCAGCGAAAAAATTGATGTCGTTTATACCAAAGTCGAGGATTGGGAAGGCCGTATGGATCTTTATCTTCCGCCTTCCACAAATGCGCCAACGCCTGTCATCATCAATATACACGGAGGTGGATGGAATAAGGGTGTGAAAGAAAGTCAGACAGGCTTTAATACTTTCTTCAAACTCGGGTTCGCGGTTGCAAATATCGAATACCGGTTGAGCCAGCAAGCCCCTGCACCAGCAGCTGTTCAGGATACGCGTTGTGCATTGATCTACCTGATCAAACATGCAAAAGAATTAAATATTGATGTCAACAGGATTGTGATCATGGGTGGAAGCGCCGGTGGGCATCTTGCATTGATGGGTGGACTTCTGGCGAATGATCATCGCTTCGATAATAATTGCCCGGTGACAGAGAATATTAAGATTGCTGCCATCATTGATAAATATGGTATCAGTGATGTATGGGATTGGGGCTATGGTCCGCGTATTACCAGCAAATCTGCCAAGCAATGGCTGGGTGATAAAGCTGCAGACCAGGCATTTGCAGCTACCGTTTCACCAATGACGTATGTAACAAAAAATAGTCCGCCAACATTTATCGTACACGGTGATGCGGATCCAACAGTGCCTTACCAGCAATCTGTTGACCTGCATAAAAAGTTTATGTCAGTAGGTGTAAAAACGGAATTTATGACGGTTGAAGGTGGCGTTCATGGAAAATTTCCCGCTGATAAGAACTCAGAAGTTAATAAAGCTATCGTGAACTTCTTAAAAGAATTGAAGATCGTTAACTAGCCTTTTCCAGGAAAGTTGCTGATGAAGGATTTTTGACTCAAGGTTACTAACTTTGCCGCATGCTAATAGAAGTATTGAAATCTAAGGTCCACAGGGCAGTAATTACCGAAGCAAATCTCAACTATGTCGGAAGCCTTACTTTGGATGAAGATCTGATGGATGCCGCAAACCTGATTGAGAACGAGAAGATCCAGGTGGTTAATGTAAATAATGGGGAGCGTATTGAAACCTACATTATCAAAGGAAAGCGTGGTAGTGGCGTAGTTTGCCTGAACGGTCCGGCAGCGAGACGTGGTGCAGAAGGTGATGTGGTGATCATTATTTCTTATGCGACAATAGATTTTGAAGAAGCTAAAACGTTCAAGCCCTGGGTAATCTTTCCTAAGGACGGAAATAAATTATAAAATATTTAAATGTTATTGTGAAGGGATAGGCTGATGCTTATCCCTTTTTTTGTGCGTGGTATGGCGGATAATATCCAAACAGCTGCATCGCGGTAACGTTGACGATAGCTTTCGGAACTTTTTTTTCAGTATGACAAAATATGTTCATACCATTCGGCGTTAACAATACGACCTGGCAGTAAAATGCTATCCAATAACCAAGTTTCACTAATGAACAACAGTGAAGTGCCCGCAAAGTCCCTAAAGCCCTAATGCTTTTTTGATTAGCGACATTTCCTGGCCGTTAGCTAAACGCCTCGAAAAACCAAATTTATGAGATCTAAACTCTACTCAATCAAGGTATGCAGCCTTTTGATCATTCTCCTCAGTTTTTTTAGTATCAACAAATCTTCTGCACAACAGTACTTAACCACAATCGATGGCTGGAATGCTTATGTTCATCTTCCGGATGATTATAACGACGGAACATTGAAGCGTTACCCGTTGATTTGTTTTGTTCCGGGCCTGGGAGAAGTAGGAACAGATCCGACAAAAATGTTAGTATACGGTCCATCAAAATATGTAGCAGAAGGGCATAATATGCAGTTCATGGTGAACGGTCGAATCGAGAAGCCAATCGTTATTTCCATTCAGCCTTTGAGTGCATGGCCTGGCGCGGCAACGATCAATCGCAAAATGGACAGCATCTTCAATCGTTTCCGTTGCGATTTGCAACGTATCAATGTTACCGGGCTTTCTATGGGCGGTTGGACATGGGATAACTTTGTTGATGGTTACAATCCGGTTTATACAAATAAAATAACTTCTATCGTTTCGTTAAGCGCTCCGGAACCAGATAATACCGTTGCTAATATGCGCCAGTTTGCTGAGGCGGGCGGTAAATTTTGGGCCTTTGAAGGAAACCAGGATCTGCGCGGCAATGATAAGATCCGCGACACCATGAACAAATATGTTTTAGGATCTGCGCGCTACACATTATTCAGCGGCGGTCACTGTTGCTGGAATACTTTTTACAATCCCACATACACAGAAAATGGCGAAAGCGTTTATACGTGGATGTTAAAGCAAAAGAAGCCAATGGCACCCGCTGCACCACAAGCTGATGCTGGCAACGATTCCAGTATTGCAGTTGTTGTGCCTGCCGTTCCATTAAAAGGTTGGGGTAATGACCCGAACGGTTTACCAATCAACTTTGCATGGAGGAAAATATCAGGTCCGGCTGCAGGAACGATATCTAATCCCGGAACTTCACAAACAACGATTTCAGGATTAACTTCCGGGATATACCGGATAGAACTTGCAGTAACAAATTTCCTTGGATCAGTTGCAAAGGATACTATCCTGATCAACAATGGCAACCTGGTGTTACCACTCACGTTGACTGATTTTACCGCTAAAGCCTCCAAACAGTCAGTTGTGCTGCAGTGGAAAACAGCAAACGAAATCAACAGCAGTTATTTCATTATTGAGAGGAGTAACAATGGTACACAGTTCAACAGCGAAGGAAATGTACAAGCTACGGCGCTGCCAGGCCAGGGCGCGAATTACAACTTTACTGATGCAACCCCTGAAGCAGGAATAAATTACTATCGCCTGAAAATCGTTGACAAAGACGGCCGTTTCGAATACTCAAAGGTTGTAAATGCGAACATCGCAGATATCAAAAATTCCAGTGCGGAAATTCTCACAGTGCATGCCGCCACTTCAACGATAGAAGTCCAGATCAATAGCAACAAAGCACAACAAATCAGTCTGCTGGTGTCAGACGTAAGCGGCAGAAAGTTATTGGTAACGTCGTTGAATTTACAGAAAGGCCTTAACAGGATTTCGCAATCACTAAACCTGGTGCGTGGTATGTATATCACCAGAATGATAACAGCATCGGAAGAATTTACAAGCCTGCCTTTTATTAAACAATAATAATTTAAGTATAGATAGGGGAATAGGTAGTGTTGAAAGACGCTACCTATTTTTTTGTAGGCGTAGGTCAGTCACCAGGCCATTATGGTCACTCGCATCGGTGATGATCCGTTTGGTTTGTTGTGCTGAAAAGTAGGAAGAATGAAAGATATAATCTATCCTGAGTGTGGGGGAAATAAACTGGAAAGTTTTACCAATGCCCGCCCCTTTTTCGAGCCACGCATCCTGCAGTCCCTTTTTTAGTTGCGTGTACGCATAGCTGGTAGGAACGTCATTGAGATCACCGGTAAAAATTACCGGCCGTTGCTGGGCCGCGATCATATTCCTCACGATTTCTACCTGCGCGAAGCGCTGACCATAACCATACTTCAATTTTCGGATAATATTCATGGAGCCTGCCAAGGCACTGTCTTTCCCATGTTTGATGGCTTGCAGCGCGCGGTATTCATTGTTTTGAAAACGGAAAGACTGCAAGCGCGTTGTAATCACATTGATCGTGTCCTTACCTACTAAAATTCCCGCGCGGATGGCACTACCTGCAAATGGCAGTTCGTATTGTTTGCGTGCGGTATCTACAATCGGAAATTTACTAAAGATGATGCTGCCACTGTAGAAAGACTTGTCGAATTTTGGGTAATCAAAGGAAAAGAAATGATAGGGATAGCCCATCGTGCGGGAGATAGAATCGATAAAATTGTAGTGCCCGTTCGGCGCCATGCCGGTGAACAATTCCTGTAAGCAAATTACATCCGCATTGAGGGTTTTCAATTCCCCGAGAATAACCAGGTTATTTTTTATCGCCGTGCCGGAATCGATCGCGGTGTAATTCATTAGCCCAACATTCCAGGTAACAACGCGCAAATCGCCACCTTCCTTTATATCATTAAATGCCGGTCGATTCAGCCCGACACTTGCAAAGATGTTTGGCAAACTCAGGCAGAGTGACAGGAAAGATACCCAAGCCTTCTTACGATCACAAATCAACCAGAAAATAAAAAAGCAAAAAGTACCAGCGAGCAACACCGGAAAAATAAGTCCGCAAAGTGCCACTGGCCAGAAACGCACGGGATTTGCCAGCGGTGAAAGATTGCTCATAAGCATTAAAACAAGGCAAAAAATATTTGCTATGAAAATACCGCGGAACAATTTTCTTTTTAGCGATTCGTTCATGATCTATTTCGACACGTAATAAATAGCGTCGCCTTTCCAGAATCCATATTTGTAATTATCTGCTTCCGAAAATTCAGCAGTATAGTCATCAACACGCACATTAAAACCGGCAGCGCGCAGGCGATCTGCATAATCCAATCCGTAATAACGCACGTGCTCTTTTAAACCAAAGGCTTTCAATCTTTCCTGCGGATCAGTGATGCTGGAATCTTCATAAGTCTTAACTGTTTTGCCATTGATCGGAACCTGCATGATGCCCCATCCGCCAGGTGTCATCAATTTGTACAGATTATTGATCGCAGTTTTATCATCTTCAATATATTGGAAAACGTGATTGCAAATGATCACATCATAACTATTGTCGGGTTCATTGTGATTCAGCACGTCGAAATATTGCGTGCCTGCAGGATAAAGGTGCGGGAAAATATCAACTGGATGATAATCGATATTTTTTTGCTTTTTAAAATGACTCATGAAAATTGTTTCGGGTGCAACATGAAGCATTTTGTGCGGCTTGGTATATAAGTCTGTTTTATTTTCAAAGTACATCCAAAGCAGGCGATGTCGTTCCAGGCTTTCACATTTAGGGCACCAGGCATTTTTCCGGCGACTGTCTCCAAACGGCGCAAACTCACTGTATTTGCTGCCGCAGCAAGGGCACAACACTTTATTACCCGCTAATTTGAGTCGGAGAAATTGCAACCGGACCTTATTCAGGATCGGGAATAATGGCCCCAGTGCTTCTTTTGCTTGTGTGCTTAACATGCTAATGTATTTTACTATTTGTTAGAATCGGTGTACTTTATTTTTACTACGGAATTGTTGAACAGACATAAACGTAAGCATTCCTTTTAATTGTTTTTGCAGGGAAATATCAGGTCGCTCTGCATTGAAACGATGAACCATTTTATTGTGCAATTCATCCTTCTGATTTTGGATGCCGAAGAAAAGATCGACGTCTGTTAAAACTAACTTATCAAATAATTGTTGCGGAAGGCTTTGATCTGAATATGGAAAAGAAAAGAAATTATGTTCTGCATGAAGTTTGTCACGCACATAAGCGCACGAATGCAAGGTTTGATCGAGTTGCTGCTGTTCGTTCAGCTGCTGGTAATACGGATGATCCCAGCTATGCGCGCCAATTGTAAACCCGCGCTGCTGCAGCTGTTGAAGTTGCTCAAACCTTAAAAAAGGTTGCTGCTGTTGCAAGTAATCGGCGTATGAAAAATTTATGTTACCTGCAATGTTATCGAGTATAAAACTTTTAGATTGACTGATTTGCTTAATTGCAGACACGACGTTTTCAAGAGTTGGGTCTTTTAATTGAAGGTGAGCTGCACATGCTGACAACATCGCTGGCTGTGGATCTTTTTTCAGTTCGTGGATAAGCAGGCTGGCTTTGCTGCGAAAGAACAATTGTTTATTATCAATAAAAGCGGGGTTGATAAAAAATATGGCCGGAACAGCTTTCGCCTCCAGGATCGGTGCGATAATATCGAATACTTCGCGGAAGCCATCATCGAAAGTTAACAGGAATGATTTTTCCGGCAAGCGGTTTTGTGTGTTGATACAATCCAATAAAACTTCCGGGTAAACCGGTTTGTAATATTTCAATAGAAAATCCAGATCTTCCGTGAACTGCTTAACGTTTTTGTACGCATACAATTCACTGATATGTGGCAATACCTTGTCACTTACTGTATGGTGATACGGCAGCAGGGTAGTGGCCGGACTGATCTTTTGTAGTAGCGGCAAAGGAAGGAGCGAACAGCTGTTGTAGTAAAGCTTTTTAAGTAAGTTCATTCTTAAGCAGTTCGTCGATATAAATTATTTTCTGGTGTTCTGTTTTAAGGAAGTCCTTCTTTGCTGTTTTTATTTTCAGGAGGGATTTTACCTGCGTAATCATGAGCTTAGGAATATGAATCAATGATTCCATCATGCCGCGCTGATGACTTTGCGTGGCGATGATCAGAACAAAATTAAGTGCGTAGAAAAATAATAAAATGATCCATGCGATCGCGATAAATGGCGCCACAAAAATCGAAATAACAAAAAGGACCACCATCATCATAATCAGCATAAACATTGGAGGACGTAACATTGTTGTTCCTAATAATATTCTTCCGGGATGCATGGTTTTTATTCCTGCCCAAAATAACTGCCAGCTATCGTTAAAGTGGTTGAAGTAAGTATAGATCCAACGCGTACGTTGTTTTTCAAAAACATCACTTTCTTCTACTTTTTCATCATACACAATTGCATCACCGGCAAATCCAATCTGCTTAACCTTTCTCGCGAGCTGCGACTGTAATTTTTTATCAAACCCGCCAATCGTGTCCTGGTAACGGATCTCGCGATATAACGCAAGTTCCAGCGCGATGCCCAATCCGAGAATAGCAGAAGAAATCCCCAGTTCCATTTTTACAGTACGTTCGAGAAATGTATAATAGATATGCCCCACAGAATCCAGTTTCGCGTAAGTGCTGCCGGTGTTCTTTGAGAGCATATGTGTCTGTACAACGCGAAAGCCACGCTGGAAATAGTGATTTAGATTTTGCAGGTAATTTGGATGAACAAGATTATCACTATCGAAAATAATCATTGCATCGTGTTCCTTTTTGAAATGATCGATCGCGTAGTGGATAGACTTTATTTTAGAATGCAATGCCACCTCGGGTTTGAGAATTACAATACGCGGATCGTTATAATACGCTTGAACATCAGGGCAATCATCAGCCACAACATAAAGCGTAAAATTGCTATAAGCTTGTTTAAGAAAAGAATCAACGAGCGGTGCGATAAATCTGGTATCCTGGTGGGCAGTAACGATTGCTGCAAAATCAAAATCTTTGTTGAACTTTACGGGGTAACGTTGTAATAGATTTTTTCGTTTTCCGCCGGTAAGATAGTGCAGCGCGAAAAGCAGTATTGGAACAAAGAAATAGAAGGCAACGATAATATTCGCGGCATAAAAAAGGTATTTAAGTATGGCAATAACAATCTCCATTTAGGATTTATTTTTTTGCCAAACCGTAACGAAGCCACCGGTACAGCCATACGGCAGCCATTCCGCAATTGCACAATCCATTTTCTGTAAAACCTTTAATCGCTTTGCAAGAAAAGAGAAAGGGAAAACATCTTCAACGAAATTTGTTTTCCCAAACTTCATGATTTTAAATTTTGTCTTTTCAGCCAGTTGTTCCAATGAATTTTTTGTGAAGAACTGGATATGCGTCAGGTCACTGGCATCAGATTGTGCAGTCGTTCCCTTGTAACCCAATGCAGATTTTGTCTTCTGCACTGTTTTCCAGACAAGGTTATTTTTTTTCTGCAGGTTGATGATCGGTTTTGTCACAAAAACTTCACGGGGCCCTTGTCCATTAGGAACAGTAACGATCAGAACGCCGTCATCCGTTATTGACTGGTATAATACTTCTAATAATTTTGCAGGTTCGTTTAAATGTTCGAGTACTTCACTACAGATGACCGCGTTATATTTCACCCCTTCTGCAACCAATTGTTCGGCGCTTTTTACATCAAACTTTACGTTGGGATAAATGTTTAGCTGTCTTGCTTTCTGTATTGTTTTCTCGCTGATGTCAACACCATAAACATTAAATCCTTCTTTCCCCAGGCTTCGCGAAATAACGCCATTGCCACATCCCACATCCAGCACAACTGCGCCCTGAGGGAGCTTTTCTTTTAATGTATCAATGATAAAATTCAAACGCTTAATGTCAGCAATTCTCTCAAACTCCATTGTAAACTTTTTCTTGGTGATGATTATCTTTCCGGGTCAACGCTGCATAAACCGTTTCAATTTGCCTTGTCATGGCAGCGGCGTCAAATTTATTTTTGACCGTAAGTACGGCATTCGTTTCAAATTCTTTTCGCATCTGCTCATCCGTACTGATTTGCACGATAGCCGCTGCTAAATCTTCGGTCAAATTACTTAATTCTATTAACAAACCGTTCTTCTTATGTTCGATCACTTCGCAGGTTCCATCTACGTTGGTGCCGATCACGGCTTTCCCCATACTCATTGCTTCCAGTAGGCCGATTGGTAATCCTTCCCATAGAGATGGCAGCACAAAAATATCTGCAGCAGCGAGTACATCCGGAACATCCTGGCGAAATGATTGAAAGATTACGCGTTCTTGAATGCCCAACTGTTTTACGAGTTGTAAGGCTTCGGCTTTTTCATCGCCGTCACCAACCATTAATAATTTTAATGAGGGATTTTTCTCCACTGCTACCGCAAAAGCTTTCAGTAAAGCCAACGGTTGTTTATGTGAAGTGAAACGGGCAATAAACAGCACCAGCGTTTCCCCGGAACTAATTCCAAGTTCTTCGCGGATATTTTTAAAATTCCCCTGCGGGTTAAAGCGCTTCCGGTCAATCCCGTTATTGATCACCTCTGAATTAAAATTATGGAGATATTTCTGCCCCGATTTTTTGTTGGAATCCGAGACGGAAATATTCACATCCATTTTTGAAGTGAGGAGTTTTTCACCGCCCACACGGATCTTACGAACGAGCGGATGTTGGTCTCCATGAAATGACCAGCCGTGAACAGTATAAATGATGGGTAATTTTAATGATTTCGCGGCCCAAAACACGTTGGAATTGGCGCGGGTGCCGTGCGCATGAACGAGGTCAATTTTCTCCCCGAGGATCAACTGCTTCACTTTCTTCCATTTCCTGATATCAAAAGGCTTTTCGGTGTGGATGATATGCGTTGGCACATTCATCGCTTTTAAGCGATCGATCATCGGCCCGTCTGTGAAAGATAACACCACAGGTTCATAAAGATTGCGGTCCAGGTTTTCGACAAGACTGAGCAAGTGACTTTCGCCACCACCGATCTGTCCCTGGCGGATGCACTCTAAAACGCGTATTTTTCTTTGCAGTTGGGGCATTAGTGAGTTACAAAATAGTAAAGAATTCCGTCAGCCAGCGATTTTATTTCGCATAAGATCGCCTTGCATTGCGTAGCAATACTTCCCTGTAGTCAAATAAATGATTATACTACGGAATGTTTGGAAGTGGTAAGGTTCCAGGTAATGCCTTTAATAAAGGATTTCAGGTGTTTGAATTCCTTTTTTGCAGCAAATTTCAGCACTGTTTTAGGAACGGTAAGCAGGCCGAAAAAGCCAATAAATACGGCAAATTGTCCAAGGCTTGCGTGTCGGCGCATATAAAGAATGCGGTTACGCGTCATGAAATGAACCTTTACGGCACTGGCTTTACCCATGCTCATTGATTCTTTATGAAAGATCAGGCCCTGAGCCTGGTAGTAGATCTTATAACCTGCTTTAATGATGCGTGCACTCCAGTCTGATTCGTCATAATACACGAAATATTTTTCCGCCATCATGCCCACCTTATCGATCACTTCTCTTTTTACCATCATTGCGCATCCGTGAGCGCTATGTGTAAAACCGGATACGTCATGCTGACCGTTATCCACTTCAAGGCTTCCAACAGCGGTTGTTTTGCCGGTAAGCATGCTCATTTTATTAAAGCCTGCATATTGGATAACAGTAGGGTTGTGGTGAAAACGGATCTTCGGGCATACCACGCCGATAGTTGGATCCATGTAAAAAGGTTCCAGGCATTTTTCGATCAGATCAGGTGTTACTTCTGCATCATTGTTTACCTGGAAGCAAAAATCATAATCAGGCCTCGAATGGCGCATGCCAAAATTATTACCGCCGGCAGAACCGAGGTTCACAGGGCTTTTTACAATTTTTACGTTCGGATAATTTCCCGCCAGGATTCTTGCAGTGGGATCTTCGTTAGAGCCATTGTCGACAACAATGATCTCATAATTTTTGTACGTGAAATTTCGTGTACTTTCTAAAAATTCGCAGGTGACATCGGTTCCGTTCCAATTGAGTGTAACGATTGAAACAAATGGATTGTCCTCTTTTAAGGTTCGCATCAGTTTTAATTTATTTAGTGTGGTGGCCGAGGTAAGGCCGTAGGTTATACGTTGGTTTTTTGTAATAACGCCGTTGGCGTCTGAAGCATGATCTTGAGATCACCGCGAAGGCTGCGATGACGCGCATAATTGATATCTAGCAGGATTCTTTCCTCCGTACTCATATCTTCTTTGCCGCGTTTAGACACCTGCCACAGGCCGGTAATGCCTGCCGGTGCCATAAATCTTTCTGCCCACTCATCAGTGGTAAGTGTGGATGCTTCGTAAAGCGGTAACGGCCTGTTACCTACAATACTCATGTCGCCCTTAAGCACATTGAATAATTGAGGAAGTTCATCCAGGCTCGTATTGCGCAGGAAGGAGCCCACGCGCGTAACACGTGGATCATTTTGGATTTTGAAGAAAGCGGGAACTTTTTCAGTAGACTGGTAGATATTAAGGTCAGCCAGTTCTTTGATTTTTTTATCAGCATCCACAACCATTGTGCGGAACTTAAAGAATTTGAAAACACGGAAACCTTTACCGGCACGTTCTGCACTGTAAAAGATCGGTCCGCGTGACTCCAGTTTGATAGCGATCGCTATCAGGACAAAGAGTGGCAGGCAAAACAGGATCGCAATCGATGACAGAACAATATCGACCGTCTTTTGCAGATAGGAAACACGGGAGCAACCATTATCCTTTAATTGCCCGCGGCTTAGAGCTTTAACGGTACGAAAACTGCCTTTGATCTTTTGGATGAATTTTGCCTTGTAAGGGAGGCGACGATAATTGGAACGGAGGTTAACAACATCATCTACGAGCTTTTGACTGTACAGTTGCTTGATCTCGGTCGCTTTCAAAGCTGCCTCGTTATAGATCACCGGTATATTTTTGAATTCACTGCTTCCGAGCCAAACTTTAAAAGCTACCAGCTCAACATGGTTAAGCGGCATGTCTATAACAATAAGTTCGGGAGCAATGGGGGATTCGATCAAAGAAGTTTTTGCATCTTCGTATTGTTCCGCAAAAAGGCTATTGCAGAAAGCAGCAGTATATTCTTCCCTTGCGGCGCTGTCGTTGCCGATAAACAGGAAGGAATTTTGAGCGGTGAGATGAATGCCGGGTAATTCGGCCTCAAATACTCCTGTCTTTCCGATTTTAATGGAGCTGTCCATAAACAATATTTAATCGTGTAGTTCATTCATCGAGGTAAGCGATAGTCAGAACCAGAGATGGGTTAAAAAATGTTTAAATTGAATGAGGTTCTTCTTTTGCGAATGCCTTCTTTACCGTCAAGGTAAATCAGCGAACGAACTTTATCAGACAGGAAAACAGGATCAAAAGGTTTGGTTAAGAAAAGGGAAGCACCCAATTCTACCGTTTTGCTTTTTAAGGTTTCATCATCAGAATTAGAAATCACAACGGTCCTGATATTACTGAAAACAGCACTTGTGGAAATATGTTCCAGTAATTCAAAATTATCAGAATCGGCATCCGGAATATCCAGGATGATCAAGTCTTTATTCAGGTCGTCCTGTAAATGATACAGGGCATCGCTGCAACTTTTTACGGAGGTCACAGCAAAATCTTTTTTAAGAACTGTAGACATCAAGAAACTTAATGCGTTACTATCCTCTATAGTTAAAATCGTTTTTTTTATCACGGTTCAAGGTTTTAAGTGTAAATAACTGGCGTTATTAGATTAAAATTCCTCAAAGGGATAAATTGGAAAATAGGTCGATGGCTATTCGGAGTATTAAATAGAATAATACATTAGATATCAGAGATGAAGCGGTCTTGTAAGGATTACGTTACTACGTGGAATACGTGTTTTTGGTAGGAATTGAAAAACTTTTGTTCAGAGGGAGATAAACTCTTGTGGTGTAAAACTAGATAAAAAATCGGATTGGCAAAATAATTTTTAATTTTTTTTAAAATTTTACCGCAACAGGGTATAAGCCCAGGTAACAAATGGCCATTACAATTTTCTTTTTGCCTTGTCCCATAACACCGATTGTTTGTTGTTGGTAAATCGTATGAAACCCATGTACAGCGCGGCATTCATGAAAGTAAAATAGTACGGAATATAAAGAAGTTTTATTTTTTTATCGCGCAGGGCGAACAGCCAGCCGGTGAAAGCAGCGACGTAAAAAATAATTTGTGCCGCGAGTAAAACAGCAAATACTTTTTCATGCGTTTGCAGGTACAGGTAGAGGTTAGTTAGCAAAATTATGGGTAACAAAACAGGGCAAACGATCCAGCGAAGCACCCTGTGGGAAATGTACTGGAAGGATAAACGGCCATATTTAAATATATTCAACAGGTCTTTCAGCATCAGTACAGACTGAAATCCGCCGGCACTGATCCTGATTTTGCGTTTCTGTTCATCTTTCATGGTCATAGATGGCGCTTCAGAAGCATAAGCCCCCGGTTCATACATTACTCGATATCCTTTGCGACATATTTTCATGGAGATAATAAAGTCGTCGAGCAGGATATTGTTTCCAACCGGTTCAAATAACTCAGTCCGTATGGAAAATAGTTCACCTGCTGCGCCAACCACGGTGTAAAATTCAGCATCTAGCTTCTTCAAAACCGATTCATAGCGCCAATAAAGCCCTTCGCCAGCGCCGGCGGTGTTTTGCGTCGCAGAAAGGTCAATCACTTTTTTCTCGCCGGAAACCGCTCCAATACTTTCATCCTGGTAATGCTTAACAATTTCACGGATACAGTCACGGTTCAATAAGGTATTGGCATCGCTAAAAACCGTGAAGGGCGTGGTTACATGGCCCATCACCCTGTTAATAGCCGCTACTTTTCCTTCACGTTCAGGTTTGAAAAATAGCTGGATCCGGGGGAATTCGCTGATGATCTCAACCGTCCGGTCATTGGATCCATCCGCGGTGAAAATCAGTTTCAGTTTATCTTTTGGATAATTAAGAGCGAAAGTATTGGCGATTTTTTCGCGAATGATCAGTTCCTCATTGAACGTAGCTACGATGAGGGTGACGTCAGGTTCAAATGAGCCTGCCCGAACTTTTGGAGCATTCTTAGAGAAAAGGTGCCTGATTTTTATCAATATCCAAACCAGTATTCCGTAGCCGAGATAACTGTAGAAAACAATAAAAAGACTGACCCAAAACAGGATTTTAATAAATAACATGAATATTTTTTAGCGGGAATACGGTCATTCTCAACGGAGAAGACGGTGATAAAGAAGATAAAATTTGATTTTTTTATAGAAATAAAAAAATTTATTTGTTATAGTCAAACATTTATGCAACTTTTGCGTATTCAAAATAGCTTTTTACCGAAGCGACCACAATTCATATTCCTCTTTAAAGCTGCCCTCTTTTAAGTTCCAACACTTAAGTTCAATATCTCCACATGCTTTGAAACCAGCATGAGCAATTACCAGATACGAATACCTCCGTATAATTCAATTCCTGTTCCAAACCGTCGTACAATTAAACCTTACAGGAATGAAAAAGTTTTTTACCCTAGTTTTTATCGCACTTTCTGCAATCATGAGCCAAACTGCCAACGGGCAGGCGAATGTATTGAACCCGGCCGATCCCGATGTAGTTTTTACTGCTACAAATCAACCGGCGATTCCAACCTGGGGAGTTATGAGTAAGTGGGGGCATACCAGCCGTTTGGCCTGGAACCCATATTCCTACGGGTACAAATCATATTATTTTAAAGGAATGGCCTTCAGGCTCAAATTCCCTAAATCATATCAGCACAATATAGCAGACGGTAAAAAATACCCTGCTATCTTTTTCTTTCATGGCCTTGGAGAACCAGGACCTGTTTATGACAATGAGTTTCATCTGGTTCATGGTGGTCAGTTACATGCCGAGAAAGTAGACGACGGAACTTTTGACGGATTTTTAGTATATCCACAGAGTCAGGGTGGTTACATGCAAAGCTATTTCCCTGCGTTGCACGACCTCATGGATTCGCTGGTTAAATATGTAAAGCTGGATATAGATAGGATCAACATAGGTGGACTTTCTTCCGGCGGGCAAGCTTGCTGGGATTTTCCGCAAACAGCTGCCAATGCAAAATACGCAGCCGCAATGGAGCCCATTTCGGCTTCCCAATATGAAGATGTCAACTACTTCGCCAGTCATATTACTATCCCTATTTTAGTAGGTAATGGTGGACAGGATGTTGCACCTTATCCATCTGTTGTTACAGATATCATCAACTCATACCGTAATCTCGGAGGAAATATCAAGCAAAGTTATTTTGAAGACCAGGGCCACGGCGCCTGGAATTCGTATTGGGCTGATGCCAAGTATTGGCCATTTGTTAATGCTGCGCATAAGGCGAACCCGCTAGTGTATTTCCAACGTGACGCGTTTTGTCCCAACGAATCCGTAAATGCAAAATTGGGACTGCAGTCCGGATTTGCTGCATACGAGTGGAGCAAAGACGGGGTAACCATCCCCGGTGCCACCTTAAAAGATCTTACCGTTACTCAATACGGAACTTATCGCGGCCGTTTTAAAAGGACAGCTACTTCGGCTTGGTCTGACTGGTCACCTGCACCGGTTGTCATCTCACAAAAACAAGCTACCGTAACACCGCCTATTGCGATCAACGGAATGTTTACGCATATTCTTCCCGCACCAGATGGGAATACTACTGTGCCTTTAATGGTTCCTGCCAACTATGCATCTTACGAATGGCGCAGGATCAGTGACAATACGATTGTGAGTACAACCAGCAAATACAATGCACCTGTTGGACAATATAAAGTGATGGTGACGGAACAATACGGTTGTAGCAGTAACTTCTCTGCTCCCTTTGTGGTGATGGCCGCTAACGGTATCAACCTGCCGGATCCTGCAAGTAATTTGAATGCAGTGGCATTGTCGAATACCGCTGTTCAGTTGGAGTGGGATAATAATCCGACACCAATTAATAACGAAACGGGTTTTGAAGTATATCGCAGTACCACTTCCGGTACAGGATTTAAACTGATAGCGAAAATTGGTGCTGATGTTATCAGCTACCTTGATCAAAACTTATCTGCTAACACAAGATATTATTATGCTGTGAGAGCCGTAAATAACAACGGAGCTTCGGCAGTTAGCAGTGAAATCTCTACAATCACAAAATCTGATGTGGTAGCTCCGACAGCGCCACCAAACCTGCGTGTAACAGTTACGACAAGAACATCTGTAACACTGGCTTGGGATGACGCGACTGATGATGTAGGAGTATTTAAATACGATGTTTATGTAAATGGGCTGAAGTCTTACAGCACTTCTGCTACAACCTTTACTGTAAATGGCCTGACAACCTTACAGACTTACGGATTTGTTGTTAAAGCCAGAGATATTACAGGAAACGTGTCGCCCGCAAGCAACCAGGTGAGTGGCACTGCGGCTTTACAAGGGTTGAATTACAAATACTACCAGGGAAGCTGGAGCGTGTTACCGGATTTCAATGCGCTGATCCCGGTTAAGACGGGTAATTCTCCAAACGTTGATATTACAGTTCGTAATCAAAATGACAACTTCGCTTTCTTATGGGAAGGTTTCATTAATATTACTGTTGCCGGAACTTATACTTTCGAAACGAGTTCTGATGATGGAAGTAAGTTATACATCAATACGCCATATAGCTTTGGTGCTGTACCATTAGTTAACAATGATGGTGCTCACGGAACAACATCTAAAACAGGCACTATCACACTTGCAGTTGGCACCTACCCAATTGCAATTACTTTCTTCGAAGCAGGAGGTGGTGAAGTTATGGACGTCTATTATGCGAATGTTGCCGGTGGGATTGCCCGTCAGAAAATTCCAAATTCAGCATTCACTGATGCGGTGACGATTCCTTTAAGTGCATTACCTGTTCAGCCGTCTTCGCTGAAAGTAACAGCTTTCTCATATAATAAAGTCAATATTACTTGGGCTGATCAAAGCAGTAACGAAACGGGTTTTGAAGTAGTGCGTTCAACAAGCTTGCTTGGTTCTTATATCCCTGTTGGTACCGCAGCCGCTAATGCTACAAGCTTTACCGATTCAATTGGTTTAGCTGCCTCTACCATTTATTTTTATAAAGTACGCGCTGTCAATAATATGGGACAATCTCCATTTATCAGCGTACTGGAAGGTGCATGGAGTTTCGATAACAATATGAATGATGGCAGTGGTAACGCACGTAATCTTACTGCCGGAAGCAGCCCCACTTATAATGCTGCAGATAAAAAAGAAGGTACTCATTCATTGAACCTGAATGGCAGCAATCAATATGCAGACATGGCATTCAGCAGCGCAGGTAAGTTCCCGAGCAATGCTTATACAACACGTACCGTTTCTGCCTGGATCAAACCTACGAGTGCGACAATGTTGTTGTCGAATAAAATTATCCTTGATTTAGGCGGGGCAGACAATGGCCTTTCTTTAAGAATCAACGCAAATACGTTACAAGCTGGTATCGCCAGCAACAATGTGCGCAGTACTGCTATTGTGAACAGCCTTTCTACAACTCCAGGTTGGATCGCTAACGGCTGGAACCATGTTACAATGGTATATAACGTGGACGTTTTGAAACTGTTTATTAATGGCATCGAAAAAGTATCTACGCCACTGCCGTTTACTTCAGTGGGAAGTTCTACAAGCCTTTCAAGAATTGGCGCAACAAATTCGGGCAATGCATTTAACTCATCAACTTCTTCTACCAATTATGGTGGACTGATCGACGATGTAGATATTATTACCGAACCATTGGATGCAAGTGGTATCCTGTCGATGATGACACAGGCATATGGTGCTGACACTACCGGCGCATTACCTTCAGTTCCGACTGCAACATCGATCACCAGTGCAGTTGCTCAATCACCTGTTGCAGTCAAACTTACGATTGCCGACAATTCAAACAACGAAACAGGATTTGAAATATATCGTTCGGTAGCGAATGCTATCAGTTATCGTTTGCTAACGACTGTAGGAGCGAATGCAACTGCTTCGTTCGTTTATAACGACAATGGCTTGTTCCCGAATACCACTTACTATTATAAGATCAGGGCAATCGGTGTTGGCGGAAATTCTGCCTTCAGTACTGATGTTCCTGCAAAAACATTAAACAATATTCCTGTCATTGAAAACGTCAGCAACTTCACGATGCGTTATGACGCCGTGAAAGCACTGGCACTTTCTGCAACAGATGCTGACGGGGAAGTTTTGACTTTCAGTTTATTGAATCCACTTCCTGGTTTTGCAAATTTTGTGAATACAGGAAACGGTACAGCCAGCCTTAACCTCTCACCAGCATTCACTGACCAGGGTGTTTACAATTTCTCTGTAGTGATCGCAGATAATAATGGTGGTAAAGACACAACAGCTTTTGCTTTAACGGTAAATGAAAATTATACGCCGGTTATCACTGCCTTATCCAACATGACAGTTGCAGAAGGAAGCTCTACAATTGTTCCGCTAAACGCAACAGATCAGGATGGCAACGCTACATTAACATGGGCAATAAGTGCAGGGCCTTCTTTTGTAACAATTGCAGATGCAGGAAATGGTGCAGGCAGTCTGACTGTAGCTCCGGGTTTCGCTCACGCAGGAGTTTACACGGTAAAAGTTATCGCTAACGATGGCGCCGGTGGCAGCGAGTTTGCAACATTTAATATTACAGTCACGGATGTAGTTCCACCTGTTGAAAGGATCTACATGAGCATGAAATACAACAGTGCCAATCCTCCGGCACCATGGAACACGATTGCCACTGTGAATACAAATAACCTGGTAAATTCAGACGGACAAACAACGAACGTCGGAATCCAGTTTCTAAATACAAACTGGAACGCGGGCGATGCCGGTGCAGTTACTTATAACAACTCGGGAGTTTATCCTGATGCGGTGATCAAAGATTATTTCTGGTTCGGTGTTTACGGTGCGCCGGAAACAGTTGACTTTAATTTGAAAGGCCTCACTGTCGGTTCCAAATACAACGTTACATTGTTTGGTAGCAGTGCCTGGACAGGTCTTGGCAATAACGGAACAACGGTGTACACGATTAACGGTGTTGCGAAACCACTTTATGTAGATAACAACAAAACAAATACGGTAACCTTTAACGGTATTGTTGCAGATGCTTCAGGTAACATCACCGTGAACATGAGCAAGGGTGCAGCTACGCCTTACGGTATGGTGAATGCAGTTGTTCTGGAAAAACCATTTGATGACGGTACTGCACCTGTTCTTCCAACGAACTTTGCAGGAGCTGCATTGAGCAACGGTACGATCAAACTAAGCTGGACAGATGTTGCCTACAACGAGAGCAATTATTTTGTTTCCCGCGCAACAAATCCTGCAGGCCCGTTCACTGTGCTGAATCCGGTTGGAGCAAATGCAAACGACTCAACTTATGTTGACAATACGGTGCTGAGCAGTGTAAACTATTACTACAAATTAGCTGCTACCAATTCGGTGGGAACTTCAGGATTTACGAATGTTGTCAGCGTGACCTCTACTAATAAAGCGCCAATCCTGGGTGCGATCACAGATGTAATTGCTAAAGGCGGTGCTACAACAACAGTTGGAATCAGTTCTACCGACGATGTGGGAGATATCCTTACAACAACTGTTACTAATTTGCCGGCATTCGCTGTGTATCAAAACACAGGTAACGGAACCGGAAATATCATCTTTACACCAACGGTGAATGATTTGGGCGTATACGCAAACATCCTTGTTAAGGTTACCGACAATGCCGGTGCAAGTTCAAGTAAATTATTCAATGTAACAGTAACGGACAGCAGCTTAAGAACAACGTACCTGAACTTCGGTCCGGAAGGCGTTCCTGCACAGGCGGCACCATGGAATAACTTCCTGGGTTATCCGTTCGCAGGTTACAATTACAACAACATCAAAGATGATGCGAACGTTACAACCACTTATGGTTTCAAATTCCTCGATCAGTGGAATGGTGGTTTAAGTATCGGTATGACTACAGGAAATAACTCTGGCGTGTTCCCGGATAATGTTATGAAGACCAGCTTCAACACCTACACAAATGGCAATCACATTATCGAGTTCAATGGCCTGAATCCTGCTAAACTTTACAGCATCGGTTTCCTTACGAATTTCCACGCCGGAAACGCAGCAGTTGTCACGTTCACGAACGGAAGCCAGGTGGTTACTGTTGATGGTAAGTACAATACAAATGTGCTGGCTAACCTGAATGGTCTTAGTCCGAATGCGTCAGGGGTGATCCAGGTTACGATTAACAAACTCGCAGCTAATTATATTCTCTGCCTGAATGGTGTTGTAATTCGCGAATACAATAGCGCAACCCCGGTTGTTCGTCCTGCAGACCTTTTTGCAGAAACGATCCTGGAAACAGATAAGATCAAATTAACATGGGGCGACAGGAGCAACAATGAAACCGGATTCGAAATCTGGCAGTCTTCCACTTCAGCGACTTCAGGCTTCGCATTGGTTACAACTACGGCAGCAAACGTGACAACCTACACGAATACCGGCCTTACATCTAATGCACGCTACTGGTATAAAGTGTTAGCCGTAAAAGGCGCAACCAAAAGTGCTTATTCGAACGTGGCTACTGCTGTGTTGGCTGCTAAACTGATACTGATTAACCTGAACGTGAATGCAGCACAGGCGGCACCGTCACCCTGGAACAGCACAAGTTCTCCTTCCACACAAGGAGCAACTTTCCCTAATCTCATTAATACCGGCCTCGTTAATACCGGCTACGAAATGACGATTACTAAAGAGTTTAATGGAGCAGGTTTCGCAGGATTATCCGGAACAGGAATCTTCCCGTCAAACGTAATGGTTAGTAATTACTGGTCAGATGCGGGTCAAACTTCACAGGTGAAATTCAAAAACCTTGATCTGAGTAAGAAATATCGGATCGGTTGTTTTGGTAGCAATACCAATGTGAACTACACGATCGGGCACTATAGCTGTAATGGCAAAACGGTTGAATTAAACAGTTATTACAATGACTCAAAAGTTGTTTACCTGGATAAACTCACGCCGAATAGTGATGGTGAATTGGTACTGGATGTGAAAACTGCATCTGGCGCGCCCTACACGTTTACCGGTGCATTCACGATTGAATACTTTGATGATAACAGTGCTGATGAGCCAATCGTTAATACCCTTTATCCAAATGGTGTTCCTGCAGCTCCGCCAATTGCAGGTCGCGGAATACTAAGCCCTGACGTTACAGCAGTCACAACTCAGAACGCATTGGGTAATATTAAGCCTGCAACGCCTGTTATTACCGAAGAGATTACAAAAAATATCAAGGTCTTCCCGAATCCTTTCACAAACAGGATCCAGGTTGAACTGGAAAACATGAAAGCCACTGCGGTAACCATTATGTTATATGACATCAACGGAAAACTTATTTTCAAAAGCAATGGAATCAATGCGATGAAAGGAAGAAACGTTGTATCAGCAGAACTTCCTGTTGGGATTTCAATTGCCCCAGGTAGTTATGTGATCAATATTTTGATCGATGGCAAAATGAGTAAATCAGTGAAACTGATAAAAGTCAACTAGAAAAACCTCACTTTAAAACGAAAAAATCTGGTATTTTTAAAATACCAGATTTTTTTTCAACAGGAAGTTGAGAAAACCTGAGCTTAACCTTACTTCTGAATTCTTTAAATACGTAATGTCTTGTTATGAACATTTTAAGAAACCCTGCATGGATAAAGGCTTTTGAATACCCGTATGAAAAATATGATCAGATTCCTGAGAGTGTCTTTACTGATATCAACTCCAGGCTCGATAAAATGCAGTCTGACAATCCCGTAGCCAGTATCGTTGTCACCGCCTGGAACGAAGAGGTCGACATTCTCCGCACCGTCGGTAGTTTATCCCGAACAAAAACAACAGTTCCAATCGAAATCATTGTAGTTAATAATAATTCCACTGATAGAACGCAGGAAACCCTCGACAAACTTCATATCCGCAATTTCTTCCAGCCGATACAAGGCTGGGGACCCGGCCGCCAGATGGGGATGGAGCATGCCCGGGGGAAATATATTTTACTCGCCGATTCTGATTGTATTTACCCGGATTGTTGGGTAGATAATCTGGTAAAAGCTTTGGAAACCCCTGGCGTAGTGTCTGTTTATGGGCGATATTCTTTTATCAGCGAACCAGGATTTTCGCGCTGGCAGTTGTCAATCCTGGAAACTTTTAAAGATGCAATTGCCGAGGTTCGGCAGCTCAACAGGCCTTTCCTGAATTCATATGGCATGAGCATGGGTTTCGTAAAAGAATTTGGCCTGAAAGAAGGTTTTTACATGAATAAGAATCATGGAGAAGACGGACGCATGTGTTATGACCTGATGAAGTATGGTAAAGTAAAACCTGTGCGTTCACGCAAAGGCCGGGTTTGGACTGGAGTACGAACCCTTAAAAAGAGCGGTAGCTTTTCAAAAGTGATGAGTACCAGGATCAAAAAAGAACTCAGTCGTTTCTCTGAATATTTTCACAAACGCATGCGCTACCACCTACCGAAAGATTAGTTCAGGAGATTTATATAACTGTTAAAGAACATAGGCGGTTGATGAGTAAAGGTTAACTTATCTACATTTGCAATCACCAGAACAATAGATCCATCCTCCGCGATCAACCACGCGCTTACCCGCTTAACAACCAAAAATAATTTTCAAAATGGATTTAGTTTATTTTTTTAAAGTCTTATTTCGCCGGAAATGGATCATCATCGGACTGTCTGCTCTCGCAGTTATTGCAGCGTTCGTTTTCCTGATGTTTAAGAAGCCCCTGTTCGTGTCCCAGGCACAATATTCTACCGGATTTACCGCGGAAAAAGTGCGTTTGATCGATGGTACTTCTGCCATTGACCTGTTCACAGCAGATGTCAAATTCAATAATGCGATTGAAACATTCAAATCTCCCAAAGTAGTCAGCATTATGGCCTATAAACTGATGCTGCACGATATGGACAATCCTGCAAAAGCCTATCGCCCGCTGTCTAAAAAACAGATGGAATCTGGTATCTATAAATTGGTACCCAAGGAAACAGCCAAACGTGTTCTCATAGACAAGATAAACAAGAATGAATTGTTGCGCTCCGACGTAGAGGGCGAGATAAACATCATCGAATATGTAAAGTTATATCGCTACGATTATGAATCGATCCTGGAATTTATGACGATCGAGCGTGTTGGAAGAACAGATTACCTGGATATCATTTTCCGCTCCGAAAATCCTTTGCTTTCCTCTCTTGTGGTAAATAATATGGGCCAGGAATTCTTAAATTATTATAAAAATTTAACCTCGCAGCGAACAGAAGAAAATGCTGAAGGCATTAAAAAAATGGTGACTGCCCAGCAGTCTAAAGTAGATAGCCTTGGCGAAAATTTGTTTAAAGCGAAACAGAGCCAGGGTAGTATTGATCCTGTCAGCTTAAGCACCAGCGCGATGGAAACGGTGAAGGAATTAGAAACGAAGCTGGCCGAAGAAAAAAGTAAAGAGAATGAACATGCCAACCGCAAGCAATATTTGGAAGAACGTTTGAAAACATTAACCGGTGGAGCGGCAACTACAACAGCGGCGCCATCAAATAATAAAGAAGAAATTTTACGCCTGACTAATAAACGCAATGACCTACAGGCAGAACTGGCCAGGAAAGGCGGTTCTGACGCAGACCTCGAAAAACAAATTGCAGATTTACGTGGCCAAATCAACGCCAAAATTAGCAGCGGGGGGTCTTCACGGCCAAAATCAAATGCAAAAGATATTGACGACCTCACATCAAAAATTGCAGAAGAGAATGCGATGTTGAATGCAGCGCGTTCCACAATTGAGGATTATAATTCAAGGATCAGGAAGTACACAGGACTCAGCAATAAAGCGTCAGCGGGTTCAGATGTAAAAATTGATGCGATCAAATCTCAGCTTGATATTGAAAATAAACAGTTAGGATCGGTTATCGAAAAATATACACAGGCAGAAGGGCTTGTGAAAGATGATCCAACAACAAACTTCATTCAGACGAGGATTGGCCAGCCAGCCATTGATCCTGAATCCAAAAAGACCATGCTGACGATGTTATTGTCGGGCATGTCAATGCTATTTCTTTCATCAGTGATCTTTCTTTTCCTGGAGATATTTGATCCTACATTGAAGACACCCACCATCTTCAGGAAGCACCTGAAAATGAAACTGGCTGCAGTGTTGAATCATCTTCCATTGAAAAAACAAAATGTAACAGACATTGTCATCAATGAAAATGATGGGAAGAAATTCAAAAAAGAAAATATTTTCAAGAACAATATCCGCAAATTAAGACACCAGGTCACCAACAGCGGGCAGCAAGTGTTCCTCATCACAAGTACACAAAAAGCAACAGGCAAAACGACTGTCGTGGAAGCATTGGCAGCAAGTTTACTTTTGAGCAAAAAGAAAGTGTTGCTTATCGATTTAAATTTCGGGCACAACTCGCTCACAGCAAAATATTCTCCTGAGGTCATGATCCAGGATATCGCTGAAAATGCAGATATTGATTCAGCTTTCACAGCAGGTAAGTTATGGACGCCAACCAGCACGGAAGGTCTGGCGCTTATCGGTTGTAAAGAAGGAAGTTTTACGCCTTCTGAAGCACTGTATAATTTAGATATGACTGCCCTGCTGGAAAAAGTGAAGGCGTCTTTTGATTATATTTTTATTGAAGCTGCCGCGCTTAATGATTTTGCAGACAGCAAAGAAATTTCGCGTTATGCAGAAGGCGTGTTCCCGGTGTTCTCGGCAGCTTCTTCTATCTCACATGCAGATGATGAGTCGCTGAAATTCCTTACCGAGTTGGGTGCAAAAAACCAAGGGGCAGTGCTTAATGATGTGCTGACCGAAAACATCAATTTCTGATAAACCGTTTTGTACATGAAACCTCCACGGCTTACATGGATTGATTATGCACGGGGTATCGCGATCATCCTCGTTGTCTACCGTCATAATTTTGAAGGATTGAAAGAGTCTGGTGTTCCGGTGGATCATTATATGTTCCTCGAATACCTGAACATCTTTTTCTTCAGTTTTCGTATGCCATTATTCTTCATTATCTCCGGCATTTTTGTTGCCGGCAGTTTGCAGAAAAGAGGCCTGCCAAACTTTGTAGAAACGAAAATGAGGAGTATCCTCTATCCATATTTTTTGTGGGGCTTCTTGCAACTTAGTTTGCAGATGGTTTTCTCAAAATATACCAATGGCCATCCAACGCCGGAATCCTATTTACATCTTTTTTACCTACCCCGCGAGATCGCACAATTCTGGTATTTATATGCATTGTTCAATGTATCTGTGTTGTATGCGTTCGCGAAGCAGGTACTTAAACTTTCCGTCCGCTACCAGCTGATGATCGGGTTGGCCGCTTTTTATATTTCTTCCCTACTGTACCAAAAAAGTATTAATGTAGGTTTCGTGAGTGATATCCTGCATAATTATATTTTTTACGCGATTGGTGATGCGATCAGCCGGGTGATTACAGACAGGAAAAATTTTAAGTGGTTCGAATCTGGAAAATTATTGTCAGCCATGCTGTTGCCATTTATCCTCGCACAGGCATATTTTCTTTGGGCGAATCTGGATCATGCCAATGCAAAATATATGTTTGTAGAATATTACCAGCCCTTTGCTTTCCTGCTGATTGCTATTGTAGGTTGTGCTTTCATCATCAATCTTACATTCGTAATGCAACGGGTAAAGATCCTGAATTGGCTGCCTGAGCTTGGTCGTCATTCACTTTATATTTATGTTTCGCACGTGATTATTTTCGCCTGCGTGAGAATCATCCTGACAAAATTCCTTGGCGTGACCAATGTGCCGCTGATCCTGATCTCTGGCATTACTGCGGGATTGATCGGCCCCATCATTTTGTATAAACTTGCCGTTAAATTTAATATGCGCTGGATATTTACGTTAGAGAAAGAAGACAAAAAAGAATCAACACACACTTTTATTAAACCTGTAGCCAGCAGCGCGTCCCTGGAGAACAATCGCTAAGTATGTCCACTACAGCAAAATACCAGGGCTGGATCCATTCGGGTTTTTTCAGCGGGTTACAAAAATTATCCGTGCCATTATCGGGATTACTTGTCACGATGATCCTGGCGAAACGCGCTTTAACGAAAGAGGAAATGGGGGTGTGGGCCATGTTCATGACGATCACGTCTATTATCGAACTGATCAGGCAGGGATTGGTGAAAACTTCCCTGATCAAATTTATTAACCACAGTTTACCTGAAGAAGAAAAATATGTCTTGAGTGCCGCCCTGTTTATCAATGCGTTTATCACGATTGTAACGGCTATCCTGATGTTCATTTTTACGCCTTATATCGCAACGCTGTTGAAAGCTCCTGAGCTAAAAAGTATGTTGTATATTTTACAGGCCGGCATGCTGATAATGATTCCCTTCTCCCATTTCGAATGGCTGATGTACGGTAAAATGCAATTCAAGGGGTTATTCTGGACATATCTTTTTCGGCAAGGCGCAACGCTCTTGTTTGTTTTTCTTGTTTACCTTTTTGAAAAGAAAGTGTCACTAAATATGCTTGTGATTATTTACGATGCGTGCCTGCTGATCGGAGTGATCGTATCCTATCGTTTCGTACGGCCATTTTTAAAAAGTGGTTTAGCGATAACGAAAGAATGGGTGCTCAAATTATTAAGTTTTGGCAAGTATGTTTTTGCGTCTGGTTTAAGCACGCTTGTATTTCGCACGGCTGATCAAATGATGCTCTCTCCATTATTAGGAACAACTGTTTTCAATGCTTCTCAGAATATAGCGATGCGATTTGTTAATCTCTCAGATTTGCCTTCACAAACGTTAGGGGATATTCTTTTTCCAAAAAGTTCCAGCCGCGAAGCCAGTAGCAATCCATCGATGATAAAATATTATTACGAAAAAACCGTAGGTGCTTCCTTATGTTTTGTTTTGCCGCTCGTCTTGTTCGTGTTGCTTTTTCCCAAATTAATTATCATTGTTTTGGCAGGGCCGGAATATTATGATGCGATCCCATACCTGCAACTGATTTCCGTTACCTGTATTTATCTCGCGTTTCTGAAGCAATACGGCGTCATCATGGATTCTACGGGAAAGCCGAACCTAAACCTGATGGCCATAACTTTTATCGCCATCATCCACGTAAGCTTTACATATTTTTTCATCAAATATTTTCATTTCCTCGGTGCAGGCTATGCGTTGCTTTGTTCGCATACTGTTGGTTTTTTATTGACACAATATTTACTGAATAAACTGTACAATATAAATTTTCTGAATTGTTTTAAATATGCATTCCAGTTTTATCCTGAATTTTATAAAATTATAATCAGTAAACTGCCATGGAGAAAGCGTTGATCAATAGCCGCGATTTTATCATGTTTGGATTACAGCCGTGGGATATTGAGATCGGCAGTAATTTTAAAAATATGGCCGAAGAGATTTCGCGCCACAATCGTGTGTTGTACGTGAACCGTCCCCTGGATCGCATCAGCTATTATAAGAACAAAAAAAATGCAAAAGTTCAGGCACGGATCAAAAGCATCCGTTCAGGTGAAAATGTTCTGGCTGTTGTTAAACAGAATTTGTGGGCGTTTAATCCGCGCACAATTTTGGAATCCATCAACTGGATGCCGCCAGGCTTTTTATACAAATTCTTCAATCGGAGAAATAGTAAGAAACTGGCGATTGAAATAAAGAAAGCAGCGGCTGATCTTGGGTTTGAAAATCCGGTTTTACTGGTCGACAATGACTTTTTTCATGGCCTTTACCTGAAAGAGTTTTTACAGCCTGATCTGTTCATTCATTATATCCGGGACTATTTGCTATCGCAGGACTATTTTGTAAAACATGGTAAGATTTCTGAGCCCGGCATTATGAAAAAAGCGGATGCAGTTGCGGCCAATTCGCAATACCTCGCCAATTATGCCGGACAGTACAACAGCAACACGGCCGATATTGGCCAGGGTTGCGACGTCGACGATTTCCTGGTGAAACCTGCAGTGGTGCCTGAAGATATTGCAGGCATACAAAAACCGGTGATCGGGTATTGCGGCTCTCTTACCTCAACCCGGCTGGATATTGAGTTGTTACAAAATATTGCAGCGGAAAAGCCGGAATGGAGTATTGTGCTTGTTGGACCGGAAGATGATCGTTTTAAATCATCGTCTCTTCATCAATTACCTAATGTTCATTTCCTCGGCGGAAAATCCCCATCAGAATTACCGGCATATATCCATGCTTTTGATGTATGTATTAATCCGCAGCTGTTGAACCAAATGACGATTGGCAATTATCCCCGCAAGGTAGATGAGTATCTCGCAGCAGGGAAGCCTGTTGTAGCTACGAAAACAGAAACGATGAAGATCTTTGGTGACCTGAGTTTTTTGTGCGAAGGGAAAGATGAATATATCGCGGCATTAAGCAAAGCCATAGCAGTAAGTAATGATCCCATCCTGGTAGAAAAAAGAACAACACTAGGTAAATCCCATACATGGACGGCCTCTGTAGAAGCCCTGTACAAACTGATCTTAAAAACAACACATCATGCGTAAACAAGACGAGGAATTTGAACAGGACGCGGAGGATACGCAAACATCGAATGCCACACAAGTGATCGCGCTCGTTTTTGTTACTATCGTGATGGTTTTTCTATATATAAAAATTATTTTCTTTTAATATGGGTTCAACCGGACATACAACTTTTGGCTTACGCAACTGGCTCGGCAGGGAAATCCTTGCCAAGCGGCTGGGTTCCCCATTGGGCATTATTGTCCTTTCATTGATTGCTGTCGCTGCTGCATTTCTTGCGGCCAAAGGTTTAGCAGTTCTTACGTTTGCCATTGTAGGGATGTTGATCGGTTGCCTCGTAGTGTATTGTTGTATTTTCTATCCGCTGAAGGCTTATTACCTCGTTATTGTAATCGCCTTCTTTGCATTTTATCCCAACCGGATCCTCGACAAAGAACTTCCGATCAGCACCTTCATTGAGATCCTTGTACTTTTTCTATTTATCGGTACTTACTGGAAAGGCAAGGCAGATATCAACCATAAAGGCCACTTGTTGGGAACGGCGATTAGTATCTTCCTGGTGATAAACATCCTGTTTTTTATTGTGGAGTTATTTAATCCCAGCATGGGAACGCCTGCAGGATGGTTCTTTAACAGCAAGCGTTATTCCGTTTATATACTTTTTTATGTGATCTCTTACCGGCTGATCAATACGCCCGATCGTTTCAGGTACTTCTTAAAGTTTTGGGTGATCATGTCGTTTATCACCGCTGCATATGGTTGTTACCAGCAATGGTTTGGGTTGCTGCCTTTCGAATTAAATTATCTCAGGAACGATCCGCACGAATTCGCCTTGTTATTCCAGGGTGGTGTGATCCGTAAGTTTTCTTTCCTTGATGGTGTGGTAACCTTTGGTAATCTTTCGGGATCGATGGCCGTGCTCACAGTTATTCTCGCAATGAATGAAAAAGTGAAAAAGCGAAAACGGCAATTGTTTTTCATCACCTGGATTTTATTCCTCGGCATGTCTTATTCCGGCACACGTACAACAACAATCATGATGCCTGCAGGGATTGCGCTGTATGTGTTAACCACGCTACGTAATAAAGCAACATTGCTCACAATGTTTGTTACTATCATGGCCGTGATGTTCGTGATGTTTGCGCCCATTGATAATCCTACGCTAAACAGGATGCGCTCCACCTTTGATTCTAAAGATGAATCACTAAACGTGCGCGAAATGAACAGGCATTTCATCCAGCCTTATATTCATGCACATCCTTTGGGCGGCGGGGTGGCAACTTCGGGAGTAGAAGGAACGCGGTTTAATCCAACACACCCACTTGCCGGTTTTCCGCCGGATAGTGGGTTACTAAAACTGGCTTTAGATATGGGCTGGCTCGGTCTTGCCATTACCATGCTCTTTTATCTCGTAATTCTTTATACCGGGATTCAATATTATTTCAGGTTGCGTAGCCCGGAATACCGAAAATACACGGTCGCAATAACAGCCTGCTTGTTTTCTATCATGGTGACGTTATACGCGCAGGTATCCATCGGCCAGATTCCGAACGCATTTTTCTTTTATGCAGTGATCGCATTATATAAACGGATGCTGGAGTTTGATGAGCGCGAGCGGCTCGGCATCCCGTATTTGCCTTCGTTATAAAGGTTATAGAATTAGTGCCGGGAGCACTATATCTTTGTAACCTGACCCGATGTTAAATTTACTTTTATGAAACTACTTTTCTTGATTATTGGAATAAGCTGCGGCAGCCAGCAATTGTTCGCACAAAGCCTGGCCAAAATTCCGGATTCAGTGCGGGCGAAAATGGACAATTTTAATAACGTAACACCTAAGGCTCCAACAGTCGACGTGACAGATGAGGCATGGATCAAAGCACGGCTGGTGAAACTGGCGATGGAAAATCCAGAATTAATTGCTGCGGATGCGAATATCAGGATCGCTGAAATTGCCCGTCAAAAAACGAACAGCAATCTTTTAAGTTCAGTGAACGTCGGTGCAAATATCAATGAGTTTGTAGTTAAGAATTCTCCGGCTGCGAGTTTCTTTCCTAAATATAATGTTGGTGTGAGCATTCCCCTGGATCTGTTCGCAAAAAATAAAGCGGCTAAACAAACTGCGGATGAACTGATCACCGTAAACCAGGCGAATAAGGACCTGCAGGTGAAGCAGATCAAAATGGAAGTATTGATCCGTTACGAAAATTACAAAGAGAAAAAAGAATTGGTGACCTTGCAAAAGCAGGGGATGGAGGAAGATCTGGGCGCGTATGAAAGAGCGCAAAAAGATTATGCCGACGAAGCCATCACCGTAGAAGAAATGGGTCGCTTCTATAAAATCTATGTAGAGCAAAAATCAAAGCTCGTTACCCGCGAACGTGAGTACAATGTGGCGGTGATTGAGTTGGAAGATATGATCGGGATGCCCTTGTCAAAAGCATTACAGGCCCCAACAAAATAATTTACTGTTTGGGTTTTATCATTTCCAGCATCAGGCTGTCCACCATCATGCTGAACTTCTTTGCACCTGTAGAATTAAGGTGATCGTCATTTTTAAAATCGTGGACATCGAATCGGCTACTTTGCTCAAAGTCTGCATAGGTCAGGTTTGGCAACGTCTTCAGGCTATCGATGTAGTGCCTTCTCCGCATATTTTTTTCAGCAATTTCGTTGGCTATATAAGTGCTGTACATCGGTGTTGACATTACGAGCAACTTCAGGTTATGGCTTAATGCATACCTGATGATCGCATCCAGTTTCCTTCGATTGAAAGCAAAATTTTCCGGGGAATTGATCGTGTGTTTGTCTTTTAGTCGCTCTGCGGAAGTTTTCGCGAGTGCAAGCGTGTCGTAATCCAGGTCTTCCATTACGCCTGGGAAGTCGTTTAAAATAAATCCAAATTTATTGAGTTTATACCGCAGTTTGCGCGGATTCATTTCATCTATCAGTAATTTATTGAAGAAGGAAGGTTCCGACGAGTAGATTGATATCCTGTTGAGCAGGGAAACAGGGGCGAGTTCTACATCATAAAACCTTTTATACCAGGGCAAGCGGAAGTATGCCGCGTCATTTTTTTCTTCCATCGTGTGATAATCCATTTCCAGGATCAGCAACTTTAACGCAGGTAATGTAGCGACTGTTTTAAAAAACAAAGCAGAATCCAGTTGAACATCCTGGCCAGCATTTGCCAGGTTCGCGGTTGGTATATGCAGAAATTCCGGGTTGATCGCATTTTGGTTATGGGAAGAACCCAGCACCAGCGCTTCAATAGCTCCGGCATTCTTTCGCAGGTATGCCGGCTTCGTATTAAATGTGCTTGGATAAAAAAGTATGTAGCATTCTATTCCAACCAAAAGCAGGAAGACCGGTAATAAAAACAAACACAACTTTATTAGGAAACGCCTCATGATTAAAATTGAAAATAAATAAATTCCTGTTCCGCGTTAGCGCTCGCAAAATAGAAGATCAGCAAGACGAGGCTATAGTAAAATGCCCATCGTACAGGCTTTGGAAAACGAAAGCCCCAGTTATATATCGCATATTGATGTTCCCGGCCCAGCCATTCTATAAAAATAAATACCGCCACTAATATCGGCAGGCCATAGCCGACCGTTTGTTTTATAAAATGCCCGGCTGAGATGTAAGTTGCTTTGTCGAACAAGCCGGTCGTCATCCGCGCAATATAATCTGCAGCATGACTTACATTTTCTGCACGGAAAAATATCCATGCGATGACGGTTAATGAAAAAGTGATGATCATCGCAAAAAATTCCCTGGGCGTTGGAAATAATTTTCCCTGGGCAACTGTATCCAGGTTATTCCGGTTATAATTGAAAAGAATGGATGGCATGATATACAGGGCGTTTAAAAATCCCCATACGATAAATGTCCAGTTGGCGCCATGCCAGAAGCCGCTCACCAGAAAAATGATAAATGTATTGCGCACTTTCATCAACGTGCCGCCCTTACTGCCTCCAAGGGGAATGTAGAGGTAATCACGAAACCAGGTCGACAGGGAAATATGCCAGCGCCGCCAGAATTCTGCGATGTCGCGGGAAAAATAAGGGAAGGCAAAATTGCGTAACAATTCAATCCCGAAAAGGCGCGCAGTGCCCAGGGCGATATCCGAATAGCCGGAGAAATCGCAATAGATCTGGAAAGTAAAAAACAAGGCTCCCAATACCAGTGTCGCGCCGGAATAATCGCTGGCATTGTTAAAGATCATGTTCGCATACTGGGCGCAACTATCGGCGATCACGATCTTTTTAAACAGCCCCCAAAGGATCTGGCGTAGTCCATCGATCGCACGTGTGTAATCAAATTTTCGTTCCCGTTGAATTTGTGGAAGCAGGTGGGTCGCCCTTTCAATCGGGCCAGCCACAAGAAGCGGAAAGAAGCTCACGAAGACAGAGTAATCGATAAAGTTTTTTTCCGGCTTGATCCGTTCTTTATAAATATCGATTACATATGAAAGTCCGTGGAAGGTGTAAAAAGAAATGCCCACGGGCAAGATAACTTTCAACGTCCAGAAATTTGCATGAAAGCCCACCAGCGAAAGTGCTTCTGCAAAAGACTGGGCAAAGAAATTATAATATTTGAAAACGCCTAAAAAGCCGAGGTTGATTCCGACGCTTAACCAAAACCAGAATTTCTTCATTGATTTCGTAGGCGCGCTGGCCATCTTCAGGCCCGTGAAATAATCAAGCAAGGTCGAGAAGATCAGCAGGAATAAAAACCGGTAGTCCCAACAGGCATAAAAAAAATAACTGGAGACGAGTAGTAAAACGTTCTGTCGTTTGTGATCGCCTTTTGTAGCAAACCAGTACAGCAGGAAAACTATGGGTAAGAACAGGGCAAAACTCAGCGAATTAAAAAGCATCCTATCTCTGTTGTCGTTTAGTAATGGTAAAAGGTGGTGGAAAATCAGCAGCAGCCTGCCCGGATGCCGCGCTTTATTTTATCTCCTGGTTGTCAAGTTCCTAAGAAAGAAAATAAGGTCTGCAGGCGACCTTTTCAACTTTAAAAATAGAGAAAACTTTACCAACTTCAAAAATGTTCCAAAAATCCCGAAAACTGCAGCCCCACGGGTTTGTCTGTGGGGATAATATTGTGGAAAATTTTTCTGTTACAACAATGCATTCAATATGAAGAAGTTACTATCCGGCCGTGAAAAAAAACGGTGGGATTCAGTGTGGAATAGTGTTTTGATAGTATATTTACAACGAGACGATCGTTTCACACTCCCTCATAATCCTTTTCCTTTTTTGAACGCGTTTAGATTTCAGTGCCATATTATTTTGGTCTGATTTTTGAGAAACGCCGGCAACCAGAATTATGCCGAACGAAAAAACCTACCGTTGCATGCCTTGAAAGAATATGCGAATATTTTTTCACAGACAAATAGAATGAAATGACCAAGACCATTTACTGTTTGATTAAGGTGGCTTCAGATGAAAAAACCGTTTTAATTTTTGATCAATCCAATAATCAGAACACGCCTTCGTGATGAGAAAAATAAATTGTATCTGCAAGATCGCAATCTTACTGTTTGCAACCTGCATGCTTTGGCCTTCAGTAAAAGCGCAACAAACGCTCACCCAAATAAACGGCTGGAATGCTTATGTACATCTTCCCGCGAGCTACAACAGCAGTTCTGCGAATTACCCCACGATCATCTTTTTTCCCGGCCTTGGTGAAGTAGGAAATACTGCTTCCAAAGTGATCCAATACGGTCCGGGCGCATATATCGCTCAGGGTTGGAATGGTAATGTTACAGTTGCCGGAAGCCTGGTGGAATTCATAGTGATCAGCCTGCAAACGCCGAATGCATTTCCTAATGAGAACCAGATGAATGCCCGCATTCAGAATATTAAAAATAATTACCGTGTTGATCCAAACAGGCTTTACCTCACAGGTCTTTCGCACGGTGGATGGTGCAGCAGCACGTTCGTTACCGGGGATAATGCAAACGGGCCGTATACCTATGCTTCCCAGATTGCTGCTGTTGTTACAGTTCAGGGTATGATCCCGGATGATAACCAACCTTATCCAAATCTTTTCGACAATTTCGCTAACGCTGGCGGAAAATACCTTGGCTTCGAGCAAACGCTTGATGGCCGGGATACACGCACCGTAGTAGACAGGATGAATATGACCAAGCCAAATTCCGCTGTGTATGTTCAAACGAGTTATGGTGGAGGCGGTCACTGCTGCTGGAGTGAATATTATGGAGGTAATGGTACTCAGCCGGGGACTTATATGTTGCAGGGCGTAAACCAGAATATTTATCAGTGGATGGCCCGCCAGACACTTGGTCCGCCCGCGAATATTCCCCCTACTGCAAATGCCGGAACAGATAAAGTGATCGCTTTCCCGGTTTCTTCTACAACATTAACGGGATCGGGTTCAGATCCCGACGGAACAATAACAGGGTATCAATGGACAAGAATCTCTGGTCCTGCTTCCGGCACAATTGTTTCTCCGGCTTCTGCCATCACCAACCTGATCAACCTGGCAGAAGGGACTTATCAATATGAGCTGAAAGTAACTGATAATTCCGGTGCTTCAGACCGGGATACCGTAAACGTTACGGTTGTTGTTGCGGGAAATCAGGCACCTACGGCAAATGCGGGACCTGATCAAACGATCACCTTACCAACAAGCGTAGCGCTGTTGAATGGTAGCGGAACAGATCCGGATGGCGTCATTACAAATTATAACTGGGCGCAACTATCTGGGCCAAATACAGCCACTTTAACAGGCGCCGCATTGCCATTCGCCGTGTTGAGCAATCTGGTACAGGGCTATTATAAATTTAGGTTGCAGGTGATGGATAATAACGGTGCGATCGACACGGATACCGTTGCAATTACGGTGAATCCTGTTCCGCCTATCCCTTGTAACAATTTGCCCGGCGTGAAATATTTTCTTTCGCAAACTGGTGCAGGCGAAATTTACAGGCCGAATGGCTCTGCATGGAAAGGTGGCGATACGATCGTGATCACCGGAACTAATTATTCTGTTATCGAGTTTAATAATATTGGCGGCGATCCCTGCCGGCCATTGGTGATTATGCCGCTTACAACGGTTTCTACTCCGGTTTTCCGAATCAAAGGGAAATCTCATCATATTAAATTATGGGGTGGACCAACAGCTTACGGTATCAGGGTAAACGGCCCGCTGGCACTTACGATGTGTGATCATATCGAAGTAAATAATATTGAATGTTACGGCGGAAGCAATGGCATTTATTGCAAGCAGGATCCTATTTATGCTGATCCGTCAACCTGGCAATCGAGCGGTTACGTGATGAGTAATTTTAAGTTCCGTAATATATGGGTGCATGATTGTGATGGCGAAGGCATGTATATTGGTGTCACGCAACCTGATGGCGTGGTACGTCAAAAGCCGGATGGGTCAGACACCTTAATTGTTCCGATCCGTCTGGATAGTGTTGAAATCTCCAATTGCCTTGTAGAACGCAGTACGTGGGACGGCATACAATTAAGTAATGCACGCGGAGGCAACAAGATCTTCAATAACGTTGTGAAGAATTACGGCACGATCAATATGAGCAGCCAGCAGGCGGGGATCATACTTGGCGGCAACACAAGTGGTGACGTCTATAATAACACGATTCGCCAGGGAACAGGAAACGGAATGGAAATTTTTGGATACGGCGTGATCAATGTATATAATAATACGCTGGATAGCTGCGGATATGACGGAACAGCCAATGGTCAGCAATCTATCTATGCAAGTGATTTCCTGATCAGCTCTGATACCAATCCAAAGCAGACCATCATCGCCTACGGAAATAACATCAATCGGCCGAAAACTGCCGGAGCCATCTTTATCACCGGTTATTATAATAATTCATTTCCCTCTTCTGTGTATAATAATACTTTCTGTATTCCGGGTGCGCCAACTAACTGGCAATCCACTTACCTTAAACTTAATGTTTACGGAAGCGTGAATACGAATAACACGCTTTATTGTTCCAGCAGTTCTGCGCCTTTTTCGAATGCGGGTCCCGATCAAACAATCAGCCTTCCGCAAACGACCGCGGTGCTCACAGGTTCAGGGATGGATCCTGATGGAACGATCGTAGGATACCAGTGGACGAAAGTGAGCGGACCTTACGGCACCATCCTGAACAGTACCAACCCAACAACAAATGTTGAGTCGCTCCAGGCCGGAACATATAAATTTGAACTGCTGGTGACAGATAATGGCGGAGCTACTGCGCGTGACACGATGCAACTGAATTTGGTTGCACCGAATCAACTTCCGACCGTAAATGCCGGCCCGGATCAAACAATCCAGTTGCCGGTAAATATTGCGACACTCACGGCGATTGCTTCGGATAGTGATGGGACGATCACAAATTATCAATGGACAAAAATTTCGGGTCCTGCGGGAGGATCCATTGCTGCATCAGCTGCTGCAACAACAACGCTTTCCGGCCTTCAACAGGGTACTTACAGTTTTGAATGTAAAGTGACCGATAACGCCGGGGCTATTGCGCGCGATACTGTAAACGTTATTGTAAATTCCGCAGGCAATATAGCTCCTGTTGCCAACGCAGGTCCTGATCAAACCATCAGCTTACCGGTTAACGTGGTGAATTTATCAGGCGCAGGAACAGATGCCGATGGGATAATCTCCAGCTATCAGTGGGTAAAGATTTCCGGTCCTTATGGCACGATACTCAGCGTAAACGCGGCGTCCACAGTTGTTGAATCTTTGGTAACCGGTACATACAAATTTGAATTGACGGTCACAGATAATAACGGTGCAACAGGGAAGGATACCGTTCAGGTTACCGTGAATGCGCCGGCAAATCTGCCGCCGGTGGCACATGCAGGTGGCGACCAGGTGATCAGTCTTCCGCAAACCACCGCTACGTTAAATGGCAGTGGCACTGATGCCGACGGAACGATCAATGCTTTTTACTGGGCTAAATTATCCGGCCCTTCAGGTGGAATTATTGCCAATCCTTTAGTCGCATCTGCAGCGATCAGCAGTTTATCGCAAGGCGTGTACAAATACGAACTAACGGTTACCGATAACAGCGGTGCATCTGCAAAAGATACCATGCAACTTACTGTGAATGCAGCTGCACCGCCGCCAAATATTTTGCCGGTAGCCAATGCAGGACCTGACCAGGTTGTTACGCTTCCTGTTAATAACGTTTCGCTGAATGGTGTAGGGACCGATGCTGACGGTACGATCACCGGTTACCAGTGGACGAAAATTTCAGGGCCCGCTGCTGGAACAATTAATAATTCCGGTGCTCCAACTGCGACCGCCGTCAATCTGGTACAAGCAATATATTTATTTGAATTAACGGTGACAGACAATAACGGCGCCACCGCGAAGGACACCGTTCAGGTGACTGTCAATCCAGCTGCAAATATTCCGCCAACGGCGATTGCCGGAAACGACCAGGTGATTACGCTTCCTGTAAATTCGGTTAATTTAAATGGCAGTGGAACAGATCCTGACGGAAACATTGTGATCTTTTCATGGAATAAAATCTCCGGTCCAACGGCAGGCATAATCAACAATCCAAATGCCTTGGGAACATCCGTTACAGGAATGGTTCAGGGACTGTACAAATTTGAATTAACGCTGGTCGACAATAACGGTGCAGCAGGGAAAGACACAATGGAAGTCTTGGTAAATCCTGCGCTCAACCTTGCCCCAATCGCTAATGCAGGAACTGATAAGGTTATTACTTTGCCTGTCAACAGCTTGTCTTTCACCGGAGCAGGAACAGATACCGACGGAACAATTACCGCTTATCAATGGCTGAAGATTTCCGGGCCGGCTGCAGGAACGCTTACCAATGCGAGTGTTGCTACAACATCAGCCATTAACCTTGTGCAGGGCGTTTACCAGTTTGAATTAACAGTAACGGATAATAATGGCGCAACAGGAAAAGATACGATGCAGGTGATCGTCAACGCGGCCTTGAATATCGCACCTGTGGCGAATGCGGGGGCTGACAAAATAATTACGCTTCCTGTAAATACGGTCTCAATAATCGGTAACGGCACTGATACGGATGGAATTATTGCCAACTATCAATGGCTGAAGATTTCCGGGCCGGCTGCAGGAACGCTCTCCAATGCCAGCGCGTCAACAACATCAGCTATTAACCTTGTACAGGGCATTTATCAGTTTGAATTAACCGTAACGGATAATAACGGCGCAACAGGAAAAGATACAATGCAGGTATTTGTAAATGCAGCTCCTAATATCGCTCCAACGGCGATCGCCGGTAACGACCAGGTGATCACACTGCCGCTTAACAGCATCAATCTAAATGGCAGCGGTACAGATCCGGATGGAACGATCGTTGGCTTCTTATGGACAAAAATTTCGGGGCCTTCTGCCGGCAACATAAGTAATCCAAATGGATTGGGAACAACTGTTACCGGAATGGTGCAGGGAACCTATCGTTTTGAACTTACGCTTACCGATAATAATGGTGGCATTGGAAGGGACACGATGCAGGTGATTGTAAATCCGGCGCCGAATGTTGCACCAACTGCCTACGCCGGTAACGACCAGACGATCCAATTGCCGGTGAACTCAGTGAACCTTTCGGGCAGCGGAACAGATTCTGATGGGTTTATTGCCGCTTACCAATGGACAAAAATCCTCGGCCCTTCGGCTACCATCATCAGCGCTAATGCCTCTGCAACCACGGTATCTGGGTTAGTCCAGGGAATCTATGTTTTTGAACTACGGGTAACGGATAATAATGGTGCGATCGCAAAAGATACCATGCAGGTTACTGTTCTGGCGGCTCCTAATCTTCCTCCAACTGCCAATGCGGGGGCAGACCAGGACATCAGCTTGCCGGTGAACCTGATTGGGTTGCTCGGAGCCGGAACCGATCCTGACGGTTCCATCGTTGGCTACCAGTGGACAAAAATTGCGGGGCCAACAGCTGTAATAGGAAACCCAAATGCGATTGCTACCAGCGTGTCAGGCTTAATCGAAGGCACTTATAGTTTTGAATTAAAGGTGACGGATAACAACGGCGCATCTGCGAAAGACACGATGCAGGTTTTCGTTCATCCCGCACCAGTTATTCCGAATGTTGCGCCGGTGGCTCACGCAGGGAGTGCGATCAGTATATTATTTCCTGTGAACAATGTTGATCTTACCGGATGGGGAACAGATGCTGACGGCACCATCGTTTCCTACCAATGGCGCGTAGTGAGCGGCCCGGTACCTTATACGCTTGTTACAGCAAACCAACCACAAACTGCGTTTCGTAATCTGGTAGAAGGAATTTATGTCCTGGAGCTGACCGTTACAGATAATAATGGCGCAACAGGGAAAGATATTGTGCAGGTAACGGTAGGGAATAGCCGCCTGAAGCCCGATTTGAATGACGTGCAAATCTATCCGAACCCAGTAACCGACCAGGCACATGCAAAACTGTATGTGACCAAAGATAAAACAGCGAAACTGGTGCTGACAGATGCTCGGGGCGCCATCCTGATGCAAAAAGAAGTTCAGATCAATTCTGTCTTGCAGGAAGAAGTTATCAGCATGAGGCAGTATCCTGCCGGCATCTATTTCTTGAAACTGGAATCACCATCAACGAAACCGGTATCTAGGAAAATAGTGAAATTATAAAAAGTGACTAAGGAAATTTCCGGAAGAAGGGTTTTGTTGCCAGTGCGATCATCTCTTTATCACCGGAACTATCACCGTAGCAAAAAATATTTACATAATCAGCCGGGTTGTACACTTGTACAATCCGGTTTACTTTTTCTGCAGCATTGCAGTTTGGCCCATCCAGTTTCCCCGTAAGCAAACCGTTTTTCACTACAAGTTTGCTGCATAAATATGGAATGCCTTGTTCGATACACCAAGGGCTTACCCAATTTTGAGCAGAAGCCGAAACAACGACTATTTCATCTCCATTTTTGCGGTGATTATTTAGCGCTGCCTGCGCCTCAGGGCGTATTAAGGAAGGAAGTTTTGTTTTAGTGAAAGACTGGCAAAGCTGGTCGAACTTTTCTATGGGCATGCCGGAAAAAAAATGACTCAATAATTTTTCTTTAGCCGCCGTATTCGTAATCACACCTACTTTCATCGCAACAAGCCATGGTGCGAGCACTGCCATCCCCGCAAAATACGCAGCGCTGCCTTTGCTGAATTTAACTAATTCAAGCATGGTATCGGTTCGGGTTATCGTACCGTCGAAATCAAAAAAAGCAATGGTCTTTTCCAAGATCTTTTATTTAAATACCGTGAAATCTTTTACGTACAGAATGATGTAAAAGCAAATCACCCAAAGCAGGATCGTCACCTGGATAAACCTGTCCTTGTACAAAATTTTTGTGGGGGATTGAGAATCCTGCTGCACAAAAATAAGCTGCAGGTAACGGAAGATGCCCATCAACACAAACAAGCACGTATAATATAAACGATGAGTTCCCAGCCGATCGATAATTTCCGGCGACATCGTGTACATAAAATAAGATACAATGATCACCGCGCAAATTAATGATAGCGCCGTATTGATGAAATCGAGGTTGTATCCTTTCACCGCCTTGCGCATGTCGTTGCCGGAAGATAATTTTAGCAGCACATCATCTCTTCTTTTCGCCATTGCCATAAACAAGGCGAGCAGGAAGATCATGATCGTAAGCCATTCGCTTAGCCCAACTCTTGCGATCACCGCCCCGGCTTTTACCCGCAGGACAAAACCAATGGCAATAATGATGATATCGAGGATGGGAATATTTTTCAGACCAAAAGAATAGCCAAGATTAAGCAGGAAATAAATCGCCAGAACGAATAAAAATTTGTCGCGAATAAACCAGGCGCCCGTAAAACCTACGATCAGGAAAAGGATACAAATGGCAATCGCAGTTGGTGGTTTTACGGCTCCCGAAGCGAGCGGGCGTTTGCACTTCACCGGGTGTTTGCGGTCGTCTTCGATATCGCGATAATCGTTGATGATATAAATACTGCTGGCGACAAGACTGAAGCAGGCAAAGCCCCCCAGTAGTTCGAGCATCGTATCCAGGCTGAAAAATAAGCCGGCGAAAAAAACAGGAATAAAAAGAAACGCGTTCTTTGCCCAGTCTTTCGGCCTGATTAATTTAATGTATGATTTCATGCGTTGGTGCTAATGGGTTGATCGTTATTGCGGCGGGAATAATGATTTTCTACCAGCCATAAGATCATCGGTAAAAATATAAGTATAATCGGAACCATAAATAATCGCGTTTGGTAGGCTACTACTGATACATAGTGAACGGCAAACCAAACCGGCACGAGAAAAATAAACCATTTTTTCAGCAGGTGCGGAAAAGATTTGAATTTGTACAGGATGATAAATGGAATCACCGCGAAAGTGCCTATCAGTTCCATATACGCCTTTACAGCAACTGCACTAAAAAGATTGAGTTTCAGCATGGGCAATCCTGCGGGTGCTTTCCAAACCTGTTGCGGGCGATAACCGAAATGAGACCTTAGCCAAACAAAAATTGATAAAAAGATCACATAGAGCACGCCCGTCAATAACCAGTCGGGCAATTTTGGGAAACCGATCTCTTTAATATTGAACTTGCTAAAGGAAAACCTGGTAAAATCAGTTTTCGAAATAAAATAAAGTGCAGGTATTAGCAGACCGGTTTCGCGGTTGAATGCGGCAAGGATCGTTATCGGAATCAGCCAGTATGGATTTCTTTTGAAAACAATGATATGAGCGGTGAGCAGGTAGAAAATAATATCCATGTAGGTATTAAATGCAAGGTCTGCAGCTGTTACAGCGTTACCAAAAGCCAGTGCCAGGAAATTTATCCCGAAGAAAATAAGCCACTTATTGCTGATAAAATATTGCCAAAATCGCCATACAAGAAAGAAGATAAAAAAGTGTTCGATGAAGCGGAAGAAAATGAAAACGATCATGTATTTCATCGCGCCCTTTGTTTGCATCAGCTCTACAAACTGGTCTGTTTCGGGGTTTGTGCCCGAAGTGCTCTCAATTGAAAAATGCAAATGCTCTTCTACCGGGTAGATCTTGTCGATCGTGTGATTGTACACGTACAACATGCCTTCAATGGCATAGGGGCATAAAACCCGGTATTGCCATGGGTTGTAATACTCAGACCTTTTTTCCATGATAGCGCGATGCCGCTCGTAGGTTAGTTTACCATTACTGTAGTAAAAACTGCGGTAGATCGGGTAAACGGATAAAAGCGCAAAACAGAAACAGAGAAACCACCTGTTGATCTTATGGTTTTTTTGCAACGAGGGTATAGTGAGGGTAGACATACATTGTGCGTTTGTTTTCTTCAATTATTTCCAGGCCGTTCGCCATGAGCAGTTTTTTTGCGCGTTCCATGGACATTTCGTTGCCGATTTCGCGGGCAAATATCAGGTCGTGCAGTTTATTCACATAAACGAGCGGGCTTGCTGCATTGATATCTTTCAATACCAGCCTCGCCCCGGGTTTCATTGTCTTGGCCAGGTTTTGCATAAAACTTTCCTGGTATTTTTTTGGAACATGATGCAATACATCAATCAGGAAAATTATGTCCATCTCTTGTAATGGCTCAGGAAACACGGCTCCATCAAAAGTAGAAAAGCCATAACTGTCGCGCGGCTGCGAGCTGAATAACTTATTCGCGTTATCAATCAGGCGCTGACTGATCTCAATACCAAATAAATAAGATGGCTTTGCGAAGTGGGATAGCAATAAAAGAAATTGCCCGGATCCACACCCAACATCACCAACTTTTTCTCCCGGCTTAACCATTTCTATCAGGCTGATAAAAGGGCAGATCAGGGAGCGGTACTTTATTTTTAAGCTGTCAATAAACCCGGTAGACTGGTATTTTTCCTTTAAAAAATGTATGATGGAGGCGTTGCTGAGGGCTTCTTGCATGAAACAGATTAATAGTTGGTAACGATAAAGGCTCTAAGGTAAAAAAATAATGTGAAATTAAGGCAGATCGCGTGTTTTCGGCATTTATTGACGTATTTTAGCTGCTCTATCCACTTCCCCTGAAATGCACATGCCCCGGGCATTTTACTCCAAAAAATAATTTTTTATGCAACGTATCAAAAAGATATCAGTGATGATGGCCATTGCCATGCTGATATGTTCGCTTCCTGTATTTGCCCAAAAGCGAATTTGTGTGATCGGATCATCTTCAGCGTATGGTTATTTTGGGAACCCTGCCATCTACCCACGGGATAGCGCCTGGGCATTTAAGATTAAAAAGTATTACAAAGATCTTGGGGTAATCGACACCTTGTACAATATTGCGGCCAGTGGGACAAATCCTTTTTCAGGTATGCCTACCAGTTACGTCCCACCTCCCGGTTATCCTTCCCCGGAAACCAATCTGAATATTACGAAAGCAGTGAACCTCAATCCGCGGCCGGATGTGATCATCGTTAACTATCCCAGCAACCAATATGATTATTACCCGGTAGATGTGGTAATGAATTGCCTGCAAACGATCAAGGATTCTGCCAACGCGCGGAATATTACCTGCTATATCACCACAACTCAACCAAGAAATAACTTCAGCCCATCCGAAAGACTAAGGCTGAGGATGTTCCGTGACAGCATTATCAACCGGTTTGGCTTTTTTGCGATCGATTTTTATACGGATGTTGAGCGGGGCGATTCAATTCGTGACGAATATGCCTTTGGCGATTTCATTCACCTGAATCCCACCGGGCACACTGTTCTGGCAAATAAGGTGATCGCCAAAAATATTTTTGCAGGGCCGGTTGCCATCAAACTCGCCGCACTTTCGGCGATTGAAAAAGACGGGCAGGTGTTGTTACAATGGCAAACGCAGCAGGAGAATGATAACCAGCAAATTCGCGTTGAACGTAGCATTGATGGCGTACATTTTACCAGTATCGGGGCGGTTGCGGGTAAAATAAATTCCAGTGTGACGGAAGCCTATTCGTTCATCGACAGGTCTCCGGCAACAGGCAAGGATTATTACCGCGTAGTATCGGTGAACAGCCATGCGCAACAGGAATACTCAACAATCGTGTGGGTGAATTTTAAAAATGCTGCAATATTTAGCAGCCGTTTATTGGCAATAACAAACAGAAATCAGTTAAGTATCCTCGTAGATCATCCAACTTCTCCAAAGTTGAGTATTCGCATCCTGGACATCCAGGGAAACCAGGTAGTGCAACAGAACTTTACGGGAAATAATGCAGCAACATATTCGGTCGACATAACTAAACTTATCGCAGGTTCATATATTCTGCAGGTATTTTCCGGGCCCGATAGCCAAACGCATCGCTTCAATAAATTATAAAAAAATCCCCGGTTTTGCCGGGGTTTTTTATGTGGGTTATTTCTTTGTTATAAAGGAAAATTTGTCTTTTAATTTCAGGAAAGGCGCTTCAAAATATTTGTAGCTAAGTAAACTGATGCACACCGTAATGACAAATGCGATGCTGGTTTCCAGGAATACGACCTGCCAGACCTGCGTATTCATACCCAATTTCTTACTAAGTCCAACTGTTGCGGAAATAATAATAAAATGGATACAATACAGGCCGTAAGTAATCAGGCCTAATTTGCTCGGGATTCTTAAAGAAGACATTTTATAAAAGGACCGCCGGGCATAACATTGTTCAAGAATTACCAGCAGCATGATCACCGCAATAAACGCCCGTTCAAAAATTCTTATAACGTAGTGACCCGTCAGTAATTCGGTCCTGAAAAAAAGAATTACAAACAGGCAGGCATAAATTGCAAAAATTTGCAGTTTGCTTAGGTTTTGGATGAAGTTGTAAGCACGCGGAGCTTCCAGAATCAGCCAGGCCCCCAACGCCCCTATCGCCATATCGCCGATGCAAGAAAGGGTATGCAATTCATGTAAGACCGGCACATCATTAAAAGCACGAAAAACGAGGCTTCCTGCGATAACGATGGTAAAAGGGATCCAGAATTTTTTTACAGGGAATAAGGATAACACGAGCGGCCAGACAAAATAGAACTGTTCTTCAATCGCGATACTCCAAAGAACCCCAAGACCGGGCGCGTCTGGCATTCCTTTATTAATGTAGTCGAAGTTATTGATAAAGAAGATATAGTACCATGGATTGGCCGTTTCCGTTGAAACACCGCCCATGTATTGCTTTGCCAGCGGAAAAACGACAAATCCGAGGAAAACGCAGGCAAAATATAAAGGCCAGATCCGGAGAATACGACGGATCCAAAAATTTACAACGCTGATCTTATTGTTCAGCCGTTTTTCCTTGATCAGCAGGTAGGTTATGAGAAAGCCACTCAGAACGAAGAAAAAATTAACGCCGAGGAATCCGTTGCCCGCAAAGGTTTTCTTAAAAAAATGGAAAACAGGGGAGGCTTCAATGGTTGCGCTTTCGGTGTGAAAGCTATGAAAAAAGAACACCGATAAAAAACAAAAAAAGCGAAGTCCGTCAAGGTTTTCAAAATAAACCTTGCTTTTGTGCGTAGCAGTCAATTCCATTTAATAAATATAAGGGCTTATCCAATATCTAGCCTTGAAGAGGAGGGAAGATATTTTTTTTATGGAAATAACCATTTTTAACAAATCAAGCACGGAATTTGTTGACTTGCCTTTGGAGCCCTAAAAATCTCAGTCCAATTCCTCTGCGCAACCTGCCTTTTTGGGCATTTACACCTAATCTATTCATCTAATATTTAAAAATTAATTATGAGCTTTAAACTCTACACCTACAAGAATGTCAAGAAGTTAGCAAAAATGTCAGTTGCCTTTCTTCTTTTTTTATCAAGCGTAAATGCTGCCCAGGCCCAAACAGGCCAGGCATTGGATTTTGATGGCGTGAATGATAACGTCAATCTTCCATTAACCTTCACCGGAAGTTACACCAAAGAAGCATGGATCAATCCGACCGTGTTAACAGGTTTCCCAAATATCATTACAGGTAACACAACTGCTTTCTTTATTAATAATGGTCAGCTTGCTGCAGGTCATGATGCAGGTTTTAACCAGGTGATTGATCCAACCCCACTTGTGGCTGGCACCTGGTATCATATCGCTGTGAGTTACAATGCGGCAACTCAAACGATGAGACTGTATAAAAATGGTGTACAGGTTGCATCTGCAACCGGAGTTCCAACTTATACAGAAACAACCCAAAATCTCGGTATTTTTGCAGGGTCTAATTTTTACACGGGGAAACTAGACGAAGTGCGTATCTGGAACGTTGAAAGGACTGCAACAGAAATCGCCAATTATCGTAACTGTGAATTGAGTGGTGACGAACCCTTCCTGATCGCATACTATAATTTTAATAACGGCACAGCTAACGCGAATAATGCCGGTGTTACTACTTTACCTGATGTTCAGGACAAATGTGTTCCGGCAAACGGAACGCTTCAAAATTTTCAGTTAACTGGTACAACATCTAACTGGGTTGCTCCTGGAAGCCCGGTTGCAGGCTCCTGTGGTTTAACTGCAGCTAATATTGCAGTTTCCGGGAATACAGCATGTATTACAACCGGCGATGTTACTCCCGACGCATCTGATGATACTTATTTTGGTACCTACGGCGGAGCTGGAATTGATAAAGTTTTTACCATCAGCAACACCGGTTCAGCTACACTTACCATCGGAAGTATTGCAGTAACAGGGCCTGATGCAGCAGCTTTCACTATAACAAGTCTGCCGGCTGCAACCCTTGCTCCTGGCTCGTTCACTACATTTACTGTTCATTTCACACCTGTTGGAAATGGTATTCGTAATGCGACGATCACTATTAATAATTCTGATGCTGACGAAGCGACTTACAATTTTGCCATCAGTGCTACGGCAGCTGCGGTTGTACCTGTAACCCTCCAGTCTTTTGAAGCAGCGAAATCAGGCACTTCAGCTAAACTTACCTGGAAAACATCAGCAGAACTAAACAACGCAGGATTCGAAATATTGCGTTCTTCTAATGGCGTAGGTGGCTGGGCTAATATCGGTTACGTAGCAGCTACTAATAACGCCACTGGTTCAGTTTACAGCTTTATAGACCCGAATCCAGGCAAAGGCATCAGCGTTTATCGCTTGCGCCAGGTGGATATTAACGGTAACATTAAATTATCTGAAACACGCGCGGTTAATTTCGCAGCAGCATCTGACAATTATGTAAGTTTTTATCCAAACCCGGTAGTGAATAAACTCACGTTAACTGTTACAGACAACTCAATGCTGAACACAGAAGTGAAGATCAACAACGCTAATGGTGCTGTAGTAAGCAGGTTTAAACTGAACAGTACTCAACAGGAAGTTGATTTTAGTAATATGTCTAAAGGCATTTACTTCATTTCCTTTAGCAATGGAAAAGTAGAGAAAATCATTAAGCAATAATTCTATATCAATATCGTTTGAAGAGGCCCGGATATGGGCCTCTTTTTTTGTGCGTAGAAATTATTACCTATAATTTGTATTTGTTTGTTTATCAGTGTATTGTGAATCAATTTGGCCCTAATGGAGATGACTTTATATAATGCTTAACAGTAAATTCTTCCCCACTAAAGCGTATCGGCTTAAATTCGTGTTCGATTTAAAATTCAATCATCAATCAACTTCTTCCTATAGGCGCAACATCTACATTCAATCTCCCGTTTTACACATCTAAATCAATTTTTAGTATGAAGAAATTTCAATTGAAGAAAGTCTATTTGTTTTTTTCCACTGTCCTGATTTTTATACTGCATTTGCCTTTTGCCTTTTCCAAATCAAAACCTTTAAATCTTGCCAAAGCGGCTTCTGAAGCGCCGAATTCGGTTGCACATACCGGAAGTTCATCTCTGGAACTGGTATATGATAGCCTGAAATTAAATATGAAAGGTTTATCTGAAGAAGCTTTCGATTATGCCGTTAAGGGTTACGAATACCTGCGCAATAAAGGACGTATCCGCAACCAGAATGTGATCTCCATTGTTGATTTCACCAAGCCATCTACTCAGAAAAGATTATTTATCATTGATGTAAAGAATTATAAAGTGTTATTCAACACTTACGTGGCTCATGGTCAAAACTCCGGGAAGGAATTTGCCCGCCAGTTTTCGAATCGTCCGGATAGTTACCAGAGCAGTCTTGGATTTTACGTAACTTCCGATACTTATATTGGAAAGAACGGGTATTCGATGCACCTGATTGGTCAGGAATCGGGTATTAATGACCTGGCAGATGAGAGAGCGATCGTGATGCATGGTGCGCCTTATGTGAGCGAAAGCTTTATTCGGGCTCGAGGTTTTTTAGGCCGCAGCTGGGGTTGTCCTGCAGTTTCCGAAGAACTGAACCGGCCGATTATCGAAAAAATAAAAAATGGTTCATGCCTCTTTATTTACAGCGAAGACAACAGGTATTTGAATCAGTCCAGAATTTTAAATAGTTGATTTTCTATTCTTAAGATAAAGCCAGTCCTTCCCCGAGTGATCCGGGAAGGACATTTTTTTTGGCCCCCCTCACCATCAGGCTGGAGATAGTTTTTATAACTTCACATAAATTAATGCTATGAGCCTGAAACAAATTTTAAGAGGCACCGGTGTCGCCGTTGTTACGCCTTTCGATAACAATAATAAAGTAGATTTTCCCGCGCTGGATAAGCTGATCAATTTTATCATCAGCAATGGTGTAGAATATATTGTAACATTGGGCACAACGGGAGAAACGCCAGTATTATCTAAAGAAGAAAAAAAGGAAATTGTACTCGCTACATATGCTGCAGTGAATAAACGTGTTCCGGTTGTTGTAGGCATTGGCGGTAATGATTCATACGCAGTACTGGATGACTTTTCTAACCTGCCGCTAGAAGATGCAACGGCCATCTTAAGTGCCAGTCCTTATTACAACAAGCCTTCGCAGGAAGGTCTTTTTAAACACTACGAACTTCTTGCTTCCCAGGCCCCAAAGCCATTGATCCTTTATAATGTACCGGGGAGAACGGGGAGGAATATGGATGCTGCCACAACTTTACGACTGGCCAGCGAAGTGAAAAATATTGCCGGCATCAAAGAAGCCAGCGGTGATATGCAGCAGTGTATGGAAATATTAAAAGACTGCCCTGCAGATTTCTTAGTTGTGAGCGGAGATGATGCGCTGGCATTGCCTCAGTTGGCCTGCGGAATGGACGGTGTGATCAGCGTTGCAGCGAACGCATTGCCCAGGCAATTTTCAGATATGGTGCGTGCCTGCCTTTCGAATGATTTTGCCACCGGTAAACAGCTTAATGACAAATTGATTCCGGCATACAACCTGATGTTTGCAGAAAATAATCCTGCAGGTGTAAAAGCATTTCTTACTGAATTAGATATCCTGCAAAATAATGTCCGCCTCCCCGTCGTTCCTTTAAGTGGTGAATTGTATAAAAAAGTAAAGCGCTATTTAAACACTTAACCTTTGAAACATTATTTTAGATTTTTTTGCCTGATCGTTATTTTCCAGCTGACCTATGTGAATCTTGCTGCACAGGCTTCATACAAATTATTTGTACGGCCGGCGAAGCCTTTGGCAAATGCTGATGTAATTTACGTTGCGGGTAATTTTAATAATTGGGATCCGGCTAAAACGCCTCTCAGCTATAACGCAGCAGATAGCAGCTGGAATATTAGCCTGCCATACAGTCCGGATGCTTACGAATTTAAATTTACGCGTGGCAGTTGGGACAAAGTAGAAGCAAATGCAAATGGTTCTGATAAAGAAAATCGGGTTGTAAAACCTGGCAGCGATTCCATTATTCAAGTGAATATTGCCGCATGGAAAGACGCATTTACTCCCAGGCAAAGAATTCATACTGCATCAACGAACGTGACTATTGTTGACACGGCTTTTGCTATACCGCAACTCGCACGAAATCGCCGGATTTGGGTCTATCTTCCTCCTGATTACCAGCAATCAAAGAAGTCGTACCCGGTCATCTATATGCATGACGGTCAAAATCTTTTCGACGAACTTACATCAGGGTTTGGTGAATGGGGGATTGATGAGTTTTTAGACAGCCTCAATAAAGCTGGTAAGAATGCCTGTATCATTGTTGGAATTGATAATGGCCGGCAACGCCTGAATGAATATAATCCATACGATAATCAACGGTTTGGAAAAGGCGAGGGCGCGGCATACACAGATTTTATTGTAAAATCGCTGAAGCCCTTTATTGATCGCCGTTTTCGCACGTTGAAAGACAAAGATAATACGGCCATAGCAGGAAGTTCCATGGGTGGTTTGATCTCGTATTATGCGGCGTTGAAAAATCCTGAGGTGTTTGGAAAAGCAGGGATTTTCTCTCCTTCGTTCTGGATCGCTCCGGAAATGTATTTGTTAACTGATTCTGTCGCACAGAATATCAGGGGTAAATTTTTCTTTTATATCGGGGAACAGGAAGGCGAAGAGAACGTACAGAAAATGCAGGAGATGATGGAAAAACTCGGCGCAAAATCCAGCGCACTCATTTATTCGGTGAATGACGCAGCGGGCTCTCACAATGAAAAAGCCTGGCGCAAATGGTTCCCGGAATTTTATAAATGGATCATGGCGGACTGGACGAATTACATCATTCGCGAACAACGCTAAACAATAAAACAACTGCCTTCCGTCGCAAGTTCTGTCGGGGGGAAAATGGCGCAGGTTTCGGTTAGAAAATCATCCAGTAATTCATACTTGGAAGAGAAATGACCGATCAGTAATTTTTTAACACCGGCACGTTTGGCAATCTCTGCAGCCTGGGCCGTTGTAGAATGAAACCGTGCAGCAGCGCGCTCATGCAGGTCCTGGAGGTAAGTTGTTTCATGATATAGCAGATCAACAGCTTTCACTTTTTCCACCAATGTTTCATCATAAATAGTATCGGCGCAATAAGCATAGGTCTTCGCGGCTGCTGCAGCAACAGTGACCTCTTCGTTGCGGATGATGGTGCCTTTTTTGGTTGTATAATCTTCTCCCTTTTGCAGTGCTTCGTAATAGGCCGCGGGAACTTCGTAGGCTTTTACTTTTACAGGATCAATACTACGCGGATTCTTTTTTTCGCGGAAGAGAAAACCCCAGCAATCGATGCGATGCTTTACCCGGAAACATTCTATCCACATTTTTTTATCGTTTGCAATCGGACCTTCTTTATCCAATGCATGAAAATAGATCGCGTAGGGAAGGATCGTGGATGCAGCATCGAGTTGTAACTGGATAATATTTTCCAATAATGCCGGAGCATAGATATGAAGGTCTGAACTTCTTCCAAGCAAGCCCATGCTCGTCAGCAAACCGATCAATCCAAAATAATGGTCGCCATGCAAATGAGAAATGAAGATATTATTGATACGGCTGCGTTTGATCTTATACTTCGTCATCTGTTGTTGTGTGCCTTCTCCACAATCGATCAGGTAGGCCTCATCAAGTGTTTGTAAAACCTGGGCAGTTGGATTTCTCCCGTAAGCCGGAATAGCAGAATTGTTTCCAAGAATTGTAAGGGCTAGCAAAGAAATAATTTTGAGTTAAAAGATAATGACCACAGAAATAGGGGTTTAGCTGCGTTCAGGTTTTTCATCGATACCTTCATCAAAGTCATTTAGCAACTCCCTTTCAATTTCCTCCATCTGTACGATGTCCCAGGCTTCACTCTCTGTTGGCGTCACGTTCATCAACTCCAGAAGTTCAGCGGCTTCAAAAACAGCCTCTGTGTCAGGCTTCATACAACAAACGATAAAGGATGCATTTTGCAGGTAAAAGCTTTCCTGTACTAGCGCGATCTTTTCTGCTGCAACCGGGTCTAAGGCTGCAATATGCTCCATATTTAATACCAAATGGGGAATAGGTTTTTGGAGATGATCTGTTAATATTCTCCCTAACTCTTCTGACATATTAGCAGGGATTCCGGCATCTAGCGGTGTTATAACACTGAATTTTTCTTTGGTATCTATTTTGACATTCATTAAGCGGATTAATTACGTGCGGCTGTAAAATAAAGTAAAAATTGAATGTGAAGCTTTTTTAATCAGGTCTTTTAAAATGTTTTGTTTTTGATTTCATAAAAACGGGATTTCAACTTTTACACATATCAACATTTACCAATGCCTTTACAACTTATCGCCCTAAATAATCGTTATTATTGTATTACTCTAAAAATCAAAAAGAATGGATAATAATTTCTCCACACAAGTTAAAGAAATCATCTCCTACAGCAGGGAAGAAGCACTGCGGTTGGGCAATGATTTCATCGGGACGGAACACCTTGTGTTGGGCCTGATAAGAGACGGGGAAAATACTGCCATCAAAATTTTGAAATCTTTGAATGTAGATCTTTATGAACTGCGCAAAGAAATTGAAATGGCGGTGAAAGATAAAACCGGAAAAAATATCGCCAACATCAACTCACTTCCTCTAACGAAGCAGGCGGAAAAAGTCATTCGCATCACCGTGCTCGAGGCCAAGGCTTTAAAAAGCGCTTTTGTTGAGAGTGAGCACCTGATGCTTTCGATCCTGAAGAATAAAGAAAATATTGCTACTCAAATATTAAATCAATTTGACGTGGATTACGATGTATTTAAAAATGAGCTGGGTTTTGTAACGAGCAATCCTCCGCAGGCTGAATTTAACGAAGAAGATGACTTTGACGAAGAGAAAAAGCAGTACGGCCAGCAACGCTCACAAAAAGCCGGCGCGGCTAATCAGCCCAAAACAAAAACGCCCGTACTCGATAATTTCGGCCGTGATATCACACGCCTTGCTGAAAATGGATCCCTTGATCCGATCGTAGGCCGTGAAAACGAAATTGAGCGTGTATCGCAAATTTTGTCACGCCGTAAAAAGAATAACCCGATTCTCATCGGTGAACCTGGTGTGGGTAAAACTGCGATCGTTGAAGGACTCGCATTGCGCATCGTGCAGCGCAAAGTTTCGCGCGTGCTATTTGATAAGCGGGTCGTGAGCCTGGATCTTGCGGCACTTGTAGCAGGCACAAAATACCGTGGACAGTTTGAAGAGCGCATGAAAGCGATCATGAACGAATTGGAAAAAAACCGCGATGTGATTTTATTTATTGATGAGATTCATACGATCGTTGGTGCGGGTGGTGCGAGTGGTTCATTAGACGCATCCAATATTTTTAAACCTGCTTTGGCGCGCGGTGAACTGCAATGTATTGGTGCCTCTACCCTGGATGAATATCGGATGCACATTGAAAAAGATGGCGCCTTAGACAGGAGGTTCCAGAAAGTATTGGTGGAACAACCTTCAGTGGAAGAAGCCATCCAGATACTGAACAACATCAAAAGTAAATACGAAGATTACCATAACGTTACTTACAGCCAGGAAGCTATTGACGCCTGTGTGAAATTGAGTGATCGTTATATGACAGACAGATTATTGCCTGATAAAGCGATTGATGTGTTGGATGAAGTGGGTGCACGTAAACACATAAAAAATATCAACGTTCCTGAAACCATCATCGACCTGGAAAAAAAGATCGAAGACATTAAGCTCGAAAAAAACAAGGTCGTAAAAAGCCAGAAGTTTGAAGAAGCTGCGTCTCTTCGTGATACGGAAAAACGTTTGCAGGAGGATCTGGAAAAAGCGAAAACTGATTGGGAAGAAGAAAGTAAGAACAAACGTTTCCCTATTGAAGAAGAAGATATTGCCGAAGTAGTACACATGATGACAGGTATTCCTGTGAAGCGCATGGTGCAGGCTGAAACGGATAAGTTACGCCGCATGGGCGATGATCTGAAAGGAGCGGTTATCGGCCAAGAAAATGCGATCTCTAAAGTAGTGAAAGCGATTCAGCGCAACCGTGTCGGTTTGAAAGATCCCAAAAAGCCGATAGGTACATTTATTTTCCTCGGACCTACAGGTGTTGGTAAAACTGAGTTAGCACGCTCTCTTGCCCGCCATATGTTTGATAGCGATGATGCCCTGATCCGTATCGATATGAGTGAGTACATGGAGAAATTTACGGTAAGCCGGTTGATTGGTGCACCTCCGGGCTATGTCGGCTATGAAGAAGGTGGTCAGCTAACTGAAAGAGTACGCCGCAAACCATACAGCGTGATCTTGCTGGATGAAATTGAAAAAGCTCACCCGGATATCTACAATATTTTATTGCAGGTGTTGGATGACGGACAATTAACCGATGGTTTAGGACGTAAGGTTGATTTCAAAAACACCATGATCATCATGACCTCAAATATTGGTGTACGCCAATTGAAGGACTTTGGTGACGGTGTAGGATTTGCAACAGCAAACCGCCAGGAACATTCTGATGAGAATAATAAGGCCATCATCGAAAAGGCTTTGAAACGTACATTTAGTCCGGAGTTTTTGAACAGGATTGATGATGTGGTTATTTTCAATTCGCTTACGAAAGAGAATATTTTCGAGATCATCGATATCCTGATGAAAGGTGTGATGGTGCGGTTGAGCAACCTTGGTTTCTCGCTTGAACTGGCTTCAGATGCAAAAGATTTCATTGCTGATAAAGGCTACGACAGCCAGTTTGGTGCGCGGCCCTTGCATCGGGCGATCCAGAAATACCTCGAAGATCCGCTGGCGGAAGAGATCCTAAACATGACGATCAAAAATGGCGACACGATGATCGCGGAACTGGATACAGAAAACCAAAAATTGAAATTCAGGTTGAAGGAAGAGCCAAAGAAAAAAGAAAAAAAATCAGAAGCTTAAAATAAAAGTCATAAAAAAATCCCGTCAACAAAATTGACGGGATTTTTTTTTGGGGATGCCCCTTATACGATTGAACCGGCAGCAGCAAATCGCTCGCGGATTTTTCCTGTCAGATCAGTTGCATTCATCCTGCATGCAATGTTGATCATATTTTTAAAAGCCAATGCATGAGAAATGCCATGGCCGATAATCACCGGTTGCGCAACGCCTAATACGGGAACACCACCGTATGTTTCAAAATTAAATCGCTCGAAATGTTCGTCTTCAATGTTCCGGCGCTTCACGATATCATAGATGCTTTCTGCCAGTTTTAAAACGACGTTACCGGTAAAACCATCGCAAACCAAAACGTCGGCTTTATTGATCAGGATATCGCGCCCTTCCATATTGCCTTTAAAGTTTAGATCGTGATTTTCTTTCAGCAAGGGATACGCTGCCTGTGCTAACAGATTGCCCTTACCTTCTTCCTCGCCAAGGTTGATGAGGCCAACCCGCGGATTGGCGATCTTCAATACATGTTCTGCGTAGAGAGAGCCAAGAATAGCAAATTGATGCAGGTTTTCAGGCTTGCAATCGGAATTAAGGCCTACGTCCAGCAACAAGCCTAAGGAACCATCTTCGCGTGGCATATAGGCGCCGATCGTAGGGCGTAAGACACCTTCGATCGCCTTGATGCTGAACAATGCGCCGACCATCATGGCGCCGGTGTTTCCAGCGCTGATAAATGCATTTGTTTTGCCCGTGGCCAATAAATGAAAACCGATCGCAATAGAAGACTGCTGTTTTTCTTTTAATGCTTTGGTGGGATGCTCATGCATGCCAATCACCTGGCTTGCATGGACGATCGAAAATTTATCAGCAGGAAGATGGTACTGGTTGAGTTGATCACGGATTTGTTGCTCATCGCCGATCAGCACCAGATGAACGGCCTCTTTATTTTCGTCTAAAAAAGCAGCAACGCCTTTTGCCGCTTCTGCCGGTGCAAAGTCGCCCCCCATCATGTCCAATCCAATCGTGACCATCAATGAAATATTTTACAAATGAAAAATTCCAAAACCAAGCTTGAAGTTACTCAATCTTTGATTTTGGAATCAAAATCTTTGCGACAAAAAATATTATGCTTTAAGTGGTGCTTTCTCTGCAACAACTTTTCCTTTGTAGTACAATTTTCCTTCGCTTACATGAGCGCGGTGACGCACGTGAATTTCGCCTGTTGTAGAATCAGTACTTAACGTAGTTTCCTGCGCTTTATAATGTGTCCTTCTTTTCGCACTGCGTTGTTGACTATGGCGCCTTTTCGGATTTGGCATGACTTGTTTATTTTAATTTACTATTAATTGATTATTTATACGGTATCAGTTCTCTTTAAATTTATCCAGGTCTTTCCACAATGTATTTGCATTGTGTTCGATCGTTTTCGCTTCCATTGCTTTCAGTTTCTCCAGCACTTCTTTATTGCATCTTGGCCCGCCCATTTCTTCCGGGCTGCACATCCTTTGCATCGGTACACTGAGCATCACGAATTCGTACACCCAGTCGCTAACTTCAAGATGGCTTTCTGTACGGGACAGGTAAAACACATCCGGGTCTTCTTCGTTTTCATTCATCTCGTCCGGGTTGTCCACCAACTTTACGAGAATATTGAATTCATCCCAAAGATCCATCTGGATTGAATTTCCGCAGCGGTCGCAACTTACATCAGCCTTTCCACCCACCTCAAATTTGAGGATCATGAAGCCCGTGTTTTTTTCAAGCGTCATTTTCACGACTGCCGATGCATTCTGGAAATCTTCTGCACCTTTTTCTATAAAGAACTTATCATCCAACTCGTAACTAAACTCATGTACTCCGGGCTTCAACCCCACAAAAGCAATCTCAAATGCCCGTCTGTTAGCCATTGCGTTCAGTTTAAAGGACGGCAAAGGTAAGGAAATTTATGAATTATAAGCGTTGAATTATGGATTTTTTGCGCTTATATCTCCCCGAATTGCCTCATTTCCCTAATTTTAACGCTGATGAAACTGAGCCGCAAAGCTATAATTATCCTGCTGATATCCTCCATCTGTATTTTTATCCATGTGTATGGACTCAACGACAGCAATGTAGAAGCCGGGTACAGTACCCATTTTTACCCTGCCTGGGCCCGCTTTTTACGTACTATTTTTGGAAGGGTTCCCTTTAGCCTGGGCGACATTCTGTACGCGATTGCAGCAATTTTACTCCTGGTCGCCTTTTTCAAAGTAGTCAGGCTTTTGCTCCGGCCGGGAAGAAGGCTTTATTTGAGGCAGAAGGGTTCCGGGCTTTTATACCGGCTTTTTCTGATTTGCGCGTCGTTGTATATACTGTTTAATCTTTCCTGGGGCATCAATTATGACCGGAAGGGAATCGCAACGCAGCTTGGTCTGGACATGAAAAAATATAGCGTTACTGAATTGAGAGATATAAACTGCATACTGGTGGATAAGATCAATTTATCAAAACGGTTCCTTATTAAAAGCGGAAGCCCTTACCCGGATAATTCGGGTTTATTTGAACGTGTGAAGAAATCATATGATAACATCGCCGGACAATATCCCTATTTGTCTTACCAACCGCCAAGTTTAAAGTCATCGTTATGGAGTTGGGTGGGAAATTATACAGGCTTTACCGGATATTACAATCCTTTTACGGGGGAAGCCCAGGTGAACACATCGGTGCCTAAATTTTCTCAACCTTTTACGGCTTGTCACGAAGTAGGCCACCAACTCGGGTATGCGAAAGAAATGGAAGCCAATTTTGTGGGCTATCTTGCAGCATCTTCGGGCACCGATACGTTGTTTCATTATTCAGTCTATCTCGACCTTTTTACATACGCAAACCGGAATCTTTTTTATGTTGATTCTGCATTTGCGCGCGAAACAAGACTGGCACTGGCACCGGAAGTAAATGCAGACATCACGGAGTGGATCCAATTTTCTAACCGGCATAAAAATCCTGTTGCGCCGGTTGTAAGATGGATGTACGGAAAATTTTTGGAAGGCAATCGCCAGCCCCAAGGCATTCTTAGTTACGATGAAGTGACGGCATTCATCATTGCGTATTATAAAAAGTTCGGCAGGATCTAAACTTATCAGCAACAAAGCATAACATGAAACCGATTGTAAAACTAATTATCTCAGTCGCCATTCCGCTGATAGTGGGCGGCGTTGCAAGCTTTTTTACGATGTCTTCTGTAAAGACCTGGTTTGTAACATTGAATAAGCCTTTTTTCAATCCGCCATCCTGGCTGTTTGCCCCGGTGTGGACGATGCTCTATATCCTGATGGGCATCGCCTGTTATCTCGTATGGAAATCTGTTGCCCCGCAAAAAATTAAAAGGCAGGCACTAACGATTTATGGGATTCAGTTGCTGCTGAATTTTCTCTGGTCTTTTATATTCTTTTATGCAAAGCAACCCGGATGGGCCGTTGCAGATATCGTGCTCCTTCTTGCCGCGATCATTACCTGCATCGTTTATTTTCGTAAGATATCTGCGTCGGCGGCCTGGTTATTAGTGCCGTATTTATGTTGGGTATGTTTTGCCACCGCACTTAACACCGCTATCTGGCAACTTAATTAGCAGCAAGAAATTTATTGAGATGAGAGAAGTATACTTCGGGTGAATCCAGCCATCCATAATGACCGCAATTGGGCAAAACAACCAGCTGCGAATTTTTAAGAACTCCTGCAGCTTTTTCAGCTGTACGTTTTTCCAGGATATCATTTTGGCCGTGAAATATCAGGACGGGTTTTTCAAAATGCTGCAATCCATTGCTGCAATCAAAGTGCTTATGCTGCATATCTGCCCATAACAAATTATTGATTTGAGAATTGCCCTGCGTGAGTCTTTCAGCGAGTACCGGAATAAATTCACGATGATAAACATAGGCTGCCGCCAGATTTCGTCCACGTCCTAATCTGCTGCTGTAGGCCGTATCGCCATTCGCTATTTTGCGGTTCCAAAAAGCGAGCGAATCTCTTTCAATCCGATTCAGTTTGGCATCAATATTTTTGCTGACATAATTCAGCAGGTTGAGGTCGATGCCACCGGAAGAGGAGAGAACCAGTGCCCTGATATGCTGCGGGTATTTCGTAGCATAATACGAGGCCAGCATTCCGCCAAATGAATGACCGAGAATGATCCACTTATCGATGTTTAATTTTTTTCGCAATGCCTCTATATCCGAAATCATTAAATCCATCGTCATGTTGGAACTGTCAGCGTGGTCCATCTCAGACTTTCCCGTGCCGCGCTGATCGTAAATAATCGCCTGGTTGTTCGAAGATAATTTCATTGCAAGGTCTGCAAATCCATTACTGTTCATTCCGGGTCCGCCATTGATGATCAGCACGGGTTTGCCTTTTCCGAATATCTTGTAGTGAATCGGAATGTGGCTGTTATAAGCAACGCCTTCCTGCTGCGCGAATGCGGCTGAATGGAGAATGGTCAGTGATAAAACGAGAAGGATGTTTTTATGCATCATGGAAAATACCAGGATAGTTTTCTGCAAAACAATAAAGAATGTTAAACGGCTATAACGTTATTTAAATGCTGCAATCATCTTTTGGCGGAAGGCCGGGTTTGACAAAATTTCCAATTCAAAGCTGTTTGTCCATTTTTGTAAACGGGCATTTTCCTGGGGATCAAGGTTGTTGAAAAAATAAGCCATTTCAATGCGCGTTCCGTTTTGTGTTGTAGCGTATAAAGCCTTGGTCAGGATCCAGGGCGTGCTGCCACCTTTCATGCCGGCATGTTTTAACCACCGGGCATTAGCGGGATTTTCCATCAGCGTTTCTAACACAGCCGATAAGATGCGGTAAGTTTTATCGTCGAAAAATTTCCTGTTGTTAATAATCCGAACCAGGTGAACATATTCTTTCGTGGTAGATGCCGGAAGCCGGTCGCTCCAGGCTTTTTGCATTTTGTTGGAAAGATCCTGGGGACGGAATTTTGCTTTAAGTACCGTATCGAATTTCAACGCGTTGTGCATATCATAAGCATAGCGGGCATATTCCTGTTCAGATAACCTGTTGATGCCTTTTAAAATACTTTCCTCGGTTTTCTTACGCGGATTCTGATACATGAACAGCGATCCGACGAAAGGATAAATGGCGGAGTGTTGTCTAATACTGAGTAACTGAACATTATTTTTCACATTATCATAACCGAGCAGATCACAAAGGAATTCGGTATTGGCATTGCTGCTGAATATCGTCATGCCGCGTGCAACGTTGATCAGTTGAACACTGTCTGTTTTTAAATGGCCCTGTGATTTTTCGAAAGCAAGCCAGTTGGGATGTGCACCGCCATCTGTATTGGGCAAATAATATTTATTTAGCTCGGAAAGCGCTATATAACTTTTCTCGTCTACAACTTTTGCTGCTGCCTGTTTCGCAAACTCCAGTGCCACCATGATCTTCACGGTGCTGGCGAGGGGCATCATGGTATTTTCATTTAACCGGGCCAGTATCGTATCATTTTGCGTGAGGTACAGCGATGCGCGGGCTTTATTGCGCTGGATGAAATTCAAAAGTGAGTCTGCCGTTTCCTGTGCAAAAACTACAGTGCAACTAAGGCTGACACAACAAAAAAGAATGGATTTCCTGATAATAGCGCTTGTCATAATATTCATTAAAAACTGTTCTTCCACATCATGCTTTCTACAGGCTTATCGGGCTGGCCGCTATATTTAGCATTTTTCTTCTGGTTATATTTTATTTCAATTTCTCCTTCTACAGGAAAGTAAATTAATTGCCCGATCGGCATGCCTTTGTAAACGCGCACCGGTTGCTTAACAGAAATTTCCAGCGTCCAGTTACCACAGAAGCCAACATCGCCTTTTCCTGCTGTTGCATGGATGTCAATTCCCAGCCGGCCGGTGGAAGATTTCCCTTCAAGAAAAGGAACATGTGCGTGTGTTTCGGTGTATTCCTCCGTTACACCGAGATAGAACATATGCGGTAATAACAAGATGCCTTCATCCGGGATTTCAAAATGTTTGATGGTATTGTGTTTTTTTGCATCCAGTTCGGCATGATCGTAAGTGGCGAGGTTTTTACCAAGATGGACGTCGTAGCTGTTGCTACCTAAGCATTCCCGGTTATAGGGCACAATTTTTATCGTTCCGTTTTCAATTTCTTCCAGGATGCGTTTATCGCTTAAGATCATAAGTTCGTACTGTTGGTGCAACAGGCAGGTTTCGCTGCCTGTAAATTATCCGTTACTTTGTAAAAGTATATTTTTCGAATTTAACAGATCAATTTTTACCTGCACGATGCCATTGGTTTATCAACAAAATATTAACCTCTCTACAAAACTTGCGGTTTGGCATATCGCAGAAGCAGAAGCATTTTTCCTGCAGCGGGTTAGTTTACAACAGTATATTGCCCATCCAAGAAAACGCCTGCAACACCTTTCCGGAAGATTGTTACTAACAGAATTGTTCGCGGATTTTCCCGTGGCACTGATCCGGATCGCCGAAACACGCCGGCCTTTTTTGCCGGATGATCCATTTCATTTCTCCATTTCACATTGCGGTGACTATGCCGCGGTGATCGTGAGTAACTGCCAACGCGTCGGCATCGATATTGAAATTCCACATTCGAAAATTGAACGAATCCGGGATAAATTTCTCACGGTAACCGAACAGGAAATTGTTGCCGCTGCGAATATTGCAGACGGATTAACGATGGCCTGGAGCATCAAGGAATCTTTGTTTAAATGGTATGCGAAGGGACAGGTTGATTTTAAACAACATCTCCATATTCAAAGTCTGGAAAAAACCGGCAATGAGTTTTCCGCTGCATGTACCGTAAGTAAAGAAAACGAGCAGGCGCTCGAAGTGAAGGGTTTGATGTTTAACGGCAATTGCCTTGCCTGGGTGATGTCCGGGTAAAAAAAAAGCCGCCTGTTAAACAAGCGGCCATCTTCTTTAAACGAAACATATTAGTTATTGTCGAGTGTAACCGGGTACTCATACAAACCTTCATAACCCGGGTAGAACCCGCTGATGGTTACAGTTTTGTTTGAACCGATCAGGTCGCCCATTTCTGCCACACTGGAAACAGGCTTATCGTTTATCTTCAGGATGATAAAGCTGTCTTTCATTCTTGTTTGTTCATTCAACACACCGTCTTTAATTTTCTTCACGATCACGCCGCCGGGAATGCCATATTCCTTTGCTTTTTTCGCATCGAGCGTAAGTAAATCTGCACCCAGCAAATCAATTGCCATCGCTTTCTTCACAATATCGAAATTGCCTGAATTATTTTTTAAGGTAACAACCGTGCTATTCTCTTTGTCATTGCGGACGAAGATCACAGGAACTTTATCACCGGGTTTGTAACGGCTGATTTGCTCCTGCATTTCTGCACCGCTTGTTACATCCACACCACCAACATTTTTAATGATATCGCCTTTACGGATGCCCGCAGCAAATGCGGCGCCGTTGGTTGGAACTTCGTTTACATAAATACCGTAAGCCGTTAACGGAACACCATTTTTAGTTTTCTCGTCGTCATTCATATCGCTTGCCGGCAGATAGCTTACGCCGATATAGCCACGCTGCACCGTTCCGAATTTAATAATATCATCCACCACTTTTTTCGCAATATTCACCGGGATCGCGTAAGAGTATCCCGAATAATACCCGGTAGGAGAAGCGATCGCGGAGTTAATGCCGATCAATTTACCATCGGTGTTAACCAGGGCACCACCACTGTTGCCCATATTCACAGCAGCATCAGTCTGGATATAAGATTCAACCGCACCTGTACGATCACCATTCCTGTCTTTGTTAAGTCCCAGGCTTCTTGCTTTAGCACTTACAATACCTGCAGTAACAGTTGTTTCCAGGTTTAACGGATAACCAATTGCCAAAACCCATTGGCCGATTTTCACCTCATCAGAATTGCCATACAATAGATAAGGAAGGCCTGCGGCTTCCACTTTAATCACCGCGAGATCATAGGCAGGATCCGTGCCCACTACTTTTGCTTTATAGATTTTTTTATTGCTCAGTGTTACCGTAATCTCATCCGCATTGGCCACAACGTGATTGTTGGTAACGATAAATCCGTCAGCGCTAATGATCACACCCGAACCCGATGCGCGTTGTTCAGGGATAACATTGCTGCGTCCGCCAAACAACTGGTTGATCATATCATCATCGAAAAAATCACTGAAAGGATTTTGACGCTGTTGTGTTTTTGGAAGATTGTTCGTTAACTGCTTTGCGTTTGTTTTAGTTTTGATATGGACTACCGCCGGCGTAGCAGCTTGTGCGGGCATCGTAAAATCAACCGCACCCGGAGGTGTGCCGCTGTCGGAAAAACCGGCATATTTATAATTAGCCGGCACCACGCCAGCTTCCTGGCCGCCAAAGCTGGTATCTTTTTTTACGAAATTGCTGTAAGCCCAAATCATTCCGACCGTAGTAACTGCGCTGATCGCGGCAGTGGATAGCATTTGTTTTAATTTCATCTTATTAGGTTTTATCATTGTTCAACTTCAGGCATGTAGCATCAATTGCTGTGCCTCTCCCTACAAAGTAACGATGGCCTGACAAAATGCGTTTTACCTCCTGCCATCTTTAACATTAAATTAGTAAGACTTTCGTAGATCACGAAAGGCCGACCAAAAACTGCATCGTATCCACACCATCTGCATAATCAAAAAGCCCGGGATGCTGTGCGTCGCCGAACGGAATATATCCCTTGCCCACAACGCATTGTAACGCCATTTTTTCCTCTGCCGAAAAAACGGGCGGAAGATCTTTGCCGTAATATTCCAGGTTCACCTGGCTAACGGGTGAGAAGATCTGCTTATTCTCAACGAGCAGGGTGCTTTCATTCGTCATGTAATAAATATTGTTGAGCAGCAGAATAGACAACTGGTAGTCGTAATTATTTTTGTATTTGTGGTGATCGGCAAAAAAGCTATAGCGGTTAAAAGCTTTAAGCAGGGGAATAAAGTCATATTCTTCCGGAACATATAGTTTGGTTACGTTGCGGCAACCGAAGCCGAAATACAGGTGAATATCATCGCTTAATTTCTCGAGTTGGTCTGAAGTTTCGGAACCATCCAGCACCGCGACTGATGTCCTGTTTTTACGAATGATATTTGGATATTTTCCAAAATATTGTTCGAAATACCTGCCGGAATTGTTGCTTCCGGTCGCTATGTAGGCATCACATCCTTTCAGCATTTCTGCAAAAGAAATATAGTTTTGAACTGCTATATTCAGGCTGGAAATTTTTTGCACAAGATGTTTGAGTAACACATCGTCTTTCGAAGACAATTTAATTGTTTGCCGATGTCCGCTGATGAATACCGCGAGGAAATCCTGGAACCCTACCAACGGAATATTTCCGGCCATAACGATCCCGATGTTTTTTTGGTCGATGGTATCTGTAATATGATAATGCGCCGCCCAGTGTTCCAGCTTATCTTTTTGCAGGAAATTATCCGCTATATCTTTACAAGCCTGCTTCGTAAATTCCGGGATGAACCAGCCGTTTTTCTGGTATGCTTGTTGGATCTTTTCTTCCCATTCCGGATCATTTGATTTTAAATATTCGCCAAGTGACGCCATTAAATCAATTCGTTCTTGTAAATTCATGTCGATTTTATTAAATTGCACCAAAATTACGATAGATGGCTATAAAGATTACAGATGAGTGTATAAACTGCGGTGCCTGTGAGCCCGAATGTCCTAATAATGCAATCTATGAAGGTGGCGTGGAATGGGCCATTTCAGATGGTACTACTATCAAAGGTACGTTTACTTTGATGGATGGAACGGTGCTGGATGCGGATCAACGAAATGCGCCAATCGCTGTGGATACTTATTATATCGTACCCAATAAATGTACGGAGTGCCAGGGTTTTCATGAAGAACCACAATGTGCTGCCGTTTGCCCGGTAGATTGTTGCGTTCCTGATGAAGATTATCGCGAAACAGTTGATGAGCTGATGAATAAAAAAGCAAAACTGCATATCTAAATTTTTTATATAGCCGCGAGGCTTAAATTGGCAGGTGATATTTCCTGTCGCATTCGGCGAGAGTATTTTTAATAATACTTTCGCCTTTTTGTATATAGGGGGGTGATTTATTATTCATTATCTTGCCCACCAATAAAAAGGCAATATGAAAATTGGATTAGTGGCCTTCCTGTTTATCGCGCTGGCATCCTGTAGTACGAAAGACAAGCCGGATAAGGATAACAGTACAGAAGAAAAACTCGCTCTTCTTAATGCAGACAAAGCCTTCTCGGCAATGAGCGAAGAGAAAGGTATGAAGACTGCTTTTATTGAATTCATCGACAGTAACGGCGTTCTGCTTCGGCCCAATATGATGCCCATCATTGGTGCCGGGGCCATCGATTACCTGATTTCCCTGAATGATTCTTCTTATACATTGAAATGGCAACCGCAGCACGCTGAAGTGGCTAAATCAGCTGATCTCGGTTATACATACGGCTTATATGCGCTCCATCCGAAATCAGTAGATACTGTTATCTACGGCACCTATGTAAGTATCTGGAAAAAGCAAGATGGCGGCGGCTGGAAATTTGTACTTGATACGGGCAATGAAGGCGTGGGGGATGCAGACTGATAATTTCGTTTCTTTGACCTCAACATATTCTTAAATATCAACATGAAGAAAAAAATTGCGCTGGTTACAGGCGGCTATTCCGGTGAAGCGGTGATTTCTTATAAAAGCGCTGAGACCATTTTCAATAATATCGATACCAATAAATGGGATTGCTACATCATCGATATCCATCCTTCCGGCTGGTTTTATAACTCGGCAACAGGCGAAAAAATTAATGTTGATAAAAACGATTTTTCCATCACGGTTGATGATCAGAAAATAGTATTCGACGCGGTGCTTGTCGGCCTTCATGGTACGCCCGGCGAAGATGGAAAACTTCAGGGTTATTTTGATTGCCTGCATATTCCTTATACTTCCTGCGATGCCGCTACTTCAGCGCTCACATTCAACAAAAGATATACGGTAGCTGTTGCTGCATTTGCGGGCTTGTATGTTGCCAGGTCGATGCATTTGTTTAAGCAGGATGCAACGCCTGCGGATCATATAACTGCACAATTGCGTTTACCGGTATTCGTGAAGCCCAATAATGGCGGGAGTAGCCTGGGCATGAGTAAAGTGAGTGATGCGAAAGATCTGCCTGCGGCGCTGGACAAAGCTTTTAAAGAAGATGACCAGGTGCTGGTGGAAGAATTTATCAAAGGCCGTGAATTTACAATTGGTGTGTTTCGTTCCAAAGGTAAGATCATCGCGTTGCCCATTACAGAGATCATATCGAAAAACGAATTCTTTGATTTTGAAGCAAAGTATGAAGGCGCAAGTGAGGAGATTACACCTGCTGATGTTGCAGAATCGATTGCAGAACAGGTGCGGAGCGACGCGCGAAAAGCCTATGCCGTATTTAATTGCAATGGCATCGTTCGTATGGATTTTATCTATGACGAAGCAGTCAAACAACCCTTCCTGCTTGAAATAAATACCGTTCCGGGTCAAAGCGCTGCCAGCCTCGTACCGCAACAGGTTGTAGCGATGGGCTGGTCATTAAAAGAGTTTTATTCCGCCTTGATCGAAGAGTGTTTTAATTAACTGAATTATTTTATAAACGAAATTTGTATCTGTGTTTAAATTCATCACAAACAAGCCTTTCTGGGTAAATTTATTGGTCGTGATCGCGATCACTTTGCTGGTCCTCTTTATCTTCCTGCAATTACTAGGGCTGATCACGAAGCATGGCGAATACCTCACAGTACCCAGTGTGACGAATAAAAAAACTGCAGAAGCGATCAAAATCCTTGAAGACAAAGGTTTTGAAGTACTGATCCAGGATTCCGTATTTATCGATAGCGCGCAACGCGGCATCGTGTTAAAACAATTACCGGAACCAAACAGTACCGTAAAGATCAATCGCACTGTATTGTTAACCGTTAACCGCGTAACCTTACCAATGGTTGACATGCCTTCGCTACAAGGAAAATCATTGAATTATGCGCTGGAAATATTACGCCGCAGTCACTTACAATTGGGCGATACTATTTATAAGCCTGATTTTATGATGGGCTCTGTATTGGAACAAATGTATGGTGGTAATGCCATCACTTCAGGCTCGAAAGTTACCTGGGGAAGTAAGATCGACCTGGTAATTGGCGGTGGACTTGCAGAACAAAGAATTATGGTGCCAAACCTGGAGGGCATGACCTACGGCGAAGCGAAATTGATTCTTGAACAAAATGGCATTAGCCTTGGCGCTTTGATCCCCGATCCGGGGATCAGCGATACGTTGGCAGCATATGTCTGGAAACAAAGCCCGCCGAGGTTTACAGAAGATCAGCGGCCGATCTATATTCAATCCGGGCAATTAATGGATCTCTGGATCTCTCCTGAAATGAAAGTAGTAAAAGACAGCACCAAAAATAATATTCCACAATAATATTTTATGACAACGATCTCTTCAACCGAACTGAAACAGCGGTTAGCTGAAAATGAAAAAATAAATTTACTGGACGTGCGTGAACCTGCGGAACACGAACAGTTTAATATCGGAGGAATCTTACTTCCGCTTGGCAACATTCTTGGGTTGCAAACCGACGATATTGATGAGTTGAAAAATGAAGAGCTGGTTGTTTATTGCAAAAGTGGTAACCGTAGCATGCAAGCCTGTCTTATGCTGGAATCAATGGGCTTCAGTAATGTAAAAAACCTTACCGGTGGAATGAATGAATGGCAGGCTGTTTAATGCCCGCCACCCGTTTTCCCTATAATTTGATATTGATGCCGGCAACGAAATTGATCGGAGCCATCGGAAAATAATAATTTTCCGTTGTTAATTGCCCGCCATACACATAGCTGAACGTATAACCGTTCGGTTCGTATTTCCTGGAAAAGATATTGTTAGCCTGCACGAACATTTTTAATTCGCGGATACTGGTCTTTTTAAAACTGTAGGTAACCTTTGCATCCTGCGTGTAGAAAGCCCGGAGGCTTCGCGAATCCTGGCTTGTATTATCCAGATACTGCCTGCTGACATATTTTCCGTTAAAATTTATTTCCAGGTTTTTTACCGGAAAAATATTCACCGCAATAGCACTGATCATCTCAGGGGAAAAAGCAAGATCTGATTCCTTATACGACTTCGTTTGCTGCCCCCCGTTATCATAATCATCGATGTACTCCGTAAAGTTTTCTACCTTATTGCGGCTGAGGGTGAGGTTAGCGCCTGCATTCAACCATTTGCAGATCGTAGCTGCAGCCTGTAACTCAATCCCGGACCGGTAACTTTCGGGTATGTTGGTACGCGTATAGGCACCAACGTCATTGATCTTCCCTGTTAAAACCAACTGGTCGTCGTACTGCATATAATATAAATTCATCCCCCAGGAGAACCGCTCTGCTTTCTGTTCGAGCCCCGCTTCAAAGTCATTTAATTTCTCGGGTTTAACTGCAGCATTTCCCGACTCAAAATCATCCCGGTTGGGCTCTTTAGCAGCGCGTCCGTAAGACAGGAAAGCGCGTAAATTTTTATTGTTGAAACTAATGCCGGCTTTGGGGTTGAAGAACAAATAATCATTGCTGACAACCAGCTGCGGATTATCACGAAAGCCATTGATATCATAATTTACGGCCCGAACCTGCAGATCAAGAAATACCTGGAATTTCTTGCCGAGTTGTTGCGACGCTTTTGTATAAGCCGCATAATCTGTCTTTGTTGCATCCAGGTCATACCAGCGATATCCGGCCGGAACTGCTGCCTGCTTTTGCGCCCAGGTAATTTCGCCATAATGTTCCCCGTCATATTTATTGATGCTCCCGCCAATGATGAACTGAGTTTTCGGTTGTTCATATTGCAGGGAGAAAATGGTTCCGTAAAAATAATTATCCAGCCATAGGCGCCGCACAAGATCTGTTTTTGTTGTGGTATCAGTTCCGATGATCAAATTCGGCAAACTATACGCACTTAGTTTTGCGCCGCCTTTGTACTGCTCGTAGTAACCTTTTCCGCGGGTAAGAAAAACCGCCACATTAGCTTTCCATAGCTTGTTGAATTTATGATTGAAGAAGCCCTGGTAATGAGTTTGCAGGTAGTTGTCGGTTTCATTAGCATAAGGCTCGCCGGGTTTTTCACGGCCCGCGCTGTTGTACGTTCGATCTGTTTGTAAGGTCATTTCATCAATGCCGTTCCAGGCCTGGTAGGTCTTTTCTCTACCAGAGAAAACGTTTACGCGAAAGGAGTTGTTTGTTCCGAGATAAGCGGCACTGGCGAAATAGGAACGTAGCCTGCTGCTGGCGCGGTCGATATAGCCATCGCTCCGGATCTGGCTCAATCGCGCGTCTACCGTAAAATGATTTTTAAAAATTCCGCTGTTCAGGATCACCGTATTTTTAAAGGAATGATAAGAGCCATAAGTATTGTTGAACTCCATCCCTTTCTCTTTGATAATATCGTTTGTGCTCATGTTCACACTTCCGCCAAATGCACCTGCACCGTTTGTAGAAGTGCCGACGCCGCGCTGCACCTGGATGCTGCCGGCTGATGAGGCAATATCCGGCAGGTTAACGAGAAATGTTCCCTGGCTCTCCGCGTCGTTGTAAGGAATCCCATTGAGCGTAATATTTATCCGGCTGGCATCTGATCCGCGGATCCGCATCCCGGTATAACCAATGCCATTCCCGGCATCTGCATTTACCACAATGGAAGGCGTTTGATTTAAAATAAAAGGCAGGTCCTGGCCGACATTATTCTTTTCGATCTCTGCTTTGATAAGGTTTGTTTTCGCAACGGGCGTTTTATCAGTTGCGCGAATGGCGGTTACCTCAACCGGTTGCAGGAAACTCGTGTCTTGTAAATTGGTTTGCGCATTCGCGAAAGCAGCAGCCAATAAGCCGGCAGTCAACAATAAAGATTTCATAATATGATTTTGTGCCGAACATCCGGGGCAGAGCGGCCCTGGTAAATTTGTACTCCCTTCGCAGGCATTATCCTGAACAGGTTATCGGGTATGATCTCAGCCTTAGTTAAAAAGCACCCCGGAAATTCTGGCTATAAAAGAACGAGCCACAAAATTAATAGAGTTAGGGGAGAAGAATTATTTTATTTTTTGTAACTATTGCCGATCCTGCCGCGTATAGATAAAAAGTATAGTCATGAAAAAATTATTATTCCTGCTGTTCGCCGGTATTAGCCTTGCCGCTGCAGCGCAAACCAAAACAATCCGGGATGCCAATGCGAAGCCCCGGACGATCACGGGCACTTTTAACGCAGTTGCCGTGGAAACGGGTGTAGAGCTATTTCTCACACAGGGAGCAGAAACTTCCCTCGCAGTAAGTATGAGTGACGACAAATACGCAGATCGCTACATTACAGAAGTGAAAAACGGCGTGTTGAAAATTTATTTTAACAGCAAAGGATTGAGCGGCAATTTTCGGGATAGGAAATTGAAGGCTTATCTTTCCGTGCCGGCGCTTGAAAAACTTACCGGGGCAAGCGGATCAATTGTTCGCACAACAAATACCCTGGAACTAACAACTATCGATATGGACTTTTCCAGTGGTGCCATGTTTAATGGTGCGATCAATGCAAAAGAAATGAGCGTATCACAAAGCAGTGGATCGATGGTAAATTTATCAGGCTCAGCTATTACACTAAAGATCGACCTGAGCAGTGGTTCATTTTTTAAAGGATATGATTTACAGGTAGATAATTGTAATGCTAAAGCCAGCAGTGGTTCGGGTGTAAAGGTTACGATCAACAAAGAACTGACTGCTACTGCCAGCAGTGGTGCAGGCATTCAATATAAAGGATCAGCCACGGTGCGCGATATCAATGTAAGCAGCGGTGGCCGCGTGAAAAGAGGTTAAGTATCAAAAATTATCAGCATGAAAAAATTATTCAGCATCATTTTATTTCTTGTCGCAGCTTGCAACGTGTCTGCCCAAAAACAATTTGTGGTGGATGCAAACGCTGAAATGCGGGAGTTGACCGGAACTTTTAATCGCATTATTGTGTCACATGCGATCGACCTTTACCTCAGCCAATCCGAAAATGCGGGGCTTGCGGTAAGCGCATCTGAAGACAAATATAAAGCGGGGATCAAAACTGTCATTGAGAACAATACCCTCAAAATTTATTATGAGGGTGATCGAAACTGGACAAAAAACCGTCACTTAAAAGTATATGTTTCTTTTAAAGAACTGGTTTACCTGGAAGCGTCAGGTTCTTCGGATGTTGTTGTTGCGGGGAGCATTCAATCGCCGTCTCTGGATCTCCGCTTCTCCGGTGCCAGTGATTTTAAAGGGGATGTAAAAGCCGGCAACCTTTCGATTGATTTAAGCGGCGCATCAGATATTACCATAGGCGGAACAGCCACCACTCTAAACGTGGAGAGCAGCGGTGCCAGTGATATTAAAGGGTATGAGTTAGTGACAGAAACCTGCAATGCGCGGGTCTCGGGCGCATCGGATATCAATATAACGGTGAATAAAGAGATCAATGCGCGCGCAAGTGGTGCGAGCAGCGTGACGTTTAAAGGCAATGCGGTGCTGAAAGATTTTCACAGCAGCGGTGCCAGCAGCATTTCGAGAAAAGATGGTTAAAAAATATTTATGGAAAAGCGGACTTTTGTCCGCTTTTTTTTATGTCCTGTTTTTCCGGACATTATTGATTTTTACCAAAAGCCCAAACCAGGAAATCGGCAAATTGATGGTGCCAGGCATGAATGTCATTTCCGGCGATCGTCTCATTCATTTTCTTCATGTTAGCGGTGGAGTTCGCATTTCTTTTGTTGATAAACTGCTCCAGCAGATCCGCATTTTTTTTCACGCTGCTATCTTTGGAAGACGCATAAAGCCAAAATGCTGCGCCCGGTTTTTTCTTGGACTTACTTAGTTGCAGGATCGCCAGTTCAGTTCCTTTCTCATCTTTTCCGGCGTAATTCAGGTCTGGTGAAAATATCCCTACTTTATCAAAGCGGTCACTGAAGGTCCAGGCAATATCAAATGCACTGCTGGCGCCTAAGCCGCAACCGGCAACGGCAACGGAATGAAACTTCCTGAGCGATACTTTTTTCTTGATAAAAGGGTAGAGTTCATTGTTAACGAAAGCAGCGTATTTATCGGCTTTTTTTCCTTCTTCATTTAAGCCCGTGATCCCGGAAATGCCCCAGTCTTCCTGTTCCTTAGCTTCAACGCCTACAACCGTTAATGGCTGCAATAATTTTTTCTTGTGAAGGCTGTCGATGATCTTTTTTGCATCCAGTTTATTCAGCATATCTGCGCCGTTAAAGATCAGCAGGTTCATGTCCTCTTTGTTATCCGGCATCGGCGTGGTGATGACAGTGAGCGCGACATGCCTTTGCAGGTGACGGCTGTAAACAGAATCTTCCTGTTGTTTCACTGCAGTTTTGCAGGCAGAAAAAAGCATGATGTTTAAAAGCAGTGCCAGTAAGGCTTTGGATCCGATGTTATTCATAATTTTTATAAATCTACAATATAATTTTTGGCTGCAAAGGCAGAACCCCTTATTTTTGCAATGCGAAGTAGAGCAGCGGTAGCTCGTCGGGCTCATAACCCGAAGGTCAGAAGTTCGATCCTTCTCTTCGCAACCAATTAAAGCCTGGGATTCCGGGCTTTTTTATTTTTCTTAACTTTCAATGGTTAAGAATTGATTATCTCCTCCTTATTCAGCTCGTTGTGGTAATCAATTTTTAAAGCTATTTAAAAAGATCACAATATGAAAGCTGGTTTCGTAAATATTTTCGGAAAGCCCAATGCCGGTAAAAGCACGTTGTTAAACGCCCTGATGGGAGAGAAGATGGCGATCGTTTCACATAAAGTTCAAACGACCAGGCACCGGATCAAGGCAATTCTTTCCGGGCCGGAATACCAGATCATTTTTTCAGATACGCCCGGTATCATTGATCCCCGCTACAAATTGCACGAGAAGATGATGCAGGCTGTAAAAGGAAGCCTGGAAGATGCCGATGTCGCTTTGCTGATCGCTGATGCCCGCGAAAATCCGGAAGAAAGCGATGCCATTTTTAAACAGCTTCGATTAAAAGCGCCGGAGATCGTTATCCTGAATAAGGCCGATGCGGTAAAAGATCCGGCCTCACTGGAAACTGCCAAAGCCTTTTTTGAAGCCCAGCCTTATTGCCGTGAAGTGCTCATCATTTCCGCATTAAAGAAAACAGGTCTTGATATACTGTTGGAACGCATACTGCATTATTTACCCGAAGGCCACCCGTTTTATGAAGGTGACGACCTGAGCGATATGCCCACGAAATTTTTTGTGGGTGAACTGATCCGTGAAAAAATATTTCAGCTCTACCAGGAAGAATTGCCGTACCATACGACGGTGCTGGTGCAGGAATTTAAAGAGAAAACGACTTTAATAAAAATTGGTGCAGATATCATTGTACAACGCGATACGCAGAAAGGGATCATCCTTGGCGAAGGCGGAAGTATGATCAAGAAACTCGGCACTTTAGCAAGGGTGGATATTGAAGAATTTTTAGGGCATAAAGTGTTTCTCGAGTTGTATGTAAAAGTACGCCCGAAATGGCGCGACAGTGATCTATACTTAAAAGAATACGGATACTAATACCATGAATAATTCGGATGTAGGTGTCAACTGTTTTAAAACTGTAAGCGCTTAAATCCCTTATCCATTTTAAATTTTATAATAAATAATACCATGAGTTTTACAGTAGCAATAACCGGAAGGCCGAATGTTGGGAAGAGTACTTTTTTTAATCGTTTATTGGAACAGCGAAAAGCGATCGTGGATGATGTGAGTGGCGTAACACGTGACCGCCAGTATGGTATCGCGGAATGGATCGGTAAATCTTTTAACGTGATCGATACGGGTGGCTTTGTTGCACAAAGCGTGGATGTATTTGAAGTGGAGATCCGCAAGCAGGTGCATATCGCAATTGAAGAAGCTAACGCCATTATTTTTATGGTGGATGCTGCTACCGGCATTACCAACCTGGATGAAAGCATGGCAGATATGTTGCGCAAAAGCACGAAGCCTGTTTTTCTTGTAGTGAATAAAGTAGATAATCATTCACGCCTGCTCGAAGCAAGTGAATTTTACAGCCTTGGCTTTGAACATATTTTTTTCCTGTCGTCCATCAGTGGTAGTGGAACGGGCGAATTGCTGGATGCGATCACCGACCTGATCACGGAGAAAGCGTCTGATGATACACTGGAAAAAGATGCCTTACCAAAATTTGCGATCATCGGTCAGCCGAACGTTGGTAAATCATCGCTGCTGAATGCCTTGATTGGCGCCGAACGCACGATCGTTAGTGATATCGCCGGCACAACACGTGATACCATTCACACCCATTACAATTTATACAATAAGGAATTTGTGCTGATCGATACCGCCGGTATTCGCCGTAAAGCGAAAGTGCATGAAGACCTTGAATTTTATTCTGTGATCCGCGCGATCAAAGCAATGGATGAGGCTGATGTTTGTTTGTTATTGCTCGATGCAGGTAAAGGAATTACGGCCCAGGATCTGTCGATATTTTCGATGGCTGTGAAGAAGGGGAAAGGCGTGGTTGTGCTGGTGAACAAATGGGACCTGGCAGAAAAAGGAACCAACACCGCACGTGATTATGAAAAGGATCTGAAGAAAAGATTAGCGCCGTTTTCTGATGTACCGATCTTGTTTATTTCGGTAACAGAGAAGCAGCGGATTTTTAAAAGTATTGAAGCGGCGATCCAGGTTTTTGAAAACCGCCAGAAAAAAATCGCGACGTCAAAACTGAATGAGGTTATGCTGAAAGCGATTGAAACCTTCCACCCGCCTGTGGTGCGTGGGAATGCGGTGAAAATAAAATATGTTACCCAGCTGCCAACCTACACGCCGAGCTTTGCATTCTTTTGTAACTACCCGGATGATATTAAAACACCCTATAAGAATTATCTCGAAAATAAGATCCGCGAAAATTTTGATTTCAGTGGTGTTCCCATCCGTTTATTTTTCAGGAAGAAATAAACATATATACAGCCTCAGAATTAAAAATTCCGGTTATTTTTGCCGTATAAAACCAACTACATTATGAAGAAATTATTTGCGATTGCATTTTTGGCCGCGGTGCTTGTGTCTTGTAACGACGACAAAAAAGCTGAAACAACCGTTACCACAACAGATAGCAACACTGTGATCAGCAGTGATGCGGATAAAATGAGCAGCATGGGCGACAGTGCTAAAAGAATGATGGACAAAATGGGCGACAGTGCCAATAAAATGATGGATAAAATGGGCGACAGTGCGAAAAAGATGATGGACAAAGCCGCCGAAAAAATGGAAAAGAAACATTAATCTTTTTGATACCTAATTACAGCCTCCCAATCGGGGGGCTTTTTTATTGCAGGTAGGTGAGCTTCGTATGGAAACCCGATCAGGAGCCATTGTTTTGTTAAGCGGTCGTTATCAAAAGCGACCATAAAAACGGCCGCTCGCCTAAATTATCCGCTTTTTCAGGTGAGCCGTACCTATACGCGGGTGGGAAACCGGGATGACGAATAACGTAGTAATCAAAATCTTAAATCGTCTTTTTGGCTCATATATTTAAATGCACTATTTTCCGTGTCCCAATCATCCTTCGCAACTGCCGCTCAAACACCTTTTTTTATTTACCAAAACTTTCAAGTATGAAGAAAATTTACTCTTCATTCCTGCATTCCGCAGGTCTGAAAATTCACATTTTAGGGCTAATTGTTCTACTGCTCTGCGTTAATCAGGCTCAGGCACAGTGTACAAATGCTCCGGAAGGACAATGGCCTTCCGGTACTATAACAGGTCCAACGTCGGGTCCAATTTGTCCCGCCGGCGCTCCTCCGTATACGTCGATAACTACATCGGCTTATACAGGTGAATACTCGGTGCTTACACTTGCCGTTCAAACTTACACCGTGACTAGCTCAGTAGCCACCGATTACATTACTATTACCGACGCGACTGGTGCAACGGTGATCAGCAGCGGGATTCAGCCTTACCAGTTCGCAATAGCTGTTGCGGGAACATACCGTGTTTACAGGCATAGCGATGCGGCGTGTGCAACGCAGGCAACAAACAGGACAATTTCCATTGGGTGTAATTCATGCTCACCCGCTGCAGCAACAGTAGTTACCAGCCAGTCATCATCGGCCGTAACAAATGGCGGGGCAAACGATGTTCAGCTCGTGCGCCTTGCAGTTTCAAATAAATGCGGCACTTTAACTCAGTTAAACCTTTCTACGACCGGTACCACAAACGTTCTTGATATTGCGAGGGCGAAAGTGTACTACACTACAAGTACTACCTTTAGCAATGCCGTTCAGTTTGGATCAACTGTTGTTTCTCCAAGCGGCGCATTTGCTGTAACCGGATCACAGGCTTTGTCCACAACCCTCACGAATTATTTTTGGGTTGTATATGATCTAAACTGCGCTGCCCCGGCTACTGCGGCCAATGTAGCTGATGCGACTATAGAATCTTTTGTTGTTGACGCGGCTACCACCATACCAGCAACAACAAGTCCGGCAGGCACAAGATTAATCACTCCGCTTTATGCACCTGCCTTTGCAAGTGTAGGATCTGCAAGCTATGTTCAGGGTACCACTAATGACCAAATTGTTCGCTTGAACCTGAACGGAAGTACTTTATGTCCTGGCACTTTAACATCTGTTACTTTTAATACCAGCACGAGCACTTCACCGGCAGCGGATATTCTACAGGCTAAGTGTTATTACACAACAACCACAACGTTTTCAACCGCAAGCCAATTTGGCACGGCGGTCGTTACGCCTTCCGGTGATATAACCTTTACAGGCAGCCAGGTTTTGGCTAATGGAACTGGTAATTATTTCTGGCTCGTATATGACATTAATTGTGTGGCGACCCTCACAGATGTGTTAAATGGAATTGCTGTTAATGCTGTCGTAAATGCAACTACTTACGCGGCAACAGGCGCGGTCCCAACAGCAAAAACAATTACGGCTGCAACAGGCGGAACTTATAATACCGTAGCAGACGGTAACTGGTCCAGTCCAGGCACATGGGCATGCGGTAATGTCCCTTCAGCTACTACACCTGTTCAGATCAATAATAATATTACGGTGAACACTGTAGGAAATATTTCAGGGAATATCACTATTACCTCTTCTGGTAATCTGTCTATCGTGTCCGGCGATCTAACTATTGGAAATAGCGCCGCTGGAACTGCAAAAAACAGTTCATTAACCAATAATGGCATCTTCGATATATCTGGCGGTATGTTAAAAGTGAATGGAAGTATCCTTTGTAATTTGTTGTCAACATTTAATCAGTCTGGTGGTGATATTGTAGTTGATGGCAATAATGGTGGTGCTACAGCTACTTCTGTCCCAAGTGGAACAAGAATCATTGACTTCAGGCCATCTGCAGCAAACAGTGTGAACCTCACGGGCGGTACCCTTACCATAGTTGATCCCCATGCAGCTGCTTCATCTGAGGCATTATATCTTAATGGTTCTTTCGCCGGAGAAGTAAATACCACAGCGAATCACACTTTGATCTTAGGGGATGGGGTATCTACAGATGCGGGTGGAACAGCAACATATGGATATCGTATCAATCCATGGGCAGTTACCACAGGGATTTCTTTCGGAAAAGTAATTGTTAATAATGCACCCGGAACAAATAGAGCGGTAACTACAACATACACATTGATCACAAAAGGCGATTTAGTGATTAACGCGGGTGCTGATTTGAACCTGACAACCTTGGCAGCAGTAGCCGGTAATCTTGTGAATAATGGAACCTATACAGCAGGAAACACAATTTATTTTGGTAAGCTGGCTTTTGCAACAGGTAGTACGTATAGTGCAAGTGCTGGAACAAACTTACAATCCATTTCTGGAACGGGTGTTCTAAGGAATTCGGCTACAACTCCTACGGCAAATCTGAGCAGTCTTGAAATTTACACAGCACATCCCAACGGGTTTGTTTTAAATTCACCGTTGACGCTTAGTGGGACGTTATTCCTGGATAGTGGAATCGTTCGCACATCCTCAACCAATTTGCTTACGGTTGGTGTGAGTGCTGCCACTCCGGGAACAATCACTCCTGCCTTTGGAATGGTGGCCGGTCCTCTTAAAAAATGGTTTGCAACAACAGTGGGTGCGACTATACTTCCATTATCAAACGGCACCGTGGCAAAACCAGTAACGATTAATGTTACCACAGCGTTAACTACCGGTGGAACATTGACGGGAGAATTTTCATCTGCCGCACCGGCATTTCCAAATGCGGCACCGCTTATGGAAGGTGCATTAAAAGTAGATAAAGCCAGCAAACAAGGATCATGGTTTATCAATGCTGCTGATGGTTTCGCAGGCGGTGCATATACTGCAACCTTTACAGGAACCGGTGCAACAGATATCATCGACTACACAAAAACTGTGTTGATCAAACGTCCGTCTGCGGGTGGTGACTGGACTTTGGACGGTACACATGTTACGACAACAGGTTCTAACACTGCGCCGGTATTGAGCCGCACAGGTATGACCGGTTTTTCCGAATTCGCCATTGGTGGTGAAAACCTGGTTGTATTACCAATCGGTATCGAGTACATCAACGGTAGCAAATTAGCTTCAGGCAACTCAATCAACTGGAAAATAAATGTATCTAACTCTTCTTCGGCGACGATGTACCTGGAACGCAGTTCAGATAACAGGACTTTCCAAACGATCTATAACCTTACAGCATCGGCCACACGCAGTTTGCAACCATTCCAATACACGGATATTGCACCTGCTTCAGGCATCAATTACTACCGCCTGAAATCTGTTGATGCAAACGGTAACGTTAAATACAGTGCGGTGATCGCGATCATCAATTCGGATAAAGGTGCAGAGATCATCAGCATCGTACCGAACCCGGTGAAAAATGTTGCAATACTGAATGTGAGCAGCGCGATTGCGACTAAAATGGATATCGTTGTGACTGATATGTCCGGAAGGAAGATCAGCAAACAATCCGTAAGCCTGATCGCAGGCAGCAATCAATTACCATTAAACTTTGCTGGTTTATCAGCAGGTAGCTACCAGGTAACTGGCTACACTGCGGATGGCCAGCTCAGGACCATGCGTTTTGTAAAGCAATAATTTCTTATATGTTTTGATTAAAAACTGCCCCTCTTGCCAGGGGCAGTTTTTTTA
>JAQBNH010000024.1 GCA_028288705.1 Ferruginibacter sp.
TGGAATGGGCGGATCCTGCCAAGCGCGACTTCGACATTGAATTCGGAATAACGTTCTTCGAGCGCAACGAATTGCGATGGCCGCACCGGCACCGGTATCGCCCACGGGAACAGCGGAGCAGTACCGGGCAGTGGATCGTCGTGGTCCCGGGCAGTCTGGGCCGGCGTGATCATGAAAGGCGCGCCAAGGCGCAGGCAATTTCAGTTAGCTGTATAGTTTCAACAACTTGGCTATCCAAGGCACCGCTCCCCGACGCGGATCGGCCAACTTGCCACAATTCTGCGCCAGTCGATCGTCTCAACATGAACAGTGCATCGCCCAAACATGAGAGCGTGTCCAGATACTGGAGCCGAACCCGCAGGCCCGGGACACAAAAGTTGTTGGAAGGCGGCCGCACCTGCAAAACAAGATCAGCGCCGAGTCGTCATCCTTCTGCCTGACCGTCGCGGGGGGTGCGGCGAGTCCGCTGGACGAATCCCCCAAATCCCGACTATCCCCGATATTGGTATGCCTGCTGCGACTCGCACGCAATTGATACACTCGAACAGCTAGTGCTTGGCTTGCCACGGCAGCGGGAAAAGGAGCTGACCTTTTCAAGCATTGGGTGAAACTTAGTTTCTGGACCGCGTCCACCCACTGATGTATAACGTCGAATGCCCGGGGACAGGCCTCGTGGCAATGTTCAATTCAAAGGAGAGACCGATGGCGTTGTCTTCAGAGGATCGACAAGCCTTGGCGCGCGAGCGATTTGGCCGGCTGAAAGCAGCATTGTCGCTTAACTCGGCCCAGGAAAAGAACTGGCCGACCGTCGAGTCCGCACTGCTGAGCGCGGCTCGGGCGCGACTTCAACGCTACTCGCAAATCCAGCAGGTGCGCGCCAAGAGCGGCGTGAACCTCGCCGATCGGATGCGCGAAAGGGCGGAAGGGCTTCGGTCCCGCGCTGCAGTGGTCGAGAAATTCGCCGAGGCCACGGGACCATTCCTTTCGAGCCTGGACGAGAATCAAAAGCTCAGGTTCGGGCAATTGCTGCGTGCAAGTTCTCGCCGCCGGCTGGAGGCGATCGCCGCTCGCAGCCAGTGATTCGGCTTTGAATGCTTGAGTCAACGAGCAGTCACTGATAAAGTCTTTTAAACTTTGACAGGAGGTTAGCCGTGGGTGCGAATGGCGAAAACTTTGAAATGCTTGAAAGCATGATCCGCGATGTCAAACCCAGCCTTGGAGAAACTCCTATCAATTTGACGGACTCAATGGTCGAAAATCTGGGTCTCGACTCGCTCGACATATTGCAGCTCGTTCGAAAGGTCAGGCGTCAATATCCGGGCCTCGATTCGCAGGCTTGGACGGCAAGTCAACCGTCTCACAAATTCTCTGTCGGATCTTTAGTGGATGCGATGGGCGCCGCGCCCGCCAGCGTTAACTAGCAGGCGGCGGAATTCGTGGAAGCAGCTGCCGATCGGGTTGCGATCGTGACCGGCGGGTCCCGTGGCATCGGACCCGCCATCTGCCGTCGCTTGGGGAAAAACGGCACGATCGTCCACCTGGCCTATGCCAATGCGCAAGACGCCGCGGCTTCGGTCGTGGCGGAAATCGAGGCGGCCGGTGGCCGTGCTTTTGCGCACCGCGCCGACGTTTCCGTCGAAGCGGAGGTCGAGGCGCTTGTCGATGACGTCGTCGACAAGGAAGGGGCGGTGCACATCCTGGTCAACAATGCGGGCATCATCGAGGATGCCCTCGTGGCTTTGACCCGGCTCGCGCAGTGGGACCGTGTCTTGCGAGTGAATCTGACGGGCGCCTTCCTCATGTCGCGCGCGGTCATTCCGGCCATGCTCGATGAGAGGTGGGGACGAATCATCAACATTTCGTCCAACTCGGTGCGGATGCCGGCGGCAGGCCAATGCGCCTATGCGGCATCCAAAGGCGGGCTGGAAGCATTGACGCGCGTGCTTGCTGCGGAAGTCGGCCGCAAGGGCATTCGAGTCAATGCCGTTGCTCCCGGCAGGATCAAGACCGACATGACGGCGGCCCTGTGGGCGGCGTCCGGCGTGGAAGACGGCGAGAATCGATGGGGCTTGCCGGAGGATATTTCCGGCATCGTCGCATTCCTGGCGAGCGACGAGGCCGACTATATCCAAGGCCAGACGATCACGGTCGACGGAGGCCGGCTGGTCGGGCGGCAACGCGCTGCTCGTCGCCCGAGCTGATCGTGTCGATGCCGTCGCCCAGCAAGCCAGAGCGCGACCCTGCCAAGGTCCTGCATTGGGAAGATCTCGCCGATGGGCCGCCGCGGCGCTATGGGCCACTTGTCTTTACGTCACAATTGCTTGACCAGCTCCTCGACCTGATGGGCGAAAGACATCCGATCCATGATAGCGATGCGTTCGCGCAATCAACCTCGCGCAAGCAGCGTATCGTTCCCGGTGGCTTCATTCATTCGATTACGTCCGGCTGGGTCGTTCAACATAGCGTGCCGGTTGCCGTTATCGGCTTAAGATCAGTTTCCTGGGATTTTGTCCGCCCGATATATCCCGACGTGCCATTCTATTTCACCAATCGAACCCTTCGAAAGGTAGAAATTGACGAGCGGCGTGGTTTGGTCGATACCGAACGTCGGGTATTCGATGAAAATGATCAAGTCCATGCTATTGGACGAATGAACGCCGTGATATTGCGTCGG
>JAQBNH010000026.1 GCA_028288705.1 Ferruginibacter sp.
GAAACGGGATGCTGACGGCGAGCGAAATAACGAAGAGAACGAGCACTACCGCGGGCAGCCGTCGGAGCGCGCCAGCCCGGGAGGCGACCGCCGCCCGGATGATGAACATCGTGCCGAGCACCACCAACGCGAATCCGATGAAATAGATGCCGAACCGAACCTGCTGGAAAAGCGCGCTGTCTTGCAGGAAATTGTCGGCGACCAGGCCGCCCGCCAACGCAAGGCCGGTGCCGAGCGCGGCAATTGCCGCTCCACGCCCGTGCCATCGATCAGGGTTCGCGGTGCGCGGGCGTCCAAGCAGTAATCCGCGAATGACGGCCACCGCGAGCGAGAGAAGAAACGCGACGCTCAGCGCGTTATAGATGACATCGAAATACCGCTCGATGTTCATTCCCGGCGAGGGACTACCGCTGTTCGCCGTGCCCGAGAACGTGGAACGGGATGAACAGCGCGATCGAAATCGATGCGACCCCGCCGAGGAACATGACGGCTTCTAACCCCTGAACATCAAAGGCGAACGCGAACAGGAAAATCCCCAGCAGGAAGAACGCGAAGGCGATGATGAAGTAAAAGACGTTCATGATTTCCTGACTGCTGGGCGAGCGCTACGTCTATTCTCCACGAGAATTCGCTCGCGCGCATCACGACCCGAGTTCGGCGAGCCGACGCTCCAGATCCGCACGTTCCTGGCCCGGCGTCGTGAGCGCAATTACTTCGCGGAACCGGTCCGCCGCCTCGGCCGTTCGGCCGGCACGCAGCAGCAGGTCGGCCTGCGCGGCGGGCAGCCAGCGATAACCGTCCAGTTGCATCCCGGACAGCAGTTCGAGCCCGGCGCTCGGTCCGTCGCGCATCCCGATCGCAATCGCCCGGTTGAGTTCGATGACGGGCGAGGGCGATTGGGCGAGCAGTAGGTCGTAAAGCCTGACGATTTCGACCCAGTCCGTCTCGGCGGCGGAGGCCGCCCGTGCGTGACAACCGACGATGGCGGCCTGGATGGCATACGGGCCGACCGGTGCGGGCATCAGCGCTAGCCCGTGAGCGATTTCATCCCGATGCCAGCGTGAACGGTCCTGTTCCTCGAGAGTCAACAACTCTCCCGCCGGGCCGATCCGCGCATCGCGTCGCGAGTTCTGCAGCACGAGCAGCGCGAGGAGGCCGCGGGCTTCGTCCTCGCGGGGCATGAGCGCGACAACCGCGCGCGCGAGCGACAACGCCGAGGCGGCCAGCTCGTTGCGCTCGACAGCGCTGTAGCCCTGGTTGAACACGAGGTATAACACCGCGAGGACACCGCTGAGCCTCTCCCCCAGCAGCTCAGCCGGCGGAACCCGATAGGGGATGCCCGCCTCCTCGATCTTGCGCCGGGCGCGCACCAGCCGCTGCGCCATCGTCGTCTCCGGCACCAGAAACGCCGCCGCGATCTCCGGCACGGTGAGTCCCGCGACCGTGCGAAGCGTGAGCGCGACGCGGGCAGCCAACGGAAGTGCGGGGTGTGCACACGTGAAGATGAGGCGGAGGCGGTCATCCTCAATGTCCTGTTCGCCGGACTGAAGCGATTCCACGATGGCCACCTCCTTCGCTCGTGCCCTTTCTGAGGCCGCGGAGCGCAGGCGATCGATCGCGCGATTGCGCGCGGTCGTCGTCAGCCATGCGGCCGGATTGCTGGGGATGCCATCGACCGGCCAGCGCAGGAGCGCTGTCGCGAATGCATCCTGCGTTGAATCCTCTGCGAGCGTCCAGTCCCCCGTGATCCGGATCAGGGCGCCGACGATCCTGCCCCAGTCGGAACGGGAGACCTCAGCAACGACCTCGGCGGCCCTGGTCACCTGGGTCAGTACTCCGTGGGCCAGAACGGTCGGATCTCGATGCGACCGAGCCTCGCCATCGGATGCCGCGAGGCGTAGTCGATCGCCTCGTCCAGGTTGTCGCACTCAATGATGTCGAAGCCAACGATCCAATCTTTCGATTCGGCGAATGGCCCATCGGTAACGAGCACCTCGCCGGCGCGCAGCCGCACCGTCGTCGCGTCATCAACGGGCTGGAGCCGATTGCCCACCTTCCGTATCCCGCGCTGAGCGCTCTCTTGCACCCAGGCATCGAACTCGCCTGGTTGCTCGAGGAGGGCATCCGGTTCGCCGTCGGTCGCGATGAACAGCATGTATTCCACGGTTCATCCCTCCCAGACCATGACTTCGCGCACCTCGATACGTCCACGGCGGGCCATCGGATGCCGCGAGGCGTATTCGACGGCCTCGTCGATGTCTTTGCATTCGAGGAGGTCGTAGCCGGCGATCCACTCCTTGGACTCGGTGAACGGTCCATCGATGATCAGGGTCTCCCCGTTGCGAACGCGGACGGTCCTTGCCTCATTTGTGGGCGCGAGCCGGTCACCCTGCTTGCGGATGCCGCGACGCTCGCCCTCGGCGACCCACTCCTCGATGTCGGGTTCCGGTTGCGTGTCGGTGTCGGGCTCCGTGTCGGTGCAGACGAACATGAGAAATTCCATTGATGCTCCTAGCGTCCAGTGACCGTTCTCGAATAGACGGTACGGGAGTACGACGGAGCCCGACAGTCGCAAAACGACACTCTTGACAGATTTCTTGAAACTGCAATACTTAAGCACATGCTTAAGCAATCGGATCCTCTCGATGTTCTGTTCGCAGCCCTCGCGGATCCGAGCCGCCGCAGCATGATCGACCGCCTGAGCCGCGGATCGGCATCCATGAGCGAGCTGGCTGCTCCGCTCGACATGTCGCTTCCCGCTGTACAACAGCACTTGAACGTGTTGGCGGCGAGCGGGATCGTGAGCACCAAAAAGATCGGCAGGGTGCGCAGTTGCTCGCTCGAGCCGGAAGTGCTGAACCAGGCACAGCGGTGGATCGCCGAGCGGCGCCAGATCTGGGCCGATCGTCTCGACCGGCTTGGAATGTTCCTCCAGGAACCGGAATCGCAAGGAGAAAACAGATGAGCGAAACAACCGTTCGAAGCATTGAGCACGCGACCTTCAGCCTGGACCGG
>JAQBNH010000011.1 GCA_028288705.1 Ferruginibacter sp.
TCTTGTTTCTTGATAGCAGAAACTATCTGGCTTTCTGTGAATCTTTTCTTCATGTTCGTAAAATTTAAAGTTAATAAAAGTGCTATTAACTCTAAAAGGTTGTGGCCGAAGAATGGGGAAGCTTACAGGGTTATTCATTTTTATTTGGAGATTAGGTGATCATTGTAAATATAAAAACGGGCATTCGCTTTCGTTAAAATACAGTCAAATTAATTCACCTGTTTAAAATGGTTGCTCGCCGGGTATGCGTATACGTGATACAGGTAGACATTGAGGGAAAGGGAAAGTATTAGGTTGGGTAGGGGTCAGTCGGAGAGTGGCTGCCTTGAGAGACAGGAGTGATCCCGGGAAAAGATTTAATAGTTTGAGGAGGGAGTGGGGGACACTCGCGCGAGTGGGGTTCAGGTCCAACTTGTGGCAAACCCATGTTAGGAGCGTTAGTTTGGCAACACTGTTAGACCAATCATAATTATCGCCTCATTTTTATACTCGGATTCAGGTGTAAAGGCCGTAACATATAGAGTGGCATTTTTTCCGACGAGTGAATTACTTATTTTAAAGTTAAATCGATTGGAATTCTGCTCTATCCTAAAGTTGCCCAACGTGAATATTTTGTAAGCCATCTTTCTTCCTTTTGGATCGTTGGCTTCGATGGTTAATTCATAATCATCTCCAACTCTTAAGGTTGGGTTGGGGTTAGCCAGAATGCTATCCCAGATATTACCAAGATTGTCGTTTATTTTTATAATGCGAATGAAGAAATCTTCTTTCATTTCATTTTTGTTGTGGTAAATAGTTATTTGATTTTTTAAATCTAACACAATTCCTTTCAACAGATTTTCTTGACTTAAAGTCAGATTTCTGCCATGTGCAATCGTATTTCTATAATTTTCTAATTCCGAATAAAAAACTTCAAATCGTTTTTTGTCGTGAAGTACTTTTACAAATAATTCCCAGTATTTTAGAATTATTGACTTAAGGTCGTAAAAATCTGAATAATAAAGTATTCTATTTTCAAAATTGACACCCTTGTTTTTCTTTACTTCTATTTCTCTTCTTTCTTTCCATTTTTCTATTCTTTCAACACTTACTTTATAGTTAACGGAATCTTCTCCACCGAGGATATCTATAATCAATCTTCTTAAGGTATTTTCGTATTCACCGATCATTTGAAAGCTTTTACATTGCCGCCAACCAAATGCTAGCCGCCAGGAATTGTGCCAATGCTTTCAAATATAATTGATTGTGGCAAGCTTTAATAGTTATTGCGCCAAAGCTATTTAAAAAATTAGTATGCTTAATCCTGCCTTTTCCTTCAATTTTTACCTATTTCCTCAAATGTTCCCAAACTGACAATTGACTATGGATCTACCTTAAAGAAATTACGAAATTTAGTCAAACCGAAGGCATTGGCGAATGACAAGTTCAACACTTCCAACATTGGGGCGTGTTCAAAAGCATCTAAATGATTTTATTGGGGAGTATAACTGTTAAAGTAAGTGCATGTTGGGGGGAGCAGCCCCAGACTAGTTACCTCAGAAAAACACAAGTGATCCCGGCGAATGATTTTATTAAGTCGTGACGGAGTGGTGAACACACGCCTTTAGGGAATTCCATATCATCCCCCTTAATGTAGCCTCTTGTACATTGATATGTTTAGTTTTTCTATATGAAGATCGTTCCGTAGCGCAATGTTGATGTTATTAGCATCATCTAACATTTCTGTTATGAAATTTTCCATTACAACAGGCACCGTATAGTGATCTGGCAACTGCTGATTGTCCACAATTTTCGTAGTAAATTGTAGTAATTTTTCCAAGACAATTTCAGGAATAATTAAAGAGTGATTAACTATGAAGTCAGAGAATTCAAAACAAAGAATATCGATATGCTTCGCTTGTTCGTCAAGCTTTGTGCCGATTTCTATAGACGGTCCATTTAATGTTTCAGTTACCTCCTTCAAATGATCTTGTAATCCATCGACTAGGTTTCTTATTTCAAGAAGAATTCTAGAATAGATATCGATTTTCAATTTGAATAGAAGATTTTCATTTTCTAAGCTTGCGCCTCTTTTATAAGCTAAGATCGAAAATATTAAAGCCGCAATTGAGACTGTGATCGTAATTATTCCTAATACAATGGGTTGCATATTGTGGTTATGGGATTGCTTTTTATGCTAAAGTGTTAATGAGGTTGCGGTATTTTAAAAACGTCGGTTTCAATTCATGACAAAAGTAAAATAATGACTTATTGTCTAATGCTTATCGTTCCGCCAGAATTTTATAGAAAGACTGTAAGGCTTAATTTTAATATTCATCATCTTCATATTGCATTAGGAAATATTCCTTAGGGCTATAGCTTTCACAATAATTATGCGGTATGTTTTTAATCAACTCATATTTGGTTACGTACTTATTCTCTTTCCATTTTTTGCCAAACCTGGACATGATATTGAAGAACAAAATGTACAATTCAGGATTTGACAGTTGAGCTCTATATATGTTAATTAGTTCCTTTTTTTCATCCTTTTTCAGAAAGGAAGATTCGTCTACCAATTTGACTGCATTATACATATTTCGGAAATAAGTACTTAAATTGGTTTGATTGGTCCTTCCAATCTTATAATTTGGGTTGAGGTTAATTTCAGCCTGAACTGCCTCTGCTAACTCTTTATTAATTGGCTTATATCTATCAAGTTTTTGCTCTACAAAGGATACCCAAGAGCCATCGATTCCATAATAAAAAATTATGTATACAATGTCAGCAAGCTGCTCTTGCGATAAGTTGTATTTTTTTTCTGCGTTAATCTTATTTAAAATTTCAAAGAGTCTATGTATTTGAATTTTGAACTGAACAAATGCTCGTCTTCCTTCAGAAAAATCATCCTTTTTCGTAGAATCTAAATGAGCAATTTTTAATTGATTGACATTTTGGTTGTGATAGTCAATCATTCTAAAAAAATTGGTTTCAAGTGCACTCTTTTGAGATTCGCTGTTTTGATGGAGAATGGTGTAAATAAGTAAAAAGACACTTAAAATACTAAAAATTGTTCCTACGAGCCCACCGAATAAGTCGCCGAAATTTGAGGCTAAATCTGGGTCAAACGCCGCGGAATCTCCAAATCTGTATGTCTTATTAAATATAATAATGAAGCTTGAGACAAAGCCAATTAGTCCGAATATCGAGGAAAGTATAATAAAAATTGTTTTGGCAGTCTTATTCATTTTTGCAGTTTTGTCAAATTACGACTACCGTTTTAGTGTTTTTGAAGTTGCGGCATTTGAAAAACGTCAGGTTTAAATAACTGCCAAAGCAATATAGTGATTTGCGGTCGAATGCCTGACGTCCGCCCACAATTGTATAAACACACTGTTGGCCGCAGTTTTAATTCAAGATGTATGCTTCAATTTTATTTTTAAGCATTTCCTTGAATTGTTCTTTAGTCTCATAAATTAATACTGGGAAATGATTTACGTCAAAGTGTATATTAGTGAAGTGTTCTTTAGAGCAAGTGTAGATAACTTTTTTTCCTCTGCCTAATGCGTAACCAGCTTCAAAATAAACTCCACTTTTGTTCTTTGTAAAATCAGCGATTATGAAATTGGATTTTTTTATTTCAGCAATTATTAAATCATTGATAGTTTGTTCTGCAATTGTGTGTATTCTGTCAACTCTAATAGCTTTAAAATTGTACAGTTCGCAAACAGGCTCGATGATTTCATTAAAGATAAACTCGTCTTCTGAGTCAAAGGACATTGCAACAAAACACATATTACTATGAATTCCCTCTTCTCTCATATTTATTGATTTTAAAAGTCCGTCGTAGGTAACTTTAAAAGCAACTGGCGTTGCATTAACAAATTCAAACTCTAAAAGTTTACTGGAGTTCAACGTATTGATGTAAAAGAAAAGTTCTTCTTTATTCTTGAAATAGTATTTAAGATAAAATGCGTCTTTATTTATGTCATTGTTTAAGTAAACCTTTTCGCCTTCATATTGAGGCATCGAAGTTAGCGACAAGAATAAATTATCTAGTTTTTCGCTTGGCGTAGTAAGAATTGTATTGTCTTTTATAAACCTTTCTAAATCTCGTTTATGTAACAGATATGTGTGTTTATCAAAAACACTCATCATTTCATCTTTTTCTTTTGGAATTTCTTTGCCATTAAGTAGAAGTGAAAAGAGAGTTTTCTTGTGTTTATCAATATAATTTAAAGTTGCAGTTAAGCAGTTTGTGCAAAATCCGAAAAAATATTCCTTAGAGTTTATGTTGACTTTGTACTGAACAAAAGGGTGATGACCATGATTTTTGTCGTCACATTTTCTATAGTCATGAATAGGTAGGTCAGTTATCAAACATTTGCTAATGTCTTCCATAATTTGTATTAGTATTTGTGTGTTAGTAGGTTCTAAAAAATGCTTCCAACGGTCGAGGCTTTGTGCAGTTGGGGAATTGATCAACTGTCTGCCCTTAACTGAAGCTAAAGTAATAATTAGAAGCCAAAGTCAACCAACAGAAGCGCTGCAGAGTTTCATCCGCTAAACCAAAGCTTGGCTATACACTGCCGATGATTGGTTTAATGTCAGCCCTAATTGCACCAAACCTTTTGTCATGCCGAGTGCTTCTTCGTTTGCCGTTCAAGTTCTTCAATGATTTGGTCTGCTGTCTTAATCACTTCTTCTATCTCAAACTTTGTCAGATTAATTCCGCTATGCACAACTTGATTGCGAGCCACAAGTAGTTTTTTTACGCTATCTGTCTTGGAATTGTCTAGTAATTTTTCAGACAGGTAATTCAAGATGTAATTGAATGACCGGGCTTTATTATCAGAAATGCCATCTTTTAACATTAAGTCTGTACCAAGTCTTTCAATTGTCTGCCATCGACGTACAATCTCAAATTCAGAATTGTCTCTTTCGGTAACAGTATTATCTTTGATTATTTCGACCTTAGTTTTTATCTCCAGTTGCGAATAATAGAAGGCTGCAATAGAAATTAAAATACCCAATGCTGCAATTATTAATCCTAAATCTTTAGTTGTATCAAAGCTTTTATTTTGATATAGGTAGAATATAATACCAAAAGCGGAATATACAGCCCCGGACATTGATAACATTATAGTCAATCGCTTTTTCCTTGATTCTTGCTTGTGCACATCTGTTTTTTTGAAAAGAACTTCTTCTTTAGCTTCAATTATGTCTCTAAGAGAAATTTCTTTTTCTGCAGTGTTTTTGATACTCGCATTTTGATATGCTTTTTCGATAATCATTTCCACTACTTCTTTTGAAGTCGCATCAAGCTCTATTTTAGCAGAATCTGTAAGTTTATTATATAAAATGTTATCCATTGTTGTCCTGATTAAAAGTTAAGTATACAAATGTCCCAACAGCTAAAAAGGACATAACGATAAACCAAACAACATGATTAGTTTCTTTAAATTTATCTGTGTCAAGCAAACTTCCCGCTACTAGAGATGATCCAAAAGCTATAATTTGGATTATTCTAGATTTCCAACTTTTTCTCCTAGCGACAATCATTCGTGGTTGCGTTGCAGCTTCCTTTACATTAGATTGTGTAACTTCTGAATTTGTTTCGGGAAGTCTTCTACTTGCCTCGATACGACCAGCTTCATCAACAATCTCGTCAGCAATTTTGCTAGCCTGTTTGTTTAGTTCATTCCTGGCATCTTGACTAAAGTTTTGGACTTTCTCTTCAGGTATATCAAATTCTATTCTCATTAAGTTCATGTAATTGTTAGTGATGGTCGCTTTAGCATTGAGGATAACCTAAGCACTGCCGGACACCAAGTGTAATAATGCGGCAATCCCGACAAATATAGTCGATTACAACAATATGTTCTACAGCCAATATCCTAATCTCCAAAACTTCATTTTAACCCATTTCCTCCCTTTTCCTACCCAAACCTACCCAAACCCGCAAGTTGCCCTTACGCGCCATCATATATTCGTGGCTCAATAGAAATTAATCAATGACAACCAAACCCCCAAGCATTGGCGAATGGCTAAAACAACGGCCGCGTGTAACTAAATTCACTGGCTATCGTTTGATGCATGGAAAAGTAAACGATCAACTGTAAAACCAAACATGACATTTTAATTTTTTCCTAACAATCCGGCGAGTAATTTCGCCGGACCAGCAACTACTTTATGAGACTATTCATCTTTGCCTGCGTTTTATTGTTTTCGCAAGCGGTATCTGCACAAAAAATTTACGGGACCGTCTTTACTGACCGCGGGGATTTACTGCCTTTTTCTTCCATTACAGTAAAGGGGAGTTCCGTGGGGGCGAGTGCGAATGATAAGGCCCGCTTTTCCATTAGTCTCGCACCTGGGAAATATACCGTGATCTGCCAGCACGTAGGCTACACGGCGGTAGAGAAATCCGTTACGGTGAGCGGCGATGCGGAGATAACTTTCATCCTGGCCGAACAAAAGCTGACGATGAAGGACGTCGTGATCAAGACGGGTGGGGAAGACCCGGCCTACGCGATCATCCGCCAGGCCATCAAGAAACGCAGCTTTTATCAAAAGCAGGTCAATGCTTTTAGCTGTGACCTCTACTCCAAAGACATGGTGAAGCTGCGTAACCTGCCGAAGCGCATCTTTGGTCAGAAGATCCCGGATGCAGACCGCAAGTCGATGGGCCTGGATTCTGCAGGGCAGGGCATTATCTATCTCTCCGAATCGATCTCAAAAATATACACGCAGCAACCGGACAAGATCAAACTGGAAGTACTGAGCAGCCGCGTGAGTGGCAGTGGCGGCTTTGGGTTTACCTTTCCGTCCTTCATCAGCCTGTACACCAATAACGTGATGGTGTTTACTTCGCAGATCAATCCCCGTGGCTTCGTCTCGCCGATCGCAGATGGCGCGCTGGGTTTTTATAAATACAAATTCCTCGGCTCCTTTTGGGAAGACGGGAAAGAGATCAACAGCATCCGCGTGACGCCACGCCGCAGCTACGAACCCCTGTTCTCCGGCATCATCAACATCTCGGAAAACGACTGGCGCATTCATAGTTTTAATTTACTCCTGACGAAATCTTCGCAACTGGAGATCATCGACTCCCTGGCGATCTCGCAGATACACGTTCCCGTTACTACCGATACCTGGCGCGTGAAAAACCAGTTACTGCATTTTAATTTTAAACAATTCGGCATCGATGCGATCGGGAATTTCCTGACGGTCTATTCCAATTATAACGTGGCACCTGCTTTTGGGAAAAAGTTCTTCGATAACATCGTCATCAAATACGATACGGGCGTCAACAAAAAATCCGCGGCCTACTGGGACAGTACGCGTCCTGTGCCTTTGGAGAAAGAAGAACAAAAAGATTACCAGGTGAAGGACAGCATCTTTCATTATAACAAAGATTCGGTCTGGAGTAAAACCACCGTTGACTCGCTCAACAAACGACAGGGGAAATTGAAAATCACGTCCCTGTTTATGAATGGCATCCGCCGCACGCATTACAGCAAAACTAACCAGTTTTCCTGGGGCATTGATCCGTTACTGACGAACCTGGAATACAACCCGGCAGAAGGTGTTGTCGCCAACCTCAATGGCTATTATACAAGGTATTCACGCAAGTTAAAATCGACGGTAAGGTTTGAGCCCAATATTCGTTACGGCTTTAATAATACCCACCTGAATCCCTGGGCCAGCCTGGTCTTCCGCACGCGTGACTTTGGAACAGATAAAAAATTAAAACGCCTGAGCTGGGCCTTCAGTGGCGGTAAGCGCGTGAGTGAATTTAATAAGGAGAGTACGTTAACGCCGCTCATCAATAGTATTTCGGTGCTGTTCTATGGCAAGAATTATATAAAAACTTACGAGAATTATTTCGGCAATATCAATTTTACGAAGCGCTATGAAAACGGCGTACGCTTTTATGTGAATGCATTATATGAAGACCGCATTCCGCTGAACAACACAACGCTCTACACATTTAGTAAAAAAGACAGCAGCAACATTACGCCGAACTTCCCGGTAGAAAAGATCGCGACGCAGTTTACGCGCCAGCAGGCGCTGATCCTTTCCGGGGCAATCAGTTTTAAACCGGGTCAGCGTTATATCCAGTTCCCCAATAACAAAGTGCCGATCGGCTCGAAGTATCCGACGTTCACGCTGCATTACTGGAAAGGAATTGCTGCATTGGGCAGCGATGTCGACTTTGACAAATGGCGTTTTTCGGTGAATGATGATAAGAATTTAAAACTCGCGGGCACCTTTAAATACCGGGTCGGTGTAGGTGGCTTCCTCAACGACAAAAAAGTACCGATCCAGGATTACCAGCATTTTAATGGCAACCAGACGCTTGGGGCGAATGAATATTTAAACAGTTTCCAACTCGCGAAATATTATGCGAATAGTACGACGGCGGGCTTCTATTCCTTTGGACATGTCGAGCACCATTTCAACGGCCTCTTAACAAACAAGATCCCTTTATTCAAACGCCTGAACTGGAACCTGGTGGCAGGCAGCAATGCCTTCTTCGTGAATTCGAAGAGCAATTACGTGGAAGTCTTTGCCGGGCTGGAGAATATTCTAAAGATCTTCCGGGTTGATTTTGTCGCGGCCTACGAGAACGGGCGTAAAGGCTTAACGGGCATCCGCATCGGCACCGGTGGTATCCTTGGCGGCAGCATCCAGCGGGAGAAACGCCGCGCGAATATCGAAATGCCTTTTTAGAAAGATGGGTTATCTTTGTAAAAATTTGGTCGCCTGCAAGCATCCAATCTGGACCGTATATCGCGGTTCAAGGTTTCCCGGAAGGGATCAAATACGACAAATGACCTTATACAATCGCACTTCCCAGGCGGAGCTGAAAAAACGGCTCTATGAAGAGACTGAATACCGCATCACGGTATCTTTTTACAAATATTTCCCGATTGACGAGCCGCAGCAGTTGCGCGACGACCTCTACAAAGGCCTGGATGCCCTGCGTGTGTTCGGCCGAATCTATATTGCCCATGAGGGTATCAATGCACAGGTAAGTATCCCGGAGACAAACTTCGACGCCTTCCGTGACTTCCTCTATAGCCATCCCGAGCTGGACCAACTGCGTTTAAACATTGCCGTTGATAACGACGGGAAATCCTTCTGGGTATTGAAGATCAAAGTGAAGACGAAGATTGTTGCGGATGGGATCAACGACCCCGGGTTCGACATGGCGAATAAAGGGCATTATGTAAATGCGGAGCAGTTCAACGAGCTCACGCAATCGCCCGATACGATCGTGGTGGATATGCGCAATCATTACGAATACGAGGTAGGGCATTTTGAGAATGCGATCGAAATACCGAGTGATACCTTCCGGGCGCAACTGCCGATGGCAGCAGAGATGCTGAACGATAAAAAAGAGCAGAACATTATCATGTATTGCACCGGCGGCATCCGTTGTGAGAAAGCCAGTGCGTATATGCTGCACCGTGGGTTTAAGAATGTCTATCACCTCGAAGGCGGAATCATCAACTACGCCAACACGGTAAAGCAACAAGAACTGCCGAATAAATTTCACGGCAAGAATTTCGTCTTTGATGACAGGCTGGGGGAGCGCGTAACCGACGAGATCATCGCCAAATGCCACCAGTGCGGCCAACCCGCGGATACACACACCAACTGCGCGAACGAGGGCTGCCATCTGCTCTTCATCCAGTGTGATGCCTGTAAAGCAAAATATGAAAACTGCTGCAGCATCGCCTGCCAGGAGATCATTCATTTGCCTGAAGAGGAACAAAAAGAATTGCGTAAAGGGATTGATAAAGGCGGGATGGTGTTTAATAAGTCGAAGCAGCGGCTAAGGCCGGAGATTCCCGGGAGGAGCGGGCCGGAGGCGATTGATTAACTTGAACTGTAGCCGCCCCCGATGGTTCGGGGGCCTTCCGACCAACGGCGAGGACGGAATGTAGCTGCCGCCGTCTGGTCTCCCGACCTACGGCGAGGAAGGAATGTAGCTGCCGCCGTCTGGTCTCCTGACCTACGCCGTGGACGGAATGTCGCCGCCGCTCTAATCAACAGCATCATTGCGGTTTTAAAACTTCGTTTACGTTACCACGCCGTTGTCTGACTCGCCGTTCTCTTGGTTACTTTTTATTTTCTTATTGTCATTATTGTTTTTTCCTTCCTTTTTTGCTTCTCCAAAAAAGGAACAAAAAAGGAGCCCCAAATCGATTACACCCCGATTTGGGAGGGAGCCCTGATTAAGCTTTTGTGCTACTGTAACTTCAGCATTTGCAATTCGTGATGGCTTCCGAATTACACTGCCCTTTTTTACTATGTGATATATATTTCCCGCCATCCGGGCATTCGGGATGAAAGCGTTAAGAAAATTGACTGGAATGGCGCGTCTAAGCTATGTAGTTAGCCAACTGTTTCGAGAAAGAAAACAAAAGAACAAATGCCTGGCTTTGCTGTTAGCTGTTAAGTCGAACATCAGCCGGGTGGCGAGCGTATGATTAGACTTGTTTTCTTTCCGCCATTTCAATCAATTTTTAGCTTTCATTCCGCAGCCCTTGATTTTTGCTCCTTTTCATCAAGGAAAAGGAGAGTAGAGAAATCAAGAAATGAGTATCTGTTATTTTAATTGTTTTCGGGATGAAAGGATGTATGAAACCCGTAGGTCAGGAGACCAGACGGGGGCAGCGTCAGCTTTCTGTTTTCGTGCCTTAGTGGCGAAAACTCTGTGCGCCTCCGGGATAAACTCCCGAAACTCTGTGGTAAAACTAACCCGTTGGTCAGGAGACCAGATGGGGGCATCCGTTCAGGACTGAAACGTTCATGAAACCCGTTGGTCGGGAGACCAGACGGGGGCAGCGTTAGCTTTCTGTTTTCGTGACTTAGTGGCGAAAACTCTGTGCGACTCCGTGATCAACTTCTTCAACTCTGTGGTAAAAGTCTTCCTCCGTTCATGAACCCGTTGGTCGGGAGACCAGACGGGGGCAGCGTTAGCTTTCTGTTTTCGTGCCTAGTGGCGAAAACTCTGTGCGACTCCGTGATCAACTCCAAAAACTCTGTGGTAAAAGTTGGCCTTCGTTCATGGAACCCGTAGGTCGGGAGACCAGACGGGGGCTGCAACTCTGTGGTAAAAAAAATTCTACTTAGTAATTTTCCCCGGAAAAATCCGTTATACCTACTTTACCGTAATTTTGATGATCCATTATCCCGCCGGAATAAGCTCACCTCGCCGTTTCCGGAAGCTGAAAGATTTTCTTATTTACTGAAACTAAATTCGGCTGCTATGTTGTTTTTATTGAAACCCCTCCAGGCGTTTCGCAAGAAAGTGATGCGCATTGGCGTACACAAAGGATTGGACGGAAATACCGTTCGCAAGCTTTTCATATTTAACCAACTTAACTTTTTAGGATTCGTCACCGGTATCGTGTTGCCCGTGCTGGCATTATTAAATGATGGCTACCTGCCCCTGCTGGCCTGGATCGTGGCGATGTCACCCGCTTTTATCAGCCTGGCCGTGTTGATCTGCAATCATTACCGTCGCTACGAGACGTCGATGCTGATTTATTTCACGCTCTATCCATTGAGCACGGCTCTCGTGTATGCCGGAAATATTGATGTGGGCATCGAATTGTTTTTCATTTTATACAGCGTATTATCTGTTTTCTTTTTACAGAATTTCAGGAATATCATTCTTGCATTCTGTTTGTCGGCTGTCTGCTATTTTTCCGTGTATATCTTCCATAAGAATTACGAATTCAAGATGGAGACGGTAAACTTTGGTTTCTACTTCTTCAACCATGTGCTGGCGTTGTTGTTCGTTTTTGTCGGACTCTTCCTGATCAAAAAAGAAAACACGGAATTCCAGCGCCGCATTTTGGGTAAGCATGCGAAGCTGAAAAAAACACATAGCCTCATCTCGCAGCAATCGTCGGAGATCCGCGAGAAGGCTGTCCTCCTGGAAAAGAAGACAGGTGAACTGACAGAACTGAATGCCTTAAAAGACAAATTATTCTCCATCATTTCCCATGATCTTAAAACCCCGATCTATAGCCTGCGTAATCTTTTCAGGAGTATGGAAAAATATGATCTGCCCGGAGAAGAGATCAAAGTGCTAGTACCGGATATTGTGAAAGACCTGAACTACACAACCGCCCTGATGGAAAACTTATTGCACTGGACCAAAAGCCAGATGCAGGGCGCGAGTATCAATCTGCAATTGATAGAAGTAACGGAATTAATTGACGATGTGCGTAAGTTGTTGCGCCTGCAGGCAGAAGCAAAGAAAGTTTACCTGAGCAGTAAGATTGATTCTGCCGTGTATATTTATGCCGATCCGGATATGATGAACCTGGTGTTACGAAACCTGGTATCGAATGCGATCAAATTTACCCCTGAAGATGGTGAGATCTGTATCGGCGCTTTACAGAATAATGATAATGTCCAGTTGTTCGTACAGGACAGCGGCACGGGGATGAGTGATGAACATGTGCAGAAACTCTTTGGCGACGACTTCTTCACAACGAAAGGCACGGCGAATGAATCGGGCACCGGTATCGGACTGATCTTATGCCGCGAGTTTGTAAAGAAACATGGCGGTGATATCCGCGTGGAAACCGCGATTGGAAAGGGGAGTACGTTTACCTGCTTATTACCGATTCCATAGGGGCAAAAAAAAGCACCCTTAAAAAGGATGCGTTTTTTCTCAGGGATAAAAACTTAAAGGAATACGCCGAGTTCTCCATCAGGAATAATAAATTGAGCCGGTTGCTTTCGCGACCTGTTTTCGGCATGGCTCATGGTAAACAGAAGTTCGTCCGAAAGTTTATTGATCGCACTCGTGAAAATATTGGGTGTTGCTTCAGGCAATCCTTCCTGGTTGTCGTCTTCAGTGGCAGTAGCTGCCAGCTGTGATTTTTTGCTGAAACTGATAACCAATATTCCGACCAGCGAGGCAATTAATAATCCCGCGATAAGCGTTTCCATTTTTCCCTTTTTATTCATTGTTGATTATTGCGTTTATACGGGCCTGTTACCTGAGATCAAACGTAGGATCACTGCGATCACTGCGATTACAAGTAAGATGTGGATCAAACCACCGGCATGAAAACCTAAAAATCCGATTGCCCATGCGATGACTAAAATCACGGCGATGGTGTACAGTAAACTTGACATGTTGATAAATTTAAAAAGTTAGAAAAGAATGTTTTTTATTTTGCAGCATTTCGTTGCTGTTGAATTTAATTTTTCAAAACATGTGCCAAGAAAATGTTAAGAGGATTCTTCTCCGATTAATTTGCCCACCCTGTGGAAACTGAGTAGGATATTCTACGACGGCGGCGGGATTAGCCCGTTAGGCCGCTAATTACGAAGCAGTTGGCGACCGGCAACAACAGCTTTTGAGATCGTACAACTGCCTGCCACCGGTAGGGGCAGCAGGAACGGAATGCCCGCAATTGCGTATTTTTTAATTTTTCATCGGGTAGTATTTTAGGAAGGCCTTCTACGAGGCATCCACTTTATTCAGCAATAAAACATTCCGTATGAAAAAGGTACTTTTCCTGTTATCGGTTTCGGTAGCTTACAACAGCATCCTGCAGGCACAAAACACCGGTATCGGTACACAGGCGCCGTATGCAAAACTTACCGTGCTCGGCAATTCTGTGTCAGCAGCCGATAAGTCGATGGCGATTCTTAATTCCAACAACGACTCCCTGCTTACCGTGGCGAACAATGGCAACGTTGGTATCGGCACCAGCAATGCCACGGAGAAACTGCAGATCAACAACGGCTTTTTAAAAGTAGGCGGTGCTGTGAATAATAAAACAGCCTTCACAGTCACGGCTACGCCCTCCAACTCTTCGGGCGCCTACCTGAACTTATCTTATGTGAATCAAAGTCAGAAGGACATGATCTTTATCACGCACAATTATAATCCGCCTGCGTCGCCGCTGGCTTATTGTAATGTGCCGACAGGCATCTGGTGGAATGGTAGCATCTGGATCATTTATACCGAGAACCTTTCTCCGATTGCGAATATGTCTTTTAACGTGCTGGTGATAAAACAATGATGATCCCGCGCGGGAAAGCGATGGGGTAATTCACGGGCCTGCCATTTTGAGAAGATCATCACCTGTGCATGAATGGTCAGCGTTTAAAAAGCAATTTTATCGCGCTTGCAGAACTGGTGCGGGCTTTTGTCGGAAATCACACAGCCGCCCAGCTTCAGCTTTCCCGCTTCGGACAGTTTGATGGCTTCCTTCCCGGGTTTGCCATAGATGATGCCGATGACCATATCCGACTTCAGGCAAATGGGGCAGACGACCGTTTGTGGAACGCTGTCGCGATTTAACCGGTCGGGAAATTTTTTGCTAATTGTATCCTGTTGAACCGGTCTTTTTTCCTCAATTAACCCCCCATGTAGTATCGGGAAAATGCCCGTGCGTTCCGGACGATTTGCTGGAAGGTTCCTGGCTGTTACTCCAGGCAGAATCGCTGGCGCCGGTTCTGCTTTCTGGTCCCTTATAATTGTATCTGTATATAGTTGGTTATTTGCGACGGGAGTTGCTGGTGGGATATAGGAGATCAAGGCTACAGTGAGCAGTGTGCAGTAAAAGAATGTTTGCATAAGTTTTTCTTTTTTGATGCCGTTCTTTGCCGGATTACATAACCAACAGGGAAAAGAAAATCCTGGACTGACATTAAAAAGCGCTATTGGCCAGATGCCTTGTCTATAGATACATAACAGGTCTGAATAATTTATTGCAGCAACTTGAAAAGTCCGGTGACGTTTTGTAATTTGATCTTCTTCTTTTAAACAAACCTTATGGCAACACTTACATTCAGTACGATCATCCACGCGACACCGGAAAAGGTATGGGAGAAATTATGGGAAGATAAAAACTACCGGCAGTGGACGGCAGTGTTTTCGCCCGGCTCTCATGCGAAGTCGGATTGGGAAGAAGGCAGCAGGATCGAATTTCGTGGAGAAAAGGAAGGCGGTATGTATGCTGTTATCGAACAAAAAGTACCGAACGAATCAATGGTCTTTAAACACCTCGGTGAAATAAAAGACGGGAAGGATGTGGCAACGGATTGGGGAGAAGCGTACGAAAGTTACCAGCTGATTAAAACAGACAATGACACATTACTTAATGTGACGCTGACGATGGATGTGCCGCCCGAGATCGCCGATTATTTTAAAGAGACTTTTCCCAAAGCGTTGGAGATATTGAAGGGGATGGCAGAGGAGGGATGATGTTGCCCCCCCGTCCTGCCATAACGGCGACACGAAAAGTTGAAGCCGCCGTCTGGTCTCCTGACCAACGGCGAGAACGAAATGATGATGCCGTCGTCTGGTCTCCCGACCAATGGCGACACGAAAGGTTGAAGCCGCCGTCTGGTCTCCTGACCAACGGCGAGAACGAAATGATGATGCTGCCCACTGGTCTCCTGACCAACGGCGAGAACGGATGATGATGCCCCGTCTGGTCTCCTGACCAACGGCAAGAACCTGATATGCTCTTTCGCCGATTTAAAGAGCAGTTCCTTCTGAAGAAAAACCCTGCTACCCGTTGTATTTCCACCGTCCTGATAAAACAGCATTTTAGGAACTTGTAAAATGAGTAAACATGAAATTGTTAACTGGCCCGAATTCTATACGGCCACTATTAAGGATTGGAAGCCGTTGCTTTATTCCACGAAGTACAAAGAAATCATCATTGCGTCCTTGACTTTCATGGTAAAAAATAACCGGATTGTATTAAATGCCTTCGTGATAATGGATACGCATATTCATCTTATCTGGCAGTCAAAGAGCCCTTATACGCCTCAGCAGGCGCGGGCTGCTTTTCTAAAATATACAGGGCGAAAAATAATCAACCTGGTAGAAGAAGAGCAAACTGAATTCGTAGCTGATCTAAGCGTGCAAAAATATGATCGTAAACACCAGGTCTGGAAAAGGGATTCACTTGCCATAGAGCTGTTTTCAAGAGCGGCCTTCCTGCAAAAGTTAGTATACATACACGACAATCCCGTGAAGGCCGGCTTATGTAAAACTGCGGAGACATACTATTATTCATCCGCTGCATTTTATCAGGATGGATCAGATGTTTTTAAGATTCTTTCGCATTACGAGGGTTGATTGGGTTGGCTGGGACATATCAGAAAACATTGCTGAGCCCGTTGGTCGGGAGGCCTGACGGGGGCACCGATCCGTGAATGAACAGTTCATGAAACCCGTAGGTCGGGAGACCAGACGGGGGCACGTTCTCGAAATGAAATCGTTCATAAACCCGTTGGTCGGGAGACCAGGCGGGGGCATGTGCAAGAGATAAAATCGCTTACGGAACCCGTGGGATGGGAGACCAGACGGGGCAGCGGTCCGTGAATGAAACTTTCATGAAGCCTGTTGGTCATTAGACCAGGCGGGGGCACGTTCTCTAAAAGAAATCGTTCATGATCCTTGGTCGGGAGACCAGACTGGGCTGCGTTGATTGATGTAAACTGTTATGGAACCCGTTGGTCAGGAGACCAGACGGGGGCTGCGTTGATTGATGTATACTGTTATGAAACCCGTAGGTCGGGAGGCCAGACTGGGCTGCGTTGATTGATGTATACTGTTATGAAACCCGTAGGTCAGGAGACCAGACGGGGGCTGCGTTGATTGATGTAAACTGTTATGGAACCCGTAGGTCAGGAGACCAGACGGGGGCACGTTCTCGAAATGAAATCGTTCATAAACCCGTTGGTCAGGAGACCAGACGGGGGCATCGACTACTGAATGATCCAAGGACCAATTGACTTATTCAACCACTCAACCAATCACCACTCAACCACTCAACCTCTCCAGCGCCTTCACGGTTTTTTCAAAAACAATATCTTCCGGCAGCGATTGCGGGATGAAGGTGCGGCCGATGATCTTTTCGTAGAGTTCGATGTACCGCATACTGATCGTGCGGATCCATTCATCGGGCATGGCAGGAACGGTTTGCCCTTCCTTGCCCATGAAATTATTTTCGATCAGCCATTCGCGCACGAATTCTTTGCTGAGCTGTTTTTGCTTTTCGCCTTTGGCCTGGCGCTCCTCAAACCCGTCGGCATAAAAATAACGGGAGGAGTCGGGGGTATGAATTTCATCCATTAAAATGATCTCATCGCCAATCTTACCGAACTCATATTTGGTATCGACAAGGATCAATCCCTGTTTGGCAGCGATCTGTTTACCTCTTTCGAAAAGTTGCCGGGCATAGGCTTCGAGTTGCGCCCATTCTGCGGGGCTGGTTAACTGCTGGTTAATGATGTCTTCCTGGCTGATGTCTTCGTCGTGGCCTTCAACAGCTTTTGTAGATGGTGTGATGATCGGTTCGGGAAAGAAATCATTTTCTTTCAGTCCTTCCGGCATCGTAACGCCGCAGAGGATTCGCTCGCCGGATGCGTAAGTTCGCCAGGCATGGCCGGTGAGGTTTCCGCGGATCACCATCTCTATTTTGAAGGGCTCGCAACGCCTGCCGATGCTAACGCTGGGCGCAGGTGTTTCGAGCAGCCAATTCGGGCAGATGTCGCTACAGGCCTGCAACATATGGGCAGCGATCTCATTCAATACCTGTCCTTTAAAGGGGATGGGTTTGGGCAGGATCACGTCGAATGCAGAGATGCGGTCACTGGCCACCATTACGAGTAAATCGTCGCCGATGCTGTACACATCGCGCACCTTGCCACTGTAAAAATTCGTCTGACCGGGAAATTGAAAAACTGCCATACCGCTAAAGTAAGTTCTACTAAGCAGATTATATTTTTCCACTGTTGTAATCTTTCAACAGGAGGTTTAAAAATAAAATTTTAAAACAAAGGAACTATCCTTATTTTGCTGCTATTATAAACCAAAACAAAGCTATATGAGAAAAATTACAAGCTATTTGGTTACGTTGTTGCTGGCCAATATTTTGGTGTTGACAGCATTTGCTCAGAACGTAACCATCAGCGGTAATGTACGGAACAGTGTCAGCATGGAAAATGCGTCGGCCGTTTCTGTCACCATTAAAGGATCTGATAATGGTACCTACACCGATGACAAAGGAAATTTTAGTATTACCACCAAAAGCCTCCCGGCTACACTGGTATTTTCTTCTATCGGTTTTGAACCACAGGAAGTCGTGGTATCAACCAGCACCACTTCATTACAGGTAAACTTCGTTCCTGCCAACATGCTCGGCCAGGAAGTTGTTGTTTCTGCGTCACGTGTACCGGAGCGTATTCTTGAATCTCCTGTATCTATCGAACGCGTGAGTGCTGCCAACATCCGCAATGCGCCGGCTGCGAGCTACTATGATGTAGTGAGCAACCTGAAAGGCGTGGATGTGGTGACTTCATCCCTCACATTTAAAACACCAACCACCCGCGGTTTCGTTGGTAGTGGTAATACCCGTTTCAACCAGATCGTTGACGGAATGGATAACCAGGCACCGGGATTGAATTTCTCTGTTGGTAGCGTGGTAGGTATTTCACAACTGGATGTGGACAATATGGAATTATTGCCAGGTGCGTCTTCTGTATTATACGGCCCGGGCGGTATGAATGGTACTTTGCTGATCAACAGCAAAAATCCTTTCAAATACCAGGGTTTATCTTTTGAAGTAAAGACCGGTGTGATGCACACAGATAAAAGTCAACGCCCTGTTTCTCCTTACTACAACTGGAACCTTCGCTGGGCTCAGAAAGTATCTGAGAAATTTGCTTTTAAGGTAACTGGTGAACTGATCCAGGCGAAAGACTGGATCGCTAACGATTACCGCAACTACAACCGTATCGGAACAGATGGTTATGTAAAAGGCGGTGACCGCATGACAGATCCAAACTACGATGGTGTGAATGTATATGGTGATGAAACAACTGCTGATATCCGCCCGATCCTCCAGGGTATTGGTCTGCAGGCGCCGTTCCTTGCTCCTTTCATCAATACGCTGATCGGCAGCCCGGTGAAAGTTTCCCGTACGGGTTACAATGAAGCTGATGTGGTTGATCCAACAACATTGAACTTTAAAGCCGGTGCTTCCTTAAACTATAAATTAACGCCGGGTACTGAAGTGATCCTCGCAGGTAACTGGGGAACTGGTAACACAGTTTATACAGGTAGCGATCGTTACTCATTAAAAGATTTAAAGATCGGCCAGTACAAACTGGAGTTCTTAAATAAAAACTGGATGCTGCGTGGTTATACCACACAGGAAGATGCAGGACAATCTTTCAATGCAACAGTTACTACACGTCTAACAAATGAAGCGTGGAAAAAATCCATCACTTACGGTCCGGATGGTGTTACACCAACGCCGCAAACTACTGACTGGTACGTTCAATATGCGCAGGCATACCTGGCGAACAAACTGGGCGGACAAACAGACATCAATGCGCATAACGCAGCAAGAGCGGTAGCTGATATTGGCCGTCCTGCACCGGGCAGCGCGCAGTTCAAACAACTGTTCGATGGTATCCGTAAAATTCCTATCCCTCGTGGTGGTTTGTTTACAGATAAAACCAATTTATATAACGTAGAAGGTCAATACAACCTGTCAAGTGTAACCAGCGCTTTTGCTGATATCCTGATCGGTGGTAACTACAAAAAATATGTACTGAATTCTGAAGGTACCTTGTTTGCTGATTCAGCAGGTAAGATCGATATCAATGAGTACGGTGCTTACTTACAGGCTGCAAAATCTTTTCTTGCAGAAAAATTAAAGATCACTTTAGCGGGTCGTTATGACAAGAACGAAAACTTTGAAGGACGTTTCACACCACGTGCAACAGCGCTGGTAAAAGTGGCACCGAATTCAAACCTGAGGCTTTCTTACCAGACAGCTTATCGTTTCCCGTCTACGCAGCAACAGTGGATCAACCTGAACGTTGGTGGTAACACGCGTTTGATTGGTGGCCAGCCATCTTTCCGCACGTTCTACAAATTTGACACGAACCCGGTTTATTACCTGGATGAATTGAAAAAAGGTAACCAGGTTAAATACGATAACAAGAATTACAAACCAGAACAGGTATCCACTTTCGAAGCAGGTTTCAAAGGCCTGTACATGAACAACAAATTGTTGTTTGATATCTATGGTTATTATGGCCAGTACCAGGATTTCATCACCCGTCGTTTGGTGGTTCAATCTAAAACAGGAGCGCCAATCAATACTGCTGATACAGCGAACGGTAACCTGTTCTCTATTCCAATCAACATCGCTGATAAAGTGAAAACATTTGGTTATGGGTTGAGCGTTGATTACAGTCTGCCACTTGGTTTCGTTGTAGGTGTAAATGCTTCTTCAGATGAACTGAAAGATGTTCCTGTTGGCTTTACTTCTTTCTTTAACGCGCCAAAATATCGTGTGAATGCAACGTTGGCCAACACTGGTTTCGGTGCTGCAAAACGCATGGGCTTTAACGTTACGTACAAATGGCAGGATGCCTTTTATTATAACGGAGATTTCGCAAACGGAAATGTGCCTTCGGTACAAACTTTGGACGCACAGTTCAGTGTTAAATTCCCTAAATCAAAATCTATCCTGAAGTTTGGTGCGAATAACCTGCTGAACCAATATTATGTGAATGCAGTTGGTAACGCACAGGTTGGTGGTTTATATTATATCGGTTATGGTTTCAACCTGTATTAATCGTACTGCTGATAATTATTAAAAATTAAATTTTGACTTATGATCTCTTTTAAAAATAATATCAAAGCTGGTGGCCTGGCATTAGTCACGGCGATGGCGATGTTAACTTCCTGCAACAAAGACCTGGAGCAATTCCCGAATCCTGTTGAGGTGGTTCCCGGCGGTAAAACGATTGCAGAAGAATTGTTGAGCCGTCCGAACGATACCCTTTTTTATCGCCTGTTGGAAAGAGGAGGATTGATCCCGACGTTGTCAAACAACGCAACACGCTACACCGTGTTTGTGGCGGATAGTAATGCGATGAAAGTTTTTGTGAACGCAGCGAGTTCCGGCGCGGTTCCGTTAACAGCACCAGGTTCTGTGTTTTCCAATTTTATCCGTAATTCACTGCCTGTGGCAACTGCTACAGCGATAGCTAACTACGATGTAGTGCCGCAACTGGTGAACTATGCTACGGTTCCATCAACATTCCCGAATTTTCAATACCCTTCTCTTTATAACCCTGCTCCAACAGTGAGCGCGTTATTAAGGCTAACGGTATTTCCAACAACAAGGAATGGCAATTATGTGAACAATATTCCTGTTACCAACCCGAACATCGTGGTAGCTGCCGGTATCCTGCATGAGGTTCCTGCACTGGTAGCACCGCCATCAAAATATCTTTGGGATAGAATCAATGCAGATGCGGGTTTAACTTACCTGAAAGCAGCGATTATCCGTGCAGACAGTGGTACCGCAGCTCCGGGAACTTTACAGGGCGCGCTATTGAACATTGGTGCTAACCTGACCGTATATGCGCCAACAGACGCTGCTTTCCAGGCTACATTAACCGGTGCCATTGCGCAGGGGTTGATTGCTCAGGGTGTTCCACCTGCAACAGCACTTGCACAGGCAACAGCTTTAGCAGCATCACCTGCGGTATTCACTAACCCGGCTTTATATGGTGTGTTAACCGCAACAGTGGTAAAAGGAATCGTGGTTTACCATATTCTTGGTAACCGTGCTTTCAACAACAACCTGCCAACGGTTCAGGCTAATTTCCCAACGCTGTTGAATTCAGCGGTTCCTACACATCCGGGCATCGGGCTGAAGAGCACGTTCACCGGGTTGTCTGTAAGTGCTGCAACAGCAAAAGGTGCGGCTAATGCGACGGCATCAAACATCCTGATCAATCCAACACCTGAGCCAAACGGTACGAGTGACCAGCATTACCTGAATGGTGTGTTGCATAAGATCGACCAGGTATTGTTACCACAATAATTTTCCAGTTAACGATACAAAAAAGAGGACTCCAAATGGGGTCCTCTTTTTTATGCGAACATTTTTTATTTAAACATTGAAACGGAAGTGCATGATGTCGCCATCCTGTACTAAATATTCTTTTCCTTCGATCCTTAATTTACCGTTATCGCGGCAGGCAGCTTCCGAACCGTATTGAATGAAATCATTGTAAGCGATCACTTCCGCTTTGATGAATCCTTTCTCAAAGTCGGTGTGGATCACGCTTGCAGCCTGTGGTGCTTTCCAGCCATGTTGAATGGTCCAGGCCCGAACTTCTGTAACACCTGCTGTGAAATAGGTAGACAGGTTTAATAATTTGTAGGTAGAATGGATGAGGCGATCCAATGCCGGTTCGGTCATTTTGTATTCGTCCATGAACATCTGCTTATCATCTGCATCTTCAAATTCGGCGATCTGTGCTTCCACCGCATTCGTCATGATGATCACTTCGTTGCCTTCATTTTTCACCGCTTCGATCAGCGCATCAGAAAATTTATTACCGGTATGCATGGATGCTTCATCCACATTCGCCACGTACAATACCGGTTTATCTGTTAACAGGAAGAGGTCGGCGATCGCCGTTTTTTCATCTTTTGTAAGGCCAAGAGAAACAATGTTTTTTCCCTGTTCCAGGTGATATTTACAACGCTGCAATACTTCGTATTCTGACTTCAATTTTGCGTCACCAATTTTGGCCATCTTTTCCGAGCGTTGTAGTTTCTTATCAACGCTTTCCAGGTCTTTTAACTGCAGTTCGGTTTCGATGATCTCTTTATCGCCAATCGGGTTGATCGGGCCTTCATCGCGCAGGATATTGTCGTCTTCAAAACAACGGATCACCTGGATGATCGCATCTACTTCACGAATATTCGCTAGAAATTTGTTTCCCAGTCCTTCACCTTTACTGGCACCACGAACAAGGCCGGCAATATCAACGATCTCGATCTGCGTTGGAACGGTACGGTTCGGCTTAACGAGTTCTTCCAGTTTGTTGAGCCGCGGATCCGGAACATTCACCAGGCCGGTGTTCGGTTCGATCGTACAAAACCGGTAGTTGCTCGCCTGGGCTTTGGCACTGTTGCTCACTGCGTTAAATAAAGTTGATTTTCCTACATTGGGTAACCCCACGATGCCTGCTTGTAATGCCATTTTTAATATATGAATGATGAAATCTAAAATCGGCTGCAAAGGTAAGGTTTGGTGAACAATGTTCTTTTCAATTGAAAACATTAACTTTCGCCTTTCATTTTATCGTTTATCTCATCATCTATGGCGTTAAGCAGGATCTGGTCGGCTTTTATCATTATCGCGATCGCGGTGGCATGTTACAAAACTTTCGTTCTTCCCAATAATAAAGCGGTGTTTACCAGTATGGTGACCGGAAAAGCAGGGGACACCGTGAAGATCAAATCAACGGATTCCCTCCTGGCCGACCGTACTGCCGTTCAGTACCTCGATAGCAATAAACTGTATACTTCAGGTGAGGAGAAAACGATCCGTACGGGTTCAGGGGACTACTTATTGTTTAAGACACAATCGGCCGATGGGATCATCGAGACTTGCAAGACAGCAGTTAATCTTTGTATCGGGCTGATCGGGATTATGGCTTTGTTCATGGGTTTTATGAGCATCGCAGAAGCCGCGGGCGGTATCCGGTTTTTATCTAGGATCATCGGGCCCTTCTTCTCAAAAATATTTCCTGATGTGCCGAAAGGCCACCCGGCGATGGGGCATATGATGATGAACTTCTCTGCCAACCTGCTGGGCCTCGATAATGCGGCAACGCCGTTTGGTATCAAAGCCATGGAGAGCCTGCAGGAGATCAACCCGAATAAGGACACGGCTTCCAATGCGCAGATCATGTTTCTTTGCCTGCATGCATCAGGGCTCACATTGATTCCTGTAAGTATCATTGCGCTTCGGGCGTCGGCAAAAGCGGGTAACCCGATGGATATCTTTCTTCCCTGCATGATTGCGACTTTCGTGGCTACGATCGCTGCCATGCTGATCGTTTCTTTCAAACAAAAGATCAATGTATTTCAACCGGTGATCCTGGGTTGGGTATTAAGTATTTCTGCAATCATCGCACTGCTGATCGTTTATATCAAATCATTAAGTCCGGATGCTGTACAGCAATTCTCCGGCTCCTTAAGCAACGGCCTGATCCTGCTGATCTTTTTGCTGATCGTGCTGGGTGGTATCTATAAAAAGATTGACATTTTTTCGGCGTTTATCGCAGGGGCTAAAAACGGTTTTGAAACAGCGGTACGGATCATTCCATACCTGGTGGGCATGCTCGTTGCGATCAGTATGTTGCGTACCAGTGGCAGTTTCGACAGCCTGATCAACGGGGTAAAATATTTGTTTGCGTCGATGGGAGCAGACACAAGATTTGTTGATGGTTTGCCTACTGCCCTGATCAAACCGTTCAGCGGTGGCGGGGCACGCGGGATGATGGTGGATACGATGAAGGCTTACGGACCTGATTCTTTTGCCGGGCGCTTGTCCTGTATCCTACAGGGATCTTCTGATACAACTTTTTACGTGATCGCTGTTTATTTCGGTGCGGTATCGGTTAAGAATACACGCTATGCCTTTGGGGCGATGTTGCTGGCTGATCTGGTGGGCATCATTACATCGATCGCGCTTTGTTATTTCTTCTTTGGATAATTATTTTAAAATCTGTTCAAGGTGTAGCAGCTGACCGTCTGCTGCCATTCCTTCAAGCGTTACTTTAAATTTCTTGGTGATATCGTCGTTGTAAAAACGAATGGTTGCCTGACCGTTGCTGATCTTCACGGAAGGATTCCAGTATAATGTGGTGCGTACATCTGTAAAATTGCTTTCCGGGTTTAAGCGGCCGTAATTCATTTCATAAAATTCACGGGATACAGAATAGCCTGTTCTTTTTACAAAATCAAAACCTTTGTCACGCCAGTCGCGGGTAGATACTCCTTTCTTTGTATAGATCGCAATCGCCCCACGATCTGCACCCAATGCGATGCCTGTAGCACCTTTGTACACTTTTACGATCGCCACGTCATTGGGATTTACAATGTCAACGATATCGACAGACACGGGTACTTCATTCAAAAAGAATCTCACATTGTTATCCCCGGGAGCGCCTGTGAAAATGTCCAGGTTATTGAACCGGTTAAAACTTACCTGCACCCCCTCGTCGGCCTTATTGATGCTGATGCCCGGCACTTGTCCCTGGATATATTGCCAGATATCAAAATAATTCCCTTCGTTCATAATCAGCGTCTGGTCACTCATTTCAAACAGACCGGTGCTGTAGATATTGTTCACAGAGTCAACAGGGGAGCGGCGTACAGACTTCAGTACAACGGCGTCGAGTAATTTTGCCGCAGACTTTTCTTCAGCAGCTTTTTTCTCCAGCATCAGGGTGATGCCAGGTGCGGGAGTGGCAAAGAAAGGAGCAGCCGTGATGTTGCCAACGGAAGTTCTTAATGTATCCACGTAAGCCGGGTTCATCGTAACGGAAACCATTGCCTGCTGTTTGTTATCATTTGTGGCCTGGTAATAAACGGTGGCTGCTTTTTTAAAATCCAGGTCGGGCACAAGAAATTCAGACTTGCTGTTCAGTTTTGCTTCTGCCATTACGCGCGAAGAATCTTCGCCACGAATGATCATGTTGATATGGGCATTGGATAAGCCATTTCTTCCGCTCGCACCCATTACCTTACCAGTGATGGCGAGGCTTGTTTCGAAAGGATATTTAAGGGTGGAATACTTGTTTTGCAGGATGTCTTTCCAGGTGAAGCGCCGCCAGCCGTTCACGAGCATCAGTAGGTCGAGATTGGCCGTGGTTGCTGCTGATTTATCGATGAAATATTGTGCAGGGTTGATGACCTGCCCTTTCAGATCTCCCGTTAATAACAGCGAAGACAAGATATTTTGCGTGGCGGCTTCGCTATCTGTTTCTGCATTTACAATGGAAATGGCGCCTTCGAGATTATTAAACGCGGGTGCACTCAAAACGATGCTGTTCAGTCCGCGCTTCCCATAATTGGCAGGACCGGTAAATTCACTGTTGTCTGCATAATTATTAACGAACACGAGGCGTTCAGCCAGCGGAACCCCCGATGCCGTAAGAACGGTTAACTGAACAATACCTGCAGGGAGATTCTTTTTATTGATGGCAACAGCATCCTGGCCTTCATCTATATTCAATTTGGCCATGTACACTAATTTGTATTGTTGCTGTGCGACCAGGATGAGGTCGTTATAAGCCTGTTTGTTTTTTTCGCCGCGCAATACTTTTACATATGTTTTGTTTGGCTGCGCGTTATCGGCAGAAATTACAACGCCTTCATCGAGGACTGCAGGCAGTGCGACGGTTGTAAAAATACCCGGATTGAATTCCATCACCGCTTTGTATGGCTCGCCTGCTTTTGGAGTAAATTTAAAATGTCCCATGCCATCATGAGCAGTGGTGAGCGTTGCAACTAACTGATCATGTTGGTCGATGATCTTTCCTGTAAAATTTTTACCTGCAATGGATGGTTGCACCTGGAAAGCCACGGTTGAATTTACGCCGGCCACGAGGTTACCGCCTTCAGGAAAAAATTGAACAACGGGAGTGGATGAGGCCAGTTCTTTTTTACCATTATTCACTGCCGGCTTGTTGTTAAATACCGTGACTGTTTTTGAAAAAAGGTAATCAGGAAAGTTTCGCATCCAGAGTGTGTAGCCCTGGATCGTGTATTGTCCTGATGGCAGATCTGAATTCAGGTCGATATCACCCGAGGCCGTACCGTTCAATAGTTTCAGCATTTTCTTTTCCAGGATCTTGCCCTGCGCGTCTGCGATACTTACATACACAATACGGCTCAGGATCGTGGGCTTATCGAGTAAAGAGACATATGCCTTTAACCAGATTGTTTCTCCTGCGAGATATACATTTTTATCTGTTTGCACATAGGCCTTTTCCTGCGGCCTTGCGAGTGTAAAGGAGTCGAGGGAAGCGACGATCCGTTCTTCCGTCTGGGCGAAACAAGTGATAGAAATAAGGCAGGAGAGCAGCAGGTAATATTTTTTCATAGCAGTTTGTTGATCATGGTAAAACAATAAAAAAAGGCGCTGATAAAAGCGCCTTTTTAAAAATTTAACAACCAATTATGGTTTCAGCAAGCCGTTGATTCCGTGGATCACACCAGTAGTGGTGATCACATCAGGAACTACGATGCTGAAGGGTGCAGGATTGTTTGTGCCTTTAACCATTACCGTTGTTCCGGTAGTGATGGTTACGTTTGTTCCCTGTACCGTTTTCAAAGCACCGGCTTTAAAATTCGGACTGAAAATACGCTGCGCAACCGTATGGTATTGCATGATGGCTTTTAACGTGGTAAAAGGAACACCAGTGGTACCGATATTCGCGATCGTTGTAGAATCATAACCTGCTGCGATCATTACGCTGTTTGGCACTGCGAAGATCGTTAGCGGGTTAGTGGTATTGGATACCGCCGTTTTTGCCATGGCTTGTAACATCAACTTATAATTTCCGCTGGCAGTTAATGCAGCTGAAGCAGATAGGGTACCGGGAACGAGTACACGATCAACAATGTACAGGAAACCATTACTCGCAGCTGTTCCGCCGGAGTTGGTGATTCTTGCACCGTTGATATACGCTCGCCCGTCAGTATACCTTGCGCCATATTGAACACCACCACCGATCGTGCTCATCGTTGCATTCGGGCCTAAAGGAATCTCAGTGAAAGAGCGGGATACCGACTGGATATGATAGGTGATCAGTTGTACCAGTGCGTTTGAATCCAGCAATGCCAGGTCAGTAGCAGAGTTGATGCCGATGGCATTAAACGCCGCATTTGTTGGTGCGAAGATGGTGAATGGTCCACCGCCTTTTGTAAACTGGTCGAGCCTTGTTTTCACCAGTGCTGCCTGGAAAATAGACAGGTCTGTATTTGCGCTGATCAGTTTGTCGATATTATCGCCAACAGGCGCAACGTCTGCTTTGTCGTCGCAACCCGTGAACATCACTACCGAGCAAATCGCCAGGCAGCAGGTCAACATAAATTTATACTTCATTAATTTCATGATAATTGATTTTATTGGTTAACGGCTACAGATACTTTAGGCATACGGTTCGCATCTACAGCACCTATGTAACCACGGGAAAGCATAGACAGGATCCTTCTGTTTGTGTTAATAGCAAGGCGGTAATACGCCGTTGCAGTCAGGGCCGGGCCAGGTGCTGAGCCTGCGATCCTGATAGAAAAGCTATCTGTTGTACCTGCCGGGATATCAAAGAACTCCGTAAATTCCTTGTACTTGATGTTCGACTTCAACAGGGTGTTATTTTGATAGAAATCAACAGCTGCTGCATTCGGGATCAGGTTGATAAAACGAATATTCGCTTTACCGGAATCCGCAGGAGCTACGCCATTATCAGGAGCAAGGATCGCTGTTTCGTTAGCTGCCGTGTCGGTGATATAGATCGTATATTTTTTCTCCGCTTCCAGCGTTTGGGTAGTTTCGAATATTTTACTGATCAGGTTTGCGGTACCCGTGTTGGTAGAATAAAATTCGAATTTATTTACGCCCGGAGTAAGTGCAAAGTAATCACCGCCGGTTCCGCCGCCCGTGTTGTAGCCACCGCCCGGGTAAGGGTAGGGACTTGCAAATACACCACTGATGCGTTCGCCGTTATTGTAGATCAGTTGGTTGCCCAACACAGTTGTCATGCTGAACATGCCGATCTTAACAAGCGTTTTTCCTTCGATGCCCGATCTTTCCGTAGCCTCGAAAGTATTTTTCGTACAGGAAGCCAGCGCTACCGCGGCTACCAATAATATCAAACTGATTTTTTTCATTGTCTGTTTTTTAATGTTAGAACGATGCGGTTACGGTTGGCTGAACCACATTTCATAAGTATGGTAATCGCCGTTAAGTGCACCAATGCGCAATAATTCATCACGGTTCCAGATATACTCAGAGTTGTATCTAGGGCGTACACGGTAAACAGGTTTACCCAGGTTTTCCGGTGCCAGTGTTGAAGGCAGTGCGAAGCCATTATATACTTGTAAGCCTGTAGTTGGATCAATATCTGTGTAATGGTAACGACGAAGATCTACCCATGTTTCGAAGAAACCCCAGCCCCAGAGAGCAATGTATTTCTGTAACATGATATCAGACAATGTCAATGTCGCAGTTGAACGTTTTACGTCATTGCCGTTCAGGTAATTTGTTCTTTCTGTAGCACTGATCGGGTTGGTATTAAATAAGGTTTGGTTGCCTCTCGGGAAAGTCGACCTGTTGATAAAGTCAAAATGCAGATTGATACCTTTTGTGTAAGCAGCCAACGCGGTGTTTTTATCTCCTTTGCGGAAAGCAGCTTCCGCTTTCGTGAACTGGATCTCAGATGCAGTCATCACCGGGAATACCACTTTATCACCGAAAAGGTAACGTTTGTATAAGCTGGAGAATACAGCAGAGCTAGGATTCGTGTAGATGCTATCGCCCCATAATGCAGCAACGCGTTTCGTACCTGATGCGTTCGGATCACCAAGGCCCGGATCAACACCACGGAAACCACCATTACCATTTGTAGTATCCTGTGATGCAGACAACATATGTTTCATCCTTGGATCACGATTGAAAGCAGTTGCAGCCGACGGCGCAACTCCGGAGAACACTGTTCCGTCAAGCAATTTCACGATGAAGTTACTCTGGCGGAATAACGTAAGGTTATCACGGTATGTGCCATAGAAGTTGGTATCATCATTTTTAGATGCGTCGAAAGGAATCAGGAAATCATCATTAACATCCACTAACGATTTATCGCAATAGTAGATTACAGAATCCGCGTTGTACGTTGATTTGTTTGTTGTGCGGTGGAAGTTACGGGCAAGAATACCATACGTAAATTTCATCCAGCGGGCAGTGTTACCACTGTACACGAAATCACCTTTAGCCAGTTTGCTTGCGCTCGGGCTAAGATCTGTTCTGCCAAGGTAATCGATCGCCAGGCGGCATAAAGAATCAACACCTTTGTAAACTGCTTCCTGTTCGTCATATCTGAAGAAAACAGCATTCTCTTTAAATGCATCTTTAAAAACAATCTCGCCATGATAGTCCGTTGCATACTGGAACATCATTGCTTTAAGGGTGTAGGCTGCACCTACATAATCCCATTGCTGTTTTGCTTTGCCCTGGTCGATGATATAGTCGAGGTTTTTACCAAGACCATAATATACCTGGCGCCAGATATCACCTGCGGCATCACTAGCCGAGGTATAACCCATACGATCAAAGTTTACGTTTGCTGCCGTAGCAGTATTTGCGCTTAACCAGTTTTGTACATAACGGCCCACGTAGCGGGAATCATACTGTAAGCCACGCGGAATACCGGAGAGCTGTGTTGGAAAAACGGAAGAAGCATCCGGGAACTGAGGGGTATCCGGATCGCTGTTTATGTCAAGATATTTCTTGCAACTTGTGAACGTGCTTACCGCAGTCATTGCCAATATCCCGATGATGAATAACTTTTTCATTGCTGAATATTTTTAAAATTAAAATTGAACTTTACAACCAACGTTAATACCACGTGGGTTTGATAATGAACCGTAATCAATACCTACACCACCAATACCACGGGCAGATGCATTGTTAACGTTAACTGTAGGATCTGCACCTGTATAGTTTGTGATCAGGAACAAATCTGTACCTGTAACAAACACACTTGCACTTTTCACAAAACGCTGACGTTTGATCAGTGACGATGGTAAACGGTAGGTTAAGGTTGCATCGCGTAAACGCATCCAGTTAACAGACTCGATAAAGTCTGCTTCCGTTGCAACAGTTGTACCATAAAAATCACTGCGGTAATAAGGATATACTGTGATCGTGCTGCGTGTTGGGTTGGTGGTATTTTGTAAACCATCGTTCAATACGCCCGTGATCGTAACGGGTCTTTCGCGATCTTCACTTTTCTTGCTTAAACCAGTCAGGTACAGGAAGTATTCGTTACCGTTCCAAACATCACCGCCTTTGCGGAAATCAAGGTTAAAGCTCAGGCTGAAGTTTTTGTAGTTGAAGTTGTTGATCAAACCAACACGGAAATCTGGCTGCCTGTCACCCGCGATACCAAAGTCGCCGCTGGAGATAGGTAAACCTGTTTGAGCGTTGATCAGTACTTCGCCGTTTGCATTTCTTGCAACAGAATAACCGGCAAGGTTGGAGTTACTGCTTCCTTTGTAAAACTGGGAACGCAGGTTACCAAAGATCCAGGTATCAGAATCATAGAAAGTAGGCAAATCTTCCGGCATACGCAATACTTTACCGCGGTTGCGATCGAAGTTGGCAATTACATCCCAGGTGAAATCTTTTTGTTTGATAGCATTTACTGTAACAACAGCCTCGATACCTTTATTTTCCACTAAACCACCGTTGATGTACTTGATGATAAATCCGGTAGGGTAAGAAGAACGGGCAGGAATGATCTGGTCGCGGCTTCTTAAAGAATAACGTGTAACGTCGATGGTTAAACGATTTTTTAAGAATTTCAATTCAGCGCCTAACTCGAGGTTGCTGGTGTATTCTGGTTTCAACCCGAAGTTGTTACCTGTTACACCATAAGCGTAACCGCCACCTGTGGTGATCTGCGAAACCATTGAAGGGTCAATGATGTAAGCAGCACCCGGGCCTTTACCAGTTGTACCATAAGAAGCACGCAGTTTACCATAATTCAGGAAGTTCAGCTTTTTCACCGGGGCAAGATCACTGAAGATAAAGCTGGAAGAAACGGATCCGTAATTGAAGTATGGATCTTTAACAACTGCACGGGAAAGCAGGCGGGAAGTACCTTCACGGCTACCAGCCAGTGAGAAGTAAACCAGGTTTTGGAAATTGATTGCGTAGTTCGCAAAAGCCCTTACGTTCCTGCTATCGATCTGCTGTGTTTTAGCATCACGGCTTAAAGGGTCTGTATTGTTGATCGAGATAAAATTAGGCTCGTAAAAACGTTCGCCTTTTTGTGCTTCGATCCTTGTTGTATTATCATCTACAGCAAAACCAACAGTGATGTTATTGGAGAATTTACCAAATTTAGCTTTTGCATTCGCACGGAATACGTTGTTCAAATTCCTTGTATTCTGCTGGTAGATAGAAATGAAACCATTGGTAGCAAAACCGAAACGGGATTGCGGGTTCACCACTAAATCACCACGCTGGCTATAGAAATCCATACCTAAAATGTTGGTCAGACTTAACCATTTGTATGGATCGAAGTTTACAGTGAAGTTACCGGTGATCCTGTCGATCTTATCAGTAGCCGGGTTTTTGTTTACATCCCAGAAAGGATTGTCAAATTCCTGGTTCAAAGCTGTAGAGGAACCGCGATATAATTTACGGGTGCCATCTGCATTTTGATAATCACGAACGTCCAGGTCTTTCGGATAGTTGAGCAAATTCAATAAATAGCCACCTGCACCTTTTGATGCTTTGTTGGTTTTAGAATTCACGTAGTTGAAAGACGTAGCGATATTTAATTTGGTATTGATCTTCGCAGTACCGCCCAAACGTACAGACAACCTGTTGAAGGCTGTTGTAGGAACCGTACCGGTTTGATCAAGGTAGTTAACAGAGAGGCGATAAGTAGATACTTCAGAACCACCCTCTACATTGATATTATGCTTCTGTGTAAAACCAGTTTTAAAGAAGGCATCCACATTATCATATAATTGTGTACCTGGTTTGTATTTTTCACCGAAGTAAGCAAATTGCGCACCTGCTGCAAAAGGGTTAACTGTTGCGTTAGGATCTGTGATACCATTGTTACCACGTCCGTAGATGCTTTGCGTTTCAGGGAAACGATATACATTTTCAAAACGGAAAGAGTTATCGTAAGTCACGTTTGCTTTACCGCTTTTACCTTTTTTAGTGGTAATAACGATCGCACCTGAAGAACCATCAGAACCGTACAAAGCTGTAGCCTCAGGGCCTTTCAGGATCGTAACGCTTTCAATATCTTCCGGGTTGATATCACCGGCGCGGTTACCATAATCACTGTTACGGTTGGCAAAACCAACACCAGAAGCATTTGACGCAGCGATCAGGTTTTCCTGGTTCAGCGTTTGGTTATCGAAAGGCACACCATCCACAACAAAAAGCGGCTGGTTGTTACCAAACATAGAAACCGCACCACGAAGAACGATGGTAGTAGATGCACCCGGTACACCTGAAGTAGGCGTAATGTTCGCACCTGCCACACGGCCTGCAAGGGCATTGATCCAGTTGTCGCGTTGTGTTTGCGCAATATCTTCACCTTTTACATCCTGTGCGAGGTATGGTAACTCACGTTTGCTTTTTTTAGCACCATAAGCTGTAACCACTACTTCACCCATTTGCTGGTTAGATCTGGTCATACGCGCATTGATGCGGTCTGCAGATCCAACAGTGATTTCCTGGCGGGAGTAATCGATAAAAGTAAAAACAAGCACCTGGCCTGTAGCAGCCTGGAGGGTATAAGAGCCCGCTTCGTTTGTTTTTGTTGCCTGGTTCGTTCCTTTCACCATAACGGTTACATCTCTCAGCGGACTGTTATCTTCATTGTCGATAACCACACCGGAAATGGAGCGCGATTGTGCCAGGATCGGATTGGCGTAAAATAATAAGATGCCGAAATAAAGCATCAATACCATAATTTTTCTCATAGCAATCTTTTTTGTTTGGTTAAGTTTTTTCAATTCTGCGTTTTACAGGTTGAGTAATCATTAATGGTTTTCAAATTCTACAGGATAAAAATATCAGATCACATTGATGCCTGCTTCAACATAAGGTTGTAAGAGGGGATCGCCGGGATCGAGTTCGGTTATTAAGGTATCTATTTTAAGTACATCACAAACATGAATCGGTTGCAGGCTGTTGATCTTTTCAGAGATGGTCAGACAAACAGTTTTTTGAGAAGAGGCGATCATCTGCTGTTTTAGCTGCACGACGTCCCAATCATTATCTGTGATTCCGTGATTTAAATGTATCGCGTTAATTCCCAGGAAACAAAGATCTGCCTTGATGCTTTTGATCCTGGACAACGCATCTGCACCGATCGTGATCTTGGACGTTTTGGAGAGTTTATCTCCCAACACGATCACATCAATGCTTGGATGATGCATATACTCAACAATCGCCGGGATACTGCCCGAAATAAAAGTGGCTGACAAAGAAGGTGGGATGCACCTGGCCAGCTCGATGATGGTGGTACCGCCGCCTGTCAGCACAAACATGCCATCTTTAATCAGTGACACCGCTTTTTCAGCGATGATTCGTTTATTATTTTGTGCGTAAACCCTGCTGGAGGGATAAGCGATCTTATTAAAGGAATGGGAAAGGGCACCGCCGTGAACTTTAATAAGTTTTCCGTGTTCAGACAATTCATGGAGGTCGCGGCGGATCGTATCTTCGGACACTTCAATCTCGGAGCTTAAGGTATTAGACAGCACCTTGTTGTGCAGGTTCACCTGGTGTAATATATACGCCTGTCTTTCTTTTTTAAGCATTCGAAACTGTTCTAATGTCAAATTAAAGTTAATTATTGCAGAAAACCGCAAAAATCTGACAGAAAGTAATGCACATAAGGGGAATAACCTGCAAAACCTGCAAAAAAATATTGATATGAGGTAGCCGACTATTTCTTTTTACGTGGCGGGCGATTTTTATCCTGCAGCGAGCGCTGGAAGGGGGTAACAGGTTTTGCTTTTAAAGGCAGCACCTGCGTAGTTTGTAAACCGGGCGTGGCGGGGCTACTGGATTCTGCTTCCTCCTCTACATCTTCCTGGAAATAATTTCCAAAACTGTTGACCAGGTGCCTGGCTTTATATACTGCAGATGTAAAACGATTGTTTACCAGGATGATCGTTGCGTCTTCATCGAACAAGCGGATAAATACGGCGTTGTTGCCATGCCACCAGCCATTGTGGAAGATCATTTTTTTACCGTTAGGATAATTATTCATTCGCCAGCCCAGTCCGTAATTTTTAATGCCGGGCTTTTCGTTGCTGTAACCCGCGTATGCCTGTGCCAGGGTTTCAGGTTTAAAGATGGCATTGCTGCTGAGTGCCCGATCCCAGATAAGTAAATCACGCGGCGTGCTGAAAATGTTTTTATCGCCATATACCTGGTCGAGAAAGTTCAATGGAATTTCGCCACCACGCCAATCGTAGCTTGGCGGAACTTTCGCTGAATCTGCAGGCGTGTACACAAAACTATGCGTCATGCCGAGTGGCTGGAAAAATGTCTGGCTGATAAACTCCGGGTAAGACATGCCCGATACTTTTTCAATCAGCAGTGCTGCCAACGCAAAGTTGGTATTGCAATAAGTGAAGTGACGGTTTGGAGGAGCGATGTTAGTGAGGTCCGCTTTTCGGTTGACCAGGTAATCCAGTACATCCTGGTTTTTGATCATTACCTCTTTATTCCAGCCCAGGTCTTCCATAAAATACAGGTAGTTGGGGAGGCCGCTGCGATGACTTAATAAAGTACGTACCGTTACGCCGGGGTAATTGAAAGATGGAAAATATTTACTGAACTCATCATCAAGCCCAACCTTGCCATCCTGGTATAATTTGAGCACCGCCATTGCCGTAAATGTTTTTGAAACGGAAGCAATATGAAAAGGCGTTTCTGCAGTGATGGAATCTGTGCCGTGTAGTTTTGTTGTGCCCCTGTATTTTTCGAAAACGACCTGCCCGTTTTTTGCGACCAGCATGCCACCATTAAAACCACTGTTTTTTAATAAGGAATCGAACCAGCGTTCTGATGCCAGGTAGAGGCGATTCTTCTCGGAAGGATCAAATGGCTTGCCTGCCGGCAGGCTGATCATCTTATTTTCTGTAGCTGTTTTTTCTGCAACGGTAGTCTGAGATTTACAGGAAATTAATTGAAGCCCGCAGAACAACAGGGCGGAGACGAGGATCCTGCGTTTAAAGGATGGCGACGCAATGCTGCTGCACAAAGAGCTGAATGTTGGTATCATCATAATATTAAATCCTGAAAGAATATATTTGTGCAAAATACGCACCTAATTACTATGGCCGATAAAAAAGTTACGAGCTATCCGAAAGAGAAAATAAATATTCTTTTTTTAGAGAATATAAGTGATGTGGCTGTCAGACAATTTGAGCAGGCCGGATATTCAAATATCAAAAAACTCTCAGGTGCTGTAAGCGAGGCCGATCTGCTCCGCGAAATCAGAAATGTGCATTTACTTGGCATACGAAGTAAAACGCAGATCAGCGCTGCGGTATTGCAGGCCGCGCAAAAATTACAGGCGATCGGTTGCTTTTGTATAGGTGTAAACCAGGTAGACCTTGATGCGGCCACTGCATGCGGCGTAGCCGTTTTTAATGCACCATATAGTAATACAAGAAGTGTAGCGGAACTCGTGATCGGAACGTCGATTATCCTTACCCGTAAGGTGCTCGATAAAAACAAAGCAGCCCACGATGGGAAGTGGATGAAAGATGCCACAGGCAGCCACGAGTTGCGCGGAAAAACAATCGGGATCATTGGTTATGGGAATATTGGCAGCCAGGTAAGTGTGCTGGCAGAAGGGCTCGGCATGAAAGTGATCTTCTATGACGCAGAAACAAAACTGCCGCTCGGAAATGCATCTGCCAGCAGAAGCCTGAAAGAATTATTACAGCAGGCGGATGTGGTGACATTGCATGTTCCGGAGATCGCTTCTACAATAAACTTATTAAATAAAACGACGATCGGTTATTGCAAACCGGGCGTGGTGATCATTAATTATGCACGCGGCGGTGTCGTTGATCTTGGTGCCCTGAAAAAAGCATTGGTCTCAGGGCAGGTGGGCGGTGCAGCAGTGGATGTCTTCCCGCAGGAACCCGAAAAAAATGGCGATGATTTTACAACGGTGTTACAAGGGCTGCCGAATGTGATGCTCACCCCGCATATCGGTGGAAGTACGCAGGAAGCGCAAAATAATATTGGGTCGGATGTAAGTGGTAAACTATTCAACTATCTGGAAAAAGGTATCAGCACCGGCTCGCACAGTACGCCGGCCCTGGCATTACCGCCGCAGGAAGGGGCACACCGGATCCTGCATATACACAATAACGTGCCTGGAGTGTTAAGCCAGATCAATACGTTGCTGAGTAAAAATGACATCAATATTTTAGGACAATACCTGAAGACGAATGACAAGATTGGTTATGTAGTGCTGGATATCGACAAAGATCTCAGCAGCAGCGCACTGGAATTATTGAAAGGGGTGAAGGAAACGATCAAGGTACGAATGTTGTATTAAACCATGCTGACAGTTACCGGTAGTTTAATAGAGTTTATTAAACTTTCAAAAATTATTGAAAACTCCGTAACTTTACATTCAATTCAAATGAATGCGTATGAAATTAGTTATTATCGGCGGCGGCTTTGGTGGCCTGCGGCTGGCAAGGAAACTCAACAACAAACCCGGTTTTGATATCACCCTGATCGACCGTTTTAACTATCACCAATTCCAGCCATTATTTTACCAGGTAGCAACCGCCGGCCTGGATGCGAGCAATATTTCCTTTCCGCTCCGCAAGGTTTTTCACAACAGTAGGAATGTTCATTTCCGCATGGGAGAGGTGAAACAAGTGGATACGGCAGGAAAGAAAGTTGTTACAGATATCGGTGATTTCGATTACGATAAGCTGGTGATCTCTACCGGCGCTGATACCAATTTTTTCGGCAATGCCAATATGCAGGCGAATGCTTTCCCCATGAAAAGCACCGTAGAAGCACTGCAATTAAGGCATCGTCTCCTACATAATTTTGAAGACGCTATCCTCGTAAAAGATCCTGCGGAATTGCAGCGCATCATGACGATCGTGATCGTGGGCGGAGGGCCAACAGGTGTAGAACTGAGTGGCGCGATTGCGGACATGAAAAAGTTCGTATTGCCAAAGGATTATCCTGAACTGGATTTCAGCCAGATGAAAATTTACCTGCTGGAAGGTGGTCCGAAAACTTTAGGCGTGATGAGTGAAAAAAGCAGCAGTCAGTCCTGTGAATACCTGAAGCGCCTTGGCGTAACCGTTATGACCAACACTATCCTTAAAGATTACGACGGAAAGACGGCTACAACACAGGATGGGCGTACGATTGAAACAGCGATGGTGATCTGGGCTGCCGGGATCAAAGGCAATGTGCCCGCAGGTATCGATCCATCTTTGGTGGCCAGGGGAAATCGTATAAAAGTAGACAGGCATTGCCAGGTAAACGGCCAGCCCGATCTGTATGCCCTGGGTGATGTTGCTTATATGGAAGAGCCGGCGTTCCCCAACGGACATCCGCAGGTAGCGCCCGTGGCGATTCAGCAGGCGGACATGCTGGCAAATAACCTTCGCCGTATTGAAATGAGAAGCGGTGATAAGGAAATACTGGAATTTAAATACAACGATAAAGGTGCGATGGCGACTGTGGGCCGCAAATTAGCCGTAGTGGATGTTCCCAAACCTAGACTGCATTTCAGTGGTTTCTTTGCATGGCTGATCTGGATGGGCCTTCACCTGATGCTGATCCTCGGTGTGAAAAACCGGTTCGCTGTATTCTCCAACTGGTTGTATAATTATTTTACCAAAGACCAAAACCTGCGCCTGATCTTTAAAGAATTTTACCGTCCGCAAAAAAATCATGAGTAAGCCTTTCCTTGAAGCAGAATGGAGAAACCTGATCATGGTCAACTATGTAGTTGATCCGAAAATCCTGGAGCCTTATTTACCGGCAGGAACAACGGTTGATTTATTTCATGGAAAAGCCTATGTGAGCCTGGTAGGTTTCCTTTTTGCGGAGACAAAAGTGCTGGGTGTAAAAATTCCTTTTCACATTAATTTTGAAGAAGTGAATTTGCGCTTTTATGTCACGCACGAGGGTAAGCGCGGCGTCGTTTTTATCAAGGAGATCGTGCCGAAAGCAGCGATCAGTTTTGTCGCGAATAATTTGTTTGGGGAAAAATATGCCACCGCGCCGATGAAACATTTTTTCCTGCAGGCAGGGGAGGATTTTGTTTTTTCTTTCCAATGGAAAAGTGATGGCCGGTGGAATATGCTGGAAGCCGTTACCGAAACACATGCGGTGGAAATGCCGCCCGGTTCGGAGGAAGAATTTATCGCAGAACATTATTACGGTTATTCGCGAAAAAATGAACGAACAACTTTTGAATACGAAGTGAAACATCCACGCTGGCGCGTCTTCCCGGTAATTGAATATACAGTGAATACTGATTTTGCCGGGTTATACGGAGATGCTTTCGCCGCATTAAAAGACAGTGTACCCGCATCTGTTTTCGTTGCACAAGGCTCCGCAATTTCGGTGGGCAATAAACGCAGGCTGCCACTTATTTAAATCCTGCACGCAATTTTCCTGCACAACTTCGTAAGCCGGCAGACTGGTCTTCCAGGTCATCCAGGAATAGTTTTATTTCCGGGATGATCTCAGGATATCCTTTCGCAAATTTCCCCAATAAGTAGAGCGCAAATACTTTCACAGCAACCGGCTCTTTGGGATCCTCCAGCATATTAAAACTGAAATCCATCAGGGTTCCGTGCTGTTTTTTGGGTATGGTAACGAACAGCAGCAAACGCAGGCCATTTCTTTTTACAGATGGATGAACTGCGGGTTCTTTCATTTTTTTGATCAGCGCGTCGAACTTATCGCTGAAGAGCTGCGGGTGGTTTTCAACACAGATACTCAATGGCCATGCAGCACGTTGTACAACGCGGTATTCATCCTGCAGAAATAATTGAAAGAGTTCATCGAACCGTTGCTGTGCATCCGCCACCCAATGCACTATTTTCCGGCATTGCGCTTTTGAATGTTCCTGGAGGATCGTTGCGCGTAAATCCATTGTGGTTATGGCAGATTATCTACCGCCTCGAGATTCATTAATATCCGGCGAATTTCGTCTTCATCCACCGTAACAGATTGTAGCTTTTCGTTCATGGTTACCGGGGAAAATTCCATTGCTGAATCTTTTATGATCCTTGCAGAACTATGAAATTCTGTGGCACCTGTTGCAGTTGCAATCGCAGCAATATTTGTTGCACGGATCCCGCTGCCCGGCATGATAATAATCCGGCCGGCAGCTTGTTCTACCAATGCTTTCAATTGGGCCGCGCCTTGTTCCGCTGTTGGATAAAGGCCGGACGTAAGAACCCGCTCGCAACCGATGTCTATCAGATCTTCCAATGCCTGGCTGGCGTCTTTCACCCGGTCGAATGCACGGTGAAAAGTCAACCCCATCGGGTAGGCGAGTTGCACCAATTGCGCAGTCCGTTTTTTATCAATACTGCCATTGGTTTCCAGGATGCCTGTCACCACGCCATCACAGCCCAGTTCGCGGCAAACCCGGATATCGTTTTTGATGATAGCAAACTCTTCATCGCTGTATAAAAAATCTCCCCCGCGTGGCCGGATGATCGGGTATAATTCAATAGATGCGGCTTCCCTCGCGGCCTTTATCATGCCATAAGAGGGTGTAGTACCGCCTTCACCCGGGTTATCGCACAACTCGATGCGCTGTGCCCCTGCAGTCTCGATTTTTTTGCAGCTGTCAATTGTAAAAGCAATGATCTCTAAAATCAATGGGAAAAATTATTAGATAAGAAATTTAGACGGGTGAATTTTATTCTCGCTGCCGGAACGAACGGAATACACAAAACCTTTCTGTATCGCATATGCGCCGTATTGGCCTTTTTTATTGAGGGCAAGAAAGCCGACCTGCAGTGTTTTAGCTTTTACCGGATCCCGTTTCACGATACGCTCAACGGCCTTTTTACAAGCCTGTTCCGGACTCATGCCCTGGCGCATGAATTCCACAACGAGATGTGTTCCGCAGATCCTGATCACTTCCTCGCCAACTCCGCTGCTCGTGGCTGCACCCACTTCATTGTCTACGAATAAACCTGCACCAATGATTGGCGAATCGCCAACGCGGCCATGCACTTTAAACGCCATGCCACTGGTTGTTACCGCCCCGGAAAGATCGCCGGATGCATCCAATGCAACCAGCCCCATCGTGTCGTGATTGGGTGTACCATCATCAAAAAAATTGGGGGCAAACGGGCCGTTCTGTTTCTTGTTTTCGATATTGATCACCGGGCTGTAGGTGCTTTTCTTCAGCCAGTCGCGGTAAGCATGTTCCGCATCATCGGAGAGTTTTGCTGGCTCCTTCGGGAAACCGTTTTCAATCGCGAACTGCTGAGCGCCGTTACCTACTAAAATGACATGTGGCGTTTTTTCCATCACTTTGCGCGCAACAGAAACAGGATGCCTGATTTGCTCCAATCCTGCGACGGCTCCGCAATTGGCGTGTTCATCCATAATGCAGGCGTCGAGTGTTACGATGCCATCACGATCGGGGTAGCCGCCAAGTCCAACGCAACAATTCAATTCATTTTCTATATGCCTGGCGCCTTCTTCTACGGCGTCAACTGATTTTCCGTTAGCAGATAAAATATCCCAGGCAGCTGCATTTACAGCCATTCCGCTGTCCCAGGTGGAAATAACGATGGGTTTCTGCGCAGAGGGGCTAAATGAAGGAAGCGATACTGCTGATAAGCCAAGTGAACTGAGTTGTAAAAATTTTTTCCTGTTCATAATTATTTAATATGCATCGTGAGTTTACGGATCATTTCGGTGTCGATGGGATCGGCATACATTCCAAATGCCGATGTAACAACACCTTTGAGTTTGCCGTCATGTGATGAAACGGCATACACCACGTCCTCATCATCGGGGTTGGTATTTCCCTCGAAACGGTGCACTTCCACGATCTCAAATTCAGCAGGATTCAGGCATTCATTATTTTGAACGCATTGCAATTTGTCGAATGCAATGTTGAAATCCAATGTGTAGCCTTTCTCCCTTAAGCCATTCAGAGCAGCAACAACTGTATCATATGTTTCCATACTTTTAATTTGCTTAAAGTTACACAAAGAAACCTGGTTGGACCCTGTAGTATCTATATTCATTACAGGATTTTTCGTCAATTGTTATCAGGCAGAATTTCAGCTGTATCAGTTTTCTGCAGGTAAAAGTAGATGATGACGGCCAGGCAGATCAAGGCAGAAAAACAAAAGCTAAAAACGGCGCCAAATGCAACCCAGGTAAAGCCGCAAAGACTACTCGCCAGCAAAGCGCAGATGCTTTGGAACCCGCTGTAGCTGCCGATCGCAGACGCTATTTCCCTGGCAGGAACTACTTTGCTGATCCAAGCTTTGGATACCCCTTCTGTAGCTGCCGCATAACAACCATAGAGTGCAAACAACGCCAGGTAAGCGATCATATTACCGGCGAAAGCAAAGCCTGCGTAAACGATCACAAAGAGCGAAAGTCCGAACAAAAAGACTTTTCGAATGCCTAAACGGTCGGCCAGTATGCCGATCGGGTAAGCCAGTATCGCATAACATAAATTGTAAAAAATATACATAGCAATGATCTGCGCATCTGGCACCGCATTCTGCTTTAGTTTCAGCAAAAGAAAAACATCAGAGCTGTTGATCAATGCAAACACGAGTAAGCCGCGCACCAGCTTTTTATAGGCATCGGGGCTTTTCTTCCAGTAGCTTGCAAAAGCGAAAAATCGAGGTGAAGGAATTTGCTTCGCTGCGGTCATTTGTTTCTCGCGGATCATGAAGCTGGCGCCAATCGCAAACAAGCCGGGAACAAAAGCCAGCAGGAATAATTCCCGATAATTGCCTGGGTAAAAATAGAGCCAGGCCAGGGCGATCCCCGGACCGAGCACTGCGCCCATCGTGTCCATACTCCGGTGAAAGCCAAAGATGCGGCCGCGCGTGGCAGGCACGCTCTCATCGCTCAGCATCGCATCCCTCGCGCCGGTGCGTAACCCTTTCCCGAGGCGGTCGATCGTTCTGGACAAAAAGATCCACCAGGGATAAATAAAAATGGCCAGCATCGGTTTGCTGATCGTACTCAGCCCATACCCCAGTTGCACAAATGGCAAACGTTTACCCAGCCGGTCACTTTGTTTACCGAAGTAACTTTTAGTCAACCCGGCAATGGCTTCCGCAAAACCTTCGAGGATGCCGATGAAAAGTGCCGAATACCCGATCTGTTGTAAAAAAAGCGGCATCACCGGGTAGAGCATTTCGCTGGCCATGTCGGTGAAAAGACTAACGAGCGACAATATCCAAACGGTGCGGGTTATGATCTTCATCTGATAAAGTAAAGAATTAATTTTTCTCTTTTACCCAACAGTTTTTTCCGTTTCCGCATTGCTCCGCGGCAGACTGAGTAAAAATGTTTGCGTACATTGCAACCGTGAATTTCCCTGCCGGAAAGCCCGGAATGGAATGTATTTGAGAACAGAAGTCAACATTTATGAGTAAAGCGCAAAAACCCGCAGTAAAGAAGAAGTCATCACAGGTAAATATATTGAAAGGCCGGCTGGATATCAGCCGCAGTGGAATGGGCTTCGTGATCGTAGAAGGCCAGGATAAGGATATTATGATCAAGCCCAACGATTTTGGCAAGGCCTTTCACGGCGATATCGTGCGCGTGCAGGTTTCCAGCCAGGTGTCAAATGGAAGAAGGGTAGAAGGTAAAGTCACCGATGTTGCAGAACGCAAACAAACTGAATTTATCGGCAATGTGGAGGTGAATAAGAACATTGCATTTTTTATCGCAGGTGGCGAAAAGCCGGTTCCTGATTTTTATATCCCTGTTGAAAAATTGAATGGCGCTGAAAATGGCGACCGCGTTGTTGCCCGTTTTGTGAAATGGGATAAGGCCGATAAGAAACCACAGGGTGAAGTTATTTCGGTGTTGAAAGCAGAAGACGAAGGTGACCTGGCGATGAAAGAAATACTGATCAACGCCGGTTTCCCGCTGACCTTTGAAGACGTGGTGATGAAAGAAGCCGCCAAATTATCAGATAAGATCACGCGCGAGGAAATGAAAAAGCGAAAGGATTGTCGCGACATTCTAACTTTCACGATCGATCCCGCTGATGCAAAAGATTTTGATGATGCCATCTCGATCCGTAACCTTGATAATGGCAACTACGAGATCGGTGTTCATATCGCTGATGTCAGTCATTTTGTTACGCCGGACAGTATCCTTGATAAGGCCGCCTACGAAAGAGCGACCAGCGTTTATCTCCCGGATCGCGTGAACCCGATGTTGCCGGAAAAAATTTCAAATGAACTTTGTTCGCTGCGGCCTAACGAAGATAAGTACACCTTCTCGGTGATCTTCCAGATCAACAATCGCGCGGAAATAAAACATAAATGGATTGGCCGTACGATCATTCACAGCAATCACCGCTTTACATATGAAGAAGTGCAGCAAACGATAGAAACCGGTGAGGGCCTGCATTACAAGCCGATCATTTTATTAAATGATCTCGCGAAGAAATTTCGTGAAGAACGTTTTGCTAACGGGGCGATCAATTTTTCTTCTACAGAAGTGCGTTTTCAACTCGATGAAAAAGGTAAGCCGATCGGCATCATTGTGAAAGAAAGTAAGGATGCGCATAAACTGATCGAAGAATTTATGTTGCTGGCCAACCGCACGGTAGCAGAATATGTGTCGCGCATCAAGATCAACAAAGAACCGATCCCATTCCCATACAGGATACATGATACGCCGGACGATGAAAAATTAAAACCGTTCATCGCTTTCGCAAAAAAATTCGGTTATACTTTCGACATGAAAGATGAAATGGCTGTAGCTGCATCATTTAATAAAATGCTGAAGGATGTACAAGGCAAGCCAGAACAACATGTGCTGGAGCAACTCGGTATCCGCACGATGGCGAAAGCCGTTTATACCAGCCAGAATATTGGTCATTATGGTTTGGGTTTTGAAAACTATTGCCACTTCACTTCGCCGATCCGCCGTTACCCCGATGTGATGGTGCATCGTATCCTGCAGGAATGCCTGGATAAAAACCTGAAGGTGGATAAGAAGATGGATGAGAAATGCAAACATTGCAGTGATCGCGAACGTTCGGCAATGGAAGCAGAGCGTGCCGGTAATAAATACAAACAGGTTGAGTTCATGCAGCAATACCTGGGTGAAGAATTTGAGGCGGTGATCAGCGGAGTTTCTGCGTTTGGATTCTGGGCAGAAACGGTAGCACACAAATGCGAAGGCCTCGTGAGTGTTCGCGACCTGAGTGAGTACGATGATTTCCGGTTAGACGAAACGGATTATGCTTTGGTAGGAGCCCGTACTGCGCGGAAATTCAGGATGGGTGATAAGGTAACCATCAAGGTTATTTCCGCTAATCTAACCAAACGCCAGATGGATTACGAATGGGTAAAAGATGCAGGGGCTTCTGAGACGAATCAAACCCCGGCAAAAGCGAAGGCGCCAAAATCGCAACCAAAAAGCAAAACAAAAAAAGGTAAATAGACGGCTCTTAATAAATCATTTCGCTACATGCAGAGTTTTATGGCGCTCGCTGCGCTTTTCGAACAACGGTTTAATAAAAGACATTTCCCCGCAGTGCCTAAAGAGCTCTATGATGCGGCACAGTATATTTTACAGATTGGTGGCAAACGGGTGCGACCTGTGTGCGTACTGATGGGCAACGAATTGTTTAACGACATTGATGAAGACGCTTATCATGTTGCCGCGGCCATCGAACTCTTTCACAACTTCAGCCTCATACATGATGATATTATGGACAAAGCGCCATTGCGGCGTGGCCTGGCGACTGTTCATACCCGTTATGGCGACAGTTCAGCATTGCTTGCGGGCGATGTGATGCTGGTAGAAGCGTATGAACATATCAATAAAATCAAACCTGCGCATCTGCAACGGATCGTTCAGTTGTTTAATAAAACCGCCAGGGAAGTTTGCGAAGGGCAGCAACTGGATATGAATTTTGAAACCCGGGATGCTGTGAGCCTTTATGAATATGTGGAGATGATCACTTTAAAAACCTCGGTGTTGTTAGCTGGCAGCCTGCAGATGGGTGCAGTCCTTGGTGGTGCGGGCCTGGGCAACCAGCAGCACTTGTATGAGTTTGGTAAAAATCTCGGCATCGCTTTCCAGGTGCAGGACGATTACCTCGATGCATTCGGCGATCCGGAAAAGTTTGGCAAGCAGGTTGGCGGCGATATTCTTTCCAATAAAAAAACATTCCTGTTGATACATACGCTCGATGTAGCTAATGCTGAACAACGCAAGGAATTGTCAGCCCTCATGAATACCAATGCTGAGGATAAAGTAGCTAAGGTGTTGCAGTTGTTTCGTGATTGCAAGGCAGATCTTTGGGCAGATCAACTGAAAGAAAAATACCTGGGCATCGCAATGCAACATCTTGAAGATACAGCGGTTTTATCGGCGCGGAAAGAGGAGCTTATTAACCTCGCCCATTATCTTTTCCAGCGTCAAAGCTAAGACAGACCGCAGATCCGTAATTGCAGGTTCAGAATATTTACCTATTTTACTTTTTCAAACTGTTTAAATATGTCTACTTCCATTTTCAGGAAAAAATCTATTTCAGTAATATTAAGAGATGCGGAAGCCGGTTTTGGTGATGGCGAACATGGCTCAGGACTGAAGCGCGTGTTGGGTGTAAAAGACCTTACTTTTTTTGGTATCGCAGCGGTGATCGGTGCAGGAATTTTCAGCAGCATCGGCAAGGCCAGTTTCGATGGCGGCCCGGGCGTTATCTTTTTATACGCTTTTACAGCGATCGCCTGCGGGTTTGCTGCGCTTTGTTATGCAGAATTTGCCAGTACGGTTCCTGTAAGTGGAAGTGCTTATACATACTCCTACGTGGCGTTCGGAGAAATTTTTGCGTGGATCATCGGCTGGGATCTGTTGATGGAATATGCGATTGGTAACATTGCAGTGGCGATAAGCTGGAGTGATTATTTTACCAACCTCATGGACAAGGCCGGGATGCATATTGCCAGCTGGCTCACGATGGATTATACCACGGCGCATAAAGGTTTTCTTGAAGCTACTTCTGCTGTTGCAGGTGGCGCTTCTTTAGACAGCCTGGATCCGGCCATTATCGATCGTTATACCGCCTGGAGTTCTGCTCCGATGCTCGGCAACTTGAGGCTGATCATGGACGTGCCGGCATTTTGTATCGTGGCGTTAATCACCGCGGTGGTGTTTGTGGGGATCAAGGAAAGTCGTGGCCTGAGCAATATGATGGTGATGTTTAAACTGGCGATTATTTTCCTGGTGATCGTGCTCGGTGGGTATTATGTACATCCTGAAAACTGGACGCCTTTTACACCAAATGGCGTAGGCGGAATCCTGAAAGGAGTTTCGGCCGTGTTCTTTGCCTACATTGGTTTTGACGCGATCTCCACCACAGCAGAAGAATGTAAAAATCCGCAACGCGATCTGCCGCGCGGTATGATCTACTCATTAATTATTTGTACCGTTCTTTATATCGTTTTGGCGCTGGTATTAACCGGCATGGTGTCTTATACCAAATTAAATGTGGGCGATCCGCTCGCAAAAGTATTTGAAGAAAATGGGATGCCCTGGATCGCAGGCATTGTTGCCTTCAGTGCGATCATTGCCACGGCGAGTGTGTTGCTTGTATTCCAGATGGGGCAGCCAAGAATCTGGATGAGCATGAGCAGGGATGGTTTGTTGCCAAAAATATTTTCTAAAATCCATCCGAAGTATAAAACGCCTTCTTTTTCTACGATCCTTACCGGTTGCCTGGTGGCGATACCGGCGCTGTTTTTAAACCTGGATGTCGTACTTGCATTAACCAGTATCGGAACGCTGTTCGCATTCGTGTTGGTTTGTGGCGGTGTGATTGTGTTGCAGCAGATGCCGAACAAACCGGAGAGTAAATTTAAAGTCCCATATATCAACGGAAAATATATTGTGCCACTGTTGTTTATTGCGGCCGTGGTATTAACGCTGAAATATGCGCCGCATCATTATATCGACATTGTTTCTCTGGAGCAGTTCCCGATGTTGCTTTTTTGGATCGTTGCGGCAATTGTAGCCGTATATTCTTTTATTAAAAATTTCTCCCTGATACCGGTGCTCGGGCTGATCAGCTGTTTTTACCTGATGGCGCAGGAGCATCACAGCAACTGGCTGCGCTTCCTGATCTGGCTTGCCATAGGGCTTGTTATCTATTTCCTGTATGGTTACCGTAAAAGCAAATTAGCGCAGCAAAGAACCGAAGCCTGATAAATTCCCGTTATCGTTGATCACTGCGGACAGGATCTGCAGAACTTAGTTTATTTTTGCCTCATGAAATATGAAATAGGCGATAAGATCATTGTGCTGCATTCTGATGAAGAAGGAAAAGTGATCGATATTCTCAATGATCAGATGGTGATGATAGAAGTGCGTGGTGTGAAGTTCCCGGCTTATATGGACCAGATTGATTTCCCTTATTTTAAAATGTTTTCTCAAAAGAAATTAGTTGAGAAAAAGAAAATTCATATCGACGAAGTGAGGCGCGAAAAATTGCCTGCAAAAAAGAAAGTTAAAGACGGCGTGTTCCTAAGTTTCGTACCTGTGTTTGATAAAGACGTTTTTGAAGATGACGTGGTAGAAAAGCTAAAAATCTACCTGATTAATTACAACGAGGAAGCTTACCATTTCGACTACAAATTATACTTCACCGGGGAATCAAGTTTCGAATTGAAAAACTCGATCAGCGGCCTGTCTGATTTTTATCTGCATGATGTGAGCTTTGATGACATGAGCGATAATCCCAAATTCGAATTCGATTTCTCCCTTCAAAATGAAGACAAAAAGAAGGCGCTGCATTTTGAAGCTTCTGTAAAAGTAAAAGGCAAGCAATTATTTAAAAAGATCGAAGAGATCCAGGCGAAGAATGAACCTTCATTTGCTTACGAATTGTTCACGCACTACCCGGAAAGGTTGTATGAAGAGAAAGTAGATCTGAGCAGGCTTGGTCATGCCGGTTTCAGGGTGTATGATGCTGCTAAATCGCGCCAGAACCTTCCGCCAGCAAGGTCTGTAGTTGATCTGCATATAGAAAAACTGACGGATAGCTGGAAGCATCTTTCTAATTTCGAAATACTAACAATGCAACTGGAGAATTTCGAAAAGTTTTACGATCTCGCCCTTGCCCACAGGCAGCCGACACTGATCGTTATTCATGGCGTTGGTGAAGGAAAGTTGCGCGATGAGATTCATGAAAGCCTTCGGTTGAAAAGAGAAGTAAAATCTTTTGTCAACCAGTTTCATCCTTTATATGGTTATGGCGCAACGGAAATCTATTTTAAGTAGTAAGCTTATTTTCACCGACCCGCATACGCATCCACCGACTTGTTAAAAAAAACTGCGCAATTACGCTCATCTCATGCATTGCCTTGCTGCTTGTTTTGCTTTCTGAAAATTGCCTTTAGACAGAAGAGCCCTGATAATGCGGCGATCAAAGAAGCCAGCATAATGGTAATCTTGGCTGTGGCAATTGTTTCTTCATCGCTGAATGCCAGTAATGTTACAAAGATGCTCATGGTAAATCCGATTCCTGCAAGCAGGCCGGCACCGATTATATGTTTCCATGTAAGGTCGCCCGGTAATGCAGAAATTCCGGCGGCTACAGTTAACCGTGAGAATAACAGGATTCCCAGCGGTTTGCCGAGCACAAGTCCGAAAATAATTCCCATACTTACAGGACGCGCCATACCATTCAACCAATCGGCGGGGATAAGGATGCAGGTATTCGCCAACGCGAAAAGCGGAAGGATAATAAAAGCCACGGGTTTATGAAGGAAATGCTGCAGGATATACGAGCTCGACTTTTCATCGCCATTACCAAAAGGAATTGCGAATGCCAGCAATACGCCCGAGATACTGGCGTGAACGCCACTTTGCAACATGAAATACCAAAGCGCAATCCCCGCAATGAGATAGGGAACCAGGTTGCGTATTTTTAAACGGTTTAAAATTAATAACCCGGCAAAGATCCCCAGCGCAATGCCTAGATGTAGAAATGAAATTCCGGTGGAATAAAAAACGGCAATAACGAGAATGGCGAACAGGTCATCCATCACTGCTAATGCGGTTAAAAATATTTTAAGGGAAGCAGGAACACGATCTCCGAGCAGGGACATTACGCCTATTGCAAATGCGATATCCGTTGCCATTGGAATACCTGCACCATCTTGTGTTGATGTGCCGTAATTAAATGCGAGGTATACCGCGGCAGGAACGAGAACGCCACCTAGTGCAGCCATGGCTGGCAGCAGCGCGTTTTTCCGGGAGGACAATTCACCATGATATAATTCTCTTTCCAATTCCAGGCCGATCAAAAGGAAGAAGATCGCCATTAGCCCATCGTTGATCCAATGACTAATCGAATGGCCATGAAAATCTGTATGCCAAAAAGAAATATAGGACGCACCGGCACCGGTATTGGAAATGAAGAGTGATATAACTGTGCAAAGGATCAATACGATACCGCCTGCTTTTTCACTGCCAAAAAATTCTGTAAATAATTTGCTGACTTTCATGATTATTCGGTCATCGCCCTCTTTTTAATCATCCCGCCTTTCATATCTTTTACGCTGCTCATTACCACGAAAGCATTTGGATCTATTCGGTCTATCTCCAGTTTTAATTTACTTATCTCGAGCCGTGTAACGATCGTATAGATGATCTTCATATCATAAAATTTCTCACCGCTCCTGCCGATACCGCGTTCACCTTTATATACCGTAATGCCGCGCCCCATCTTGTTTACGATCATTGTCCTGATCTTATCCGCCTTCACCGAAATAATGGTTACAGCGGTATATTCTTCAATACCTTCTATAATAAAATCTACGGTTTTGGAAGCGGATAAATAAGTAAGCAAGGCATACAACGCCGTTTCAATACTGAGGAGCCAGCCGGCCATGGCGAAGATGATAATGTTGACAATTAAAATAATATCACCAATGGTAAGTCCGGATTTTTTACTGATCGCAATAGCCAAAACTTCAGTTCCATCGAGCACCGCACCGCCCCGAACGGCGAGGCCAATACCGGCGCCGAGAAAAAAACCACCGAAAACGGCGACCAATAATTTATCATCCGTAATCTCCGGTGAGGGTAGCAGCGACACCACCAGTGCAAGCCCGATGATTCCTAATGCCGTTTTGATTGCGAATTGTTTGCCGATCAAATGATAACCTAAAATGATAAAAGGAATATTTACCAGGATAAGCAACAACGACAAACTCATACCTGTAAGCTCGGAGATCAGCAACGATATGCCCGTCGCACCTCCGTCGAGAAAATTATTTGGCAACAAAAATCCTTTTAGTCCGAAGCCCGCAGAAAGAATGCCGAGGATCACAAGGAAGATATCCGCCAGACCTTTTTTTAGTTCCAGTTTAAATTCAATAATGCGGCGCGCATTGCTGAATTTGGTTAATTCAGAATCATCGGCCTTACGTTTAAATAACGCATGAAAAATATTGATAGACGTTTTTTTCATTTAATTAAAAATAAGCATAATATTTTAGGAGGCGAAGGCTGCAGCGGTTATTGGCGGTTACGCAAACTTTTCACGAGGTAAAGAATTGTGGGTAGAAATACCAGTGCGAGGATAAGCTGGAGTTCCCAGCCATGAAATGGTAGTGATTTCTTTTTCGCTGCGATTTTTATTTCAATCAGGCAAAAAATGAATACCAGCAGGATACTGATATTCAGCCTGCACATCAGTTGCACCGCGAGTTGATGTTGATAAACCTTATTATCTTGCGTTATTTTAGCAGGGTAGTTAAATGATTGCGGGTATTGCGAAATCAAAGTTAGCAGCACAAAAAGCATTGTTGCAATGCCACATAAGATCCAGATCGTGTCCCTGCTTCCCATTCGGTCGGGCTCGCCATTGAGGGCAAAATGTACAGGAATTCTGGAAGGAAGTTGTTGGTGAATATAAATGGCGTAACACCACAAAAAAGCGACTAACGAAAAGGCTCCCTGGCGCAGCCAGCGATTATTTTTGGGGAATAAATTTATCATGAATCGCCGATGTTAAGCTAAACTTCAGCAGATGCTTCGATTACCCTGCCGACTTTGCCCAGGAAGACATCCATATCAAATGGTTTTCCCAGGAAATCATCTGCACCGGCTTCTCTGCAGGTCCTTTCCGCATCGGGATGGGCCGAAATCATCATGATCTTCTTGGAAGCTGTTTCAGGATCGGCCTTTAATGCGCGGCAAATATCGCGGCCATCCGAACCAGACAATAACATATCCATCAAAATTGCCTTGGGATCGATTTTAGATAAAATATCCTGAACGAAAAGGGGATTAGTGCAGCGTTTCACTTTATAGCCTGCAAACTTGAGCATTGATTCCATCAATAAACACAGATCCGGATCGTCGTCAATCACCAATACATCATAAATTTCCTTCATAATAAACTATTTAGAAAGCGGAAGGGAGAAATAGAACGTAGAACCCTGATCTTTCTCACTTTCCACCCAAAGCTTTCCGTTGTGTAATAAAACGATTTCATTCACAATAAACAGACCAATCCCAAAACCCGGGAAGGTTTTTTCATCCTTACCCGATACGCGATAAAACCGTTCGAAGATTTTGTCCTGATCGCCACTGGCGATGCCGATTCCGAAATCCTGCACGCCAACAACCACTTCTTCTCCCTGGATCGTTATGGATACATTCACTTTATCAGCCCTGGGAGAATATTTGAACGCATTGGTAAATAAATTCAACAACACCTGCGACATCCGGTCCCGGTCGGCAAAGACAAGCGTTTCGGCTAAAGGTTCAAAATAAATCGTATGTGTTTGAGCCGCCGCGCGCATATCGAGGATCGTGTCACTGATCAGGCCATTCAGATTGAAAATTTCTTTATTCAATGGCAGCCGGCCGATCTCAATTTTCGTTACATCGAGCAGGTCGGAAATCAGGTTGGTTAATTTGCTGATTTGTTTGTCGACGGTTTGCAACGAACTCATCAATAACATATCTGTAGAACTGGCATTCGCTTTCAGCAGTAACTGCACGTATCCTTTGATGGTGGTCACCGGAGTTTTTAATTCATGGTTAGCCATTTTGATGAAATCATTTTTCTGCTGTTCGTGTTTTTTGATCTCATCAATATCGGTGCTGGTTCCCACCCACATGCGGATATTTCCTTCCGCGTCTTTTTGTGGTACCGCCCGGCTCAGTTGCCAGCGATACACGCCATCATGTCTCCTGAACCGATGTTCCAGTAAAAAAGGCTGGCCGGTAACAACAGCGTTTGTCCAGCGGGAAATATTTTCTTCGTGGTCATCAGGATGAACAATTTGCAGCCAGCCATGTTCCGTAAATTGTTCTGCAGTGAGCCCGGAATATTCATATACAGCTTTGTTGAAATAATTCAGGTTTCCATCAGGACCGCCCGTCCACACAAACTGGGGCATCGCATCCGCAAGAAAGCGGTACCGTTTTTCATTTTCCTGCAATTCGAGCAGCGCGATTTTTTTTGCCGTGATGTCCAGGATCGTTCCTGAAAAACGATGCGCCTGCTGTTCTTCATCATACAGCGCTTTTCCTTTGGCATGAATCCAGCGAGGCTGTTCATCTTCTTCGCCGGAAATGATCCGGTATTCAGCATCATATACAGAACCCATGGCAGGAGTAAATACCTGCTCCATTTGTGCCATAAGCAGGTGCTGATCTTCCTGATGAATTTTGCTCCTGATAGAAGCTTCGTTCACCTCCTCGTGTGGGTGAAAACCGAGTAGTTCTTTTCCAGCAGAATCGAGCGTGAACACTTTGGTCCTGGCATTATAATCCCAGGTGCCTAATTCGCTTGACAGCGCTGCGATACGCAACCTGCTTTCACTTTCTCTTAATTTATTTTCGAAAATAATGCGGTCGTTGATATTCATGCACGCACCAATAAATCCTTCAAAGATCCCTTCAGGCGTGAATCGTGGCGCTGCATGGGCCGACACCCAAATGTATTCCCCGTCATGTCTTTTCAACCGGTACTCCAGGTGAAATTCCGTTTTATTTTTAAAGCCTTCATCCTGCGCACGAATGAACTTTTCATAGTCGTCGGGATGGAGGCCCTCTTTCCATCCTGTTCCTGTTTCCTGTTCAAGCGTACGCCCACGGAATTTCAGCCAGGCCTTATTGAAAAAGATACGGTTCTGATCACGGGTTGCTACCCAGATGAAAACGGGCGCGGTATCGGCAACGATCTTGAACCGTTTTTCACTTTCTTCAATTTGCTGCTGCTGAAGTTTTGCAGTGGTGATATCCCTGATCGTGCCAATCAATTTTCGCGGCTCCTCGTCCTGGTAAAATAGTTTTCCTTTTACCTGGATCCAATGCGGCGAACCATCAGGCCACAGAATTTTTAATTCATAATCCAGTCTCCCCGTTTCGAAGGCGACTTTAAAGGCCTCGGCCCTGATTGGTAACATCTCCGGTTGCATACTTTCAACAAAGACCTGGTGATTTTCAGTCATCAGGCCGGGGCGGCCGAAAATGGCAGCATAGCGTGCTGAATATTCAAGCTTATCATTGGGAATATCCCATTCATACACGCCCAATTCGCTGGCCTCTATAATGATATTTAATTTTTCCCGGTCCTGTTCTGCCAGTTCCCGCCTGCGCTTATCTTCAGTGATATCGCGGATCGTGCCCAGCATACGCAGTGGCTTTTTATCTTCATCAAAAATCACTCTTCCTTCCGTTTTTATCCAGTGCTCCTGCTGATCCGGATGAATAATCCGTGCTTCATAATTATAGATGCCGGTTTCCAGAGCTCGGGCAAATGCCGGCTCCACGATATTGATGCGGTCGTTTGGCTCCACGGCATCGCGTAGCTGCTGATGCGTCATTACATCCAGTTCATCCCTTCCAAAGATCTTTGCCAAACGCGGCGAATGAATGATCGACGGATTTTGCAGGTTTAGGTCCCAGGTTGCCAGGTCCGTTCCTTCTGCGGCTAAGCGTAACCGTTCCTCTGCATCTTTCGTGTAATTTCGGGAGATGATCAGGCTTGTAACTTCATTTGCTACTACCATCACCCGGTTCAGGTCACCATTCTGGTCGCGGAAGGGATGATAGACAAAATTAAAATAGGCTTTCTCTATTTTTCCAAACCGGTTTAGCGGAACTTCAAACTCATTACCATTAACAGGGATGCCCGTTTTTAATACGCGCTGAAGAAGGCTGTCGATGGTATCTCTTACTTCCGGGAGGCCTTCGTACAACGACTTGCCAACAAAGTCTTTTTCCTCTTTACCAATCAGGTGGAGATAGGCTTCATTAGCCATTTCAACGATCATGTTTTCGCCGCGAAGCACCGTAATACCCACGGGCGCCTGCATCATGATGTTGTAAAAATCCTGGCGGGTATTTTCAGCCTTGGCGAGTTGGTTTACTGCAGCAGTGGTTTCTACGCAGGTGACCAGTATCCCGAGTGTTTCGCCTGTTTCTTCATTGATAGGGCTATAGCTGAAGGTCCAGTAAACATCTTCCAGCGAACCATTTCTAAAAATGGGCAGCAGCCAGTTTTCATTCCAGTAAGCTTCACCACCCGCCATAATATCGTTCAGCATCGGGGAGATATCCGGCCATATTTCCGGCCACGCATCTGCACCTTTTTCTCCCAGGATAGATGGATGTTTACCGTCATTACCAAGGCTTGGGCGATAGGCATCATTATAAAAACAGATAGCTTCTTTCCCCCAAAAAATGAACATGGGAAATTTGGAGTTGAGGATCAGGCTCACGGTTGTACGCAACACTGCCGGCCATGTCGATGGTTCGCCAACGGTGCTGGCAGACCAATCTTTGAGGCGCATCAATTCACCCATTTCGCCGCCGCCTTTTAAAAAATGTAGATTATTCTGAGACGATACTGATTTCATGTAGACAGACCCCGGTATTTTGAAAGAAAATAATGCATAAATATAAATCAAGATAGCCGATAAACGTTGCGCGGTCCGGAATAGCAGGATGTTAACAGGCAACCGGCAAATTTCCGCTATTTTTGCGGCTCTATCAGCCGGCTATCGTTCTTCCATTTCGGTGGAGGGAAGGAAAGTCCGGACAGCAAAGGGCAATACACCGGTTAAGCGCCGGCGTTGTATTTTTTACAACAGAGAAAGTGCCACAGAAAATAACCGTCACAGCATTCCTGCGGTGATAAGGGTGAAAACGTGAGGTAAGAGCTCACGGTAGACGCTGGTAACAGTCTCTATGGGTAAACCTTGTATGCTGTAATGCCATGTAAATCCGGGTTGGGCAGGCAACTGCCCGGTAAGCGGCCCGTTTAAGATCTCCTGCTTCTTGCAGGAACATCCGGAAGGGTAGGCAGCAAGATTGTAACAGTAATGTTGCAGCAAGATAAATGATGGCCGTTCCGGCATTCGTGCCGGGATAACAGAATCCGGCTTATGGCTGATAGAATTTTTTCTGCTTATTTTCCGATGATATTTGCGGCTAACGGTAACCGTGAAAAATCGTTTCTTTAACTCCCGGCCAGTCTTGTACGATAAAACTAAAATAAACTGAATCCCGTACGGAGCCGTCTTCGTTGATCATGTGGTTGCGTAATATTCCTTCCTGCACCGCGCCGATTTTTTTCATTGCAGTTTGGGAGCGCAGGTTCAAAAGACTTGTCTTGAGTTCGATCCTGTTCAACAGTAACGTTTCAAATCCATAGCTGAGTAACAGATATTTCGCATTGCGGTTGAGGCCGGTGCGCTGCAGTTCGGGATGATAAAATGTCCAGCCGATCTCTAAACGCCTGTGTTCAAAACTGATATTTCCGAAACGTGTGCAGCCGCCATAACGGTTATGTTGCTTATCAAAAATCGCAAAAGGGTAGGCTGCGCCATTTTTTCTTTCTGCTAATGCCTGGTCGAAATATTTCCTAAAATCAGCTTCACTGCTAATTTTCACAGAAGTGAATTCCCAGAGTTGCGTATGTTTTGCGATTGGCAATAATTCCCCGAAATGCTTTTCCTGTAGAGGTTCCAGGCGTGCACGATCATTTTCTAATATATGTTCTTCGGTAAAAAATTTGCTATAATCCATTTGTTTGTTTTATTATCCTGGCCACATATTTATCAATGGGAAGTGTAACCGATGCCTCAGAAAATTTCTCCCATTCAATAAACCGGAATGTTTCTGTCTCCCCGGTTTCTTCATACATCTTTAATTCACGCGCATCAAAATCAAAGGCTGTTGTCCGCAGAGAGACAGTGATTGGCGCCAGTGGACGCACTACATAATATATCGATAAAATCTGGTGGGCTTTGTTGAACGCACTTTCCTGGAAAAAATCTGTTGTGTAAAAATGCCTGATGACTTCCACCGGCAGGTTCATCTCTTCCATGAATTCGCGCTTTAAGCAATCGATTGTTCCTTCACCAAATTCCAAACCGCCGCCACAGAACTTCGTGATATAAGCCCCGCGGATAAATTCATCACTCACTAAAATTTCTTTCCGGTCATTGATAAGGATGCCATATACCCGAATATTAAACATCATGATCTTTTTACGCGACGAAAATAATTGAAAGTAGCATAAGCGAGAATCAACAAACACACAGAAACGGGGATCCAGAAGGCATATGGAGAATGCTGGAAAGGTAGCGGTACGTTCATCCCGTAAATACTCGCGAGCAAAACCGGGATGCTTAAAAAGATGGTAAGTGTTGTTAAACGTTTCAATACCTCGTTCTGGTTATTGCTGATGATACTGGCGAACGCATCCAGCGTGCTGCTCAAAATATTCGTGTAAGTATTGGCAGTTTCCAGGGCCTGAGACGTTTCGATAATTAAATCATCCAGGAAATCTTTTTCGTCTTCATTCAGGTTGAGGAAGTTTGTCCGGGCCATTTTCATCATGAGCAGTTCGTTGCTGCGCAAAGCCGTAACGAAATAAACCAGGCTTTTCTGAATCCGCATCAGCTGTAATAATTCTTCGTTCCTGTTGGCATCGTACAGCTTTTGCTCCAGTGCGTTGCGGCGCTGGTTGATCTCTTTCAAATGTTCCTGGAAGTTCATCGTGATCTTTTCAAAGATCTTCAGCACCATCATATTTTTTTTGTCGGGGTGGCGGTTTTGAAAACTGTTCAGGAATTTTTTGATGGCTTCGTTTTCGAAAGAATTCACGGTAACGATCTGCCCTGTTGTAAGAATAATACAGATGGGAATGGTGATATAAAACGCATCACTTTCATTAAAGGAGTTGTTTTCTGTGGGTGTTTTTATCACGATCAGTTTAACGCCGTCTTCCGTTTCATAGCGGCTGCGTTCGTCAATATCGAGCGAATCCTTTAAAAAATCTATCGGGATTTCCAGTGCGGTACTCAGTTCGGTAAATTCTTCCTGTTTCAATGGTGGCAATACATTCACCCAGCTTCCGGCAGTAGGTTTGTCGATCGCGATAGTCTGGTGTTCTACAATTTTAAAATACTGGATCATGGATATTGTCTTAATTGCTGAGCATTATTTGAGATCAATTTCTCCTTTAAACACGAGTTCTGCAGGACCGCATAACCAGATATTTTCAAAATTATTGTCGTCTGTCTTGGTATATTCTACGCTTAAATTTCCACCGGGAGTTTTTACTTCCACGCGGTTAAATCCTTTTGAATTATGCGCGCTCATCAACGCGGCCGCTGTTACCCCCGTGCCGCAACTTAATGTTTCATCTTCCACACCACGCTCATAAGTACGCACGTAGATCGAATCTTCGCCCGTGCCTTCCACAAAATTTACATTGATGCCTTTCTCTGCATATTGTTTACCATAACGGATGTCGCGGCCGGATGCGACAACATCTACATTTTCTATGTCTGTTACATATTTTACAAAATGTGGTGAACCCGTATTGAGCACGGCATAGGAGGGATGCTCATCCACTTCGTTCACGTCGATCATTTTTAACCGGATGATGTTATTGTCGATCTCCGCTTCATGTAAACCGTCTACCGCACAAAACCGATAGGTGTATTTGTGAATGCCCATGTGAAAAGCAAATTTCACCATACAGCGGCCACCATTGCCGCACATCGTGCTAGGGTTTCCATCTGCATTAAAATAGATCATTTCAAAATCGTATCCTTCTTTGTTGTTTAGCAGCATCAACCCGTCAGCGCCAATTCCGAAACGACGATCGCATAATTTCTTCACTTTTTTTGGCTGAAGGTTGTCAAACTCGCCACTGCGGTTGTCAAAGATTACGAAATCATTTCCCGTGCCCTGGTATTTATAAAATATTGCCATTGATCGTTACTTGGTTGTTAGATGTTGTCTGCGATTGTTTCTAAAGTTTTAACGATCAGCTTTTCCACTGCTGCGCCTCCATCTTTACTGAATTCTTTCGATATCCTGTTGGCAACGATCGCACTTAACGAAAGGCAATGGTGTCCAAGGATCTTTCCCATTCCGTAAATGGCGGATGTTTCCATTTCGAAATTACTGATACGGTGCGACCCAAAACTAAAACTTGTGAGGCGATCGATCAACTGTGGGCTCGTTAATCCCATGCGCAGAACGCGGCCCTGCGGACCGTAAAACCCCGGGCAGGTGACCGTGATACCCTGGTGAAAATCGTGCACAAATTCTTTCAGCAGGCTTACGCTCGCACTGCTGATATAAGGTGCAGAAATACCTTGTTGTAATTGCGTATGTGTGTCGAACGCCTGGAGTATTTGTTTGTCTTCGTCGTTGCTTTCGTGCGTATAAAAATTGAGCAGGTTGTCTAGTCCAAGCCCGTGCGTACTCGCAACAAAACTATCTACAGGAAATTCTCTTTGTAATGAACCACAGGTTCCAACGCGGATAATGTTTAACGACGTTAGATTTTCCCTGATGGTGCGCGTTTCGAAATCAATATTTACGAGCGCATCGAGTTCATTTAGTACGATATCAATATTATCCGGGCCGATGCCTGTGCTCGTAACAGAAATTCGTTTTTTGTTCAGGTAACCGGTATGGGTTACAAATTCCCGGTGATTATTTTTTATTTCGATGCTGTCAAAATGCTTACTGACTTCCTTCACACGATCCGGGTCGCCGACGGTTATAATGGTGTTGGCAATTTCTTCGGGCCGGCAGTTTACGTGGTATATGGCGCCGCGATCGTTGATGATCAGTTCAGATGGAGCAATGCTGTTCATTCGTATCTAATTTAAATAAATTGGTTGTCGGGTTGAGTGAATTTGAAATTATGGCTAAAAATACCCTATTTTTGCAACACTAAAAATCAACCTCCGATAAAGGTTGATTTTTAAATAAAATACGGTCCTTTGGCCGAGTGGCTAGGCAAAGCTCTGCAAAAGCTTCTACAGCGGTTCGAATCCGCTAGGGACCTCGAAAGGGATCATCGAAAAGATGGTCCCTTTTTTTGTGATCATCCGGGGAATTTATCTGCCATGTTTTTGGTGAGGTTCGTCAGCTATGTATCGGCCAACACAGTTTTTATTGCACGAAATGCCAGCATACGCCAGCCATATCAATTACGTTTAGTTCGAGGCCATAAGGTTGTTGCAGCAGTGCACTGATTTTCACGCCATATTTTCCCGGAAGATCTTTCTGTAGTATTTGCTCACGTAAGGATTTTACATCATCAGTTTTTACGCTCAGCATAAAGTTTTCGGCAAAAAATTGCTCATCGTATTTCTGCAGAATAAACCGGCATTCCCCAAACACGAAACCTGTGTAGTCCCCTGCATCCCAGCTGACCAGGAAACCCAATTCCTGGAAAAACTGCTTTGCCTTTTCAAAATCTTTTCCCGAAGGAACGAATGGTTCGAGTGATAAAAATTTCATGTTTGAAATTGTCAGGTTGAAAAGTTAAGTAAAAATGTGGCTCAAGTGTTGGTTGAGACAAACATTCAAAATAGCAGCGTGTGGTTTTTCTTCTGAGCAACCCGGGTTTTCCTTTTCCTGCGCTTCAATTATTGATTTGCTTTGCTAAATATCTTTTCAAAAAAACTATTGAGTTTCACAGATCAGGCTGGTAAAATCAACGGAATGGCTAATACTTACTCCCAGATATATTTGCATTTTGTATATCTGTAAAATTCCGGGAGGCATTGATACCAGCCGCGCATAAGGACGAATTGCAAAGATATATGACAGCTCTGGTTCAAAACAGGCGAGCGAAAATGTTAGCAATAAGTTGTATGCCCGATCATGTTCATTTTTTCGTTGGATTTCGTCCTGTATTGTCTATTTCAGATTTCGTCAAAGAGATAAAGGTCGAATCCGGAGAGTTTGTTCGCGCTAAAAGCTGGTTAAAGAGAAAATTTAATTGGCAGGAAGGCTACGGAGTCTTTTCCTATTCGCACTCAGAAATCGACAAGGTCATCAGGTACATTAATAACCAGGAAGAGCACCATAAAAAAGTGAAATTTAAGGAGGAGTATAAAATGTTCCTGAAAAAATTTGATGTGTCGTTTGACGATACGTATTTATTTGAATTCTTTGATTGACAATAAGGAGGCACCTTCGGAGCCTGATTCCGTTTGCGCCTTTAACTACAACCCGGGTGCTCCTCCGGAGCCAGAACTTCGGCAGGTAATAATGTACTTCAACTGGTAACGCACCATATAAACCGAAATGAAAAAGGAGTATACAATGTTTTTTGAAAAACTTTGATATGTCGCCTGGCCATACGTATTTATTTGAATTCTTTGATTGACAATAAGGAGGCACCTTCGGAGCCTGATTCCGTTTGGGCTTTTAGCTACAACCCGGGTGCTCCTCCGGAGCCAGAACTCCGGCAGGTGATAATGTACTTCAACCAGTAAGGCGCCATATAAAGCAACATTAAAGAGGAGTATACAATGTTTTTTTGAAAACTTTGATGTGTCGCTTGGCCATACGTATTTTTTGAATTCTTTGATTGACAATAAGGAGGCACCTTCGGAGCCTGATTCCGTTTGCGCCTTTAGCTACAACCCGGGTGCTCCTCCGGAGCCAAAACTCCGGCAGTTGATAACGTACTTCAACCAGTAAGCGCCATATAAAGCAACATTAAAAAAGGAGTCTACTATGTTTTTTGAAAAACTTTGATGCCTCGGTTGACGTTACGTATTTATTTGAACTGTTTTGACTGATAATGCGGGGATGTTTGCGGAGCCTGAGTCCGTTTGCGCTTTGGCTACAACCCGGGTGCTCCTCGGGCGCCAGAACTCCGGCAGGTGATAATGTACTTCAACTAATAAGGCACCATATAAAGCAACATTGAAAGGAGTATACAGTGTTTTTTGAAAAACTTTGATGCCTCGTCTGACGATACTTTTCACTGATAATGCTGGGATGTTTGCGGAGCCTGATTCCGTTTGGGCTTTTGGCTACAACCCGGGTGCTGCTCGGGAGCCAACTCCGGCAGGTGATAATGTACTTCAACTGGTAAGGCACCATTTAAAGCAACATTAAAAAGGAGTATACAATGTTTTTTGAACAACTTGATGCGTCGCCTGGCCATACGTATTTTTTGAATTCTTTGATTGACAATAAGGAGGCACCTTCGGAGCCTGATTCCGTTTGGGCTTTTAGCTACAACCCGGTTGCTCCTCCGGAGCCGGATCTGTTTCAGAGCTGCTGCGAGCCAAAAGAATATCGCGAAAAATCAATGAAACATCAATCTGTTAAGAAAACGATCAAAGGATTGTAATTGACCGGCCTTTTCTGAAGACTTTTTGTAAACCAATCTATTTTGTATGGCGGGGAACGCGTGAATAACGTCCCGGAGGGACAGCCTGTTTATAGAACGATCATTGTTACAAAGTAAGGCTGCGTAGTAGCCTCCTTTTCTATCAGCATGGGATATTACAAAAAATACGCTTCGTCCATGGCTGTATGATCCGATCAGGTTTTCCTAATCAATCTCTATCCAAACCGGGCCGTGATCGCTTGTTTTCTCCCAGCCGCGCACGTCACGGTCAACACCGGCTCCGCGAAGTCGTTTGTCAACAGCCGGACTTAATAAAAAGTGATCAATACGCAAACCGGCATTTCTTCCGTAAGCATTGCGGAAATAATCCCAAAATGTATAGATGGTTTCGTCGGGATATATTTTGCGCAGGGCGTCCGTCCAGCCCTGTTTCATGATCTTTTGAAAAGCTGCGCGCACTTCCGGGCGAAATAACGCATCGTCTACCCAACGTTCTGGTTTGTACACATCGTTTTCTGTGGGGATCACGTTGAAGTCACCTGTCAGGATCACCGGTTTCCCACCTGCATATAATTCCGCCGCATGTTTTCGAAACCGCTCCATCCAACCCAACTTATATTCCAGTTTCGGCCCTGGCGCCGGATTTCCATTCGGCAAATACAGGCAGCCAATGATGAGGTCGCCAATGGAAGCTTCAATATACCGGCTGTGCAGGTCTTCCGGGTCGCCGGGCAGCACGCGGCCCCGCTCAACAAGCGCTTCATGCTTCGATAAAATGGCCACGCCGTTCCAGCTTTTTTGCCCATGCCAGATTGCTTGATAACCCGCATCTTTAATCGCCTGCTCCGGAAATTTTTCCTGCGGTGCTTTTAATTCCTGCAGGCAGGCGATATCGGGAGAAGTTTCTTCCAGCCAGCGCAGCAACACCGGCAGGCGCCCGTTTACACCATTCACATTATAAGTTGCGATTCTCATCATTATTTATTTATTAGTGGAAGAGCCGGTATAAATATCGCAAATATTTTCAGAGGATGTTTACCCGCCCGGGGATGTATTGTTTTATCTGAATCAGATTGTCTACAGAATTCGCACGGAATTTGATTCCTTTTCAGATCTCCCGGTTCATTTAAACATTATCAGGATTATGCATCGTGTTTTCTTCGGCTTATTGGTTTGTTTGTACAGCACAATGGGAATGGCCCAGCAGCGGTCGATGAATTACTTTGTCGATGCCGCCGTAGAGCAAAGCCCATTGCTGAAAGATTTACATAACCAGGTGACAGCGCAAAAATTAGACAGCCTTCTCATCCGGGCAACCCAGCGTACGCAGGCTAATTTTACGAGTAATGACAGTTATGCGCCGGTCATTAATGGTTATGGCTATGATGAAGCCATCACTAATATCGCCAATGTTTCGGCGTTATTCGGCGTAACAAAATCATTGTCGAACGGGCCGAATAATAAATTGCAGTTTGCCAATATCAGGCTTTTGGCAGATGCGGCTAAAAACAACCTGGCCGTTTCAGAACAAGACATCCGTAAAACCATCATCAACCAATACCTGATTACTTATGGCGATCTTTTACAACTAAATTTCAACCGCGAACTCCAGGATATGCTGTCGAAACAGGAGGAAGTGCTGAAAAAACTCACCCAGAAAAATGTCTACAAACAGGTCGATTACCTCACTTTTATAGTTACCCTTCAGCAAAATAATTTTAAACTGAAACAGCAGGAAAATATTTACCGGAACGATTATGCCACGCTAAATTATCTGGCCGGAATTGTAGACAGTAATTATGTTGCGCTGGAGGAACCGGAGATGAACCTGGATAGCCTGCCTGACTTCGCATCTTCTGTATTCAACAGAAAATATACGATTGACAGCCTCTCACTTGCCACCAGCAAAGCCTTGCTGGACATCAATTATAAGCCAAAGCTAAATGTGTTTGCCGACGCGGGCTACAATTCCAGCCTGCAGGTGCAGCCGTACAGGAATTTTGGATGGAGCGCTGGTTTGTCGCTGGTGGTGCCATTATATGATGGCGGCCAGAAGAAGATCCAGTACGACAAGATCGCGTTACAGGAAGATACGCGCCGCGCCAACCAGGCTTTTTACAACAACCAGTACCGCCAGCAAATTGCGCAATTACGGCAGCAACTTGATGCATCTACGGCACTAATCGCGGATATAAACGAACAGCTGAAATACATTCAAACCCTGATCAAGGTTCACCAGCAATTACTGCAAACAGGAGAAGTGCGTATTTACGATTACATTCTTGCCCTGAACAATTACCTGAACACGAAAACAATGGTGAATGAAAACACGGTCAGCCGCTGGATGTTGATCAACCAGCTCAATTATTGGAACCGGTAAATAAATGATATGATGAAAATTATTGGTTATGTTTTTCTTGCGTTGATTTGTTTCAGCTGTCATTCCAAAGAAACAACTGAAACTGAAGCAACCACCGAAGAAACAGTGACGCCTGTAACGGTCGTTACCATCAGCAGCGGGCCGATGGAAGAAGATATTGAACTCAATGCCACTTCAGCCTTCCTGCAAAAGTGGATCATCAAAGCCAATCTCACGGGTTATGTGAAAAGTGCCGGACTAACCCTTAATCAGTTTGTAAGGCGTGGACAGCCGTTATTTGTGTTGCAAACCAAGGAAGCACAAAGCATCGGCAATACGATCAATAAATTAGATCCTTCGTTTCATTTTACGGGTATCAATAAAGTACTTGCAAACGGAAGTGGGTTTGTATCAGAACTCAATCACCAGGCCGGGGATTATGTGCAGGACGGTGAGCAACTCGCTGTTGTAACTGATACAAAGAGTTTTGCTTTCCTGCTGGATCTTCCGTACGAATTGCGTGCTTATTTAAAAGGCGCGACGTCTGTTCCCGTATTGTTGCCCGATGGAGAACTGCTGCAGGCAAGGGTTAGCGGTAATATGCCAACAATGGATTCGAGCGCACAAACCCAGCGCGTGATCCTGAAAGTGACGGCCTCGCATCCTGTCCCCGAAAACCTCATCGCCCGCGTGAAACTGATCCGTCGTGCCAATCATGCCGCCTGGTATCTTCCAAAGGCCGCAGTGCTAAGCGATGAAACACAATCAGAATTTTGGGTGATGAAAATGCTCAACGACAGCACCGCTGCAAAGCAACTGGTAACAAAAGGGATTGAGACAGCAGAAAACGTGGAGATTACTTCGCCAGTTTTTGCAGGTAACGATCGAATTCTTATCACAGGAAATTTTGGTTTGCCGGATACAGCTCATGTGAAAATAATGGTACCGGTTCGCACCACAGAATAAAATCATCGCCGTTGAAAAACTTTTTTACCGCTTACAAGAGTCCTGTTGCCGTCGTGCTGGCGCTCATTATTGCGGGCGGCATCATGTCGTACAAAAACCTGCAGACATCGTTGTTCCCGGAGATCAGTTTTCCGAAGATCAAGATCATTGCAGATGCGGGTTTGCAGCCCGTTGACAAGATGCTTGTTACCGTTACCAAACCGCTGGAAGCGGCGATCAAACAAGTGCCCGATCTTACCCAGATACGCAGCACTACCAGCCGGGGAAGTTGTGAAATATCGGCATTCATCGACTGGAAATCAGATATTGATCTGAGCCAGCAACGGATCGAATCGAAGATCAACCAGTTGAAGAGCAGCCTGCCGCCCGATCTGCAGGTGACGGTAGAAAAAATGAATCCGTCCATTCTCCCGGTGATGGGGTTTTCACTGGAAAGTCATAACAAGTCACCGATAGAATTAAAAAAACTGGCTTTGCTCACCATCAAGCCTTTTTTGTCGCAGGTACAGGGCATTGCTGATGTTCGCATCATCGGCGGCAAAGACAAAGAATACTGGATCACCCTCGATCCTCAAAAGATGAGCACGCTTAGCCTGACGCCAGACCTTGTGAGCGCCGCCCTTTCGCAGACAAATTTCATCCGGTCTAATGGGTTCTTATCTGATTACAAATATCTCTACCTCAGCATCACCGATGCCACGGTTCATACGATAGACGAATTGCAGCATACGGTAATCAGCAACAATGGCCAGCGCGTAGTGGAGTTAAAGGATATCGCTGATGTGCAGGTGAGAGATGCCATTGAATATATTAAGATCAATGCGAATGGACATGATGGAATATTGGTGGCGATCATCAAACAACCGAATGCCAACCTGATCACTGTTGCAGATGAGGTAAATAAAAAAATTGTTGATCTGCGGCCGCTGCTACCCGAAGGCGTTAGTATAAAACCATATTACAACCAGGCAGATTTTGTGCAGGATGCGGTAAATAGTGTTACCGACAGTTTATGGATCGGGCTCGCGCTCGCCATCATTGTGGCCATAATTTTCCTCCGATCATTCCGTGCCAGTCTTACCATACTCATTACAATACCAATCACCCTCGCGTTGACGCTGATCGTTATTTATTTTGCCGGATATTCTTTTAATATCATGACGCTTGGCGCGATCGCCGCTGCTATCGGGTTGATCATTGACGATGCGATCGTGGTGATGGAGCAGATCCATCGCTCGCATGAAGAACACCCGGATGAACCCACAACTGTCGTAGTGCAAAAAGCGGTGCATTATCTTTTTCCTGCGATGCTCGGGTCTTCGATCAGTACGATCGTGATCTTCATTCCATTCGTGTTGATGAGTGGCGTGGCCGGTGCTTATTTTAAAGTGATGACAGATACGATGATCATCACCCTGATCTGCTCATTTATTGTAACCTGGCTCGGGCTTCCTGTTGTGTATCTGTTGTTGTCTAAAAAAGAAAACCCAGATGAACAGAAAAAACACAAGGCGGCAGCAACGGTAAAACGGCCCTGGATCTCTTATTTTATTCATCAGCCCGTGATCAGTTTTATTTTCATTGCAGTATTGATCGTGAGCATCGTGCTCATCCTGCCAAGACTGGAAACCGGCTTCCTCCCCGAGATGGATGAGGGTAGTATTGTATTGGATTATGCATCGCCGCCGGGGACTTCCCTGGCAGAAACCGACAGGATTTTACGTCAGGTAGAAAAGATCGTGACGGCTGTTCCCGAAGTAGAAGCGTACTCCCGCCGCACGGGGACGCAGATGGGTTTTTTCATCACGGAACCGAACACCGGCGATTACCTGATCCAGTTAAAAAAATCAAGAAAGCGAAGTTCGGACGAGGTAATCAACGAGATACGGTCCAAGATTGAAGCTTCACAAACCGCGCTGCAAGTGGATTTCGGGCAGGTAATGGGAGATATGCTGGGAGACCTGATGAATTCTGTTCAACCAATCGAAATAAAAATATTTGGCAACGATGCCACGAAACTCCATGAACTTAGCCAGCAGGTTTCAGGGCTGGTAGAAAAAGTTCCCGGCGCTGCAGATGTGTTTGATGGCATCGTGATCGCAGGTCCGAGTATGCGCATTCGTCCGATGCCTGCAAGACTGGCGCAATTTGGACTCACCGCTGAAAATTTACAAATGCAATTGCAAACAGCCATGCAGGGAAGCCTGATCAACGGCATCGCAGAAAAAGAAACGGTATCGGGCATCAGGCTTGCGTATCCCGGCAGCCGGAATATGAGCCGCGAAGAACTGGGAAAGTTGCCTGTTTTTTTGCCTGGTGGTAAATTGAAATTATTAAGTGAATTAGCGGAGATCGATATCAATCCGGGCGATGCCCAGGTAGAACGCGAAAACCTGCAAACGATGGGCGTTGTTACAGCGCGGCTGGAACAGGGCGGCCTGGGTTCGGTAATGAAAAGTATCCAGGCAGATATCAGCAAACAAATCGTTCTACCACCCGGTTATTATATCGAATATGGCGGGGCATATGCCGAACAGCAGCGGTCTTTTCATGAATTGCTGATGATCCTCGTGAGTTCGAGTTTATTGGTATTTGGTGTGATCCTGTTTTTATTCCGCGATGTAAAAATTGCGTTCCTGATCTTGTGCATCGCATTGCTGGGAATTGCAGGAAGTTACCTGGCGTTATTTTTCACCGGCACAGCGCTCAACGTGGGCAGTTATACCGGCCTGATCATGATCGTGGGGATCATCGGCGAAAATGCCATATTTACCTTTCTTCAATACCAGGAGACGCGCCAAACTGCGGAAGTAGATGAAGCACTGGTGTATGCCATATCCACGAGATTGCGGCCGAAGCTGATGACTGCTCTCGGCGCTATCATTGCATTGATGCCGCTTGCGCTGGGAATTGGCACCGGGGCTCAGTTACACCAGCCCCTGGCGATCGCGGTGATCGGTGGTTTCGTTGTGGCCTTGCCGCTCCTGCTCATTGTGTTCCCAACGATGATACGTATGCTTTACCATAAAAAGACGAAAACGTTTCCGGCTTCCACTCAGCCACAATAATTCAGATACTCTTCAGAATTGCAAACTAGCTTGACGCTTTAAATGTTGGCTCAATCAAACGGGTGTATGGAAAAATTGATGTCTGAGATAGGAGAATACGTTCAGCAACTCTTCGCTGAAACAGGTGACGGCCATTTGCACTACCATAATTTTAGCCATACAATGGATGTCGTAAACAATTCACTGGAGATCGCCCGTCATTATCCCTTATCAGGATTGGATTTACAAGTACTGATTACCGCAGCCTGGTTTCATGATACCGGCCATCTCTTTGGAACCCCCGCAGGCCATGAAGAGAAAAGTGTTCTATTGATGCGGAACTATTTTAAGGATAAAAATAAGGATAACGCATTTTTGAACCAGGTGGAAAATGCTATTCTTTGCACCCGGCTGAGTTACAAACCAACTTCGCTCATAGAAGAGATCTTGTGCGATGCCGACCTTTTCCATCTTGGAACAGACCAGTTTTTTAGCGCCAATGAAAAAGTTCGTGCGGAGATGGAATCGAGGACCAACAGTCTTTTCCCTAACTGGCTGTCAACTACCTGGATCTTTATGAAAGAACATCATTATTTTACAGGGTATTGCCAGCAATTGTTGGGTGAGCAAAAAGCCCGGAATATTGCTGTGGTCGAGAAGCAAATTTTGGAAGCGCAATCCTGAATGATTTTACAAAGCCATGTTTAACCAGAAAATAAACCATGAAGATCCTGATCATCGAGGATGAAATAGAATTGTCGAAAAGCATGGTGAACTACCTGCAGCGGGAAAATTATTCCTGCGACATCGCGTTTAATGTGCGGGAGGGGAGGGCAAAAATTGAAAGCTTCGAATATGACTGTATCCTGCTGGATATTTCGCTGCCTGACGGAAACGGCCTTGCGATCTTAAAGGAATTAAAAGAAGATAACAAATTGGATGGCCTGATCATCATCTCTGCAAAAAATTCGCTGGATGATAAAATAGCGGGATTGAATTTAGGAGCTGATGATTACCTGCCAAAACCTTTTCATTTATCTGAACTGAGTGCAAGAATTGCGGCGGTGATCCGCAGAAAAAAATTCCAGGGAAATACCGTGCTGGAATTTCATGAACTCAGCATCGACCTGTCTGCCAAGATGGTGCTCGTGAATCAACAGCCCCTGGAACTTACGCGTAAAGAATTCGATCTGTTGCTGTACCTTGTTTCCAATAAAAACAGGGTGATCTCAAAAAATGCGATCGCTGAAAGCCTCTCTGGTGAAGGCGCACACCTGTATGATAATTTTGATTTCATTTATGCTCATATGAAAAACCTGAAGCGTAAACTCGCCAATGCGGGCTGCAGGGAATACATCAAATCTATTTACGGAATGGGATATAAGTTCGCTGTATAAATGAAACTGTTACAAAAAACCATCCGGCTTTACCTGTTGTACTCAGTATTTATTTTGCTGGTAACGATCCCGGTTTTTTATTATGTGATTCAAAACATCATCCGCGAAAGTGTGGATGAAGATCTGCTCAGCCGCAAGACCGCCCTGCAGGAAAATATTACCGCCAGGCTGCGTCTGCAACCAGGCGACAGTTTAGTATTCCTGGATCAGGACCTCGAACTGCAATCCTCATTGATCCGCGAACCCTTCGATTCTTTTTCCACAGAAGAACTATTTGATGTAAGAGAGAAAGAGATGATCCCGCACCGTTTCCTCAGGGCTAATTTTTTGGTTAACGGCCAGCCCTACCTCATGCAACTCCGCACATCGCTGCTCGAAACAGATGACCTGGTGCGAAGCCTCGTAAAAGTGCAGGCCTTGTTACTGCTGCTCTTGCTCGGCGGATTGATCATTATCAACCGGCATCTGTCCAAATGGATCTGGAAACCTTTTTACCATACACTTGGGAAACTACGTGAATTCAATATTGAAAAGGAACCAGGCATAGAACTGCCATCATCCCCGGTAACGGAATTTAATCTCCTGAATGAAGCTGTTACAGATCTCACCGGCAGGGCCCATCAAAGCTTTACACTACAGAAAGAATTTACAGAAAACGCATCGCACGAAATGCAGACGCCGCTGGCCGTACTGCAATCCAAGTTGGAACTACTCATGCAGACATCGCCGTTAAATCAGGAACAGGCGGGTTTGATTGACGCTTTAGCTGATGCTGCCGTACGCATGACGCGGTTAAATAAAAGCCTGTTGTTACTCACAAAAATTGAGAATAACCAGTTTCCGGATAAGGAAGAGCTAATGCTGACCCAAATGCTGGAGGAATTTTCGACGTTATACCAGGCTCAGGTACAGCAGAAGCATCTGGCGTTAGAGTTCTTTTTTCAACATGAGGTCGTGCTGATTGCCAATAAGGTGTTGATTGAAATATTGCTCAGTAACCTGTTTGGCAATGCGATCCGTCATAACAGGGAAAACGGGCGCATAGAAACTCATCTGTCAGAAAATAAATTGTTGATTCGAAACAGCGGAGTTAATCATAGTCTTGATGCGGATAAACTTTTTCATCGATTTCAAAAAGAAAGTACAGATTCCAACAGTATTGGATTAGGCCTGGAAATGTCCAAAAAAATCTGCGCGTTGTACGGCTATCACCTGAGCTACCAGTTCGAAAATAATTTGCATGAATTCATCCTGGATTTTTCTGCGGGGGCATTGCCAAAACAATAAGCAAAAACACCCATATTTTATCAGGAAGTCTTCAGTTTTGCTAATGAACTTTAGGAGCACAAATCAACCAACCATCATGAAAAAAATTTTGCTCGTCTCAATGACCATTGCATCGGGATATATTTCCTGTGCCCAGCATCTGAACGCTTCAAAAGTTCCTGCTGCCGTAAAAGCCAGCTTTGCAAAAACATACTCCGGCACTCCTGTGAAATGGGAAAAAGAAGACGGCCAGTATGAAGCAACATTTCATTATCAAAACCATGAGATGTCCACGACCTATACCGCGAACGGTGCTTTGCTGGAAACGGAAACCGGAATTGCCGTAACAGAGTTGCCAGCGGCCGTAAAATCTTACCTGGACCAAAATTACAGGGGTAAAAAAATAAAAGAAACGGCCAGCATTCGTAAAGCTGATGGAACCCTGGTTTATGAAGCGGAGATCGGCGGCAAAGATCTATTGTTTGATGCCAATGGTAAATTTATCAGCGCCCGAAAATAGCTGTTGTCTTTTATTCGCGCCCGCAAATACAAATAATATGTTTGCTTTGAAACCGCTTTTGATCAGTGTCTGCAGCGCTTTTAGCCTGGCGGCAGTCGCACAGGATGCGGTGCCGGGCCATCTTGCTGCAGATACTTTTTTTGTGCATGGTAACCGTAGGCATCCAGGCAAAACGTCTACGCAATTCCTCCTGCCCGCGGCGATGTTAGGCTACGGATTCGCTGCGATCCGGAACCATGGGTTTCTACAGATCAACGAGGAATTTGAAGAAGAACTGGTAACGGAACATCCTCATGGAGCCATCCATGCAGATAACTATTTACAATTTGGCCCTGCTGCAACTGTTTACCTCCTGGGCTTTAGTGGCATAAAAGGTTATCATAATTTGCGCGATAAATCTGCGATCTTTTTACTGTCAAATTTATTCCTGAATGCCTCTTCCCAATTAATAAAAAACGCCGCGGGAGAAATGCGCCCTGATGGATCGGCATCATCTTCGTTTCCCTCCGGTCATACAGCGGAAGCATTTGCAGGTGCTGAATTTTTACGCCTCGAATACAAAGCTGTTTCTCCCTGGTATGGCATCGCCGGCTATGCGATGGCAGCTACAACCGGCTACCTTCGGATGTACAATAACAAACATTGGTTTAATGATGTAGTGGCGGGAGCCGGGCTCGGCATTGCTGCTACGCGCCTTTCGTGGTGGCTCTACCCGCTGATTCAGCGGAAATTATCTCACGCTCATTTAAAGCAGACGGCATTGATGCCTCGTTATGCGAATCATCAGCCACAACTGGCGTTGCTCCACCAATTTTAATAGGCGCTTATTCTACCGGGCTGTTTTGAGGCGCTGAATTTTGTTCGTTGTCTTTTTTAAATTCCAGTTTGCCAAATTTCCAGGTGAAGTTTAAGCCCACAGACCGGAAAGGGATCTGGCGAACATTATTGTACGAAAAATTAGTTCCTGTTACCGAAGTTTCCTGTTTTACATATTTGCCGAATGGATTTGATGTGGTAAATGCCAGGCTGCCTTTTTTGTTCCAGAACTGTTTACGTATGGCGAAACTGTACGAAGTGAAAGAAGGGTAGCGGCCCTGCAATTCCCTTCGGGGCGAATTGAAGTTTCCAAACGCTTCAGCAGCCAGCGTTTTGCTAAACTGGTAGCTGGAGTTGATATTGAACCGGTAATTAAATCCTTCTGAATTGAAACCCGGATCAAGCGCATTCACGGTGTGACGCTGGAAGAAAGACAGGTTAGATCGTAATCCTAATTTTTCATTTGGGTGAATATCTGCAAACAAATTGATCCCTGCATTTTTTTCAGAGCCGATATTCTGCCTCGTGCTCACCGTTACATTGTTGTACAGGCTGTCGCCTACTTTGAGCGTAGGATAGTAAACAATGTAGGGCTGGATATCATCCTGGTTGATTCGGTAAAATGCTGTCGCCATAAACGAGCCATTGTTTTTTAAATTGCGGGTATAGCTAAACTCCATCCGGTGGCCAATCTCCGGGCGTAAGTAAGGATTTCCTGCAGAGATATTTTTTGGATCCGAAGTATTAATAAAGGGATTCAGGTCTTCATAGTCCGGCCTTTCGATGCGTTTTGAATAACTTAATTTGATCGTTTGAATATCATTTAATTTTTTGGAAAAGAATATCGAAGGGACGAAAGTATTGTAACCCGGCGATTGCAATTGCTGCTGCGCATTGGAATAAAATGATTTCAACTCAGTACGCTCGTACCTTCCGCCGATTTTTGCCTGGAATAATGAAGCAACCGGGAAACTTATTTCGGAATATAACGCATACACTTTCTGATGGTAGGCCAACGAGTTCGTGAGTGCCGCATCAGGCAGGTAAGATTTGCTATCCGTGCGATAACTGTTCACATCAGATGCACTGTTAATATCATATAAACTTATTTTTCCACCGACCCCCAGCACCACATCTTCTTTAACAGGCTCCGTAAAATCGATATTAAATTCTGTTTCTTTTTCTTTGGATGGATTATAACTATTGATGCCATAAAAAACAGAATCACCGGGAAGCTGAACCTGCTGATTGTTTACCATTGACCTGTTGCGGCCGTTGCTGCTGCTGAATGACAATTCCAGTTCGCGATCTTCCTTTTTGAATTTTCGCAGATAACCCAATGACAAATCAACATTATGAAATTTGAAATTGCTGTTGCTGTTACTTCTTGTTTGCGAAGACGACAATGGGTTACCATTTTGTTTTGTAATCAATGATTGGGATAGTTGACCGGTTCCGTTATTGCCGAAATCATTATAACTCATCGCCCCGGAGAAGTTATTTAATTTCTGAACCGTCCAGTCAAAGTTGATCCCGGTTTGATACCCGTGCCTGGTAAACTGGTTGAAACCTTCCTGCTGCAATTGCGTATTAATGCCGCTATTGTTATCGGTGGATAATCGCGTGGAAGTATTTGGTGTTTTGGCTTTCAACCGCGCGTTGCCACTAAAGAAAGCGCCAACGCCGATGTTGCCACGACGCGCGTTAAGGTTGACAGAACCATTCTCAGACCGGCTACCGGCCGTTAAAGAAACACTGCCGTTGATACCTTTTACTTTTGTCTGTTTCAAAATAATATTGATGATGCCGCCAATTCCCTGTGCATCATATTTCGCACCGGGGTTTGTTACGAGCTCAATGCTTTTGATCTGGCTGGCTGGAATAGATTGGAGTACGTCTGTGATATTGCTGCCAAAAGCCGATGAAGGTTTACCGTTGATTAAAAAGCGAATACCCGAAGCACCCGCCACTTGTACGTTTCCGTCAACATCAACGGAGACCTGCGGCACTTTCTTTAAAATATCTGTAGCAACACCGCCTTGTGAGGTCAGGTCTTTTTCTGCATTATACACCAGCTTGTCAATCTTATTTTCAATCGGGCCGCGCGTATTCGTTACAACCACATCCTGCAGTATTTCGCCAGTCTTATTTAATAAAATTTCGCTGAGATCAACAACTGCATTTTTCCTTGACAGAATAATACTATTTAACCTCCGGGCTTTGTAACCGATGGATTCAATCAATACATCAATTTCGGATTCTGATAGATCCGGAACGGAGAAGTTTCCGCTAACATCCGTTGTGGTGCCCGTGATGATCTTTGTGCTGCTATGATTGTATACTGTTATGGTGGCGTATTCTATGCCGGTTCTCGAGGCTGAATCCAGCACGCGCCCGGTGATTTTTGCCTGGGCATGATCTTGCGCCTGGAGGAACAGTACATTGAGTAAAATAAAAAGGAATAAGCCGGATTTCTTCATGATCGCGTTCGTTATTTATAAGGGCGCAAATTTATCACGCAAATCTGTAAGAACGCTGAACAAGACTTACCGTTCATAATTTACCGTTATCTATCCAAACTTCCACACCAGCCCCGGCATCATCTGGTGAAACTGATAATCCAGGTTAAAGCTGACGGTATTTTTTCCTGCAGCTTTTGCCGCATCGTTTTTAATTTTTGCAAAACGATGGTAATTGAAAGAAACCTGGCGGCCGGTAAGATAGCCGAGAACAGCGCCGGTAAAAACATCTGTTGCCCAATGCTTGTTTTCTGTGATACGGCTAACGCCAACCAACGATGCCATTGTATAGGCAACGATAGGGATCAATGGCTTGTTTTTATACTCGACGGCAAACACGGTTGCGGCTGCAAAAGCAGCGGTGGTGTGGCCTGAAGGAAAGGAACTGTTGGATCGTTTCCCATCCGCACTTTTTGATAAGTTCCCAAACGGGCCTTTAAAAGTTGGCTCAGCTTCAGCATTGTCACCGTAATAATTCGGACGGGTGCGGCCTGTCAATGTTTTTAAAACGGATTCAACCAGTAATCCGGTAACAACTGCCTGGGTTGCGAGCAGGGTAGTCGTTTTCACTTTGGTGCTTTTAAACAACAACCCATACGTTTCAAATGCAGCCAGCGTATAGATCTCGTATTGCAGGCCGAACTTCGAAATAAAATTCCCCGTTTGCCGCAAGGCTGAACTTTGGTTTCGAAGGTGTAATGCATTTTTTTGTATGGGTTCATCAGCAAAGCCCAACGCCGTTGCAGCAATGGCAAACTTCCCGAGCTGGCCCCAGTCGCGGCGCTTCATATGGAAAGGCTTCGTAAACTCCTGCTTGATATTACTTCCCAATAACAGGAAGTAGCTGCGACCGTTTAATTTGGTGTTCTCATTGTATGCGTCCGGGTTGATATTATTATATTGCTTTCCTGTGCTGTCTGTTTTGCTTTTCAGGCTATCCAGTTTTTTGATCAGCGTGTCTGCTTTAATGGGTTCCTGCGCAAACGCAATGGTTGGTAAAACGCCCACCAGTAAAAAAATACAGAAGCTGCTGATGAAAATGTTTTTGCGAATGCTGGAGTGTTGCTGTGTGATATGCTGGATAGATGTATTCAAAGCCGGGCGTTTTAATGATGAATGAAATACGTTGGCAAATCTGTAGAAATCCTGAACAGTGTCAACCTTCTAACAAGAGAAAAAGTCAACAAGCATACCAATCTGAAAAAAGCATTGGTTAACGCAGCTGCTGGCTCGGCCATCAGTGAAAAGAAATGTCACAGGCCGGTTGCCTTCACCCGTCTGTTGAAATAAGGAGGGATTTTACAAAGAAGGGGATGTATTAATCGGTCTACGTTTATTTGCTGCTGGGTGGGCTGGTGAAAAACAACCAGGCAAAGCAGGCAGCAAATAATGAATAGGCAAATGCTGCGACCCAGATATAGCCTGCGTTCTGAATGTTGGAAGCATATTTAATAATGGCGAGGGCGCCAATAAAAAAATGCGAAAGATTGCCGATCACGAGCGGACGGCTATAGATGCCACCGATAATATTTCCTTTAGATGACCAATTAAGCATCGCGAATCCAACATAAGCGGCACCGATAATTTGCAGCTGCAATACCCCCGAAGATTGTCCACCCATCTGTTTAGAAATTTCATCCGGAAGAAAAGTACAGGCAAGTCCTGTTAGTGCAAGAACGATTGCACTCGAAGCCATTATATATTTTGTCTTCATTTCCAATTTTTTTCCTGGCGAAAGTAGGAAATAGTTTAGAGGAATGCATTCCGATTGAAGATGTCAGATGAAGGCGGAAGCTGATTGAGCTGGAAGTAATATCAACACTGAGTTAGTCAAAAGTAATGACATCCTATTTACCCGAGGAGCTGAAAGGTAAATTTTAAAAAATAGCAACGGCATTACGGGCCATTTTTACGAGGGAACTTAGAGGGCTATTTTATAGACTAATAGAAACTATTTAGTTTCTGCAACGGTATCGTCGTGGAAAAACTTTTTAATATACTCTTTGATATAACTGATGCTGGACGGTTTTTCTATAAAGCCGGCAGCGCCTAATTTCGCGGCTTTTTCGGAGATGTCATGGGAGGCAGAAAATAAAATAAAGGGAACAGAAAAGTTTGGAATGGCATGCTGAATATGGTGCATGATCTCTTCGGAATTATGGTCGCCTACGAAGTGATCGATCAGCATCAAGTCAGGTTGAAAATTTCTTAACTCTTCAGCTATAGATTCTGCCGAAGGTTTAGCGTAAACGATATAATCCTTACCCAAAATCAGTTGAGTGATCTCCAGTAATTCCTCGTTGTCATCTAGAATAAATAATTTCTTCATTTATGCAATTTGCGCGCAGCGTTGATTTTTATTGATCCAGAAATCGCAGACTACCTGGATGGTATCTTTTAAGTTTTGCATCCCCAAAGGCTTCACCAGGTAGGCATTGGCCCCATTCGCATATGCGGTAGCTACATCAACGGGATTATCCGATGAGGAAAAAATAACAACCGGCGTATGCTTCATTTCGGGATAAGACCGGATATATTGCAAAAGTTGCATACCGCTCACGCCGGGTAAATTATAATCCAGTAAAATCAGTTTTGCACGTTTAATGGGCACCGTAGGTTTTTCGTCCTCCAAAATCTGCTTCGCTTTGGCGCCGTCGGTTACAAAATGATAATTCAGTGGCGTAGACAATTTTCTCACGGCCATTCCTACGAAGTCCACAAAATCTTCGTTATCCTCAATATACAGGAGGTCGATCTCCTTCTCGTTCTCAATCATTTTACACTGTTTTAAATATCAGATAAAAAACTGTGCCATTCCCTGGTTCACTCTCGTACCAAATGCGGGCATTATGTTTTTCTATAATTCTTTTAACAATTGCAAGGCCCACACCCGTTCCTTCAAACGGGCTGGCATTGTTCATTCTTTTAAATAAATCAAAGATCTGGTCGCCGTTTTTCATGTCGATCCCGATGCCATTGTCTGATATGATATAGGTCACCTCGCTAATCCCAGCCTGCGTTTCAACAGTTACTTCGGGGATTTCTGCCGCCGAACTGTATTTTACGGCGTTGCCGATGATATTGGTAAACACCTGGTAAATCATAGTATAATCCCCGATAATATTTACGGGATTCGAGATCGTCAGACGCACCGGTTTTGAATTGTAAACATTGAGGAGTTCCGTTCTGATCTCGTCCAGCATTTGCCCCATGTTTATCGGCGCTACGGTCATCTGTAACCTGCCGATACGGGAATAGCTCAAAACTTCCCTGATCAGCAAATTCATCCGGTCGGCACCTTTTACGATCTTTTGTAACATCGGCTTATGCTCGTTGCCCAGGTTTTCTTCTTCGATCAATAACTCCGCGTAATTTTTTATGGACGACAGTGGCGTTTTCAGATCGTGAGAAATCGTGAAACTAAACGTATCCAATTCTTCATAAGCCTGCTTTAACTGCTCGTTAAGTTTGCGCACCTGGTTCGCCCGTTCATTGATGATATGCACCAATTCTTCACGCAGCTGCATCACCGAGCTGATTTCATGCGCCTGCCAGCCTTCCGATTTGCCTTGTACTTTTTCGGTCCATTCTTCAAATGATTTTCGCGGGCTTATTTGCAACAATCCATTTGCACCCATCTCGGCAGGCTTGTTAGGATTGCCGGCCCAGCGAACGGTTTGTGGTAATTCTTTTTTGAACCAAAAAATATATTCTTTCATTTCCCTGCTGATCGCCACACTCATCAGCCCGCTGGCAACATCTTTAAAAGATGACGCCGCGGGATATAGATCTGCAAGTTGCGTTGTTTGAAAAAACTGGTTCTTATTAAATTCTCCCAGCCAGGCAGCAATACCGCGGATCTGTTCCTGCGTGGGCGTTTCCCCGATCATAAAAATATCGTTGTCGAACATTAACGCGGCGCCGGTGCCCTTGGTAATATCCAGCATGCTGTTGCCGTGCTGCATCAACGCGTCTTTAAAATCGATATCACTGCGGATATGTTTTATAATATTTCCCAAATGCGTATTGAACTTCGCTTTTTGTTCATTGTCCACTTCTTCCTGCCGAAATATCAAGGAGGTAGACAGGATCTGGCCGATGATGCGGCAGCTGTTCCTTTTGCGGTAATCGATGAGCAAGGGCTCGTAATTGTGACAGGCGATCAATCCCCAGAGTTCGCCATCCGCAATCAACGACACACTAAAGCTGGCCTTCACACCCATATTTTTTAAGTACTGGATATGAATGGGGGAAACCGCGCGGGTCACAGCGTCTGTCATATCCAGTGGTGTCGCCTGAGTGATTGAATTATTCACCTCGATGGCTGCATCTGTTGCGTCAACATCGGCGATGATTCGCACGAGATTTTTTTTATATAATTCCCGCGCCTGTTTCGGAATATCAGAAGCGGGGTAGTGCAGGCCGAGGTAGGATTCAATCTCATCATTTACCTTTTCGGCAACCACTTCTCCATGACCGTCTTCGGCAAAACGATAGATCATCACCCGGTCATAACCAATGATATTTTTTATTTGCTGCGCAGAAAAATCGAGTGTATCCTGGAAAGATTTGGCAGCAAGGATGCGGCTCAGCAAAGAGCCCACAATATTTTGCACTTCCCGGCCATCTTCTTCTTTTGCCGGTTCCAGTTCTACGATTACGGTCGGCCCGGAGAGGTGCGCCACCAGGTGGAAACGTCCACCGTTTGTGGGAACGATCCAGGCGTTTTCCTTTTCAAATCCTTCTACAAATTGATCGGGTAGTAAACTCAGAAAATTTACTTCGCGTGTATCAATCCCCGACAGCGACAGGAAAACCCGGAACGGCTGGTTGAGTAATTGCTCCGGATTACAGGAAAAAAATTTCGCGACGTTGTCGCTTACATGCGTGATCAGTTGTGTCTTGTAATCAATCCCGATCAGCACAGCATGGGCCTGCACTTTACCCGGAATGTGAATGGGTTCTCGATCGCAGTTGCTTAAATCAACTTTAAAATCCATCAGGGAGGTTTTTATGAATGGTTGACTAATTTCTTTTCAAGCCAGGTGCCAAAAAGGGCGAAAGTCTGGGATGCAGTTTGGACAATAGTTTCAGCGAACGGGCTGTTTCTTTCATCTTCAAGATAGCGGGTAAAATCTTTCCATTTTTTGCCTGTTTCGGGACCGTATCCTTTGAAAAAAGACAGCGCTGAATCTGAACCCAGTTGTTCGGCGAGCATTTTAGTAATGATCTTTCCGCCAAGAGTAGATCCCTCCAAAACGTATAAGGCGCCAAGCGCTGAAGGCCCATCCACGATTTCAGGAAGATTTTCACAGTGTTCCGGAATCGTTTGGTCACCGAGTGTACGCAAATCATCCAACAGCAGGCCTGCATTTCTGCGTTCATCCATATCCGGCACGACCTCTTTATTAATATGCATCATGATAAGGTCCTGAACCGGTTGCACATAACCGTAAAATGCTTTCAGCAATTTTTTATATTCCTGGTCATTATTGATGGCAGAAAGCACAGGAAAAAGAATGGCTTCGAGGTGCTTGTGTTGCGAATTACTGGTATTTCTTATTTGATCGATCAGCATAATATCTAAAGGCCCGAAGATAATTCATTGTATGAAACAGGGGCGGCAGGCGGTCCGCCATATTCTTTTAAACTTTCATTTGCTGGATGCGAACCGCGTTGAAAATGGCAATGAGTGCCACGCCTACATCAGCGATCACCGCTTCCCACAATGTAGCAATACCACCGGCACCAAGCAGTAATACGATAACTTTTACAACCATGGCGATGATGATATTTTGCCATACGATCCTGCGTGTAATTTTTCCTATGTTGATTGCGGTGACAATCTTTGAGGGTTCATCATTTTGAATAACGATATCGGCGGTTTCAATCGTGGCATCACTGCCCAGGCCGCCCATCGCGATCCCTGCATCTGCTAAAGCCACAACAGGCGCATCGTTCACGCCATCACCTACGAATGCGATATGATTGCCCGGCGCTTGTAATTGTTGCAATTTTTCCAGTTTGCCTTCCGGAAGTAAGTCGCCAAATGCCTGGTCGATGCCCAGTTCTTTTGCCACATGATCCACTACCGATTGCTTATCACCCGAAAGCATGACCGTTCTTATGTTAAGTTTATGTAACGCGTCGATGGCTTGTTTTGCATCCGGTTTAATTTCGTCTGCAATGCGGAGATAGCCGGCATATTCGCCATTGATCGCTACCATTACAATCGTATCCGACAGCCGGGTTAATTCCTTGGGAAAAACCACAGCAAACTTGTTCATTAGTTTGGCGTTACCCGCAAGCACTGCTTTATTGTCTATCGTGCCTTTCAGTCCATGCCCCGCGATCTCTTCCAGGTTTTCCACGGTGGCATGTTGAAAATCCTTTCCTGCGTAAGCGAGGATGGCCCTGGCAATCGGGTGGGTAGAATTCGCTTCCAGCGAAGCTGTTGTGGCGATCAACGCTTGCTCGTTACCGTCAACGGCTACCACTTCCTGTAAAGAAAAAACGCCTTTGGTCAAAGTGCCCGTCTTATCCATGACGATCATATTCAGTCGGCTCACGACATCTAAAAAATTAGAACCCTTAAACAGAATGCCGTTTCTCGACGCGAGCCCGATGCCACCGAAGTAGCCCAAGGGAATAGACACGACGAGCGCGCAAGGACAGCTAATCACTAAAAACACGAGTGCCCTGTAAAACCAAACCTGGAAATTATAGTCACCTGTAAAAAAATAGGGAACCAGGCAAACGGCGATGGCTAATGCAAAAACAATGGGAGTATAGATTTTGGCAAACCGGCTGATGAACAATTGTGTTTGTGATTTCCTTGCAGTGGCGTCCTGCACCATTTCGAGAATTTTACTCAGCTTGCTGTCCTTAAACAATGCAATGACTTTTACCTCGACTAGTTTTTCCAGGTTGATCATCCCGGCGAACACCGCATCTCCTTTCATCTTTGTATCAGGCTTTGATTCACCTGTGAGCGCGGCCGTGTTGAAACTAGCAGTGGCAGTTTCCAACAAGCCATCCAACGCCAGCTTTTCACCAGGCTTTACGCGGATAATTTCATTAAGTGTAATGGAAGATGGATGCTGAAGCAGCGGCTGACCATCGCGGATGACGGTCACTTCCTCCGGCCTGATGTCCAGCAAAGCCTTGATGCTTTTTTTTGCTTTGTTAACCGCAGCATCCTGGAACCATTCGCCGATGGAATAAAAGACCATCACGGCCACCGCTTCGCTGTAGGATCCGATGGCAAATGCGCCAACAGTTGCAACACTCATCAGGAAAAATTCGTTGAAGAAATCAAAGCGTTTGGCCTTCCGGAACGCGAGGTTTAACACATTGTATCCCGCCAGTAAATAAGCTGCAACATATACCACCAGGTCAACAGGAAATGGCGGAATAATATGGAAGCCATATTCCATCACCAGCATCAGCACAAGGATTGCCAGTGAAGACAGTAAGGGCCAATGGCTTTTCCAGCCGGCATCCGCTCCGCCATGATCGTGGTCGTGATCATCGTGGTCATGATCGTGTTCGTCGGCATCTTGCTTCGTATTGCCATGACCATCATGATGAACCGTTGCAGCAGCGGCAACTGTTGCTGTTCCCTCGTTCCTTTTTTGCTCCGGCTGTTGCTGCATAATATCAATTTATAAAAAAAGAAAAAACACCGGTGGCGATTAGTATCAACCCGGTGATGATGCCGGCATTGTGTTCCCATTTATGCCAGTTAAGTTTGATCAAACCATTGTACACGATCCTGATCCAGATGAGCATACCTGTGATCGTAATCAGGCCATACATGGCGGCGATGCCCAATAGCAATGGCCAGCCTTTACTTCCCGCCAACAGGAAATAGCCTTCTATCTCCATGCACGGCGAAAGAAACATGGCGATCACCAGGCTGATAATGATCGATTGTTTTGATTTCGTTTTGATTTGTTCTTTGTTGAGATGGAAATGCTGGTGCGCATAATGCTGGCGAACAAAATAAAATCCCATTAGTACGAGCAGGGCAGGGCCAATAAAATGCGCAAATTCCGCCATATGCTCGCTGAGTTTTCCGCCGATCATTCCCAGGATAATCCCGATCAATACCGTGCTGATCACATGGGCCATCCCGGCAATAAAAGTAATACGGCTGGTTTCATTCAATGCCCAGCCTTCTTTTTTACCGATGGCAAGCACGGGCAGCCAGTGATTGGGGATCAATGCATGTAATAGGCTGATAAAAAAACTTCCAATGATAATGCTGTACATAGGTTCAGAATTATTCAGCAGCTTCTTCTCCTTTTTTACCCAGTTTCACAATATCGCCTTCCTGGAAAAGAATCGCTTTCAGCGTAACACGCCAGGCTTCTTTTTTCCGCAAAAGAAATTCCAGGTCCATTCCAAAATGTTTCATTTCTTCCTGCTGGGCATTTTCCATAATGGCTTTGGCAGATTTGTCTTTTTCCAACGCAATGCGTTGTTCGTACCAGCCGATGGCTTCAGCTTCTTCCGTTAATGAAGTGATCATACGCGCAAATGTGCGTGTTTCGTCGGATAGTTCTTCCGGCGGTTCGTGGTATTGGTCGAATCCCATTTTTATAGTTTTTAAGTTGAAAATATGAATGAAACCTTTTTTATTCAATATCGGTGCCGGTTTTCATCTCCTGCTATGGCTCCTGGAAATTAATATTTCCAGATGATGAGGCAAGTTATGATGAACAGCAGCAAACTGTAAAAATATCGTGAAGTGAACCTACAGTTTTGTTTGATCCAGCCGGCGATAGAAAGGAGAGGAACCAGCAGCAACAGCAGCAGCGCGGGCAGCCAGAGTATTTCGAAAACCGCACCTGCAATTCCGTTTGCATACACATTGGTTATTCGGGTTGTTATCCAGAACAGCGCGTTTAAAAATGCCATCAACAATATCACCCGGCTCGTCTGTGGCCTGTTTAATTGCAGCATTCCTGATTGTATGATGGTTGACAAATTTTTCAGATTATATATGATACGATTTCCGAATTTGGGAAAAGCCCGGACTAAAATACCGCCAATAGTTCGCATTTGTAAAAGAAATCATACAATGGAACCGGGCATATAAATTTACCTTAGCCGCCGGGTTTGTTGTTATCTTTGCCGCCGTTATTTTCTTCCCACAGGGAACCAAAATTTATCCTGCATGAAATTTTTAAAATGGCTGGGCATCATTGCCTGTATCGTGTTGATCATCGTTTGTTTCCTGCCCTGGACCTACCATGCCGATATCGATAAAACTTTTACGGGCTTTATTTCGGAAAAGGATAAGTACGGGAAACCAGGGAAGTTCATCATCTTCTTTTGCCTGCTTTCTATCATCCTGCTCTGGCTTCCAAAAATATCAGCTAAAAAGATCCAGTTGTTTGTTGCGGGCGTCCTGTTGAGTTATGCGATCAAAACCTATATCTTATTTACATCCTGTTACAATGCTTATTGCCCCGAAAAGCGATACGGCATCTTTCTCGTACTGGCCTGTTCTGTCGTAATCATGATCGCGTCGATCTTCCCGGATGTAGACATGACCGGTAAGCAAAAAAATAGGGCCACTAATTAAAGCAGCCCATCTTTTTTAATCAACCCAACTATCATTCAATTCTCGGTAGCGGCTTGCCGTTGAGCAATACTTTTACCGCAAAGTTTCCTTCATCTGTCAATATTTTATACATGCCCGTAACAAGTTTGCGTTTGTTGGCTAACTGTTGCGCCGTGCCGGTTTTTGTATTCACCACTTCCACGGAAAGTTCGCCTGCTTCAGGCAGATTTACTTCAATGCCGTCAGCAACGAGTGTATAATATGCGGAAGCCTGTTTGTTCCTAATGCGCTGCGTGCGGGCATTGTATTCCACGATATTCGTTCCCGTTGCAGCGCCTGTAGCACCAAACCGCGCATTCACAGGAATGCCGCCCGTGCCGCAGGGACCGATATAAGCCTTAAAGAAAGTGCCGTCTTTTATTTCAAATCCGGTAAGCAGATCCACATAGCCATTACTTTTTACAAAGATATCTGTGCCTGTTCCGCCCTGGCTGGTGGCCGTAACATTCGCTGTTGTATTCGCTTCAAAATATTGGGGCCCGTCCAGTACGCCTGCCACGGAAATAACATTATCGCAAACACTGTAACGATCCGCGAGCCAGGCACCGCGCCCGAACGTACTCGCGTAGATAAAGCCATTTTCATTCACCCACATATCCGTAATTAGGGCTTTAGGCATGCCGGTATAAAATGGTGTCCAGTCTGCCGCGCCGTCTTTGCGAAAGAAAACGCCGATCTCTGTTCCTGCGTATACACCTTCTGCGGCGACACATAAGCTATGCACCGGCACATTAGGCAACGACCCTGTATAATTCACCCAGTTATCACCGCCGTCAAGGCTGCGATAAACCTTTACATTGTCTGTGTAACCACCGAAGCTGGCATAAATTTCCAGCGAATTGGATGGCCATGGCTTGCAATCTGTAACGATTGGCGAACCGGCTGGCCAACCCGGTGTACCACTCTTGGTCGTCCAGGTCGCACCGCGATCATCGCTTCTGCGCAGGTTTGTTTTTGAACTGGAGCTGCCATATAAACGAGCGGTGTTACTCGGACAGGTGGTAATAAAATTATTCAGATCGAAGGCCAGCGTGGTGTAAGTCTGGAACCCGTCGTAGCTGCGGCGCAGGCTCGAAGAAGCGGCATACATCGTATCGTCATTGGAGAAGTCAATCGCAAATGGTGTGAAGAATGCTGTCGAACCAAGATTGGTAAGAGTGACTCCACCATTGGCACTCCTGGTCCAGCCATCATTATAGTTCGCTACTACATAGTCGCCGCTGCTGCCTTTCATCACCCCGTCAAAGCCATCACAACAATAAAAATGCCTCCAGGCACCAGAGGAAGTGCGCAGTTTTACACCATTGTCCTGTGCGCCCGCGATCATTTCAATGCCATTCATTTCACCATTCCCATCGGAATCTTTCATCTTCATATGATAGAACTGCGTTCCTGCAAGGCCTGTAGAAATATTGGTCCAGGTAACACCGTCATCGGCACTGCGGTAAACGCCACCATCCGTGCAGGTATATAAATTATTATTGAGTGGATTGTATTGCACGTCATGAACATCGGGATGCACAAAAGCCGCGGCAGGTCCATTACGCTCCCGGTAAGTAGAAGAGTACACCATCGCTGTTCCGTTGTTGGCGCCATTGCTCCGCCACACACAAAGTCCCGCCGTGGCGATGATGCCCGCATTGGTAGGATTAACACAGATCGCGACGCCATAATCTCCAAGAGTGCCTGTTCCTGTACCTGCCGTTGTGCTGGACAGGATGTTTGGTGCATTGCTTTGCCTGTTAAACGTTTGGCCAATATCCGTACTCAGGTAAACGCCCGAAAACGTATTGCTCACATTTGATCCGCTCATTAAAGCATACACATAAGTTGATTGAACACTTAAATTATTTCCCCTCACCCCAAGATCAATCCTTGAAGGAGCCGGGCTGGGAGCGGGGCTGATCGTACTGCTGGTCCACGTACCGGTGCGGCCGCCATCGCTGCTCACCTGGATGGCTGTAGCTGTACACGCGTAAACTGTTGAATCATCATATGGACGAAACTCTACATCATAATACAGGCCGCTGCGCACCTGTGTCCAGTTGTTGCCGCCATCTGTGGTACGATAAACGCCCTGGCTGGTCGCCGCGAATAAATAGTTGCTGTTGTTTTGCGAAATAGAAATATTGAAGCCCCGCAGGTTACCTGCGCCGGTGTACATATCTGCGCAACGCGTCCAGGTATTTCCGCCATCGGTACTCTTGTACATACCCCCGGTAACCGGAGACACATCTTCATTAAATACCAGGTAGCCTGCACGATGACTGTCCCCATCGCCGGTAAACACGTAAACGACATTGCCATTGGAATGTGCCACTTCTACGCAGCCAACACCGGATGGCAATCCGTCGCCAATGGCCGTCCAGGACGCTCCGCCGTTTGTGGTTTTAAAAACACCTCCGCTAGGAGAGCCGGTGTACATCGTATTCACATCTGTGGGATGAAAACTGATCCGGTCCATACGCGCTACGCCCACGATATCGGCATACTCTGTTGCGGGTGTTTGCGTGTTTACAACTGTTCCACCATCGAAAGGGCCGATAAAACTCCAGTTGCCAAAACTGCGGTTAGCCTGTCCCGTGATGCCGGCTGTATGTGCTCCTTCCGTCGCCCATGAATTCGTGGCGCTGAGGGATTGCCGCGCATCCTGTAACTGTTGACCGAACCGCGCTTCCACTTGTTGCGCTGCCAGGTAATTTAATGCTTTATAGTTGGCCAGGTCACCATTTGGCAGGAGCCTGCGCATTGCCCAGTATTCCCATTTGCGCCACCAGTCATAATCATTTCCTTCAAAATCATCTTCGTCATTTCCTTCGTCGGATAAATGTGCGCGGCCAAAATCATAGTATTGGTTTACTTCACGCATGACATCGGTGACCCTGGTTTTGCCCACCAGCCGCTGTAACAATTCGGGCGGACTATTTCGTTGCGCTACCGCAGCCAGGCAAAGTCCGCAGATCGCCATGATAAATAATAAAAGACGTTTCATTAATAGTAAGTTTTAGCAGTAAATAAATTAACAGGGATCAGGCGCCGGTTCGTTAATCTATCTTTTTCTCCAATGCAGAGACCCTTTGCGTTAATGCGGTATTTTCTTTTTTTAACTCGATCAGGTAGAGCGTCAGTTCCTCCACTTTCTCCAGTAATTTCACATTCATATCTCCAAGGTCGAAGCCTTCTTTTTCTACTTTGGCAGCGGGAGGAATATTGGCCAGGTGTCCGAAAGCTTTAATATGTTTTTCCACTTCTTCCAGTGGGGTTAACTGGTAGCCAGATCCGAAAACATAATCCGGCCATGCCGTGCTGTTTTGAACACGTGCTTCTTCGCAGATAATTTTTCCATCAACAGACAACTGGTAACCGGCCGCCGGCACGCTGGCCGAATTGCCAATGACCGTGAGCCCGTTCACATGAAATTTTGAATTAGGGGAATAAGTACCGATACCGACATTCCCGAAAGTTGGTTGCATCACTACATAACGGTTGGAGGCAAATGTGCTCCAGAGTACGAGTGAAGTATCTGTGGCGAACACGGCACCGCCAAACGCACCGCCGGTGTTATAGAAGTTTGCACCTGAGCCTTCCAGGTTCAACGTTCTTCCCAGTGTTGGCCCGTTATAGCCAATGCTCATCTTACCGTCATCCTGGATGCGCATGATGGTATCGCCATTATTTTTACGCACTAAGAAGGTATTGGTCCCGGATGAACTACCGCTTCCATAGATCTCAAACCTTGCAGAGGGCTGTACGATAGCAGGCAGGCCAACGCCAATGTTCCCGTTCTGGCGCATGTAAAGCCTGGTATTCTGAACAGCGCTGGGATCTTCTGTCCTGAACAACAAATCCTGGCCACCATTTGTCGTTGTCCAGCGCCATTTATAATCAGCTCCGGGATAACCCAGTGATATTGTTCCCTGTGAAGAGTTGACAAACAAGTCGCCATTGCCGATATGGAGTTTATACAGTGGTGAGGCAACACCCACCCCCACATTTTGTGTAAATCCGGCAATTGCCCATACGCAGAGGCAGGCAGCGAGGAAGAATTTTTTCATGAGATGAAAAATTTAATTGTTGAATAATTAAAAAAAAGGACGATGAATTTTAACCTGGATTCTCCGGGTTTTAAAAAGAGGTGCTCAAAAGTAGCTATTGGGCATACCATTGTCAATACGCCAAAAAGGTAGTTTTGGCATTTATTTTAACGAGCGGAAAGAAAAGGGGAGGCTAGTTTTTCTTTGCTTCTTTTGCCCAGGCGTCTTTTAAGGTAACGGTGCGGTTGAAAATGAGGTGGCCGGGCGTTGCCTCTTTATCGAGGCAGAAATATCCTTTGCGTAAAAACTGGAAACGCTGGTCCAGCCTGGCTCCTTTCAAAGACGGCTCCACAAATGCCTTTACCACGCTAAGCGAATCCGGGTTAATATAATCTTTAAAATCGCCTTCTTCACTGGATGGGTTTTCCACTTTAAACAGGCGGTCGTATAACCGCACTTCAGCAGATACCGCTTCTTTGGCAGAAACCCAGTGAATAGTGCCTTTTACGTGAAGCCCGCTGGTATCAGCACCGCTGCGGCTTTCGGGGAAATAGGTTGCGTGAATTTCCGTCACGTTTCCCTCAGCATCTTTTTCAAAGCTGTCGCAGCGAACGATGTAGGCACTCTTAAGTCTCACCATCGCACCCGGAGCGAGACGGAACCATTTCTTTGCAGCTTCTTCCATAAAGTCTTCGCGTTCGATCCAGAGTTCTTTGGAAAAAGGGATCATACGTGTGCCTGTTGTTTCATCAGGGCCATTGTCACTGCTCAATTCTTCTGTTCTGCCATCTTCATAATTGCTGATGATCAGTTTCACAGGATCAAGCACCGCCATCACCCGCAAGGCAGATTGGTTGAGATCTTCCCTCAGGCAAAATTCCAGCAGGCTGAAATCCGTTACGTTCTCTCTTTTAGCAATGCCGATCGTATCGCAAAATTTACGGATACTTTGCGCCGTAAATCCACGCCTGCGCATTCCACTGATCGTCGGCATGCGCGGATCATCCCAGCCATTTACATGTTTGTCGTTTACAAGCTGTAATAATTTGCGTTTACTCATCACGGTATAGGAAAGGTTACGGCGGGCAAATTCATATTGATGAGACGGATAAATTCCCAGTTTCTCTATCAGCCAGTCGTACAGTTCGCGGTGCGGAATAAATTCCAGCGTACAAATAGAGTGGGTAATGTTTTCGATCGAATCACTTTGACCATGCGCGAAATCATACATCGGGTAAATACACCATTCGTCGCCCGTGCGGTGGTGATGGGCATGTTTGATCCTGTACAATAAAGGATCACGCATCAGCATATTGGTATGCGCCATATCGATCTTTGCACGAAGCGTGCGGCTGCCATCGGGAAACTCACCGGCTTTCATCCTCGCAAACAAATCGAGGTTTTCTGCAACGCTGCGCTCACGAAAAGGGCTGTTTGTTCCCGGTTCTGTAGGTGTGCCTTTGCCGGTTGCAATTTCTTCAGAAGAAAGGTCGTCCACATACGCGAGGTTTTTATCAATCAGCTTCACCGCATATTGGTATAAATCGCCGAAATAATCAGAGGCATATAATTCATTTTTCCATTCAAAGCCCAGCCATTTGATATCTTCTTTAATACTGTCTACATATTCTGTATCCTCTGTCACCGGGTTCGTGTCATCAAACCGGAGATTGGTATAACCGGGATATTTTTTCGTGAGCCCGAAATTCAGGCAGATCGCCGTAGCATGGCCCATATGCAGGTAGCCATTTGGTTCAGGCGGGAACCTGGTCACGATGGAATTGTATTTGCCTGCGGCCAGGTCTGCTTCAATAATATCTTCGATAAAATTCAGGCTTTTTTCTTCACTCATATACTCAGTTGAACGGCAAATTTACAGATTCCGTTTTTTAAATAAGCGGCAATCATTCCGTTGCTGTAATTAAATGTCAGCGCATCGCATTTATGGTTAATTTCGAAGCCTAAAATATTGCGATCTATGATGAAGAAAACTTTCCTGCGCGCGGCGCTCGCGCTGTTGATTTTTGCCGGTTCGGCCGGGGTGCTATTTGCATGGGGTTCCTGGGGCCACCAGCACATTAATAATTCAGCCATTTTTGCCCTCCCGGAAGAAATGCGCGTATTCTTTTACAACCATAAAGATTTTATCACGGAGGAATCTGTAGTTCCCGATCTGCGCAAATACACGATCAACGATAAAGCAGAATTTAACCGCCATTATATCGACCTGGAAGATTTTTCCGGCGAGATCCCCCGCACCTCAAAAGAAGCGATGGCGAAATACGATGAGAAGACCTTGCAAAAAAATGGCATTCTTCCATGGTATATGCAGGACATGATGGAGAAACTGACGAAAGCGATGAAGGATAAACGCAAAACAGAAATCCTGTTTATTGCTTCCGATCTTGGACATTATATCGGCGACGCCAATATGCCTTTGCATACTTCGTCTAACCATGACGGTCAGAAATCCGATCAGCGTGGCATCCATGCGTTCTGGGAATCACAATTACCCGAGTATTTTGGCGAAGGCTATAATTTTAAAGTATCCGATGCCGTGTTTATTCCTGATGTGGTTGCAGAAACATGGAATATCGTTAATCATTCTCATAGCCTGATCGATACTTTATTAGTGGTAGAAAAAAGGCTGAAAGCCAGCTACCCCGCGGATAAAGTGTACAAGGCCGATGACAAAGGTGTTGTGATCAAAAATAAATTCGGGCAAATGACGCATACCCGCGAATACGCACAGGCTTACCACACCGCATTGAACGGAATGGTGCAAAACCAAATGCGTCATGCGATCCAGGACCTGGCGAATTTCTGGTATACGGCATGGGTAAATGCCGGTAAACCAAACCTGAACGAACTGGATCCGGCAGAGCTCACCAGCCGCAACCGCAAAAGCTATAAGAAAGATCTGAAGCTGAGCCGCAAAGGAAAACTATTTGGCTTCCGCCCGGAAGACGAGTTTAATTAACGGCAGTTGAATAAAAATATAGTAGAATAAAAAATCCCGCGATCGTTCACGGGATTTTTTATTTGTTGTTATGATGTATCGGCAACAAGTTCGTTTAGATCGTGCCCATTCTTTTTAAATGCAGGGTATGGGAAACAACCGCGTGGCGCATTTTGCGGTACTCGATGTATTTCACATTAAATTCTTCGCAGGTGTTTTTAATGATCTTGCTGATCTCCGGGTAATGAATATGGGAGATCTTTGGAAACAGGTGATGTTCGATCTGGAAATTCAACCCGCCCACTAACCAGGAGATGAGCCTGTTTTTAGTGGCGAAGTTCGCTGTAGTTTCTATCTGGTGGATCGCCCACTCATTTTCGATCCTGTTGGTATCGCCACTGGGAACAGGGAAGGCTGTTTCTTCCACCGTATGCGCCAGTTGAAATACCACACTCAGCACCAGGCCGGCAAACATACTGAGGATAAGAAAGCCTACCAGCCAGCTTGTAAACCCTACCATATAAATTGGTAAAGCGATCATCATAAAATAGTAGCCGATCTTTGCGGTCCAGAACGCGAAATGATCAAAGCGGCTCATTTTTTTGATGGGCACCTGGCCAACCTTCTTCTTAAAATATTTTGTATAATCTGTTGCAAATACCCAGATGATCAGGAGTAATGTATAAAGGAACCAGACATAAATATGCTGGAACTTATGGATCTTATATTTTTTCTGCGTTGCACACATGCGCAACATAGGTTTGATCTCGATATCGTCATCCACGCCATCAATGTTCGTGTAGGTATGGTGCACGATGTTGTGTTTGTTGTTCCACATGATCGCGCTGGCACCCAAGGCATTTACAGAAAACGCGGCGATCTTATTCCAGAATTTGCTGTTGCTAAAGCTTCCGTGACCGCCATCATGCATCACGTTAAAACCAATGGCAGCCGTCAATCCGCCCATCAGCAAACATTCAAACGCTGCCCACCATGGGCCTGGTGTGAAAAATACCACATGGATATATAAAGCGACATAACCGGCCCAGAATAATACGGCTTTGAAGTATAAGGAAAAATCGCCCGTGCTCGGTTTGTTCGTTTTTTCAAAATATTCATTCACGCGGCGTTTCAATTCCTGGTGGAAATTGGAACCTTTTACATTTTGAAATTTTGGAGTTGGAGCGGTGCTCATTTATTGGAATTTTTGTTTATTAAGTATTTTGTTTTACCAGCGCATCCAGGCTGCTGATACCAATCATTTTCTGCGAGATAAATCCTTCCGCATATTTTACCCCGATCATTTTCCCGAACATTTTAGAGCGATAGATGATGCTTTCTAAAAAATCCGGTGTGGAAATATAGGTTTGCGGACCGTCTATCCCCGGCGAGTGAAATTGTGTACGATATGCTTTGATCGCTTCCAGCTTTTGTTCAAAGACGGATGAAATATCCATCACAAAATCCGGTTGCAAAAAACGGTCCTGCACATAATTCAACACATATTTTGGGCGCCAGGCTTCCTGGTTAACGCCGTTTGCCATGGTTTCAATTTTCATCAGGCCGGATAAAAACGCGGCATCTGAAACCAGTGCTGCACTTCTGCCATGATCCGGATGACGATCTTCCGGCGCGTTACAAAAAATAACTTCGGGCTTGTATTTGCGGATCGCTTCTATCACTTTCCGTTGATGCGCTTCGTCATTCTTAAAAAAGCCATCTGCCAGGCCTAAATTCTCGCGCGCATCTACGCCTAAGATCTTCGCCGCATCTGCTGCTTCTTCCTCTCTTGTCTGCGCCGTTCCACGTGTACCCAGTTCACCGGCAGTGAGGTCAATGATGCCGGTTTTTTTGCCTTCTTTTTTTTCAACCAGTAATACGCCGCCACAACTCAGTTCCACATCATCCGGGTGTACACCAAATGCCAGTACATCTAACTTCATCTACAGGTATAAGTTTAGAGCCGCAAGGTACATCATATACGGGAGAAAAGGGCAGAGGGGATGCGGATTGGCATCACCGGCAGGGCATTAAATATGGGGAGAAAAAAGCCTACATCAGTTTCAGGCGGCGCGTATCGCTGTAACCGTACATCCGCTGCACTTCCATCACAAATTTTTCGATGGCGATATCGTCCTTTTCAGGGTCGTAAGGCTGCTTTAAATTACTGTTAAAGAAAAAGGCCACTGTTTGGTAAACACGCGCTGTAACGCCACCACGGTATTCTTTAATGATCTCGTAGCAATTGTTCCCGGTTTCCCGGTTGATCAGCTTCATCAGCACTTTACCCTGGTAAACAGAAAGATTGGTGAGCGGATCCGTGAATTCTTTTTTCAATTCTGCCTCACGGGATTTGATGTATTTCTTGCGATCGTCCTTGCCGGTAAAGGATGCCATCTTTGAGTTGATGTCATTCATCACAGCCCCGGCGCGGCGGGCATAAGGATAGGTAACGTAAACAGCGTTCCGCAGGCGGTTGTATTTGGCTGCAGCACTCATCTGTGCCTCAGTGAGTTTTGAAAAAAAGTAAACAGGGGAAAGGGTCTTGGCCTCAATCGTATCGCCATTGTAAATAACCGCTTCGTGCAAGGTCGTATCTGCCGTCGGTAATATCTGTGCTGCGCCACGCAAATGACAAAGCAGCAAGGCAGAAAAGAGGCAGCTGTATAAAAAGGCAGTCTTCACTTATAGATGATTAACGTAAATGTACACGAAACCGTTTAATCATTAATACGTGAAAACACTTAAAGTAACCTTAAAATACCTTCCGGGATATTAATTAGCCAGCAGGAACATGTAAAACAGTCCGATACCCGCCAATACCAGAATAACGGCCGACTGTACCTTATTGTAATTGCCGCGGCGGATCATACTGCTGATAATACCCAGCGCCATCACGATCAGGCCCAGCCACACCAAGTTGATATAAGGGAAAACGTAGGCTTTCACCGTTACGAAATCGATCAGGCTATCGGATTTTTTGATACCGATGCGGAACTTTTTCTCGTCCTTTCCAATGCCGATAAACCTGGTATAAGTATTTTGAGCGTAAAGTGTATCATCCAGATTCGTTGCGCCCAGGGCATCCACCTGGATCAACGGGTAGGCTTTCGTGCGGCTGCTGTCCTGGCCCACAATCGTCAATTCTGCCATCAACGCCACTTCGCCTGGTTTGGAATGATAGCGATCGGTAAGCGGATTTGTTTTTACCGTATCCAGGATCATGTAGCCCGCACTATAAAAAGCGGTATCGCCGATGCCGATCTCTTTCTCCTGGAACTGCGTGGTGTCTTCGTTGTTTTCATTCAACGCATAAGAGATGTAAGTAAAAATATCTTTGCTGAGGTAAGATTTTGTGTCTGGGTTACTGCTCATGTTGTTGTCCTTCATCATGTACACGTCTGGCGCGAGGGTAAATTCTTCAGACACTTCATGGGTGTTGATATCCTTCTTCTGGAACTTCAGCTCGTAAAACTTCCGGCCTTTTTCATGGTTGGAAGAATCTTTTAAATAGGTGACCTCATAAGACGAAAGCCTGGTGGGCAAATGCCTGATCAGCGTAAGATTTTCCAGCGGATTGTCTTCTTTTTTGGTCATCGGATCTTTTCCTACGGCGAGATTGATCCCGTTCACCATGCTGCTGCTGATGACTTCTTTATTCCCGGAGGAGATCAGCATGCCCACGATCATCAATGCAAAACCCGCATGCGCAATGGAACCACCAGCGTTCACCAGTTTCCCTTTCAGCACAATAAAGATGTACATCGCGTTGGCGATCACGGCATAGATCGCGGCAAAGGCGGCCACATAGATCGCGCCTAAAAATCCTGCGCCCTGTTTCCTGTATTCAAAAGGATATACCGTAAACAATATCGCCGTGATGATGATGGTCGCAATCGTCGGCAGGACCATTTTTTTCAGCAGGTATCTACGGTCTGTCGTTTTATATTTTAAATATTGCGTGATGGCAGTGAGCAGACCGATGATGATCGCCACGAGCACGATGATCTTATTGTAAGAAAATTCTACATCCTCAGGGGGAGCAATGCTTGTTCCAAAAACTTTGTTGTACACCGGCACGGAAGTCTTCGCAATAATGAACATCGACGTAAGGAAAAATACCAGCGACCCGATGTACATCCAGAATTCGCGCGAGTTGGTATTTTCTTCTTTATGGATGGTGGGAATGCGGTTGTAATTCCTGATCAGCAATCCTAATGACGGCAATGTAAAAGACAACACAAACAAGCCGATCATTACGTTGATCGCTTTGCCGGCTTCTGTAAAGGAGTGCACAGAAGTGTCGCCTAAAACGCCGGTACGTGTTAAAAAAGTAGAGTAGAGGATGAAAACAAAAACAAGGATCGCAAATAAATAACTGGCGCGGAGTGAATGGCCGGTTGCTTTATAGATCAGCATCGTATGCAATCCTGCGATCATTAAAAACCAAGGCACAAGTGACGCATTTTCTACAGGGTCCCAGGCCCAGTAGCCGCCAAAATTTAAAGACTCATAAGCCCATTTTCCACCCATCATAATGCCAACGCCCAATACTGCAGCTGTAAACAATGCCCATGGTAACACCGGTTTGATCCAGTCGCCATAGCGTTTTGTTTGCATGCCCGCATAGGCATAAGCGAAGGGAACGATCGTGCTGGCGAAGCCTAGAAACAGCACCGGCGGGTGAATCACCATCCAGTAATTCCTTAACAACACATTCAATCCCATACCGTCTTTAAGAAAACTTAAATAATTCGGCTGACTGAATATCGGCGCGTTGATCTCGTTTCTTGTTAAGGTGAACGGACTGTTACCTAAACGCACGTCAAATACATAAATGCCGAGTAACATCGCGAGTAAGAAAAACTGAGCGAGACTAACAACCGTCATCACGGGCGCTTCCCATTCTTTGCTGCGGAAAATAAGAATAGAACCGATCACGCTATGCCAGATCGTCCATAATAAAAAACTTCCTTCCTGGCCTTCCCAGATACAGGCGAGTAAATATTTTGGCTCCAGTTCCTTTGATGCATGTTTGTACACATACATGTATTCGTAAAAATGATTGGAGCAGAGATAAAAGATAATGCTGAAAATGCTGATCACGCCGAGCACCTGGATGCCAAAGGCGATCCTTGCGTAACGCAGCCATTCCTTCTTCAGCAGCAGATCCTGCTGGCGGCTGGCGCTGAAATAAAATACCGTTGCTAAAAGGGAAGCAACAAAGGAGAGGATTACAAAAAAATGTCCGAGCTGTCCGGGAAATAAATGTTCGCCTTCAAAAATCATTATAGCGCAGTTAGTTAAGCAGAAAAATTAGTTTGCAGTTTGTTCCGTCACGGTTTTTTCGAGTTGCTGTTTATCGTCTTTGTACTTGCTCGGGCATTTCAGCATGATATCATTGCATTCAAAATGACCTGCCTGCATTTTTCCTTTCATCACGATGCGTTCACTTTTTTCGAGGTCTGCAGGTTTGCTGTTATGATACACCACTTTCGTTTGACCGCCAAGACTGTCGATCGCATAAAAAGCGAGGTAGTTTGGGTTTTTGATCGGATCGTATTCAACAGGGCGGGTTTTATCCAGCCTTGCGATCAGGTGAACGTATTTACCTTCCTTTTGTTTGGCAGAACTGACCGTATCATAGGTAGAAAAATCGGAGGAATAAGCCAGGAGGCCAGCAATCAGCGCTGCAATTCCAACCAGGAGAATGATATGCGTTTTTTTCATGCTGTATTATTTTTTTTGATCTGGCAGACTTGCTCTGCCAGCGGAAAATTCATCTGCCCGGAACAGGCAGGTGGAGGACGTTTTGAAATTCCCGCAAAGGTAACTCAATTCAGGTTTGGATAAGATTTTGCACAAGCTTATTTAGCAATGTTAAAAAGTATTAACAACTATTAACATGAACTATATTTGCAAAAATTTTTAAACACCTGTTATGGCCGATCTTACCAATTTTGATCCCAACTCTGTAGGCAATCCCAATTTTAATATTTTCGGTCTCCCTTCATCCGAAGCAGATTCGCGCCTGGTGATCATGCCGATTCCCTGGGAAGTAACGGTAAGTTATAATGCCGGCACAGCGCGTGCCCCGGATCATATCCTCACCGCCAGCCTGCAGGTGGATCTGTTCGATCCCGATATCAAAGACGCCTGGCGCCAGGGTTTTTATATGCGTACGCCGGATAAAAAGATCCTCACAAAAAGTGATTATCTCCGGAAAGAAGCTGAATTATACATCAACTATATTTCTCAGGGTGAAGTGGTAGAAGAAAATAAATTCATGTGCAAAACCCTGCGCGAGATCAACGCGGGAAGTTTGTTTTTAAATGACTGGGTATATGAACAAACGAAACAGTTATTAAACGAAGATAAACTAGTTGGTTTATTGGGTGGCGATCATAGCACGCCGTTCGGTTATTTCCGGGCGATCGCTGATAAATATGAAGATTTTGGTATTCTGCAGATTGATGCGCATTGCGATCTTCGGGAAGCCTATGAAGGCTTTCATTATTCTCATGCGTCGATCATGTACAATGCCCTTAACCAGATCCCGCAATTGAAAAAACTGGTGCAGGTTGGGATCCGCGATTATTGCGAAGAGGAACTGGATTATATCAACAACAGCAACGGCCGCGTAAAAACTTTCTTCGATAAAGACATTAAGGAAAGCCAGTTTGAAGGCAATACCTGGAAGAGCATCGTGGATGATATCGTAAAAGAATTACCGCAAAATGTTTTTATCAGTTTTGATATTGACGGATTGAATCCAAAATTATGTCCGCGCACCGGAACGCCTGTGCAGGGCGGGTTTGAAGTAGACCAGATTTTTTATCTCTTCAAAAAATTAATGGAATCCGGGCGTAAGATCATCGGCTTCGATTTGAATGAAGTCGGGGTGAGCCATGATGAGTGGGATGAAAATGTCGGTGCACGCGTCTTATACAAATTATGTAATTTATTGATCGCGAGTAACCCGGTGAATGCCTGAGTTCCGCTTTGAAATACCGAATGAAAAAACGGGCAGTTACCGCATCGTGAGTTTGATGATCATCCTGGTCAACACGCTGGTATTTGGCCGTTTTTGTTTTTCCTCCGATCCCCATTTTTACATTCCCGCGGCGCTTGCCGCCCTGTTGAATCTCGGCTACGGCATCTATTTTTATCGGGCATTCCGGCAAAAGCAACATGCCGTTTTAAGAGTTGATTATTTGTTTTTGCTCAACGCCATCGCCTGGGCCGTTATGGGTCAATACCTGGCTGCTACGGGCATGCTACTCATCGCGATGCTGGGCTTTTTCAGTAGTAAGAAATTGCTGCTGGTCTTCTCTGCAGAAGGCATTCGCTATCCCAGTTTTCCAGCGAAACATATTACCTGGACCCAGGTGGAACAGGCGATGTTAAAGGATGATATCCTTACAATCGACCTGCGCAACAATCAACTGCTGCAGTTGAATATCTGCCAAAGCCCGACCCCGCAGGAAGTCGCAGTTTTCAACGCTTTTTGCAAAACTGCCGTTGAAGATGGAGTGGGAGGTCAAACAACCAGCGCTACCATGGGGGATTAGGGCAAATTTCACAGCTGCAACTACATTTCCCTCCAAAGAATAAAGTAATTTCGCGCCATGGAACAACTCAGTGCATCACCTTTCCTGTTATTTTCAGATGGTGAAGGGAATATTTTTGAAGATACCAGCCTTTATGTAACCGGCCGCAGCGGCTGGGATGCACTGCCGATCCCGTTAGATGAATGGATTCTCTTACCTGAGGGCGGACAATTATATGAATTGCCGGGCCGTCGCGGGATTGGACTCGATGTGGAAACAGGGGAGATGCGTATCTGCGAAAAAGGCTGGGCTGTAGCGGCTTTTATTCCACCGGCGCACACCGGTTTGTACATTGCAGCTTACGAAACGATGCCGGAGGCCCCAACGCTGCCCTTATTTTGTTATACCGCAGCCGGTTGGCTGGACGATAAAATTTATGTCCCGGCCGTTCGCATTGAACAGGATATCCGCCAGGAAAGTGCGGGTTATAATGATGAAATCATTGAAGCCGGCACGAATAACCTTCTGGCTGCTTATCCCGATAATCGCCTGGTGAAACACCTGATGGAAAACTGCTGCATGACCTACACCTGCCCGGCTGCACGTAATCTGGCATTAGGAAGATGGGAATGCCCGGTACCGGTGTCCCCAGCCTGCAATGCGAATTGCATTGGCTGTATCAGTTTCCAGCCGCTGGATGAAACGATCATCAGTACGCAAGACCGACTTACATTTAAACCCACGGCAGAAGAGATCGTGGAATTCACTGTTCCCCATTTACAGACTGCTCCTTATCCGCTGGTGAGTTTCGGCCAGGGCTGCGAAGGTGAACCTTTGCTGATGTGGGAAACGATCCGCGAAAGCATCATCGAGATCAGGAAACATACCGATAAAGGAAGCATCAATATCAATACCAACGGCAGTAAACCGGATGCCGTGCGTGCCTTATGTGAAGCGGGCTTGAACAGCATTCGTGTTAGTACAAACTCTGCACGTGAATCGGTTTACCTGCCTTATTACCGCCCGAATAATTATGTGTTTAATGACCTGATCGAAAGCCTGAAAATCGTGCGCAGCTTTGGTGGCTGGACCAGCATCAACTACTTCGTGTTCCCCGGCATGACAGACAGCATTGAAGAATATGAAGCCCTGCGTAAACTGATTCGTGAGACGGATCTCTGCATGATCCAGTGGCGGAATTTTAATATCGATCCTGACTGGTACCTCGGAAAGATCGGTGTAACAGATACCGGTGAATGTATGGGTGTGAAGCAATTTATGGAACTGATCCAGGAAGAATTCCCGAATGTGAAATTTGGATATTTTAATCCGTCGATGGAAAGGATCAAGGGGGATTTCGAATCAGACTTCGCGCATAATTGATTTTAACCACAGAGTTTATCGGAGTTTTATCGCCACAAAGGCGCAAAGGCAGAAAGAACCACAAAGATTTTACCACAGAGTTTAAGGAGTTTATCACGGAGTTACACGAAGTTTCATCTAAGAAGTCCTAAACAAAATTGCAGGATGCAATTGCTGCTGAAGTCACGACCAGGTTGCTCTGTGGAACTCCTGTCTTACTCTGTTTCCTCTGTGGTTATCTGTATTCTCCAAATACCTCCCGCAACGTATCTGCCACTTCGCCGAGGGTGCAATAATTTTCTACTGCTTCCAGCACAACAGGCATCAGGTTATCGTTGCTTTGAGCCGTCGCTTTCAGTCGCTGTAATAATTCAGTAACTTTTACATTATCGCGTTTTGCTTTTAAGATATTAAGTTTATCGGTTTGTATTTTCTGGATGCTGTCGTCGATGCGGAAGACAGGCGTGTCGCTGGTTTCGGCAGACTGGAATTTATTTACGCCCACGCTGATCTTGTCGCCGCTTTCGATATCCTTTTGGTAACGGTAAGCACTGGCCGCAATTTCATCCTGCATAAAACCTTCCTCAATCGACGCTACGCTGCCACCCATCGCATCAATTTTTTCAATCAATTCCCAGGCTGCTTTTTCCACTTCATCCGTGAGAGATTCTACAAAATAACTTCCTGCCAACGGATCTACGGTCTCCGGCACCCCGCTTTCAAAAGCGACGATCTGTTGCGTACGTAAAGCGATCCTGGCGGCTTCTTCTGTTGGTAAACTCAGTGCTTCATCGTAACCGTTGGTATGTAAGGATTGTGTGCCGCCCATTACGGCTGCCAATGTTTGAATCGTCACGCGGCTGATATTGTTCATCGGCTGTTGTGCCGTTAAGGTACTGCCGCCGGTTTGTGTATGAAAACGCAGCATCATCGCTCGTTCGTCCGTAGCGCCCAGGTCTTTCATGATCTTTGACCACATCCTGCGCGCCGCCCGGAATTTTGCTACTTCTTCAAACAAATTGTTATGGGCATTAAAAAAGAAGGAGAGGCGTTTGCCAAATACATTAATGTCTAAACCCTTTGCCAACGCAGCCTGCACATAAGCCTTGCCGTTACTTAACGTGAACGCTATTTCCTGCACAGCTGTACTGCCAGCTTCACGGATATGATAACCGGAAATGGAAATCGTATTCCACTTCGGCACTTCCTTGCTGCACCACTCGAAAATATCGGTAATGATCCGCATGGAGTTTTTTGGCGGGTAGATATAAGTCCCGCGTGCCGCATATTCTTTGAGAATGTCATTCTGTATAGTGCCGGAGATCTTTTGCAGGTCAGCGCCCTGCTTTTTTGCCAGGGCCACGTAAAATGCCAGCAGGATAAATCCGCTCGCATTGATCGTCATCGAGGTGGAAACATCTTCCAGTTGAATTCCCTGGAAGAGGCGCTCCATATCTTCCAGGCTGTCGATCGCCACGCCGACTTTTCCAACTTCACCTTCTGACAAAGCATGATCACTGTCGTAACCAATTTGCGTCGGGAGATCAAACGCCACGCTTAATCCGCTAACGCCCTGGCTCAATAAATAATGATAACGTTGGTTGCTTTCTTCTGCGGTGGAGAAACCGGCGTACTGGCGCATCGTCCAGAGTTTGCCGCGATACATCGACGACTGCACGCCACGCGTAAAAGGAAATTCGCCCGGCAGCGAATGATCGTTGATGGCGCTGTTATCAAGAGTGTATATTTCTTTTATTTCGATACCGGAATCGGTGCTGATTTTTTTCTGCGACATAATCGTTGGTGGGGCTAAACTCTAGTCTAAAATTTTTTGCGCTTCGTAATTCAATGCATTCAACACGATCTCATTCAGTTCCGCATTTTCTGTCATACTGTATTCCAGGATGCGTTTGCTCAGGTCCAGCGCGTTGGCTTCAGGCGGCAGTGTTGCTGCCAGTTGATTGATGATATAAATATTCTGGTCGCGTAATCTTGTAATGGCTGACCAAACCTCGCGGTTCACATACACCTGTTGTGCGGCATTGTAATCATATTCGGTTTTGATCGTTTCCACGAGGCTGTGATGTAAACTCGCTGCGCTGTCTGTGCCCGATTGTAAACGGGAGACCATATTCTGTAGACCCGAACGCTCCGCAAATAAGGTCAATCTTTCCAAAGCCTGTAAGCGCAAACGGACGCCCTCGTTATTGATATCCAGGCGGTCTTCGATCTTCTCTTTCATCCGGCGGAATTCGAACAACAGGATGCCGATCAGCACGGCGAACAGGATGATCGCCCCGCCCTCGATATATTGAAACGTAAACTCCAGCAATACCATATAATTGATTTAGCCGCAAAAATAAACAAAGAAGCCCCAAGAAATTCCAGTTTTCGAAAATTGCAGTCGGGGCATCGTTTTTGTTTAATGGTATCTTTGTAAAAAGAAATACTATGGAAACAATAGCAATGGCACCCGTGAAGTTTACCGCATCAGCCGTCTCAGAAATTAAAAGGCTGATGAATGAGCCGGGTTTCGATTCAGCAAAGATCCTGCGTGTGGGCGTGAAGGGTGGTGGTTGCAGTGGTATGACTTACGTGCTGGATTTCGATCATAAAACAGATAAGGATGAGCAGTACGAAATCGAAGGCGTGCCGGTGATTATTGAAAAGGCGCATGGTATCTACCTGATGGGTATGGAAGTAAATTGGGAAGGCGGATTAAACTCCCGCGGTTTTACTTTCAATAATCCCAACGCCAGCAGCACCTGCGGTTGCGGTACGAGTTTCGCAGTTTAAACAACACCAGTTAAGCATTTAGTTAAATTAATAGCAATAAAAAACCCCGTCGTTTCCGGCGGGGCTTTTTTGTATCGAAGATTTTATTAAACTGTCGGGGTCGTTTTCACCACCGTTTTTGTTGCCGTGGCATGATGCGCATCTGCTTCACCTAATGGTTTGTCTTTTGCGAAATCAAGCAATACAGGCGCTCCTACGAAAATAGAAGAGTAAGAACCTGTTACCACACCAATCAGCATCGCGAAAGCGAAACCACGAGTTACTTCACCACCGAAGATGAACAGGATCAACAGTGTTAAGAACACGGTTAATGAAGTCATGATCGTACGGCTCAGGGTATCGTTGATCGCACGGTTGATGATCGTTGATTTGGAAGCACCACGCATATCGCGGCTGTATTCCCTTACACGATCAAATACGATCACGGTATCATTCATCGAGAAACCAATTACCGTAAGGATCGCAGCGATAAAATGCTGATCGATCTCTAATGGGAAAGGCACAATGTTTTTAAAGAAGGAGAATACAATCAGGGTTACCAATACGTCATGCAACAGCGTAAAGATCGTACCTACAGAATATCTCCAGTCTTTAAAACGAACGAAGATATAAATGAAGATCGCGAATAAGGCGAACACCGTTGCTTTGATCGCACCGCGTTTCAGATCATCCGAAATACTTGGCTGGATCGTTTGTGAACTTTGTTTATGTTTTGTGATGAACTGCTCATAAGTAGTACCTGCTGGTAATACTTTTTTCAGTCCTTCATACAGTTTTGTCTGAACCGCGCTATCCGCGTTTTCCTGGCCGATCAGGTAAGAAGTCGTAATGTTCAAATGCCTGCTGTCACCAACAGTTTTGATCACCGGGTATTCGTTGAATACTTTATTCAGGTCGTCACGTACTTCGTCATTTTTTACCGGGTTGGCAAATTCAACGGTATAACTGCGACCACCTTTAAATTCAACACCTTCATGGAAACCGTTGAAGAAAGAGGCGATACCGAGGATCAATACCAATACAGAAATACCATAAGCCACTTTACGGAATTCCACGAATTTGAAATTCGCATTCTTAAAGATGCTACGGGAAACGTTCGTGAAATAATTAAAGTGACGATTCTTGTTTGTCCAGAAATCAGTGATCAGTCTTGAAACAAGAATACCACAGAATAAAGACAATAAGATACCGATGATCTGCGTGGTTGCGAAACCAAGTACCGGGCCTAAACCAAAATATACGAGGATGATCGCCGTCAGCAATGAAGTAACGTGGGCATCAATAACCGGGGCCAGCGAACGACGATAACCGTCATGAACTGCCTGCTGGTAATTTTTACCTTTATTCAATTCATCCTTGATTCTTTCAAAGATGATTACGTTCGTATCCACGGCCATACCGATCGTCAACACCAAACCGGCAATACCGGCTGCAGTTAACGTAAAGCCCATCGCTGCCAGTACACCAATCGTGAACAGCAGGTTTAAGATCAATGCGATGTTTGCTACCCAGCCACCCGTGTTATAATACACGAGCATCAGGATAAAGATCACGATAAATGCAAGGGCAAATGCAGTTGCACCGCCTTTTACAGCCTGCTGACCGAGTGTCGGACCAACAACCTGGTCTGCCACGATCTTCGCAGGAGCATCCAGTTTACCTGATTTTAAAATATTTGCCAGATCCTGTGCTTCTTCTACTGTGAAGCTACCAGAGATCTCAGAGTTACCACCTTCGATAGCGCCGTTTACATTCGGTGCGCTATATACGATATCATCCAAAGCAATCGCAATCGGGCGGCCAACATTTTTACCTGTTAAGCGTGCCCATGTTTTAGAACCAACGCTGGTCATCTGCATTTTGATCGCAGCTTTGCCCATTTCATCGTAATCCTGTTTCGCGTCTTCTACGCCATCACCTTCGAGTGGTGCTTTGATAGAACCCGGAACAGTTTTCACAACATATAAAGGGAAGAAACGCTGATTGCCTTTCTCTGCTTTCTCTTCAACACCTAATAAGAATTTGGCGTTGGCAGGAAGTGCAGATTTTACCACATCGTTGTTGATATAGCTAAAGAATTTGCTGGTATCCTGTAAAGCCACATTACCAATCGCTGCTGCAAAAAATTGCTTACCGTTCTTATCCGTTTGTACGTCGATCGGGTTGATCACGCGGAAGAAAGGCGCTTCGTTTTGTTTTGCTTTTGTTGTGTCTTTGATCGCAGCTGAATCGAGTGCACTTACACCATTCAGGTAGTTATGCAAATTATCGTCTGCTGCTTTTAAAGAAGAAGCCAGTTCATCAATGCGGTAAACTTCCCAGAACTGCAGGTTAGCAGAAGACTGTAAATATTTACGCACCCTTTCCGGGTCGTTGATGCCTGCTAACTCTACGTTGATCACCCCACGATTTTCATCCAGGTTAATATTAGGTTGTGCCACACCGAATTTATCGATACGCTTTACCAGGATCTTGTAGGTTTGGTTGATCGCACCTTTCGCAGTAGTTTTTAATTTACTGGTAACGGTGTTATCCCCATCGCCGATCTTAATGTCTTTACCCGGACCTGCAAATATCGAAGCCATACGGCCCCCACCATTTTGCTGAATGTAGGCATTGCTAAAAAGGTCGATGAAGTTTTCTTCACTGTTTATCTTTTGCGCCTTTGCTGTTTGGATCGCTTTCAATAAAGAAGGATCAGCAGGGTTGTTGCTTAAAGATTTTAATAAACCTTCCAGGCTCACATCCATTGTTACGCTGATACCACCTTGCAGATCAAGACCAAGGTTCAGTTCATTTTCTTTACACTTTTGATAAGTGGTGCCTACAATCGGAAAGATCGGCTTATCCTTTGTACTGTCCAGGATATGCTGCACTTTAGCTTTCACCAATGCGTCTCTTTCATCTGCAGATAAATTTCCGGCGCTGTTCTTCACAGTGCGCTCAACCTGCGTTTTTACTTTTCCTTCATAACTGCGTACCACCCAGGTGTAAGAGAGTTCCCACAAAGAGATCAGCGTTAAGGCAATGGTAAAAAACCAAACTAAACCTTTCAGTTTCATGTTAATGTACTTTTGTAAGCTGTTTTGATAATTTTTTTCAAGTGTGCAAAGATAGGGGAAAATGCTATTGAAGATAGTTGCTGGTTTTTTTTAGAATTTTACCCATTTTGCAGTCAAATTTTACGCATGATCGCTGCCCGTTTTCGCATTTTATCTCCTGTAATTCTTATCGTTATGGCCATCAGTTGTTCCCCCGCCAAAAAGATACCTGCCGCGCCACCTGTGACAACGGTTCCCACCCCGGCCACGCCAACGCCTGTAATTCCGGTTGTAAAAGCAAATGATGCAGGCGATGTTTTCTTCGAGAATATCTTTAAAAATTACCCCGGTGTTTTCAATGATGTACTGGCTAAACGGCAAGACCTGAATGTTCAGATCATCTACACGGAGATCAACCGCGATAAAAATGGTAACCCCAGCTTTCAACAGCATTTTTTCAATAAAAGCAATGCCCGTTATTTCTACCCGGCGTCAACGGTAAAATTCCCTGTGGCATTATTGGCTTTGCAACGCCTGAATGAACTGGCTGATAAAGGCATCAACCGCAATTCGACGATGATCACGGAAGCTGCGTATGGCGGGCAGACAGCAGTATACAACGAACCCAACAGCCCGGATGGCCGCCCGACGATTGCGAACTATATTAAGAAGATCTTTTTAGTGAGCGACAACGATGCTTTCAACCGTTTGTATGAATTTTTAGGACAGGAATACATCAATGATGAATTACATAAAAAAGGTTTCAAAGACGTCGCGATCCAGCATCGCCTGAATATCTTTTTATCAGAAGATGAGAACCGCCATACGAACCCCATCAATTTTTATGATTCAAATATGCGCTTGTTGTTCGCGCAGCCGATGCAGTTTAATAAAAAGGCTTTTGCAAAACGTACCGACTCCATCGGTAAAGCACATTATGCCGGCGGGCAACTGGTCAACCGACCGATGGATTTTTCTAAAAAGAACCGCTTGGAATTGCAGGACCTGAATGCCATGCTCACAGGGCTCATCTTTCCGAACAGTGTGAAACCAAATCAGCGTTTCAATTTAACCGAAGATGATCGTCGCTTCGTGATGCAGTATATGTCGCAGTTCCCCGGCGAAACGGTTTATCCGGCTTATGATAGTTCTTACCAGGATAGCTATATCAAACACCTGTTATATGGCAATATGCGTGGTTCCCTGCCGAAGAATATCCGCATCTTCAATAAATCAGGAACTGCTTATGGGCAGTTGGTGGATGCGGCCTACATCGTGGATTATGAAAAGAACATTGAGTTCATTGTTTCCGCCGCTATTTTATGCAATACCGATAACGTGATGAATGATGACAAATACGATTATGAAACGATCGGCCTGCCGTTTATGAAAAACCTCGGCAGGGCATTGTATGATTATGAATTAAAAAGAAAAAGAGTTTACCAGCCCGACCTTTCCGTTGTAAAATTCTCCTACGATAAATAAACTACTTTTGTCCATTAACAAATTTCGATTGTATGCAGTTGTCTTCTTTACTCACGCGTTTTAATGAACCGGAAACCCTGAAAATGGCCAAGCTCGGCCGCGAACTCCTGGCAAAGGGAATCGACATTACAGACCTGAGTTTAGGCGAACCGGATTTTGATACGCCGGATCATATTAAAGAAGCCGCGAAAAAAGCGATCGACGATAATTACAGTCATTATACACCGGTTGCGGGTTACCTCGATCTGCGCCAGGCTGTCTGCGAAAAATTAAAGCGGGATAACGGGTTAGATTACACGCCGGAGCAAATCGTGGTGAGCACCGGTGCGAAACAAAGCATTGCCAATACCGTTTTAGCGATTGTTGATGCAGGAGATGAAGTGATCATTCCGACACCTTACTGGGTAACGTACAGCGAGATCGTGAAGCTGGGTGGGGGAACAGTGAAGCTCGTACAAACCACGCTGGACAATGGATACAAGATAACGCCGGAGCAACTCGAAGCTGCGATTACAGAGAAGACGAGGTTATTTATGTTCTCATCGCCCTGCAACCCGACAGGGGCGGTTTACACGAAAGAAGAATTGTCAGCATTGGTCAAGATATTCGAACAACACCCGCAGGTTTGCATAATGAGTGATGAGATCTATGAGCATATTAATTTCATCGGTGCGCATGAAAGCATCGCACAATTTCCTTCCATCAAAGACCGCGTGATCGTTATCAACGGGTTGAGCAAAGGCTTCGCGATGACGGGCTGGCGCCTTGGCTATATCGCTGCTTCTGCAGAAATCGCGAAAGCCTGCGATAAGATCCAGGGGCAATTCACCAGTGCCACCAATTCGATCACCCAACGGGCAGCCATAGCCGCACTAACGGGCGACCTGCGCCCCACGGAAGCAATGGTAGCTGAATTTAAAAAACGCCGTGCGAAAGTGATGGAACTCCTGCATGCGATTCCCAATATCGCCTGCAGTGAACCACCGGGCGCTTTCTATGTTTTTCCTGATGTGCATCATTACTTCGGCAGGAAAACCCCCGCCGGCGAAACCATTGCTAATGCTGATGAGTTGTGTATGTATTTCTTAAATACAGCGCATGTGTCTGTCGTAACCGGGAAGGCTTTTGGTGAACCGAATTGTATTCGTGTTTCATTCGCGAATAGCGTGGAGAAGATTGAAGCGGGGTTTAAAAAGATTGCCGATGCGTTGGCAGAGTTAAAATAGAAAACGTTTTTCGCAGATACGTCAGGCGCGGAAGCGTGCGAAGGAAAATAGATTTCTTGCACGGCAAGAAATTGGGGAAAGGTTTCTCGCAAAGCGGCGAAGATGCAAATCGCGCGAAGGAAAATAGATTTATTGCACGGCAAGGAATTGGGAAAGAGTTTCCCGCAGAGCACGCAAGGGTGCAAGGGCGCAAAAGGGATCTCTATTGAAAAGTAAAAGTCAAATTTGTTTGTTGCCCCCGTCTGGTCTCCTGACTAACGGGTTCATGATCATAAAATGGGTGGTGAAAACAGCAACCACGGCGGTACTTCTTCCTGGCTTCGCGCCTTAGTGGCGAAAAAAAACTCTGTGAAACTCTGAGAAAAACTCTTTTTACTCTGTGGTAAAACCTTCTTTCTCTTTTCGCACCTTAGGGGCGAAAAAAAATAGCTTAAGAAGTCGTTGGTCAGGAGACCAGACGGCGGCGTTTGGTAAACAGCATTCCGCGCGAAAGAAAAAAACTCTTTTTAAACTCTGTGCAAAACTCTGTCTACTCTGTGGTAAACCCTTCTTCCTGTCTTCGCGCCTTAGTGGCGAAAAAAAATAGCTTAAGAAGTCGTTGGCAGGAGACCAGACGACGACGGCGTTTGGCAAACAGCATCCCGCTGCGAAAGAAAAAAACTTTTTTAAACTCTGTGCAAAACTCTGTCTCTGTGGTAAACCCTTCTTCCTGTCTTCGCGCCTTAGTGGCAAAAAAAACTCTGTGTCAAACTCCTTTTCCTCTGTGGTAAAACAATGCAGCTTGCGGCATCGCTACAATGGATTGATGATCTGCGACAGCAAATGCTCATGAAACGCGATCACCTGCGGGATCAGCAGGGATTGTTCATCATTGATAAACACTGTATCGCAGCGCCCCAGTTTTTCTGCTTCATCCATCTGCCGTGCCATGCGGGAACGCACTTCTTCTTCAGCAATATGATCCCGATCCATAGAACGCTTTACGCGAAGTTCCAATGGAGAATTGACGCCGATCACAAGATCGAGGTATTTGTAGGCATCTGTTTCAAAAATCAATGCGGCTTCTTTGATCGCGTAAGGCGCGGTTCGTGACTGCATCCAGGACTCCGCATCAGCAATGGTTACAGGATGTACAAGGGAATTCAGGAGCGCTAATTTTTCAGGGTCGTTAAAAACTTTCTTAGATAGATTCGGCCGTTGGAGCTGGCCTTCATGGTAAGTATCTGCGCCGAAATGCTGGATAATCTTTTCACGCAACACGGCGTTGTCATTCATCAGGCGTTTGGCCGCATCATCAGCATAGTACACCGGGATGCCCAATACTTCGAATATCTTCGCTACGGTTGTTTTACCGGAACCCATTCCACCCGTAAGGCCAATGCGCAGCATCGTTAAAATTTTAGTCAAAAAAAAGCCCGGTAAATCGTTGAAGACATTACCGGGCCGGTGATTATTTTGTTGTTGCAGCCGGAACTTTATTTACGTTGGCTGTCCATTCCATACTGATCGCAGATTTTTCAATTTTGATATAACTGCCCGGGCTGGTTTCGATTTCCATTGTCCCGTCTTCATTGATCTTATTGATCTTACCATGAATACCGGCGATCGTTACAACCTTATCGCCTTTTTGCATATCGGTGATGAATTGCTTTTGTTGTTTGGCTTTTTTTGCCTGCGGGCGGATCATAAAAAAATAAAACACCAGGATCATACCGCCCATCATGAACAGGGTAGTGGTACTGCTGCCTGCCGGCGACTGAAGAAAAATACTTAATAATTGCATGTTGTGCTGTTTAATAAACGAATGGTTATAAGAATGAAAATTATTTGGCTTTGGCCACAACTTCGCCCGTAAGCATCAGCTGTGGGAAATCAGGACTGGCATTGGAAGTTACATTCACTTTTTTCTCTGCCTGGCCAACACGGCCTTCACTGTTGAACTTCACTTTAATAAAACCGATCTCACCCGGTAATACAGGCTGCTCGGGCTTTTCAGGTACCGTACAACCGCAGCTTGCTGTTGCCGTAGCGATCACCAATGGCGCTTTGCCCACGTTCTTAAAACGATAACTGTATTCCACGATCTCGCCATCGATCACCTTTCCAAAGTTGTAGGCAGAGTCGATGATTTGTACAGTGGTAGGTTCCGCCGATGCCATTTTCGTGGTATCGGTATTGGTTAAAGATGCCTGCTTGTCTTTGTTGCGTACATCGCAGCTCAGCAAACTTGCGCTGATCAAACCGGTTAAAATAATTGCTTTAAGCATAGTTGTTTTTTTATATTAAATGGTACTGTCTTTAAAACTGATTTTCTCGATCTTGTTTTCAGCTGTAAGTTCTTTATGAATATTATCTAAAAGGCCGTTCACAAACTGGCCGCTTTGAGGTGTACTGTATGCCTTCGCGAGATCGATGTATTCGTTGATCGTCACCTTGGTGGGAATCGTTTCAAAATACAGGAATTCGCAAACGCCCATTTGTAAAATGATCAGATCCAGCGATGCGATCCTGTCGGCATCCCAGTTCTTTAGTTTAGGTTTGATCAGCGCCAGTGTTTGCTCTGATTTTTCGAGTACGGTCTGCAACAGGCTTTTCGCAAAGATCCATTTGTCTTTACTTAAAATATCATGAAAGCTTTGTTGTGCCGGTTTGTTTAAAAAATTCAGCACCAGCGTGTACATCATTTCGGCATCATCGTCCCAGTTGATAAAATGCTCTTCGAGGTGGCTGGTGAAATTATCGTTGGGCAACATCAGGTTGGTAAAGATGAAATCAAGCATGCGCTTTTCAGATTTCTTATCCCTGGATTGTTCGTCGATGTATTCTTTGTATTCAGGAGAAAGCACGAGTTGCTGGTAAGTCTTTTTCAACAATTCCCTGTCGATGAGCAGGTGCATCTTCATCTCGTCCACTGCAGATTTAAAACTCACATCTTCCAAAATCTTCCAGAGAATTTCGTTGCCGGCTAACTTGGTGTTGATGGCGAGATCTTCTGCTGAAGGGAGATGTTTACTGGCTTTCTGGCGTGCATCTGTCTCGGCATAACGTGCCGTTTCAGTAATAAAATAGATCAGGTAGGTAAAAAGCTGGCGGCTCTGTTCAATTTTTTTGGTGAGAATTACCAGAGGCTCGCCTGGTTTGGTTTCCCCGCTCACACTATCGATCGTGTAGAGGGTCTGCATCACTTTCACACGGATATTTCTTCTGCTAATCATCTCTAAAGAACTTTATTAAGTGGGCAAAATTAAGGTTTTATACGTTGAGGGCTCCTTTTTAGCGTATAAATATTCGGTAAATGAAAAATTGTCCGACTCTTTTTTAACAAAGCCTGACATACCGTGCGAATCCCTGCCAACTATTCTTTTTACAGGTTTTGGTATGGAATTAGCCTACATTCGCATACCCAAAAAAAGGGCATATTTTAAACAAATCAAATCATTGAATTATGGCGAAAAAGTTAAACATTACTCCTTTACACGACCGAGTAATTGTGCAACCTGCTGCGGCTGAAGAGAAATCTGCCGGAGGAATTATCATTCCTGATACTGCTAAAGAAAAGCCACAACGCGGTGTTGTACTGGCTGCGGGCCCTGGTAAAAAAGACGATCCTACAACAGTTAAGGCTGGTGATACCGTATTGTATGGTAAATATGCCGGGTCTGAATTAACAGTAGAAGGTATCGAATACCTGATCATGCGCGAAAGCGATATCCTGGCGATCGTTTAATTGCCGCTGCGATAAATAATAACAATCATTCACTTCGCTGGCCGGCATCCGGTTAGCAAAATATCAAATCAAGTTTTATGTCTAAAATGATCTACTTCGATATCGAAGCAAGAAATAAAATGAAGAAAGGCGTGGACACATTGGCCAACGCTGTAAAAGTTACCCTTGGTCCAAAAGGCCGTAACGTGGTAATCGAAAAGAAATTTGGTGCTCCACAGGTAACTAAAGATGGTGTTACTGTTGCGAAAGAAATTGAGCTGGAAGACCCGATCGAAAATATGGGTGCTCAAATGGTGAAAGAAGTGGCGTCTAAAACTGCAGATATCGCAGGTGATGGTACCACTACTGCCACTGTTCTTGCCCAGTCTATCATCAGCGAAGGCCTGAAAATGGTGGCTGCCGGTGCAAACCCGATGGACCTGAAACGCGGTATCGACAAAGCGGTTACCTTAATCGTTGAGAACCTGCGTAGTCAATCCCAGACTGTTGGAAACGACAGCAAAAAGATTCAGCAGGTGGCTACGATCTCTGCCAATAATGACGAAACAATTGGTAAGCTGATCGCTGAAGCTTTCGCGAAAGTTGGTAAAGAAGGTGTGATCACTGTTGAAGAAGCGAAAGGAACTGATACTACAGTTGATATCGTAGAAGGTATGCAATTCGACCGTGGTTATGTGTCTCCCTACTTCGTTACCAACAGCGAAAAAATGCAAACAGAATTGCAGAACCCGTACATCCTGATCTACGATAAGAAGATCTCAGCAATGAAGGATATTTTAACCATCCTGGAAATGGTGGCTAAAACCGGCCGTCCGTTACTGATCATTTCAGAAGACCTGGAAGGTGAAGCCCTGGCAACACTGGTGGTAAATAAATTACGTGGTACGATCAAAGTGGCTGCTGTAAAAGCACCGGGCTTTGGTGACCGTCGTAAAGAAATGCTGACAGATATCGCGATCTTAACTGCAGGTATCGTTGTGAGCGAAGAACAAGGTTACAAACTGGAGAATGCAGACCTGACTTACTTAGGACAAGCTGCTTCTGTTACCATCGATAAAGACAATACAACGATCGTTGGTGGTAAAGGCCAGAAAAAAGATATCACTGCCCGTGTGAATCAAATTAAAGCACAGGTAGAAAACACGACTTCAGATTACGATAAAGAAAAATTACAGGAACGCCTGGCGAAATTAGCTGGTGGTGTTGCCGTTCTTTATGTAGGTGCTGCTACAGAAGTGGAAATGAAAGAAAAGAAAGACCGTGTTGATGATGCATTACATGCAACACGTGCAGCGGTGGAAGAAGGCATTGTACCAGGTGGTGGTGTGGCTTATATCCGCGCGATTGCGAGCCTGGATCCGAAAGTAAAAGGCCAGATCGCAGACGAACAAACTGGTATGCAGATCGTTCGCCGTGCATTGGAAGAACCCATTCGTACGCTGACATCTAATGCAGGAATTGATGGTTCTATCGTGATCCAGAAGATTAAAGAAGGCAAAGGCGATTTCGGTTTCAATGCACGTACTGAAGTGTATGAGAACCTGTTTAAAGCCGGTGTTATCGATCCGACTAAAGTAAGCCGTGTGGCTTTAGAAAATGCTGCATCTATTGCAGGAATGTTGCTGACCACAGAATGTGTGATCGCCGACAAACCTAAAGAAGAAGCACCGCATTCTCATGGCGCTCCTGATATGGGCGGAATGGGCTACTAATAAATAACTTAGCAAAAAGTGGGAGAGTCCCCGTTGTGTAACAGCAGCGGGGATTTTTTTTTCAAGGTCAAAACGCGCGCCCCTTCCGATCTTGCCGACTAACGGCATTATTATTCTTTGTGCTTCTTTCTGTTTTAGTGTCTTAGTGCCGACAAAAAAACTCTGCCAACTCGGTGTCAAACTCTGTCTACTCTGTGGTAAATTTCTTAGTGGCGAAAAAAACTCTTTGTCAACCTCCCTTTACTCTGTGGTTAACAAAACTTATTTTTACGCAAACGATTTTATGAACTGGATCATCCTCATTATCGCCGGGTTATTTGAAGTGGGCTTCGCTACCTGCCTTGGCAAAGCAAAGGAAACCACAGGTAATACGGCCATACTCTGGTGGCTGGGATTTTTCGCCTGCTTAAGTATCAGTATGTTCCTGTTATATAAAGCCACACTGACGCTGCCGATCGGCACCGCCTATGCCGTCTGGACCGGTGTGGGGGCCGTAGGCACCGTGCTCGTCGGTATTATCGTATTTAAAGAGCCCGCTGTATTCTGGCGGCTATTCTTTCTCGTTACCCTGATCGCATCGATCATCGGGTTGAAGTTCGTTTCTAATTAATTTTTCGACAGGACAAATCCATGGATTACTGTTCTGCCTGCATTTTATATACAGCCATAAACACTGAAAAAATTATCAGCATTATACCTTATCGGGTATAATACTCTTGAGAAATGTATAACTATACCTTATTCGGTATAATTGCCATGAATGGCACAAAACTGATGCTTTTTTTAGTTTATTGAATTCCTTTTTTGCTATTATTTTTGCCATCCGGAAAACGGGATGTAGTCACGCCTGTGGCGGGGCACACGTCTCGGGGAAGTAACGGCGTCTTCTGGAAAACGGGATGTAGTCCCGCTTCTGGCGGGACACACGTCAAGGTGCCGTGACCGTCCCATCCGGAAAAACGGGATGTAGCGCAGCCCGGTAGCGCACACGTCTGGGGGGCGTGGGGTCGCAAGTTCGAATCTTGTCATCCCGACTTCACAGGACAAGTTGAAAATATTTCCACTTGTCCTGTTTTTATTTCCGCTAGAACCCATGTCCATACTGTATATAAGCCTTACCAGTTATACAAACACAAAGAGTCATTCCTCTTGTTTATCAACCAGGTGAAATGCTCTACCTGAGATTATCATTAAGATATGATACCCGGGAGCCATATTTCATGGAATTGTATCCAGCGCCGCTGTTTGTGTCGAAAAAGGCTTATTAATCCTACATATCAGACATTTTATAGCGAATATCCCGACAGTTACACAGTTTCATGTCGAAAATAATTACTGTTTTCGACATGATATTAATTTCATGTCGAACCAGCCCCCTTAAAGGAACGGGAAAGCAGAAAATAACCAAAAATTCATCAGCAATGGTTAAAGAAATTGACGGATGCCAATATTTTAAAACCTCAAAAAATTGGAAGAACAACTTATTATATTAACTATCGATTGATGGAATTACTATCAGCAGATTAATTTTCGTGCCCCTTAATTTTTGTGTCTTCGTGGCGACCAGGATGCACAAACTCGTTTTCGCTTTTCGCTATTACCATCGTCGCCACTCCATTGCCAATGATATTCGTAATCGCCCGCGCTTCGCTCATGAATTTATCAATACCTAGTAAAAAGGCGAGTCCTTCAATCGGGATTTTGTGCAAGGCGGTGAGTGTAGACGCCAATACGATAAAGCCACTTCCCGTCACGCCTGCCGCACCTTTGGACGTAATCATCAGGATGCCGATGACAGAGAGCATTTCTGCAAACGATAAATGCACATCGTATAATTGAGCTAAAAATATCACGGACATGGAAAGATAAATGGATGTGCCGTCCAGGTTAAACGAATAGCCGGTCGGGACCACAAGGCCCACCACAGATTTACTGCAACCCATCGTTTCTAATTTGTTCATCAAAGAGGGCAGGGCAGACTCCGATGAAGAGGTCGCAAACACGATCAGCAATTCTTCCTTAATATCTTTTAAAAATTTAATTATGCTGAGGTTGTAAAAGCGGAGGATCGCACCTAAAACCAGGAAGACAAATATGGCCATCGTCAGGTAAACACAAATCATCAGTTTACCCAGGGGGACCAGGGTATGCAACCCGAATTTCCCCACGGCGAAAGCCATGCCGCCGAAGGCCCCGAGCGGCGCGAGATACATCACATAGCGCAGACCCTTAAACACGATTTTGGAAATCCTGGTCAGAAAGTTTACGGCTTTTTCTCTCTGCCTGGAATAGCTTAAAATGATGCCGGTTATGATGGCAGCCAGCAGCACCTGCAGCGTGAGGTTGTTTAGAAAAAACCTTCCCCAGTCGAATGCTTCGGTGACTTTACTTGTGTATTTTCCCGCATCCATGCTACCTAAAGAGCCTTTGTCGATTTTACCGGGCTGTAACAGCCAGGCGATGAAAATGCCGATGGTTAAAGCAAGGGTGGTGACGATCTCAAAATAAACCAATGCCTTTACGCCGACACGTCCCACCTTTTTTAAATCGCCGACACTGCTGATACCGAGGACAACGGTGAGAAAAATGATCGGCGCAATAAAGACTTTAATAATGCTGATAAAGGCTTTGCCGATCCATTCCATTTTAATAGCCGTGGCTGGATAGAAATAGCCGATTAGGATACCCGACACGATCGCGAGGATTACCTGGAAGGCTAAATTGCTGAGAACTTTTTTTAATATTTTTACCACAGAGTATACAGAGTTTTTTCGCCGCAAAGGCGGGAAGACACAAAGAAACACAAAGTTGGTTAACCACAGAGGTAAATGAGAGTGGCACGGAGCCTCGCCACAAAGGCGGGAAGACGCAAAGAAACACAAAGTTGGTTAACCACAGCGTTAACTGAGTTTAGCTCGGAATCTCGCCACAAAGGCGGGAAGACGCAAAGAAACACAAAGTTGGTTAACCACAGCGTTAATTGAGTTTAGCACGGAGTCTCGCCACAAAGGCAGGAAGTCATAAAGAAGCACAAAGACTTACTACGTACCTTAGCGAGAAAGAATTACTTTTTATGACAGAAAATAAAGTCAGCACCCTCTTCCTTGATATTGGCGGCGTATTATTATCGAAAGGCTGGGGGCATGAATTCAGGTACCAGGCGGCGGATAAATTTGGCCTGGACAGGGATGAGATGGAGGATCGTCACCATGAAGTGTTCGTGCCGCATGAAGAAGGCAGGATGACGTTAGCTGAATACCTGGACATTGTGGTATTTTATAAAAAGCGTGAATTTACCTACCAGCAATTCCGCGATTACATGTGCTCGTTATCAACGGCAGACAATGAGATGATTGCCTTCATTAAAGCATTGAAAGCGCAACATGGTCTGAAGATCGTTGCGGTTAATAATGAATCGCGGGAACTAAATAATTTTCGCATCAATAAGTTCGGACTGAATGAATTCATCGACTTCTTCGTCTCTTCCTGTTACATCGATCGCAGGAAACCCGGTAAAGGAATTTTCGACCTTGCACTGGAACTGGCGCAGGTGGCGAAGGAAGCAATTGTTTACATCGATGATACGAAAATGTTTGTGGAAGTGGGGCAGGAGTTGGGGCTTACCAGTATCGCCCATAAAAATTGGGAGGATACAGCGAAGCAGTTAGCCAGCCTGGGATTAGCGCTTCGTTAACTTCTTTTCCCGGGCGAAAAGCCTTCCTTCATGCACAAATGCAAGCGATGAATAAACAGGACTCGAAAAATACCTGCGCCTTGGTGCGTGACACACGGACCCGGACGGGACTATTTTTTCATCAATAAACGGGGGATCATGAATAAGCTGCGCCTTGGTGCGTGACACACGCACGGGGACGGGACTATCTTTCCATCAATAAACGCGGGATTATGAATAAGCAAATTTTAACAGAGACGATTGAGCAACTTTTCGCGAATGGAAAAGGATTGCTGGCCATGGATGAAAGTACGGCTACCGCTAATAAGCGCTTCGCGGCGGCAGGCATCCCGCAAACGGAAGAGATGCGCCGCCGGTATCGCGAAATGATCATCACAACGCCTGGTTTGTCGGAGAGCATTGGCGGGGCGATCTTATTTGATGAAACGATCCGGCAGCAAACCGCAACCGGCATTCCCTTTATACAAGTTTTGCAAGATGCGGGCATCATACCGGGGATTAAAGTAGACCAGGGCACAAAACCACTGGCCGGTTTCCCCGGTGAGAAAATTACCGAAGGACTCGACGGCTTGCGGGAACGATTAGCCGAATATAAAACCCTGGGTGCCCGTTTCGCCAAATGGCGTGCCGTGATCACGATTGATAAAAACATTCCCACAGAAGCGTGTATAGCGGCCAATATGCAGCAGCTGGCCTTGTATGCCGCGCTGTGCCAGGAAGCGGATCTCGTTCCGATGGTGGAACCCGAAGTATTGATGACAGGGGACCATACGATCGGGCGATGTTACGATGTGACGGAAAAGTGCCTGAAGCAGTTATTTGATCAGTTGTATTTGTTTAACGTGGACATCGAAGCGATCATCCTGAAACCCAATATGGTGATTGCGGGAGAAGCGGCTTCGCAGCAGAATACGGTGGATGAAGTAGCAGCAGCGACCGTGAATTGCCTGCGTGCATCCGTTCCCGTTGCCGTACCTGCCATTGCGTTTTTATCGGGCGGACAAACACCGGAGATGGCTGCGGCCCATTTGCTGAGTATGCATAAAAATTTCCGCAACCAACTGCCGTGGATTCTTTCCTTTTCTTTTGCCCGTGCGATCCAGCAACCGGCCTTAGATACCTGGAAAGGGCAGGAGGCGAATGTGGCAGCAGCCCAACGACTGCTCTACGAAAGAGCGAAACTTGATGCAGCAGCAGTTTCCAGCTAACTAACAAAGGAGAAAAATGGTTTCTTGCAAGGCACGCAAGGGAGCAAGGCCGCGAAGAAAAATTACACTGTTAAACTCCGTGTTCAACTCTGGTAACTCTGTGGTAAAGCCTTCGTGCGTCTTTGTTTTTTTGTGCCTTAGTGGCAAAAAACTTTGTGGCACTCTGTGAAAAAACTCCTTTAACTCTGTGGTAAACTATCAATCATGAAAACAATTTGTCCAATTTTCATTTTATTACTCCTTCTTCTTTCCTGCAGTCAGCGGAATATCCCGGCTACGCCTAACCGCGATGTCTCTCTTGTCAAACTGCACGAAGGCCCGTGGATGACGAACTTTAAAAACGAAGTCTTTACCCGCTGCCTGCACAAAGTATATCCCGCGGAATTGACCCGCCGTATCGATTCAACAGATGCCTCCAGTGCCGCCAATAAAGAATGCTTGAATTATGATTCCCAAGTGCTGCAACTTGCAGACAGCCTCGCAACTGCATTTGCCAACCGACCAGCCGCTTCCTGGACAATTGAAAATAAAAGAGTGACGATGAATGTTTGCCTGCAATACCGAAATAGTTCGGAGTTGGATTCGATTGCAGTGAGGTTTTATAACAGAGTGGAATTAAAGAATTAGAACGTTTCCCGCAAGGCACGCGAAGGAGCGAAGGCGCAAAGTGTAAAGTAAAAATTCAAGCGTAAAAAAGATGCTCAAAAAGTACAGAAACCAACATATGGAACATCACTTCTTTGTGATTCTTTGTTTTTAGTGTCTTAGTGGCGAATACGCTGTGAATCTCCGTGCTCAACTCTATAAGCTCTGTGGTAAAGACTCAAATATCTGCTGCCCTAAGCACTGCGTTGTATCTATATCTCCGCTACCCTTCAAGATTCGACACGGAATTCCGTGAGATAAAATCACGTAAATTTGTCTGGCATAATTAACAATGAAAAGACTGGAAACATATACAGAAGCCATAATTAAACTTTGTGAAACGCATAAAGTTAAAAGCCTCTACGCATTCGGTTCTGTTTTGACTGACAATTTTAATAAGGAAAGTGACATCGACCTGATTGTCGACTTCACAAACATAGCGGTAGAAGATTATGCAGACAACTACTTCGACTTCAAATTTTCTTTACAGGACATATTTAAAAGAGACATTGATCTTTTGGAAGAGAAAGCGATAAAAAATCCATATCTCAGACAGTCTATTAACAAACAAAGACAACTTGTTTATGGACATTGATATTAAAGCCTGGCTTCATGATATTTTGAATGCCATTATGGAAATTGAAAGTTTCATAATTGACATTAATAAGTAGTTTGTGAGATATCAAAGTGACCTCCGTACCAAACGAGCTGTAGAAAGAAATATTGAAATAATAGGCGAAGCTTTAAGCCGTATTCTAAAACGTGACGAAACAATTCTGATATCAAATTCAAGAAAAATAGTTGATACACGAAACAGAATTATTCACGGTTATGACGCTGTATCTGATGATGTGATTTGGGGCATAGTTATCCGGCATCTCCCAATTTTACAATCAGAAATCCAGGAATTATTGGACGAGTAGGAAATGCTTCAGAATTATATTCGGCAGCCGCCATCCTGGCGGACAGTGGTTCTAAATTTCCGCTTTTAGTTATAAATTTAACTTCAGTCCGGGCTGACGTTTAGTCGACCCTAACTGCACAAAGCCGCGAACGTTATACGAAATAATTAAAAGCCTCCATTTTGAAAGTACCATTTGATGAAGCACGTATTCTTTCGCTGCTGACAACTGAAGAGCAAAATGCATTTAGTTTTTCAGATCATATCTTTAGGCCAACTACGTTAATTTATAATACCAAGGATCTTGCACCCTGTTATAAAAAAGCGATTCAACGCCTTAGTTCCCATAAGTTTGAAGTGTTTAAATTAAATCCGATTTCTGTTGCTGTTGTTCTCGCATTTCTTATTTTCTTCTTAGGGCGTTCGATGTTTATTACTCATTCATTTAATCCATTCATTCTTTCATTTGTTTTATTTTTAGGCATCGCCTTCATCGCATATATCAATGCTGATGAAATGAAAATCTGTTTAGAAATTTCCGCATCAGGGATCCAGGTAAATGAAATCTTTTATACCTGGAACAGCGTTTATGAAACCTATATCGTTTCCCGACCACAGGGAAAAACATATTTGCATTTTTTAATTATTGCTACAGATTCTGGTATATATGACAGATATCAAATCACTAATCTGGAAAAATGGGTATCCATTGACAGCAAACTATCTGCTTACATAGAGTACTACAAAAATTTCGTATAACAGCATTTTGACAAAAGCCGTGCAGACACAATCTATCACAGCATTAATTATCCCCGGCTTTTGAGCTGAAAGAGAACAAAAACGCTTTGCATTAAAACAAGCATTAGTTTCATAACTTAGTTCAACTCAGGTCGGAATGCTAATTCCGGCCCTTGCTGAGCCGTTTCGTTAAATGTCCTACGTAACCGCCATTACATTCAATATGAAAATTGCAACCTGGAATATTGAAAGACCTTCCCCAAACGGACACAAAAGTCCCAATATTGTTGAGTACCTGCAAAAACTAAATGCAGACATTTTAGTTTTAACTGAGACAAATGAATGCATAGACTTAGGGAGTGCTTATGAAGTATTTCACACGGAAATATTTCCAGGCGGTTTCTACAAACCCGGCGACAGGCAGGTAAGTATTTTTTCAAAGTATCCCATCATCAGGCAAATTCAAACCTTCCGGGCAGATACAAGTTTATGTCTGGCAATAGACACACCGTATGGAGAGTTGGTTGTTTACGGAACGATTATCGGGAATCTTGGTAATCGTGGAGACCAGTTTAAACTTGACCTTGACCATCAATTAGCGGATTTTGAAAGGATCGGAAAGGACGTGCATTTTTGCATTATGGGAGACTTAAATATCTCTTTCTCCGACAACTTTTATTTTACCGACGCAGGAAGAAAAATGCTCACCCATTCATTTGGGAATTTGGGAATGAAACTTATGACAGAACAGATTGCTCAAAACATCGACCACGTAGTGTTGACAAAAGATTTCATTGCCGATAAAAAGATAAAAAGCGGGTTTTGGAATAACACGGAAAATAAATCAACCAGGCTAAGCGATCATAAAGGCGTGTTTGTGGAGATATTTGAATGAGAGGGGAAAGTGCTTTTCACCTGGACCCAGCCTGTATCCAATTGGGATCTACATTGCAAAAATAATCGTTAGTGCACATCGAGGCTTATAGTCCCTGCACGGAATGAAGTTGATCTAGCGCAGCTTAACTTCAGATTTTATTTATACATTTAGTCCCACTACTGTTGGGATTATAGGCAGACAGTTGGTCCGTTGCCGAATTGCAAAAAAGCCTCAAACACTGTGAATTATTCCATGTTAACAAGATGGCATCTAAAAGAATCAAAACCATGAGACTTATTATTCTTCTTTTCTTAATGGCTAATGCTTTTTGTGCTTATTCGCAACTATTTATTGGCGATTCAAAAAGGGATGTCAAAGCTGCTTTAGTAAGCAGTAATGCAAAATTTTCTGAGGCAAAGCTTACCGACAGTACCAGTCGGATATCATGGCTTAAAGAAAATGAGTTTCAGATGATTTGGGTATTGAATCAAAAAGACACAGTTATCAGGCAGACGCTTATTCCTGAGAAAGAGAATGGCATAAATGAATTTGTAAAATGGTTTAATAAAGATTTTGTAATAATATCTCCGACTGAGTGGAGAAATTACAGGAACGGAATTATCTACGAAATCAAAATGGAAAATTTACTCAATGAGCATATTTTTGCTATAACACTTTTCCGAAATCATAACTAATGCCCTTTCCAAAGCGCGTGTCGCACAACAGAAATTTTAAAAAATCAACAGACCATGCATTTCAAAATATTTTTGACTTTTATCTTCACAACAATTGTTTTTTGCGCCCTCGCGCAGATAAAGTCGGCAGAGGTTTCTGTAGTCAAAGATGGCCATGTAAAATTTGGAATACTTAGTGAATCGGGAGAATTACTGGTTCCGGCTAATTTTGAAAACATAGTAAGAAATGACCCTTACTACTTTGTAAAACAAGATGGCCTTTGGGGATGTTATACAAAAGGAAAAATCTTCATTCCTGCAGCTTATGAAGCTGTGTCGTTCAAAATTACTTCTAAATTAATCAAGGTAAAGAAAAACAGCAAATGGGGGTTTGTTGATTTTAATAATAACGTTAAAATTGATTTCAAATATGATCAGGCCTGCAACTTTGATAACGGCTTAGCTTTGGTTCAGCTGGATGGGAAGAATTATCTAATCAATCAAGATGATAAAATCATAAAATCAGGTGTTGCCGGGCGGGAATTTTGTATGGAAGATTTGAGTGAAGACGTTGCTATAAAAAATCAGTTTTCAGACAGTTTACTTCAAATCAGAAAAAGCGATGGAAAGTATGGCGTTGTTGAAATAGCAACCGGGAAAGTCATCATTCCCTTCAATTACGATGAAATAAAAGATTATTTTAACGGCATCATTAAAGTAAGAAAAGACTCAAAATGGGGGGCATACAAGGATAACGGAATATTAATTACAGAACCAAAATATGATTCAATAGGTATATTCTGGGCTCCCTGACTTTCTACCATTGTAACTGATGATTTCCCCTCTTTATAAACACCGGGATTTTGCAACGACAAAGCGTTCTATCATGAAAATTCTATTTGAAAAAGTAGCGGTTATTTCCCAGTCAATGGTAAACTTCATGGTGAGCAATAATATTAATAAATTTTATGCATCATGTATGATCTTGCCTTTTTGCAATTAGCTCATAAGGGCAGTTCTTCTAATAAAGAAGAATTAAAAGACTGGCAATGTTGTGGTTGTTTTTATTGTATGCAGAGGTTTGAAACAAAAGAGGTCGTTGAATATTTTGAAGAAAGTTTGAAGGAAGGAGAAACGGCTGTGTGTCCAAAATGTGGAATAGACAGCGTCTTAAGTGATAGATTTCCTGTTGCTGACAAGGAATTTCTTGAGGCGATGAACGCGTATTTCTTTTGATAAAGCAGATCCGATTTACACTCATAAATTACACCGTCCATGCCCATAATTGTCAAACTTACCAACCTGATGCGTGAGAGAAAGGTTAGCCTGAATGAGTTAAGCAGAAGAGTAGGCGTTACGCTTTCAAATCTTTCGATCCTGAAGAATGGAAAAGGTAAAGCTATCCGGCTGGAACTTGTGGAAGCTATTTGTAAAGCACTGGATTGCCAGCCTGGCGATCTGATGGTTTATGAATTTACGCAGATGATACTTTGATCCTGAGTTTCACCCGGAAATACAAAGTCGTTGTACAAACACCTCTGAGGTTCTACCATTTTTATCCTTTTCAATCCCATCCTTTCGTATCCCTTCATGTCCTTTCGCATCCTTTCATCTCCATTCGTGTCCATTCGACGCCCTGCTAATTTTTTTATGTTTCATCTTGTCGGCCTAAATCAAATTTTATGCAGACAACTGAATATATATTTTCAAAAAGGGAAAACATTCCCGCGCTGACGGAAGTCGCGTTTTTATTAAGCATGGCCTGTCTCTGGCCAGGTTCATCGTTGCCGTCGAAAGAAACGCTCCATTTCCGCCGGCTTATCCGCGGATACTTTTTACAGGCCGCCCAACCGTTCGAAGCCTACCTGCGTTTTTGCCAGCAGGTGCTGAACTACCAGAGACGGTTAAACGCCGCGATGGATGATGAGATCCGGTTACCTGCCAGGGAATGGATAAAGATGGTAGATAGCGAATGGTTAGGCAGGGACTGCAAAAGATCCACGAACAACGAAAGTATGGCACTGGGTTACGCGCTATTAGATATGATCGAAGAGGGTGCTTGCGTTGCGGCTTATTGGGAGCAGTGGTTTGAGGACCGCAAGCTCACGGAAGCATCGCTGCTGTTTGGCGATATCAGCCAGCAATTATTAGCTCAGAAAAAGTTAGCGAGATGAAGACGATCTGTCCCGTGATGACGACCAAGGATATCTGCAGGGTCATGCAGATCAGCAGTTCAACCGCAGCGAGATTGAGAAGGGCTATCAGGAAACATTACCGGCTGCCCGATTATGCGCTGATCACTATTGAGATTTTTTGCGCCTTTACTCATATCAGTCCTGAGGAGACGAGGGAGCGTCTGAAAGAATCGTAACGAAAATAAAAAAGAGGCATCGCCTCTTTTTTTATTTTTTAGAAAACCGGGTCTCGGCCTTTCGTAAAATTAATGAAACCAGGAAGCTGATCAGGGCACCTACCGCTGCTAATATTGCAGATTCAGCGATGCTTTGCAGGTTAAGTTTCACCAACAACACCAGGACTGTACCGCTGATCGTTCCGGCTGTTACATTTGGTGTGATATAAGAACTATCCATATAATAAAATTTAAGTTTTTAATAATGATGGCCTTCGGGCCAGAGCAAGATTAAGTTGTTCCATTTACAATTTTATTTTTCTGATAGAAATTGATAGAAATTGATAGAAGGGGAGCCAGCTTTCGTACTGTTTTGTGACCAGCAAATTAACCCGTTTGATTTTGACAACATGCCCCAACAGGTTTGCCGTAGCTATTCATTCTATTTTTTATTGTACTTTCTTGCTTGCCCAAGAAAGTACCAAAGAAGGGCACCCAAATCGATTACGGCCGATTTGGGCAGCTATGCTGATCTTTTGTACAAAGTGAATTCAGCATTTAAGGTTGCTGGCAGTCTTCTGAGGAGGCAAGGGTTATCGGTGCGATTAATTATTTCTCGGTTTTTCTTTCGCAGATCGGCATGAGCATCCAAATGCATCTAATAAGGCAGGTCGTTACAACATGCTAATGATAAAGTCACAGTAGCACAATAGCCAAATCAGGGCTCCATCTGAAGTGGGGATGTAATTCATTTCGGTCTCCTGTTTTGTTCCTTTTCTGGAGAGGCATAAAAGGAAAATCAAAAAAGTCAGGTGATGTTTTTCTAATCAGATGATCCGAACAAATTCTCGGTGTTGACTAGATTTTTTTAAAATCTTTTTAACCCTGTTATCGAAGCTCTACGTGGAGAAGTATGTTAAAAACCGTTAAGGATTTCTATCATTTTCTATCAATTTCTATCAATTTCTATCACGGATTAGAATATGTAAAAAAAATATTCCTGCTTTGTGAAATGAAAACAAATTATACAACACATCAACATAAAAATTCAGCATTAGACTTCGTACACCCGTTAGCGGTACTCCTGCTGATCACGATGATCGTGATCGCTTATTTCGCCGTAATGACGCCGGTGGCGGTGGGTCACAAGGAATCAGCAGCCGCAGGAAAACTAACATTGCGCCCGCAAGTGTCGTCCCTCTACGAGGCAAACCGCACTGCAATCGTTCCGCCATCTGTTAACATCCCGACATCAGTATCCTGTCATTGCTGCCCTTGCGCAACCCGGCCGAAAAATGAACATGTTGCGACGGCAAAAATGTCGCAACAAAAAATAATTTCAAAAAATTGCGCAATATCGCGCGCAGAAAAAAAATTTATCAAAAAATTGCCCCGGCGCAAAAATAAAATCATCATGATGAAAAATAATCTTACAAAACCGAATACTGTTCCTGTTACCACGATAGCCGGTCTACGCGATAGCCTTGGCATCAGCCAGCAAACCCTGGCAGAATACCTGGGGGTGCCGCGAAGTTTATTATCGCACGTCGAACTGGGTAACCGGATGCTTCCCGACGAAGCCATTTTTAAACTGGCGAAGCTGGAAGGTTGCTATGCTTACGCTAATACTACGGCGATTTCGATGGCCCGGATCGTAGGCGACCAGCAACAGATACTAAAATCTGCTGCTGACCTGGAACTTCGTTTACTCACCTGTAAAAAGATCCTGTCCGAGCAGCAACTGCGTTTGCAGGAAGCAACAAAAACGGAAGAGCAGGCCAAGCGCTGGGCGGCTGTTACGGTGATGCTGCAGCGGGAAGAAACAACTGCCGGTCCGCAACAAAATATTACCTGGCTCAACAGGCATATGATCCAGGCCGAACGCCAGCAAATTACTTATGGTACTGCACTTCAACTGGAACTGCAGCTATCGATCGACCTGCTTGTTTATGAGGCAAGCATGCTCACCCAATACCTGGAAAAACTCCGTGGCTATGCTGCGGCTTAACCAATTTTTATTATCATTTAAATTTTTAAAAAATATGAATTACGCAACATCCCTATTGAGTACCATTGCAGACTGCAATGCCTTACTCGCCATCGCGGCAGCAGACCGGACAGATCTCGACATCCGCAAACGACAGCTGGAAAGAAAGCAGGAAAATGCTTCCAGCAATTCAGCAGAGATCGACGCCGACCTGGCTTCGGTAATTGCCGAGATCGATGCTTACCAGCAGGTGATCGCCGGTATGCCGGAAGGTCCGGCCAAACAGCAACTCGTGAGTAAGCTCACGAAGGCTGAATACAAAAAGTTCATCCTGGAAGAGCGCCGTAACAACTATGGCGTGGTAGCTGTCTTGCAACAGCAATACGACCTCACCTGCATGGAGAAGGACCTGGCCGAAGCCGACCTTTTCATCACCGCGGTGAATGACCGCCGGGCGGAATTGTAATCGTTTCTTGTTTTTGTTTTAGATCCCTGCCGAAAGGCGGGGATTTTTTGTGGTGGAGTGAAATTCACCACATATTGAACAAGGGAATCACTTTCGTTTAAAAGTATAGAACAATTCGAAAAGGTAATTTCAAATCAACTAAACTTACTCCTAACGAACCGGGAAGTTCGATTAAGAAATTCTATCTTCAGGTTCTATTATTAAAGCTTTACAAAATGGACAGATCAGATGTTTATGAAGAGTTGGTTCGCATAGTTCAAGAGCAATTTGCAGATGTAATTAAGTATCTGAAATCTCAAGAATCCAAAGGATATATAAAGTACGTTGAGGAAGAAACTAAAGGTGATAGGGTAGGCTTCATTATTGGGTTGCGTCGTTTCATTTTACGGCTATCAAATATTACAACTAGGCCGCCATCTGCGGGATTCCTTTTCGAAACATTTGAGATTGTAGACAATGAAAATTGTTATGGCCATTATAGGCTGGTCCTAAAGGAAGAACTTAGGATGGAGGGAAATTTTTCCATAATAACTTTCAAAAACACTGAAAACGTGTTCTTTACCGAACAGGGAGAAAAAATTGGAAAAAGTTACGTGCTCGCAGCGATCCAGATGTGTGATTAACTATAGATCCCTGCTAATAGATGTTTAATAATCATAGAACGTTTTGCAGTCTATACAGAGTAAAAATATCATGCACTTATCTGCACATGTAACGTGTCAAACGCGCCACCACAAGAACTGCTTTTCACACTGGATATTACTTTGGGCGTGCCGCGCACTGTAGTAAAAGGCAGAAAACAATTCAATGAAACGGCTGCAATCCTCTGCCAGTTAGATGAAAACTCGGTCAGGCAAGATTGTACTAATAAAAATGATGTATATATTTGCCGTTCCGTAAACTAGAAAATGGCGAAATCTGTAACTTCTATACCTGCTGTGCCCACAAATTTTGTTGGTTTAAAAGATATTGATAATCTTTCGTTGGCTGGAATAGGTGTCTGGCTAATTTGTATTGTTGTCCAAAGTTTTTTTCCATCAATGAATTCATATTGGTTAAGATGTATTGCCTTAGTTGTTTCTTTGACGTGGGCTATAATTCAATTCGCTAAGAATCAACAATGGCGAAACGGGGCGAGCTACTTGATAATAGCGATTAATGCTTGTTTAATTTTTGTTAGTGCGTCTGGGATGAACTCAGTAACCAGACAGAATCCTTTTTCTGGGGAAATGGTTGATGCAAATTTAGATACTATCAAAAAGAAGTCTCCCTTAAAAGCAGGCATTTTTAACTTAAATAAGCAAACAGATTGGTTTCCCGACTATGAAATGATTAAGTTTATTGATACACTAAAATCAGAGATTACAATAAGGAACAATAGTATTGAAAACTATAAGAATTTGTTTTCTTATTTAAAAGACGATATCAAAAGCAATACAACTGATAGAAAAGTTCTGGACATCATCAATAAGTTTAAGTTGAAAGATGAAAGTGATTCCAGCTATCTTGACAAAATAAAAGAATCCTTTCAAAAGCGGATCGATTCCTTGCAACGCGTTATCACCCAAAAGGAAGCGAGCTTCTATACCCAGACGGAGACTGTTAATTTTGAGGGTCAGGACATGGATTTTAATCACTTTCTTGTGAGAAGTTTTAATATAATAGATAGCCTAAAACGTTCCGATAGCCGGAGCAGAGCGGTGTTAGATTTTATCAGGCAGACGAAAAAAATTCCTGCGAATATAGACTCGTTGTAGGAGAGCGATTGAAGTGGTCCTAATACATTAATCTACTTACCGAACTTTCTTTCGGTGCTAAGGCATATTGATTAACGCTCACGTTGCGCGTTGTAAAATATGGTATGCTGTTTTTCATTTGACTGCCAGTCAAATTGGCTGTTGCATGTCTCCAATCCGGTGACCTTCCGAGTAAATGCGTCGTTTTTTTTTGCCCTCCCCCTTATTGAACTTCAGCGTTTAGTTGAGTGAAGCCACGCTTTCCACATTCTTGGGATTTCGATGCAAGCTGCTTCACACTTAATATTTATCTATAAGAAGGCTAGTAAATATATATAAGTTAACCGGCCTGTCTGTGAGTAACCCCATTTTATGTAGGCAGGGTGCATATCATATCCGTCAGTACGACAATTTTTAGGTAATAATGCCCCATTTTTTTAGAAACCCATCAATTGATTATGAGATTCCATAAACGAATATTAGTCTTGATGAAAATTTATCCCCTATGCTTATTACAATCACTTATCGTTTATTTCAGCTCGGCTACATACTCGTTGCCCTGTTTGGCATCGGCGCAATTGTCGCCCAACTAACTAATGAACCGCTAACCATGCAACTATCCAATACACAACTGGTCCTGGGGAAAAATGGTATCTCTGGCAATGCCATCATCCAGGAGACCGATCAGGCGTTCATCAGTATTGATCGCGCCAGCAGTCATGCCCCGGCGGGCGTTTCCAACAGGACTAGATTGTCAGACGGAGTGCTTCGGCAACGCATCCAGGTTATGCCGGCCACAAACGGGGAACGTATCGCCATGATCTGCTATGATCTCCTCTATTACAGCAGTCTCTCCCTGGCATTTTATGCGCTCTACCGGCTCTTCCGCAATTTCCATCTTGGACGTTACTTCTTCCCGGAGAATGCGCGATACCTGCGTTTTGCCGGTTGGTTACTATTATTACAGGCTTTGCTCGGGTTCGGAATGACGGGCTTATTCCTATCAGGGGTGAAGCTGACTAAAATGTCATTAATGACCAATGGCATGGGTGCAGCCAGCAGTGCTATTCATTTTCCGATTGAGCTCGACGGGATTTCGTTAACCCTTGCGGTATCCATGCTGGTGCTCGGAAGTATATTTCAAAAAGCAACATCGTTAAAAAACGCCCACGAAACCATTGTCTAAATTTTTGTTATGCAAGTAAATGTAATCCTGGACATCATGATGGTGCGCCGGAAAATGAGTCTGAATGAACTCTGTGAAAAAGTTGATATAACGCTCTCCACCTTATCCATCCTGAAAACCGGAAAGGCTACCGGCATTCGTTTTACCACTTTAGCAGCCATTTGTAAAGCATTGAATTGTGAGATCACAGATATTTTAGAACTGGATAAAACGGATGAAACTTTTGCTGAGGTTGCCTGGACCGAACCCTGATGATCATAGGGCGGGGGCGCCGCAAAAAGTTTCAACCTTAATTATTAATTACTCAATTTAAGAACATGGTACCGTCTTTAAATACAGGCCATCCATCCACTTCGCCACGCCGCTATTTTATCATACGCGCCTATTCTGTCAAAGAATTGCTGGCACTTTATAACATTTCATCCAAGCGATTCGCAAGAATCTTATCGCCTTACCGTGATTTGATCGGCCCGATGCAGGGCCGCACTTATTCACCCTTGCAGGTAGAACGTATCCTCGCCTGCATTGGCACACCACGTGTACTGGATGTAACAGAAATGGAACCGCTGCAGGATTGATCTGCTGGTAAGCATATACTGGACAAAGTGCAACGATAGCAGGTAAAAAGAATCCCCGGCGTGTGCGGGGATTCACAAAAAGGATTTAAAACGCATACCAATTTAGGGTTTTTTAAAGATATATATGCCCGTATAAAACTTTTTTTTGCGCGGGTACTTTTTAAACTAAGACGCTTATCTTTGCGCCGGTTTTTCATAGGATATTGGATTTAAAGCGGGGCTGAATTTTTATTCCGGCCCTTTTTTATGCCCTGGATTAAAACACGGCTTTTTAGGACGGTAGTTAAATAGAGGCTCCCGCTTTGGTAACAGCAACCAGGTAGCTGCTTAATATTTCTGAATAAGGCGGGCGGGGCGTAAATGTAATATGTTGTTGGGTGGCTTCGAAAATTTTCACTGTGCCTATTTCCAACTGATCAACCCTCATCAATATAGATAGGGTGCACCCAACTGCCTCTGGCATGTTGTTCTCGCCCTTGAGGATAGTGACAGGTACATGTTGCCCTCCTGTTTTCTCCCCGGATATACCGCCGCGAACGAAATTTTCCCTCCACTCGCTATAAATTTTTGTAACTAGCGCGTCTACTTTTTCTTTCAGAATACCTTCTAATGCATCAACGGATATGTATTGGCGCAGGGGGAGGTGCGCATGCATGTTGGGAAACTATTATATTTGCACGAGTTTTCATAGGGTACGGATTAAATACGGGGCCAGGTTTCTACCTAGCCCTTTTATGTTGAATGGGACTGCAATCCTTTTTAGCTTTCACCATCACCGAAATTCGTGGAAAGAATAAGTTCTTGCGTTCTACCCGGTATTGCTTTTCACATTGGATCCAACTGCGTTTATTTGGGCTGCTTTTTACCTTTAATAAATGTTATCGCAGCGTTTATCTCCATATCCATCTGTTCCACCGCTTCATAAAAACTATCACTCTTGCGAAAATCATCAAACACGGATTGATCCAATAACTTTTTAACAGCCTTGATCCCGGCCTCAAATTTATCGAGGTTGCCACTGCCGCCGGTCATAGGATCTTCTCTAAATTGATTCATGATTGTTTCGAAATCGAGCAGGATTTTTTTGGCGAAGACGGCCGCCTCGAAAGAATAGGTTTTTGGAATCTTTTTCCTAAGCTCTTCCAGGAAGATCACGTTTTCATTCATGATTAAATTTAACTGTTTCCCTGCTTTCTTGCAAGAGTAGAAATATAAGACATGGGTTGTTATCAATAAAACTCCTGCTTACAGCATCACGTCTCCCTCTGCGCATCTGGTTAGCCGCTGCTTTCAGGTACTAGTACCTAATGAAACATCCGAAAACTCCGCGAAATTGTTTGTATAAAGTAACGATGTAAACTTAAAGTCCACAGGCTACCCAGACAAAGTCCTCATAAGCCTCGAAGAACTTGGGAGGTTTAGGTTTTGTCAAAAAAGTGGGGCGTTAGCACCAACTTATTGAGACGTGAAGCAGCCTACGCCAAGTTGACTTTTATTAGGAAGTTTCATGATGCGACAGTGAACTCAGGTTTTATAATACGAAAACTTTACGAATTTTATTTTGCCATCGCGACGTAGAATACAGATATTGACAGGAGTGAATTGTGGATATAGATGCTTAAAGAAAATGCAGAGTAGATGTTCGCAATTGCTGAGTTTGCATAGGAGCAAGCGCAAGATTTTAAGGAAATAATGATTGATAAATACTGATACTTGGGAAACCATCATCGATTTTGATAAATCTCTGAAAGTTGAAAAATTTATCGGGAAGCAAGTTTGCAAGAAGAAGTGAAAAGGTGAGAAGTAAAAATCATGCACGAAAATATTACTTAGGCAGATAATTTACTGGAAGATCATTTCTTCGATCTCACACCTAAATCCGCGACTGCCTTTCTAGCCTTAAATGCAGGAGGTATGACCAAACCAATTTTCTGGGATACGCACGATTCCACTTTACTTCTCATGAGGTGGTGAGTAAATTCAGGGGGAAAGGAGCTGGAAATAATCTTATATTTATTCAATTCATTTTCGATTTAATAATTAATTCTGTTCGATGGAAAGATTTGAGTTTCCTAAAATAATTACAATTTCGACTTTAGAAGAGTTGCAAATAACCCTAAATCAAGATTTGGTCAAAAGCCATGATTTTTTCGTGCCTGTAGCCTTTGATCATATCGGCTTCGGTGTTTTGCCTCAGGCGATAATTATTTTTCAAACTTGGATAAGGAATTGCAAGCAGGGGGATCTCATTATAAGCGTCGAAATAGATGACGACGTTTCCCTTAGAGAGTTCGCATGCAGCTATCTAGGATATGTAATCTTGTCTTGTGCCTGGAAACACAAAGAAATTATCAATCACAGAAAAGAACCCCTAAAAGGATTGTTTAAGCACTACACAGAACTGTTTCACAAGAAAATTGATTTTTTGCAAGACTTGCCAAACGATTCCATTCTAATACCTTTTTTCGACCATTATTCAAAACAAAAGGGACTTTCACACTGGTTTTACAACCAAAATTTTCAGTTTGCGGGGTCTCCTCAGGAAATTGAGTCGTCTGTGTACAGAATTTTTTCAGAACTAGGAAAGATTTATCGGTCTAAAATTGTCAAAAATGTCAAAGCTATTATTGATGATCTGGAGATAATCATTTGGGAACTTCTTAAGAACACCGCGGACCATGCTACTAAGGATCATTTAAATCAAGTTGACCTGTCTCCAAATACAAGAGGAGTCTTTTTCAAGATCCATCGTAGCAGTAAGAAAAATTTTATTCAAATATCTAAAAGTCATAGTGGTCTGCAAAACTATCTTTCAAGCATGCTGCAGGAGGGGGATAATTTTCTGCTGGAAATTACGGTGTATGACACTGGGCCCGGAATGGTTAAAAGATACTGCGGGGAAAAATGGAACAACAATACGCACACGGACGATGAGGTTTCAATAATAAAAAAATGCTTGTGTAAAGGTCTCTCGTCTGCACCTGGACTTAAAGGGACCGCAAAGGGATATGGTCTAAATAATGTGTTAATGACCCTGAGTGAAAAGCAAGGTTTTTTACAAATCAGAACGGGAAGAACTAATTTATATCGTGATTTAGCAAAAGCTCCACATTTCGCAACGTCTGACTACACAAGCATCGAACTTCAAGACGTTACGACTAATAGTCCGTCAACTTTTTCAACAGCCCCAGAGTCGATCGGTACTATTGTTACTATGTTTTATCCCTTAAAATAACCCGATGAACAAATTCTATCTTTTTAGTTTTACGAGAGAATACGAGGTTAAAGATAAGGGTGGTCGCCAGGAAAAGTTTCTGGTCGTTTGTTATCCTTATAAGCATCTCTCTGCAAATCCAACAGACATTTATAACCAGCTTAGAACTTACTTCCAATACAATATTTTACCTGATAAAATAGTTGTACTCTGTGCAAAGTTTAATGAAACTGAAATCATTAATTTATTTAGGGATGACTCGGAATTATACAAGTATATTCCATTATTTACGCCAGATAATGGCAAAGAAAACATCAGTATCCATTCACTTCAACAAAATGGAATTTTTCAATATCAAGAAGGATTCAAAATCGAACATACTCTGCTATCAGAAATACTCAATCGCGGCCTTGTCAAGATATTTGTGGACAAAGGGGGGCTGATCGTATCCCAATCTGCTCATCATTTTGTTTTTCCTTCCGGTAAGCATAGTGATAGGTTTTTAAGACCGGGGAATGTTTTATTGGAGGGCATACATATAAATTATATCGCTTTTGCATTATTTGCACATTTAAAAGGTAGAAAATTCACTTCAATTTATTGTGACACCTCATCTATAAACTCTTTGGCATTTGCTTATGTAATTTTATTGAGGGAGTTTTTTCCGAGATTTATTGGTTCTGTGGAAGTTGAAAGCTTTGGTTCCTATATCGGCTTCGAAAGGGGAAAGTTTTCGGCTCCTCTAAATTCACTTTTCTTGATTTCATCGAGTACTTCGGGTAGTATTATTGAAAGAATGGTAAATGATCGAAAACAGAATATTAAAATGGAAAATATATCTATTATTTATGGGTTAGACATTCCAGTAAAATTTGCCGATTCGTTAGTTTGCAATTTGAACCATCAGGAAAGTAGCAATCCCCAAGGTTTGTTGTCATTTGAATCATACAACGTAAGCAAAGGCATATCCTGTAAATTTTGTTCGGACAGATCGACAGCAATTGATGTTCAGGGGGACGTTTTTCTCTTAGAAAAACCTTCGGTCAAGGGAATCCTACTTTCAGTTCATGACAACCCTACTTTTTTAAAGAAATTTTCTGAATATTTTATTAAATCGGATAAAAAGGAAGGCCTGATCAAATGTTATTACAAAGAAAATAGTACAGATGATAAGAAATATGAAATATACTTGGACATCAATGTAATATTAAGAGAATGGTATAGGAGGACTGACAGCCATCCTTTTAAAAAAATATTTTCGAAAATAGAAAAATTTGTTTTTCAAAATATACCTGCTTCAACTAAATATTTAGTTGTATTGCCTGACCAATCTTCTATTCAGTTTGCCAAACTTATCAAGTCTATCTTGCACTCTTACAATGTCAACATTCCAGTAAAGAATGTTATAGGGATTCAAGATTTGAAAAGTATCGACAAGAATGGTAAAGGGGCAATTGTAATTGTAAGTGCTTCCATCACAACTGGTCGAAATCTTTTGTATATAAGCAGGGCTCTGCGGGAATTTGAGGATACTTATCGAAAAACCTATTTTACATTTTTAAGTAGACCTGCTAATAAAAAGCACTTCGAATTTCTGGAATCCAACTTGTCGCTCGGCGAATTTGGTAAAGGCACACATAAGATGAATTACATTGAACAAATATTGTGTGCTCAAGAAGCACACAATACGCCTTGGCATATCGAAAAAGAATTTTTAAAATCTTTAGAAGAATTTTGCGAGGATAATGAACTTTCGAAATCGACAAAGGATTTCTGCGGCAAACGGCTTAATAACCTAAACAATAGTGGAAAAAAGAAAAGACTGACTAACAACCTTTTTTTTCCTTCATTGACAGGTAAAGTCTTAAAAATTAATAAGGGGTTTGCATTTGCACCGACATTATCACACTTTATTGAAACATCAACCCAAGCTGATGTTTACTTTATCATCTCAACGATTTTAAATGAACTACGATGTAGCGGCACCTTAAATCAAAGCGAATATGTTAGAAATTTATTAGAACCCGGAAATTTTGTTAGGTTCAACGACGGTATTATCCAAGCTGCATTATTGCGGGCCGCCAGACCCGAGGAATTGCGGTATGATCTATCATATGAGATGGCTTTGCAGATGCAGGACATCTTAATCGATATGATCAATCATTCTGATGATGAACATGCCGAAGCATTAACTGAATTTTTGTATGCTATAGCTATTAAAAAGCTTAGGATCCCAAACAGAGTTATCGAAAAGTGTATAAAACTTATAACCGAAAAGCAATTATTAAAAAAAGATTCGATTCTGAACGGTCTCATTGCCTTCATTCGGCAGAAGGTGGTGACAGCGCAGTCGACTTCAGCAACATGACGGAAAAATATTTACGATTCGCCGTTCTAACTGGAATGCTGACAAGAACTTAATAAGCGTGGCTACTTTGGAGTTGGTCACAGCTGTGGCTTCTTGGTTTATAATACTGTTTCTAGTTTACCGCATATTCAAAACTCTAATTCAAAAATAATTGACTGATGAAGGAAAACCAATTTTTTGAAAAACAAACTATTTCGTCAAGAATAAAAGCAAGCATTGTTTCTGGTTACTTTCCCAGCTACTGCAAAATTATTGTAAAAAAAAATATTCCATCGGAGATTCGTTATATAGATCTGTTCGCAGGACCGGGGATTTATGGCGATGGGAATGTTTCAACACCACTATTAATCGCACGACAATGCGTAGGGGATAATTTTTTAAAACAAAAAGTCCGTTTTATCTTTAATGACAATCTTTATTCTGATGAACTCAAAAAGAATTTTTGTAACGAGTTTCCTTATGGCACATTTTTGAAAAAAGTTCATTTTGGAAAAAGTACAGTTGGAGAGACACCAGCCATCACGGATTTATTAGTTAGAAGTACCCACGTCGAAAAGTTAAACGAAAAGCCCTCCCTTTTATTCATAGACCCTTTTGGCTATAAAGGAATTGAAACTAAGGTTTTAGCCGAGTTTTTAAAAAATTGGGGAAACGAGATTTTCCTTTTTGTCAACACCAAAAGAATTCATCCTGCACTTGAAAATGAAAAATTTGAAGGATTAATGCACGACTTGTTCCCAACCACATTAGAAAAGATAAAAACTGACCGAAGATATAAGTCTACTGTATCCGAACGCTTGAGTTTAATCATAAATTCACTGGGAAACGAATATCAGTCAATACTTGGAGGTACAGTTTATTACACTGCTTTTAAGTTTCAAGAAGAAGATATTGACGCCACTAGTCATTATATTCTACACCTAACGAAAGGTTCCCGAGGATATGATTTGATCAAAACCACTTACAATGACTTTGCAAATGTTGGGACAGTCTTTGACGGGGTAAATACTTATACTTTTGATGCTAAGAAACTTGATAAGCAAGCAAATGAGCTTTTTGATTTAAATTCTATCAATATTGATAAATTGAAGGAGGATCTTGTTGTGCATTTCAAAGGCAAAAAACTAAGCGCAAATGAGTTGTTTGAAAGACATCATACAACTGGGCTTTATAGTCGAAATCATTACACAGAGGCACTTAGAAGACTTGTAGGAGAAGAGAAGGTAGCTTCGCATTTTATCGATGGGAAAAAGCATACTAAAACTGTTCTACTTTCAAAAGAATGTATTTTAAACTTTAACTAATGGCAAACTCAACAATTGAATGGACAGAAATGACTTGGAACCCTACGACTGGGTGCACAAAAATCTCTGCAGGCTGCAAGTTTTGTTATGCCGAAATTATGACAAGACGATTAAAAGCAATGGGCCAGGAAAAATACCGGCACGGGTTTAAAATTGTCAAGACACACCCAGAAACACTGGAGATACCCTACACTTGGAAAACACCAAAAATAGTGTTCGTAAATTCCATGAGTGATCTCTTTCATAACGACGTACCGCTTGATTACATAAAAAAAGTTTTCCGAGTAATGAATGAAAACCCTCAACACGTTTTTCAAGTATTAACAAAAAGAGCAGAGAGACTCTTTGAAATTCACAAGGAGGTTCGTTGGACACATAATATTTGGATGGGCGTTTCTGTCGAAGACGGCAGAGTTGCTGAACGTATAGACTTTTTACGAAAGACTCGCGCAAAGGTAAAGTTCCTTTCCCTAGAGCCTTTAATTGGTGAACTCAAAAATCTAAAGCTAACAAAAATCGATTGGGTAATTGTTGGTGGAGAAAGTGGACACACGCCAAGGCCAATGAATCCCGAGTGGGTTTTAGACATTCAGGATCAATGCGAGAAATCTAAAGTCGCATTTTTCTTCAAGCAATGGGGTGGCAAAAATAAAAAAGCGGCCGGTCGAATCTTAAATGGCAGGACTTATGATGAAATGCCAAATGTCCATGAGTTAATTCGCAATGCTTAACCGCATTCTTGCTTACCAAATTTCAATAAAGATTTTCTATTTTGCGCAACTTCGGGATTAGAAAAAGGCGAAGAATTGAGAGCCCCCACTTCGCCTCACTTTTAAAAAAAACCTTACCTAGCGATCTGTTTTTAGTTACTATAGGGACGAAAAAAATTTAAACTTTAATTTAAGTTCGCTGGGGTTCGATACCCTCACTTCAGGTAGCCTCGAAAAAATGGCAAGTAAAATTTCATATTAATCGGATAGCACTATATAAAACGGGGCCGGAATAACATACAGTATAAATACGGTATTTAAAAAAATGTTAAAAAATATTTTTTCTCCAAAAGCCGGTAGTAGTGAGGTTTATTAGTTTTTTTAATAATTTATAATCTTTCGTTTTAGCTGCCCCCCGTTTGCGGTTATCTAAAAGGAATTTTATGTTTGGATCTGCGATTAATCCCGCAACCAAACGTACCCTTATGAGCCTTCGCCTGCTCTTAATATGCTTAATTATTACGCCAGCCATCCCGGCTTTCGCGCAGGTAGATACTGCACGCCGGGTATCAAAAGCTTCCGAAATTCTTCCCCCCTTATGGCAGGACAGTACTTTTTTTGAGAGATTTAAAATTTATAACTTAAGTTTTGATTCCGTAGTTGGCGCCAAAAAAATCGCTATCCTGAACAGGCTGAAAGATGCGCCGAAATCTCTGCCCCATTTATCCAAATCAGAAACGTCATTGAACCCTTTTAGTGTTTCTCAGGGTGGTTGGAACATGAAAAGGCAGAAAGAGAAAAGCTTTTTACAACTATCCGGCGGCCAGGTAAACTATAGCTTTTTCTATCGCAGCCGGATTGATACGCCTTTTGCTGAGCAGAACATTTACCAACACCAGGTAAATTCCTCCGTCGGCCTTACCGTGTTAGGATTTTTTCCCCTGCGCTTTAACAGCCAGGTACGCCGGAGTAATTCTTTTTTGTTCCGCGATATTACAGATTTCCAACTCGAATATGACGCCGGTATTTTTCGTAACAAGCTGTCTGAAAACATCGCCCGGCAGTTGAACATTGCATCCCTGAATTTAGAGGATACATTGGTGAAGCAATGGGCGCAGATAAAAGCTCAGCAGTTTATACAACTGAATAATATATTTAAGACGGGTTTTACTGCACAACGGCTGTGGAAGCGCGTGAGGTGATTAACATCCCCGCATTATCATGGGACAACTCACTGCCGGAGCAAGAAGCCCGGCGTAAGTCGGATTCGCTCAAGAAAAACGCCGCCAGCTATATTCTTAGATATGAGCAGGCAAAGGCGGTACTGGCGTCCGTATCAAGGACACGTGATAGCTTACAATCAATCTATGCACAATCCATGGCCAGGGTAAGAGCAGTGCAACAATTAGCAAACCGCCGCAGTTCGTCTTTTCAACAACTTAAAGAGTTAGCCGCTGATCCAGTTCTGAAAGCGAACGGGATAAAACTAGTGCCGGGCAAATACCAATGGCTGATGGGCATTCGAAAATTCAGTGCCGGAAGAAGTCCGCTTAATTACTCTGAGCTCACGGCTAAAAACATCAGCATTAAAGGGGTAAACTTTGAATATAACACCTGGTTTTATGCCGCAGTAGCGGCAGGCGTTCTTGATTACCGTTTTCGTGATTTCGTCATCCGGCCACAAGGCAGGCCCAAACAATATTTCTTGCTTACCCGCCTGGGCATCGGCCAGGTAGAAAAGAATTTTTTAATTGCTTCTTTTTACAAAGGAAATAAACAGGTTTTTACATCAGGGGCTGCGGGAAATCTATATTCCTTAAATATCGCGGGCATTAGTTTAGAAGGTCGCTATCAGTTTAATAAAAATATCTATGTGCAGGCAGAAATCGCAGAATCGCGGGCACCGGATTTCAGGTTTCTCCCCCTGAAAAATACCAGTTGGAATTTAAAGGATAAAACAGATAAAGCTTTTGCAGTCGGCTTGCATTTCCGGTCGCTGAAATTACAAACGAATCTTGATGCGAGCTATAAATACACAGGGGCAAATTTTCAATCGTTCAGCAGTTTCCAAACCAACTCCAGCTTAAAAACCTGGAATGTAAAATTGGAACAATTTGCATTCAGAAAGCAACTGAAGCTTACAGCTACCGCCAGGAGTAATGAATTTTCCAATCCATACATCGTCCAGACTTATAAAAGCAACCTGTTATTTAAAAGTGTCCAGGCTTCGTTTCGAAAAAAAGGCTGGCCCGTGCTCACTGCCGGCTTCTTACCTGTTTCCCAGTTAACGAATGTAAATGGCGTGATCATGGAGAACCGTTTTAATACAGCCATGGGCAGTATGTACCATATGTACAAACTTGGAAAAATGAAAACCGCGAGCACGGTGATGTATTCCCGTTTTTATAATTCAACCGCCGATAGTAGCTTCCTTTATTTCGATGCGAAGAATATATTCGTCACCCAACAATTTTTTCTCGACAGGTTCAACTCTACTGTTGCAATCACTCATAGCAGGAATAGAAATTATACACTCAGCGTAATGGATGGTAACCTGGACATACCTGTTCTCCGGGCTTTAAATCTGTTAGTGGGTGTAAAAATCAGCAACCTCAATAACCAGGTTGTAAAGAATGGTCATTACGGTGGCCTCCGGTTTCCTGTATATAAAAAGCTGCAACTAAGCATGTCTTACGAAGTAGGATATATACCGGGGTTCGGGGGCACATTGATTAGTAACAACACAGGCATCATGCAATTATCTAAAAGCTTTTAACATGCACATCGTACGAAAAATATCCGTATTGTTCGCTCTATGTTTTCTCATCAGGGGGGCCCAGGCGCAGGTGCTGATTAACCTGCAATTGCCAGCTACCGGTGTTTACCTGAAAAGCCAATTATGGAATTTCTCCATTGTGAACCCAGGCTCGCAATCCATGACACTTAAAGTAGAATTGCGTTTTTCAGACCCAACAAACAGCCAGCAGATTTTCACTGCTTCTTCAAGGCCTTTCGTGCTTACTGGCCAGGTCACACAATTCCAGGCCGCTGATCTTTCACCCATTGTGTACAACATCATCAACAGCAGCTACAATGTCGATACAAATCCCAACGGATTTTTACCGGTCGGTCAATTTGATGTTTGTTTTGCTGTCATAAAGATCAATGAGTATACCACGGACTTGCTCACAGAGCAATGCGAAACGATTCTCGTTGAACCATTGAGCCCGCCGATCCTAATGATGCCTTTTGACGGAGAAGAAACTGAAATCGTTCGCCCACTATTCACCTGGCTTCCTCCATCACCTGTAAACGCATTCAACGCACTTAGTTATAATTGGCTGCTTACGGATGTTGTAGGGAATCAGACTCCTGCAGATGCTGTTCAGCAAAACCTGCCCATCCATTCCGCTCAACATCTCCCGACAAATAGCCTGTCTTATCCAAGTTCTTTACCAGCTTTAGACACGGGGAAGTTATATGCCTGGCGCGTTCAGGCGGTTAGCGGCGAAAGCGTTGTGGCTGAAACAGAAATCTGGACTTTCCGCCTGAAAAAGTATGGCTCCGACAGCTTACAAAACATGCTTAGCACTTACTCGTATAGTCCGTTGCAACGGGAGATCTCAGGCAGTTATGCAACCAGCACAGGCGTGCTGCATTTTGAATACTTAAACGAAGTAAATGATTCAGTCAACCTGATACATGTCTATGACATTAGTGGTCCGGGCAGGCAGCCGTTAACCGCTATTGAATCACTGCCAGTCCTGGTGATGGGGCAGAATTTTATTGATTTGGATTTACGTAACCACCCGGGATTGGTAGATAAGCACCTTTATTTATTAGAATGGATCAATTCAAAAAAAGAGTCCTGGTATTTAAAGTTTGAATACCGCCAGGCAACGAGTAATTAAAAAATGTTCAGTCAAGAATAAAAGATATTTATGTTTTATAAAACAGGTAATAGTCAGAAAATAATCGGATGGTTTTTCTTTCTTCTATTTTATGTGCAATTGATTTCACCGGTCTTTGCTAATCGTCGGACGTATAGCCGATACGATTATAATGAGAAAAGCATTCGACGAAATAGCATTGTAGCTGACCGGTTCGAGCAATACAGCCCGCTTGATGAAGTGCCGTTCGCAAAAACGCAGGTAATTTCCGACAGCCCCGTACTGCAATCACTGCCGACGCCAAAAGTGACGCAGAATATGCAGGCTGAAGACGACGGTCCTGGTCCTTCGCAGCCGGAAACACAAAGCTTTCAATCTGTGAACACCAATAACATGGTTGACTTATTTTCCGGTGACTTTACATACAACATCCCCTTACTTGATGTAGGTGGTTATCCGGTAAGCCTGCACTATACAAGTGGAATAACAATGGACCAGGAAGCCAGTTGGGTAGGTCTTGGATGGAATATTAACCCGGGTACGATTAATCGAAACATGCGCGGCGTTCCAGACGATTTTAATGGGTCTGATAAGATCACGAAGCGCACTTCCATAAAAGCTAATAAGACGATCGGAGTGACGGTGGGCGCTAATGCGGAATTGATCGGCAAGCCGATGAAAGTCAAAGGTAGGTCAGAAACGAGCAGTGATACCATGGGTCGGGCAGGAACAGCTGGATTTTCCATCGGGGTCTTTCACAACAATTATAACGGGTGGGGTGTTGAAACCGGAATTAATGCGGGAATAAATGCAGGTCGCGCATCAAAGGGTCCACTCAGTGCAGCCCTTTCGCTTTCCAACAATTCCCAGACAGGCCTGGATGCATCACCTTCATTCTCCTACCGACTATCGAAAGAAGCCGCAAAAACCCAGGGGTTTGTCACCATCGGGACCAATTATAATTCCCGTATCGGTATCCAGGCGCTACAAATGACGACACAGGTCCGTGCGCAGACAAACACAAAGTATATGGAAAAAGACGTTGAGAAGAACTTAACCTCATCCTTTGGCGGCGGCATTCCTTCAGGGATTTCCTTTGCCGTGCCTTCGTTTACGCCTACGATCACGATGCCTTTTACTTCCCAGCAATACACCTTTACAGCAAAGATTGGTAGTGAAAAATGGGTATATCATAAAAATCTAAATGTACAAGGCAGCTTTTCGCAACAATACATTGAGGACAAGGATCGTCAAAAGGATCTGCCGGCCTATGGTTATTTATACTACCAGCAAGCTGGTGAGCAAGCAGATGCTTTGCTCGATTTTAACCGGGAAAAAGATGTGGCTTTTCGCGGAACCACACCCTCCATTGCTATCCCCACTTACACTTACGATCTTTATTCAATTAGCGGGGAAGGGACCGGCGGGATGTTTCGTCCTTACCGCGGAGATATCGGGATGATTTATGATCACGCGATGGCAACAAAAAGTAGTTCTGGAAAAATTTCATTAGATCTCGGCTTCGGCAGCAAATTCCATGGAGGGATAGATCTGAATAAGGTGTGGGCTTCCACTAATTCAGGAGCCTGGCGGGAAAACAACGTGATGAGCCAGTATATTGGTTTCAGAAACCAGGACTCACTCTATGAAAATGTATACTTTAAAAATCCGGGGGAAAAAGTAAGCGTAGATCAGAAATTTTATGATAAAATAGGCGATGATAAATTAGTGCGCGTAGAACTAAGCCCGGTCTACAGCCAAAATTCAGCCGTGGTTAGTGCAGTCCGCAACCTGACGATGTTTAAAAACGCAAAGGCCATCGGGAAAGTTTCCCTTGACGGATCTGCTTATAAATCCAACCGGGACAAAAGAACGCAGGTGATCAGTTATCTCACTGCAGAAGAAGCATCGATGATTGCACAGGACACGGCAATTAAATCTTACGGCATAAACCAATTCCCAAAAACATCCTGTGATAGTAATTTCCAGGTAATTAAAAGGGTGGGAGATATCAGGAAACCTCATCACCTTTCGGAGATTTCTGTATTGAATGCAGACGGTCGTCGGTACGTTTATGGAATTCCTGCTTACAACATCGGGCAGGAGGATGTCAGTTTTGCCGTGAATAAAAAGACAGGAGTGGATGCCGATGGCTTAGTAAATTATGACATGGGAGTTGATAATTCCTATGACAATAACAAAGGGAAAGATAATTTTTATAACCAGGAAGCCATACCTGCTTACGCACATTCGTTTTTATTAAGTTCCATTGTTTCGCCCGATTATGTAGATATCAATAACGACGGTATCACAGAGGACGATAATGGCGATGCCGTGAAGTTTAATTACTCCAGGATTTATGGTGGAGCAAATCCTTACAGGTGGCGTGCGCCTTTTAACCAGGGGCAGGCTTCTTATAACGAAGGGCTGAAGACTTATAGCCGCGATGACCGCGGAAGCTATGCTTATGGAGAAAAAGAGATCTGGTACCTTAATTCTATCGAATCTAAAACGATGATCAGCACGTTCGTGCTGGAAACCGACACCGCTCGTCACGACTCCTATGGCGTATTAAATGATAACGGAGGGAGGTCAACTACCCAAAAACTGTATCGTCTGAAGGAAATAAATCTCTATTCCAAAGCAGATTATTTAAAGAACGGTGTAGCAGGTGCAAAGCCTGTAAAAACTGTGCACTTTGAATATTCGTACGAGTTGTGCCCGGGGGTGCCCTCCTCTGATAATACCGGTAAACTTACGCTCCGCCGGGTATGGTTTACTTACAATAAAAATCAGAAGGGCAAGCTTAATCCTTATACTTTCAACTATACCTCTAAAGATCCGAGTTTTAATAATAAGTCTTACGATCGCTGGGGTAATTACAAGGACCCCGCTGGTAATCCCGGCTCAACAGGTAATACCCTCACAAATGGCGAGTACCCGTACACGTTACAGAAGGGGGTGAAAGATTGGGACAGTACCAAGGCTGCCCTCAATATTGCTCCATGGACACTCAATGAAATTAAATTGCCTTCCGGTGGTTTAATGAAAGTCAGTTATGAATCGGATGATTATGGGTACGTTCAAAACAGGCGCGCCATGCGTATGTTCAGCATCACAGGGATGGGGCCGGATTCATCAGCAGCACTAAGAGGCGCATTGTACGATCCCGGGAAAAACCCCGTGGATTACAGGTACATTTTTGTTCGCTTGCCTGATGCAGTTTACAGTAAGGCAGAGTTCAAAGCCAGGTACCTGGAAGGCGTAACAAAATTATATTTCAAATTATTTGTAAAAGTACCTGATGACAAATGGGGTACTGGGTACGAACAAATACCTTGCTTTGCAGATATCGAGGACTACAACATTAAGTCCGGCTATGGAAACAAAATGGCCTGGATCAGGGTGGCAGCGTTAGAAGGGAAAAGCCCGATGGCCACCGCCGCTATACAGTTCCTGCGCCTCAATTTACCTGCTAAAGCCTTTCCATTTTCCGAGCCTGGTGATAATTTAAGTTTTAAACAGGCAGTGGGCATGATCACTTCTGCTGCGGCAAACTTTAAAAATGCGGTCAACAGTTTCGAATATCAAATGCGCAAAAAGGGCGTTTGTTATGAGTTTGATACAGCCAAGTCACTGGTGCGCCTGAACGCACCGGATTTTACAAAATTCGGCGGAGGGTTACGCGTAAAAAAAGTTGAAATTTTCGACAACTGGCAAAAGATGACCACTCAAACAGAGTCGGTGTATGGGCAAACGTATACGTATAAAACCACGGCCCTGGTTAATAATGTACCAACGTTGATCAGCAGTGGTGTCAGTACATATGAACCAGCACTGGGGAAAGACGAAAATCCATTTTTTCAACCGATTGAATACGCGGAAAAGATGGCGAAAGCCGGGCCTACGGATTTCACTTATATAGAAGAACCACTGGGTGAATCACTTTTTCCTTCGCCTTCAGTTGGATATAGCAAAGTTGCTGTTCAAACCATAAACAGCACAAAAAAATCTGCCAACGGCGTAGAACTGTCAGAGTTTTATACAGCCAAAGATTTCCCGACGATTTTTGAAAATACGCCACTGGATGATGAAAGCAAAAAGACATTTGCCAATCCCCTCGGTAACTTTTTTAAGTTCGACGCAAAACGATATGTCACTTTATCACAAGGGTTTAAAGTAGAGCTGAATGATATGCATGGGAAAATGAAATCCCAGTCATCTTACGCCCAGACAAATTTAAAAGATCCGATCAGCTATACTTACAACTATTATAAATTAGATAATGCGAACGCGCTGAATAAACATCTTTCCTCCAAAGTAGCGTCGATTGATTCTGCAAATGGAAAGATCAACAGCGAGGCCCAAATGGGGAAAGAAGTAGAGGTCCTGATTGATGTGCGCGAACAGACATCCAAGACGATCAGCGCCAGCATACAATTGAATATTGACCTGGCGAAAATTTTTCCGCCGATATTTTTTCCTTCATTCCCGAGCCTGCCCACGTTTGAGACCAATCGTTACCGCTCCATTGCCGTGACAAAAGTGGTCAATCGCTATGGCATTCTCGATAGCGTCCTGCACATTGATAAAGGCAGTAAAATATCTACCGCAAATATGTTGTACGATGGGGAAACCGGGAATGTGCTGTTGTCCAGGACACAAAATGAGTTTGACGATCCTGTTTACGCCTTTACGTATCCTGCATTTTGGGCTTACAACGGAATGGGAGCTGCCTATAAGAATACGGGCGCCATTTTTAAAAACCTGACGATCCTTAACGGACTAATGTTTTATAAAAATCAAACGCCCCTGGCACTTGGAAGATTTTTCGAAAGTGGGGACGAGATTTTGCTGCGTGGTAAGATCAGGCGAAAATCGGACCCTTTAAGTTGTATACCTGAAAATTTAAAAACATACCCGGATTCTTCAGCCCGCATCTGGGCCGTAGATATGGCGAAAACAACCGGCGGTGCTACAGGGATTTATTTTATTGACAGGGACGGTGTGCCCGTAACTGCCCAGGCGAATTACATCCGGATCATTCGATCCGGGAAACGAAATATGCTCGGCGCATCTGTCGGGTCGATCACCAGTTTAAAAAATCCAATCCGTTCTGTTGGGGGAATCGACCGTTTGGTTTTTGATTCCACCGGGGGCGTAGTTGCAGCTGCTGCGGTGCAGTACAAGGATGTGTGGGCGGTAGACAGTACTACCTATCGCAAAGACACAGTCCTGCGCAAATACAGCCAGGTGCAGGAATCAATCGCAACGCTGTCAGGTATCGACGTATCAGGTGTTCTTGCGACGAACCGGTTCGCTTCGAAAAAGACATGCAGTATTTTTGACTATGCATTCCTCAACAATGCGCATGATTTTAGATCGTATTCCTATCGAAGTGATTCAGCATGCAATAGCCTTACACAGCGCTATAAGTCTTCTGTAATTTTCAACAACTTCGACGGTATTATCCCTTACGGATCCGTGATTACTGGTGCTACCCTCACATTATCACCTCCTGTAAATGCTGTTCAAATTTGGGGAGGGGCATTGTCAAACGCTGCTGTTATTGCCCGGCCATTAGGCTTAGCCATGCGTGATTACGTGGCACTTTACGGGGTTTCCGCAGATGTATTCAACAACACTAATGGGATGAGAATTGATGAAACAACGAAAATTATTGTTTCACCAACAGCCCCCCAGCATATACCTACAAATCAATATTACTTTAACCCAGACGTCACATCGCTTGCACAGGGTATGCTGGATAATTATTACGGTTCGGGGCGGCGGAACCGGCCTTCGCTTGTTATTGATCAGCAGTATCAAAACCTGGCCGGAGTGTTTCGAAATGAAATGACATTCGGGTTTGAAAACTGTGCAAGAAATAAACTTATCCCGGATTGTAAACCGTCGATGACGATCCGTTACATTCCTGCCTGCGCCAACGGTAACACACCGGTGTACAGTACATATCCGTATCCCGGCTATTATTGCGCTTCGCAACCCGTGGACACATCTATCTGTGTGCCGAACATTAATGATACAACTACGAATCCTTATCGCTGGGGCATCTGGGGTAACTGGCGGAGTGACAGAAGTTATGCTTATTACAATGCACGCAAACAAGCTGATCCGAATGTGGCTACCAATATCCGGACCGATGGAGAAATAGCTGGCTTCATGCCTTATTGGAATTTCGAAAGCACATCTGTTTCCGCTTCGCAGGACAGCAGCCGCTGGGTCTGGAACAGTGAAATAAACTATGTGAACAGCAAGGGCCTCGAGTTACAAAATCGGGACGCACTTAACCGTTTTAATTCAGCGCAATACGGTTACAACCAGACTTTACCAGTAGCAGTCGGACAAAACAGCCGATACAGGGAAATGATGTTTGATGGTTTCGAAGACTATAACTACCGAACGGATACCTGTAAATCCTGTCCGCCTAACAGGTTTGTCAATATGCTTGGCAACGGGGCGCTTGTAGATAGCGTTAGCCATACCGGAATTTACAGTTTGCGGGTGGCCGGCGGTCAGTCAAATGATGTCAGCGTCCCTGTCGTGCCTGACAGTACGACCAATCTATCGATGGCGATCAATAGCAATATTTCTATTGCTCAAACCAATATTCCCATCATTAACGGTACGGGCACCGGGCTGAATGCGCTATACCAGTATGATACTTTTAAATTAAACAGGATAGATCCAGCCATTGATTTTCGATGGGGGACCGGAAATATATTCAGTACTTATCGAGACTATGTAAGTGTCAAATGGTCAGGATGGATACAGCCGAAGTTTTCTGAATACTATACATTTTACGGATCAGCAGATGACAGGATGGTTGTCAGGGTAAATGGGGTACGGATATCTGATTCTACTATTTTGGAATCTAACTGGTGCATTGGCATACCCTTGAGGCGGATCTTTTTAACGGCAGGTCAGCTATATACCATTTCCGTTGAATTCCAGGAAGAAGCGGGTGTAGCGTTTGCGAACTTGGAATGGGAAAGCCCATCGCAGGTACGGCAGGTTGTACCCCGGAGTCAACTGTATCCAACTAATAATGCGTCGGGCAGTATAACAAATGTCTTTATCCCTTGTATAAAATTAAATAACCTGCAACCGTCAAAAGTGTCGCTGAAGAGGTTTTCTCCCATCCAGGGGACAAGCATCATTGTCGGTGCCTGGGTACGGGAAAAAGGAAATGCTGCCGATACCGTCACCAGTTATCGTAACACACAATTACAACTAGTATTTAACAACGGCAGCACGATAACGCTTCTGCCGAAAGGGAATATCATTGAAGGCTGGCAGCGGATTGAGGAACAAGTGAGCGTGCCTGCAAATGCGACTTCGGTACAAATAAGGCTGATGTCGACTAATGGCTCAGTACCGGTGTTTTTTGATGACGTACGGATACATCCTTTCAATAGCAACCTGAAGTCTTTTGTATATCACCCGGTCAACATCCGCCTCATGGCAGAACTGGACGACAATAACTACGCGAGCTTTTATGAATACGACGATGATGGAACGCTTGTGCGGGTTAAAAAAGAAACCGAAAAAGGTATCAAAACAATTAAAGAAACCAGGAGTGCGCTCTTGAAGGAGCAGGAATAATTCAATTTTAATATCATTATCATGAGACAGTTTTTTAAAATAATTTTCATGCTCATTATCACGCTTGTAAGGGGATATGATGCAGACTGCCAGCGTGCATACGACACGACCTCGGCCAATATTATAGCTGAAATGGCTGACCTAAGCCGACAGCTCCGAGATACAGCTCATGTCAGTTTTGACGTGCACTATGAAATGCAGGATATCGACACTGTAACAACCAATGCTGTAATGGATGGCTCCATGCAGGTAAGTGGCGAAAATTTCCGGATGTGGATAGATAGTATTGAAACCATCCAGAACGGCCAGTACCTGTTTACAGTGTATCATAAGGACAGCCTCGTCGTGGTACAGCATCCAAACCCAATTGCCCGCCAGTTACTGCAGGTTGACGTGCTGGATCCGCTGGTTCAAAAAATGGTGCTGGGCGATTTGAAAGCAGTAGATTCTGCTGGCTACCGGAAAATTATCCTTGGCTTTGATGTAACTGCCCAATATATTTTTTATGAGATGGTGTATGATCCTGCCACTAAAAGACCATTGTATATCCGGTACGCTGTGCGCAAGGACGTTGAGTTGGAAACAGATAAGCGGGTGAATGTCTACATAAAATTCAGCAACTACCAGGTCAATAGTTTTAAGGACGATATTTTTATCAGCAAACCTTATATCACTGTTCAAAACAGCGAAAATATTTCGACAGGCGTAAAAACAGCTAATTACCAGGTGGTAAACCTGATGGAAGAATAGAGCGGAGTTGATGGTCCCTCGCTTTTATTTAAATAAAAAAAACGAAATGAAACTTACGGCAAAGCTGGCAAAAATAATCCTGTTATTGGTGAGTATCCAATATGTAACAGTGGGCAGAGCGTTCGCAACTGATGAAAAATATGCGGCCATTCCTCTTACGGGTACTAATAACCAGATACAAAAGGATTCCAGCAATTACGTCCAGGACACTGTCTTCTTCAACATGGCATTGCGGCCTACGCAAACGACCTACAGTGTAAAAAACCTGGTAACGTTTAAGATCAACGAGTTTTCAAATATCGCTTTACCGGATACGTTTAAAGTCACCATCAGCTTCAAAGTATACTTTACCAAACTTGTTTCGGGAACCGAAGTGCAGGATTCATCTGCTTTACAAACCATTTTTGTAGAGTACAATAAATTCAGGAATTACCAAAATAAAGCATTGTACAGTTTTGAAGGAGGGTACAGTGCGCGCGTAAAAATATTATCGGTTACTTCCGTCTCCTCATCCGGCACATTCAGTAGCTACAAAAACGCACTGATGCTGGAAAACCAGATCACGGTAACAAGAGAGTATGCGTTCAATCCCCTGACAGATTATGTAGCCTCCGTCTCGGGTACCCCTGGTTCACAACTACAGGCATGCGACGCCTCCGGCGAGTATGTTGTTAGCTGGGGCAAACTTCGTGTTGCCAATGAATATGATCTGGAATGGACTTACCTGGATTCCGTTGCTCTGATCAATTACTATGTTCCTAATACCTCAACATTAGATGCCCGAAAAGTATTTCAAAACAACGCCTCACGGGTAAGCATTACCAATGAGTCCTATGCGATCCCATTATTGTATGACAATAAAGGCGTACTATTTTTTCGGGTGCGCCCTGTGGTCCTTCGCCCTGGCGGGCAACGGCTGGAAGGGAACTGGAGTAGTAATTACACAAACGGCATGGGGGTGTACGGTTTTGCAGGCCATGAAATAAAATTGAACTGGCAGGCGAGTACAAGTTTTGCGGAGGAAGGCAAACGGAAGTCTGTGGTGCAATATTTTGATGGCAGCCTCCGTAACAGGCAAACTGTAACAAAAGACAACAGTAATTGTAAAACCATCGTCGCGGAAACGCTTTATGATTACCAGGGCAGGCCTGCCATCCAGGTGCTTCCCACTCCAACGCTTAGCAGCCTGATTGGCTACACGCCCAATTTCAACAGGGACGTCAATGGCGCAAATTACGATAAGTCGATCTTCGACGGGGACACGAGTGCAATCCTGTCCAGTTGCAATGCCCTTTTACCTGGCATGGGCAATACCGTATCAGGAGCTTCACGCTATTATTCAACAAATAATGAAGTAAATGTTTATACGGCAGGATCTATCCGGTACATACCCAGCGCCAAATTATATCCATTTGCAGAAACGAGGTATACGCCAGATAATACAGGCAGAATTGCGATGCAGGGTGGGGTAGGGAAGGAATTTCAGATCAATCAAATCACGAACAGTTTTACCCACGAGACGAAATATTTTTATGGCAGTGCGGACCCGGAAGAACTGGATGCATTATTCGGAACAGAGGTAGGAAATGCCAGCCACTATTCTAAAAATATGGTGAAGGATGCCAACGGCCAGTACAGTGTGAGTTACACAGACATGCATGGCAGAACCATCGCGACAGCTTTGGCAGGGAAGCCCGAGAGTAAAATGGATACCCTCAGCAGCAGCAATACAAAACTGATCGTGAAAAAGTTATTGGATACCACCAATAACCTGGTTACCGGCAGGTCAATCGTTTCCAGCAAGGCATTGATTGTTACAAGTTCGGGAATGCACCGGTTCCAATATTCATTGACGCCGGATAAGATAAGCGTCCAAACCTGCGACAGTGCAACAATTTGCTACGATTGCCTGTACGACCTTGACATTACGATCAGTAATGATTGCAGTAACCCGGCTGCCGGACCGATAACGATTCGCAGGACAAACCTTAGGGCTGACGGAATAATGGACACGACTTGTGGCGGACCTGCAAAAACTTTTCCTGGCGTTGATACCAGTGTATACCTTACTCCCGGCAGCTACATGATTTCTAAAACGCTGACGATTAGTCCGAAGGGCCTGGACAAATACAACGAAATATTTTTAAGAAGAAATACCTGCAAAACACTGCAGCAGATCATCCAGGAACAACAACAGATTTTTCTCGCCCAGGTGCAATGTCACCCGACCTGCCAATCGTGCACGGACAGCCTGGGTACCCTGGAAAGCTATGTGGCCAGGTATTACCTGCGAAACAATATTCCGGTTTCAGACACAGGCTCTTTCAGGGACCAGGCTGTACTGGCATATAGTATGGAAAAGGCGTCCTGTGATGACCTTTGTAGCAGCACAGGGTTGCATACAAGTGCAAGGGAGCAGATGCTGGCTGATATGACTGCGCCTTACGGTCAATATGCAGAAATTGATAGTGCTTATGACCCGCATAATATTTTCTACAGCAACGCTGTAACAGGTTTGCCAAGATTTAAGTTATTGGTTGGAGGAGACTTTTACAAGGATGCTTTCGGGCGCCCGGATTCGATTGTAAATTCGGCAGGTCAAAGAGTGCCACCTACCGATGTATCGATTACGAAAGAAGATTTTATTAATAATTTTAAAGCATCCTGGGCGACTACATTGCTGCCCCTGCATCCTGAATACTGTTTCCTGCAAAAAGCAGAATCATATGCAGCCAGTTATACCTGGGATGAACGCTTTGAAAAAGTGGACAGCTATGCCCAGGCTGTAGACAGCGGCTTCTTAAACCCCTCCAATTTCACTGGCCTGCCGTCCCGCCCGATCTTTAATAGCGCTACAACAACACACCGCGACCCGATGTTTACATCACTGGCAACAGGATCAGCGGCAGCTTTTAAAGATTCACTTTTCCAGTATGTGAATACGGGATCAGGCACGATCACGGCCTGGTCTATGGCCACAGTGATGGCGCATTGTGGGGCGGAAGATGATGCCTGCTTTAATTTGTACAAGAATGCTGACTCTGCTTTTTCAGTCGGCGCATCATGCAGCGGCGAACTGGATTTTGCATGGCGCTTTTTCAGAGAAATGTACCTGTTCAAAAAGACAGAGATTGTAAACAAACTTATTCATAGCAGTTGTCCAACTCCCGAAATCTTATCCTGGCATACGCTCAGTTTTCCAATTATTGACGTGATGGACGGGACGCATGATATTCCGTCTGATCCTGCGGCTGGTGCAGATAGCCTGGCGCAGTTTATTGATGAAAATTGCAGGGGTTATGTCACACAGTGGCTGGAGGAATTGCACCCTTGTAATTTACTGCAAACTGATATAGACATCCTGTTCCCCAGGATGATTGAGGTATGCAAAAAAGGGGGCGATCTCGACCATGTGTTTGGTTCAAGTACCACGCCGCCGGGTACAGCTACATCTGCCATGGATGTATCCTTTGAACAAATCATGAAGAATGTGCTGGGCGATCGTTATGACAGTACCTGTAATGCTTACCTGATTACTGCACCGTTGCCTTATGGTCAGCAACCTTCATACAGTGATGTAGAGATATGGGATAAGCCCGATAGTTGCCAGTGTACTAAAATTAGCGGCCTATATAATCAATTTCAGCAGGCAGGTGGGGGTAATTTTTCCGACTTTGTCTTTACTAAAACCGGTACCCGGATGTACCCTGGTGTATTGGATACCCTTCGTCGTTTATGCAGCGGGGAAATCGCCTGCCAGTTCCTGGCAACGCCGATTGTTTTACCGGTGGCACTGCAATGTAACACAGGCCCGGTTTGTATCAGCTGCACGGAAATGAAGGTGGCATACAACCAATTTAAAGTTGAATTTCCAGGGATAGATCCCACCTACGATAATAATGACAGTGTGCGGCAAAACCGAAATAAGCTTTTCGGGACTTTCATGAACAGGCGTTTTGGTTTTGTGAAAGACGCGACGGATTACCTGGATTTTATGTCAACCTGTGCCTTGCCCGTAAAAACCGATTCCAGTTATTGTGACTCGTTAAACTTGTTATTAAGAAACTACCAGCAGCTGCCAAACAAGATTGACACCGCGAAAAATGATGCTGGCCAGTGTGACACCTCGCATTTGAAAGTTAGTATTACAAACAGTTTTACGCATACAGGCGGATTTTTAAAAAGCTGGATGTCCAACGGTGTCTGGAAAAATCCATTGGAGAACTATGCCCCAACGCCAAACTTCATTTACAGCGATACACTGTGTCTTCCGGACAGTAGCTTCAGCAGCGAAAGCCGGCTTCGTTTTCCATTTAATGACAAGGGTTATGAGAGTTATGTTAATGGCGGCAAAACTGCTTACACTTATGGCTCTCTTATCAATGCCTACAGTTTTGAGAATAAAAATATTGGCATCTACCTGATCAATGGAAAACAATGGAAGGCTGCCGTCCCGGCACTTAATGATAGCATTTATGGTTATCTGCAGGTCATCGAGAATGGCGTTCAAACCATACATTCTTATTTTCCGCTCGGGATAAAATACCTTGGCGAGTGGGTAAACCTTAAATTAGAGATCAAGAATCTTCAACTGCGGGTGCTGTTGAACGATGTACAAAAAGATACGTTCACCCTGGCATCTCCTGTCACCAAATTCTATTCACAGGTGGCGGAACCTTATGGGCCGGACTTCCAGATGGACTGGTTAAAAATGTTTGATAAGCAGGATCGCCTCCGTTATTTCGAAGAATTCAACGGTTGCGAAAACCTCGCTAAACAAACGCTGCCGAAATGCCAACCAGACTGCAAACAGGATTTTGTAACATATTTTAATGCCAAGTCTAATACACAGTATACTTTTACGCAAATAGATTCCCTTTATTTTAATCGTTGCGGCATCCATCCTGACCCTTGCTATAAAAGCCCGATTGATTGCAATAACATGCAACAGGCTTTGAAAGAATACTACTTAAGCCAATATAGTACAACGCATGACTCGATGGGTGTAGATCAATCCTGGTTCATTGGAAGTAACTACATTGACAGATCCGGTTATCCATACTCTATTAAAGATTTTATTAAGGCGGGAATCTTGTCGACGGCCGATTCAGTAGTGAACAACCGGGGAGATTTTGGATTTGGCTTTCAGATTCCAATGTGCGTAGATAATGGTTTTTCGCTTAGCATTAAATTGCGTACAAAGCCCGGGTCAAACGCTTTCACCGGGCAACCGATGTTTTACCAGTATTTTACCAATGGCGGCTACCTCTTGACTGAATTCACCGGTTATGGTTCTTATAATGGCTGGCAGGGCGGCTATAGAGATGTAGGCGGAAATTATCACGGAATCTACGATTTTAGCCAGAACGATAGCCTTTATACGGTTTTTGATACATGGAAAACGTATAAGGTTAGTTTTAAAAATAACCGCGCTTATACCTATATCAATGATAGTTTAAAAGCCAGTATTTATTTCCCGGGAACCTTCGACCGCCTGAGAGCGTTCAGTATGGCGAACTGGTACAATACAGAGACGGAATACGACTGGGTAAAAATTCAGGATGCCAGTGGTAAAATTATTTACCAGGAAGATTTTAATGACTATACCAATTTTTCAAAAGCTGATAACAGTGTCCTTTGCCAGCTGGTCAATTGCAGCGGCAATTTTACTTACTTCTTTAATAATCGCTTCCACACAAATTACAGTTACACAGAATTGCTGGAGTTGTATAAGGGGAAATGTAATATTTATTTTGAACCCTGTACGTCTGCAAGCGGACCGACGCTTTGCGGTGATCCCAAGCCTGTTTTTGAGAATGTAGATGCACCTGATCTTTCTGCATGTGCAGATAGTACCTTATTCAGCGTAGGTACAGGAACCCTGCTATATAACGCTTACAGGGATTCGCTGGTGAATAGTTTTAACGATCGCTACCTCGAGAAATGCCTGGCAGCGCGCTACAATGAAAGTTTCACCGTATCTGCGCCCGTGAGCGAATTCCATTATACACTTTACTATTATGACCAGGCAGGCAATCTGGTGAAAACCGTGCCTCCTGCTGGTGTAGACATGTCGAAATTCAGCTCGGCTGGTTGGAGCGACAGTGTTAAAAATGCCAGGGCGCTTGGCAACCTGCTAACGCCAGCACATGGTTTGAAAACGCAATATCGTTACAATACATTGAACCAGGTGGTGGCCCAAACCACACCCGACGCCGGGCAAAGCCAGTTTTGGTACGACCGTCTTGGCAGGCTGGTGATCAGCCAGAATGCTAAACAAAAAGCGGCCAGTTCCACCGAAGCCAATGCCTTATACAGTTATACAAATTACGATTACCTCGGCCGCATTGCAGAAGTAGGGCAGGTGCGAAATACAAATGGGAGTGAACCGGTAACGGCCACGCTTACCCGAAACACCAACAGTTTGTCTTCCTGGCTTACCGCCCGGTATAATGTTCGGAGCCAGCTGACACAAACGTTCTACGATACCAAGTATGCCGGCTTTGCAGGATCAGAAGACCTGATTGTCTGGCAGTCCAACCTGCGAAACCGGGTGAGCTACACATCGTACACAGATACCGCCACGCTGGGCATGTATAACCAGGCAAGTTTTTACTCCTATGATATTCATGGAAACGTCGATACACTGATCCAGGATTATGGAAGCTCTGCCGTTACAGGAGTAACGAACATCATGAATGTTCAAACGGTAAATGCCAATCGCTGGAAGCGGATGGTGTACCGCTACGACCTGATCAGTGGCAAGGTAAACCACGTGGCCTACCAGCCGCCGAGAAATACGACCTATTACCCCGACATGTTGTATCACCGCTATAGTTACGATGCGGAAAACCGGCTCGTACTTGCCGAAACATCGGTGGACAGTTTGGTCTGGGAAAAAGATGCGCGGTATGAATATTATAAACATGGCCCGCTTTCACGGATGGTGCTGGGAGAGCAGTTGGTACAGGGTATCGATTACGCCTATACGCTGCAGGGCTGGTTAAAAGGAGTTAATGCGAATAGCATTGCAAATCCTGATGATGATATGGGGACCGACGGAAAGGTTTCCACCTTGAACCAGTATACCGCCCGAGATGCCTACAGTTTCAGCCTGGATTATTTTATCGGTGATTATCAACCCGTGA
>JAQBNH010000005.1 GCA_028288705.1 Ferruginibacter sp.
AGCAGGTAGCTACCAGGTAACTGGCTACACTGCGGATGGCCAGCTCAGGACCATGCGTTTTGTAAAGCAATAATTTCTTATATGTTTTGATTAAAAACTGCCCCTCTTGCCAGGGGCAGTTTTTTTACAGGCATCCCTGAATAAAAATGTATTTTTGCCGCCATGGATAAAGTGGCTGCGTATATTGCCTCAGGGATCATCGAAACTTACTGCCTTGGTTTTACTTCTGATGAGGAGAACATTGAGGTAAATAAGATGGCCGCGCAGTATCCGGCTATCCAGGAGGAAATTGAACGGGTTGCCACTTTTATGACTTCCTATCTGTCGATGGACGAAATGAAGCCTTCTCCGAGGGTAAAAACGGCGTTGATGAATAAGGTGTACGAGCAACAGGCCAGTATTCACAGTTGTTACCTTCCCTTGTTAACACCACAAAGCAACACAGCCGACCTTGAACAATGTATCAGGGAAAACAATATTGACAAGCCCGAGAAGTTTGAGGACAATTTGCAATTTTACCCCTTGCCCTCAACCCGCGAGATCACGAACTTTTGTGTTTGGGTGGTAAAAGGGCATGAAGAGGAAATGCACACCGATATTGATGAATACATTGCGATCATTGAAGGAAGTTGCGATATGTATTTCGGGAAAGAAAAACGGTCCTATTCCAGCGGAGACATTATCTACATCCCGCCGCATGTACCGCATTCAGCTATTATAACTTCAGGCGCGCCGATGTTTGCGCTCGTGCAACGCCAATTATTGCCAACCGGCTAGATGCCCAATTTTTTAATAACTACATAAGCAATTACGACCAGGATCAACAAGAGGACAATGGTGTAATACACCCAATCCTGGCCGGGAAGAGCACGTTTTTGTTTCCGTTGTTTTTTTATTTCCAGCTGTTTTTTCAGATCGGCATTTAACTGGTGAACCAGCAGGCCGATATCTTTTTTGGCATCCAGTTGCTGCAGGCCTTCCATCGCGTCATTCATAAATTCATCCTCCATCATGCTGCGCTCTACTGCATGTTCTTCGTCATGTGGCAGGTTCTTGTTGAGGTAGTCTATCAGTTTCTCCTGGTCGACGTCCTGGTTAAGATGGGATAATATGTCTTTTAAATTATTGTTCATCAGAAGGCATTCTTTGCATTTGAATTTTTAAATTCCGTTTGCCATTTTGAATATTACTTTTTACCTGCATCATGCTATAACCTGTGTACTCCGAAATTTCCTGGTAAGTCTTTTTCTGCATGTAAAAAAGATCGATGCATTCCAGTTGCTCTGTATTCAACAGTTTTAATGCCGCTTCCATTTTCTGCAGGCTGGCTTCTTTTTCCTGTAGCGTTTGCTTTTCTTCGTCAACATCGGGAGTGGACAATAATTTTTCACTCAGTTCTGTTGTCTGTTTGTTCTTGTCGCGGAGTTTCATCAGGCAATGGTTCTTCGCCACCATATACAACCAGCTTTTAAAATAATCAACCCGGTATTTATGGAGTTCGCTGATCACTTTTAAAAAGATCTGTTGCACACTGTCTTTTGCATCTTCTTCGTTTTTAAGGTACTTCATACAAACACCAAAGAGCAGCATCGTGTAACGTTGTAGCAGCACGCCAAGTAATTCATTGTTCTTATCCCGTTGAAATAATTCGAGGATTTCCTTGTCGTCGATATGGTGAAGATTTTTCTTATCCAAAATATAAAAAGTTGTTGAAGCTTTTTATTTTATAGATGTAAACATAGGTTATTTCCATAATTTAGACGCGAACCAACGAGGTATACATGAAATATGCAATTTGTATTACGCAGCTGGCACCCATGCGCCTGGGGCCTGATCATCGGGAAGAGCTAACCAGCCAGTTCTTATTTTCTGAAACAGCGACAATCCTGGAAAATAACGGTAAGGGTTGGTTGCTGCTGGAAAACACCTGGGATAAGTATACCGGCTGGTGCAGGAGCAACCAGTTTTTTATGAGCGACGACTTACCGGCTTTCACAAACAATTATACCGGCAGTTGGGTAAATAACATTATAGTGAATGGCATACCCATGATGGTGCCTTTTGGAACGCCTTTGATCGCTGATGTAAAGGGTATCAATGTCGGCTTTGACGGAACGGTACTGCATGCGGGTGAAATGCCGGCAGATGGGGACGGTATCAGGAAGATCGCCGCTTTATTTTTAAATACAGCTTATCTATGGGGAGGAAGATCAGTTTTTGGGATCGATTGCAGCGGATTTGCGCAGGCTGTTTTCCGGATGTTTAATATCCCATTGTTACGGGATGCAAAATTGCAGGCAACGCAGGGGGAAGCAGTTGGGTTTTTGCAGGAAGTGGTTTGCGGAGATCTGGCATTTTTTGATGAGGGAGACGAGATCATGCATGTGGGGATTTTGCTGAACGAAAGCGAGATCATTCATGCTTCGGGAAATGTCCGCATTGATAAGATCGATGCACAGGGAATCATCCATAGCGGTACCGGGCTAAGAACACACAGGTTGCGCGTGATCAAACGGGTGCGCTAATGATCGTTTAAAAAATCAGATAGAAAGCAGGGCAGGAGCTTCGTGTTTAAATATCTCTATCCGATCGTGCCGGCGCGTGCTCCTGATGAACAACGGCGTGATCTGCAGCTGCATTCACTTTTTTCTTATCAAAAAAAAGCATCTTAACTGCGATCAGCAACATCAGGATGGCGAAGATTTTTTTCACCGTTTCCTGGGGCAGACTTAGAGCGACCTTACTGCCGAAAAAACTTCCGGCCAAAAATCCCAAAGCTAATATTAGTACGACGCTCACTTCGATATGCCCCTGTTTATAATATTGGAGTACAGCAAGGATACCAACCGGTAAGAGGATCATGGCCAGGGAAGTGCCCTGCGCCTGGATCTGGCTAAAACCCAGGAAAAAAACCAGTGCAGGAACAATGATGATTCCGCCGCCAATGCCAACAAGTCCGCCGAGCATACCGGCCGCCAGCCCGATCAGGAGCAGAATGATAATGGTTTGTATGTCCATCTTTTTATTTTTGATCATTTTTCGGGAAGCGCTTTCGGTATAACTCAATCGATTGTTCAATCACTTTATATGCCGTTTCCTTATCCTGGAAATCATCGATCTCCACTTTTTTATTTTCCAGCACTTTGTATTGCTCAAAATAATTTTTCAATACAGCAAAGAAGTGCGCCGGCAATTCATTGATATCAGTGATGTGATTTACAGAAGGATCCTTCGTCGCCACTGCAATGATCTTATCATCTTTTTCACCGGTGTCGATCATCTGCATATTGCCGATCACCGTTGCCTGCACGAGGCATAGCGGCTGGATGCTTTCGCTGCACATGACCAGGATATCCAGCGGGTCATTATCTTCACCAAGCGTTTGTGGAATGAAGCCATAGTTCACAGGATAATGAAAAGATGAATACACAACGCGATCAAGTTTCAGCAGGCCCGTTTTCTTATCAATTTCATATTTGCACTTACTGCCTTCTGAAATTTCTATCAGCGCATTCACTTGCGCAGGGGCTTTGTCGCCATATTCTGCGCCATGCCATGGATGTAAAACGTACATAAAACTTATTTTAATTTACCAGCCGGATCGCCAGCCAGGTCGCCAGTAATCCGCCGATGATACTTAACAAAATATACAATAACGCCAGCGTTGTTTTTCCCTGCTGGATGAGCTGAATATTCTCCAGGCTGAATGCGGAAAACGTCGTAAAACCACCGCAGATTCCCGTCATGAAAAACAATTTCATCGTGTCGCTCATTGCGGTGTTCTTCAGGCTCAGCGCGGCGAAGGCACCGATTGCGAAACTCCCGATTATATTAATCAGCAGGGTAGTTAAAGGGAATTGCTGGTTTTTTAAACCCGTATTCAGCAGGAAGCGCAACATGGATCCCAAGGCGCCGCCAATTCCCACTACCAACAATTGTTTCCACATAATTAATTAGCAGATGAATCTACTGCATACATAAATTTAAAATCGACATCCCAAAGATTATTCACCCGCACGAGTTTAATATCCATTGGTTTCTTCATATAAGAATTACTGTAGTTGATGATACAGGTAGAATCATTCAGCTCGTCATATTTATTGATGTTGTAAGAAGCAGTTTTGTATTGTTGCTTTTCTTTCTCCGGTAAACGCTGGTAGTAAGTTTTGTAAGAGGAAAAAAGTTGCAGATTTTGCGTGTCTTTCAGCAGCAGGGTCTCTGCATGTTTGAAATCCCCATCGAGGCTGGCGCGGATAAATTCGCGGCCCGTATCCAAAGCTGTTTCCGGACGTTTAGTTTCCTTTTGCGAACAGGAGATCAATAAGCTGCTGATAAAGGCTACTAAAAAAAGTCTGATCATGTATGGCAGGTATTTGGGAATAAAGGTAACCATCTTTCGTTTTGCAGCAACAAAAAAGCACCCTTGCAGGTGCTTGGTAACGTGAGGTATAAACACATTAATGAATTTTCTGCAATACTTTCTTCAAAGAGTCAAGCGATTTCATGCTCGTATCCATCCCGCTGGACATGGCATTTTGCAATACATTTTTTAAAGAGTCCAGGTTGATATTTTTTAATTTGCCCATGCCTTTTTGCAGGCTGTCAATCCCACTGATGCCTTTTTCTTTCATCTTGTCCATCGCAACTCCCGCCATTGTTGCAAAATCAAAATTAACTTTCCATTGCCCGGCTTCTTTCCGTAAAGCATAGTTAACAGTTTCGCCGCTCACTGTAACAGGAACAGTTGCATTGTCGCCGTTGATGGTTGCTTCGCCGTAAGTTATTTTAGAACGGTCGAATAGTTCGGTCGGTTCTTTGTCGCTTTTCTTAAATGCGATCTCCATTTTCTCCAGGAAGAAACTACTCTCGGTAGTGGACAAGCGTCTTGCCGTGGCGATATCTTTACGCGCGAGTGCTTCCACGAATGCGGAAAGGACGGCTTTCGGATCTTCGCTGGTAGTCGTATTGCTGTTACAACTGAATAAAAATGCCATAGAGATCATCACGGCAACTGCACCTATTTTTTTCATAAAATAATTTGAACAGGCAAGGTAATTTTTTTTTCCTTGCATGAAGGAATATCCGGCTAAAAAAATAAGGCAGCATTCAGGCTACCTTATTTCTGTTAAAACTATTTGCTCAACAATTATCTGCGGTAATTACCGGCTTCTTTTTCTTTTGTGATCTCCTCATCTTCTTTGTTATAAGCTTTGATGATTGATTTCACCAACCGATGCCTAACCACATCTTCTTCATCCAGTTCAACATGTGCGATGCCTTCGATGTTTTTTAAAATACGTGTGGCACGAAACAAGCCGCTCTGTTGATTCTTGGGCAAATCGATCTGTGTTGGATCACCTGTGATGATTGCTTTTGCATTCGGGCCGATACGTGTTAAAAACATTTTGATCTGCAGATCGTTGGTATTCTGTGCTTCATCCAAAATGATAAAGGCATTATCCAGGGTGCGGCCACGCATATAGGCCAGCGGCGCGATCTCGATCGTACGCGTGCTCATATAATAACCCAGTTTGTCTGCCGGGATCATGTCATCCAGCGCATCGTACAACGGCCGCAGGTATGGATCAATTTTTTCTTTAAGGTCACCGGGAAGGAAACCCAGGCTTTCACCAGCTTCAACAGCGGGACGCGTCAGGATGATTTTTTTAACGAGTTTGTTTTTCAACGCGCGAACGGCTAATGCAACCGCGGTGTAGGTTTTACCTGTACCGGCAGGCCCGATCGCAAAAACAATATCATTTTTGTCACAGGCCTGAACCATTACTTTTTGATTAGAGGTGCGGGCGCGAACAGTCTTGCCATTCGGTCCGAAAACCAAGACATCATTTGGATTGCGATCGATAAAATTATCGACAGATTTTTCATCATCGCCACCCAGGATTTGTTCAAAATAGTTTTCGCTCATATGCCCGTTTCGTTGTAGATACTGAACAAGGAGATCAATTTTTTCTTTGGCTTCTTCGATTTGTTCCGGGGCTCCGCTCAATTTTATCTGCGTACCACGGCTTAAAATTTTTAACAGGGGAAATTTCTTTTTCAGAATGTCAAGCTTGCCATTATTCACTCCGAAAAATTCAATAGGGTTAACCGTTTCCAGGTTAATGATCGTGTCTGTCAATGCTTTTCAATTTTAATACTTTTCCTCTCGCGAAAAAGCAGGTCGGGTAAAATGAATGTTGTTTGCAAAGGCTATTAAAAACGTTCTTCTCAAATTTAATTTTGTGTAGCCTGCTTTGCTAATTTAATTATTCACATTGAAAATACGGCGGTGGAAAAGTTAAATGGAGATTCGCTTTCAGTTAACAAAGTTCCCGGTTTTTAATTGATGCAGATTAACAGCTGCTTATAAGGATGAGGGCTGTGTAAACAAATCGTTAAATAAAATAGCGCCGTTCAATTCGGCGCCCGGTAACTTCCGTTTTCCCTATTGTATGCGGTACAAAGGATGTTGTTTGTAGGTTTTTTGTACTTCGCCACGCTGGCTGCATTGCGACAGTTCAGCCTGTTCTGTTGTAGCTTTTGTTGCTTCTGTAAGGATCGCATCCCAGGTGGGAAATTTATGAAAGAAGCCAAAATAGTTGATGAGGTTCGTGCGGAACTGGTTCGTAAAATACCCACCGAAGGTCATGTTGCCTGTAGATTGTTCACCACGTTGCGCAGCAGTCGTTAAAATCGACATCGGCTTCTCACCCATAAATAACGCCTTACAATTTTCAAGGCTCCAACCCAACGGCGACGTTCTTGTTCGCGGTACGTCGCAGGTTATGGCAGCATTGTCTTGCGGACTATTATTACAACAATCACTGATGACCAGATTAAACCGCGCACCTTTTTGCCTGATCAGGTTATATACGTCTTCGATATTCCAGGAATTCAGCATCGCGTCTTCGTAACCTTTATTGGACAATGCCATGTTAGGAAAATCGCGGTTTTGTTTGGTATCCTTAAAGCCGTGCCCGCTGTAATAAAAAACGACGATGTCTTTTTGTGATGGTTGAATGGCAGCAACAGCTTTCTCTACATTCTGTTTACTGTAGTTACTTCCGAAGATCGTCTGCTGTTCGAAACCAATTCCTAAGAACTCAGACAAGTCTTTAAAAGTTTTTAGCGTCCTGTCTTTGTCCAGCATACAAGTACTTCCGATCACTTCATCTTCTGTATTGGCTACGATTACTAAATGGAGCCTCGCTTGTTTCTGTGCCGGCGTAAGGCTTCGTTGCGTTGTTGCAAACAGGCTTTGATAAAATTCTTCATCTTTTAAAAAGAATTGCCCCACGTATCTTTCGGTGAGGTCCTGCTGATCCAGCAACTCGGGTGCGTGAATGAATTTTCCCTGCGCGAGTCCCTGCTCATCGGGCGAGGTTACGGCCCAGGGTTCGTAGAGGCCGGTTCGGGTATCGAGACGAAACCAGAAACGCTCGGGGTAATAAACATAGTCTTTATCACCAATCAATATCTCGGGATTCGAGCCCTTAAAATAAATCTTCGTTTCATCAGTGCGGCCTTCTTTATCGGTGTAATAATGTTGCTCCATGTCCATGTCGATCAGCATATCCTTCCGGGTCTCCGGATCAAAAAAACGTACGCGGTAAAAGCCCGTACCATCTTCTTCACGCACTAAAAAAACATGGTAAAGCGAAGTGTCTTCAATATTGGTAAAACGGTATTCGAAAGAATAGATCGATTGGGCATGAACGGCCTTGCTGAAAAAAAACAGGAAAAGAAACGATAAAAAGAATTTCGTTTTCACTTGCAGGAGTTTAGGATTTAAATCTACCCGTAAAAAACGGCAAATGCAATAGCGTGGAAGTTATTTTAAAAAATATCTTAATATGAATTTTTCCGATTTATCTTAGTGAGATACCAACGGCAACCGCTAACCGGAGCCGACCAAAACGAAACGGCGCTGTATACATGAAAAATTGGGCACTGATATTTTTGTTGATAGCAGCTTTGTCAACAGCTGAGGCACAGAAGCAAAAAGCCGATAGCCTGGCAGCCCTGCTGCGTATAGAAAAAACAGATACAGGGAAGGTGACGTTCATGTGGAAGATTGCCAATTACCAGTACAGTTATGCGCCCGACTCTGCCTTGCTGATCGCTCAAAAAGCACTGTTCCTTTCAGAAAAAATCAAATACGTGGAAGGAGAATCGCGATCGCTGGGGCAAATGGCGAATGGCTTTTTAAGTATGGGTAATTACCTGCGTGCACTGGAATTTTATATCAGGAAATTAAAACTTGAAGAAAAGCGCGATCAGCCTTATAACCTGGCAAGTGTAACGATGAATATCGGGATCGTTTACGTGTACCGCGAAGAATATGATAAAGCTTTGTATTACCTCAGTCGTGCAGATTCACTGATTACTGCAAACAGTATTTCAGATCTGCAATTCAATATAAAGCTCAACCTGGGGGATACCTATTTCCGGAAGAAGCAGGTAGATTCCGCTTTTGCTTACTTCGGCAAATCGTTGAACATCGCGCGTGACATGAAGGACGGGGATTTCACCGGAACCGCCATGACGGGCCTTGGGCATACATATCTTGAAAAAGGGCAATTGGATTCATCTTTAAAAATTTATACGGAAGGAATCCGGTTCCTGGAAGCAGCGACTGATGAAGATATGATCTGCGAAGCCACGCTGGGGCTCGCTAAATTATACCGGCAATTAAATAAGCCAGACTCAGCCATTTACTTTGCCCGATATTCTTTTTTACTGGCGCGTAAAGACGGCTTTCAATCGCGTGAACTGGAAGCAGCAGCATTTTTAACTGAGGCTTATACGAATGAAAAAAATAACGACAGCGCTTTTTTTTATTTACAACAGGAGCAGGCCCTGGGCGATTCCCTGAACAGCAAAGAGAAGATTCGTGAGGCGCAGGTCGTATCCATCAATGAACAATTGCGGCAGGTGGAAATGGCAGAAAATTTTAAACGTGCTCATGAAGAACGTGCCCAGCAATTACAACTCTTACTGATCGGCCTTTGCATTCCGGCACTTTTTTTAATTACATTATTATTGAGCCGGGTGAAAGTGCACGTGCGCATCGTTCGTTTCCTGGGCGTGATCTCTTTGCTCATCCTTTTCGAATACCTCACCTTGTTACTTCATCCCGTAGTTGTGGAGATTACGCACCATACGCCGTTTTTAGAATTGCTCATCTTCGTTGGCATTGCATCCTTGCTCATCCCCGCGCACCACCGCATCGAGCATTGGCTCCTCAACCGGCTCACGGTGAGAAAGAAGGGCATGACGGATGGGCCATTACAGATTAAACGGCAGCGGTTAAAAATAAAAGGGAATAATTGAAGGAATTAAGATCCGGGTTTTAAAGGGCGCGGCAACGCAGTCGTATCGATCTTCCTGGTCACTGTATCCTTTTTTACTTCCTGCGCGTTCATTTTAGTTTCGGTACTTTCCGTGGTTGTCTTGTCGTTGTCATTGCAGGCGGTAAAAACTGCCAGCGCTGTAAAGGAAAACATACCTGTAAACAAAATTTTTTTGCCTGGGATCATATTATTTGTATTTAGAATATAATGATACAAATATTTTTATGAAGGTTCCAAGATTTATTATTAGGGTATCGAAAACTATCGGGATAATTCGGGACGATACAACAGCTGATATCAACTCAACCGAAGCTAAATCCCTTTTTATACGGAGATAAGCGTTCGGAATCTTCTATCAAAAACGTGCGAGTAATTTTAAATTCAGCAGTCGCGGAGTAAGCCTGTTGGGAATCGCGTAAACGGAATTACTAAAGTCTTTGATCAACTGATAAGAGATGGTATTGGCGCGGTTGATCAGGTTAAACACTTCCAGGCTCGCCCAGATATTATCAAAGTTTCTGAAAGGGCTATGGCTTCTGCGTGCATTTTTTTCGCTCAGTAACAAAGCACTGAAGCCGATATCAACACGCAGGTATGGTTCAACGATCAATGCATTGCGATACCGCACGCTGTTGGGAATATTGTAGCTCATGTTACTGCCATACAACATGTTCAAATGCACTTTAAAATTTTTATTCGTAGCTAAATAATCTTCGAGGTATAATCCCATCGTGATCAACCGGTCTGTCGGGCGGCGTAACCAGCCAACCTCTGTACGCAGGCTATCCTTCACAACTTTATCAGTTGAATTGATATTGATGATCTCTCCTGCAGCATTTTTGTATTGGTAATAAGCATCGTTGTCTAAGTTTTCCCTTGAACGCATGAAACCCAGGCTGAACCAGCTTTCTGCATCTTTCACCAGTTCTCCGAATAAACGCATTTCCACACCGGTTGTATAAGCTTTGGCATTGTTGGCACCGAGGTACCGAATCTTTACGTTATCAATATCGTAGGGGATCACATCATGCATTCTTTTGTAGTAGGCCTCGGTTGTTAAGCGAAAATTCCTGTTCTCCGCACCGCTGAAATTGTAATCGGCACCGGCAACAAACTGGATACTTTTCTGCGCTTTGATCGCCGTATTTAAACTGCCATCGTATTTCCGGATCTCGCGGTAAAACGGCGGCTGATCATACACACCTGCAGCAAGTTTATATACAATATCTTTTCTGCCTGCAGGTTTCCAGCTCGCCTGGATGCGCGGGCTGATCAGCATTTCCTTATTCAGACTATTGTAATTAAAACGTACACCTGCCTGTAAACTGATGTCATTGCGGCCTTTTAGCAAGTGAATATTGTCCTGGAGATATCCACTGTATTTTTCGATCTTCAATGCAGCACGTCCCTGGATACTATTATAAATTTGTGCAGATGAGGGATTGTAGGGAAGTGAATAACCAGCGCTATCCTGGTATTCCCATTGCAGCAGTTTATCATGGATCTTCGTTTGCTCAAAATTGAGTCCCCACTGAAGGAAATGTTTGCCTTTGTCCAGGTTGCCCTTGTGGCCGGCGTTCCAGGTTTCAATCGATAATTCGTTGCGTGCATAATTTTGGTAATAACCTGCGCCCAACGCATTCACGATTTGTCCGAAAGTAGTGCTGTTATTATCAAAATCCCGCTCACCGAAAAGGTACGCTCCGCCGATATCAAAATTTTCATTCTCCCGGTCCTTGAACCTGCTCAGCATCCATTTCAGTTTTACCGCTTTTGACGGATTGTTGACAAGGCTCAGACCGGCAAGACTGCTGCTGTAGCTGTCTTTTTCCTGGCCTTCAAAATAAATATCTACGCCCAGGTTGGCACTAAAAACGGGTGAAAAAACCGAGGCCGTTTTTTTCACGGATTCCGGGTAGAAACTAAAGCGCGAAGTAGATAAGATACCGAGCAATTCCAATTGCCATTTTGTATTCAACTTGTACGTGATATAACCCTGGATATCCGATGCCGAAGGAATGTACGCGCCTTGCGTTGGCTGGTTGCTCAACAAATTGCGATTGCTTTTATTTCTTGCACCGATTAAATAACTGAGTTTATCCTTAGCCGTCGTGCCTTCCAGGTGCACGCCCTGTTCGAGCAAACTCACATAAGCGCTGCCACTGAAAGATGCAGGTTTTTTATATTGAATATCCAGTACGCTACTCATCTTATCGCCATATTTCGCCTGGAATCCACCGGTATAAAAATTTACATTTTTCGCCAGTTCGGGATTGATCAGGCTTAACCCTTCCTGCTGGCCTGAACTCACGAGATAGGGCCGGTAAATTTCAAAATCGTTGATGTACACCAGGTTCTCATCGTAGTTACCACCGCGCACATTGTATTGCGAACTCAATTCGTTATTACTTCCGACCAATGTTTTTATCAGCGCTTCCACACCGCCTGTTGTACTCGGCAAACTGATCGCATTTTTTGGATTGATCTTCACGAGTCCGTTCTCCCGCCGTTCGCGTTCGTCCTGTACTACCACTGCTTCCAGCGTCCGCCCACCAATGAGTAAATGAATGACAATATTTTCCTGTTCTCCCGGACTCAGATAAAAATTCTTTTGAATGGATTGATATCCGGAATGTGAGAACACGAGGGCTAAAGATTTCTCTGCAGGAACAGATAACTGAAAACGCCCGCTATCCGAAGAAATGATGCCGGAAGTTTTGCCAAGGATCGTGATGGAGACATTCGATATCGGCTGGTCATTTTCATCAAGCACAGTACCGGAAATCACCGCGTTTTTATTTTGGGCAAGCGCCATTAAATTCAGCAGGCAGAAGAAAAAAGCAGTCAGCAGTCTCATCTCATGAAGATAACCCCAGAAAAAAACCTGACCAAAAATTGCTGCTCCGGCTATCCAGGTTTATGCGGGCAACCTTGTCAGATGGCTGCGTCAGCTAAATAGCTTTTAACGCAGCGATGGTAGCTGTGGGATCTGGAGATTTAAAAACGGTGTTGCCGGCGACTAACACATCAGCGCCTGCTTTAATAATATCAGGAGCATTTTGTAAGGTAACGCCGCCATCAATTTCGATTTTTACCTGTAAATGATTATCATCGATCATCCTGCGCAAGGCTTCAATCTTGTGCAACGTGCGGGGAATAAATGTTTGTCCGCCGAAACCCGGATTCACGCTCATCATACAAACAAGGTCGATATCTCCCAGTACATCCGCCAGGCTTTCTACAGGGGTATGCGGGTTGATCGCAACACCGGCCTGCATGCCAAGGCTTTTGATCTGTTGAATATTCCGGTGCAGATGTTTACAGGCTTCCAGGTGCACGGTGAGGTTATCCGCTCCGGCTTTTTTAAACGCTTCAGCATAACGCTCCGGTTCTTCTATCATCAGGTGCACATCACAAAACTTCGTGGTGGCGCTGCTCATAAATTCTACCAGCATCGGCCCGAAACTAATATTGGGAACGAACCTGCCATCCATCACATCGAGGTGAAACCAATCTGCAACGCTGGCGTTCAGCATATCGCAATCCTTTTGCAGCGTGAGGAAATTAGCGGATAAAAGAGAAGGTGCAATGATGGCCATAAAGGATGTTTTTAATAACCGGTGAAAATTAGGTGATGCTGATCGCTATTTGGTAACAAGATACTTTAATGCTTTATTTTTTCACGCCCAAATTCGCCAGGGCCTCTTTCGCTTCTGCATATTCAGGATCGTAGAGTAAGGCCATCTGGTAGGCTTCGATTGCTTCCAGGGGCTTCCCTAATTTTTCGAGACAGCGGCCACGGTAATAATAACCTTCGTCGAAATTATTTTGCAAGGTGAGCGCTTTATCCAATACCTGCAATGCATCGAGATAACGTTTCATATCATATAATGCAATCGCTTTCTCGCGGTAGGCATCCATGAAAGAATAGTTTAAAGCGATGCATTTATCATAAAATGGAATGGCTTTTTCCGGGCTGCCGATATAGGCGTAATACAAACCTTTAATAAAATATGCTTCCTTATCAGCATTTGCTTTCGAGCCCAGGAGCAAAGCATCTCCGATTGCAAGTGCCTGCGGGTCGCGTGTTTGCGCGTATAATGTACCCAGCGAAATAATATATGCGGGATCAGGGTAGATACGAACAGCATTTTCGAAACTGCGGATCGATTTCATCGTGTCCCCGTTCTCATAATATAATGTCGCCTGGATATCCCACCAACGCGCGTTCAGGCTGTCTTTCTGTAATTGTGCAGCAACCGTGCTGATGGCTTTATCATAATTACCACCTTCCCGGTAGTATTGAACGAGGTTCTCCTTTAGCAGCGCAGAATCCGGGTATTGGCGGATCGCTTCCTGCAATGTTTCTTCTTTAGAACTGCCGGTTGGGCCCGGTGCCTTTTCATCCGAATTATTACAAGCCACCAGACTAATCAGCGCAAATAGATACAGGTATTTCATACTTTAATTTCTGGCTGCAAAAATAGGGGATGAGATGCGGGATAGCTGACAAAAAATTGACAAAAAAGTTTTAACGGAAGCCTACCTTCGCGAAAATATTCAAAATGAAGTCTGTACTCGTTCTTGCCGCATTGCTCTGTATCCTGGCCTCGATGGCTTTTAACCAGAAAATCGATTTTAAGTCGCTTCCTGCTTTTAACGATACGATTCACTTTAAAGGCGAAGACCATTTTGCCAATGTGCAACAATTGACTTTCGGCGGTGATAACGCAGAAGCTTATTTTAGTTTTGATGGCAAATACCTGATCTTTCAAAAGACGAATCCTAAACAAGGCATTGCCTGCGACCAGATCTGGATGGGAAAAGTTCCGGCAAAAGGAGAGACCTTTCAGCCAAAACTCGTGAGCACGGGAACCGGCCGAACTACCTGCGCCTATTTTTATCCTGATGGAAAACATATTCTATATGGCTCCACACATTTAGGCAGCGCTGATTGCCCGCCGATACCGGATCGCAGCAAGTATGGCAATAAGTACATCTGGCCGATCTACGAGAGCTTTGATATTTTTAAAGCAGATACATCCGGGAAAATCGTGAAGCGTTTAACCAAGACCAAAGGCTACGACGCAGAAGCAACGATATCTCCAAGGGGCGACAAAATGATATTTACGTCTATGCGTGATGGTGACCTGGATCTTTATACGATGGACCTGAATGGCAAACATGTAAAAAGAATTACAAAGACGCTGGGTTATGATGGCGGAGCCTGGTTTAGTCCTGATGGAAAAAAAATTATCTGGCGTGCTTCCCGTCCTTCAACGGCGGATGAAATTAAAGAGTATAAAGAATTGCTTGCGCAGAACCTCGTGGCACCAACGCATATGGAAGTCTGGATCGCCAATGCCGATGGATCAGATGCAAAACAGGTGACTGATCTCGAACAGGCGAACTGGGCACCAAACTTTACACCAGATGGCCAGCATTTTATTTTCTGCAGCAATCATGAATATAAGCGCGGCTTCCCTTTTAATATGTACCTAGCGAATACTGATGGCAGCAATACGCAGAAGATCTCCCGTGATAAAGGTTTTGATGCTTTTCCTATGTTCAGTAATGACGGGAAGAAATTTGTGTTCTGCAGTAACCGCAATAATGGCGGCACGCATGATACCAATATCTTTATTGCAGACTGGGTGAGGTAATTATTTTTTCGGCGTTTCGTATTTCCAGTTGCGCCCTTTACCGGCTGCGATCCATTCCAATGCAGTTGCCATGCGCCTTTCACGCGTTGCGTCAGTTTTAGCTTCGGTGATCCATAGCACATATTCTTTGCGGTGCGAAGCACTGAATGCGTTAAATCTTTCCTTCGCCGCCGGATTTTTATTCAATGCTTTTTTAAAATAGTCCGGCACTTCGATGACGGCAGTGGCAGGCGTTTTTTGGCGGGGCGGCAGCTTCACACCTGAATCATTTAAACGCATCGCTTCTTTCAACATTGCTGTGAGGTTTTTTGCAGAAGGAAGATCTTTCATGTTTGTGATCCTTCCCAAATGCCCCATCGCGGTTTGCTGATTTTCTTTCAGGTTACTGGCATCCGTCATCAGCGCGGCTTTCCAGAAACCAAAGGCGCAATGCTCTTTAAAAGCGGCCATATGGCAAAAGCTGCCTTTGTAATCAAAATGCGGGAAACTCCATTTGATCGTTTCTTCCACGTCGGGGCAGACGCTGTGCACCAGATCGCGGAGATAGTTTAAGATCGGCTGGGCGAAGGGTTGCGCCTTCAGGATATAATTGTCGATGCGAATATCTTTCTTCGGCATAAAAAAAATTTATTCAACAATATCTGGTTTTTTTGGCTGAACCCACAACAACTCCTGACTTAATTTGTGCAACTTTCACCGGAATATTTTTTCTGCACAAATTTTTTGCATCCTTTTTCAATTTATTTTTTTTGTGCAATAAATTTTTGTGCAATTTTTCATGCGGCCATCATTCTGCACAACGATTGTACTTCCTCCTGCTGCTTTAGTCGATCTGATCAAATTCAAACTCAGGCAGCTTATCCGTAGGGCTGGAGTCTTCATAAGATAATTGTTCATCGGATGAAAGGGTAAAGTCGGTCAGTTCTTTGTAAAAATCCGAAGCTGGATTGCGCTCGATAAAAACAGCCTGGGTCGCGCTTTTTTTGAGAAAGGTCGTATCCTGTGCAGCACCGGGATTGGCATATGACATTAGCAGCAAGAACGGTAAAACAAGTTTAGAATAGAGCATAAATCAATTTGCCTGATCAAAATAAATCATTCCGGGTATATCGAAGTAGAAGCTGAACCAGCAAGCAACTAAACAATTGTTAAATAACCTTCTTTAATTACAGGAGTGTTTGGCTGACGAAACTTTTATGCTCACCTTCAGCAGGGTAATAAAAATAAAAAAGCAATAACCGGCTTTTATGCTTAGGAATGCTTGTACCTGGTTTCCTGATCTGAATATTTTTTTCCAGGCATTTTGACAATGTTGCACTGAGCTTTTTATCATCAAAACTTTTGAGCGTCTTTATTTTATTTACAGAGAGATCAGCATTCACGCGAATTTCAAAAGCTGCAAAACTTCGCTCTTTTGCATTTGTCTTGTTTCCAATCAGCCTGCAAGAATCCGTTTTGCCGGCTTGTAATAGGTATGGATTGTTCTGCTTCGCGGCATTTCTTTCGAGGAACTGCAATACACTGATCGTTGCAGCGATCTTTTTTTCAAGCTTCAGATTTAATCCCGGATATCTTGGATCATCCAACATTCCCGACATCTGAACTGACCCGGAGCAGGCATTGATCTGCAGTTTACCCATCTTATCATAAGAGGCAAAAATCAGCCATTTGGTATCAGGCGGAAGGATAATGCCACAATTCGTTTTTTGCTCGCCTAATTTCAATACACTTATTTGTTTTCCTTTGAACAGGTCTACTACTGCAATGTCTGCGTTGAGATAATCCGCGTTATCCTTATCCGGGTAAGTGCGCAATACATTTACTGTGGCGATGAAATCTGCCTGCTGGTATCTCTGAAAAACAGGGATCTCAATGCATTCACAGGCAAATACATTTAATGTTGAAATGATACAGACAACGAGGAGTAATTTTTTCATATTGAAAATTAGAACGGATTAATTAATACCAACATAGCGGGTTACTTACTTCGCAACAGCGTAAGGATTTCCGCAGTGCCACTGCGGTTCATATCAAACACCAGGCTGTCTTTGCTGAGTTTATTTATTTTTACCATGATCTCCTGTTCGCCAGCAGGTTTTGTAAACAACATATTGTTTTCAACCTTGTAGGTGCCTTTTTCTTCCGTGCCGGCATAGGAAAACGTATAGCCTCCTTTTTCATCAAAATTAAAAATGGTTGCTGCAGTATTCCTGTTGGAAGGCTGACCATTGATCAGCCATTCAGTGCCTGTCCATTTTCCCACGATCAACTTATTGTTTTCTTTTTCGCTACAGGAAAAGAGCAGCAGTACTGAAGTAAAAAGAATGAATGTTTTCATATGTATAATCTAAAGATGCTGATAAGGTAGAAGTACGGTTGTTTAAAGTAACGAAATTATCATAAGTAAAAGTCAGGCCTAATCAGGATTATATTTGCAGATGTCTTCTCCCATTCGCTCTCAAACGCAAATGACTTTCTTTTCAGGAACCAGCGGCCTCGTATTACCCGGTAAAAAAACATCCTTTCCAACGGAGTTCCGGGGAAAAAGCCGGCTGGCCTATTATGCTACACTTTTCAACAGCCTCGAAGTAAACAGTTCTTTTTACAAACTTCCAATGGCGGCTACCGTACGAAAATGGGCAGAGGAAACGCCCGGCCATTTTAAATTTACTTTTAAAATTTCTAAAACCATTACTCAGGCAAAGGGACTGGATTTCGATCCGGAACTTGTGCAGCAATTTATGGAAAGGATCCAGCAAGTCGGAGAAAAGAAAGGCTGCCTGCTCATCCAGTTTCCACCGTCCTTATCCATTGAGCATTTACAGAGGCTAGAAAAATTGATCAAGGAGATCCGCAAATACGATCCTAACGCGCAATGGAAAATCGCTGTTGAATTTCGAAACAGCAGCTGGTATACGCCGGATTGTTATGCATTACTGGAAAAAAATCATGCCTGCCTGGTAAGTCATGATATTCCGAAATCTAAAATCGCACCGGGCATTATCACTGCAGACTTCAGCTATATCCGTTTTCATGGGGAAGAAGGCCGCTATCGCGGTTCGTATTCCTTGCAGGAGCTGGAGCAATATGCCCTGGACATCAGAAAGTTGCTGGCCCAACATCAGACCGTCTATTTTTATTTCAATAACACGATGGGCGCTGCTTTACAGAATTTGGAAACACTGAATAACTTTCTGAAATAGCCGGAAATTTTACAACTAATTAATTTTTTACGGAAAACATTTCTTCCAATAATTCGATTTGCGCTAACCGGGGTTTGGCAGTAAAAATGCCATTTGGTAAATCCCTCCTGATTCCCCGCACAAATAAATAAATCACGCCCCCAAAATCACGTTCGTAATCGAATCCCGGTAACCGGCTTTCTAAATATTTTTTCGTGGCCAGGGTATAGATCAGGTATTGCAAATGGTAGTTGTGTTCGTTCATCGCCAGTCCAACGGAAGCCTGATCGTAATCTTCCAGCCGGTCGCCGAGGTAAGTCGATTTCCAGTCTAGCACAAAATATTTCCCTTTGCATTCGAAGAACATATCGATCTTTCCGTTCATCATGCCTTCCAGGTTAAATCTTTCTTTCACATTGATCGTTTGCAATTCCTGCGATAATTCTTCAAGCATCGCGGGCTGAAACAATGCGACCGGGAAATCAAATTCAAACTCGTGAATGCGTTTTTCGAAACCTACTTCATTCAACCGGAAAGAAACATTGCCGATGGTTATCTCTGTATCCATCACGTGGGCAACAAGCTCTGGCAGCCAGGTTTCATACAGGTTTCGGCTGCCCGCTGCAAAACGCTGAATGGCCTGGCTGATCGTATCTGCCCACCGCTCCGGTCTGCTAAAATTTAATGTCTCGAAAATATAGTGCAGGAGGTTCCCGGATTTACTGCCTTTTTCCAGCTGCCGGAAAATGAACTCATCATATTCATTGCCTCGAATACCCGATGAAAGTTTTGCAGGCTTTTCAAGGATGGCCGCGAGCATCGTATAACTCATCCGCGACCAGTTCTTATGCAACAATTCAAACTGTGGCTCAGGCACTTTTACCGTTTTCGCCGCTTTGATTTCCGCGCGGTAGCGAAAGTCTTTTTCCAGGTCTGCCGGGCCGGTAAAGCCGATCAACGCAGGGTCTGCGCCTTTGAGCGCATCTGCAAATATGCTGAGCGTAGACGCCGCTTTGGCCTTGTTCCTGTAGATAAAACATTTGTATACCGCACGCGTGATGGCAACGTATAAAAGCCTGCGGTTTTCCTGTTCGTTTTGGCGCTGGTAAAGAGCCAGGTCCTCATTACTCATCTGGTCTTTGCGTACGGTGATATAATCTCCTGCGGCATTGCGATAATTACAAAAGAGTTCTTTCTTCCTTTCCATAAAATCCAGGTAAGGTGCAAACACGATGTTGTATTCCAGTCCTTTGCTTTTATGTATCGTCACGATCTTCACACATTCTTCATCGTTTTCTATTCGCTGTTCGTACTCATCACCGGCGGCATCATTGCGTTCGATACCGCGCTTCAGCCAATCAATCAGTTCCAGCGGCGATAATTTCTTCGTCGTTTGAATTTTATACAGCAGTTCCACCATCTGGTAGAGGTTGGTAATGATGCGTTCGCCATTTTCTATCCCTGACTCCAGTAATACTTTTTGCACGCTGAAATCCGTGATAAATTTCATCAACGCCGTGTAGATGCCATCTGCATCCCAGGCTTCTTTATATTCCTTAAAAAACTGGATCGCCGTTTCATCGTCGAGGATCAGAATTTCCCTGATACTGAATCCCGTGAAGGAACCAAGGAGCGCGCGGTTGATGGAAGACCTTGAGGTATCCACCATCGCTTCTAAAAGGTAAAGCACGGCAATCGCTTCTTCGGATTCCAGCAATTTTGCATCGCCGATGGTGATTGCGGGAATGCCATGTTTCGCCAGTTGATATTTGATGGTATTGCCTTCCTTATTGGATCGCACGAGGATGCCAATATCGGAAGGTTTGATCCGGCGCCGGCTGTCATTTAACGGTAGCGTATAGCCGTCGTTGCGCAGCAGCTCTGCAATATTTGCCACTAACGCATTAGCGATCGCATCTTTGTTTGAACAGGTACTGATGGCTATCGGGATCACCGGATTTGAATGAAAGCGCAATTCATCTTTCCGGTTAACTGCGGGCGAATTCACCGGTATGTATTTGATGGAGGCTTCACCCGGTGGAAAATAGAAACTATCGAAATCGGCTGTTGGTAAAAAGAACTGATTCATTGCCCCGATGAGTAACGCCGATGAACGAAAATTTTCATTCATGCCATACTTGAAATCGACGTCTTCATATGCACGGAAGTAAGTAGCAATATCCGCCTTGCGCCAGGCATAGATGGATTGCTTAGGATCTCCGATATAAAAAAGCACGGTATTTTTTCCAAACGCTTCTTTAAAAATTTCATACTGCAGGCGGTCCGTATCCTGGAACTCATCGATAAAAACTGCTTTATATTTATGCTGCAGCGCGGCCACTAACTGTCTGTTTTCTCTTTTAACAAGTGCGTTATGCAGGTTGGCAATCAGGTCGTCAAACGATACCTGGTTATGCAACAATTTGTGCGCCTTTACTGCAGCTGCTACCTCCTTTATCGCAGCATAATACAACTGATTTAAGGCATGTTGTAACTTATTGTTCTTCTCCTCTTCCAGTTTTTCACAGTCAGTACATTTCTCAACAATTTCTTTATATATTTTCTCGATGTAGCCTGTTTTCTTCGCTTTCTTGTCCCGAATAGTGGCTAAGAATTCCGGGGGATCGACCACCAGGTGCAGGAATGATTTTTTTGCATAGCTGTTCGTTTGGGTATCGGCTAAAATTTTATCCCGGTTGCTGGAAATATATCCAAGAATAGATGCTTCCAGTTCTTCAGATCTTTTTTTAAGTTCTTCCAGAGCAGGGATGATGCCTTCATAAAAACCGGCACCCAATACATAAGTCGCGCCGGGCTCATATTCATGATAGCGTTTTCCATCCAGGTGATTTTTCACCACTGATGCAATGTCATCGCGCGATAAACGGCGCCCGAGCAGCGCCAACAGGTTCACCGGAACGGAGGTGATATATCTTCTCCAGAATTTATTTACTTCATTTTCAATAATGGCCGAAGTATCCAATAATAATTCCGCGCCGAAAAGCTGGTTGGTTTCGAAGGCAAATTCTGTTAATGTTTGCTGGCAGAAACTGTGAATCGTGAGTACAGCTGTTTCATCCAGGAAGATCATGGCTTCTTTGAGCAGCCGTTTCACTTCGTCGCGTCCTTCTGTTGCTACAGCTTTCGCAACCAATGTCCTGATCGTTTCATCTTCGATGGCTTCTTCCTTTGCAGCTTGCGCAGCCGTTCTAATGAACAAGCGTACGCGTTCTTCCAGCTCGGCTACTGCCGCCTTTGTAAAAGTTACCATCAGGATCTCGCGGATCGTAAACTTTTTTTCAAGGATCAGGCGTAGCACAAGAATGGCGATGGAGTAGGTTTTGCCTGTACCCGCACTGGCTTCGATCAGGTTGCTTCCCGAAAGCGAAACTGAAGCTGCATTAAATTGTTCAAACCGATCCGGCATAAAAATTTCTTTATTTAAAGTAGCCCGGGAAAAAGCTGGCTAAGGGTGCTAATAATTTTTCAGCTGCAAATTCATAATCCGCGAGAACATGGTCTGTTTCAAAAAAACCATGCTCATATTCTTTGTTCATATAGGTATCATTACATGGGAAACCATAGCTGGTAAATTTCTCTTTGATCGCCTTATTAAAAATAGTTTCGTCAATGCCTGAAACCTCCGCAGGTTCTATCTTTAAGTCCGGATCAAACGCAATGATCTTCCTGTGCCCTTCTACGTATAGGTCCACGATTTCCATTAATGAGGCCATCGCCGTTTCAACCGTTATCTCCGGTGCCTGGAACACCTGTTGCTTGTTGTTGGAAATAAAATGCAATTCAATCGCATACCCGGATGCCCGCAATACGAGGTAGGTCAGGTAAGCATCGAGCAGGTATTTGTTTTCCCTTTTCGACCAGGAGACGATCACCAGTTTATGGTCATATACATGCCCGATGCTGCCGCGAAGCTGGTATTCGCCAACTGCTAAATCAATGGACAAGTGTTCTTCCACGGCATCCATAACCAGGGCCCGGAACATTCTTTGCGTTTCCGCCACCTCGGCTGTTAAGTCAAGCATGGCCAGTTCGGCCATATTTTTCAATGGCAGTGCACCCGTCTTTACCAGTTTATCTTTAAAACGTCGCGACTCATTTTCGTCGATATGGAGCAGTTCATTTTTTAACGACCAGCCTTGTAACTGGTTTACTTCAAATAACTCCGTTTCACGCAATAATGTTTCTTCATCATGGTAATAGATGCCCAACATTTTGTTGTAATAACCTTTGAAAGGATTTTTCAAAAACCGGATCATCTCATGGATGTTGATCTCAGAAAAATTAATCGGCTCCTCGTCCCCGGTTTTCAACAATGGTTTTTTAGTTCCGGACTTTTTATCGCGATAACTGTAGAGCTTCGGATCTCCGGCGTTGTATTGTTTACTAAAACTATGTAGCGGTTGTTTTGTGATCAGGTTTTTCCTCGCTTCTTTCGGCGCTGCTGCCGATGATGCGATAAAATCTGCCAGTTCATCCACAAGGGTAGAAGGCGGTATGCTGGAATTGTCTTTGATACTTTGCCCGATATAACTGATGTACAGGTAATCGCTGGCGGATAAGATCGTTTCCAGGAAAAGATGTTTGTCATTCTCCTTTACATTGCGGTCGCCTTTCCGCTCTTTGTCCATCAGGTTAAAGCCGAGCTTATTTTCCTTCCGGGGGAACTTGTCAAAATTTAAACCCAGTAAACCAACCACTTTAAAGGGGATGCTGCGCATCGGGATCAGCGAACAAAAAGTAATGCCGCCTGCTGCAAAAGAGTTCTTCCTCGTGGCTGAAGAAAGCCCCGCGAGAAAGTTATGGACGAAAACATCGTAGCTGATTTCTTCGGTAAAAATGGCGCCGATCTCCTGGTAGTTTTCAAATTGTTTTAATAAAGAAGCAAGGTCTTCATCGCTGTTGTCTTCACCCGTTTCAACAAAATCCGTCAGGATATTTTCTGCATACGCTGCCCAGTCTTTTATTGTTTTTACGTTTTTCCTTTCACGCAATGAATCAATCAATCTTTGGGCAAAATAAACAAACCTGATCAGTTCCTGCGCGGCGTTGCCTTCGATGATATCCAGGGGATAAAAACTATCTTCTCCCTGGCCAAATTCTTCCGACCCGCTCATGCATATGCCGAACATGATCCGCCGCAGGCCGTAGTTCCAGCTCACGTACATTGATTCATCATCACTGTTCCCCTCTACACCAAAACGAATATTTGCTTCGTTTAGCACCGTCCGGATCAGGCCTGTATCTGTAATGCCGAATTGCTTTCTGATGAAAGAAGAATCGAGTAAGCTGATCACTTCTTCCGCGGTGAAATTATCCTCCGACAAAGAAAGTAATGCATGCAGTGCATCTGAAATACTTTCTGAAGCCGCGAAGCTTTCATCTGCGATCGTGTACCGGAACGGATAAGCTGCGTTGTTGAAGATCGCCTTGATGTACGATGCATACAGGTCAATGTCACTCACCAGCACAACAATGTCGCGCGGAGATAATTTTGCTTTTCTTTTATCTACCAGTTGCACGAGATAATCGTATAAAACTTCCACTTCACGCGCGGGGCTGTAACAGGAATTTATGGTGAGGGAACCATCGTTCAGTTCTAACTCCGTAAAACTTTCGGTTTTATCAATGGGTGCATTATGATAAACCGAATGTTGTATTCTATGTAACAGGTTATCGGTTGGAGGCTCAACTGATCCCACTTCATCATAGGCATTGATCAGTTCTTCCTGTTGAAAAAGCATTGAGAAAGTATCCTGGATGATTTTGCCCCATCCTGTAAGCAGTGGATTACCCAGGCTGACAGCATCTTTTTCCACCCAGCCTTTTTTCTTTAAAAATGCGAGTTGCTTTTCGTTTTTATCTTCAAACCAGTATTGCTCAGGTGCGGGGTTGAGCAGGAGGAAATGGATGTCAATATAAGGGGCGATTTCCTGGAAAATCTGTAAATGAAATTCTGTTATCAGGCTGATGCCGAAAAGAAAAACATAAGGCATTTTTTGATGTAACCTTTCAGCCCGTGATTGATCTTTTAATGCTTCCTGGATATTTTTCTTTAGTTGCGTTTTATCTGGAAAGCTTTCGCCCGCAAGGTTTCTGGCGCTTAGCCAAAGGTCTTTCTGCCATTCCTGCCCGGCCTGCGTAACGCGATGTTCATTCCATGCGCTGATCATTTCGGGGCGATAGATCTGGTACTGATCAAACAAGTCGCCAAGTTTTTCTGCCAGTGCCATTCGCTTCACATCTTTATCAGGCCCGTCACTGTTATAATAACCGGCAACAGCCGGATAAGCGTTAATAAAGCTGTCTTCGCCCAATAATTTATAGAGCAGCCAGTTTACATTTTCTTCCGGCAATGCATTGCTGAAAGAATGCCCGAGCATAAAATGAATCTGGTTGATCAGGTCATTGGGTTTTAAAAATTTCAGGTTGGCTGCAATGCCGATCAGTTCAGCCAGTTGCAATTTCAGCCAGTTATTCATGCCCTCTGTTTGCGTAACAATATAAACGGGTTGAAATACATCCGGCTGCGCTGTTTGCAGGTGTACGGCCAACCGTGCGGCCAGATGTGTTAATGAATTGGAAACCTGTAACTGAAATGCCATGCCTGTTGATTCCTATATTTTATTAAACCGGTTAATAATTCCTGAGCCGCGTTGAACGGTTGTTGCTGCCATTTTTATCAGCAGTTCTTCTTTACCCTGAACAATCAATTTGCTTTTCGCCCGGGTAACCGCAGTGTATAGTAATTCGCGGGTTAACAATCCCATCTTTTCCGACTTAGGCAATACGACGAGCAATTGTTCAAATTCTGAACCCTGGCTTTTATGAATGGTCATCGCGAAGGTCGTTTCGCATTGAGAAATGTAGCCCGGCGATACTGCCCGTACGCCACCCTCAGTTGTTTCAAACCAGGCTTTGAGCTGACCGTTCTCATCTTCGCGGATGATGCCAGTATCGCCATTAAACAATTGCAGTTCATAATGGTTGCTCGTCACCATGATGGGGCGATGCTGGTAAAATTCGCCCGTGAACCTTATCCATTTTTTTGCCTGCAGGAATTGTTCTATTTTTTTGTTGAGCGCGTACAACCCCTGCTCACCTGACCTCACAGCGCAGAGCACCCGCAACTCGTTGAATTTTCTGATTCCCAGCGCGATATCGGTTTCTTTAATATAAGCTTCATAACCGGAAATGAAATCCTGGAATAACGTTTCGGAATAGCTATCATCTAACGTTACTTGTTCATCCCTGCCGGAAAAAAATTCGCTGAGTATAATAGGTTGATTTTGGATGATCGCCTTGCTGAATTTTCCAATGCCTTTATCGTCAGAAAACCGGTAGCTTTTTTGAAGCCCGATTACATGTTGAAATAAAGGATGCTGTGTGTTGTTGTTGCCTGCTGCTGGTAATTGTTGTAACGGTTCGGTAATGAATGAATTGATCAGGCTCGTTCGTTCTGCAGAAAATTGGTTGATGGGTTGCGCCTGGCAGAGATCTCCAAACAGGCTTCCCGCTTCAACAGAAGCCAGCTGATCTTTATCACCCAGCAGGATCAGTTTTGTACCCGGCCCGATGGCATCCAGCAGTTTCGCAAACAATGCCGCGTCGATCATTGAGGATTCGTCTACGATCAGCAAATCTGTTTTTAACGGGTTGCTTTTGTTGTGTTTGAAATAGGGGCTCCGCGGAATATAGCCTAGTATCCGATGAATAGTGGCGGGTTCCAGCGCATCGAACTTTTCCTTTATCGCGCCGCTTTCTTTTGCTCCGGCTATTTTCAGTGACTCTGCCATTCTCGCCGCGGCCTTGCCGGTGGGCGCTGTGAGGGAAACGGTAAGTTCCGGGTTGATCGTAAATAAAATAGCGAGGATCTTCGCCACCGTTGTTGTTTTTCCCGTTCCGGGACCGCCAGTGATGATGGTAAAGTTTTGCAGGGCGGCACTAACGGCAGCGGCAAGGGGCCAGTTCGTCACCTGATCTTTTGCCTTGTCAAAAATTGATTTGATCAACGATTGGTTTTGCAACAGCGCTTCCGTCCTGGAGGATAGATCCTCAGCTTCTTCTTCCAACAAGGCTTTGATGCGTTCAATGATGACCGTTTCGTAATTGAAATATCGTTGCAGGTAAAGCCGGTTGTCCAACAACACAAACGGTCGTGTTGTGATTCCTTCCGCGACCAACGGATCTTTTTTGATCGTTTGCCATGGGGAAATATGCTCGTAGCCGGCCGCCAGCATTTCCTGGCGATGATTGTCTTCGAGAAAAATACAGATATGTCCTTCGCTTAGTTTTTTTGAAAGCAGGTAAATATAAGGTTGCAGCGATCCGGTTGTAAAATAAGAAGCGAATTGCTGGTGAACGTCTGTTTCTATCATGGCCGGTATTAAAATTCAAGAGCCTTAAAGTTAAGGATTGAAATGAAGCCGGAAACAAGTTGTTTGCCGCTCAGGGGCATTCATCAGCGGGGATTGAATTTCTATGGGCAAATGAGATCAAATCAGATCAATTCAGATCAATTTCGATCAGTTTCATGGCTGAACGGAAAATTATTCACTGCTTTGACAAATAAAACGAATCTTATATTTTGGAAATCAGCGTAAAGTGGCAGTGGGAGCTATTTTGCTGGCCGCACTGCCAGTTCAATCCGGTAGTATTGCCAGTTGCGTTATTTCGGCCTCATTACCGGCGTGGCCTGTCATTCACTTTCTCTTGGCTACGCAGCTGTTACAGCATCCTGCGCCGCAGGAAATCCTGCACAAAAAAATATTGCACAAATTATTTGCGCCGGAATATTTTTCGCAAACATGTGCAAAGATTTCCCGAAGAAAAAAAATGCACAATTTTTTAATAAACATTCATTGGGGATTTAAAACGCACAACCTGGCGACCTATAGCTGTTTTAATCGTTATTTGCTATTTATTCAATGCAGTATGAAAATGAATACTCCACCATATGACCAGTTTCCGCGAATCATCGCTAAGAACATTTTATTAAGAGCAGTCCTGCCTCAGGATATCCCCGGCCTCGTGGAAATTTCTTTCTACGAGGCGCGCCCGGCTATTGATGCAGGGGATGCAGCTGCCATGCAGGAAAAGATCAGCCTCGATTATCGCGCTGGGAATTCGATCCATTGGGCCATTGCCGATCCAACCACGAACCAGGTGATGGGAACCTTGGGTTATTACCGCGGTTTTGACAATAATAGCGGGGAACTGGGTTGCGTGTTGAAACCTGCATTTCGCGGTAAAGGGATTATGATGCAAGCGATGCAACTCGCCATCAGCTTTGGGTTTAATGAAATAGGATTGGCAAAAATAACTGCCGGCACATCCTGTCAGAACCAACCCGCGATCAACCTCCTCGAACGATTGGGGTTTGCCAGACTGAATGATGAGGGAGAGGACGACCTCGTTTATGAATTGATCAAACCCGCTTAAGCGGCAAGGCATGCTAAAAATTATTCTGCATCGCCGAGCAGCCGTTCCGGCAATTGCTTTGATGCATTGGCTCCCATTTTTTTCAGCTCTTCCACGCGGGTGCTGATGTTGCCACGGCCGGTAGACAATTGTTTCTGTGCAGCATCAAAAGCATTGCCCGCGTCAGCTATTTTCTTACCCGCCAGTTCAAAATTTTCCATGAAGCCGGCAAATTTATCATACAGCGCACCGGCTTTATCAGCGATCTCCACGGCGTTGCGGTTTTGCAATTCTACCTTCCAGAGATCGGCAACGATCTTCAACACTACAAATAGATTCGTGGGGCTTACCAGCAAAATATTCCTTTCATACGCATACTTCCAAAGTTGGGGATCGGTTTTCAATGCCTCCAAAAACGCCGGCTCGATCGGCACAAATAATAAAACATAATCCAGGGCTGCAGCATAGCGTGGATAATTCTTCCTGCTGAGTCCGTCGATATGCTGGCGCATGCTTCGTATATGCTCCAATAAATAGCGTTTCTGTTCTGCTGTATCGGCTTCTGCACAAGATGCATCCCAGGCGATCAGCGAAACTTTTGAATCAACAATAACTTTTCTGCCATCCGGGTAAACAATCATCGCATCCGGCTGCAACCCTTTGCCATGCTCATCTTTGATCGTATTGCCGGCGCTGTCGCGAATGAATTCCTGTAAAAAATATTCCCGGTTCAGCGTTAATCCCGCATTCTCGAGTAAGCTGCCCAGGATCATTTCACCCCAATGGCCCTGCATCTTATTGTTGCCTTTCAGTGCTGTTGTGAGGTTGTTGGCTTCCAGGCTAACCTGCTGGGTCATATTGATCAGGCGCTCCACTTCTTTGCTCAGCGAAAAGCGTTCTTTGGATTCTTTATCATAAGTGTCTTCCACTTTCTGTTTAAAATCGACAAGCTGTGTTTTTAATGGGTTCAGGAGCTCGTTCATTTTTTGCTCGTTCACCTGCGTAAATTTTTCGGATTTCTCTTCCATGATCGCCTGGGCGAGGTTGCGAAACTCGAAACGAAATTTCTCCCCGATCTTTTCCAGTTCTTCTTTTTGCTGCAAGAGTTTTTGCTCGCTATGTAATAATGCAGCACCTGCAGCCGCCAGGTCTTTCTGAGTTTGGAGCTGCTCTGCTAACAGAGACTCATGTTTGGCGGATTGTTCTTCATAGAAGCCCATCCTGCTTTCCGCCGTGAGCATGCGACTGAAAATCGCTTCCTTGTCAGACTGCAAAGCAGCGTGGTTCTGCTGGAGTTTTAGAAAAGCTTCCGTTTGCTGTGCCAGCCTTTCGTTGGTTAATGCTAGTTTTTGTTGAAGCAGGTTGCGGAAAATGAGCCAGCAGGTAATTGAAGCCAGGACAATGCCGGCGACCAGGTAGATAACAGATACATTCATACGGGTAATTGTGGCGACAATTTACTGTAAATCTCAGAGAAGTATAACCCGTAAGTCTGGTGTGCTAGATGATTATACACCGGAAGCAGTATGCCTGAAAAAAAATTGGCTCCTCCGTAGAAACGGAGCAGCCTTTTCGATTGCTTGCCATATGAAAGAGTTCCAGTATTTGAACTGTATAATATTTTTATTTATCTTGCAGCTGTATCTCCTGATACCTGCCTTTTCGATTGCCTGCCTGTTGCTTTATTTCGTTTGCTTGCTTTATGTTTGCCCTGCTTCCTTTCTGATACGAAAGTAGCATACGGTACTATACTAATTTAGTCAACTTTTAAAGCGTTTTATGATGCTGAAAGTAAATTTAGCAATGGGAAACCCTTGCCAGTATTGAATCACAGGTTAATGTTTTGATGATGCCCAACCGTTCTGCCGACATATTATTTCAACTGATCCACTCGCTGGAAAAGGCAGAGAAACGTAATTTCAAATTATATATCCAACGCAACTCGGGCAATACCGACCTTAAGATCATCGAATTATTTGATGCGATCGACAAACTCCAGCAGTATGATGAAAGCATTTTGCTGAAAAAATTGAAGTCGATTAAAAAGCCTCAGCTCGCTAACGTGAAAGGCCACCTGTATAAACAGCTACTCGCTAGTCTTCGCGTGATCAAGAGTGCCGAGAGTATTGATATGCACCTGCATGAACAACTGGATTATGCGCGTATCCTGTACAACAAAGGGCTATATCATCAAAGCCTGAAGATCCTGGAGAAAGTAAAAGAACTGGCCGTGAATTACAACCAGGATAGTTTCCTGATACAGGCGATATCACTGGAGAAAAAAATTGAAACGCTGCATATCACGCGAAGCATGGAAGACCGCGCGGAAAAATTAAGTGCGGAAGCGAATGAGGTAAATGAAAAACGGCGGATCATTACGCGATTGTCGAACCTTGCCCTTCGTTTATACAGCTGGTATATTAAAAACGGCCATGCAAGAAATGAAGCAGACGAAGCGGGCGTAAAGAAATATTTTCTCGAACATCTGCCACCTGAAAGTGATGCCCAGACCGGCTTTTACGAACGCCTGTATTTATACCAGAGCTATGGATGGCTGGCTTTTATCCGCCAGGATTTTTTGATGTATTACCGCTATACACAGAAATGGGTAAACCTGTTTCGTACGCAGCCTTTCATGATCGAGGTGGAAGCAGGGCATTATATCAAAGGCATGCATAACCTGATGAATGCTCATTTTGATCTGCGTAATTACAAAAAATTTAATGACACGCTGATCGAGTTTGAAGATTTCGCCAGTTCGGAGGTCGCCAATCAGCACGATAATAACAGGATCCAGACTTTCGTTTACCTCAACAGCGCGAAGCTAAACCAGCATATTATTTTAGGTACGTTCAAAGAAGGTTTGTTGCTCATTCCGCATATTGAAGAAAAACTGGAAGAGTATGCCTTATACCTCGACAGGCACCGGGTGTTGGTGTTCAACTATAAGATTGCCACGCTGCATTTCGGCGCAGGCAGTTATGATAAATGCATCGATTACCTTCGGAAGATCATCAATGATCATGTGGACCTGCGAAATGATCTGCAATGTTATGCACGGCTGCTGCACCTGATCGCGCATTATGAATTGGGAAACACAGAAATTATCGAACACCTGATCAAGTCTGTCTATCGCTTCATGGCGAAAATGCAAAACCTCACGGTTGTAGAAGAAGAGATGTTTAAATTTTTGCAGCGTTCCTTTTATGTATCGCCAAGAAAATTACAACCGGAGCTGGAGCAGTTCCTGCAAAAGATCAAGCAGTATGAAAAAAGCCGTTTTGAAACCCGCGCTTTTGCCTACCTCGATGTGGTGTCATGGGTAGAAAGTAAGGTAAAGCATGTGCCGATGAGCGAAGTGCTGCATGAAAAATATATGGCCAGTCCACGCAAATAATTACAGAATCATCAGCCCGCAACCCCTGATATCACTGTTGTCCAGCCGTCCAATCACTTCAAAACTTCCATCGCTGAATAATTTCCCGGCGTCATCGGTCGCGATAAACGCACAACTGTATATATTGGCCAGGTCGATCACATTGATAGCACCGGATATGAATCTTTTCCCTTGGTTCACTGTTCCCGTCAGCTCGAACGGATCGTCTTCGGCCCGCAGGATAATCTTCATCCAGGGCGGTGTTTGAAACCTGCCGTTCCCGGTGGAGTAGGCCTGTGATAATAATTCTGTCATCCCGTATTCTGAATGCACTTCGTTTATCCCTAATTGTTGGATAAGATGCTGATGCACTTCTTCCCGCGTTAATTCTTCCCTGCGGCCTTTCATGCCACCGGTTTCCATCACGATGGTATTTTTTAATGCCATGGGGAAATGTTCCGCAAAATCCAGTAAAGCGTAAGTAACACCGATCAAAAAAGTGCTGATCCCCTTTTTTTCATTCGCGTCAAGCAGCGTATGGAGTTTCTGCAGGTCATATAAATAGAAGCCTGAATGGTTGTTTCCGGAATCTTTGATCAGCCGATCCACCATGTACACCAGCGAAGAATGTTGCCTTTCGAGGTAAGAGGGGAGGAGACCAACAATACAGTAGTTCCCCGGATCGCCATAAAAACTGTTGAAAGCCTTACGAAAGCTTTCTTCGTAAATACCTGCGAAACGAACTCCGTGTTTACTGTTGATTGAACCTGTGGTGCCGCTGCTTTCGAAAATCACCTGTGGCGTAAATGCGGTGGTATGAATGATTTTTGATTTAAAAAGCTGGATCGGTAAAAAAGGAATTTTGGTGATCGAATCAACTTTTGCGGGATCGCAGTGAAGGGCATCACAGAATTGACGGTAAACGGGATTATGAGCATGCTGAAACCTGAATAGGCTGAGGGCCAGTTCAGGGAAAGTACCGGTATCAGCCGTAAAGATGGCTGCTGCCTGTGGATAAAGGTTCGGTTGCATGCGCTGCGAATTTCAGTAAAAAAGATGAGAAGAGCTTATTGCTGAGCGAAACCCTTAACTTAATTTTTGATTTAAATTGATTTGCAATCAGTAAATTTGAAGACAAATGAGTATGATGAAAAATACGATCTTTTTTTGCCTCTTGCTGCTCGCGTTTTCGTCCTGCAAGAAAGATAAATTCACCACGGCACCCCAGATAACATTTAAATCATTTAAGCCGAACGCTTACTTTTCCAATTCAACGGCGGATCCAATCAACGGTCCGGTCATGTTACTGCAACTCACAGACGCTGAAGGGGACTTTGGGTTTACCGATGGTAAAGACACTTCTTACATCTACGTAAAAAATATTACCGTTCCGCCATATAAGCTCGACTCCATGAAGTTCCCGGATCTGTCGAACGCTACAACTAAAGACCTGAACGTGGAATTGAGTGTAAGGTTATCTACCGTGTTGGCAAAAACAATTCGCCCGAACCGTCCGTACACCGATAGCCTTCGTTTTGAAGTGTACGTAAAAGACTTTGCGAAAAATAAGAGCAATGTCCTGGTAACGCCCGAGCCGTTTTATTATATCACACCATAATGCGTTGGCTTAATTTCATTTTTTCTCATTCGATCTTTATTTCCTTTTGCGCGATCGCACTGTGCTTTCAAACCTATGCCTTGCTGCATATGGACGGCAATCCTTTCGTTTATGGCTTTATCTTTTTCTCTACATTAAGCAGTTATAACTTTTACTGGTTCGTTAGCAAATATTCCTTTAACAAAAAGCCATTCCCTGTCTTTATAAAGGAAAATAAAGTCTACCTGTTCTTCTTTTTTATCGCGGGTCTTGCGATGTTATATTGCCTGTTGAAAATGGATGTCGGGTATTATGCTTATGTGGGCCTGGGTATCGTGTTCACTTTACTGTATTCGTTGCCGTTATGGCCTTTCGCTTTTGCACAACGCGCGCGGAAAGCTGGTTTTTTAAAAACAACTTTATTGTCTTTTACCTGGGCTTACGTCACCGTCATCATTCCTGCGTTCCCGGTATTGCAGCAGGAGTTTTTGCCTGTGCTCGTTTTGTTCATCGCACGTTTCTTTTTTATGCTCATGCTCTGTACCATCTTCGATATGCGTGATAGCAAGATCGACAAATTACACAGCCTGCGCAGCCTGGCCACGGATGTGAGCCGGTCCGCGTTGCAATGGATCATGACGGTCGTATTCTTCTTATACATGGGCGCCGGTTATTTTGTGCGTCATTATTTTCACGATAATGCACAGGTGGTTGCATTCCTGCTTACCGGAATCATCGTGTGGATCGTTTACCGGCGGTCCTTAAAAACACAGGGTTATTTTTTTTACTATTTTTTGGTGGACGGACTGATGTTATTGTCGGCGGTGGCGACATTCGCGGCGCAGTTAGTGAGTAGTTGATTGGTTGAGTGGTTTATTTGTTCGTAATCAGGAATTGGTAATTAGGAATTTGGGTTTTCAACCCGGGATTCCATATTTAATCGCCAGCCTTTACAGGTTGGTAAAGCAGCGGAAGGACTTGCGACACAAACAGGGCTTCCCACAAATTCCTAATTACTAATTCCATCCCTGAACTAACAGTTCGTTTCAATTCGACTACTTTTGCTCCTGAAAAATGAAAATCATCTATGGCTAAAACAGCAAAATCAAAACCGGTTATAACAGCGGCAGCGTATACGTTTTTACGCACATATATAAACAATGCTTCACCTACGGGGTTCGAAAGCAGCGGGCAAAAACTCTGGATGCAATATCTGAAGCCTTATGCTGATGAATTTTTTACCGATCCCTACGGAACGGCAGTTGCAGTGATCAATCCGGGCGCAACGTTCAAAGTGGTGATTGAAGCACATGCCGATGAGATCAGCTGGTTCGTGAATTATATTTCGCCGGAAGGGCTGATTTATCTTAAAAGAAATGGCGGCGTTGATCACCAGATCGCACCATCCATGCGTGTGCTGATCCATGGAAAAAAAGGAACGGTACGCGCCGTATTTGGCTGGCCTGCGATCCATACAAGAATGGGGAATGCTGATAGCAAAGAACCACAACCTAAAGTAGACAACCTGTTCCTGGATTGCGGTGCACGCACGAAGGCAGAAGTAGAAGCACTGGGTATTCATATCGGTGCTGTTGCAACCTATGAAGATGGTTATGAAGAACTCGCTCACGATTTTTTGATCGGTCGCGCATTTGATAACCGCATCGGCGGTTTTATGATCGCGGAGGTAGCACGCCTGCTGAAAGAAAATAAAAAGAAATTACCCTTCGCTTTGTACATCGTGAATGCGGTGCAGGAAGAAATTGGCCTGCGTGGTGCAGAGATGATCGCACGCCGCATCAAACCGGATATCGCCATCATTACGGATGTAACGCACGACAGCAGTACGCCGATGATCAACAAGATCATTGAAGGCGAATGCGCCTGTGGTAAAGGTCCTGCGCTTTGTTACGGTCCGGCCGTGCACAATAAATTACTGGATATCGTTCAGGACATTGCCGGAAAGAATAATATCCCGGTTCAATTGCGCGCGGTGAGCCGCAGTACAGGAACCGATACAGAATCTTTCGCCTATGCCAACGATGGTTGCCCCTCGGTATTGATTTCTATCCCGTTGCGTTATATGCATACAACGGTGGAAATGCTGCACAAATCAGATATTGAAAATACCATCAAACTGATGTATGAAACTTTGTTAAGCATCACGCCGAAAACGAACCTGAGCTATTTTAAATAATTGCGTAAGGCCGGGTAAAGGCTGAGTTATAAAAATTAAATGCGGTAATGACCGCCTGAAAAATGTACGAGAATTTTGGAAAATACCTGCGATTGTTTGGAACGATCTTTTTAAGTTTCGTTGGCTTCCTGCTGGCGATCGTGTTGTTGTTCCTTGGGATCAAATTGTTCTTTGGCTTACTGACGTATGTGCCCTGGTCGGTGTATGTCTATATGTTGTTCATCCTTACGGTTCCGGCAGCATTGTTCATCAATATTTACCTGGTTTATTTCCGCCGCACGAAACGTCATCCCTCTGCACCTGTGCGGTATATTTCCTTCGCGCTGTTTATTATTGCGCTGGCCGCCTGGGTTTATTTTTATATTATCGATCTGAAGATCTTCTTCACGCACAGTTACCAGGACATCGCTAAATACAATAGTTACGAAATGATCTTCTTAGCAGCGAATGTCGCGATGCTTTTCCTTATCGGCATCATGCAGGCGCTCACGATGGAGAAAGAAAAAGACTGGCTGAGCAGGCCTCATGAAGACGTTTAGTCATAACAATATTCAACAATAAAAAAAAGACTGTCGCATTTACGACAGTCTTTTTTTTATAAATTATCTAAATGATCTTACAGTTTTTTCTGCAGGTCCAGGTTCATTTTGATATAGTCGTCATTTTTCTCTGCAGTCGCTAATTCCAGGGATGTTTTAGAACTTTGCATAGCTGCCGTTTTATCGCCCAGTTCTTTTTCCAGTTTCGCTTTGTACAACCACATATAAAAAGCTTTAGGGTTGTCTTTTACGGCGAGCTTAATATTTTCCAATGCTTTTGCCGGGTTGTTTTCATACTCGTTGTAGAACTGCGCTGCTAACCAGTAAGGTTTTTTCTCAGCAGTCATCGCTTTATCAATTTGCGCGCGGATACGATCTTTCACCAAAGCTTTGATCGGCAATTTCACTGCAGTTTTTTCCCAAACCAGATTGAGTTCACATGATTCCGGTTTCACGGCATCAAACTGCATCGTAAAACTTTCCACGTAATTTTTATTTTTCATCACGGGCACTTTTACCCGAACCACATCATCCGTTTCGCTGTAGCCATTGCTGCCCCAGTTGCCGGTGTTTTTGTTCAGGATGATTTCCCATGTATCTGCATTCGGTACTGTGTAAAGCGAGTACCTTCCTGTGTCGATGCGTTTACCGCCGATCTCCACTACATCGGTGAACTTGATGATCGTTGCAGCATTTGCGCCGGTGCGCCAGACTTTATTAAAAGGCACAAGGTCACCGATGATCTTACGGCCTTTCGCAATCGGGCGGCTGTACGTTAGTTCAATGGTTCCAAGTGCAAAATCCTGTTTAATCGTTTGGGTGGGCGAAGGCGCCGGCATCCGAACCTGTGCTACGAGGCTCCCGGTAGAAAGCAGCAGGCAGGCAAAAAATAATTTTTTCATATTGCAAATTTTATTGGTGAGAAGTTATTATTGGAAATATACTTTAACCGTTTGGTAAAATAACCTTGTGTTTAAGAATTGCATCGGTGCATGCTGCTGTTGCTTTTCAGAAAATCCCTGTAGCCCGAACAGGCCCGCAGCATTTCCTTTATTGATCGCGATCTCCAGGTAACCAGCAGAATTGAACAAAGCCAGTTTTTCTCCTTCGGGAACATCAGCATAGGTTTCGCTGATCTTATCAATCACTTCATCCCGTTTAAATACGACTGTAAAACTGCGACCTTTTCTTTGTTCTTCAAAGTCATCTTTATTAATATTTACAATCACGTTCTCAAAATTATCGATGAAGATGATCTGGCCTTCGATCCAGTTATTGCCTAGCAGCGGACGTAACGGATTTTTTACCTGGATGGAGACTGTAGCGTCGCCTACTTCTTCCAATGGCAACCCATCGAGCAGCGCGTTGAATGCCTTAGCAAAAACGCTGATACAATAAAGGGTGTTTTTTTGTTGCGTTTTTTCTAACGGCAGCGCTACTACTTTTTGCGGCACTTCTTCCAGGATCATTGTGAGCAGCCCGTTATCGGCACAACCAATATAATGACCATCATGTTCTGCCAGCAGCATATGCTCCGGCTTCTCATCAAAAATATTCACCAGTACAAGATGGAAAGTTCCCGGTGGGAAATTCTTCATGGCATTGCGGCAAACGTATGCGGCCTGCGGGTAATTGAAAGGAGAGAGCAGGTGTGTGATGTCAACAATATTGAAACCCGGGTTCGCCTGCAACAATTGCCCTTTGATAGCGCCAGGCATGAAATCCTGGATTCCGATATCGCTTGTAAGGGTTAATAATGGCATGCGGGGAAACAACTATTTTGAGGTCAGAAAATATGATACGGCGGTTTATTATTTTACCAGTTTGCCTTCTTTGAAAAAGAATTTCCTGGTAAGTTTATCGGCCCATGCCGGGAAGAATTTATTAACGAAAACAGTCTGCTTTCCTTTGAACGTCAGCACCAATGTTCGTTTTCTTTTCTCAACTGCGTCAAGAATATGTTTGGCGCATTCATCAGCGCTCATTAATTCAGCTTCATTGAGCGGGCTTTCGCCTTGTGATTCAGATTTACCATTCAAAGCCGCGTTACGGATGTTGCTTTTTGTGAAGCCCGGGCAAACCCACATCACATTCACGCCATCATCCAGCAGTTCTGTCCGTACCGCTTCAAGCCAGCCGTTAAGTGCAAATTTGCTCGCACTGTAACCACTGCGTCCCGGCAAACCGCGATACCCTGCGATGGATGAAATCCCTACGATCGTACCCTTCCTTTCTATTATGGATTCCAGCGCAAGTTTTGTGCAATACACCGTGCCGAAATAATTAATATCCATTACTTTTTTAAACACATCCAGGTCGGCATCCCTTAATAAAGTGCGCATGGAAATGCCGGCATTATTGATCAGGATATCGATGCCGCCAAATTGTTTGATCGTGGAATTGATAAAGAGCTGGCAATCGTTGAGATTGCTCACATCGGCCACCACGCAATGCAGTGGCTCAGTGGAATATTTTAGTTGCAGGTCGTACAGTTTATCCTGGTTACGGGCGCAGGTGGCTACTTTGGCGCCAAGGGGAATCAACAATTCCACCAGTGCCTTGCCAATCCCGTCACTGCCGCCTGTTATCGCTACGACCTTATTTCTAAAAAACTCGCTCATGAAAATATATTATTGGCAAAAATAGGTGAGATATCGGGCTGTGCACAAACTATTTGGGGAATAAAAATTAATTATTTTTAAAAATCTTTTGCAAAAACTTTTGGTGTAAAATGTTTTTACCTTATTTTTGCACTCCCTTCAAAAAAGGGGAAATGAATTGGTAGCTCAGTTGGTAGAGCAATACACTTTTAATGTATGGGCCCTGGGTTCGAGTCCCAGCCAGTTCACGAAAAAGCGTTCAGGAAATTGGACGCTTTTTTTGTGCCCGGAAGCGCCGGATATTAACCGGATTTTCGGCCAGGAAAGGAGGAACACAGTCTTACGAAAGTTGAAATTATCTACAGCCAGGTGATCAGGCGGGATCAAAAATTCTTAGCGCCGTGTCTACCTGGCGTTTTGCGTGAAACACTGCTCATCTTCCACCAAGTTCGATCACTTCGCAATTCTTTATATCACTGCCGTCGATAGCGAAACGCAACAATGTTCGTACCGTATGCCAGCCCTGTTTACCCGCCGCACCGGGGTTCATGTGCAGGCATTGCAAACCTTCATCATACATCACTTTTAAAATATGGGAATGCCCGCTGATGAACAACGCGGAATGATGGGCCTGGATATCTTTTTTCACTCCCGGTGCATAACGGCCGGGATAGCCGCCGATATGTTGCATGAATACGTTCACCTGCTCGCAGGAGAAAAATAGCTTTTCCGGAAACGTTTTGCGGATACCGGCGCCGTCGATATTTCCATAAACACCGCGGATGATTTTGCCGGGGAAGCCGCTTTCCATTTTTTCCACCAGTTCAGCCGTACCAAAATCACCGGCATGCCAGATCTCATCACAGCCTTTAAAATGGTCAAACACTTGTTCATCTAAATAATGGTGTGTATCTGATATCAGCCCTATCCTCGTCAATGTTGAATCAATTTTAACTTGTAAATTTGATGGAAGATAATTAGGGTGCAAGTAATTATCAATTTAAATATCAATTTTCAACAATGGCGCATTATCATAAGGCAGGAACGATCCCACATAAACGGCATACACAATTTCGTAAACCAGACGGGACATTGTATGCAGAACAGCTTTTTTCCACCGAAGGTTTTTCCAACGATTACTCTTTGTTGTATCATACCTATGCACCAACACTGATCGTACGTTGCGACGACCCGATCGATGTGTCGCCAAAGATCGCCGAAGAAAAGATGCTGAAGCACCGCAGCCTGGAAGGATTTAAAGTGAAACCGGAAGCAGATTATTTAGATAGCCGAAAAGCCGTTCTGGTAAACAGCGATTGTCATATTGTATTGGCCGCACCACAAAAAAGCATGACGGATTACTTCTATAAAAACGCCGATGCCGATGAAATTATTTTCGTGCACGAAGGAAGTGGCATCGTAAAGACCTGTTATGGAGAACTGGCATTTAATTATGGAGATTACATCATGCTGCCGCGTGGTACGATCTATCAGATAGCATTTACAAATGAAAATAACCGGCTGTTTATCGTGGAATCTTTTCACCCCGTGCGTTACCCAAAAAGATACATGACGAAGAACGGTCAGCTGATGGAACATGCGCCTTATTGCGAACGGGATATCCGCGTACCGGAAAATTTAAAAGCCATTGATCAGAAAGGGGATTTCGTTATCAAGACAAAAAAGAAAGGATTGCTTTACGGCATTCATTATGGAACACATCCGTTTGATGTGGTTGGCTGGGATGGTTGTTGCTATCCGTATATTTTTTCTATCCATGATTATGAACCGATCACCGGTCGCGTGCATCAGCCACCGCCGATTCACCAGACTTTTGAAACAGATGCTTTCGTGGTTTGTTCTTTTGTTCCAAGGTTATATGATTATCATCCCCTGGCGATTCCCGCGCCTTACAACCACAGCAATATCGATAGCGACGAATTGTTATATTATGTTGATGGTGATTTTATGAGCCGCAAGCATGTTACGCGCGGTATGCTCACCCTGCATCCTGCCGGTATTCCACATGGACCTCATCCCGGTGCTGTAGAAAAGAGTATCGGTGCGAAAGAGACGAAAGAACTCGCCGTAATGGTGGATACTTTTCGCCCCTTGCAATTAACCGAAACTGCCCTGGAAATAGAGAACGAGGGCTATGTGATGAGTTGGGCGGAATAAAAAATTAAAAAGTCAACAGTAAAAATCAGTTAAGGCCATTCGAAGCTTAGGGGCATTCTTTTGCGAACGATAAACTGTCAAACAATCAACCGCAACCTTTCTGTGCCGGTTCAACACGATTGTATTGGCCCTATTTTATTTCGGCGGTGTTTGCAAACTGCGGTTTAAGGCATATGTTTTGTGACCTGGGTCATTATCGATGACTTAAACTTTTTACCGTGAGCAAACAAACGATTTTAAACCCCGTAGATAAATATCCCAAACCACCATTTGCAAAACAGTCGCAGCCATGGCCCGGACTGGCGTCCAAAATGGATCCTGTTCCTGATCATGGAGAAACGACTTATAAAGGATCCGGCCGCCTCGCAGGCAAACGCGCCCTCATCACCGGCGGAGATTCCGGCATGGGAAGGGCTGCTGCCATTGCTTACGCAAGAGAGGGAGCAGATGTAGCCATCAATTACTTACCCGCGGAAGAAGAAGATGCACAGCAGGTGATCACACTTATCCGGAAAGAAGGCCGAAAAGGCATTGCACTACCTGGTGATCTGCGCGACGAATCTTTTTGTACACAACTGGTGGCAGATGCCTTGAGGGAATTAGGCGGACTGGATATCCTCGTAAACAATGCCGCGCGTCAGCAAACCCATGCTTCCATTCTTGATATCAGTTCTGAGGAATTTGATGCAGTGATGAAAACAAATATTTACGCCCCGTTCTGGACCATCCGCGCGGCGCTCCCTCATCTTAAAGCCGGTGCGGTGATTATCGGTACGGCTTCTGAACAAGCCTATGATCCTTCTGCAGACCTTTACGATTATGCCCAAACGAAAGCCGCTACCATGAACTATGTTAAGTCGCTGGCCAAACAATTAGCTCCGAAAGGCATTCGCGTAAATGCAGTGGCACCCGGACCAATATGGACACCATTACAAGTGAGCGGAGGAGCAACGCAGGAGAAACTGCAGAACTTCGGCTCTGCTACTCCGTTAGGCCGCCCGGGACAGCCGGTTGAACTCGCCTCTATCTATGTACAACTCGCCGCTGATGATGCAAGTTTTACAACAGGGCAGGTATATGGTGCGTCCGGTGGGGCAGGCCAGCCATAACCACTCACCAGAAATGTATTTTGTAAAAATCATCCGCAGATTTTAATTGATCTGTACTTATCAAACTAATTATTGGCAATGGACAATTTATCGGCAACGGCTGAAGCATTTATCCCGGAAAATTATAAAGGCAAGGCCAATGACCTGCAGGATACAGTGGAAGGAACCGACCGCGAACATGCCTTAAAGATCTTTAAGCGCGCCTGCATGAGGTTACAGAATGTCCAGCTCTGGCATAAGCTCTGTGGCCCGCTTAGTGCGAGTTTTAAACTGGTGGCAGAAGATGGTTCTCCCGAAGACCGCCTGGTGCAACTGCATGATTATTTTCTGGTGAATATTCCCGGTCCGGGTATGCAGGAAGGCTTTGGGTACGACTGGGTGCAGGTGGAAGAGATCAAGGAGTCGTTTGATCCCGAAGGTGAAAAGGAGCTATTTGCGATGCGCATTGCCGCTTGTGAAAATCCGGCTACAGCCAACGAAGAAACAGCACATTTTTTTCAAAAAGGTGCGAGTTCAACTTTTATTATCGAACGAAACGGCAACAGCATAACTGCGTCTTACCATGGCCGTAATGAAGTACCTAATACCGACGTTTCAAGGATCACAGATAAGATAAGAAATACGATCGTGGCTGTAGGCGCGTATGGCGGCTTGTCAGAATTACAATGGCTGTCATTGATCAAATCGTTTTTGCAGGAAGAGGTGGGTGGTTAGTTGATTAGTGATTGGTTAATGGGAATTGGGAATTCGGATTTGGGAATTAGGAATTAGGAATTAGGATTTGGGAGCGGCAGCTTCTCAATGTTGATTGAGTAAGTCGATGGTTCGTTCATCTTTTTCCCCGTTAAAATATTGATCAAGTACTGCCTGGAAGACAGGATCGGTATTTTCCAGCAGGCTGAATAACGTCATGCAGGAACGGAGTTTCAGGTCATCCGGGCTGCCAAAAATTTCATGGGCCGTTTTATTTTCAATATGTAAAAGGGCGTCACTTATTTCGATCAATCTTTTTCTTAACAGCGGATGATCAAAATATTCAGCGGCTTCATTTTTATTTTGAATGCCATAGAAAACTGCCGTGCCGCTGCGGCCCAGCCCTGCGAGTTGCGGAAAGATATACCAGATCCAATGCGTCAATTTTCGCCCGTTCTTAATTTCAGCCAAGGCAGTCGCGTAGCTGCTTTCCTGTGCTTCGATAAAACGGGAGAGATGAGGCATGGGGCTGGTTGATTTGGTGATTAGTAATTTGTAAGAGAGGAATTGGGAATTTGTATTTGGGAATTTGGTGGAAGGGAGAATGGTTGATTAGTTGATTAGTTGATTAGTGTTTAGTTGTCGGGCATTAGGAATCAGGGTTGGGGAGCATGGTTCTCCATACTGGTTGCCCAATTTAATGGTTCGTTCATCTTTTTCGCGTTTAAAAATATTGATGCGCACCGTAAATAAACCTTGAGGAATAGCGGCTCATTTTTTTAACTCCTTACGCATACACACACTATTCTCCACATCCAGGTATTGCCCATAATTGGCGGTGAGCCGATAGCCGGCTTTGGTATATAAAGCAATGGCTTCAGGTTGTTTGATGCCGGTTTCTAAAATCGTGGACCTGTAATTCAATTCGCCTGCCCATTGTTCCAGGGCAGCGAGGATCGCAGAGGCAATACCCTTACCACGGAATGCCGGAAGCACAAACATCCGCTTGATCTCTGCAACAGCATCCCCGAAATGTTTGAAGGCACCACAACCAACAGGTCCGTCGTTCCAGTAGGCTACAATTACTTCATCCAGTAGTGCGGTTTTATTGAACTGCGCATAAAAAGCGTGCTCATCACCATCTCGAACAGCAAGGTCTGCATCGAGTAATGCTACCAGGGGAATAAAATCTGCGTCCCCGGCGACGGTGCGTTTTAATCGTAACATGAATATATATTAGCCGAGGTTCAGCCCGTTCAATATTTCATGGCCGAGCTTATCTCTTTTTGTTGTTAGGTATTTTTCGTTGTGAATATTCGGCACAATTTCAATAGGAACGGTGTCCACAACTTCAAGTCCGTAACCCAGTAACCCGGCACGTTTGCGCGGATTGTTACTCATCAGTTTCATTTTGCTGATATCAAGATGACGCAGAATTTGCGCCCCAACCCCGTAATCACGTTCGTCCATTCCGAAGCCCAGTTCAAGATTGGCTTCCACCGTATCCATTCCCTGTTCCTGTAATTTATAAGCTTTCAATTTATTCAGCAACCCGATGCCACGGCCTTCCTGGTTCATATATAATACAAGGCCTTTGCCTTCCGCTTCAATCCGTTCCAAAGAGTGATGCAATTGTTCGCCGCAATCGCAACGAAGGGACCCTAAAATATCTCCTGTAATACAACTGCTGTGTACCCGCACCAATACGGGCTCGTCTTTTTTCCAGTCGCCTTTCTTAATCGCGAGATGAACATCTCCTGTGTTCGTCTGGCGGAAAGCGATCAGTTCAAAATCACCATATTTGGTGGGCATATGCACCCGAACTTCTTCTTCTATTAAGGTCTCGGTTTTAAGCCGGTACTCAATTAAGTCTTTTATAGAGATGATCTTCAGGTCAAATTTTGCGGCGATCTCCATCAGTTCCGGTAACCGCGCCATACTGCCATCTTCGTTCATAATTTCCACCAGCACTCCGGCAGGATCGAAACCTGCCAACCGGGCCAGGTCAATCGTCGCTTCTGTATGACCGGATCTTCTTAACACACCGCCTGTTTTTGCTTTCAGCGGAAAAATATGCCCCGGGCGGCCAAGATCAGTAGCTTTTGTCGCCGGATCCACCAACGCCAATACCGTTTTTGAACGGTCATGCGCGGATATACCCGTTGTACAACCCTGTCCTAGTAAGTCGATGCTCACCGTAAAAGCCGTTTCATGCAAAGAGGTGTTATCAGAAACCATCGGCTGCAGCTTCAACTGGGCACATCTTTCTTCCGTGAGGGGTGTACAAATGAGCCCGCGGCCATGCGTACTCATGAAATTGATCACTTCCGGGGTAGCATTCGCCGCCGCGGTAATAAAATCCCCTTCATTTTCACGGTCTTCATCATCCACAACAATCACCAATTTCCCGTTTTTGATGTCTTCTATGGCCTCTTCTATACGATTAAGCATGTTTTTCTGATTTTCGCTGCAAAGTTACTAAGGATCGGTCAGCTTATCGTGAAGTTTTCGCTTTTCGCAAAAACCGCTGAACAAAAGTAAAATCAGGGCTGTGCAGCTATTAGTCAATAACCAATGCCTAACAATTTGTTAATAATAATTGACCGCGTTTCGGCATTTATTTAGTTTATTTGCGCTCGTAAAAAATCGAACCTATATGCATTTGAGAAAAATTATTCCTTTATTAGTCGCCATCCTGGCGATGCCCTTCTTTATGATGGGTCAAACTACTACCAGTAGTGTTACTGGGACGGTAAAAAACAAGGCAGGAGAAGCGTTATTAGGGGCTTCTATTACGGCCACTCACGTACCAACAGGTACAGTTTACACCACTTCTGCCCGTACAGGCGGTCGTTTCGACATCAGCAATATGAACCCGGGCGGTCCTTACCGTATCGTTACCAGCTTTGTTGGTTATGAAAATGATACAAAAGAGGACGTTTACCTGGCTTTGGGTGAAACACAAAAACTCGACGTTGATCTGGGCAATAAAGCCAACCAGCTGAGCGAAGTAGTCGTAGCGTCCAGCCGTGCAACGCGCGGTAGCGGTACTGAAACTACGATCGGCAGGGACAAAATGCAGAATATGCCAACTGTTGGCCGTAACCTGCAGGATTACATGCGTGCCACTCCTCAGTTTAAAATGAGTAGCGCAGGTAGTGCTTCAAGTGAAGGTGCAATGTCTTTTGCAGGTCAGAACGTTCGTTACAACTCTTTCTATATTGACGGAGCGGTTAACAACGACGTATTTGGTTTGGCTTATTCCGGAACAAACGGTGGCCAGTCTGGTATCGCTCCAATCTCCATTGATGCGATCGATCAGTTCCAGGTGAACGTTTCTCCTTACAACGCCTCACTGGGTAACTTTACTGGTGCTGCGATCAATGCGATCACTAAATCCGGTACAAACGAACTTCATGGTTCGGCTTACTATATTTATCGTAACGAAAAATTAAGCGGTAAAACGCCAACAGGTCCGAAAGACCAGGCGACAAAACTGAGCCCGTTCGATAACAAAACTTACGGTTTCACTTTAGGCGGGCCGATCGTTAAAAACAAAGCATTCTTCTTTTTGAGTGCAGAGTTACAACGCGATCAGACTCCTCAGCCTTTTGATTTCAAAACTTACCAGGGTAATGTGGATGCTATTACTTTACAGCGTTTGAAAGACACGATCGCGGCTCGCGGTGGTGGATACAATGCCGGTACTTACGACAACAACCAAACAGTTACAGAAGCAAACCGTATTACTGGTAAGATCGACTGGAACCTGTCTTCCAACCACAAACTGGCATTGAGCTACCGTTATAATGAAGGAACAAGATCTGTGATCTTCGCGAGCACACCTACTTCCCTTACTTTCTCCGGTAACGGTTACCTTTTCCCAAGCACAACGCATTCTGCATCTGCTGAGTTGAAATCTACTTTCAGCAGAGGCATGAGCAACCGTTTGCTGGCTACGTTTACAAACGTGGAAGATGATCGCGGACCAATCGGAAGCGAACTGGCTTTCCCCGTTGTTCAGATCACTGACGGACCTTCACGTATTTTCTTCGGTACGGAAGCTAACTCTACTTTCAACTACCTGAAACAAAATACTTATAACCTGGTTGACCAATTCAAATTCAACATCAAAAAGCATTCTATGACTGCTGGTGTTGAAGCTGAATATTACAAAGCGTTCAACTCATTTATTTCTAATACTGCAGGTAACTACCAATATGCAAACATTGATAGTTTCTTCCAGAACAAACGCCCGATCCAGTACACAGCTAACTTCCCGCTGATCGGTAGCACAGATGAGAAAACAACAGATGCTGCTGCGAAATTTGATATTTTGAAAGGCGCATTGTTCCTGAATGATGAGATTCGTACAGGTAAAAACTTCACGCTGACTTTAGGTTTAAGAGCTGATTACTATGACTTCATCACGAAGCCAAGAGCTGATCCATTCGCGATCGATTCAGCCTTACCGAAATTTGCTCAATACTACGATCTGCAAGGTGCTGTACCAGGACAAAAACCAAACGTTCCTGTTGCATTATCTCCAAGGGTTGGTTTCACTTACAACATTCCATCTGAGAACTTAACCATCCGTGGTGGTTTAGGTATGTTCGCCGGCCGTATTCCAATGGTTTGGCCTGGTGGTATCTATAATAACAATGGTTTGTCTTCAGGTGGTTACACCATCAGCAGCAGCAGCAATGCTAATCTGTTGCCTTTGGTTAAGTTCCGTCAAACGGCTTACACACCTGCGGAATTAGGTTTAAACATTTCCAATGCGAAAGGTCAATTGAACCTGATCTCTAAAGAATTCAAAATGCCAAAGATCTTCCGTGCGTCGGTTGCATTCGACAAACGTTTAGGCAGTGGCTGGTCAGTTTCTGTTGAGAACATGATCACTAAAAACATCAATGATATCTATTACCAGAATATCAACCTGCTGCCTCCAACATTAAAAATGGCAACTGGTCCGGATACACGTACAGTTTATCCTTCTTCATTAAATATTCCGATTCGTTCTAACGGTACTAACCCTTACTCGAATGGTGTTTACCTGATCAGGAATGCAGCTGGTAAAAAAGGTTATTCTTACAACTTTACTGCTTCAGTTAACAAAAGCAGCCGTACAGGTTTCAACATGAACGCGAGCTATAACTACGGTTTAAGCCAGGTGTTGAACGAAGCACAAAGTTCTACTACAAACAGCCAGTGGAGCAGCATGGAAACGATCAATGGCCGCAACTTCGTTGGCCTGAGCGAATCTGATAACAGTGGTGCTCACAGGATCTTTGCTTACGGTAGCCAGAAATTCAACTACCTTAACAAAAGAATGTCAACTACCGTTACTTTATCTTACACAGGCCAGTCTGGTGCACCATTTAGCTATGTGTACAGCGGACAAGCAGTAAGAGATGGTATCAACTTCAATGACCTGGTGTTCATCCCGACTACTGCGCAATTGCAGGCTATGACCTTCCTGCCTTTAACTGTAGGATCAGGTGCAACTGCTGTAACTTATACAGACGTTCAACAGAAAGCTGCATTTGAAACTTTCCTGGAAAGCGATAAATACTTCCGCACACATCGTGGTGGTTATGCAGACAGGAACAGTCACCGCACACCATTCACACATGTTGTGGATTTGAAAATTGCTCAAAACTTCAACGTGAAAGTTGGCGACAAAACTTACGGTTTAGAAGTTGCTTACAGCATGTTTAACTTCACCAACTTCCTGAACAGGGATTGGGGACGTCAGTATGTAGTAGCGAATGATAACTACTCTTTGCTGAACTTCAGTTATACTTCTGCAACTAACCTTACTCCAAGGTACCAGTTCAACCCAACGGTGACTAAAAACACTGCGGCTACTGTTTACCAAAGGTTCAACCCTTCTTACACTGCAAGATGGTTAAGCCAGTTGGAATTCCGTGTTAGATTCTAATTAAGTAAAACACATTATAACAAAATGCCGCTTCGTAAAAGGAGCGGCATTTTTGTTTGTTGAATAGTTGATTGGTTGAATAGTTGAATGGTTGATTGGTGGGGGGGGTAATTGGGGATTTGGAATTGGGGTGCTGGTTGAGGAGTATTGGTTTTAGGGAATGTAGGATTGGTTGAATAGTTGATTAGTTGATTGGTTTAGAGAGTAAAATAGTGTGTGGGAGAGTTGCTAATTGTTACCTGGTAATTGGGAATTGGGGTTAGATTCGAAGCGGTATTTGGTTAATGGAAAGTTGAAGGGCGGGAGTTGATTAGTTGAGAAGTTGATTTGTTGAATAGTTCCTAAGTAATGAGCGATTAGGAATTGAGGTTCCACTGCAAGCATTTCCATTCAGCGGTAGAAAATAAAATCCGGAAACTTTTTTAATGCAAACAATTTTTTAGTTGCATGAAAAAAGTTTCCAAAAAAAATCGACAAGAGTGCGGCAAAAAAAACCAGGAAGAGGAAACTAATCAACTAAGCAACTACTCAGCAGTTCCTCATTATAAAGTACGCTTGAAGTATAACCTCGCGACTGATCAACTACTCAACTAAACACCTAATCAACCCCTAACCCCCAGGCCCATTCTAAAAAAACGGGGAAGGCGCGTGCCCAGGTTTCTACATCGTGTTTGCCATCGGCGAGTTCGAGGTATTTCACATCGGTTTCAAGGTGGTAACCTTTTTTCATCAGTTCTTCCAGCATGGCCATCGTATCATCAATAGAATCGATCACGCCGTTATTATTACGGTCGGCGGTTTCATCAAGCGTCCCTACTTCAAAAAAGAATTTTAACCAGGGAGCAAAGTTGCCTTCGCGAACCTGGCGATGCATAATGCGATCAGTATCTTCATCAAAGTCGATCGCATCCTGGTCTTTATCCCGCCACCATAAGGAACCACTGAAGATGCCTGCTTTGGTGAATTCGCTGGAATGATTCCACACGATATCCAAAGCGCAAAGTCCGCCCAGGGAAAAACCGGCAAAAGCTTTTTCACTAAAGGAAACAATATGGTAAGTCATGCGCAGGAAAGGCAATAATTCTTCCATCACGAAACGCGTGTACAAAGGGGCTTTAGCACCACGCCCTTTATAGTCGAGGATGGCTGCAGTGCCATATTCATTCTTACGGTCGGTAGCGCAATGAATGCCCACACAAAATACCGGTTGAATCGTATTGCTGGTAATCAGCCCGTCGAGCATGTCGTCGAACGGCATCTTGGGAAGATCCTGGCCATCGTTGATGAGTAATAGCGGAATATCTCTTAAAGACGTTAATGCAGGGATATAACAATCGATTGTTACTTCACGATCAAGGAACTCCGATTCGAGTATATGATTTTCAAGCAGCACATTTGCAATTCTTTCTTCAGGCATAAGCATCAAAAATAAGACAATACGCTTAAACATTACGCATCGCGTGCCGCAAACCAAGCATCGTCAGCTAAATTTTGCAACGACAAAATGAATCTGCGGATCATATTTAATCGGCTGTACTTAAGGCATTGATGCTAAAACATAATTTGTTTTATTGCCTGCTTAAAAATATATTTGAATAGGTTTAAAATCTCACATCTTCTCAACTCCTAAATAATCAATTATGAAGAAAATCGGCGTGCTGCATGGCAAGGAAAGAAGCTTCCCGGAAGCATTTGTAGAAAGAATCAACAGTAAGAATATACCTGGTATCATGGCGGAGCCTGTGAAAATTGATAAGGTGATGCAGGGCGAACCAAGTGGCTACGCGGTGATCTTCGACAGGATCTCGCAGGACGTTCCTTTTTATCGTGCTTATTTAAAAAATGCGGCGTTATGCGGAACAATGGTGATCAACAATCCCTTCTGGTGGAGTGCCGATGAAAAGTTTTTTAATAACTGCCTCGCGACAAAAATCGGCGTGCCCGTTCCTAAAACGGTGATCCTTCCGTCGCGCGATCTGCCACCTGATACGAGTGCAGAATCATTTAGCAACTTAGCCTACCCGTTAGACTGGGATGGCATTTTTAAATACATCGGTTTTCCTGCATACATGAAACCATTTGCCGGCGGCGGTTGGAAGAGTGTTTACCAGTTAAACAACATGGATGAATTTTTTGAGAAGCATGCAGAGACGGAGCAACTCGTGATGATGCTGCAGGAAGAGATCAAGTTTGAAGAATATTACCGTTGTTATTGCATCGGCGGAAAGCATGTGCGCATCATGCCATACGAGCCCCGTAATCCGCATCACCTGCGTTATGTAGCAGATTTCAAACCATCTGCAGAAAGATATAAAGAGATGGAAGATATTGTGCTGCGCATCTGCCGTTACCTGGGTTATGATTTCAATACCGTGGAATTAGCCGTGCGTGATGGTGTGCCTTACGCGATTGATTTTTGCAATCCCGCACCGGATGCAGAAGTGACCAGTGTGGGCCAGGAGAACTTCGACTGGGTAGTAGAAACCGCTGCTAATTATGCCATCGAGATCGCACAGGCACAGGAAGATGGAAAAGATAACCAGACCTGGGGTGAATATATTAAGCGGAGTGCGAATAAGCAGAAACTATATTAAAGTAAAAAGTAAAAAACCGCGGCAGAAGAGTTGACACAGATAGTAAATAGACGAGGGCACGAAGGGTCAACCTTCAACTCCTGACTGTCAACAGTCAACCATCATCATTCATTATAACAAAACATTCATGGCCAACATTTCTTATAAACAGTTTACGATTGGGGTAGAGGAAGAGTATATGGTGATCGATCCTTTGACCAAGGAATTGAAAAGTCATGAGCAGAAGATCGTGCATGAAGGTCAGAAGATCATCATGGATAAAGTAAAGGCCGAAATGCACCAGGCCGTGGTGGAAGTTGGTACCGATATCTGTGCCGATGTGGATGAAGCCTTTATGGATGTGGCGACATTACGCCGCACGATTAGCGGCATTGCAGATGAGCTGGGATTATGGGTAGGAGCGAGTGGCACGCATCCCTTCAGTCATTGGGAAAGCCAGCTGATTACAGAGCATGCGCGTTACTCCGAGATCGTGAATGAATTGCAGGAAGCAGCCCGGAGTAACCTGATTTTTGGCCTGCATGTGCATGTGGGCATGGAGACAAGAGAGATGGCAATCCATATAGCCAATTCAGCACGTTATTTTTTACCGCATATTTTCGCCCTGAGTACGAACTCTCCTTTTTGGGAAGGAAGACTGACGGGCTATAAATCTTTCCGCACCAAAGTGTTTGAAAAATTCCCGCGCACCGGTATCCCGGATTATTTCGACAGTATTGAAGGCTATGATAATTATATCAAATTGCTGGTGAAGACCAACTGTATAGATAATGCGAAAAAGATCTGGTGGGATTTACGCGTGCATCCTTTTTTTAATACGGTAGAATTCCGCATCTGCGATATCCCTTTAACGACGCATGAAACAATTGCGATCGCCGGACTATTCCAGGCCATTTGTGCAAAGTTGTACAAATTGAAAAGTCAGAATTTGAACTTCATGATGTATTCCAGGGCTTTACTCAATGAAAATAAATGGCGTGCCAGCCGCTATGGTATCGACGGCAGCATGATCGATTTCGGGAAAGAGTCTGAGGTGAACACGCGGGTGCTGATCTATGAATTACTTGATTTCGTGGATGATGTGATCCCGCATCTGGGAAGTGCGCATGCGATCAGCCATGTACATAAAATGCTGGAGGAAGGAACAGGGGCAGACCGGCAGTTAAAGGTTTTCGAGGAAACGAAAAGCCTGGTCAATGTCGTTGATTATATCCACACAAATTTTTTATATGGTTTGTAATTTGGTGAAATAAACAAAATCCTTATCTTTGCCGTCCATTAAAAATAATGGCTGCGTAGCTCAACTGAATAGAGCATCTCACTACGGATGAGAAGGTTTTAGGTTTGAATCCTAACGCGGTCACAAAGCCCACGCGAGAGCGTGGGCTTTTTTTATTTGGAAGCGCCGCAAGCTCGCTTGCAAGGCGCGGACAAATAAAAAAAGCCCAGCCCGCGGAAAGCGGGCGTAGGGTTTTGAGTAAGCCCAATGCCAAACGGATCATTATTTAATAATCCTAACGCGAACGAACTGTCGCTTGCAAGGCGCGGACAAATAAAAAAAGCCCAGCCCGCGGAAAGCGGGGTGTAGGGTTTTGAGTAAGCCCAATACGAAACGGATCATTTTTTAATAATCCTAAAGCGAACGAACTGTTCCTTGCAAGGCGCGGACAAATAAAAAAAACCAGCCCGCTGAAAGCGGGTGTAGGGTTTTGGGTAAGCCCAACACGAAACGGATCATTTTTAATAATCCTAACGCGAACGAACTGTTCCTCTTCAACGCGGACAAATAAAAAAAGCCCAGCCCGCTGAAAGCAGGGTGTAGGGCTTTGAGTAAGCCCAACACGAAACGGATCACGCCAGTAATCCTAACGCGAATCCGCCACTAAGTCACGAAAACAGAAAGAACAGAAAGAACCACGGAGGAATTTTACCACAGAGTTATCGGAGTTTAAAGCAGAGTTTCACAGAGTTTTTTGCCACAAAGTCATTAAAACTGAAAGAACCGCAAAGAATAAGGCACTGGTTCTCTTTTACTTTTTAATCTTCATTTTCCCCCTTTGCGCTCCTTTGCGCCGTTGCGCCTTTGCGTTAACCGCTTTTTTCGAGAATCGCCTTTGCGTGAAATTCCCTCAGCCGGGATATCCCAAAAGGGGATAAGCAGCCTATCTCTTAATATTTATCCCACTATTTGCTTTTTATTAATCCGGAATTATCCGGACAGGCCTGCAGCGGAGGCTGTTACATATAGGATGTTAACCCGTACTGTTAAATAAGTCGTTTCTGGGAACGGGGATGCATTATTGCTTCATAGTAGTAACTACGCTTCCCTGATAAACCGAAACTGTCAACCTTCGCCACTCATGCAACGAGCGTAGCCCTCCAATATGAACCTGCACATTAAATACATGGTAAGCCGTCGTTGCCAGATGATGGTGAAAGCCGAACTGAAAAAACTGGGTATCAATTACGTCATCGTAGAACTTGGTATGGTGGAAATGCTTGAACATATCAGCCCTGAACAAAATGAAGCACTACGCCGAAACCTGCTGGCCTCCGGACTCGAGTTGTTAGATGATAAAAAAACCATCCTCATCGAAAAAATAAAAAACGTTATCATCGATATGGTTCATAACCATGAAGAACTTCCCGCTACAAATTATTCTGTTTATATAAGCGAAAAACTAGACTACGATTACACCTACCTCGCTAATATTTTTTCTGAAACGCAGGGTGTTACTATCCAGCAATATATCATCATTCATAAGATCGAACGCGCGAAAGAACTCATCATTTACGATGAGATCAATCTCACCGAGATCGCTGAAAAGCTGGGCTATAGCAGTGTTGCGCATTTGTCCAATCAATTTAAAAAGATCACCGGACTTACTCCCACATTCTTTAAATCCCTGAAGCAACAAAAAAGGATTCAGCTTGAAAACCTCGGCCAGCGCCAGACCCAATCCACTTAACATTCAGCAGCAGATCATATAACCCTGTTCTACTTAATAATCATATTCCAGGGTTTTTCGTAAACAGGAACATGAGATATATGTAACCCTTTTCAATAAGGCTGTAACAATTCAGAGCGCGTATAACAAGAACTTTGCCGCGCAGTCCGCTGCACTTTAACCTACATTAAAACACCAAATCATGAAAAAAGCCCTGCCGCAACGCGGTAACAGTCTTTCCCGACCCTTAACAAAAAAATTCTTTACACCCCTTAAACAATGTTTATTAGCTTTTGTGCTATTAGCTGCGTTTATTGCAGGTTGTAGAAAAGTAACCGAAGATGCAGGCCTGTCGGGCATTTGCCCGGTTGTTGTTTCTACAAGTCCGGCCGACAGTGCTGTTGATGTATCAATCATCAGTGGCCTGAGTGCAACCTTTAACGAAGTAATGGACCCTGCTACCATCAACAGCAGCAGCTTTACTTTAATGCAAGGCACAACGCTGGTAACCGGTACCGTTAGCTACAGTGGCCTCACAGCTTATTTCACACCATCAGCGCCACTCAGCCTGAATACGAAGTACACTGCAACCATCACAACGGCTGCAAAAGATCTTGCAGGGAATGCTTTAAAACAAAATTACAACTGGACATTCACGACGAGTGCGTCTGCCGATATCACCGCACCGGTGATCATCAGTACAGATCCTGCAAACGGCGTTGTTGGGGTTGTTTTGAATAAAAGAATTTCTGCCAACTTCAGTAAACTGATGAACCCGGCTACGATCAATAACGCAAGCTTCCTGTTGAAACAAGGAACAAATGCGATCGCCGGTGTTGTTAGCTATTCCGGAACAACGGCAGTGTTTACCCCTTCCGCAAACCTTACCATTAATACCGTTTATACAGCAACGATCACAACGGCAGTAAAAGACCTTTCCGGTAACGCCTTGGTAGCAGATTACACCTGGACGTTTACGACAGGCGCTGCTACGGATGTTGTAGCTCCAACTGTTATCTCCACTGATCCTGCGAATGGCGCGATCAACGTATTACTGACTAATAAACCTTCTGCAACCTTCAGCGAAGCAATGAACCCCGCAACTTTAAACAATGCGAGTTTCACCCTTAGCAAGAACGGTGTTCCTGTTGCAGGTACGGTATCTTATTCCGGCCTCACTGCAGTTTTTACTCCTTCATTGAATTTTACAGCGAATAGTATTTATGTAGCCACGATCACTACTGCGGCGCAAGACCTTGCAGGGAATGCACTCGCTGCAAATTACACCTGGAGTTTCACAACCGGCGCACTAGGCGATATGGTTGCTCCAACAGTTATTTCAACTGATCCGCTGAATAATGCAACCGGCGTGACTGTCAGCAAAAAGCCAACGGCAACCTTCAGCGAACAAATGAACCCTGCAACGATCAACAGCAGTACATTTATTTTAAAGCAGGGAGCAAACAGCGTTAATGGAACCGTTTCTTACTCAGGAACAACAGCGATGTTCTCACCAGCTGCAAACCTGGCGCCTAACACGCTTTATACTGCTACGATCACGAACAGTGTGAAAGACCTGGCGGGAAATTCCATGTTAAGTAATTACACATGGTCATTTACAACAGGTACCTCTATCACGCCACCGGCTTTAGGATCGGCAGCGATGTTTGGTGTGTTTGGCGGAAGTGCAGGTGTAACCAACCAGGGCCTCAATACAATGATCAACAATGGTAGTATCGGAACAACAGGTGCTTCCACTTTGATCACTGGTTTACATGATGGCACTACCGGTGATATCTATACAGAAACTCCTCTAAATAAAGGGACCGTTTCCGGAAGAATTTACACTGCACCTCCTGCCCCAGGTACGGCAACTTCATTCGCGATTGCCACGCAGGGCGCGATAGATGCACAGATCGCTTACAACAGTATTTCACCGGCTGCAAGGCCAGGTGGTATTGATCCGGGCGCTGGTGAATTGGGCGGACTTACTTTACCTCCGGGTGTTTATAAATCAGCCAGTGGTACATTTAAAATCACGAATGGCCCGCTTACACTGGATGCAATGGGCGATCCGAATGCCGTGTGGATTTTCCAGACAGCTGCAGGGTTAACAGTTGGTATCGCAGGTCCATCGGGCGCACGCAGCGTAAACCTGATCAACCAGGCACAATCTAAAAATGTCTTCTGGTATGTCGGTAGTGCAGCAACGATCAATGGTGCCGGTGGCGGCGTGATGGTTGGTACGATCATCGCTTCTGCTGGCGTAACTTTTTCTACCGCAGGTAACACCGTACAAACAGTGCTTAACGGCCGTGCATTATCATTAAATGCTTCAGTGACTTTAGTGAACACGACGATCAACGTTCCTCAATAGTATTTACAGGCCCTGTTCATACAGGGCCTGTTATTTCATTTCCATTCTAAATCATTTATATGTCATTTTTTAATATGTCTAAGACGGCAACTTCAGTAGCCTTGTTGCTGCTTTCTGCCACAGCTCTGCAGGCTCAGCAAAAACAAGCCCCCCAGCCTAAATGGTTATTCGGTGCTTCTGCAGCTGCTAACTTTAATTTTTTCCAGGGAACAACACAGATGCTGAATGCATCAGTAACCACCCCAACTGCATTTCATAAAGGCAACGGTATTCGTCCGTATGCTTCCTTACTGGCGGAGTTTCATCCAAACAAAGTGCTCGGTGCGATGTTGAATGTTGCCTACGATAACCGTGGCGGCGAATTCAATACCGTAACTGCACCTTGTGATTGCCCGGCTGATTTAAAGACGAACCTCAGTTACGTAAATATCGAACCGTCTCTTCGCCTGGCGCCTTTCGCTTCCTCTTTTTATGTATTCGCCGGACCGGTGATCGGGCTGAATGTAAGCAACAAGTTTACTTACGAACAGGAAAAGCAAACAACGAAAACGGGTGAGTGGTCTGATACCAAGAAAACTGTTGTATCAGCGCAAGCCGGTATGGGTATGGACTTTGACTTATCTGCACCTGCTTCAAATGTGAAAACGATCCTATCTCCATTTGTTTCCTTTCAGTCAAACCTCGGGCGCGACCCTCGCGCTACTGAATCATGGTCGGTTTATACCGTTCGTGCAGGACTGGCTTACAAGTTTGGCCGGATCAGCAAGGGTAGCAAATCAACTGCGACGGTAAATACAGCGGTTGTTGTAACTACCCCGGCAGTTGTAGCAGCTAAAGCCATCACATTAAACATACAAACGCCTGCGCCATCAACGGTTACGGTTAAAGTGAAAGAAACATTCCCCTTCAGGAACTCTGTATTTTTCAATATGGGTTCTTCGGATATCCCGGCCCGTTATACTCAGTTGAGTACAAGCCAGGCAGCTGCTTTCCGCGAAGGACAGTTGCAGGAATTGCAACCCACTGATTTAAGCAATGGCCGTTCTTCACGCCAGCTCGCGGTATATCATCATATCCTGAATATTTTGGGAGACAGGTTACGTAGCAATCCCGCTGCAACGATTAAACTGACTGGTGCATCAGAAAAAAATCCGGTTGAAGGAAAATTGATGGCAGATAATATCAGCGGCTACCTGGTGAACAACTATGGTATCAATCCTTCCAGGATCACGACTGCAGGCCGTGATCGCCCGTTGATTCCTTCTGAACAGCCGGGTGCTGTAAATGATATTGCTTTATTGCGCGAAGGCGACAGGAGAGTGGATATTGAAAGTGCTTCTCCCGAAATGCTGATGCAGGTAGGTGGTGCGAAATTCCTGAAACCTGTTCAACTGGTAGAAAATGAACAGAAAGCCAACAACGTGATCTTCACAGTGCAAGGTGCTACGGAAACGCTGAAGTCATGGTCTGTAGATATTACGGATAGCAAAGCTGTTCCCCAACATTACGGGCCGTATACTGCAACACAAGCATCTATTCCTGTAAAAACGATTTTAGGTAAGAACCTTTCAGGAGAATATAACATAACGATGAACGGTACACGCAATGATGGAACTGCTGTTCAGCAGAAAGATCATTTCTCTATCTTGAAATCAGAAATCATCCAGCAGGAAGGATTACGTTATAGCATCCTGTTCGATTTCGATCAGTCGAAATCTATTGCTGCTTACGAAAAATTCCTCACAGACGTGGTTACACCGCTGATCCCTGCAAATGGTAAGGTGATCATTCATGGTCATACCGATGTGATTGGTGAAGAATTGTACAATCAGAACTTATCTAAAGAAAGAGCTGATGGTGCACAACGCATCATTGAAAAAGCTTTATCAGCAAGAGGTACGAAAGGCGTTACTTTCCAGACAACTGCTTACGGTGAAGACGGTGCGAAAGCCCCTTTCGAAAATAATTTACCGGAAGAAAGATTTTACAACAGGACTGTTGTGATTGATATTTTTCCAGGGAAGTAAAAACAACTAAATTCTTTTTAAAAAGCGCTTCGTGATTGAAGCGCTTTTTTTTAACCACAAAGTTTCGCTACTAAGGCACTAAAACAGAAAGGTTTTACCACAGAGTTACCGGAGTTTAACGCAGAGTTTCACAGAGTTTTTTGGCCACTAAGGCAGAAAGACTGAAAGGACCACAAAGACAGAGGCACTGCTTCTTTTTTACTTCCTGCTTTCTACATGCAAGAACGCTTTTCTAATCCCCCTTATACCCGCACTGCCATAAAATAAAAGCTTTCTCGATCGCATCGTCCTTCAGGTATTCGTTTACGTTAGCACCACCGAAATGACCGCCGGCATAATTGACTTTTAATAAGACCGGTAAGCCGGATGCCGTGCTGTTTTGCACGGCAGCAGCGAATTTACCCGGGCTCCAGCTGATCACGCGGGGATCGTTAAATCCGGTGCTGATCAGCATCGCAGGATATTTCACCCCTTTTACCACATGGCTCAGGGCATCCATTTCTGCCAAAGCTTTGGCTTCTTCTTCAATTTTTACGGTTCCGAATTCCGGGACGTTGACAGGGCCGTTCGGACTAAATTCTAAACGCAAAGTATTCAGGCAACCCACACGTGGGATCGCAGCCTTGAAAAGATCAGGGCGCTCCGTGATCGCCCTGCCAATCAGGATACCTCCGGCACTGGTACCGGTACCGGCTAAACGATCGGAGGAAGTATATTTCTGGTTGACTAAATATTCACCTGCTGCAATAAAATCTTTCCAGGTATTGGCCTTGGTTGTTTTGAAGCCCGCCAAATGCCAGTCTTCCCCTAACTCGCCACCACCGCGGATATGCGCGAAGGCCAGCACCACACCGCGACGTAACATCGCCAGGTTAGTAAAACTGAAATAAGGCGTGCTCGACATGCCATAAGCACCATAGCCATCGAGGTAGCAAATATTGCTGCCATCCTTTTTAAATTTCGTTTTATCATACACGATGCTCAGCGGCACTTTCGTCCCGTCATGGGAAATGATATCCACTTCTTCCGAAACTAAATCGCCGATTCCCGGAATCTGCAAAGGCGTATAAAAAACACTTTTTGCAAACTTGCCGTTCGACGCATTATAGTCGTAATGATTATAAGGATCTGTCCAGGACGTACTCACCACGTCCATATCATCTGACTCCTCATCCCATGGACTCGCATACACCATGCCTTTCAATGGCACGGGCAGGTCGCTGACCGCTCCTGTTTTAAGATCTAGTTTCTTCGTGCTGGTGGCAATACCTTTTACATTGCTGTTGACATAGAGATAATTGTTACTGGCTGCAAGTCCCTGTATCACTTCCTCGCGGGCACTGAAGATTTTTACCGGCGTTGCTTTCATTCCACCTGTCAGCGCATATTTGTACAAATCACCGGAAGGGTTATCCTTTACCGTTAGTGCATACACATTGTCTCCGCGCACATAGGCCTGGGTGATCTTATCCGCACGAGTACAAAAAGGTTTCCAGTTGATCTTACCGGAAGTTAATTCAGCCACCGGTGCATAATACAATTGCGCATTGCGTTCTACGGTTTCCCTGCCCGCCAGCATATAATTGCCATTGGGAAAAATATAAACTGATGGGTATTCCTCCGGCAGGATACCCAGGTTGGTATTATTGGACGCACTTAAGATCTCTGTCTTTTTTCCATGGTCAAAGAGCATCAGTTTGGTATTAAGCGTGGCGTCCATGCTGTGCACATCAGAGCTGCCATGCTGGTAATAAAAGAAGCGGTTGCTTTTTGGTAACCAGCCCGGGCTGGAAGAATTGAGGATAGAATCCCCGGTGAATTTTTTCGTGCGTGTATCCATCAAATAAATATTGCCAATTTCTTTACCCGGTTCTGTCAGGTTGAGTGCGAGCGTTTTTCCGTCATCAGAAACGCCCCAGCTGTTTAATTCAAATTTACCGGAGGCGTATGTTTCGGGGTTGAATAATTCCTGCGTGCCGCCCTTTTTGTCCATCATGTAGAGCCGTAATTTCTGTTGGGAGGGCAGGCGTTTCTGGAAAAAATATTCGCCGTTCTTTTTAACGATGCTGCCATATTTCACGGTACGGATCTTATCTGCTTCGATGTTTTCGTTGTACAATGTCTGCACCAGCGGCATCGTATTGATCACTTTATTCGTGTAATCATCCTGTGCTTTAAACCAACTAATCGTCTCCGGTTTTTCCAGGTATTCCATCCAGCGATAGGGATCCGGGTATTTCTTCCCGAACCAGGTATCGGCGCTGTCGGTCATCGGGGAAGCGGGGTATTGTGCATAGCTGCTGATGCAAACCAGGAGCAGGAGGGAGAAGATCGATTTCATGTTGAAAAGTTTAAGTGAGAAGGAGGGGATATATAAATGTAAAATATATATCATATAAATGCAATAGCGATGTTATTACCACAGAGTTTCCAGAGTTACGCACAGAGGATCACAGAGTTTTTTTCGCCACGGAGGCACGAAAACAGAAAGGAAATGCAGCCCCCGTCTGGTCACCCGACCAATGGGTTAAGTTTTACCACAGAGTTTCGGGAGTTGAGTCCAGAGTCTCACAGAGTCTCCGCCACAAGAACGCCAGGGTAGGAAGAGCACAAAGTGTGTTACGTTCTTTCTTTGCGGCCCCTTGCGACATTGCGGCTTTGCGAGAAACTTCGCCACGAAGTAGCAAAGACAGAAAGGAAACGCAGCCCTGCCTGGTCTCGGGAATGCGTTATTTTTTTTCAAGCGTTGTAACGCGATTTATCAAAAGGTCAATTTGCTGTTGCTGCATTTTAATGATTGCCTGCTGTTCCTGCATGGCTTTTACAAGCGGCACCACAAACAGCGCATAGCTTAAGCTGTATAAATCGTGCTCATTTTTAGGTTTGTGAATTCCCTCAAAATCGTAGCCACTTGCATTGGCGGCTTTTTCTACTTCCTGGGCCAGGAAGCCGCTGTTTTTTATTTTCTCCACATCATACTTTCCTTCAAAATCCTTCGTGTCAGTGTCCCCGGTTATGGCCCGCATTTGTGCCAGGCTTTTGTTGTATGTAACAGGTCGCAAGCGCATAATAAAATCAAGTCCTTTTACTTCCTCGGTAATATTTTTTTTAATTCTTGCATCAGAGTAAGTTGCCCAGGCAACATGTCCCCCGATAAAACCAGTGCTCATATTTCCTATAAACGCCTGGTTGCTGGCGGCATTTAAAAATCCCGCATTACCGATACTTATTGTATTGGAGATGCCCGGAGAACCCGAAGCAGTACCACTGTTATCGCCGATGGCAATGTTTCCGCTACCCGTGACCAGATAACTTAGAGCAGAATAGCCAATGCCAATATTATCGCCACCGGTTGTACTAGCCACCAGTGCATTGGTGCCAACGGCTGTATTAAATGATCCGATGGTATTGGATGAAAGAGCACCCGTACCAACCCCGGTATTGGCCTGGCCTGTTGTATTCTGGTAAAGAGAAGAAACACCATGCGCTGTATTAAAATCACCTGTTGTGTTAGAAAATAGCGCCACATAGCCAGTCCCTGTGTTACTCCGTCCCGTTGAATTGAATTGCAATGCGGAATGTCCGATTGCGGTATTGTTTATTCCATTTAAGGCCGATGTCGGATTATTATATAAAAGTGCTCTGCAGCCAATCGCCGTGTTCGCACTGAAATATACCGATCCCCCATTATTGAAATTCTGGTTGTCTAAAGCATATGTTCCAACAGCAGTATTCTCACTCGCTGTTGTATTGGAAAAAAGTGCATCCACTCCAAAAGCCACATTGGCTTGCCCGGCAGTATTCGAATAAAGTGCCTCCATTCCGAAGGCAGCGTTCACCTGTCCTGCTATATTTGAATAAAGGGCGTTGTAGCCATTCGCTGTGTTATTTGCACCGATGCTGTTGAACCTCAAAGCAGAGGATCCGGTTGCCGTATTCTGGGAACCCATGTTAAACTGTAAAGCTCTGCTCCCAATGGCTGTGTTCTCATTTCCGGAGATGTTATTGGAAAGTGTGTTCACACCCAGCGATGTATTAAAACCTCCGTCAGCGTTCTTAAAAAGTGCATATGGACCGAGGGCAGTATTTGCAGTGCCGGTGGTGTTACTAAACAAGCTATGAGTGCCTACAGCTACGTTAGTGGCATTGCCGGTTTGACTGTATAACGAAGAGTCGCCGATTGCCACATTTTCACTACCGCTGGTATTGCTTTTAAGCGCAGCCGCACCAAAAGCACTATTCAGAATGCCGATGCTATTGAGGCCCGAATTGAGCCCAAGGAATATGTTGCCATTTGAGGAATGAATTTCACCCGCCCATACATTATTCACCTTAAACCGCAGGGGCTGATTGTCGCTTGTCCCTAAGTAATGCGTAGCGGGATTAGTAGCGTTGTTACCCGTTAACAGCCAGCCAAAAGTCCCTGATGAAGCAAGGTTAGTCCAGCCCGTTCCATTGTAAAACCAATAGGTGTTGGTATCGGTATCATACACAAATAATCCTGCAGCAGGCGTTGCAATATTCATGCGCTGCGTGCTGTTCATCCGTGGGGGCAATAAACCTTTTGTTGTGCTTTTTATATCAAGCAAGGCGCTGCTGTGAGGCGTAGTGCCATCGTTGTTGATGGCCACAGACTGGGAAAAAAGATTGGATACAAAGAGTATTGGCGATATCAAGGCGAGCAGGCAGGCAATAAACGTTTTCATTTTTAAGAATTTATTTTTATGGGGTGATTTGTTTGGTGTTTTTATTCAGGGTTGATAGCCTGCGAACAGGTTTTTAGATCACCCTTTCCTGGTAGCGATCGTATCATTCGATCATGTTCTATTGCAGAACTTTTACCAGCAAAGGATTATTTCCTGCGATGCCCAGGTGTTCGTACGAATCCGGAATTTTTATAAGCACAGCCATGCCTTTCAGGGCGAAAAAATTCCTTCATAAAGTTGGGCTGAAAAAGAAGCAATACAAATCACTCATTTGAGTATGCTTACATCGCTAAAACGTGGCAAGCAGCCCGGCGGTTGCCATCGCAGCATGATGCGGGCTGCGGTGAAGAATTTCGAAGTGTGATAGTAACTGGCTGAACAGTGCGTTGGGGCTTACACAATATGTTCTCCCAGTGCTTTGCCAATCGCTTCCTTGCCGCTGTTTACATGAAGCTTCCGATAAATGTTTTTCAGGTGAGAGCGGGCTGTATCAAAAGAAATATGCAGATCTGCAGCAATCATTTTGGCGCTGTATCCCCTGGCAAGCAGTTGCAACACATCGATCTCACGTGCGGATAAAGCATATTCATTTCGTTTACCCGCCTGGAAGCTGTTTAAAACTTTGCGGGCGATCACAGGGCTCATGGGTGCACCTCCTTCAATCACTTCCTGTATGCCATCAAATAATTTCTGTGGGGGTGTGTGTTTTAACAGGTAACCATTGGCTCCGGCGCATAAGCATTGAAAAAGCTTTTCATCGTCTTCAAACACGGTGTACATGATGACAGCAGTCTGAGGCCTGGCCTCTTTCACAAACCTCACCCCATTGATGCCGCTTTCGCCGGGCATGTCTATATCCATCAAGACTACATCCGGCTGATATACCCTGGTGATCGTAGCAGCTTCATTGCAATTATTATAGTCAGCAACCATCGCATACTCAGGCTGGCTCCTGAGCAGGTAGGCCAGGGATTCCCTGAGTTTATCATTGTCTTCGAATATAATAATGCGGGTCGCCATTTGCCGAAATTAATACATATTTTTTCACATTGAGCTCACTCAAATGGGTATTACGGGGTCACTGGTAATACAATTTCCATAAGTGTTCCTTTGCCCTGGGCTGTTGTCAGCTTCGTACTTCCCTTCCATTTCGCCGTTCTTGAATAGATATTTCTAAGGCCATTGCGATTGGTTAAAACGGAAGATTCAAAGCCTTTTCCATCATCTTTGATTTTTAGTAAAAATGCGCCCCCTTTCCATTGTATATCTACCCATACATTTTTAGCAAAAGCGTGTTTAAGAATATTATTCATCGACTCTTTATAAATAAGGTACAGGTCGCGCCGCTGTTCCATATTGATTTTTTTTCCTGCAATAGTATCATCAATCAGCAGGTGACAGGTGGTTTTGCTGTTATCGAATAATTCAGCAGCATAGCGGCGCATGCGGAAAAGGGTTTCTTCCATCGAATCATTGCGGGTATTTACATTCCAGATAATATCATTTAGTGCCTGGCTCGAAGCAGTAACTTCTTCGGATATACGCTGTAGGAATTTTGCTGCTTCCTCCGGTTGTCCAAGGTTCTTCCTGCTGATTTCAGAAAGCATATTAATGTTGGTGAGTGTAGAGCCAATGTCATCGTGTAAATCAGTGGCGATCCGGTTGCGCACTTGCTGAAGTTTAAGTAACTGCCTTACGCGATAACGATAGAGCGAGTAGATCCCTAGCAACAATACACAGGCTATAAGAATATAAAACCACCCCGTTTGCCAGAAAGCTGGTTGAATGCGGAAAGCCACACCCGCCGGCTCACCCCATTCACCATTCCAGCCCATGGTTCGTATTTCAAAGCGGTAAGTTCCTGGCCGAAGACTGGCGTAGGAGACCGTATGCCGGTTTGCGGCTCCGCTCCACATCGTGTCGCCGCTTCCCAATAACCGGTAATTATAGAGCACTTGTTTTTCGTTGATAAAAGCAGGCGAGGAAAATTCAAAGCTCACCTGGTTTTGATCGTATGTCAACTGCAATGTCGAAGCAGGATCATGTGTGCTGAATGTAACATTTGAGTCGCCTAAAAGAAGAGCGGTAATATATACGGGTGGGGGAGGCGTATTTTCCATCTCGCCATCCTTGATATTGACCATTCCGTTGTTCGTAGAGAACCATAACGAACGGGCATCCCCTGATAAGACGGCATTTACGGTAGCAAAATAGTTATTTACACGGCTGAAATTAAAGACCCGGAAGGATGTATCAGATGGGATTAATTTATCAATACCCAGATCGGAGCCGATCCAGATGCTTCCACTTTTATCTTCGGCAATCGCCCGGATAAAGTTTGACATCAGCCCCTGACCAATGTCAAAACTTTTTTTAAGGAATGGCTGATGGTTTTCATTGTTATTTATCTGCACGATCCCCTGATCCCTGGTGCCAACCCAGATATTTTTTTTGCTGTCTTCAAACAGGCTGCGTACAGTTTTACCAGGAAGCAGGTTTGACAAATCTTCCACTGATAGGTTCAACTGATTCGCATCCGTAAGCTTTGTTGCTTTTGAATAACGAACCCGGTACAAACCACTATCCCATGTACCGATCCATAAATAGCCTTTTTTATCTGATAGCAAAGCCGTCACGCGATGTGGAAATTTTCTTTCATACCAGAATTTGCCCCCTGAGCAAACAAGCAGGCCTTCCTGTGTTCCACTAAATATTAGTCCGTTCTCATCGATAATGGAACAGTACACTTGTGCATTTTTACATGCTGAAATATGATCTGCAATCGCTTGCTTCGACGCGTCATAGATTCCCACTTTGTTATTCTTGCCGAAGAATAAGGGTGGCTGGCTATTTTGCACCAGGCCGTAGTAAAAGAAATCGTTTGGCGTATGTACCTTCGAAAAAGCCTTGGTTTCATCATCATACAATTGGATGCCGTTGTCTGTAATGATCAGCAATTTGTGTTTCGCTAAAGGAAACAGCGAGCTGACCATCTGTGAAGCTAATCCACTTTCCGTTGTATAGACGCGGATCTCGTTTTTTGTAACAAGCTTAGCCAGTCCGAGCGCTGTACCAAACCAGATGTTGCCTTCTCTGTCCTGGTAAAGGCAGGTAATGTTGGCAGAAGGCAGCCCGTCTTTTTCTGAAAACAATTGCCAATGGCCATCAGGATATATTTTCACCAGGCCATTTGTTGTAGCCACCCAAAGATTTTGTTTTGCATCTTCCATTATGTCATTCACCACCTGATTGTTCAATGCGGGTATCTTCAGGAACGTGTCAACAAGGATAAAACGAGCGGCATGTGTATTCTCCCGGGCAGCTACTACAAGCTTTAAACCTTTACTGGTACCCAGCCATATCCGGCCTTTCGAGTCCCTGAAGATTTTAAACGTCAGCAGTTGTTTTGGTTGTTGTATTTCTGAAAAAAGCCCAAACTGTTGATTAAGAATGCGCAGTGAACCCTCTGATCCGCCGAGTAATAGCGAATCATTCATTTCTGTAAAGTCGTGGTAAGTTGAACCGGCAAATGCCTGGGCAGCCTTGACCAGCTGGCCGTTTATGATCTGCTGTAAGCCGCTGGAATCCGTTGCAGCAATTACCCTTCCGTTTCGTAGCAGGCAGAATCGGTTGATCACCACATTGCTGAAAGCTGCCTTTTTAATAATAGCATCCCGGTATAAAATATCAACGGTACCATTGTTTTCAGCAACCCATAGTTTTCCATCTGCCGATTCGTACACATCATTTACCATGTTATGAGAAAGTCCGTTAGTAGTATTGTAATTGGAAAACTTATTACCGTCGTATTTGCTCAGTCCCTCTTGTGTAGCAATCCACATAAATCCTTTGCTATCCTGGTAAATACGTCTCACTGGGTTTGACACCAGTCCATCTTCCACGCTGTATGTTTTGAATAAAAAACGTTGTGCGCGTGCGCAGGGACTACCGAACGCTGCAAAAAAAAGCAATAAGATGAACCTGATAGCGTACGCGCTGATGTCAGGTTGTAGCGAACGGTTATGTCGTTTAAAGAAATATCGCTGACTCGTAGTCATTTACTTGTTGCTGCTTATTTTATTGAAAAGTTTGGGTAAGGAGCGGGGGATATATAAATATAATATATATCATCTAAATGCAATAGGGAACGGCAGAGGGTATTACCACAGCCCCCCCCGAACGACCGGGGGTCTCCCGACCAACGGGTTAAATTTCACCAACGGGTTAAGTTTTACCACAGAGTTTCGGGAGTTGTGTCCAGAGTTTCATAGAGTTTCGCCACAAAGGCACGAAAACAGAAAGGAACACAAAGATCAGGTATAGTTTTTTTCTACTTTTTACTTTTAAAGTTTTTACTTTCCTCAGTTGCGGCCCCCCGCGACTTTGCGGCTTTGCGAGAAAGTTCGCCACTAAGTCGTAAAGACAAAAAGGAACCGCAGCCCCCGTCTGGTCTCCCGACCAACGGGTTCAACTAAGCAGTCCCGATTTACTTTTCAGTTTTGACTTTGAAATAATAGAAAAAGCCGATCTCTTCAGACCGGCTTTTCATTAAACACGAAAAAATTATTTCTTCGAAACAAATAAATTATCAATAAACTGCTGGTTGTAATTTTCTACCGGATCGCCGGTGATGTTGTGATAGACGGAGCTTACGAAGATCGTGCGTGCGGCACTAACAACAGTTTGCAGGATCAGGATAAAGAGGATTGCGATGACGATACCTGCAATGGGGTGGACCAGGAAACCAATGACCAGACCGCCGATAGCAGCAGCAAGAAACCCAACCAGTTGAATTAATCCGAAACTAAAACCTGCACCAATGCTTTCTCCCCACTTTTCTTTCATCATCGAGACAGATCTTTTTAATGCATCAACAGGTCCGAGGTTTTCATAAGCGATCACCGGGATCACGAAGAACGTGCCGATACCCCAAACGATACCGATTAAGCCGGTAATGATCTTTCCTAGGACGCCAACATTTTCCTGGATGATCTTTAAGATCGCGCCGATGGAGCCCGCAAACACCGCCCAGGCGAAGATCACGCCGATACGGCTCATGCTGAAGTCGATGCCCTTACGCACCGTTACTTCTTCCCCTTTGAAATACAGGGATGAACAATGTATGAGTGCCATGTTAAAAAACACGACCACGAAATAGTTCACGATATAATAGCCAAACAGTAACGCGTACTTGCCGAATGTATCCGGCTTCGCGATATTATCTGTGTTCCAGCCGGCAAAGCCCAGGATAACCGTGAGGAAAGAACCCATGATCAAAACGAGTGAAATGCCCGAAAGGATGGGGAAGATGATGAGCTGGCGGTTTGCTTTCAGCACCTTGAAGCTGTTAAGCCCGATCTGCCAGCCGGCAGAGAGGCGGTCGAAAATTCCCATAGCAGTTTTGGTTTAGTTATGTCTAAATATAAATAAAAAGTCAAAAGTAAAAAGTAAAAAATCTCTCGCAAAGGCGCCAGGGAGCAAAGACCGCAAAGGGGAAGTGTGATAATTTCCCGCGTAGTCGCAAAGCAGCGTTTTCTCCTGCCAGGAAAACTCTGTGAAACTCCATTATAAAACTCTGGGCGACTCCGTGGTAAAAACCTTTGTAGCCCCCGAAAAAGTAGTCAAAAGTGGTCAATTGTAGTCAATTGTGCTCACTATTTCCGACGTCTGGAAAATATTTACATGCTTTGTGTTATGGTACTATCCGTTACATATTTGTCATTTAAATTTCTTTGTGGATCTTCCTGCTTTCCAGTCTTCGTGGCGATTATCCTGTTAATTTCTGTTAAAGGATTCTATCATTTTATATCAATTTCTATCATTTTATATCAGCAATTTGTTTGTCTGAATTTTATATCCCTGCTTTGCAAAATGAATAATTTTTTTCCGATAAAAAGAATGCAGGTTTGTTGCATTTCGCTGTTCACATTTATCTGCGGGCTGCTGTTTGCACCCGCTGCGGAAAGCTCTCCAACCAGTTCGCAGCGCAGCTTTAATGATGGAGAGATGTTTATGCCAGGAACTGTTGATATGCCATTGGTTCCTCTTACTCGAATTATTATCTCGCAAGGAATGGAAATCAGATTAGCTCCTTCCAAAGGCTGCGCAAGAGATTTAAAAAATGAAATGTCTGCGACGGGAAATCTGTCGCAGGAAAATAAAATATCAAATAATGGCGCAGAAAATTGCGCCATTTATTTTTTTGAAAAAAAATGGCTACAACTTTTTAAAACTAAAAAAATGAAACTTCATCAATATAATTCGTCCCCCGTAATTACCAGCATTGCTGCCCTTCGCGAACGCCTTGGTATCAGCCAGTACACACTGGCAGAATACTTATCCATTCCCCGCAGCTTACTTTCCCATGTCGAACTCGGGACGAGGATGTTACCAGACGCCGCGATCTTCAAACTCGCCCGCCTGGAAAGCGCTCATGCATTCGTCAATGCCTTCGGGTTAAGAACGCCTTCCATCCCCGGGAAGCCGGAAGGCAGCAAATTGATCGCCTCCTGGGAACTCAAACTCCTGACGAACCAGCAATCCATCTCCGACTATGCATATAAGTTAGCATCCACTAAACAATCCCATGCCCGTGCACTTCAGTGGTATGCTGTGCTCGACAAGCTGAGTGAAGAAACGCCGGACAGTCCGGCCACTGCCGCCTGGTTGAAATGCCAGCAACTGCAGACGGAGCGTGTAATAGCGAATAACAATATTGAAACGCAAATGGAATTGCAATTGAAACTTGATTTGTTGATAGCAGAGAATGAAGTGATACAGCGGGCGCTGGAAAGGAGATGATAAAACAGTTTTTCGCCACGAAGGCACTAAGGCAGGAAGCCACACGAAGACTTTTCCATTGCAGGTGGTGAAAAATTACACCCTTTACGGGGGAGAAGAACGTCGGATTTTTTATTTTTGAACCTCAACACATTTGCCATGGCGCTGGACTTATTCAAAACTGTAGATATTATTGAATTGATGGAGAACCATCTCGAAAAGATTCGTCCCCCGGAGGCAATCAGGCCAAAGCTTGACCTCGGTTATATCATCGAGAATCAAAGTATCATGCTCACCGAGATCCGCCCCGTGTTTAGGAGCCCATCGCAGTACGCAGAATATCCCTATGCGAAAGCCACCTGGGTGAAAAGCACCGGCAAATGGAAAGTCTATTGGATGCGAGGAAATTTGAAATGGTATCCTTATGACCCAAAGCCAGAAGTGAAGAGCTTGCCGGAATTTTTAAAACTGGTTGATCAGGATAAGTATCATTGTTTTAAAGGCTAGGATCAAAAAAAAGTAAAAAATAAATTATTTATTCTCCTACAGCACCTGACATTCGTTTTTTAGAACAATGGAAGAAAAAATATTTAATTCTTGATTTCTCTATTGTTCTTTTTCTTGATAAAAGAACCAAAAATCAAGGGCTGCGGAATGAAAGCTAAAAATTGTCTTACATGGCGCAAAGAAAACAAGTCCGGTCTTCATCTCATCACTAAGCGCTTGTGCGACATACCAACTAAATGCAAAGCCCTGCATTGGTTCTTGTTTTCTTTCTCTGCACTGTTGTCTAACTAGATAGATTAAACGCGCCATTATATTCAATTTTCTTAACGCTTTCTTTCCGAGGCCCGGATGGAATGCAGTCACAACTCCAATTTAAATAATGCCTCCTAATTATACGCTCTAATAGTTTATAAATGCCGGCACTCTGCACTACAGTTTGCACAAAGCTGCCGAACAAACGGGCTGTATATCGTTTGTTCTTGACTTTTTTGTTACTTTTTTTGTCAAGAAAAAAAGTAAAGAAGAACCAAATATCATGTTGTACTTTCTTTATTTCTCTTCGTTCTTTTCCTTGATGAAAAGAACCAAAAATCAAGGGCTGCGGAACGAAAGCTAAAAATCGACTTACATGGCGGAAAGAAAACAAGTCCGGTCTTTATGCCAAGGATCGGCTGTTGTGCGACTTACCAACTGATAACAGGGCCGGGCATTTGTTCTTTTGTTTTCTTTCTCGAAACAGTTGGCTAACTACAAAGACTATACGCGCCATTTCAGTCAATTTTCTTAACGCTTTCTTTCCGAGGCCCGAATGAAGACAATTCAAAAAAAATCAAATAGCGAAACCCTTCCCTTAAGACTTATAATTATCCTTGGAATTTATCCATAAATGGCAAACCTTTATGTCCTAAAATAGATCGCCATGCAACCACTCACGCCCGCTCAGGTAAAAGAAATAGCAGAAGAACTCGGCATCGGCCAATGCTGCTATTATCACAAGGAAAAAGGAACCTTGCTTTTCCTGCCCGACTTCGCAGCTCACATGTATGAAATCGATGAGTTGTATGCCGATGATATAGCCGAGGTAGAAAATAATTCCGGCGATTACATTGTGCTGGAGCCTCCGACGTCAAAAGAAAGTTTTCGCATCATGGCAAATTTTGCTAATTCGCTGCCGGAGAACCTCGGCCTGAGGAACCAGTTGTTCTATGCCCTGGACAACCGCAAACCCTTTAGCCATTTTAAAAACCGTGTGGACGACTCGGATTATCGCGAAGCATGGTTTGCATTTAGAGACGAGCAGCTGCGGCAATGGGTGGTTGAAAGGTTTGAAGAGGAGATGAATCGCATGGAAGATCCGGACTGATCAACTTAATTATATTAATAGATGTCTTCCCCATAGGCGGCCTTCAAACTTTTACGTACAATTGCTCACAGATTACTGTCGGCTCATGCCCATGATTTTATATATCTCGTGTGATCGCATTCCAGGTATTTTATTTAAAATTGAAACTTATGTCAGCAAGGATATTCCTCTTTTCATTTTTCATGTACGCTGGTTTTAATGCAGGTGCACAGGATATTTCCGGTACCTGGACCGGCAATTATAACAAGACATTTTTAATGTCGCAGCCGGAAAAACTCGTTGTGGAGATACAATTGTATAACGACTCGATGATCACCGGCGCATCGCACCTGTACTACAGGAATAATAAATATGAGCATTACAAAATCAAAGGGGTTTTTCACAGGAAGGACTCGACAGTCAGTTTCACAGAAGACAGTACCATCGCGGTGAAACTCGGTTTTATGGCCACCAATTGCCTGGGTCATTATGCCATGAAGTTGAAGCTTAACGATACCGCAATGTTGTTATCTGGAAGATGGAAAGATAAGTCCCGGTCGCTTTTCAAATGCCCGTCTTCTGCTGTATCGCTCCATAAACAACTTCCCATTGTTCCTGTTGATGTCAGGCGTCTGCCGGAAGAAGCTGTTCAACGCATCCCGGATATTCAAAGCCTGATTGAAGTGGGGGATGCGGAAAAAGATTCCATTAAAATTGAGGCGTATGACAATGGCGTGGTTGATGATGATTCGGTGTCGGTTTACTTCAATGATAAAAAGATCGTGCAGAAGCAGCTGATCAGCCTGCAGCCCATCAGGTTTTATGTTTCCCTGCAACAAGAAAATCCGATCAGTAAAATTCAACTCGTTGCAGAAAGTCTGGGGAAATATCCGCCCTGTACGGCGTTGATGATTGTTACGACAAAAATGAAGCGGTACGAAATTCACCTTTCCAGTAATTTCCAATCAAATGCTGCGGTAGAATTTTTTTTAAAAGAGTAAGGGAGAAATGAGTTTTACACGATATGCTGATTTCAGGCGGTAGGGATTAAAAGTAAAAAGTAGAAACTCAGACGCGCTGCCTTGGCGAAGACCGCCTCCATCTGCCTTTTTGGAAGGGGATTGATAAAGGACCGGATGCCGCTGTCTGGTCTCCCGACCAACGGTACTTGTAGTCTGTTTTAAAAAAAATCTTTTCCTGATTTCTCTGATCTCCTTTTCCTTGATGAAAAGGAGCAAAAAATCAAGGGCTGCGGAATGAAAGCTAAAAATTTCCTTACATGGCGGAAAGAAAACCAGTCTGGTCATATGTGCAATACCCAGCTTTGGTGCGAATTACCTGCTAATAGCAAAGCCAGGCATTTGATCTTTTGTTTTCTTTCCCGAAACAGTTAGCTAACTACAAGGGCTAAACGCGCCATTCCAGTCAATTTTCATAACGCTTTCTTTCCGATGCCCGGATGAAGAGAATTACAAATTGAGAAGTAAAAAACTCAGACGCGCTGCCTCGCGATGATCGCCGCCCCCGAACGTTCGGGGGTCTCCCGACCAACGGAATTGCGAAAAACAGTATCAGTGATTAGAATGGAATAAGACGGGGCGTACCCGTTTATTTTACGCGGACTTTGCGCTGTAATTCCCCCCGGAAGAACGACATAATGCGCGAATTTGTTGTTGCATGATTCCAAAAGATACAATTCGCGCTCTTGTAAAAAAGCGATTCGCTGACGCCAGGATTTTGTTTAGAAATGACAGGTATTCAGCTGCGATGTACCTATGCGGTTACTCCCTGGAACTCGGGTTAAAACACGGTATCTGCACGATTATGAAATTTGACAATGGATTTCCTGAAAATAAGCAGGAGTTTAATACGTATTACCTGGATACAACAAAGACATTTCTAAGAAGTACGATCAGAGAACTGCGGGACATACGCCATCATAGACTCCAGGATTTACTCCGCTATTCCGGTGAGCAAGTAAATATTGAGAAGAATTTTGCCGAAGCCTGGAATGTTGCCATAAACTGGACTCCTGAAATGAGATACAAGAATGATGTCATTAGGAGAAAAAGGGTGGAAAGGTTTATTCAGTCTGTCAGGGTTATTTTGAATGAAATAATGTAAGTAAATTTGTAAAAATTAAAGCGATGTCAAAGAAAAATCAACATGTTGTTCCTTTAGGCAATGGTTGGGCCGTTAAATCTGCGGGAGCTGACAGAGCAACTGTCATTACGAATAAGCAGTCTGATGCTATTAGTGCTGCGCGGGATATTGCAAAAGCCAACTGTACAGAATTAATTGTACATGGCAGGGATGGAAAGATCAGGGAGAGGAATAGTTATGGGGCTGATTCTTATCCGCCTAAGGACTAACGATAAAAGTTAGCTAACCACAAGGAGTAAACGCGCCATTCCAGTCAATTTTCTTCACGCTTTCTTTCCGAGGCCCGGATGAAGAGAATTTATAAGTGAAAAGTAAAAAGTAAAAAACTCAGGCGCGCTACCTCGCGAAGATCGCCGCCGTCTGGTCTCCCGACCAACGACAATAATTAAAAGTAAAAAGTAAGAATTAAAAAGTAAAGCTGGAGCCACACTGCATGGCCATTCCGAATTGCCAATGCTGAAGTCACAGTAGCACAAAAGCTAAATCAGGGCTCCTTCCCAAATCGGGCAGTAATCGATTTGGGGCTCTTTTTTTGTTTCTTTTTTGGAGAAGCAAAAAAGAAAGACGAAAAATTAATTAATGTATGTTATTGTTCTTTTTCTTAACAAAAAGAACCAAAAGTCATGGGCTGCGGAATGAAAGCTAAAAATTTCCTTTCATGGCGGAAAGAAAACAAGTTCCATCATATGAACAATGCCACGCTATTGTGCGACTTACCAGCTAAGAATATATCCAGGCTTTAGTTCAACTGTTTTCTTTCTTTAAACAGTTAGCTAACTACAAAGATTAAACGCGCCATTCCAGTCAATTTTCTTCACGCTTTCTTTCCGATGCCCGGATAAAGACGTCCATAAATAAAAGTTCAGTAAATCAGGTTCGTTTGCGACAATTTTGTTTATTTGCCATGATTAACTTGCAGGGAAATGAGCCGCATTGTGCGGAATTGAAATCAGCAGTTAAGGATGCTTAATGCCGCGGAGCCAGCGGGGCGAAAACCTCTTTTCAATTTATCAGGCAATTTTTATGAACGTTATTTACTGCAGTGCTAAACTGGCTAAATTATTAGGAATAAAATCAAAGGCTGCCCAAGCCGATGGGATTGCAGGTACAGCCTTGGGCAGCTGGAACGCTCATCTCTTTTATTTCGATCGTAAAAAGTTTATCATTTTTATGAATAAGCGGTCCATCTATTCGGTAACGATTTGTAATTATAAGAAAACAGACTTGCTGACTTTAAAACTGCTTTTTTTAAAAGCGTTAAAAGATCAATGCATGTATGACGGAATTTCTATAGAGGAGGAACAGTTGCGACATCATTTTTCCGGTTTCCATTTCTCCCTTACAGACAATGATAAATCTGCCATCGGGTCGCTGAATGATTTGGTTTACCAGGCCCAGGCTTCCCTCGCTGCAGGGCCGCCGGCACTTCAGTATCTTGATGATGAGGCCACAGTATTTAATATGAACTCGGCTCCATACGGGCCGATAAATTATCAATCGGCAGCGAACGTTTTTGCAGAGCTTTTGAAAAGTACTTAGCTAATGCGCGACCATGCAGACTGAAGATTCGGGCAGAAAGCGTGACCCATATCACTTATTAATCAGTGACATTCGCAAAGCAATTCGCATCTTTTCGTTTTTATTTCATCCTGTTCGCAGTAATACTCTTTCTTTCGCTTTCTTTCTCTTTCTTTTGCTTTTTTTCCTTTCTTTTCTCTCCAATTCATGAGCAGGCTTTTTCGCCATGGTATATTTGGGGCCCAGTCAATAATGGGTGTTTTTGTACCACTTTGTTTTACTCTTATTCGACTCTTGTTTTACTCTTGTTCGAGAGGGGTTCGAACGCTATCGAACAAGCATCGAACAAGACCCGAACAAGACCCAAACAAGAATACCGGAAGAACGGGTGATTTTTAGCACGGGTGGCCGGGTGATCTTGTAACCCGGGACCAGGGTAGGAGACGATGTGTCTTATATTTCGTTATCACGCAACGACGACTTAATGGCTGATTACGATAAATTTTGCTGGACTGCCGCAATGTTTAATAAGGCCAGGGGTGGGTTTTGTCAGGACCGGGTGTTTAAACTTAGCTTCGCATAACCAAAATGATCAGGATTGTCAAAATGAATTTGTTGCGCTGCTGTACACTTACATAATATTGATTCGCCACCAATGCTTTGGTGAAAGTTGGTTTTTGATTGTTAAGAAGCGCCAAGATGTTTTTCACGAAATGCTTGGTGAAAAAAAGCAATAAATTTTGAGGGATTGCCGCAATAATATATATTAGCAGCGAAACTAATCCGCTACTTCACCCTAAAACTCGCTTATGATAATTAATAAAAGGTTATCCCTGTTTTCGCGCCGCACTTGTGGTTTCTCACTTTAAATCGATTCAGGTTATAATATCGGAAATAAGGTCATAATTGATTATTCCCGTAAGACTTTAACATACAAGGCTTTCCGACATATACACGCTCTTTAATAAGAGGCCTAGTCATATTCCGAACGTGGCCATTGTTCTATATTTACAGTCAATCCTGAAGTGGAACCTTTAATCCCAACCTGAAATGATATTTCTGGAATTGATTAATGTAATTTGTCACCCGCATGGGAAAAAGTGCTTGATTAAAAAGTTGCAAAATAGCTCCCTATAGAATGTTCAGCTGCAGGCGATCACGCATCGTAAATTATTTAACTACATAAATTAATACCATTGTGAGTTTACAAGATACAGAAGCATTAGTGCTCCCTTTTTTAAAATGGCCTGGTGGTAAGCGTTGGTTTGTGAAAAAGTATTCTGATCTATTGCCCTTAGATTATAACACTTATTTAGAACCTTTTCTGGGTAGCGGCGCTGTATTTTTCCATTTGAAGCCAACTCGGGCAATCCTCTCTGATTTGAATCCTGACGTTATTGCTGCTTACAGTAGCATCAAGACCGATTTTAAATTTATAAAAAGAAGCCTTCAGTATCATCAAAGAAAACACAATGAAGATTATTATTACCAAGTAAGAAAAAAGAAAACAATCAGCGAGTGCCAACAGGGCTCTAAAATGCTTTATTTAAATCGCACGTGTTTTAACGGAATTTATCGTGTGAATCAAAATGGGGAGTTTAACGTACCCATTGGTAGTAAGGAAAAGGTTTTGTTAGATACCGATGATTTTGAGTCTATTTCGAAGCTGCTACAATCAGCGCAAATTTTCAAATCAGATTTCGAGTTTGTAATAGACAAGGCAAAGTCAGGGGATTTTGTTTTTGCTGATCCTCCCTACACAGTAAGACATAATTTAAATGGGTTCATCAAATATAATGAACAGTTATTCTCTTGGGCAGACCAAGAAAGATTAGCCTCGTCGCTGCTCAGAGCAAAAAATCGAGGCGCAAAAATCGTTCTAACGAATGCGAATCATTCTTCCATCAAAGAATTGTATGAAGGGTTTGGCTTTCATCTCCGGGTAGTTTCAAGATACTCTTCTATTGCTGCTAGTGGCGCGGATCGTAAACAATTCGAAGAACTAGTTATTTTATCACATCCAAATAAATGAAAAATGTCTCACGGCTCTGTAACCCAATTATTGAATAATACATCTATCAGCGGCAATCCGATCGAATCTTTAAGAAGCTTTCTTGATACGGAATCACGAATGGAGGCCGCAAAACAATTAGAAAAGATGCGATTTGTTGGGTACGTCCTGGAATTAGGTTATGACACGGCGAAGATAATCACGAGTGATCCATATAAGCTCGCCGTAGGTGGTATCCCTCGAGGCTCGTTTTTAATCATGACACCAATAAATGCAGGTAACACTCCTTTGCATTTTACGTTGTTGCGTGTAAATGGTGTGTCTCCTACACCGCTGACAATGCAAGTTCAGCAAACGTACTTTGAACTCCACAAAAAGTCAATGCCTGAGTTAGACCGATGGACTCAGAGTGAATTACAATGGGGTGCTTTAAGCTGTAATGTGCTGGGTATGTTTTATGCGAACCCCGTAGAAAACCAGAAACTTGCCTTTTCCGGTGACGTAAATAATGTCGTAAGTGCACACCGTTACAAAGTGTTTGCACCCGACGATGAATTATTGAAGTTAATCGTGGACGGAATGGTTAATATCGATCATAAGTATTCGATTGGTGCGTTGAGGACTATGGAATGTGGATTGTTCAGCCCTGGCGCAGCTGGAAAAATTCCTGTTTCAATATCGATGCGTGATTTTATGGGAACTCGTACGGCTATGTTTGGAAAAACCAGGTTGGGCAAATCGAATGTCGTAAAACTTATTGCTCAGGGACTGATAGAAACTACAGGGGATAAAAAAAATGTCGGTCAGATAATTTTTGACATTAATGGTGAATACGCAAATGATAACCCACAGGATGGAAACAAATCTATCAGGTCAGCCTATCAGGAGCGTTGCCAGGTATATGCCCTTACTGAGAGGGCAGAAACACCATCGCTCCCATTAAGACTAAATTTTTACGAGCAGCCTGACAGCATTATCGAGGTCATTGCTTCGATGTTAGCTACTGACAACAAAAATGCAAACTATATAAAAAGCTTTGCTAGTGTCAAGCTTCCTGCAATCAGTTCCATTGCTACAATGGAAGAAAGTGATAAGTGTAGAGCCATTAGGAAAGTTCAATTGTTTTGGGCGATTTTAAAAAAAGCAGGTTTCCCCGCTGTTGAAAGCAAGCTAAAATCGCTTGGTCTCACTAGCCGAAATACCAAGCATTTTAACCCTTCTTATAAAGCTGATTTAAGAACTCAGGCTTACCAACATCATGGCCAAAGCGCAGCTCCTGCCCACCCTGACTCATTAGATCAACTTGTTACGGAGATGGAGGTAATGGCTCAGTTTCGCCGAGATAATGGCAGCAGTCTACTCTTGAAATCGGTAAGTGGAAAAGATATTTTTGACGCTGATGATGTAGCAATGTTGGACTTCTTAAATCCCAGTTCTGGTTCGGGGCCCTCTGTCTTAAGGTCCTACATAACCTACCATTCTCCGAATGCAGGCGACTTTTTAATTGAGATACTTGGATTAATTGATGGTGGAACTACTGTGATCTTAGACCTGGGAAATGCCACTGACCAAATCAGGAGGTATTTTGCCGACATGATTTCGAAAGAAGTTTTCGGCCACCAGGAGAAAAAATTCGTGGAAAATAAATTAGGTGATCATTTTATACAATTATATTTTGAAGAGGCGCACAACTTATTTCCGCCGGACGGGAAGGATTTAACAGGCGTGTATGCCCGATTCGCCAAAGAAGGGGCTAAGTTTCACGTAGGTATGATATACTCGACGCAATCGCCATCAACGATTAATAAAGAATTACTTGCACAAACGGAAAACTTCTTCGTAGGTCATTTGTCAAGTCAGGATGAAACAAGGGCACTATCAAGGGTTCAAATTGCATTTGACGGTAGTGAAGAAGACATTTTAAAAGCGAAGACCCCCGGCTACATGCGCATGCTTACTATGTCACACAGATTTGTGATCCCCATCCAAGCTAATAAATTCGAAGCCACTGCCTCTGTTGTCAAACCATTAAATTAAGACTTATGCCTTACTCATCTGGAACTCGCCTACCCGGCGAAATGGCTTCTAAGCTTGGACATATTTCTGTTATAGAAAGTCCTTGGGTTCAATCGTTAGTTGAAGATTTCGAGAGTTCAGAATTCAGCAGTGAAGAGGAAGTGACTGAAATATGGCAGGAGTTTGATGCAGTCAATATTCTGCCTTTAAAGAATATCTGGGCGGTAGACGGTTCGTTCGTTGCAGTCAAAACCTCTGGAAAGCCTCCCAAAGAAGTATCATTTGTAAAGACCGCTCTCCTAACCGTAGATAGGTTGAAGCTTGACAAAATTGATAAAGAACATCCGCATCCATTGTTAATGCAGGATATCTTAAGGGATAGCGCAATTTTCCATGCTACTGTCTTTCCACTTAAAAACGTAAAGACATCACTCGGTTCAAACTATGACGCCATCCGTAACATAGTAAATGATTCTTTGAAAGTTGATGATAACGGAGTGTTTTATGAAACTTTGAAATGGCTAGCGTACCGGAAATGGGATACGACTGAATTTAGTAGCCCTGGGTTTGAATGCCCGCACTGCCACTTTAAAAACGACAAGGGACTTCCATTTGATGCTGATGGAGCCAATTGCGAGGACTGTGATAAGCCTATCTATCTTACAGACATGATCGGGTTTCATCTAGATATGGACGAAGATAGCGCTCCGGACTCGGTTGCTTCTGCTTACATGTTAGTAATGGAACACCTGATGCTTTTTACTCCAATACGTTTGTTATGGTCCCATTCAGATCAGAACATTATCTCTGAGACCTTATTTATAAAAGATGGACCATTAACCTTACGAAGTCAATATTCTAAACTAATACCCAACATCCGATCCTTTATTCAACACGCTAAAAATATTAAAAGGCCAGTTCATATTATTGGACAGGAAAAAAGTGGGGCTTTCTTTGATCATTTGGCTTCGATAGTCCAAACTGTTGCCCCCCATGATCGTGGGGAAAAATTATCATTTGCTCCGCTAACACATGACTACGTTCGTCGCCAGGTTTATCGTTCTCCTGACCTTTCAAACCCGTATGGTAAAAGAACCAACTGGGGAGAAAAACTTTTTGTAAAAATAGATCCGGGAACTTATATGGTGTTGAATGTGCCTACCGGAATTTATGTGGATGATGGTAGTTTTCCCCTTGCCACTGATTTGATCGGCGTAGAACGCATTCTTGCCACTTTGCCAGAGATAGTTAGTAGCAAATTCGAGGGAGCTCTATTTCCTGTCGAGTTAGCTAATGGGGTGGCATCAATGTCAAGTTATCCATCAGCTAAAATACTTGAAAGATTTCTGGATGGCAGATGATAATTTAATTTGTAAAAAACTTTTTTTGAAAAAAATAATTAGATGAAGTCGAGCAGGGTTATAACTATTGAAGAATTGTGGCGGATACATAATTTTACACCAAACGACAATCAACGAGAGGCAATACTTTATGGTGAGGGACCTTTATTACTGACTGCCGGTCCAGGATCTGGTAAAACCAGGGTGTTACTCTGGCGAACCTTAAATTTGATCGTTTTTCAAAATGTTCCACCAGAAGAAATCTTTCTTACCACGTTTACTGAAAAAGCAGCACTACAGCTCAAAGAAGGGCTCCGAACATTGCTGGGTACTGTCACTAACCTTACAGATAAGCCCTATGACATTTCTAAGATGTCACTCGGGACCGTTCATTCCATTTGTCAATCACTCATTACCGATAGGAGATTCTCACCTGGGGGTGCTCGTAAACATGCGCCCGTACTTATGGATAGCCTTTCGCAGTACTTCAAGGTTTACAAGAAAAGCTTTTGGCAAGAGTTATGGGTTGCAGGCGGCTTTACGGATGAAGAAAGTGCTCACAATTTTATTTCAAATTATTTTTTGGGAAAGGAAATAAATTCCAGGCACGTTGCTGTTACAGAGTGTATAGCCTTGTTTAACCGGTTTTCAGAAGAAAATATCAATCCGTCAACCGTACAAACAACTGATAATTCTTTGAAAGCTCTGCTGAAAATGTATGAGTATTATAAAAATTCACTCCAGATAAACTCATCCGTTAAACAAGTTGATTTTTCGCTGCTGCAACAGGATGCCTTTCAGGCAATTGAAAGCTTTGCCAATTCCGGGAATGTTTTCAAGCACCTTATCATAGATGAGTACCAGGATACAAATGCAATCCAGGAGAAACTTTACTTTGCTTTATCCAAGGGCTCTAAAAACATTTGTGTTGTCGGTGATGATGACCAGGCGCTATATCGTTTTCGTGGAGCAACCGTGGAAAATCTTGTTGAATTTGAAAATAGATGTTTTGCGAACATAGGGCAAACGCCAAAGCGTATTGACCTTGATATTAATTATCGTTCACGAAAGAATATTGTTGATTTATACAGCCACTTCATTGTACAAACCAACTGGGAAAATGAAACAAAAAAAGGTAGCTATTATCGTGTAAATGACAAGGTAATAAAAGCAAATAGTGTCGACCTAAAGCCGTCAGTGGTTGTTTCAACAAAGGATAAGGCTGAAAACGTTTATGCTGAAATCGCAGAATTTGTTCTTGATTTGAAGCGTACGGGTAAAATTCACGATTATAATCAATGCGCTTTCTTATTTCCTTATCTAAAGGGAAGCACAAGGGTAACAGGTTTTGCTAACGCCTTTGAGGCATTAGGTATTCCGGTGTACGCACCCAGAGCAAAAAGTTTTATCGAGGTAGATGAAGCTAAAGCCATATTTGGTTTGTTTCTCAAAATATTTGACAGACCACATTATGGAAATACCGGAAGCCAGAGCATCATCAATTTTCGTAACTGGATGATTGAATGCATGCAAATTGCTGATACCCTGATGAGGGAGGATAAACTTTTGAAGGAATTTGTAACCGATAAAAAGAATGAGGTTGCCATTGCTTTAGAAGATTATAACTTGCTGTTAGCATTCATAAAGAAGAAAAAATGGGGTGTTAAGGATCCTTTTAAGTTGGCGATGATCCGTGAATTTGCCGAATTGCCAAGGCTTTCCCCGAAAGCTAGAAAAAACTTAACTAATTCTTACTTCAAAAAGGTAATTGAGTTCAAGGAGAGAGATGGTGAACCCTACAGTATCGACTATATCATAAACCGCACAACATCGCTTGATTGGACGGTACTGGATTTATTTTATCAGCTAAATGGATTCCGCCATTTCCGTGATATGTTTCTATTGGCAGAAGATGGTACTGACGAGGGCCCGGTTTGTAATCTTGGCTTGCTTTCTCAGTACATATCTCGTTTCATGGACCAATATGGGACCATATTAACTGCATCATTTTTATCTGAAGAAAAGTTTGTAAGAGTATTTTTTGCCTCTTATGTGTACGCATTGTATCGCCTAGGCGAAAGCGAATATGAAGATGCGGATGATCCCTTTCCTAAGGGTAGAGTACCTTTCCTTACCATTCATCAGTCCAAAGGCTTAGAGTTTCCAGTTGTGGTATTAGGCGCAGTTTATAAAAGGGAGAAGCCTGCCGATAAAAAGGAAATTATTATTCGTAGCTTATTAAGCAAAGCAGGGGAGCCTTTGGATAAAATATCCTGTTTCGATAACATGCGTATGTTTTACGTCAGTCTTTCAAGAGCACAAAACCTATTGATATTGCCTCGCTACACACATAGTTCTGCCGCTACCGAAGTATTCAAAAATATTTTTGCAAACTACCCTTTACAAGGTATTCCTGAATTAGACAAGGAGCAGGTTCCGGTTGCAGAAGAAAGCAAACAGGACTTAGGTAAAAGCTATAGCTATACTGCAGATTACTTGTTATACAACAAGTGTCCAAGAAATTACATGATCTTCAAAAAATATGGTTTTGTGCCTTCACGGTCACAGACAATGTTGTTCGGTTCGCTGGTTCATAAAACGATTGAAGATCTGCACCATTTATTAATGCACGACCGTAAAACTGCTGCTGTATGATAACTGATTACGAAGTAGAAAAAAGACTCGAAGAAATATTTGCTCAGAACTATGAGCTGCTCAAGCTGGAAGGTGGCCATGCGTTAACCGAAGCAGGTCAGAAAGACGCCTTTAACCAGGTATTGTATTACTTCCGTAAACTGAAAGATGTAGCCACAAAAGTCACCGATACTGAAGTGAAGCTTACGTTGCCCGATCAGAAGACACCTGAAGGACGAAGCTTTACTATTGAAGGAATTGTAGATATTGTTCGTGAGGATGATGAAATTTGGATGTACGATATCAAAACCCATGATCCGTTTTACGTGGCTGCCAACAAGCATTTGTACGAAAAACAACTCAATGTGTATGCTTATATTTGGGAGAATCTGAGAGGCAACCAGTTAGATCATACCGCTGTTATTTCTACTGTAATTCCCGATGCATTGAAGGAAGCTGAAATAGTTGGCGATACGGACCGTATTAAAAGGGAGCTAGAGAAATGGGAGCCTATTATTGATATTCCCTACAGGGAAGACAATGTAAAAGACACAATCCATGATTTTGCGTTGGTTGTGGATTGTATAGAGAAACATTGCTTCACGCCACCACCATTTACAGTACTCGATGAAAAAATTTATGGTACGAACAGCAAATTTGCCACTCGTATCTGCCGCAACTGCGATGCCCGTTTTTCTTGTGGCTCATTTAGAGAGTACGCCACTAAATTACAAAAGGGCAGTACAATGAATTTCAAAAAATATTATGATGATTACGGCACGGATGCTGAGCAAGAGGATTTCGTTAATGCCTCTATTAACCTAGATAAGATAAACGTCACCCCTGAAATAAACTTTAATTCTTAATTACTTTAATTATGTCAATAGGAAGAATAAAACCGTCTTTTCATTTTGAGACAGAACGAATCGAGCAGTTAAAACAAATTGCACCTGAGGCTTTTGCTGATGGCAAAATCAACTGGGAATCGTTACAGGAAGCGTTGGGTATTTATTTAGAAGAAGAGGATATAACATCTGAACATTTTGGATTGTTTTGGCCGGGGAAGAGAGCTGCTCGTAAAATAGCCAGCCTTCCAAGCGAGGGTACATTGGTACCTTGCATGGATGAAGCGGTGGATCAAGAAAATACTCAAAATATTTTCATTGAGGGGGAGAACCTTGAAGTATTAAAACTTCTGCAAAAAAGTTATGCTAATCGGATTAAGCTCATATTTATTGATCCTCCATATAATACGGGTAAAGATTTTATCTATGAAGACGATTTTACCGAAACTATTGATGAATATCTAAGACGTACAGGTCAATTGGATGAAGAGGCAAAGCCAATTTCTGCAAATACAAAAGCAGATGGACGATTTCATTCAAAATGGTTGAGTATGATGTATCCGCGGCTTAGATTAGCAAGGAATTTATTAAAGGATGAGGGTTATATTTTCATAAGTATAGATGATAATGAAGTTCATAATCTTAGAGAACTAATGAACGAAGTTTTTGGGGAGGAAAATTTTAAAGGGTGTGTAATATGGCAGCATAGCTTACAACCAAAAGGTTATTTGGGTAAATTTTCAATTCATCATAACTACTTATTGTGTTATACCAAGTCCTCAGAAATACTTATTGGAAATCTACAACGGACTGATGAGCATAATAAGAATTATTCAAATCCAGATAATGATCCTAATGGACCATGGCGAACAGGGGATGTTAGGAATTCGCTCTATCGTAAGAATTTAATTTATGATATTAAAACGCCTTCAGGTAAGAAAATTTCTCCTCCCCCCAATGGGTGGCGTTGGAGCAAAGAGACTCTTCAAGAAAAAATTAGTTCTGGTGAAATTGTTTTCTCAAATGATGAAACTAGAATTATCAGAAAAATTTATTTAAATAATTTAGAGGGAAGAACACCTGAATCAATTTGGTTCGGCAAGGATTGTGGAACGACTCGTGACGGAATACAAGAGCTTAAGGATTTGTTTAATGACAAACCACCATTCGATACACCCAAGCCAACAACACTTATTCAAAAGATTTTAGAGCTTACAACAGATGCAAAAAATGAGGATATTGTTTTAGATTTTTTTGCGGGTTCTGGTACAACTGCTCATGCTGTCTTGAAAAGCAATTTTGAAGATCAAGGTAATCGCAGATTTTTAATGATACAGATGGAAGAGCCAATCGATCTGTCTCTTCCATCTGGCATCAATGCCAAAAGTCTTAAACTTAAAACCATTTCTCAAATTTCCAAAGAACGTATAAAAAGGGCGGGCAAGCTTCTAAGCTCAGAATATAAGAAGAAAAATAAGGATAATGAGACAGCTTATAAGTTCAAATCTTATAAGCTGTCTCATTCAAACTTTAAACCTTGGAAAAATTATACTGGTAATAGTATAAAAGAATTAGAGATACAATTTGAAAAAAGCACAACCCCGCTTGTAGAAGATTGGGAGTCTCAAAATTTACTAACCGAGGTTCTTTTGATTGAGGGATTTCCTTTAGATAGCAAAATTGAAGTTTTGAATCAGTATAAGAAAAATGAAGTTACAATGGTTACATCAGATTTCTGCGAGCACAAGCTGCTGGTTTGCCTTGATAAAAAAGTGTATGCAGATACCATAAAATATCTGCAATTAAATGCAGATGATATTTTTATTTGTTTAGATAGTGCCATCTCAGACCAGGATAAAATTACACTACAAGACAAAGGCTTAATCAAAACCATTTAATGCTGCTATGGCTAAGAATATAAAATTAAAATTTGAAAGCAATCAGGAACACCAGAACATTGCTGTAAACAGTGTGGTGAATCTGTTTGACGGGTTTTCACAAAACCTTATTGTAAATGAATTTAGCTCCGATATTGCTCCCAATATTGAACCTTATTACAATCTAGAAGAGAATTGGTTGTTGGATAATTTACACGCGGTTCAGGAAACTAATAGTTTACAGCCTACCCTGGCCTTGGATGTGGATGATGGTCCTATGCTGGACATTGATGGCTACAATACACACCGTTTTCCTTGTTATACAGTAGAAATGGAGACAGGTACGGGTAAAACCTATGCCTACCTAAAAACGGTTTTTGAACTTAACAAGCGGTATGGATTCCGAAAATTTATTATAGTTGTTCCTAGCATTGCTATTTATGAGGGTGTTTATAAGACAATTGAAATAACAAAAGAGCATTTCAAAACATTGTATGGAAATACAACTATGAATGCTATTAAATATGATGGTCAGCAGATTGGGAAAGTGAAAGATTTTGCTGTTAATCCTTATATCAACATAATGATCATGACTATTGATGCTTTCAATGGTAAAACAAATAATATTTACAAGCCCACTGAAAAACTTCCAGGAGAGAAGAAGCCGTATCAGTATATACAGGAGACAAAACCGATATACATTTTGGACGAAAGCCAAAACTATCTTTCGGCTAAAAGCAGGGAAGCCCTGCGAACCTTAAACCCCTTATTTGCGATAAATTATTCAGCAACCCCTAAAGAAAAACCCAACCTTATTTACCGACTCAGTCCTGTTGATGCTTTCAAATTCAATTTGGTTAAAAAAATACAAGTAGAAGGTGTTACAGAACAACACAATCTGAATGATACTGATTTGAGTCTTTTGATAGAAGAAGTAACACGAAACAACAATTCTATACAAGCGAGTCTTAAAGCCCATTGTTATGAAAATGGTTCCAAGCAATTAAAATCCATAACGGTTAAGAAAAATGATAACCTATTTGATAAAACAAAGAATTCAGCCTTTGAGGGATTTGTGGTGGACGATATCAACTTAAAAACGCAACAGGTGTTCTTTACAAATGGTTCTTCGCTTGGAAGTAATGATGCACATAGCATTACCCTTTCTAAAGCAGAAATATTTAGGGTTCAGATTGAGCAAACAATCAAATATCATTTTGAACGTCAGAAAGCCTTACGAGAAAAAGGGATAAAGATTCTCTCCTTATTTTTCATTGATAAAGTTGATAATTACGTACAAGATGATGGTATTATCAAAAAACTTTTTGATGATGCCTTCACTAAGTATAAGCATTTGGATAAATCTTTTGCACAGCTTGAACCTCACCAGGTAAGAGAAGGATACTTTGCAAAAAAGAAAAACCAGAAGAAGGAGGAAGAATTTGTAGATACTGCTATTATAGAAAGTGATAAGTCAAAAGATGATAAAGCGGCTGAAAAGCAGGCCTACGAATTAATAATGAAAAAGAAAGAACAGCTACTGAATTTTTCGGAACCTGTATCCTTCATTTTTGCCCACTCAGCATTGCGGGAAGGATGGGACAATCCAAATGTATTTCAGATCTGTACATTGAATACAGCCACATCGGAAAGCCGCAAACGGCAGGAAATTGGTCGTGGGCTCCGCCTTTGCGTAAATCAGGAAGGTGAAAGGGTTCAGGAAGAAGGAGTAAATGTGCTTACAGTTATAGCAAACGAGCATTACGAGAACTACTGTAACGAATTGCAGAAAGAATACAGGGATAGCGGGGATGTTGCTCCGAGTAAGCCTAGCGATGCTCGGAAAAAACCAGCGAAGCGTAATGACAATGTTTTTAACTCCAAAGAGTTTAAAGCTTTGTGGGATTTGCTGGCACAAAAAACTGATTACGAAATAAAACTGGACACTGAAAAATTGGTCACAGAATGCATGAACAAATTAAATAGCCCAAAGACAGTTTTCCCTGAGTCGCAGATTATCATCACCAGAGGCAAATTCGTTATCACTACATTTCGTTTTAAGCTTAATAAAGTTTCTGTTGGTTTGGCTCAAATAGATATTTCCATAACAGATACTGATAATGTTGAAAACATTATCAAAGGTCAATGGTATAAAGAAGGTTTTGACTTTGGGAAAAAAGTAAGTAAACGTTTATCTGGGTTTAAAATAGTTGAAATTAAAGAGTACAAGTCTGACAGTGTTGTTCATTTTGGAAACGGTGAGTCCTTAACGATGGAATCTGAAATATTTCATACTGACAATAAGGGCCATCAGTTGGAAGCCATCACAAAACAAGAAGCTCAAACCAATTATCCTGTATTTAATATCATCGACCGCACCTGTAAAGAGACAGGAATAACCAGGCCGACTGTGTTTCGAATTTTCAAAGGCATGGAAGAAGAGAGGAAAAAACACATTTTCAAAAATCCTGAGGGATTCGCCAGCAAGTTTATAGAGGTAATTCGAGAACAGTTGGCAGATCATGTTGCTGACACTATAGAATATAAACTTACTGGAGAATTAGAAGCTTTTGACTTCGATGATTTATTCCCGGCTTCAAAGCCATTTCCACAAAAGGAATTAGTAGATGGATCAGAGCACTCATTATATGATTGCGTTCAAGTTGATTCAGGTGTTGAGGAGCGGTTCGTAAACAATATCCTTGTTGAAGATGATAAAAGCGGTAACGTTCTGGGATACTTCAAATTCCCTCCTTCATTTAAAGTTCGCATTCCAAAAATCATAAAGAATTATAACCCAGACTGGGGTATTATAAGAAAGACCAAAGACGGAAAAACATCGATAAATCTGGTCAGAGAAACAAAAGGATCGTTAATCCCCGAACAATTGCAATGGCCAAGTGAAAAAAGGAAGATAAAATGTGCAATCAAACATTTTGAAAGGCTAGGCATAAACTACAGACAAGTGACAGGCGAAACATTGAAGTATTGGGAGACTAATAAGCCTACTAAAACCTATCGCCTAGACCTGGAACAAGATAATGAGAACATCTTATATGACGATGGGCATTGAAAGCGAGTGCGAATTTTCCTAATGCAATAGTCTTGCAAAACTTTAAGTCTGGCTTTCTTGAAACGGAGTCTAATAATTTAAACTCGCTAAAAAAACATTTAATTCAATAACATTATTCCTCGAGATTAACATTTCGGAAAATCTTTTTCCTCAATATAATTAAAACATGATTATGACTAGAAATCCGTTTATCATCGCGAATATGAACAATTGTGGTCTTGCGGATTTCCTAAAAAATGGAGTCGAAAATTATTTTAAGGAGTTAGAAAAATATATCAACGACAATGAAGATGAAGATATATTAGCATATGCGAATGAAGCAACAATGGCTTCTTTATTTATGTGTGGTAATCTCAGAGTTAATCCACAGATGACCGGAGTACAGGAATACGGCACAATTTGTACAAAGTACGGAAAGGAAGTGCGAGGAAGGCCCGATATTTTTATTAAAGACCAAAAGAGAGCGATTTGGATAGAGTGCAAATACCAGAAATCAACTCATCATCTTGGCGATGAGCATTGGGATATTCCAGCCTGGTTAGCTTGGGATAAGGTTAACGTTTTCAACCAGGTGGAAACCTATTATAATTCCGAATCAGAAAAATTGAATAGCAGCTATGAAGAGCGATTCATAGTAACATTATGCTTTAAAAGAATTCATGTAAATGCTGAAAAACATAACAAAGAAGTTAAGCAAAAATTGGAAAGACACCAGTCGTCTACCTATGACAGAACTTGGTATTACCAAGTCGGTTTTCTTCCCGGAAAGGAATCGATGTCTTATGGGTTAGAAGTTTATGGTACATGTTCTGGGGATTTAACCAGAAAAAAATAGCCTAAAAATATTCAGTTTTTTTAAAAAACTGCTGGTACTTAAGGTTATTGCTAATTTGCCGCCTTTTCCCACCAGCCATACACCGCCTCCAAAATCTCCTCCTGCGTTTTGTCCTGGGTGCTGGTGAGCGGAATTGTGGATTTATAAAAGCCTTCATAGCCGTCTTTGCGGTAGTGGACGATCAGTACGAAGTTATCTCGGAAGGTTATCGTTTGGTCTTCTTCGGTGACATGCGCGTTCGCGAAATGCTGCCAGTGGGTGATGAGTTTGCCCGAGACGTAGAGCCCACACGGTTGATGAGAATGACGGGTTTAGGGAGCAGCAATTAGTTAACGAAGCTATACGGTATTTTGCGCCCTGACGTACCACCCATACACCGCTTCCAAAATCTGCTCCTGCGTTTTGTCCTGGGTGCTGGTGAGCGGGATCGTGGATTTGTAAAAACCTTCGTAGCCGTCTTTGCGGTAGTGGACGATCAGCACGAAGTTATCGCGGAAGGTCATCGTGCGGTCTTCTTCGCTCACATGTGCATTGGCGAAATGCTGCCAGTCTGTGATGAGTTTGCCCGAGACGTAAATGCCGACCCTGTTGATGATGATGACGGGTTTACGGAACATGATCTTTAAGGTGACAAGGATCGCGGGGATGAGGCCGCAAAGGGTAGCGCGGAGATAGTTTTTCTCACCGGCGTCTGTGTACAGCGCGGCGAAAAAGACCATCGCGGTAAAGGCGAGACCGATGAAAAGCAGCATCAGGATGGAATCGTTTACGACGAACTCGTCTGCTGTTTTGCGATATGCTTTGTTGTTGATCATCCGGCTATTTTATTCTATTCTTCAGAACTGTTTTATTGTTATTTCCATTTGAACCCGTTGGGCGGGGACCCAACGGTCGGGGAGGCGGCGGTTCATTTTTGTCATGCTTCAGGAACCCGTTGGTCAGACTACCCGAACTCCCGAAGCATCGGGTCGCGGGGCAGCGAACTGTAACACCCAATTACCAAATCCCAATTCCACGTTCTAACCCAACCAATCAACTACTCAACCGCCTTCACCTGCGTCTGCGCATCCCGTTCCTGTAACGTCTTCTTCGTTCTAAAAATATCCGACAACCGATTAAAATCCTTCCGGTAAGATAACTGCAGCCCCGAGCGGTTACGCTGTCCCGTGGTAACATCGGTGAAACTGGTACGTGTAAAGCCGACTACGCGAAGGGAGCCGTCTTTATTTAAGAGCCACTCGATCGTGATATCCGGCGTGATAAGGCCCTTGCGGTCGAGCTGCGTATAGGGGTTGTTGTAATCCAGGTTGCCGCCGATCAATATGTTGAGGCGGTTACTCAATAAGATCTTCAATCCCGCCCGCACATTGGCCTGCAGCTGGTTAGCTTTATTTTGCAGATCCAGTGATGGGTTGATATCAATATAGGTCGAGATGACGCCCTTCGTTGCTTTGTCCAGTTCGCGGTTAAAGATATTCGTCAGCCAGCCGCTGATCACGCCGCCGATCGTACTGGTCGCGAGGGAGATCGTATTTTCCTGCGACAGAAAATTCTGGTTGTCTGTCACGAAGGAATTAAACAGCAATAAACTCGCGACCTGCTTGTTCATGACGTTATCATCATTGCGGTAATCGGCCAGTCTTTTCACAACGATATAATCGCGGTTCAGTTCTGATTTCTCCGGTAACTGTAATTCGAAACTGATCTTCGGGCTCTTCAGCCTGTCCGTCAGGTGCGCCGTAATCGTGATGTCTTCTTTCTGCCGGAAACTGTTGCTGGACGTGAGGCTGCTGATATCCACGTTCTTCGCTAAATACTCGGCATCAATATCAATGATGGCTTCATAAGGATCGCCGTTCCAGGTGATCGATCCCTGGCTGAGCGTAAATGGTTTCTTTAAAAAAGTCTGGAAATTAAACGTGTACTCACCCTTCGTTAAATTGTATTTGCCGCGCATGGTGAGCGGTTCTTTATTCCCGACACGGATATTTAAATTCCCGACGCCCTGGCCTTTTAAAATATCCCCGGTCTCTTCATCGAGGATCACATCGATCTTACAGGCTGGGTTAACATTCAAATTCATATTCACGACGATATTGGCAGCGGTGTTGCGGCTTTCGCGCGCATCCATCTCGCTACCAAACTGGATGAACTCTATATAATCGATCGCGTTGTTTTCTTTGCTGTTGCCGGTGGGCAAATAAATATGACTGCTGTCTGTCGCACTGGGCTGACCGTCAATATTCATTTTTAAATTCGTCACAGGGCCCGCCATCGTCATCACCGCAGAACCGATCACGGTTCCGTAAAACTGGCTGTTGTCTTTTTTCGTCGTGTTCAGTACAAGCATTTTGCTGGTCTCGAAGCGCATGCCTTCAAATGAAAACTCTTTAAAGAAATGATGGTACATTTTTCCGCTCACGGACCCTTCATTACCCAGCGTATCTTTCAATTTCAGCAGGCCGAGATCGATCACATCTTTACCAAATTTGAGCGTATGGTTGCTGAACAGATATTTACATTGCGTATATGCGACTTTCACAGAACCGTCCAAAAGCGTGGCTTCGCCGGTGAGGTACTGGTGTCCTTTTCCGCCCGAGACTTTCAGATTCGTTCTCGCAATGCCGTTCATTTTTGAAAAGATCGTGCCCAGGTATGGCTCCAGGATATTGATGTTAAACCGCTCCGAAAGGAAATTAATATCCATCTGGTTGCCGGTGGAATCTTTGTAATTATAATTGCCGTCTACATTAAATACATAGTCCTGATCATCAGCGCTGGTCTTGAATTGCACAATGCCTGTCCCGAGATTCGCATTCGCACTCAGGTTCACTTTTCCGATATACTTATCGTCCAAAGAAAAACTATCCGCTACGCCTAAAAATTCAATCGTGGTTTTCCCGAAGGGATCACGCACCGTCGCTGTTCCGCTCAACAAACCTTTCAAGCCGGGCTTGCTGATGATGAAGGGTGCAAAGTCGCCGATGTTCACATTTTGCATCCGCGCCACCAGGTGCGTATTATCATTCACGTCATCCAGTTCCGTGGAGAAAACGATCTGCTGGTTCTCATGCACGAACTTCACTTCGTTGGCATCAATGAATTTCTTGCGTAGGGTGATCTCCCCATCTTTCTCCAGCTGCCAGCGCTTGTCGTTGATCACGAAAGAGGAGGGAAAGAAATGCACGCGGAAGCCATCGCTTAATGTCTGGATGCTGGCATTGAGTTCTGCATCGCTCAGCGTTTTGCTCGCGCTTGTATTGAGTTTGATCAGGGAGACGTCGTTGCTGGCGGCAAGCTTTAAGCGTGTGCCGGGCAGGTGCAGACTATCGCTCATCATGATATCTTCCACGGAGATATCGGCCAACAGCGTGTCCCGGTTACCGTTACCTATTAAGAGCGTATTCGTAAATAATTTATTATCGTAACTGAACTCGGGCACTTTGGCTTCGAGACTGAGTTCATAGCTGTCCAGTTTCAGCCGACCGTTGATCGTGGAATTATTAAACCCACGCAGCTTTTGATTAAAGAGACGGATATACTCATCTACCTGGTTGGTGCGGATCGCGAAGCTGAAATCCTGTTTACTGTTCACCCAATATTTCGGCACTTTGAAATAAGTGGGGTAGTAGCGCGCGAGTAACACTTCAAACGCCGCAGGCAATTCTTTGATGCTAAACACGCCATTGATCTCCGCATCGATCTCGTTTGATTGCAGGGACAAACGTTTTTTATTGTCGACGATCTGCGAACGCAGCGTGAGTGAATCAAATGACAATCGCGTGCTGTCATGTTGCAGCGTCGCGCTGTACACACGTGCCGTACCCAGGAAATTATCAATATTGTTCCCGGTGAAATTCAGGCTGAACACCCCGTTCAATGTCAGGTTATCATTCGTTAAATGCAATTGCTTCAGGTTTGCGTGTTGCAGGTTCGCATCGAGGTTAAAGGCGATCTCTTTGGTTGATAAATTCAGCTCCCCATCCAGGTCGCGGATCTGCAGGTTGGGATCGTTGATCGATAAATGTCCTTTGAATAATTTCTTTTCAAAGTCGCCATTGATCGTAATATTTTTATAGGAATATTTTGCAAAGTCGAGGCGGGAAACCGTTCCATCCACATTCGCATTCAGTTCATCTAACGTAAAGCCATGGCCGCTGATCTTACTGTTCAGGGCAACGATGCCTAATTCCGGACTATTAATAAAAGAACCCACGTTAAAACCCGGCGTAGAGATGCGTCCCGAGTAAGCCGCAGGCCTGCCCGTTGGCAACTTCATATTCAGATCAGCCGTTAAAGATCCCAGGCTGGTATTGAAGGTCCCGTAGGTCACGAAGTCGTTTAGAAAGCCCGTAAAATTCCCGGCGTAACGGATCGTCCCCAGCTTCGCGATCGCCGGTTTCGTTACCTTCCTTAAAGCCGGCATGATCGTTACCAGGTCGTTATAATTCGTTACCAGATTTTTTGCATGCAGGTCGATGAAGGTCGATTTGATATCGGGCAGTCCGCGCATCGCGAGATCACCACTGATCAGCGAATTACCGCTGCGGATCGTCATGGTACGCGTGGAGAAATTATCCACGGTTCCTTTCGCCGTTCCATCGAGAAAGAAAGTGCGCTTCCAGGATTTTAATGCCGGGGCAAAGATCGCCAGGTCATCAGAACTCAAATAACTATCCTTGAAATTTGCATCCAGGGTAACGGCATGAATAAAACTACTCATGTCCTGGTTAAAGGCATTGTAGCGCATCGCGAAATAATTGCCCAGGCTGCTTTTGTTGCTCACCAGTTCCAGTGCTTTGAATTCCATCAGCTCCGGTGTGAAGCGCAGGTTCGTTTTAAACTTTTTTAAATTCAGGCCGCTGCGTTCCCGCGCAGATAAGGAGAGATCTGCAGCCAATGTATCATTTAAAAAATACACATTGTTCATGCTGCCGGTGATGGAAGAGAACAGTAAATGCTGCCCGTCGAACTTATCGGTAAAGGGTGCACGCTCTGTATATTTATCGTTGCGGAAACTGCCGTTAAAGACCTGGAATTTTTTTAGCTGCAACACCCAGCCGGAGTTGTTCCATTTAAACGCGGAGATCACGGGAACTTTTTCCAACACGCTGGCCAGCGTCGGTTGCGGGGGCTTATTGCCTTTATAATCATGCTGCGCGAAATAAGGCTCTTCCATGTAGAGCTCGCGGATAAGGATGCGTTTCTTCCCGATATCCAGGCTGTCCATCACCAGGTCGAGTTTCTTCAACGCCGCCGTCATATCCTGCCCAACCCACTGATCGATTTTATTGAAACGAATATTTTTAAAATGCACTTCGCCCAGATCGATGTTGAGGCTTTTCTTCGCCTTCGTGCTTTTGCTCGTATCCACGAAATAGTCCACGAGGAACTGGTAGTTCCAGACCGAATCACGACGGTTCATATTTACGATCGCATTTTCCAGTTCCACATTTTTTAATGCAACGCGGTCTTTGAAAATAAACCAGTCTGTCACATCCGCTTTCGCGATGCCGGCATACAACAGCGTATCCTTGCGATGGTCTTCCACCATCAGCCCTTCGAGCAATAATTTATTAAAGAAATGAAATTCGACCTTCTTGACCGTCACTCTCGTCTGCAGTTTTACCGACAGGTCGCGGGCAACTTTATTCACGACCCAGGTCTGCACCGGCGACAATTGCAGGAGTCCGTATGCCAGCACGAGCAGGAGCAGGAGGGAGCAGACGAACCGGGCTAATATTTGCAGAAAACGTTTCAGGTGAATGAATTAGCTGTAAAAATAGCCAATCAACCCCGTTGGGCTGCGCATTAACGAATAATTATTACTTAATAATTTGCCTCACCAGCCACGCACGGCATCATCACCCCGTTTATCGCCGATCGCGTTGAGCTTTTTCTCTGCCGGGAGGATGCGGATCAGTTCCACGCGGCCAATATCGCCGCGGGTTTTCACGGTATACCCCATGCTTTTCAATGCTTCGGTAACAGCTGCCGGGAAATCTTTTTCCACTTCAATAATATCGGGTAGCCATTGGTGATGGAACTTTGGTCTGTTCACCGCCTCTTCTTCAGAGAGGCCGAACTCGAGGATATTGACCAAAGACTGGAAGACGGAAGTAGGGATCGTGGTGCCGCCCGGCGTCCCGACAACAATATAGGGCAGGTTATTTTTTAGGACGATCACAGGCGTCATGCTGCTTAGCATCCGCTTGTTGGGCGCGATCGCGTTGGCGGCATTTCCAACCGCACCATACATATTCGGCACGCCTTCTTTGATGCTGAAATCATCCATTTCGTTGTTGAGTAAAAAGCCCGCACCGCGCACCATTGTCTTGTTGCCATAGCCGTCATTGAGGGTCGTGGTTACCGAGACCGCATTGCCTTTTTCATCCATCACGCTGAGGTGGGTTGTCTCTTCCGATTCTTTAACCACGCCTGCTTTGGTGATGCTGCTGCTGCCCGCTTTGCCGGGGATAAAATCCGCCATGCGTTTTTCCAGGTAGCTGTCGCTCACCATGGCGGCCACCGGTACTTTTACAAAATCCGGATCGCCCATAAAATTCGCGCGATCGGCATAGGCGCGGCGTTCGGCTTCCACCATCAGTTGCACGCTGGCAGGCGTTTGAAATTGCAGGGATTTGATATCGCGTTTCTCGATCATTTTCATCAGCTGCTGGATGATGAGTCCGCCACTGCTCGGTAAAGGCATCGTGAGCACCTGGTATTCTTTGTAAGGGAACTGCATAATTTCGCGTTCGCGTGCCCGGTAGTTCTTTAAATCTTGCAGGCTGATGATGCCCTGACCGCGTTTCATTTCTGCTTCGATGAGTTTAGCCGTAACGCCTTCATAAAATCCTTTAGCGCCGAGGTCGCGCATTCTTTTTAACGTAATGGCCAGGTCCTTTTGAATCAGTGTGTCGCCGGCCTTCCACTTTTCTGTTTTAACGAAAGGCATATTACCCACGTTGGCTTTGATAAATGCATCACGGTTGCCGTTAAAACTATTCGCTTGTCCGGCTGTGATGGCAAAGCCTTTATCCGCCAAAACGATCGCGCGGGCGATGAGTAACCGAAAGGGAAGTTTCGCATATTTCAGGCTGGCGAAGATGCCGGCGACTGTCCCCGGCACGCCACTCGCCAACCGGCTTTTTTGGGAGAGGGTTGTATTGGCATTACCCGCACTGTCGAGGTACATATCCCTAAAAGCCTTGCCCGGGGCGGTCTCGCGGTAGTCGAGTGCATAATTCTTACCGTTTGCAAAATGCGCGACCATGAAACCACCGCCACCGAGATTTCCGGCGCCGGGATAAACAACGGCCAAAGCCAGTTGCGTCGCGATCGCCGCATCTACGGCATTACCGCCCATCTTCATCACTTCGAGCCCGGCATCACTCGCCAACGGATGTGCGGAGACCACCGCAGCCCGCGAGACCGTCATTTTTTTAATGGACGTATAATGATATGGGTCCAGTTGCGCGAAGCTGACTACTGTTAGTAATAAACATATACCCAGGGATGAGATGGTTTTTGCGATCATAAGGGGAAGATAGGGAATTGGGCGACTTTGATAAAGATACAAGTCATATTTTTTACGCCGCGCCGGTCAGGGCCGTTGTTGATTTCTTCAGCAAACAGTTCAATTTTCTCCACGCTTTCATTCTAATAACCGGAAGAAGAGAATAAAAAATAAAGACCGGAGGTTTTTTGCAGGCAGTTGCGCATTGTTAATGCTGAAGTCACAGTAGTACAAAAGCGTAATCAGGGCTCCCTCCCAAATCGGGCAGTATTCGATTTGGGGCTCCTTTTTTGTTTCTTTTTTGGAGAAGCAAAAAAGAAAAATGAATAATTAATTTATCTCTTTTAATGTTCTTTTCCTTGATGAAAAGAACCACTCCGACATTCGGTCGGAGCAAGGGCTGCGGAACGAAAGCTAAAAATTTCCTTTCATGGCGGAAAGAAAACAAGCTCTATCAGATGTGCGACACCTGACTGTTGTGCGACTTACCAGCTAATAGCAAAGCCGTGCAATTGTTCTTTTGTTTTCTTTCCCGAAACAGGTGTCTAACCAGAAAGACTAAACGCGCCATTCCAGTCAATTTTCTTAACGCTTTCTTTCCGATGCCCGGATGAAGAGCATTTAACATTTAAAAGTAAACATAGTCTGGCAATTCGCAGGCCGTTGCGATCTGTTAATGCTGAAGCCACAGCAGTACAAAAGCTCAATCAGGGCTCCCTCCCAAATCGGGCAGTAATCGATTTGGGGCTCTTTTTTTGTTTCTTTTTTGGAGAAGCAAAAAAGAAAAATGAATAATTAATTTATCTCTTTAATGTTCTTTTCCTTGATGAAAAGAACCACTCCGACATTCGGTCGGAGCAAGGGCTGCGGAATGAAAGCTAAAAATTGCCTTTCATGGCGGAAAGAAAACAAGTTCTATCAGATGTGCGATACCCAGCTGTTGTGCGACTTACCAGCTAATTGCAAAGCCCGGCATTTGTTCTTTTGTTTTCTTTCCCGAAACAAGTGTCTAACCAGAAAGACTAAACGCGCCATTCCAGTCAATTTTCTTAACGCTTTCTTTCCGATGCCCGGAAGAAGCGCATTATATTGAAAACCAACTATCTGTGGCCTGTTACACACACCGGCTGTAGCTCGTCTCCAAATAATTTTACGGCCGCCGTGGTTGGTGTTTTCACCAACCACATCAAACGCTCTTACTCCGGCCCTCGTTCCGGTGTTGGTCAGGCAGGTGAAGAATAATTTAAACAAAAGCGCGACAGTTTTAGTATAGGTCCGGTTGGTGAAAACACCCAACCGGGGCGTATGAGGGTGGGAAGAGTAGGCTTTTATTGAAACGCTAGGGGATGCTCTGATCCAATCTGTCAATTGGACAACTGCGCGTTTTTTTCTCCGAAATAATTTTACGGCCGCCGTGGTTGATTTTTTTTCGACCACATCGAAGGCTCTTACTCCGGCCCTCGTTCCGTTGTTGGTCAGGCAGGTGAAGAATAATTTAAACAAGGGCGCGACAGTTTTAGTATAGGTCCGGTTGGTGAAAACACCCAACCGGGGTGTAAGAGGGTGGGAAGAGTGGCTTGTATTGAAACGCTATGGGATGCTCTGATCCAATCGGTCAATTGGACAACTGCGCGTTTTTTTCTCCGAGATAATTTTAAGGCCGCCGTGGTTGGTGTTTTCACCAACCACATCAAACGCTCTTACTCCGGCCCTCGTTCCGTTGTTGGTCAGGCAGGTGAAGAATAATTTAAACAAGGGCGCGACAGTTTTCGTATAGGTCCGGTTGGTGAAAACACCTAACCGGGGCGTATGTGGATGGAAGAGTGACGCCAGCTCGATTAAGCGGTTGATCATAAGACCCAACCGCGGCGTTCGTTCATGGAACCCGTTGGTCGGGAGACCCCCGAATGTTCGGGGGGGGCTGCGCTTATATTAAACCTGCCGGCAGTGGAAAATTTAGGAATCGAATCCGGACAGAGTCCGGCGAGTTTACCAAACCCCAGTCGCCCTGCGGAAGACTGGCGCCAGAGCGGAGTTTATATTAAACCTGGCGACAGCATGGAACCCGTTGGTCAGGAGACCAGACGGGGGCACGTTTATATAAACCGGGCTCCAGTGGAAAATTCAGCAATCGAATCCGGACACAGTCCGTCGAGTTTACCAAACACCAGTCGCCCTGCGGAAGACTGGCGCCAGTGCCATCATAAAACCACTCCTAAAATAACTTTCCATAAGCCCAAGCTTTTAAATAATTTCACCACTTAATCATTGCAATGAAATGTACTTCTTTCTTCCTCGCGCTGCTGCTGTTGTTTGTGATACCTGTGGCCGCGCAGCCGCTGCAGTCACCGGCTGATTTTTTAGGCTACCAGCTTGGCGATAAATTCACGCCGCATTACCGCATCGTGCAATACTTCGAGAATGCCGCCAAGGCCGCGCCCCAAATGATGCAGCTCGAACATTATGGCCAGACTTACGAAGGCCGGCCCTTATTGTTAGCTTATATCTCCTCGCCGGAAAATATGACCAGGCTGGAAGAGATCCGTAAAAACAACCTGCGACTCACCGGCATGCTGAAAGATAAACCTGCAGAAGCGGGCGGACCTGCCATTATCTGGTTCAGCTATAACGTCCATGGCAACGAAGCGAGCTCTTCGGAGGTCTCGATGAAAACCCTGTACAAACTCCTGGGTACCAATAACCCGCAAACGAAAGCATGGTTGAAGAATACCGTCATCATCATCGACCCCTGCCTTAACCCTGATGGCCGCGACCGCTACGTCAACTGGTATAACCAGGTGGTGGGCGCTACGCCCGATCCTGACCCCGAAGCACGCGAACACAACGAACCCTGGCCGGGCGGCAGGACCAATCATTACAATTTCGACCTCAACCGCGACTGGGCCTGGCAGACGCAAATTGAAACACAGGCGCGCCTGAAAAAATACAACCAGTGGATGCCCCAGGTGCATTGCGATTTTCATGAGCAAATGCCGGGCAATCCTTATTATTTCGCACCGGCTGCTGAACCTTTTCATGAAGTGATCACGGGCTTCCAACGCAGCTTCCAGACGACCATTGGCAAGAACCACGCGCGTTATTTTGATGCTAATGGCTGGCTCTACTTTACCAAAGAATATTTCGACCTGTTCTATCCTTCTTACGGTGATACCTACCCGCTGTACAATGGTTCCATTGGTATGACCTACGAGCAGGCCGGTCATGGCAGGGCCGGACTGGCGATCGACCTGGACAATGATGATACCCTGCGTTTATCAGACAGGATCGCGCATCATTTCACCACCAGCATGAGCACGGTAGAAGCAGTGTCTAACAATGCGGCACAGCTGATGTCGTCCTTTAAAAAATATTTTGACGACGCGAATGCCGGCCTGGTAGGAGAATACAAAACCTATATCGTTGCCGGCGCTACCGAAAGTAAGCTCGCGGAATTAACGGCACTCTTTGATCGCAACGCGATTCAATATGGTTATGCCGTGAAAGGCAAACCGGTAAAAGCGTACAACTTTTTTAATGGTAAAGAAGAGAATTATACGTTAACGGATCGCGATATCGTGATCCCGACCAACCAGCCGAAAGCCGTGCTGGTAAAGGTCTTGTTTGAACCCAGCGCCAAACTCACCGACTCGGCAACTTATGATATCACCGCATGGTCGTTACCTTTTGCCTATGGCTTACAATCTTTCGCCACACGCGAGAAACTACCGTTATCCGGAACGGCCGTTAATACTTCTTCTCCCAATTATCAAACCCCGGTGAGCAATTATGGCTACCTGGTGAATTACAATTCTTTTGAGGATGGAAAGTTTTTAGCTGCCTTGCTGAAAAATGATATCCGTGTCCGCTTCGCAGAAAAAGAATTCAGTTATAACGGTGTGCGTTATGCGAAAGGCAGCCTGGTAATTTTAAAAGCAGGGAACGATGCTAAAATGAACAAACTCCTGGAACTGGCTAAGCAATTCAACAATAAGATCACGGCAGTATCGTCTGGCTTTATGGAGAGCGGCTTCGATTTCGGTTCTGATAAACTACACCTGCTGAAAAAGCCAAAGATCGCTTTGGTAACGGGCAACGGATCGTCCTCCGGTGCTGCCGGCGAGATCTGGCACCTGTTTGAACAGCAATTGAATTACCCGTTGACGCTGGTGAACGCCGAAGATGTGGACGGTACAGACTGGAAAGAATTTGATGTGCTGATCGTACCGGATGGTTATTATAAATTCCTTGGCACTAAAGACGCCGCAGGTGAATTGCGTTCCTGGGTGCGCAATGGCGGCAGGCTGATCCTGATGGAGAATGCTGCAGCACAGGTAGCCGGTTTAGAGTGGGGCATCAAATTGAAAAAGGCGGAAGAAGAAAAACCAGATGATAAAAAAGATCCATATACCGATCTGAAAAAATATGAAGACCGCGAACGCGATAATATCGTTAATAATATTCCCGGTGCTATTTATAAAGTGGAGTTGGATAACAGCCACCCGCTGGCATTTGGGTATCCATCGTATTATTATTCATTAAAACTCAGCGATAATTTATACGAGTTTTCAAAAGACGGCTGGAACGTGGGCGTGATCAAAAAGGAAAAGCAGGTATCCGGTTTCGTCGGGAATAAAGTGAAAGAAAAGATCAAAGACGGAACAGTGATCGGCGCCATGCAAATGGGCCGCGGGCAGGTTATTTATTTTGCAGACGACCCGGTGTTCCGCAGCTTTTGGCAAAACGGCAAACTGCTGTTGACGAACGCCGTGTTTTTAGTCGGACAATAATTTTTTATCCTTATACAATTGCTCATGAGGTTTTATTTTTTGCTTGCCCTGTTTTCAATAGGAATATCTTCTGTGCATGCGCAAACCCCTAAGTCTTATTCCGGGGCGGATATTTTACAGGAGTTGAAAAAGCTCGAGGTCTTTGGCTCCGTGCTCTATATCGCTGCTCACCCGGATGATGAGAACACGCGCCTGCTCGCTTATCTCGCGAATGAAAAAAAATACCGCACGGGTTATTTAAGCCTGACGCGTGGCGATGGCGGACAAAACCTGATCGGTGACGACCAGGGAATCGATCTCGGCCTCATCCGTACACAGGAATTGCTGGCTGCCCGCCGCATCGATGGCGCGCAACAGTTTTTTACAAGAGCTTACGATTTTGGCTTTAGCAAAAATCCCGAAGAAGCATTGCGCATTTGGGGCCACGATAAAATATTGGCAGATGTGGTTTGGGTGATCCGCAATTTCAAACCGGATGTGATCATCACGCGTTTTCCCACAACAGGAGAGGGCGGTCATGGGCACCACACGGCTTCGGCTATTCTTGCCGGTGAGGCATTTGAAGCAGCCGCCGATCCGACAAAATTCCCGGAGCAATTGTCAAAAGTTTCGGTATGGACGACCAAACGTTTGTTGTGGAATACCTTCAACTTCGGCACAACCAATACGCAACGCGAAGACCAGTTTAAACTGGACGTGGGTGTGTACAATGCCCTGCTGGGAAAGAGCTATGGCGAGATCGCAGCAGAAAGCAGGAGCCAGCATAAGAGCCAGGGATTCGGTGTGCCTGCACAACGTGGATCGGCACTGGAATATTTTTCTGCCATCAAAGGCGATAAGCCGATAGCGGAATTATTGGAAGGCATTGATCCAACGTTCAGCCGGCAGGGATTTTCTTCAGCAGCTACACAAGCCAGTTACCAGCAACAGGTAAAAAATATCATCACGACATATGATCCGGCCACACCGCAAAACAGCTTAAACAAATTAACCGCACTATACCGGGAGTTGCAGGCGCAGGGTGGTCCGCAAAGCAAGCTGGCAGACCTGGATAAACTGATCGCTGCCTGCAGTGGCATCTTTATGGAAGTTACTGCCCAGAATCAATTGAACGTGATTGGTGACAGCATGAAGCTGCAGCTTAATTTTAATAATCGTTCCGGCGTTCCCGTTAGTTCCGCTGCCGTTAATGTTTTTGGTCAGCAGTTCTCCTTCAACGGGGTTCAACCGAATGTGAGCAGTACACAGACCGTCAGCATTTATATTCCAAAAGATGCCCGGGTCGCTCAGCCCTATTGGCTGGTCAATCCTTTTAACGGAGGGTATTATGATGTGCCAGACCAGTCGATGATTGGCAGGCCGGAGATCTATCCCTACAATGCCGAATTTGATGTAACTATCGATGGCCTTGTGCATCATTTTACGCGGCCGGTGCAATACAAATATACCGACCCGGTGAAAGGAGAACTGTATGAACCGATGCAATTGGTGAACCCGGTGTTCGTGAACAGTTCGCCTTCGTTTATCCTTTTCTCCAACAATAAAAAGCAACAGGGAACGCTCCACTATACCCTGCAATCAAACCTGCCGTTCAACGAAAAGGCTTCGCTGAATATGATATATGATCATGCGAAGAAAAACGTGTTCGACAGCACGATCAGTTTTGCCCGTGGGGAGAAAAAGACCTTTGATGTGAAAGTGGAATCCGGCTTATTTCCAAATGATTCCACCAGTTATATCGGTGCGGAGTTAACAGTTCCTTCATTCGGCGCACCGCAATATAATTCGCTGAACAAGATCAGCTACGATCATATCCCGAACTTATTTTATAATTATTACGACCGTGCCAGAGTGGTGAAAATGGACCTCACCGTGAAAGGCAGCCTTGCCGGTTATATTGCTGGTGCAGGAGATAAAGTTCCGGATGCCTTACAGCAGATGGGGTATAAGGTGGTGATGCTGACCGAAGCGGATATCAATGCGGCCAACCTCAAACAATTTGACGTGATCATCACCGGCGTACGTGCCTATAATATTCATGCCTGGCTGAGTACAGCTTACCCGGTGTTGATGGATTATGTAAAGAACGGCGGCATCCTCTTAACGCAGTACAATACCAATAATTCTATCGGGCCGGTAAAAGCAAAGATCTCGCCTTATCCTTTTACGATCAGCAGGAACCGGGTAACAGATGAAACTGCGAAAGTGAATTTCCTGTTGCCAAAACATCCCGCTTTAAATTACCCGAATAAGATCACGGCGAAAGATTTTGACGGCTGGATACAGGAACGCAGTATTTATAATGCAGAAAATGTTGACCCCGCTTACGAAAGAATTTTAAGCATGAAAGATCCGGGAGAAACAGACCAGGATGGCAGCCTGATCATCGCAAATTATGGCAAAGGAAGATTTGTATATACAGGACTGGTCTTCTTTCGCGAGCTACCTGCAGGCGTTCCGGGCGCCTATCGGTTATTTGCCAACCTGATCGCCCGATAAAACAACGAATCAACCATAGAAAGTGAGTTCATTAGACTGGATCATATTAGTGACGGTACTGCTGGGCATCGTCGCCTACGGCATTTATAAAAGCCGCACGACGAAAAACCTGGAAGGCTATTTCCTCAGTAACAGGAGCATGCCCTGGTACCTGGTATTGCTGAGCATCATGGGCACGCAGGCCAGCGCCATCACTTACCTTACAGGACCAGGACAGGCGTATACAGACGGGATGCGATTTGTGCAATATTATTTCGGACTGCCGTTCGCGATGATCGTGATCGCCGTATTTTTTGTGCCGGTGTATAGCCGGTTGAAAGTATTAACCGCCTACGAATTCCTCGAGCAACGCTTCGATCTCAAGACCAGGACATTTACTTCCTTTTTATTTTTGTTATCGCGCGGGCTGAGTACAGGTGTGAGCATTTACGCGCCATCGCTGATCCTCAGTTCCATCATGGGCTGGAATATTTATTATACCAATCTCGTGATGGGTGGCCTGCTCATAATATACACGATGAGTGGCGGTGCAAGGGCTGTGGCACATACGCAAAAGCTGCAGATGATCATCGTATTCATCTCACTTTTTATTGTGGGATATATCGCCATCAGTTTATTGCCGGCGGATATGGGTTTCCGTGAGGCGATCCAAAAAGCGGATGACCTGGGAAAGATGAACATCATTACATCCGGATTTACGGAGAAAGGATTTAACTGGAAAGACAAATACAATATCTGGAGCGGACTGATCGGTGGATTTTTTTTGGCGCTCAGTTATTTCGGAACCGATCATAGCCAGGTAGGCCGTTACCTTACGGCGAAGAACGTGGATGAAAGCCGCAAAGGTTTACTGATGAACGGCCTCGTAAAAGTGCCGATGCAATTTTTCATCCTGCTCATCGGTATCCTCATTTTTTCCTTTTACTTATACCATAAAGCGCCGGTCTATTTTGACGAAGCGAAAATGGAAGCAGCGAAGAAAACCCCTTACGGACCGGAGCTGAATCAACTGGAAGGTCAATATGCACAGGCATTTTCTGCTGGAAACAAACCTTTGTCAGACAGTATCCGCGTGGCCTACAAAGCCACCGTTAAAAAAGCGTTTCCAAAAGAGGAGCCGAACGATACCAATTTTATTTTCCTGCGTTTTGTGAAAGACAACCTGCCGATCGGCCTGGTAGGTTTATTATTCGCCGTCATCTTTTTATCGGCATGGGGGAGTATTGCCGCCGCTTTGAATTCTTTAGCCGCATGCACGATGATCGATTTTCATAAAAAGTTTTTTGTCAAAAATGACAGTGACATCGAGGAATATAAAATTTCGCAATGGTATAGTTTCGGCTGGGGCGTGTTCTGTATCATCATCGCCATGTTCGCCCACAATATTGGCAATAGCCTGATCGAGGCGGTGAACATTTTAGGGTCGCTTTTCTATGGCGTTATCCTGGGAATTTTTTTGGTGGCGTTCTGGATAAAATACATCGGAGCCAATGCCGTTTTCTGGTCCGCTGTTATTTCCGAGATCGCCGTATATAGTATTTACAAAGCGGATATCATTTCCTTTCTCTGGCTGAACGTGATCGGCGCGTTGCTCGTCATTATTTTGGGATTTATCCTGCAAGCCATGATCGGCGGAAAGAAGCAAGTAGCCGGTTAAAGTCAGGGGTTAACTAAATAAAAAATTCCCGGGGAAGAATCCGCGGGAATTTTCTTTTAACCCTTAAAACAACCAACATGAAATTAGTTGAGATAACTACTTATAAATACGTTGTTCGGGGGCCGATGGTTTCAATAAACCGAATTATTTTTTACTAAATAAACCTGGTTAAACTATTATCTGTAATTAACAGAATCACTGGCTGTTAGGTGAGTGCAAGGTCAAGTACCTGTTGCATCGTTTTAACATAATGAAATTTGATCCCCTTAATAAACAGCGGGTTGATCTCCGTTACATCCTTTTCATTCTGCCAGCACATGATGATTTCCTTTATACCGGAGCGCTTGGCCGCCAATACTTTTTCTTTAATCCCGCCTACCGGAAGTACTTGTCCGCGCAAGGTAATCTCACCCGTCATCGCGAGATAAGGCTTGATCTTCCTGTTCGTAAACGCACTGGCCAACGCGGTCATCATCGTAATGCCTGCACTCGGACCATCCTTTGGCGTCGCACCTTCGGGAATATGAATATGGGCATCTTTATTATTGAAGTCAGCCACCGTTAAGCCCAGTTTTTTACAATTGGCTTCCAGCCAGGTAAAAGCCGTCGTCGCACTTTCTTTCATCACGTTCCCAAGATTGCCCGTCATTTTTAGTTCGCCTTTCCCTTCACTCAGCTGTGTTTCGATAAACAAAATATCGCCGCCGACGTAAGTCCAGGCTAAACCCACCGCCACGCCCGGCATATTGGCCATTTTATATAATTCGTTGCTGTAACGCGTACGTCCCAGGATTTTCTCTACATCATTATTTGTGACAGTCGCTTTTAGTTTCCCGCGCATCACGAGTTCTTTCGCCTGGTAACGCATGATGCTCGCGAGTTGGCGATCCAGTTCGCGCACGCCGCTTTCACGCGTATAATCAGCAATGATCTTTTCCAAAACCGCATCGCTCATTTTAAAACTCGTGGGTTTTAAGCCATGCATTTCTTTTTGCTTCGGTACCAGGTGTTGCTTCGCGATCTCGATCTTTTCTTCCACGGCATAACCGCTCAGGTCGATGATCTCCAGCCTGTCACGCAGCGCAGGTTGAATATTCGCGAGGTTATTCGCCGTAGCGATGAACAGCACTTTGCTGAGGTCATATTCCAGCTCTAAGTAATTATCGTAAAAGCTGTTGTTTTGTTCCGGATCCAATACTTCGAGTAAAGCCGATGATGGATCGCCGCGCTGGTCGTTACCCACTTTATCAATTTCATCCAGGATCAATACCGGGTTGCTGGATTTGATCTTGCGAATGGACTGAATAATTCTTCCCGGCATTGCACCGATATAAGTTTTCCTATGACCGCGGATCTCGCTTTCATCATGCACGCCACCAAGGCTAAGCCGTACATATTTCCGGCTGATCGCAGCGGCAATACTTTTACCGAGACTGGTTTTGCCGATACCCGGAGGGCCAACGAAACAAAGGATCGGGCTTTTCATATCGCCTTTTAATTTCAATACAGCCAGGTATTCCAAAATTCTTTCCTTGATCTTGTTCATGCCGTAATGGTCATGATCCAATACTTTCTTCGCTTTTTTCAGGTCATATTGATCCTGCGTATATTCTTCCCAGGGAAGATCGAGTAAGAGGTCTAAGTGATTATATACAACAGAGTAATCCGGTGTGGAAGGATGCATACGTTCCAGTTTTTCCACGCCCTTGTTGAACATATCTTTTGCAGCAGCAGGCCATTTTTTCGTCTCGGCTTTTTTCTGCATTTCTTTCACTTCCGCAACATTATCACCGCCGAGTTCATCTTTGATGGCTTTCATTTGTTGCTGAAGAAAATATTCGCGTTGCTGTTTGTCCAGCTCCGCACGGGTTTTATTCGTGACCTTATTTTTCAGTTCTGCATATTGCAGTTCCGTATGCATCAGGTTCATCAGTAATTCAGCGCGTGCTTTGATATTACTGATTTCCAGCAACTGTTGTTTTTGCTTGATATCGCTGTTGAGGTTGCTGCTGACGAAGTGGATCAGGAAAGAAGGGTTCTCGATATTTTTAAGAATGATACCTGCTTCACTTGGAAGGTTTGGAGAAAGGCTGATGATCTGCGCAGCCAGATCTTTAATGCTACCCACCAGTGCATTAAAATCTTTATCGCCGGCCGGTTTCTCTTCTTCCAACACTTTGATGCGGGCTTTAAAATAAGGGTCTTCGGTGGTGATCTCTTCGATCTTCATCCGTTTGCGTCCCTGGATGATGATCGTGGTGCCGCCATCGGGCATTTTGATCAGTTTTACCAGCTTGGCAACCGTACCAATATTTTCCAGGTCGCTTACTGTTGGTTCTTCCACGTTGCTGTCTTTTTGTGCCACAACGCCGATCAATTTGTCAGCCTTATACGCATCCGTGACAGCCTTAATGCTTTTATCACGGCCTACCGTGATAGGGATAACTACACCCGGGAACAGTACGGTATTGCGGAGCGGCAACAGCGGCAATTCTTCGGGAAACGGCTGGTCATCGGCATTTGCATCATCTTCTTCGTTCAGGGGAATGATCGGCATAAACTCCATTTCATCTTCTCCGCCCTGTAAATAAAAATTATTTTCCATAGTATCTTATAAGTTCGTCAAAATGGCAAAATCCACTGCACCGGCGCGTTTTTTTTGCGGATGATAGTATTGTCAAGATTAGTGCCGAATGCTGCTCCGGGCCTGCAAAGCTAAGGCAGTAAAAGCATTCCGCGGGAACATAGTTAGCGGCAGAAAAATAGGAATAATTATATGAATTCTTAATTATCAATTATTTTGCGGCTTATGGATATTGTTTGCAGTGAGAAAGAGGCGGGGATATTTGAAAAGATCGCTGCTGCAGCGGCGGCATTGCAAACGCCGGCCTGGGTGATCGGCGGTTTCGTGCGGGATAAGATCCTGGGAAGAGAGACAAAAGACCTGGATGTCGTTTGCCTCGGAGATGGCATCGCGCTGGCACATGCTGTCGCTAAATCCTTTCATCCTGCACCTTCCGTGAATTACTTTAAAAATTTTGGAACAGCCCAATTAAAATGGCAGGACCTGGAGATAGAATTTGTTGGCGCGCGTAAAGAAAGTTATAACAGCGATAGCCGCAAGCCCGCCGTGGAAGCCGGTTCGCTGGAAGACGACCAATTGCGCCGCGACTTTACGATCAATGCGATGGCGATCAGCCTGAATAAAGAAGATTTTGGTAAACTGATCGATCCGTTTAACGGCATGGCAGATCTTGAACAGAAGATCATCAAAACGCCAACGGAAGCCGGCCAGACCTTCATTGATGATCCCTTACGGATGATGCGTGCGATCCGCTTTGCGACGCAATTACAATTTACGATCGAAGCCAAAACGCTGCAGGCATTGGCTGATCATGCCAAACGCATTAAGATCATCAGCGGCGAAAGGATTGCCGATGAACTGAATAAAATACTGTTGAGTGAAAAGCCTTCTGTGGGTTTTGACCTGTTATATAAATCGGGTTTGTTGCAACTGATCTTCCCGCAAATGGTGGCGCTGGCCGGCGCTGAATATATTGATGGCAAAGGCCATAAAGATAATTTTTATCATACGTTGCAGGTCGTGGATAATATCTCGCGACATACCCATGATCTCTGGTTGCGCTGGGCGGCCGTGTTGCATGATATTGCCAAGCCCGTGACGAAGAAATTTGAGGAAGGTCATGGCTGGACCTTTCATGGCCACGAGGTGGTGGGTGGCAGGATGGTGCCAAAGATCTTTCAGCAACTGAAATTGCCGCAGAATGAAAAAATGCGTTTCGTACGTAAGATGGTGGAATTGCATTTACGCCCGATCAGCCTGAGCCGGGATGAAATAACGGATTCGGCTATTCGCAGGTTATTGTTTGATGCCGGTGAAGACCTGGAATCATTGATGATGTTATGCGAAGCAGACATCACTTCCAAGAACAAACAAAAAGTGCAGCGCTTCCTGGATAATTTTGAACTGGTAAGAAAACGTTGCGCGGAGGTAGAGGAGAGTGATCATATGCGCAACTGGCAGCCGCCGATCAGTGGCGAGATCATCATGGAAACCTTTAAGATCCCGGCTTCCAAGCCTGTCGGTATAATCAAAGATGCGATTCGCAACGCGATATTAGATGGCGTTATTCCCAACGATTATGAAGCGGCTCATCGGTTTATGCTGGAGAAAGCGGCTGAATTGGGCATCGCGGCGGATAACTAGCTGAAATATGCTGGATTTAAAATTTTCAAATTAACTTTACGATATGGCAATTCTACGATTCAGAACATACTGGGAAGATGATGAAAGTGTTTACCGCGATGTGGCAATAAGGCATACGCAGACTTTCTTCGATCTTCATAACGCGATCTTAAAAAGCTACGAATTCGATAATAAACATAAGGCGACTTTTTACCGCAGCAATGATGCCTGGCAGCGGGGCCGGGAAATTTCTTTGGAGAAATATGACAAGGCTTACCGCGTCGATCCCCTGATCATGGCAGATATAACGATCGGCAGCGAAATCAAAGATCCTAATCAGAAGTTCATCTACGAATACGATTTTAATAAGAACTGGCATTTCATGGTGGAACTGATTCAGGTAGACAAGGAAGAAAATAAAAAGCTGGTTTATCCCTGCTGTATCCGAACGGAAGGCATTTCGCCTTCACAGTACGGCACCAAAGGACTGGTTGATAAGCGCCTGGCAGAAATGGAAGAGAAATACGACCTGCAACCAGAAGCGATGAAAGATGGTTTCGGTCACGAAGGTGAAGACGAGGATGTGGTGGACAGTGATGAGGCAGGGGAAGATACGAATGAAGGCAACGACGGATTTTAACCAGTCTCGTCATTTGAAAATATTATTAAGGAAGCCCGCAGCTTCCTTTTTTTATCAGGGACGCTGAACAAATCCGCAGGATGGAAAAGACATGTTTTATAATCGTTGGACCTACAGCCGTTGGCAAAACAGCTGCTGCGATTACGATTGCGGAGCAATTGCAGACGGAGATCATTTCTGCGGATAGCCGCCAGTGTTACCGGGAACTAAACATTGGCGTTGCACGTCCCTCGACCGATGAACTGGCTGCGGTGCCTCATCATTTTATTGCTTCCCATTCAGTAACCCAACTCCTCACGGCAGCCGATTTTGAAACCTATGCATTACAGCAGGCAACCCAGATTTTCCAGTATCACGAAAGCGTTGTGATGGTGGGTGGTACCGGCCTTTATATCAAAGCATTTGCAGAAGGGCTGGATCCGATTCCGGCGGTTGCTGATGAGTTGAGAAATCAAATCCGGGAGCAGTATGCTAAAAACGGTATGCCCTGGCTGCAGGCAGAGATCCGGGAAAAAGATCCGCTTTTTTTCAAGGAAGGCGAAATGCAAAATCCGCAACGGATGATGCGTGCGCTGGAAGTAATCCAAACAACAGGCGAATCAATACTGGCATTACAATCTGGCAGCAAACAAGAGAGGAATTTCAGGATCGTAAAACTGGGATTAGAGTTACCGAGGGAACTGTTATACCAACGTATCAACCAGCGGGTAGACCAGATGATGGACGCCGGCTTGCTGGAAGAAGCGCGTGCGTTAATTCCGCAGCAGCAGCTGAATGCCTTGCAAACCGTAGGCTACAGGGAATTGTTTGCGCATTTCAACGGGGAGATATCTTTAGCAAGGGCGATAGAGCTGATCAAACAAAATTCCCGTCACTACGCCAAGCGGCAACTCACCTGGTTTAAGAAAGACTCGGAGATCAGCTGGCTGGACGCGCGGGATGAGGCGGGGCTAACGGATTGGGTTAGCCGCACAATGAGCAGGAACACGGATTAAGTGGGTTAAAAAAAACACAGATCAGAAGGATTTAACAGGATTTGAAATGGCGCATGTTCTGTGGTTCCTAAGAACGGATGCCGCCGTCTGGTCTCCCGACCAACGGCTTCTTTTTGGTTCTGCCTGTCCGGTAGCCTGGTAAGGGTACATGGTATCAGGAGGAGGCTTTTTCATGAAACAAGAACAAGACAGAAAAGGAAGTATTTTTTTTACATCCTGATCATCGAGCCAAAGGGCAGGAGGATATCGCGATGCCGTTGCTCGGGAGACCAGACGGCGGCGGTCTTCGATAAAGCATCCCGAATACGTGGTTTTACTTTTTACTTTTGAATTTTTACTTTTTATTTCCATCACGCGCATAAAAAAACGCGCAGCCTCTCAGCATGCGCGCTTCCCTTGCATATTCTAAAATTTAAAACCCACTGTTGCGGCGATGTTTCCCTGCTGTTGTTTTACCACGGCATAGGTATTCTGCCTGTCCTCTAACCGGTAAGGGAAATCAACGTCTTTGTTGATATGGTGAATGTAAGTCAGGTCGATAAAGAAACCTTTATTGCGGTAACCGAGCCCGCCGCTGAGCAGCATCTGGCTGGCTTTCAACGCAGCTTCTTTATATGGTCTTCCGTAATAAGCAAAACCTAAACGCCCCATGATCGTGTTGAATTTTAATTCACCCCCCACGCGGAAATTCACGGTGCCTTTATATTGTTGCTTCACCACTTCGTTCAGTCCTTTGTAATAATCTTTTTCCAGCGTACCATCTTCACTCACGTTATAAAAACGGGAACCGCCATGATTGATATACTCCACGTCTGCAGAAATAAATGCCCGCTGCCTTTTTACATTTTCTACTTCACGAAAAACATAGGAAGCACTCAGGATCGCACGCCATGGCGACATCTGCATATATTTATTTTTACCTGGTGAGCCCCCGGTAAATGTTTCAGAGGCGATGTAAGGCTCGTCCTGCGGCGGCTCCAGCCTGGTTAGTAAAGTTGTATGACGCGTATCCGTCAGCCACATGAATGAAGGGGTGTGCAATGCTAAACCGATTCTGATATACTCCTGCGGACGATAGATCGCGCCGAGTTTTAAATTCACCCCAACACCTTTTGTTTCCAGGTAATCCTGGTATTCAAACGACTGGAACTGGTTCGTTGTACTTTGCGAAGTGTCGTATTCATTAAATGTTGTGTGGCTGTTATAATTCACCAGCGGCATACCGATCGTTCCACCGAAAAACCATTTGTCTTTTTGGTTAAGTGCAATACCCAGCGCGGCTTCATATAAGCCACCCGTTGTTTTTTTATACATTTCCTGCATCAGTGCCTGTCCTGCATCCAGGATATATTCCGGTGCTGCCTTCACCTGCAGGACGCCGTTCACACGAACGGTATCGATCAGGTAAGTGTATAATGCAGGAGCAGATCCATAAGGGAGAGGAGAATTGCTGTTCAGCACATCGTCAATACTATAGCGCAACCGCGGATCCGCATTGGCTTTCGCGAATTCTTCTGCAAACTGTTCGCTGAAAGAACTCAGGTTGTTCAGGCCTTTATACCTGATCTCGTTATTAAAATTTGCGACCTGCGTAAAAGCAATACTTAACGCGCCGCTTTTTTTGCTGTATTGATCAGAGCCACCCAGCACAACACCGATCGGTCCCATGCTAAATGCATTCTTATTCTGTTGCGTCCTGGTATCGCGGTAATCGGCTTTGTTTTTATTCATGGTAAAACCCGGACTAAAAACGAACTCACCCGTTTTGTAAAAACCAAGTCCGGCAGGATTTACAAATGTGGCATTGATATCACCGCCGAGGGACCCCATCGCGCCACCGATCGCGAGATTTCTTGCGGTACCGTTTTGCGGGAACCAGCTGTAGCGTAAAGCATCTTCCGGCACCTGCGCATAAAGCGCTCCGGATGAGAGCAGGGTTAGAAGAAGTATATATTTTTTCATACAATAAAATTATAGTTGCGCGCCTGGAGCGTACATTAATAAATGGGTTACAGCCTGCTATTATTGCTTGCGCGCCGGCCTTGGTACGCTGGTACCTGAACTTGTGCCGGAAGATGACGATGAACTGCTGCTGGGCGGAGTGTAAGTCCGGGTATTATTGTCGGATGAAGTTGATCTTGTACTGGTAGATTGCGTCGGCAAAATCACGCGGCGCGTTGTGGTCGTACGGTTTGAATTGTTATAAGCACCGGAACTATTGCTGTTGTACACACCACCGGTCTTAACATTTGTCGTCAGCACACTATTGTTATGATAGCTGCCGAGGTTACTCATCCGTGGAGCTGTATTTTTCGGGTTCGTAAATTTCACGCCTGCATAATAAACAGGGTAGGCGTAATAGTAAGGATTGTAATAATAACCATATGCGTAACCGTAGCGGTAAGGATTATAACGATAATCATAATCGTAATCATAATCCAGGTCACGCCAGCGGCGATCGTAGGTGGCCATGCGAATCTGGCGCTCATCCCTGTCATTGCGCGTCACCACCTCTTCCTGTTCTTCATACTTTGTATTTTCTTCTACTACGCGTGCAGGAGAGTAATACACATCATCGGGAGTTTGGCCGCTTTTATAAGCGGTGCTGCAACTGCCTAAGGCAGCGGCGGAAATAGCGAGAAGTAAAATTTTAATTTTCATGGCGCAATGATTTAAAAAATTAAAGGTTAAAGTTACTGATTGTTCCCTCTAAAATGCTGTTGTAAAGTTGCACAATCTATTTGCTATAAGACGTATAGGCTTAAATTCCTGCTGTTAAAGATGTCTTAAATAGATGCGACAATTATCGTTACTTTTGCAACCCCCGGAAATGACTTTTTTTAGTGATGAAAACTGGAGAAGAGCCCGGGATAACCTGATAATGTATGAGTAAAGAACTGACAACAAGGGCTGCCGACTATTCCCAATGGTACAACGATCTCGTGATCAAAGGCGGGCTGGCAGATTATTCCGCGGTTCGCGGTTGTATGGTGATCAAGCCTTATGGCTATGCCCTTTGGGAAAATATGCGCGATCAGCTGGACAAACGCTTTAAAGAAACCGGCCATGTGAATGCATACTTCCCGCTTTTTGTTCCCAAGAGTTTATTTGAAGCAGAAGAAAAAAATGCGGAAGGCTTTGCCAAAGAATGCGCCGTTGTTACGCATTACCGGTTAAAAACAGACCCGGATAACAAAGGAAAACTGATCGTTGATCCCGAGGCGAAACTGGAGGAAGAACTAGTGGTTCGTCCAACCAGTGAAGCCATCATCTGGAATACCTATAAAGGCTGGATCCAGTCCTATCGCGATCTGCCATTACTCATCAATCAATGGGCAAATGTGGTGCGTTGGGAAATGCGCACGCGGTTATTTTTACGTACCGCTGAATTTTTATGGCAGGAAGGGCATACCGCACATGCAACAAAAGCAGAAGCGATCGAAGAGACAGAAAAAATGCTGGACGTGTACGCAGAGTTTGTTGAAGAGTATATGGCCGTGCCGGTGATCAAGGGAATTAAAACGCCTAATGAACGTTTTGCAGGTGCAGAAGAAACTTATTGTATTGAAGCGATGATGCAGGACGGCAAGGCTTTACAGGCAGGCACCTCGCATTTTCTCGGGCAGAATTTCGCCAAAGCATTTGATGTGCAGTTCATGAATAAAGAAAATAAACTGGAATATGTGTGGGCCACGAGCTGGGGTGTTTCTACACGACTGATCGGTGCATTGATCATGGCACATAGCGACGACCAGGGATTGATCATGCCGCCAAAAATTGCCCCGTTGCAGGTAGTGATCGTGCCGATTTATAAAGGTGCTGATAGCAAACCGGTGATTGATGAAAAAGTGGCAACGATCATGGCTGAATTAAAAGCCCTGGGCATTCGTGCGAAATACGACGACAATGATAATGCACGCCCGGGATGGAAATTTGCAGAGCATGAATTAAAAGGTGTTCCGGTAAGGATCGCGATGGGCATGCGCGACCTGGAAAATAACGTGGTGGAATTAGCGCGTCGCGATACGAAGGAAAAACAAACCGTTCCGCTGGATGGCCTGGCAGGACTTGTTCAGAACCTGCTGGAAGAAATTCAGCAGAATATTTACAACCGTGCACTCGCATTTCGTGCAGATCATACAAGCGAAGCAAATAGCTGGGAAGAATTTGTGGATCTGCTGGATAACAAAACAGGATTTGTTTCCGCACACTGGGATGGTACCGCTGAAACAGAAGATGCGATCAAAGATAAAACCAAAGCAACGATCCGTTGTATACCCTTAAATAATAAGCAGGAAGCCGGTGTTTGTATCCTCAGCGGGAAACCAAGCACACAGCGGGTTTTGTTTGCAAGAGCTTACTAAAAATTTCTATTTTAATCATTTTAAAGCGTTGAATTTTTCAACGCTTTTTTTGTCGTGTCAATTTTCTTTTTAATATTCGTTGTTACCAAAACGACAACTATGGAACAACAGCAAAATTTGATTTCTAACGATTTACAGGTAGATCATATCGCCTATGTTCATTTAAAAGAATCAGCGTCCTGGGCAAAATTCCTGGGTATCGTGGGGTTCGTTATCAGCGTCTTAATTGGGATCGTTGGTTTATTCGCGGGTAGCCTGGTCTCGAGATTCAACCGCGGATTTGGCGATTCTTCTGCAGGTATGATGGGCGCAGGATTTATAACGGTGATTTACCTGGTGATAGCGATTGTTTATTTCCTCGTTTCGCTGTATGTATTTCGATTTGGAACAAAAATGAAGCAGGCATTGCAGGCAACGGACCAGGAAAATTTCAATGACGCGCTCAGTAATTTAAAAGGGGCATATCGTATCGTGGGTATCATCACGATCATCTATACAGGGTTGATCGCTATTGCTATGGTGTTCGCGATTGGCACGGCGCTGTTGCGGAAATAATGCAGCTTGAACGAGTTTACCGCCTTACTCTTTCGTGGCGAGGTAATTATAATCCTCCAGTAATTTTGTGAGGAAATCAACGCCGCCCATGTTGGTCCGGATCTGTAACACATCCTTGATCTTATATTCCACGCGGACAGCGATATCGTAATTGTTTCGTTTGTTCGCCTGCGTGAGTACCGTTTTGATCGTATTAATATCGTTATCTGTGAGGCGCATCACTTCGGGGAAACTCACCACGTAATTTTGATTCGTTACCTCCATGAAGACGGTATCGTTCACACTGAGGTCTGTCTTCGCATTCACTAAAACAGTTCCCGCAGCAATATCCCCAAGCCGCTGGCTCTTACGCGACACCGCGATGATGATGATCACGCCCAAACCCAGCATGCCGGTCATCATCGTGTACACGATCAGGCTTTCGGCAGAGAAAAAAACATAACCGAATAAAAACGGCCATTCGAAAAATTTCGTGATCCAGCGCAGCAGGTATTGCCCCATCGTAGGTTCCCCACCGTCGAGGCTGATGACGCGTATTGCCATTAATTTCTTGCCGATCGTTTGTCCATTCATCCAGAGTTCTGTCAGCAACGAATACAATAACATCGGCAGGGAGATCAGCAGGATATCCAGCCCCATATTTTCCTGCAGGGAAATGCCCAGCCCGTTGTAGAGCAGGTATTTCATCGAAAAAATATAAGCGATCAGGAGGGCGTAATCAATTAAATAAGCCAGCAGCCGTTTATGAAAGGGGGCAACTTCAAATTCAAGGTCGATATTAAAAACCGTTTCTATCTGAATCAGGGACATTACTGCAATTTACAATCTTCGGGAAATGAAAAAGCAGATTTTTTTATTCGTAAAAAATAAAGCAAATTGTAGCCTGACGGGGACCGTACCAGCTCCTGGTCATCGTTGTTAAGCAAACTACTGTACCGATGCGGGAAGCGATGTTTATTAAAAAAAATGTAGATAAATGGAATGCTTACCAGCATCAGCCAACCACAAATCCTGATGAAACAGCCGAACGTTTCATCACCCTCATCGACGACTTTTCTTACGCAAAAACATTTTACCCGAAAAGCAAAGCCACACGCTGGCTCAACGGGCTCGCTGCTTCGATCTATCAGAATATTTATCAGAATAAAAAAGAGAAGTATCGCCGTATTCCCGAGTTCTGGAAATATGAACTGCCGCTGCTTTTCAAGAAATACCACCGCATCTTTTTATTTACGACGCTGATCTTTATCCTTTTCGTGGCGATCGGCGTGATCTCCAGCATGCACAATCCTGATTTCGTGCGGGGCGTACTCGGCGATCGTTATGTGGATATGACGGAGGAAAATATCAGCAAAGGCGACCCGTTCGGCGTGTATAAAGATGAGAACCCGTTTACGATGTTTGTGCGCATTGCGTTTAATAATATCCGCGTCGCATTCTTTACGTTTATCGGCGGCTTTACGCTTGGTTTTGTCACGCTTTCATTATTATGGAGCAATGGCATTATGCTCGGTTGTTTCCAGTATATGTTTTTCGCAAATGGCCTGGGCGTGCAATCGATCCTCGTGATCTGGATTCATGGCACGATTGAAATTTCTTCGATCGTGATCGCCGGCACGGCAGGATTTATCCTGGCCAACGGAATTTTATTTCCGGGCACGTATAGCCGGCTCGAATCTTTCAAACGAGGTGCGCGCGATGCGGCAAAAGTGCTGATCAGCCTGATTCCGTTTTTTATTCTTGCATCGTTTTTAGAAAGTTATATCACGCACCTGATGAGTGAGACCTATGATAAGGCAACGAACTCAGGGCTTCCGGCATGGGCGAGCGTGATCATCCTGGCGGCTTCGGTCTTCCTGATCATTTGGTATTTTGTTATCTGGCCGATCCGTTTGTCCAAACGCGGTTATTATTCAAAAAAAGAGGGCATCGTCAGCCGGATCATTCCAAGCCATGCGTAAGTATCTCCTCTTTTTGTCCTTCGTTTTTTTCAGCAGCCTTTCTTCGTTGCAGGCACAGGTGTCGGCACCGGAAAGTGATGACCACGCGAACGTCGAAAGAGCAGACAGCACGGAAACATTCGTGAGTGAAGGCGTAAGTGCAGATTCGATCCGGGCCTGGAAAAAAGAAAAGCAGTTTGCTTACATGCGCAACCTCGACAGTCTGCTTAAAGGCCAGCAGAAAGAGGAACCTGCTGTTCAAACCCCGGCACCGCGAAGCATTTCTTTCTTCGATGCGTTATTTGGTAGCGGCATCGTCCAGGCGATCCTCTGGATATTGGCAATAGGTTTTGTGGGGTTTATCTTATACCGGCTCTTTATCAGTGAGGGCGCGTTCCGGCGTGTGGCTAAGGATGCCAGCGTGCAGGAACAGGCAACGGAAGAGGAGATCGTGATGAGCAGGAATTACGATGCGTTAATTCATGAAGCCTGCAAACAACCGGATTACCGCGCTGCCGTGCGTTACCTGTTCCTCAAAACATTACAAAAACTATCGGAACGTTCCCTGGTCATTTTTTCTGTAGATAAAACCAACAGTCTCTATGTGAAGGAAGTGCCGCCGGCGAAACAAAATGAATTCGCCGGGTTGGTACTCGCTTATGAATATGTGTGGTATGGTAAACTGCAGATAGATAAAGAACAATACGAAAAAATTGAAAGCCGTTTTACCGGGTTTCTGCAAAAAGTATAATGGGGTTGAAACCGCTATTCTATATAATTATTTTCGCCTTGCTGCAGTTCTCCTGCAAGCGGCAGGTACGCCTGCCGGATATGAAGGAAAGCTATGGCATAAAAGAGGCGAAGCCCTTTGGCGCGAAAGCGATCTTCCGTATGGTGCGGGCGCAGTTTCCTGCTTCAGATATCAGTACGCTCTCATTGAGTTTTAACCAACCCTATACTTCCGTAGATACAGGAAACTTATACGTTAGCATCAGCAGCAAATTTCTTCCCGATGAAGATGCAGTGAACGCGTTATTAAATTTTATCTACAAAGGCAATACGGCCTTTATCGCAGCAGGCGAAATTGACAGCAGTTTTTTACAAAGGTTTTACTGGAAACAAACGCATGCAGACTGGCCGGCAATGATGCGGGAATTTCTGTATAAGCAAACATCAGTGAGCTTGGCTGATTCTCCACGCCTGGCGCGTGATTCGGCTTTCGGATATTATTATCTTCCGTTAATTGATCACTTCACTAAAATTGATGAAGGCTATGGAACGGTGTTGAGCCGGAACGAAATGGGTGCGCCGAATGCCGTTGGTTTTGGTTATGGAAAAGGCGCAGTGATCTTTCATGCCGAGCCCCGCGTGTTCAGCAATTATTTTTTGCTCACAGACAGTAATTATCGGTATGCTGCGGCATTACTAAAAAAATTGCCCGCAAATACAAATGAGATCTTCTGGGATGATTTTTATAACAAGCGAACATCGGCCGCCGGCAACGGAGATCATTCATCATTTGAAACCATCTTCAAATCCCCGCAACTGACCTGGGCATTCTGGCTCACACTCGCGCTGCTGCTGTTCTATATTTTATTTAACGGGAAAAGGAGGCAGCGGATCGTGCCGGTAGAAAAGCCGGTGCAAAACGCATCCGTGGCTTTTGCAGAAGCGATCGCCGGTTTGTACCTCAAAGAGCGCAACAATAAATCCATTGCGGATAAAATGATCACCTATTTCAACGAACAGGTGCGCAGCCGGTACTATCTTACAGGTGCCGTAGGCACGGCTGATTTTATCCAAAGCCTGAGCAGGAAAGCTGCGGTACCCGTTGATAAAGTGGAAACCTTATATCGCACGATGGCATCTTTGGCGGCGATGGAAGAAATCAGCGACTACCAGTTATTAAACCTTAACGAGCAGATACAATATTTTTATAAAACAAGAAACTAATGGAAGATAATATTTTTGATGCCTCATCAGCAGTGGCGGGATTAAATGGAAAATTGCAGGAGATCCGCGCGGAGATCGGGAAAGTAATCATCGGGCAGGATAATGTGGTAGACCTGCTGATGGTGGGCCTTTTATGCGACGGGCATTTGTTGCTCGAAGGGGTGCCGGGCGTGGCAAAAACGCTGGCAGCGAAGCTACTGGCGAAGATCATCGACGTGAATTTTTCACGATTACAATTTACGCCCGACCTGATGCCGGGGGATGTGATCGGCACTTCCGTATTCAATCCGAAAGAAGGGGAATTTTATTTTAAAGCCGGGCCGATATTCAGCAATATCGTGCTGATCGATGAGATCAATCGTTCGCCCGCGAAAACGCAATCTGCCCTTTTTGAAGTGATGGAAGAAAGGCAGGTGACGGTTGATGGCGTAACGCACCAGATGAGTTACCCGTTCATCGTATTGGCTACGCAAAATCCAATCGAGCAGGAGGGAACCTACCGGCTTCCTGAGGCACAACTGGATCGTTTCCTTTTTAAGATCGGCATCAGTTATCCGACACTGCAGGAAGAGATCCGTATCCTCACTAACCAGCAGGGTAAAACGCAGCAGGAATTATTAGAGGACGTAACCAAGGTATTGTCTGCAGATGAGATCCGGCATTACCGTTCCATCGTGCAGGATGTTGCTGTAGAACCAAGGCTGGTAGAATATATCGCAACGATCGTAAATGAAACCAGGAACAATCCATCGCTGTACTTAGGCGCTTCTACGCGTGCATCGCTGGCGATCCTGCGCACATCAAAAGCCACGGCCGCATTGAAAGGCCGCAATTTCGTTATCCCTGAAGACATTATTGAAATGGCGACGCCTGTGCTCCGCCACCGGATAATGCTCACGCCGGAAAAAGAAATGGAAGGCATTACGCCTGACGACCTGGTGGAGAGTATTATTAAAGCATTGGAAGTGCCCCGCTAAACACAATGAACATTTTTAAAAAATATTTCGGCGACCTCTTTATCCCGTTGCGGTTTTACATCGCGGCCGGGGGCTGCATTGTATTTTTTATCATCGCGTTTTTTGTCCCGCGGTTATCGTCATTCGCAACAATTTTATTTGCGGTGTTTGTGTTGCTTTCGTTAATTGATTATGCCTTTCTTTTTTTCAATCGGCGCGTGCCTGTAGCGCAGCGTATTGTCAACGACCGGTTGAGTAATGGGGATGCCAACAAGATCAGCCTGCGCCTCAGGAATCCATTTCCATTCGCCATCAGCCTGCGGGTGATTGATGAATTGCCTTTCCAGTTCCAGGAGCGGCGCTTCAGCATGAAAAAAGATTTGCCTGCACGTGGTAACGGAAGATTGAATTATACGATCAAACCGACAGAGCGCGGGCAATATGGATTCGGTGACATCATTTTGTATATCCAGACAAAACTCGGTTTGATCGAACGCCGCTATGTTGCTCCCGGCGAAGAATTAGTGAGCGTTTATCCGTCCTTTCTCAATTTGCGCGGGCAGCAGTTAATGTCTTCCAAAACAACGACGGATGGAACCGGCAACCGCCGTATGCGGAAGATCGGCCAGAGCATGGAGTTTGAGCAGGTAAAGGATTATGTGAACGGTGATGATATTCGTACGATCAACTGGAAGGCAACCGCAAGAAAAGGTCAGCTGATGGTGAACAGCTATGTGGATGAAAAATCTCAGCAGGTGTATTGCATCATTGATAAAGGCAGGTTGATGAAGATGCCTTTTAACGGGCTGAGCCTGCTGGATTACGCGATCAACAGCGCACTGGCCCTGAGCAATATCTGCCTGAAGAAACAAGACAAGATCGGTATGATCAGCTTCTCCAATAAAATGGGCTCGGTGATTGCTGCTGACAGGAACCCGATTCAACGCGAACATATTTTGAACGCCTTGTACCAGGAAAAAACGGCCTTCCTGGAGAGCGATTATGAATTATTGTATACGCAATTGCGGCACAAGATCAAACAGCGGAGTCTCTTGATTCTCTTTACAAATTTTGAATCGCTGAATGGCCTTCAGCGCCAGTTGCCTTACCTGCGCGCGATCGCAAAGCATCATTTGTTGCTGGTTGTGTTTTTTGAAAACACCGAGCTCAGCCGTCTCGCCGGCGCCGATGCATATAACGTAGATGACGTATATGTAAAAACTATTTCTGAAAAATTTGTGTACGAGAAGAAACTCGTTGTAAAAGAACTGCAGAAATATGGCATCATATCTATTCTCAGCACACCGGAAAACCTTACGGTAAATGCGATCAACAAATACCTCGAATTAAAAGCCCGCCAGGCGGTGTAAGAGTTGCGCCGTTTCTGTACTTTCGCAAAAATATTACGTGGCAAAAAAATCTTCCTACAGGGCAAAACATCTTGAAAAAACAGCTGGCAGCATCGATGATATGCCACGTCCGGCTGCAATTGTGATCACGGATGAATTGCGTAAAACTTTTGAAGAAGGCCGGGTAATCCTGGTGGACAAGCCACTGCACTGGACCTCTTTCGACGTGGTGCGAAAGATCCGTAACAGCATCCGCATAAAAAAAGTGGGACATGCGGGCACGCTGGATCCGCTGGCATCAGGGTTGTTGATTGTATGCACCGGGAAGTTTACGAAGAACATCAATACTTACATGGCGCAGGAAAAAGAGTATACCGGGAGTTTTACCCTGGGCGCCATCACCCCCACATATGATCTTGAATCGGAGCCGACAGCATTGCGGGATATCTCTAACATCACAGAAGCGCAGGTGCATGAAGCCACAAAAGCTTTCACCGGTGACATTGAACAAATGCCCCCGATCTATTCTGCTATAAAAAAAGATGGTGTGGCGTTGTATGAGCTCGCGCGGCGTGGGGTGGATGTGGAATTAAAAGCGCGTCCCGTAACTATCTCCGTATTTGAGATCACGAAAATTGAATGGCCAATGGTTTATTTCCGCGTGGTTTGTTCCACGGGAACGTATATCCGCAGTCTCGCAAATGATTTTGGTGCAAGCCTGGGAACCGGCGCATACCTGAGTGCATTGCGTCGCACAAGAATCGGTGAATTTTTAGTGGACGACGCTGTAACAATGCCCGCATTTCTAGAAGGGTTGACAGCAGCTGAACCAGGTGATCAAAACGGGTAACTGATCCCGATCGTAAAATTGAAATTTTCGTAACGCCATTTCCGGTATTGATCATTAGCTCCTTTCGAAAATAGTTTCTTAATAAAATCGTCGAAGCCGATGGGCGGCGCTTTCCAGCCCGCGTTTTCATAACTCAGCTCCGGCCGTTTGAAACGAAACCCCAGATCGAGACGCAGGATAAAATAATTGAAGTCGAGGCGAAAACCTGTGCCGGCCGATAATCCTAATTGCTTGTATAAATTTTTGATCTGGAATTGTGCGCTATCAGGTCCGCCCGTCGGGTTACCATTTTTCATGTTCCAGATATTTCCTGCATCTACAAATACAGCGCCTCTCAACGTGAGTGAATTGGGAATGATGCGCGCAATGTCGTATCGATATTCCATGTTGCCTTCCAGTTGCAGATCGCCGGTACGATCATTGAAAATGTTTTGCCCGAATGGCACTTGTTTTTGTCCGCCACGGCCGATTCCCCGCACCGGCCAGCCGCGCATACTATTACTTCCTCCGCCAAAATATTGTTTGAAGAAAGGCAGTGCCGTGTCTTTACCCAGCGGTATGCCAACGCCAGCAAATACCCTGAAAGCCAGGCCGGTCTTCACAAAATTCACCGTGTATTTGTATTCTGCATCGAGCTTGATAAACTTCTTCTTATATTTTCGTAAAATGGGTAAGGCGCCCCAGGTGAGCCCTGATTCTTCCGCATTCAGTTTAACAGTGCGTTCTTTATTTAGGCTGAGTAAATGTTTTGGATTGCGATAAGTGCTCGCATAACTGGCGCCGGTGCCAAAAATAAACGCGGTATTGTAAGAGTATTTTAAAAAAGGATTTCTTACGAGGATCACATTTTTAAAACTATCACTTTGATTGAACAGGTAACTGAATTCTGCATTGAGTGGGCGAAAGGTCCAGCGCCGTTCTTTTTTCTTGATAAAGGAAAACCCATGAGTCAGGTTTATATTTTGCAGGTTGAAAAGATTCAGTCGGTTGTTGTAGGAGAGGCTGGTATTGACAAAAGATTCAGCAACAATTAGCTTCCCCTTTACAAATTTGTTCCATGGAGTGATCAGCCGCGGAAATACAAGCGTGTTTCGGTAACTCAATTCATTTGAGTTAACGAGCCTGTTAGCGTTGTTCCTGGAATTGTTATTAAGTTCCACACCGGCGCGAAAACTGTGCGTCATCCGGATCGCTTCACGACCGATATTCCGGTTCACCAGGGATAAGTTTCCGGAAAGTCCAAAAAGGTTTCCTGCCAACGCATTCGACGTTCCGTTCGATGCAGAATAGCTGGCTTCCAGCGCAGCTTCAAAACCAAATTTTTTACCGGGTAATAACTCGATCACCAGATCTACTTTATTGCTGTCGGGCAGCTCAATTATCTGGATGTTTACATTTTCCCAGATGCCGGCTTTTGATAAATTGGTGAGGGTGCTGTAATATTCACTCTGGCGAAAAACATCGCCGCGTCTTAAAGTGATGTTCCGTGTGAGGAATGCCGTACGCACATATCGCTGGTGATAGCGCAACACAAACGTTCCCGAGTTGAGTTCGCGCTGAATGATACCGGTAGTATCTGTGAGCCGGTCGCTCAACCGGAAATCTTCCAGCACATAAATTTTGTTGATCGTGTATTTATTCAGTTTGGTGGAATCTTCCGGTATGTTCAATACCACAGCCAATTTGATTTGCGGAGAGTCGCGTTTTTGCTGGGCTTCAGCCAACAGGCGCAATTGTTCGAAAGGATCATCTGTAACACTCGTCAGCGCTGCGATCGTGGTATCGCCCCGCACTTTTAATTCAGCTGAAGTAAATTTATAATACCCGTTATTTCGAAAACTATCTACGAGCCGCGACATCTCGCCGAGCACCGCAGCTTTTGTGATAGGGTTATTTTCTACCAGGATGGATTCGGATTTCATAGCCAGTGCCATTTGCTGCAGATCAGGTTTCACAAGCCGGTAACTAACGGTATCGATCAATGTCTGCCTTCCGGGAAAAACGCTGTATTTTACATTTACACGCCTTCCGTCAATCGTGTCTGCCTTGTATTCCACGCGCGAACTGTAATAGCCGAGGTGAAACATCGATGCATTCATATTCCGGGCTGAAAGTCCCGAGTAGCCTGTATCGTAAGCCGGCGGTTTATTGATCAGGTGTAACAGGAACAGCGCGTCTTTTGTTGTCGTCTTCGCGCTGTCGTCCATCTGGTTGGCGAGTCGTTGCAGCAGGGCCGACTTTTCTGTTTTCGTAAAATTTCCTCCCGTAACTTCGATGGTATTCCTGCCGAGATAGGGCCGGTCTTTAGGTGCTTTTCGCGTGATGGTGCAGGAAGAAAAAAAGATCAGCGCCACGAGCATACCAGGCACCACTGCCATGCATATTTTATTAAGAAAGCGAAATAACAGCATATTTAAATTAGCGCGATGTTTAGCAAAACCACCGTCAAATATATCCAAAGTTTACAGCACAAAAAATTCAGGGATGAGCATGGTTGCTTTATCGCAGAAGGGCCGAAGGTTGTAGCCGAATTTTTGGAAGGAAATTATTTCGACTGTGTGCATTTGTACGCCTTGTCTTCCTGGATAGCTACGCTGACTGATTCCCTGGCCTCCTTTACGGAACAACTGGTAGAGGTCAAAGATTTTGAGCTCGAGAAAATCTCCGCTTTGGCTCAGCCCAACCAGGTGCTGGGCGTTTTTAAAAAGAAAGCCGACATCACTAAGATTGATCTGAAAGATAAGCTAACGCTGTTGCTGGATGATATCCAGGATCCGGGTAACCTGGGTACGATTATTCGTAACGCCGATTGGTTTGGCATTGAAAATATTATTTGCTCTTCTCATACAGCTGATCGTTACAATCCAAAAGTTGTGCAAAGCACGATGGCAAGTCTGGGACGGGTGAATATGGTCTATACAGATCTTCACGAGTTTATCAAAACCAACGCTAACATCCCGGTTTATGCAGCGGCATTGGAAGGGAAAGACCTCGCCGGTTTTTACGGAACGAAAGAAGGATTGCTGATAATCGGCAATGAATCCAAAGGGATCAGCCAGGGTTTATTCGATCTCGTTACACAAAAAATTACCATTCCGAAAATTGGCGAAGCTGAATCACTGAATGCAGCCGTGGCCACCGGGATTATCTTATACGCGCTTACAAAAAAATAAGCAGGTTACATGGTTAGCGAAACTGAATGGCTTTTACCGGCTTCACGTTTTTTACGAGCAGGGTGGGAACGATCAGGGTAATGAGGCACACTAAAAAGGTGAAAATGTCCACCACTAAAACCTGTGCCCAATCGATGTCTGCCTGTGCTTTCGTCATGTAATACGATTCCTCGTTGAGTTTGATAAAACCTGTTTTTTGTTGCAGCACACATATCCCGATGCCGAATAAAGTGCCGGCGATAATGCCGATCGCAGCGATCACACTGGTATTATATAAAAAAATCTTTTGAACATCCCAATCGGTCGCACCAAGTGCTTTCAGGGTGCCCGTCATTCTTGTTCTTTCCAATACCAGGATGATAAGGCAGGTGATGAGGTTTACGATCGCCACCACGATCATGATTGCAAGCAGGATATTTTTTAATTGCCCTTGCAGGTTCAGCCAGTCGAAAATATTCGGGTACACTTCTTTGATATTCCGGCTGTACCAGCTTTGCGGCAGTGCGTCGTAGATCTGCGCTGAAACAGTATCCGTTTTTGTATAATCTTTCAGGAACACTTCGTAACCACCGATCTGCCCGGGCGACCAGTTGTTTAGCCGGCGGATGAGGTTGAGGTCGCAAAGCGCGAAATTTTTATCATACTCTTCAATCCCGGTTTTAAAGATACCGCTGATGGTTAAACGCCGCGCCGTTTTGCTGCCATCTTCCCGGAAAAAATACACGAGCATGCTGTCGCCGATATCCGCCTGGATTTGTTTCGCCGTGTAGCTGCTTATATTGATTTGCTGGCTATAGCCACTATCTGCGAACGACAGCCATTTGCCTTTTTGTAAAAATGATTGCAGGCGGGTGAAATCGAAGCTGGACTCAATGCCTTTCAGTAAAACGCTTTCAATATCGTTGTTGAATTTGAGGATGGCTGATTTTGTCGCATATGCTTCCACATTTTTTACTTCAGGTATCCGACGCAGGAATTTTTCGACAGCATCATTTTTGTTGATCGGGTATTCTTCCGCCGTGCTTACTTTGTCTTCGAGGTTTTGCTGCACACGCACATGTCCCCAAAAACTAAATACCTTATTGCTGATCACCTGCTGGAATCCGTTGACAAAACTCAATGCCACAATCATCACCGCCACGCTCAGCGTTGTGGCGCCGATGGCAAGGCCGATAATAAAGCGGCTAAAGGTTTTTTGGTTTGCTGCCGCGATGCGTTTTGCTATGAAAAAGGATACATTCAACCCATGGAAATTTGGTATCTTTCAAAAGTATATTTAATTAAGTTATTAAATGAATTTCGTCAGTAAACTTCGGTTGTCCTTTTTAGTTGGTATTTGCCTGGGAAGCATTCAGCTTCACGCCCAGCATATTGAAAAAGTGCTGAAACCCTATATCAAAACCGCGCAGTTATTTCAGTATGGCAACCAGCAGGAAATGCCAGTGTTTACGCTGAATAGCGGCGAAAAGATAGAGCTGGGTTTTGATGACATGGAGGGAAGTTTGAAGAGTTATTATTATACCTATGTTCTCTGTGATTACAACTGGGAGCCGGTTAACGTGAGTGCATTTGATTACATAAAGGGCTACACACAAAATCGTATTACAACTTACCGTTATTCTTCTCTGGCCTACACCCGCTATACGCATTACCAGGCGATCCTCCCGGAAAGGAATTCTGTGCCGACAAAATCAGGAAATTATTTGTTAAAAGTTTTCCTTGATGGCGATACATCAAAGCTGGTTTTTACCAAACAAATGCTGGTACTCGATCAGAAAACAAGCATTGTCGCGTCTGTTGTGCAATCGTATATTCCTGAATTTTTCAGCACGCACCAGAAATTGAAATTTTCTGTTTCCGTTACCGGTTTAAATACATTTAGTGCGGCGCAGCAGGTGAAAGCTGTGGTGATACAAAACAATCGCTGGGATATGGCCCAGCGTGATATCGCGCCTACATTTGTAAGGGGCAGTACGCTGGAATACAACACGGAAAATATCGCGGTGTTTCCTGCAGGTAAGGAATGGCGCTGGCTGGATCTGCGCAGCTTTCGCTTACAAAGTGACCGTGTGGCGCGTGCCGACTACAATGCCAATTCAACCGTGATGTATTTGAAACCGGATGTAGACAGGAGTTCGCAACGCTACGTTTATTTCCCCGACTACAACGGTATGTTTAATATCGCTACTTACGAAACGGTGAATCCGCTGTGGCAGGGAGACTACGCAACCGTTCATTTCAGTTATGTACCGCCTACCGGCGAGGCCTACCCGAAACACGATATCTATCTCGCGGGAGCATTTACCAATTATGATCTCACGAACGAATGGAAATTAACTTACGATGATACGGCTAAAATCTATCGCGCCCAGGCGTTCCTGAAACAGGGTTATTATAACTATACTTATCTCGCTGTGGATAAGAGCGATCCTGCCAAACGCATCGACCTGGAAGGCAATTATTGGGAAACAGAAAACAGTTATACCATCCTGATTTATTACAAAGCATTTACCGACAGGAGCGATCAGCTCATTGGCATCAGCAGGATCAATTCACGCCGCGACAGACCGGGATTCAGCTTTTAAAACCCACTGGCAGCAAGGCTTTTAGCGCGAAGGGAAAAATTTATTTCATTTTTTTTGCAGAACGTTTCCTCATTGAAGCCAATCTACCTATCTTTGCGTCGGCAAGTCTTATACGACCAGCTCCTGCTGAACTCCCCCAGGACCGGAAGGTAGCAAGGGTAGGTGGTTGAGCGGTGCGATGTAAGTAACTTGCCATTTTTTATTTAATATTGTCCCGTTAATATTGAATAGCATGAACGCTGCATCTTCAGCCTCCAACAGCCTTATTTTTTCGCCGCTTTTCTGCAGCGTCTGCCGTTCCGGCTTTATAAATTCTACTCTTCATACTTAAACATTGTTATATGAAATTTTTTATTGATACCGCTAATCTTGCCCAAATCAAGGAAGCGAACGACCTTGGTATTTTGGATGGCGTAACTACCAATCCTTCCCTGATGGCAAAAGAAGGCATCAAAGGAGAACAGGCGGTGAATGACCTTTACAAAACGATCTGCGAATTAGTGGATGGCGACATCAGTGCGGAAGTGATCTCCACTGATTTCGACGGTATTATCGCAGAGGGAAAAAAGCTCGCTGCGATCCATAAAAATATCGTGGTGAAAGTGCCCATGATCAAAGAAGGTATCAAAGCCATCAAATGGTTCTCTGATAACGGTATCCGCACGAATTGCACATTGGTATTTTCCGCCGGCCAGGCAATCCTTGCTGCCAAAGCAGGCGCTTCTTATGTATCCCCTTTCATCGGCCGTATTGATGACAGTGGTTGGGATGGTATGGAACTGATCCACCAGATCCGCCAGATATTTTCAATCCAGGGTTACAAAACAGAGATCCTTGCTGCATCGATCCGTTACCCAAATCATATCATCAAATGTGCGGAAGCCGGTGCCGACGTTTGCACCTGCCCGTTAGATTCGATCTTAGGTTTATTAAAACATCCGCTTACCGATATTGGCCTCGCCAAATTTTTGGAAGACGCGAAAAAATTTGCATAAATCAGGAGCCCGGTAGTCACCGGGTTTTTTTATAAACTTCAGCATATGCGCCTGCTATATTTTATCGTCCCGGTATTTCTTTTTCTGACTGTTCAGCACACTGTTGAAACTAACAAAGTGCCTGCCTCGTATGAGGACAAAGCAAGGATCATCACCGGCGCTGAGCAACTGGATGCCTATCTTCCCTATTTAAAAGGAAAAAAAGTAGGGATGTTGGTCAACCAGACTTCCATCATTGGCAAGCGTTCGATAGTGGATAGCCTTCATGCACTTGGCGTTGATATCCGGTATGTATTCGGCCCGGAACATGGCTTTCGTAATAATGCCAGCAACGGCGGTGAAGTAGCTGGTGAAACCGATGCTGCAACGGGCATTCCTATTGTTTCCCTTTATGGAAACAAACGCCGCCCATCTAAAAATGAAATGGAAGCCATCGACATCATGATCTTTGATATCCAGGATGTGGGCTGCCGCTTTTATACTTATATCAATACCCTTCGCGATGTGATGGAGGCTTGTGCAGAAAGCGGGAAAGAGATGCTGATCCTTGATCGCCCGAATCCAAACGGCTTTGTTGACGGGCCGATACTGGACATGAAATACAGTTCAGGCATTGGCCGCTTTCCAATCCCGATCACTCATGGTATGACCATCGCCGAATTTGCACAAATGATCAATGGCGAAGGATGGATGGCGAAAAAACAACCGTGCAAACTTAAGATCATCCCGTTGAAGAACTACCGGCATAACATGGATTACACTTTGCCGTCCGCTCCCTCACCAAACCTCAATACCCAACAATCTATACTCTTGTATCCATCGCTTTGTTTGTTTGAAGGCACCATCATCAGCCAGGGACGAGGAACATATATGCCTTTCACCGTCTTAGGAAGTCCGGATTTAAAAGGCTTGTACGATTTCAATTTTAAGCCGGTCAGCCTGAAAGGAATGTCTGAAGCACCCTTACACCAGGATAAAATTTGTTACGGACTTGATTTGCGTAAATATGATATGACGGAGTTCCGCAAAAAAGGGAAGATCAATATTCAATGGATGGTAGACCTCTATAAGCAATATCCTGCCAAGGAAAAGTTTTTTGACAGGAGGATAAGTCCGGCGATGGGAGATATTAATTTGCTGGCGGGAACAAAGGAATTTAAAGAGCAGATCATCAGTGGAAAAACAGAAGCAGAGATCAGGCGTAGCTGGGAACCCGGATTGTGGGCTTATAAAAAGATGCGGATGCGTTATGTTTTATACCCGGATAAATAAGGATTAACTTTTCTTTTTCTTCTTCATCTCCTGCAATACTTCAGCTTCTGATTTGAGTTCAGGATCTTCTTTCTTTTTAATGTACATCACAAAGTCTTTGCTGATCGCAGGATTACCGCGCATTACCACTTTGATGGAAACCATATCCACTTTACAATCCTGTTCTACCCATAAACTATTGCCCTGGAATTTACCGTAGGAACTGCTGAAGATCAGGTGCGTACTGTCCAATGGAAGATAACGACCGTTACTGAGTAAGCCGTCCACGTTGATATAATTGAACGTGCCTTTTTTCAGGCTGTCCGTATACAGGTTCACATAGATGCTGTCGATCTTCTGTGCGCGTGCCATTGAAAAAGAGAAAAGAAAAAGAATAAAGAAGATTTTTTTCACCCGGTTAAATTTTGACAAAGATGAGTCATATAATTCCTTTTTAAGTTAAGATGCTCATAAAGAAACTGCCGGAGATGTCCCCGGCAGCGTTAAATTTTATTTAGCTTTTTTCACATATGTGTTGAGCCATTCATTCATCTCCCAGAGCATATGGAGGATATTTTCTTTCGCTGCATAACCATGTGATTCAAAAGGCAACTGTACAAAACGCACTGTGCCGCCATGTCCCTTGATGGCATTGAACAAACGTTCGCTCTGGATCGGGAAAGTGCCCGGATTGTTATCCGCTTCGCCGTGGATCATCAGCAGCGGAGTCTTAATTTTATCGGCATAACTGAACGGGCTCATGTTAAAATAGACGTCCGGGGCCTGCCAATAAGTACGTTCTTCATTTTGGAAACCAAAGGGTGTTAATGTTCGGTTATAGGCGCCGCTCCTGGCGATCCCCGCTTTAAACAGGCTGGTATGAGCGAGTAAATTGGCCGTCATGAAAGCGCCGTAACTGTGGCCGCCCACTGCAATCCTGTTGCGGTCGCCGATGCCCATTTCGTCTATTTTGTTGATCGCCGCTTCGGCATTCCAGGTAAGCTGATCGATGAAATTATCATTCGGTTGTTTTTCTCCTTCACCAACAATCGGGAATTCAGTATTATCCATGATCGCATAACCCTGTGTAACCCAGAAAATGGCTGAGCCATAACCGATACGCGTAAACGTATTGTTGCTTCCACGAACCTGTGCCGCATCAGTCGCGCTTTTAAATTCACGCGGGTAAGCCCACATCAGCACCGGCAGCCTGCCGTCACGCTTAGGATCGTAACCCGCAGGTAAGTACAGATCTGCTGCGAGGTCGATACCGTCTTTTCTTTTGTAACTGATCTTTTGTTTGCTGATGCCCCTGAGCTGTGGTTGCGGATCGGGAAAATTCGTAAGTTGTTTCACGCTGTTATTCTGCAGGCTGCGTAGAAAATAATTCGGAGCCTGAGTCTGACTTTGTTTGCTCGTGATAAAACGCAGTTTATCAAAATCCAGTACCGTCGTTACCAGTTCATAATCCGGATCAGCGCTTCTCCACAGTATCGTGGATTTTTTTGTCGTAAGATCGAAACTGGATAAAAAAGGCATGTCGCCCTTTGCTGTCGCCCCTGTGCCGCGCATCAGCATTTTGGAGCCGTCAATCAGCCGTACACTATTCCGGCCGTATTTGTTTTTATCTGTTACAGGTGTACCCGGGTCGTTGTAAGCATCGTCAGTGCTGCGGTCTATCAGTACATCAAGTTCACCGTTATTAGGATTCAGGCGGCTGGTTTTGCTGCGATGTTTTGCGCTGCTGTATTCTGTTACCAGGAAAAGATCATTATTGATATCACGTACACTGCCCATGCGCATCGCGGTTTTCACGAGTTGTTTCGGCGCCCCGGTAAAAGGAGCGGGCAGCGTATAGGCGGCATCGTGATAGGGCATATTATTTTTGATCAGGCCACTATCCAATGGCTCAATCCAGGAAATAGTTGCCGGTTGGTTATCGAGCCATTGATGGCCGCGGGGTGCATTTAATACGTTATCATTTCCACGCGGTGCTAATTCTGAACTGGGCAGGTTCACAATTGATTTTACCAGTTTACCATTGATGTCGGTGATGTATACAGTTGAGTTAAAACCGCCGGCCGGAACCAGGTAAGAGAATGGTTTGTTGATCTTTTCAATCAATAAATATTTTTGATCCGGAGATACATCGATGCTGTTATAAATAGCCGGAGCACCCAGCTTCGTTTCTATTCCGTTGTTTTTAATTAACTGGGTGGTTGCATAGAATTCGAAATTTGCTTCATCCATCGGCGACTTGATCAGGTCCTGGTAAGTCACACTAGCCGCAACCTTTCCGAGATTTTGCTGTACAACCGGTCCTTTCGGTGCCAGGGGCTTTGCCGGCGCAGCCGAATAAGGCTTAATGACCGTTTTATATAACAGGGTTTTACCATCGAGCCAGCTAAAAGCATCGCCCAGCAAAATGTTCAGCGGTTGTTTATTTACTTTGGTTGCTTTGCGCGCGGCGATATCAACGCTGTACAAATCGACCCCGTAGGTACTGGCCTGCGTAAAAGCGAATTTCTTTTCATCCGGGCTCCATTGCACATTGCCGGCGCGCAGGGGTGAGGGTAGGCCAGTAAGTTTAAATTCCATTCCGGAGGAAATATTTTTCAGGCTGAAACCTGTCAGGTATGATGCCCTGCTTGCGCTGAAATTATTTGGATTGATCCGCAGCCCCGCGATCCGTAACTCAGGCTGCGCGAGGTCTTCCACCGTGGGCATACTGCTTCGCTCCATGATGAGCACCCATTGCCCGTCATGATCAAAACTCACAGACGGTGTTGGTTTTGCCAATACCAGATCGCGAATGGCGGCCGGAGGGGTTTTGTATTCAATCGCGTCCTGTGCCAGCAAATCGAATGCAGGCAATAGCAGGAGTAACAGGAAAATCTTTCTCATGATAGTTAATTAAAAATGGTGCTTGGTAATGGATCAGTTGGAAATGCCCACGCGTTGTTGCAGGTAATGATTTTCCTTCATCTCCGATAACATAAAAAGGGCAAGATCGCCGGCATTAATTTTAAATGTATTTTCTTTTGGCGGATGATTGGCAGCCGTGTGAAAACTGCCGGTAGCCGGCGCATCAAGAATATCCGGCGGACAAACAAATGTCCAGTCCAGGTTCGATGCTTTTAAAAACTCGTATGCTTTGTAATGCTCTTTACCGACTGCAAAGAACTGTTTGGGATATCCTGCTGTATTCATAATCGGTTCATCATCTTCGGAATCGAGTGTGCCCATTCCTCCAATGGCGACGATGCGTTTCACATTTTCTTTTTCCATTTGCAGCACGATATTTTTCATGCCGAGGCTGCGGGTTTTATCGGTGCCGTCAAATGCGCCACCGAGCGCTGATAGTACAACATCAGTTCCACGAATGGCTTCCCTCACCTGCGTTTCATCGAACAAGGCGCCGGAGAACAAATGGAGTTTTTCATTATGGTCGTATTGTTTCGTCAAAATATTGCGGCCAAAAGCCCTTACAGTAAAATCCTGCAACAAGGCTTGCTGTACCAGGTATTTTCCCACCATTCCTGTTGCGCCAAAAATTGTAATCGTCATAATCGTTAAATAATATAAATGAAATATTAATATTCCGCTGCAGCCACATCTGCAAATTCTTCCTTTTTTTTATGGAAGAGGGCGCGGGCGAACCTGCATACAGGCACGACCTTGAGTTGTTTTTCGCGCGCGTAATTAGCGCCTGCAACAACCAGTTCATAACCGATATTCTGGCCACGTAATTCATCGTCTACTTCTGTATGTTCGATCACGAGCTGACCCGGTTCATTCAGGTTATAAACCATCTCTGCGAGTTGTTTACCATCTTTTTCAATAAAGAATGAACCCTGGTTGTCTTTTTCCGTATGTTGTATATTCATCTGGATTAATTTTATTGAATTTAGGCAAAAAATTTTTTTAATCCGGTTATTCCCACAGATATTTGCATCAGTGAAACAGACAGCATTAAATAACCTGAATTGGCGTTGGCACATGATCCTGCATTGATGTGTCTATTCCTGTATTTATATATTTTTAAAATACCAGAGCCCCGACACATGTTGGGGCTTTTTAATTTTCGGTGATGAAAAAAATGACATTTTCTACCACGGTGAAAAAAATGCTGGCAGATGTTTATACACCTGTCGGGATTTATCTCCGTCTCCGCGACAGGTTCCGCGATACGATTTTACTGGAAAGCACAGATTTTCACGCCAATGAAAATAGCTTTTCTATCATCGGGATCAACGCGATTGCCGGAATCGAGATCAATGCAGGGCAGCAGGCAGAATACAAGCTGCCGATGCAGGAACCTGAAAAAATTGCTTTCGATAGGGCTGCCGGTCTTCCCCTGATTCTGGAAACGTTTATGAAGCGGTTTGAACCCGAATCTCCTGCAGAAAAACCTGCCAATATTGCCCAGGGACTTTTCGGTTATATGAGTTACGACGCGATTCCGTTGATAGAAAAGATCAGCTTCGCCAGTAAAAAAAGTGCAGATAAGGAAGAACAGCCGATCCCGGTGTTGCGTTACCGCATGTATCAATACGTGATCATCGTTGATCATTTTAAAGACCAGCTTTTTCTTTGCGAAAATCATTTCGCTTCCCTTGAATCAAAACTTTCTGAGGTGGAACGGATCCTCCATAACAAAGATGTTCCGGTGTTCCCTTTCCGTAGAAAAGGAACAGAATCTTCCAACCTCACTGATGAGGAGTACCGCGAAATGGTAAAGAAAGGGATCGCTTCCTGTCAACGCGGCGATACGTTCCAGGTTGTGCTGAGCCGGCGTTTCGGCCAGGCCTTCACCGGTGATGAATTTAATGTTTACCGCGCTTTGCGCAGCATTAATCCAAGTCCCTATTTGTTTTATTTCGATTATGGCGATTATAAATTATTCGGTTCATCTCCTGAAAGCCAGGTGTTGATCAACGGGCAGAGAGCTACCGTGCATCCCATCGCGGGAACGGTTAAACGAACCGCGAATGAAGAGAAGGATAAGCTCGCTGCAACTGCTCTGGAAAATGATGCAAAGGAAAATGCAGAGCACGTAATGCTGGTCGATTTGGCGCGTAATGACCTAAGCAGGGTTTGTACAGAAGTGGAAGTGACCAGTTTTCGTAAAACACATTACTATTCTCATGTGATCCATTTGGTAAGCGAAGTATCCGGGAAGCTTCCTGCAGGGGCAAATCCGTTCAATATTTTATGCAGCAGTTTTCCTGCGGGAACGTTAAGCGGTGCGCCAAAATATAAAGCCATGCAATTAATTGATGCAACAGAACCTTCGGCCCGTGGCTTTTATGGCGGCACGATCGGTTTTATCGGGTTCAATGGCGATTGCAATCATGCGATCATGATCAGAAGTTTCATGAGCAGGAATAACACGCTTATTTACCAGGCCGGCGCCGGCGTTGTTGTTGCAAGTGTACCTGAAAATGAACTGCAGGAAGTGAATAACAAATTGGGCGCTTTAAAAATGGCGATCGAAACCGCTGAACAAATCATTCAATAAAATATAACCGTGACGAAAATTCTTGTATTCGATAATTACGATTCCTTTACCTACAACCTTGTTCATCTTGTAGAAAAGATCCTGCATACAAAAGTGGAAGTGAGGCGCAACGATGAGATTCCGCTGGAAAAGGTTAAGAAATATGATAAGATCATTTTATCTCCGGGTCCGGGTATCCCGTCTGAAGCGGGCATGCTGTTGCCGCTTATCAGGGAGTATGCATCCAGTAAATCGATCCTTGGTGTGTGCCTCGGCCATCAGGCAATTGGCGAAGCCTTTGGCGGAGAATTGATCAACCTGGAAAACGTTTATCATGGCATCGCTACGCCGATAAAGGTCGTGGATTCTAAAAGCAAATTATTCCGGGGAATGGACGAAGCGATAGAAGTTGGGCGTTACCATAGCTGGATCGTATCAAGGCAAAACTTCCCCGGCGAATTAGTCATTACTGCTGTGGATGACCAGGATTATATTATGGCGATGCAACATAAAACTTTCGATATACAGTCCGTGCAATTCCATCCCGAAAGTGTATTGACGCCCAAAGGCGAAACGATCATGCGCAACTGGCTGGCAGAATAATTTAACAATGGCAGATCAAAGAACATCATGAAAAAGATCTTACAACAACTTTTCGATTATAAAACATTAACCCGTGCGGAGGCTAGGTCTGTGCTGGTAGATATTTCCCGTAACGCGTACAGCGAAACGGAAATCTCCGCTTTTATCACCGTCTACCTCATGCGCAGTATCACACTGGACGAACTGGAAGGGTTTAAAGATGCCTTGCTGGAACTTGCGCTGCCAGTGGATCTGGGCGGCCTGGCCGTACTCGACATTGTCGGCACAGGCGGCGATGGAAAAAATACATTTAATATTTCCACGCTCAGCAGTTTCATTGTAGCAGGCACCGGCAATAAGGTCGCAAAACATGGTAACTATGCGGCGTCGAGTATCAGTGGTTCCTCCAACCTCATGGAGCAACTTGGTTATTCATTCAGTACCGATAGCGCTGTTTTACAAAACCAATTAGCTACAGCAAACATTTGTTTTCTTCATGCGCCATTATTTCACCCAGCATTGAAAGCTGTTTCGGGCATTCGCAAAAGCCTGGGTGTGCGTACTTTTTTCAACATGCTTGGGCCGCTGGTGAATCCCGCCGGCCCTGCATACCAGTTGATCGGTGTCTTCAACCTGGAAATGGCGAGGCTTTACAATTACCTGTTTCAACAATCCGCAACGGCTTTTACGATCATCCATAGTTTGGAAGGTTACGATGAAATTTCGCTTACAGGCGACACGCGCATCATTACCAGGAACGGTGAAAGAATCGCTTCGGCAGAAACACTGGGCAAACGCGTTGTGTCGGCATCGGATATTTATGGCGGCCACTCGCCGGAAGAATCCGCTGCCATATTTTTGAAGATCATAAAAGGGCAGGGAACATGGGCCCAGAATGCTGTCGTCATCGCAAATGCGGCAATGGCGTTATCTTGCACCGGTAAATACCCTGACTATGAGCATTGCTACCAGCTCGCCGTAGAAAGCCTGGAAAGCGGTAACGCATATAAGTCTCTTCAAACCTTAATCCCGGGATCATGAATATTCTCCAGAAGATCATCGCCCATAAAGAGGAAGAAGTAGCCGTGCGCAAATTGATGGTACCTGAAAAGGACTTATTTGACACGAGTTATTTTGCGCGCCGTTGTCTTTCGCTCAAACAAAACTTACTAACGGATAATGCCACAGGCCTGATCGCGGAATTTAAACGGAAGTCGCCTTCCAAAGGTTTTATCAATGAACATGCGGATGTGCTTTCTGTAACAGGCGCCTATACGCGCTTCGGGGCGAGCGGTTTGTCTGTGCTGACGGATCATGAATTTTTTGGCGGCGGTACCGACGATCTTGTTGCTGCACGTGTGAACGAGATCCCGATCCTGCGTAAAGATTTTATCATTGACACTTACCAGATCTCGGCTGCCAAGGCGATGGGCGCTGATGTGATCCTCCTGATCGCAGCCTGCCTCAAACCTGCGGGGGTAAAGGAATTGGCACGTTACGCCAGGAAGCTGGGCCTGGAAGTTTTGCTGGAATTGCATGGTGAAGACGAATTAAACAGCGTTTGTGATGAAGTGGATATGGTTGGGATTAATAACCGGGATTTAAAATCATTTAAGGTGGATATAGACCGATCTTTACGCCTTGGAAAGATGTTGCCGCAGCATGTAGTGAAGATTGCGGAAAGCGGCATCTCGGACGTAGCGATGATCCATCGGTTTAAAGAAGCCGGTTTCCACGGTTTTTTAGTTGGCGAAGCATTTATGAAAGCGCAGCATCCCGGTGAAGCCTTTCGTGATTTTGTTACCTCACTTACAAATCCAAAAATTTGAACATCATCTTTTAACCCCTAATATAATTTTATGAATATAAAAGTTTGTGGCATTACCAGCATAAAACAATTGCAACAACTCGACGGCCTGGATATTGATTTCGCCGGCCTGGTTTTTTACAAGCAATCGCCTAGATATGCGGGCGATAAAATTTCCGGGAAAGAGATCATTACTGCCGATCTGGATATAAAAAAAATTGGCGTGTTTGTGAATGCAGAATATGATGAGATCATGGATACCGTGGAGAAATATGGCCTCGACATTGTCCAGTTGCATGGTGATGAATCGCCTCATTTATGTGAGCAGGTTTCCGACGAGATCGAAGTGATCAAGGCCTTCCGCATCGATGATAATAGTGAGAAGTCGATTGACTATATGATCGCAGATTATGATGAAGCATGTGACTACTATTTGTTTGACGCGGGCGGTAACGGCAGTTTTGGCGGCACGGGCAAAAAGTTCGATTGGACAAAAATCGCCAAGAGTAAAATTGAAAAGCCTTTTTTCCTGAGTGGCGGCATTGGCCCCGAGGATGCGGCATTGGTAAAGGCTTTCAAGCATCCCGATTATTATGGCGTGGATATCAACAGCAGGTTTGAAAAAGAACCGGGTGTGAAAGACATGGCGTTACTATTACAATTCATTCATGGCCTGAAATAAGGCGCAACAGCACAAATGAAAGCAGGTATAACATTCCGGCAGCCAGATAAGCACGGCTATTACGGAGAATTTGGCGGGGCATTTATTCCGGAAATGCTGCAGCCTAATATTGAGGAGTTAAAAAAGCAGTACAGGAAGATCAGCCAAACGAAAAAGTTCAGGAAGGCATTTAAGCAATTGCTGCGCGATTATGTTGGCCGGCCAACGCCATTATTTTTTGCCGAAAACCTGAGCAGGGAATATGGAACGAATATTTTCTTAAAGCGCGAAGACCTGTGTCATACCGGCGCGCACAAAATAAATAATACCATCGGCCAAATCCTGGTTGCCGAACAGCTTGGTAAAACCCGCATCATTGCAGAAACCGGCGCAGGTCAGCATGGTGTGGCAACAGCCACTGTTTGTGCGTTGAAAGGCCTTGAATGCATTGTGTATATGGGTGAGAAAGATATTGAGCGCCAGGCGCCAAATGTGGCGAGGATGCGTATGCTGGGGGCTACGGTTATACCTGCAACAAGTGGAAGTAAAACCTTGAAAGACGCGACCAATGAAGCGATCCGTGACTGGATCAACCACCCGGAAAATACCCATTACATTATCGGCAGTGTTGTGGGCCCTCATCCTTACCCGGATATGGTGGCCCGTTTTCAAAGCGTTATCAGTAAAGAAATAAAAAAGCAGGTGAGCCGGCAAACGGGCCATGAATGGCCGACGCACGTAATCGCCTGTGTTGGCGGCGGTAGCAATGCAGCAGGTGCGTTCTATCATTTCCTGGATAAAAAAGATGTGAAACTCATCGCCGTGGAAGCCGCAGGTTGTGGTGTTGATTCTGGTAAAACCGCAGCGACCACACAATTAGGAACGGCCGGCATTCTACATGGCAGCAAGAGCCTGCTCATGCAAACGGAAGATGGCCAGGTGACAGAGCCACACAGCATTTCAGCCGGACTGGATTACCCTGGAATAGGTCCGATGCATGCTAATCTTTTTAAAAGCAAGCGTGCCGTTTTTGTTTCTGCAACAGACGAAGAGGCGCTGTTCGCGGCATTTCATTTATCGAAAACCGAAGGCATTATTCCCGCATTGGAATCTGCGCACGCGTTCGCCATTTTAAACCGGATCAAATTTAAAAAACAGGACCGCGTCGTGATCTGCCTCAGCGGCCGTGGTGATAAGGATATGGCCACCTACATGCAGCACCTGTAAAAATTACGCATGAACTTACTTGATAAAACGTTTGCGGATAAACGCAACAATTTGCTCAATATTTATTGCACTGCCGGTTTTCCAAAAATGGAAAGCACGGCAGAAGTTATGCTGGCATTGCAGTCGGGCGGTGCAGACATGATCGAACTGGGTATGCCTTATAGCGATCCAATCGCCGACGGTCCGGTTATCCAGGAAAGCAATATGCAGGCACTGGCAAACGGTATGACCATAGGCCGGTTATTTACACAATTGGATGAAGTAAAAGACCAGGTGCACATACCCGTCATTTTGATGGGTTATTTAAATCCCGTGCTTCAATTCGGGATGGAAAAATTTTGTGCGGCGGCGGCGGCAGCGGGCGTTTCGGGCGTAATTATCCCGGATCTTCCGATGTACGAATTTGAACATATCTACAAGCCAATGTTTGAAAAGCACGGCGTGCATTTTATTTTTTTAGTTACACCGGAAACAGGCGGGAAGCGGATTCTCAAGGCAGATGCGCTGAGCAGGGGATTTTTATATGCCGTTTCATCTGCGTCTACCACTGGCAGTAATGCAGGGCTGGAAAGCCAGGTTGGATATTTTAAAAAATTAGCGGGGATGTCACTGGCAAACCCCATTTTGATCGGGTTCGGAATCAAAGATGCGCAGAGTTATCAATTGGCGGCAGCGCATGCTGCAGGAGGAATTGTAGGCTCAGCTTATATTAACGCCATTCGCGCATCAGCGAATATTACCGAAGATACAGCGGCCTTTATTCGCATGATCCGGGGAAAATAGGGGATGTTAATTCTTTCATAGAGACGACTCAGTCCCGAAAGAAATTTTAAATTGCGTATTCAAAAGTTATCAATGAAAAAATACCTTCTTTTCTTTTTTCTCGCGCCGGCTCTAAGTTTTGCGCAGGTGAAAAAAACTGTGAAAACGAAAACGGTCAGTTCTTCTGCGAAGAAAACGGTGCTTAAAGCAAAGCCTGCGAAAGTTGCCCTGTTAAAAGACAGCACTGAATATTATATCAGCGCAAAAATTGCGGGCTATCCCGATGGAACCATTGTAAATGTCATCAATCCAAATACAGGTGCGCCCGAAGCAACAGGAAAGCTCACAAAGGGGCTTGCCGTCTTGAAAGGCAAAACAGATTATCCTGATTTCAAAGTGATCGGCATTAATGGACAGCCGCCGTTTATCAATATTTTTCTGGACAATAGCATGATCAATATCGAAGCAAAGAAAGATGCTTTCGATAAAGCTGTTATCAAGGGGTCCGCGTCGCACGATGATTTTGTTTTATACAATGATCTCACGAAGAAATACGAAGCTTTTTTTGCGCAACCTGCTATGGCAGATTCCATTCAGCTGCGTGAAGCAACAACTGTGTTGGAGCGTTTCGTGAAAGAACACCCAGCGTCTTATCTTAGCCCGGTAGCCGTATATCGCGTGAATCAATTAACAGACGATGCGTCGCAGATGGAAATCCTTTTTAATGGCATCGATCCAAAAGTAAAAGTTTCTCCGATCGGTTCATATATCGCCAAGCTGATCGCGGATAGTAAGAAAAATCCGATCGGACAACCACTCGCAGATTTTTCCCAGGCGGATACATCTGGTACACCGGTTTCCTTGTCTTCATTAAGAGGAAAATATGTGCTGGTAGATTTTTGGGCGAGTTGGTGCGGGCCATGCCGCCAGGAAAACCCGAACGTAGTGAATGTGTTCAATAAATTTAAATCGAAAAATTTTACGGTGCTGGGCATTTCGCTCGATAAATCAAAAGCGCCATGGGTGGAAGCGATTGCTGCAGATGCCCTGCATTGGACGCAATTGAGCGATCTGCAAGGCTGGAACAACGCCGTGGCACAAAAATTTGAAATTTTCAGTATTCCGCAAAATTTCCTGCTCGATCCGCAGGGCAACGTGATTGCAAAAAACTTACGCGGGCTCGCATTGGAACAGAAGCTTACAAGCCTTCTTCAATAAATAAACTAATTTTTCATGAACAAATCCTCAGCACTTGTTGAGGATTTTTTTATGAAGGTTTCAGGCAACGTTTGTATAACTGCACCGTATTTTCGAGGCCCAGGTAAATGGCGTCACTGATCAATGCATGACCGATCGATACTTCCAGCAGGCCGGGAATATTTTTAGCGAAGTAGGAAAGGTTCTGCAGGTCAAGATCATGGCCGGCGTTAATACCAAGGCCTAATTCATTCGCAGTGGCAGCAGCGAGCTGGTAGGGCCTGATGGCTTCTTCCTTATTCGTTGGGAATTGCGTTGCATATGCTTCCGTGTATAGTTCGATACGGTCTGTCCCGGTTGTTTTTGCCGCCATGATCATCTCCGGTAAAGGATCTACAAAAATGGAGACGCGGATACCCGCGTTTTTAAACCTGCTGATTATGTCCACCAGGTATTGCTGGTGAACGATCGTATCCCAACCATGATTGCTGGTGAGTTGCCCCAGCGCGTCCGGAACCAATGTTACCTGCGCAGGTTTATTCTGCAGGACGAGTTCCACAAATTTTTCCTCTGTAGGATTCCCTTCAATATTAAATTCTGTATGCAATACTTTTTTCAGATCAAATACATCCTGGTAACGGATATGCCGTTCATCGGGGCGCGGATGAACGGTGATGCCATCCGCCCCAAAGCGCTCGATATCCAAAGCAGCTTTTGCCAGATCAGGATTGTTACCGCCTCTCGAATTGCGTAATGTTGCGAGCTTATTAATATTGACTGAAAGTTTCGTCATAGTGAGCATTGTTACTGCAAATATCCGAATGTTCTCAGCGATCGGCATCGATTATTTTCGAGCAATTTTTTTAACCAGGAAGATCAATCCGGTAACGGCACAAATGCCCAGGATCAGTTTTCCCTGCCAGTCGAATTTCGAAACTTCATTTACAGAATAAGCTTCCAGCAAGAGCGCAGGTATTTTCCCAACCGAACTGGAGATAAAAAATAACGTGAACGAGATACGCCCTATGGCTGCTGCGAATGTCACCAAACCGGAAGGGATAAATGGGATTAGCCGGCATAAAAATACGAGGCCGGCGGCCTGTTTGCCAGGAGCTTCCAGCAGTTTGCTTAGTCTTGGGTGTTTGTGCAACTGCGGCAGGATATTCTTCTTCAATCCCGCGCGGTAAAGCAGGAAAGCGATACCGGCTCCCATTGCTTCGCCGAGAAAAGAATAAAAGGTTCCTGGCCAGAAACCAAAGAATAAAATATTTGCGGCGGTGATAAAAAAACTCGGAACCAAACCTAAGATCGCGATCAGGATACTGATGGCGATGCTGACCATGACCGCCCATTGCGGATGCGCAGAAAAATAATCGAAGACTTGTTGTTGCACGCGTGAAATTACGAAATCAACAAGACAGGAAACTGCATAAAAAAACCGGGACGTTCAGCCCCGGTTCGAATAAGATGTTTGCAAATTTATTTTTTAATAAACCGGAAAGAGAATTCTTTGCCGATCACAAGGAGATAGCTTCCTGTCACCAGTGTTTTTACATTCAGCGTAGCAGTTGCCTGCGGAATTTTTCCCTGCTGCATCAGTTCCCCTACATTATTAAAAATGTAATAAGTGCTGCCGGCTTTTGCGTTGCGTATGGTCAGTTGATCGGTTGCAGGATTTGGCCCGACAGTGGTCGTTGAATTATTTACGTCTACCTGTAACCATTTCACCTCGTAGCTGGTTGATTTGCCATCTACATCAATTTGTGTGAGACGGTAGTAATTTTTCCCTGCTACAGGCGCCTCATCATAAAAGCTATACTGCTGCGGCGTAGAAGAAGAACCGGCCGCCTGGCGATTACCGATCTTTTTAAAATTGATACCGTCCGTAGCATGTTCAATATCAAAATGACTGCTGCCCGCTTCCTGCGCGGTTTCCCACTCCAGTTTGTTTCTTTTGCCATCACGCGTAGCAGTATAACGGGTAAGGTTAACCGGAACAACAACGACTGCTGCAGAGAAATTTAAATCATCCAGGTCGAGCGTCAGATTTGAACCGGTGATGCTGATATAGTTTACGTTCTGGAAATTTGTGTTGGCTGAAACATCCACCAGCTGGTTTGTATACATATTATTTGATGTATAAGTTACTGCCTTCGCTGCATCGCCGTTTGGACTGATCCGGATATTGGCATTTGCGATAAAATCAATATGCATACCGTCGAGTTTGAACGCCGAACCATTGCTCATTTCTATCCTCACTGAAGAAAGGGTAGACATGCCCATCATATCAAACATCATAGCGCCGTCGGAACCTGAGGAACTCAATGCACCGTAGTTGGTGACTTCATTGCTGTAGGTAGAAGGACCGGTAAGAATGTAACGAACGTTATTCAGTACAAAGTTGTTGGAACTAATGCTGAAACCAATATTGCTGTTGAAATTCTGATCGGCTGCAAACTGTGCATCTGCGCGGTAGAAGCTGATAATAAAAATAAAAGCGAAGAGAACTTTCTGGTAAATGTTTTTCAAGGGAGTTGGTTTTTGAGTCGCGAAAGTAGGAATATTTATCATGTGAAACCTGCGCCCGTAAAGCATTTCAGCAATCTCGAATATTTACTACAGGCCCCCCGTTGTTTATACTATGCCCCGGCCATGCTTCTGAAAGTAAGGTTGATCCTGGGGGTACTGATCTTCACTGTTTTAGGCAAGCGGTGCCACCAATTGGCCTGCGTTGTTCCTTTCATCTCCAGCAGGCTGCCATGTTCCAGGAGCAGGCAAACCATTTCTTTTGTCGTCTTATGTTTAAAGCAAAATTTTCGTTCAGCGCCAAAGCTCAGGGAAGCGATACTAGCATTTTTACCTAAGCTTTTTTCATCATCGCTATGCCAGGCCATCCCTTCATCGCCATCATGATAGAGGTTTAATAAACAGGAATTATATTTTTCTCCTGTCAGTTGTTCGGTGATGCTTTTTAACTGCAGCAATTCTTTTGTCCAGGGTAGTGCTGTTTTGCTCGTACCGGAATAGGTATAACTAAATTCCTTCGCAGCATACCAGGCAACTTTCCGCTTCGTGATAAAATGTTTCCCGAAGATAACCGCCTCATCATTTTTCCAGGATATATGTTGCAGTAAATATTGAAAGTACCGGTTGGCTTCTTCCGCTGAAAATATTTTGCCATAGTAAGGCACGACCCCGTCGCGGGGAAGCAGGTTTTCTATTCGGTCCTGGCTAAATAATGACATGCTGATTCGATGATTTGATAAGCATAAAGGCCGACATTTAATTCAGCTTACTGTACTTCCTTATATTCAGCAAAAGCTTCTTTGCCCCAAACCCCGGGCGATGCGTGGCTTCCACGCTCAAAATCTATTTTCACGCGGTTGATACCTTTCACTTCGGCGAGGTTGAGTACGGCCTGAGCCAGGTAAAAAGCCGCACCACTGCTGCCCATCTGGTTCGTGAAATATTCCGCGTCTTTAATCTGCGTAAAGATGGTATCGTGCGAGATCGACCTGAGCTCCAGTTTTATTTCAGGGTAAGCTGTATTCAATGCGGTGACTACCTGGTTTGCGTTTAATGTCGCCTGGGCCAACGCGGGATTTTTCTTCTTCGTTTGTTTCTCGTAATTCAATTGCCAGGTAAGTGGTGCTTCAACAGTTTCTGCCGGGCCGGGTTTATCAAAATATTGAACTGTTTCTGTAGAGTCGGGCAGTTGATTTACGGCTGCTTCATCATTGTTGTTACTGCAGGAGGAACTGAGGAAAAGAATAGCAAAGGCGAGACAAACGGAATGGATCGTTGCATTGCGGGGATAACGTTTCATAAAAAAAATTTAGTAGACGAATTATTTCAGCGGCCCTGCGATCATCGCCATCGACTTTCGTATAAGATCAGCCTGGGCGAGGAAAGTTGCGTTATATGATTGTTGATTAAACTCCCTGAACAGGCTGCTGCCAAGTAATTCATCTGTTTTATTGATGGATAACATTTTACTTTTTGGATCCCTGGCCGAGGCAATTTTTTCATTTTCAGGAAAAAACTGGTTGCCAAGATTTTTCACGCCATCATAAGACACGAAATAGAAATCCTTCGTTTGTTTCACTGCTTTTGCCGTGGCCGATTTGTTGTTGTTGATGAACCAAAAATTATCATTGGCATTTTTTACATTTTGTACGAGGCCCGTGAATTGGTTTTTATGTGTTAACATTTTGTCTGCATGAAGTACGATAAGGTTGCGCGTAAAATTTGCGTTGGAATTCCGGATATGCGGAAAAAACTGGCCAGGAACCGCGTTTGGCAACATCAGCAGCAGGTTGTCCGTTATATCTGCTTTACTGTTAAAATCTGAACTCAATATCGCCGACTGTCCAGAATAGATGATGTTATTTTTATACAATAACGGCTGGGTGCCCTGGTATGTTTCGTGAGCGGTCTCGAGCTGGATCATGCCGAACAAAATAGAATTCGTCATACCGGAATTATAACTATATATGCCGACGCCGTTGAAGCCGTTGGAATAACCTCCGGTGTTGTCGCGGAAAAAGCAGGAATCCAGCATCACAGTGCCTGATGCGGCGGTGCTGACAAACTGGAATCCGAAATTATGACGGAAAACAGAATTACTGATCTTTACACCGGTAAGGTCCGCTATGCTGTATTCATTTTCTATATCTACTCCCGCAGCCGGAGAATGCGATCCATATTTGCCTGTGTAGCCCGTAGAATCAAAAACGGACCTGTTGATCGTGATGTCTTTTCCTTTTACGATGCTGCATCCTTGCCGCGCGTTGTGCATGAATGAGGAGTTATTCACGCGGATATTTTTTCCGCTACTCCGGATAAACAACCCGTCTGTTGCGAAATAGTTTACATGAATATTATTGAAACTTACATTGCTGGACACATCGCCGGGCTTTATATCCTGGATCATCACGCCATAGCAAAATCCTTCAACCACGTGTGGATCTTTGGTCATTTGCTGAACTCCGCCTTCGACAGTAATATCGTTTAATGAGGTTTGGTTGCAATTGGTAAATGTAAACGGGCTCACCGTATTGTTGTAGGCGTAGTCAAATGAAACTCCCGAATTCTTATAATCTGCGGAACGTTTAAAATTGCCGTTCACACGCACGAGGCTGTTATTGCCCTCAATGCGAAATCCGGTGATATTGCGAAAGATCACATCACTGATGTTATTTTTTTTAGGCCCGCCCTCCACTTTATAATCTGCGATATAATATTGCCCCTGCGGAATCTGTAACAGGATATTTCTTTTACCAGAAAGCGTGGCAGCCGCATGCTGAAAAGCTGCATAGTTATTCGTTCGGTTATCGCCTACCGCGCCGAAATCGGTAACGAGGTTATAAGTTTTAACGGGCTGTGCTTTTGTAGCGGCACAGGATTGCAGCAACAACAGCAAAGAAACAAGGCAGGCCAATTTACAGGACCAGAAATTATTTGTAACTAACGTTTTTTTGCCGATGATCATACCTGCAAAAATAATTGAATGCCGCTCAGGAATTGCCGGTTTAACAAAACCATGAAATTTTCACTCACGCGAAATGGGTTGCTGCTTTTTTAATTGATCTCTTTCGTAATATTGTTTAAAAATTATTTATGTTGAGCATTTCGCAATTTATCGGCTGCTGTTTATTATTCGCCTGTACGACAGGCAGTACAGAAAATCAACATTCCGGCGATAATAATATGGCGGCTGCATCTCCATCGTCAGCAAAGGCACGGCATTTCGCTGGAGCGATCTCTAACGGTATGAAAGGCGATTCTTTGTTTTTCGATTTATCGGCCGATGGCTCTAAGCTGGATAACCTAACGTTTAAAGGTTACTGGCGCTGCAGTGGTAAACTTGAAAGTACGAGAGTAGGACCGGAAGGAAGTTTCAAGGTGCTCAACGGAAAAGTGAACGATCATATCTCTGAGCCCCCAAACGGCGGTTCAACAGCATGGCGTTTTGATCTGGATGCTACAATTAAAGGGAATACTGCTGCCGGCACCTTTCGCATGAATATCAATAACCTCGGTTGCGATACATACGTGCTGAAATGGACTGCCGCTGCACGTTAAGGATTGGCTGTCGTCTTCATAAAATCAAATGCGCCTTTGCGTAGATTGATGCCGTATTCAAGATAGGCTTTCATGCAGGCCAGAAAATTTGCCCAGCCCTCCGTATTACTTTTTAACCATTTAATCCCGGCTTCATCATTTGGCATCGAGCCTTCTGTAATGGTTAACAGCGTAGCGTTATCGCCTGCTTCTTTTAAAGCGATCAGTACAACTGTTTGCCTCTCGCCAATATCCCATTGATAAGAAACCTGTTGGTTTGCGATGATTTCTTGTACACTCACGGGAACCTCCATATCAAATTCAGGAAATTTCCAGGTAAGCTTTTTCCCCGCTTCCATGATTCCACTGCTTTCCGCGATGAAGTAGTGGCGCATCTTCTCAGGGTAGATGATCGCTTCGAATACGTCCGATACAGGTTTTGCTATTTGTATTCTTGTCTTTATTTCGAGCTCAGTTGTTTCCATTATGTTGATTTTTTGTTTGCAGAAAGCACGCTGTTGATGTGGCCGTGATGGGCAAAATGCAGCGAGCCTCCCGTTCAAGTTGGGGCGCTGGCCAGATCCCTGTCGTGGCAAAAATAAAAAAAAAGCCCACGGTAAGGATGGGCTTCTGGGTTTTCTGTTTGTTTAAGGTTTGTCCCACCACACGCGTGCGTTCAGGTCATCATTTCCACCGTAAGGAAACGAACCCACTGCCGCATTGTAATTTGCTGTGTTGTTCGATCTTTCCTGGACGGGGTAACCTTCGCGCCTGGGGATCTGGTTGCCATTTGCACCAGGTGCTGCAACCAACGCGGGATAACCTGTGCGGCGCCATTCAGCCCAGGCTTCATAGCCGTTTAAAAATAAATGCACCCAGCGTTGTGTCGCAATTTGTTTGATGGCAGTCAACGGGTCGTATTGCACTTCTACATGCGATTTAAATAAGGGTAGCCCGCTGATATCATTGTTATTCCATTGGCGAATGGATTGTTCGAGCGCCAGATCATAATTTGTTTTAGCAGTAACATCGGCGCCAGCGATCCATCCAAGTTTTGCAGCTTCTGCTTTTGCAAATAACGCCTGCGCATAGGTGACAAGATAAACGGGCGAATTTTGTAAACGCAATCCTGAGCCCAGCAATGAATAATTATTGATAACAACTGTGGTAGAACCGGGCAGGCCATAATCAAGACCGACATAATTACCTGCCGTATTTTTATTCGCAAACACGGGCAAGCGGGGATCATCCAGTGGTTTCATATAATCAACCAGCGGTTTACTCACTGCGAACCAGTTGCGCCCAAGGCGGGTGAATTGATTATACCAGTAATTTTCATTGGCCGGATCAGCGAGATGCGGATACGCGAAGTTGTCTGTGTTGGCAGCCATCACGCCATTATTGTTCGCTTTGATGAATTCTGCTGCGCCTTTTACAGGATCTACTTTCGACAAACGCAAAGCCATGAGCATATGAATCGTATTGCCCATCTTTTTCCATTTCGTCATATCGCCGCCATACATGATATCGTTCTTGATATTCCCGGTTACGATCGCAGCATTTGCTTCATCCAGCAACTGGAAAAGATTATTGTAGATATCCTGTTGCTTATCATATTTGGGCGTAAAATTAGCCGCGCCTTTCAACGCTTCGGTGTAAGGAATGTCGCCCCAGCGATCCGTCATATGCCAGAAAATAAACGCCTTCAGGATCTTAGCCACCGCCTGTTGATTTACAATCGGGCCTTCGTTGGCATCGAGCGTTGAATTGAGCGCAGTTTCCAGGTTCATCAACGGCCCGGCATACCAGCCATAAAAATTAAAATAGATGGTTGTATAACGCGAGTTATCGGTGAAAGATGTGTTGGACAGATGTTGCGGGTAATGGACACCGAAAGGCGATGAACTCATATCCGCCAAAAACATTTCGGCATTGGCGATCAGTTGCGTACCAGATGCTTTGGTAGGGCGGTTGGGATCGGTATTGTCTTCTTCTGTAAATTTTTTACAACTGCCGAGTAGCAATAATCCCGCGAATAATATTGGTATAAATAAATGGATCTTTTTCATATTCAGGATAATTAAAATGAAAGATTTAAACTAACGCCGTAAGAACGCACGGTTTGAAATTCGCCTTTTTCCAGCCAGCTGATGGAGCCGCTGCCATAAGATAATTCTGATGGTTCCAGGCCTTTAGGTGCTTTTTGCCAGATCATGGCCGGGTTGCGTGCGATGAAGGCAAGCTTCGCCGTTTTGAAAGGCGTTTTCTTTAACATCGCCGGCTCAAAATTAAAGCCCAGGCTTACTTCTCTTAGTTTGATATAAGAAGCATCAAACAACCATTCCTCGTAAATCCTGGTACCGATCGTGTTTCGGAAATAAGACCGCGCGTCAACGTATGCCGTAACAGGCAGCCCGGTTGCATTAGAGATGCCGTCCACGCGTACGCCGCCACCATTCGCCGGTGTTTCGCGAACGTTTACCCCTTTGTCATTCAACGCTGCTGTTTCTTCGGCCTGCCCGGATTTGATCGCCAGCATTTTTGTCCAGCTGAAAAATTGTCCCCCCGACTGGAAGTCGATCATCGCATTCAGATCAAATTTCCAGATCTTAAAACTGTTTAAAAACCCACCCGTGAATTTTGGCAATACGGTTCCGAAATCATGATTGGTTTCAAACAAGGGAAGATTCGCCGCATCTAATTTTATTTGCCCTGTTGCAGAATCACGCAGGTAAGCTTGCCCGACAAGGCTGCCGAAAGGCTTCCCTACAGCGGCATTGAGAAAGATGGGTACGCTGGAGTACACATTATTGTCTAGTTGATACACATTGATGCCGGGATACAGTTCTTTCACCATGCTTCGGTTTCGTGCAAAGTTCAACGTGGTATTCCAGGTGAAAAATTTGCTTTGTACGGGTGTGCCTGTTAAGGATAATTCAATGCCTTTATTTTCGATCAGCCCGGCATTAGCCACTGTTGTTGCGAAGCCACTTGTGCCGGATACATTCAATTCGATCGTTTGATTTTCATTGCGCTGGATGTAGTAGGTGAAGTCTATTCCCAGCCTGTTGTTTAAAAACTTCAATTCAACACCGGTCTCTAAAGCTTTGCCGAATGAAGGTTTGATGCCCGCATTGTTCAACCTGTCGGGCACGCTTAATGTATTGATCGTAGCCGTTGGACCAACATATACTGTCCCGACATTGTAGGTATTTCTTGTCTGGTATGGATCTACATCACCGCCCGCAACGGCGTAGCTTGCACGAAGTTTACCGAAGGAAAGTGGCTTCCATTTTGTGAGCTCGCTAAATACAAAACTGGCCGAAACAGAAGGGTAGGAATAGGAATTATTTTGTACCGGCAATGTGGAAGAAACATCATTCCGGATAGATGCATCCAGGAAGTAAATATCGCGGTAGCCAAACGACGCCATCGCGTACACGCTGCGTATTTCTTTATTTAAAATGAAAGACGACAAATTTGGCCTGGCGACAGAACCTGCCAGGCTATAAAATGCCGGGCTGGACAAACCGCCAACTGTTGCACCGCTCACCGAACTAACATTTCGGGTGTATTTATTAGCGCCGACATTCGCATTAAAAGAAACCTGCCCGAATAATTTTGTGTACTGCGCCAGGAATTCATAATTGAATTCTTTGTTTTGATATTTAGTTACCGAATAACCTTCATCGAGCCTGCCGCCCAAGGCTTCTTTGTGCGAAATGTTTTGCGTGTACATGTCCGAGCGCAGGAAGGCAGCCAGTTTCAGGCCCGGGATTACCTGGTAACTTAAATTGATGTCGCCAAAGATCCGGTCGCGGTTATCATCATTGCTATTGGCATAAGCATCAAAATAAGGGTTATTCCAATCGCTCGGTTTGTTGTTTGTAATGATGCCGGTTGTGGTATTCGGGTTCACATTCCAGTTCATGATGGTACCATCCGCATAGCGGTAATTTTTCAGCCGGTTCATGTCAATATTCCGCTGGAACCACTGTACCTGGCCGGTTGCGGTGCCCTGATAACCTTGTGATGGACGTGTTGCTTTATTATTGGCGAAATTGATGTTCGCGCCTGCTGTAAGTTTTTTGGTAATGTCCAGCGAACTGTTCAGGCCAATGTTGTTTCTTGTTAAAGAAGTGCCGGGCATTACGCCTTTGATATATGCGTTGTTATAACTCAGGCGAAAAGACATGTTTTCATTTCCGCCGGAAACAGCGATATTATTCACGATATTGAATCCCGTGCGGAAATAATCTTTTACATTATCGGGATGCGGAATGAAGGGCGTAAGCTTTCCGAACTCGGCATCCTGGGGGTAAAAGCTATAATACATCCGCACTGGTGTGCCGTCCATCTTCGGCCCCCAGCTTTCATCATTTCCGTTTACATATTTATCTCCATTAGCCAGCACTAAGAATGTCTGGTTGTTTCCAACGCCATAAATATCCTGCAGCGGTAAAAAATTGCCCGTCTTTTCTATTGAAAACGCCGAACTATATTGAACGTCGATTTTTTTAGCACCTCTTTTTCCTTTGCGTGTGGTGATCAGGATCACACCGTACTGCCCGCGTAAGCCATATAACGCAGAAGCAGCCGGGCCTTTAAGTACATTCACCGATTCAATATCATCGGGGTTGATATCCTGCGCTACGTTTCCAAGATCGGGGCCGTTACCATTTGAATTGCCAAAATTTGAATTCGAGATCGGCGTTCCATCCACAACGATCAGCGGCTGATCGTTACCGTTAAGAGAATTCACCCCCCGTATTTTCGTCTTTTGTGTTCCGCCCAAACTTGCACCCGAAGCGCCAACTACCTGTACGCCTGCAACTTTTCCTGCAAGCGATCCGAGCACATTTTGTTCTTTGGTGAGTGTAAGATTTTCGCCTTTGATTTGTTGTGTTGCATAACCCAGTGACCTTTCCTTCCTGCTGATCCCGAGGGCTGTTACCACAACCCCTTCCAGTTGCCCGGTACCGTTTAGCACGATGTTATAATCATCGGCAGAACCGACGCTGATTTCCTGGCTGCCAAAGCCAGCAGAAGAAATCACGAGGACGGGATTCTTCCCGGAAACGTTGATGGAAAACCTTCCGGCTTCATCGGCGGAGACGCCGTTGGACGTGCCTTTTAGAAGAACGGAGGCGGCGGGAACCACGTTGCCGGAATTGTTACGAACCGTGCCCGTGATGAGCCTTGTTTGTGCCATCATCCAGCAGGGGAAAATCATACAGCAAAGCATGATGACCAGTCGTTTTGTTTTCATAACAGAAGTTTTGATTGCTTTCAAAATAGAAAAAATCAACGCTAATTTTCTGTTTAATTATACACGACTGTGAAGAGAAATTTCATGAACAACAATTTTTTGGCACGGCAGAAAAACGCAATGCCAACACGGTTCCTGCTGTCCGAGGCCTGGGAGTTCAACATTTATAAAAACGAATCAATGATCCGTTATTGCATGGGATGTATTTGCACACCACTGTTGGTCATTTTCACCGGGAGGATTTTCCCGTTTGCATCAAAGAACAGTTGCTCGATGCAGGTTACGCGGTGATTTGCGGCTGTCTCGCCAGGTGGACGGCGATGATAAACAATATACCAGGTGTCGCTTTTTTCGTCGTGAATCACAGAGTGGTGGCCTGCGCCGGTGGCGATGGCTGCGTCCTGCTGAAGAATTTTTCCTTCCCGTATGAATGGCCCAAACGGGGAATCGGCAACAGCATAAGCAACTGCATAATCAGGCCCGGTCCAGCCGCCCTCACTCCACATGAAATAATATTTATTGTTGCGCATAAACATGAACGGTCCTTCCACATAATTTTCTGGAGTGATCTCTTTATAGGTCGTGCTGTCATTCAGTGGAACAACCGCGGTAAAATTATTATTCAGCCGGGCAATGTTGCAATGCTTCCAGCCGCCGTAGATGATGTAATATTTATTGTCTTTATCCCGGAAGACAAATTGATCAATGGGTTGGGCACCGTTATAAAATTTTCCTATCAGTGGTTTTCCGATAAGATCTTTAAACGGCCCTTCCGGTTTGCTGGAAACGGCCACACCAATACCGCCATATTCCTGGTTATTCTGGATGTCATTGGCACTGAAGAAGAGATAATATTTATTGTTTTTCTCCACGATCGCAGGCGCCCACATCGCGCGTTTTGCCCATTTAACTGCGGCCGTATCCAGGATGCGCGCATGCTTCTCCCAATTAACGAGATTGGACGAAGAAAAGGCATCAAAATAAACCTGCTTTTCGTATACATCAGAACTCGTGGGGTAGATCCAGTATTGCTTTTTAAATATCGTTGCTTCCGGATCTGCATACCAGCCCTTGATGACAGGGTTACCTGAAAAAGGCGCTACGGTTTGAGCATTGCCAACAAGGCCAACAATCATCAACAGGAAAAATAGGTTTGCTCTCATGCTTCTAAGATAAATAAGCGTTTTGTTATTTCCAATGAAGGAAAAGCATCCAGGTAAGTTTTATCGGCCGTTACTAAAGTCAAAGGGATTGCCCATGCTCATTTTACCACTGGCGCGTGCTAGTGGCGATAACCTGGGAATAAGAATCGGAACTGTAAGATGTTCCGGGACTGCCACCGTCACCCGGCTGGAAGTATTCCGGTCCTGCGCCGCCCGCCACGTTATTACCTAAAAAATAAGTCTGCGCATTATATACAGCGGTAAAACTATTGCCATCCGGGCTCAATAAGTTTGGCGACTTCATAACAAAATAGACACGGGTGTTCGCATTGATCGTGCCGGTGTTTGGCAGGCTGCTACCGAAATCTGTATAACCCGAATTTTGCAGGAGGCTGAGTTTTAGTTTGGATCCCAGGGCATTGGAAGCGCCGGCGCCAACGCGCACCGACCAGGCGATAATATAACTGGATGCCGGAATTTTGAGGCTGTTTAAACTCCCGCCAACGGTGTAATTGTTTGTCCAGCCACCTGACGCAGTGGTATTCATATAGATCTCCGGGGTGGCATATCTGGCTGTGCCACTCACTACCGTGAGTAAGTTTACGTATTCAGCTCCCGTAACAGTTACCCAGCTATTTACGGGTGCAGCATCATAGGCCTGCACGCTGGTGATGAGCGCAGCGCGGATCTTATCTGTTACATTAATAACAACGGGTGACCAGCCATTTCTTTGCCAGCAGTAAAGGCCTGGCCCGGCAAAGCCATTTGTATACTTTTCAGCAATATTATACACCAAAGCCCCGGGAACCGGTGTTCCGGCAATTCCCCAACTGCTATTAGAGGTAAAGGCCGGGTTGCTAAAATCAACGTAAGGCGGAATCAGGGATTTCCATGAGGAGGGAGCTGCAGCCAGGTTATTGCTTAATTCCAACACGGCAGCAGGATTTACTGTTTGCGTTCCGGCGCCGATCCTTACCTGGGCGGATACCTGGCAACTTAAGATGAACAGGCTGATAAAGAGGAATGTTTTCATAGCAGTCATTTGTTAAGGGATGAATAACCCGAAAAGGCATATCAGCCAGTAAAGTACTTCGCCGCAAAAGCAACGTCAATACCACAATGAGCGTATTAACATTTGAATTGTAAACATTATCACTCCGTTGGCAATTCTTTGACGATATTTTGAGGACTTTTGGTTATCAATAAATTCCATATGAAAAAGCTCCTGGTCGCCTGTTGCATTTTTTCGCTGATGTCGTTTTCGGTCTGGCAGCCCGATTTTGAAACGGCTAAACAAGAAGCGTCTAAACATCACCGCCTGATCCTGCTTAATTTCTCCGGATCTGACTGGTGCGGACCATGTATGCGGATGAAACGCGAGATTTTTGATGCGGATATTTTTTCTGCCCTGGCAGATTCATCACTTGCCATGGTAAATGCAGATTTTCCGCGAAGCAAAAAGCACCAGCTGGCAGCAAACGTTCAGAAAGCAAACGACCAGCTCGCAGATAAATACAACCCCGAAGGAAAATTTCCATTTACGCTTTTGCTGGATGCCGAAGGGCATATCCTCAAATCCTGGGACGGCCTGCCGGATGCAGATGCTGTGGGCTTTACAAAAGAGGTTAAAGCCATCTGCGATGCAAGAAAATAATCCCGTTATCAAACTCCGCGAAATTAAAGTGACGGAGAAATTAATGGGCAATATTTTCGGGATCACCATAGTGGCAGCAGATGAGGAATGGGCGCATGAAAAAGCCACGTTAGCCATTAACGAGATCAGGCGGATTGAAAAGTTACTCACGACATTCGACGACAACAGCCAAACAAACCGTATCAATCAGCAGGCGGGTATCGCCCCTGTTGCCGTAGATAAAGAAGTGTTTGATCTGATCAAACGCTCCCTGCGTATTTCTGCGCTGACCGATGGCGCCTTTGATATAAGTTACGGCTCAGTGGATAAGCGGCTATGGAATTTTGATAAGACTATGAGTGCTTTGCCGGATGAAGTTACCGCGAAGCAGATGGTTAAGCTGATCAGCTACCGCGATGTTGTGCTGGATGAAATGAACCATACGGTCTTCCTGAAAAATAAAGGCATGCGCATTGGCTTTGGTGGAATTGGCAAGGGTTATGCAGCAGAGATGGCTAAAGCGCTCTTAGTAAAAGCAGGAGTGACCAGTGGCATTGTAAATGCATCCGGCGATTTGGCCGCATGGGGAATGCAGGCTAACGGTGAGCCCTGGACGATAGGCATTGCCAACCCGGATCACGCACAACTGCCGTTCTCTTATCTCAACATCACGGATATGGCCATCGCCACGTCGGGTAATTATGAAAAATTTGTGCTGATCAACGGAAAGAAATATTCCCACACGATCAATCCCAAAACAGGGCTGCCGGTTACCGGAATAAAATCTGTGACGATCATCAGTCCAAATGCCGAAATTGCAGATGCGATGGCGACGCCCGTAACCATCATGGGGATTCAGGCAGGACTTAACCTGATTAACCAGGTGCAACATTTAGCCTGCATCATCATCGACGACCATAACAACATCCATTGTTCAAAAAATATACGCCTTCAATGAAAAAATTAGCTGCCGCGATCGTTGTACTCCTGTTCACTGCTTTTGGATTTAGCTCCTGTGTAACGGTAAAGGAATACCAGAAAAATAAATTGAATGATGCCGAAATGACACTGGGAAGCCGCAAGGTCCAAAAAACGGAACTTAGTTTTCAAACCTACCGCGAGGCATCCTCCGGCGCGAATGGCGGAAAGAGTGGCGGTGGTTGCGGATGTAACTAAAAAATGAATGTTGCCTTTATACCTAACAACAACTATTTATGAAAAGAGTTTTTTTATCGGCTGCAGCCCTGTTTTCCTTTATAGCGGCTTTCGCGCAAACCACTGATACGACTGGCTTTAAAAGCCGCAAGCTGAAGATGGAAGAGATCAATTTGGTGTCGAGCTATTACCAGCAGGATGGCGATAACGCAGCGGTAACAGGCGGCATCGGTTCACAAAAATTAACGGATATTGCCAATGTCTTCGACGTTAAGCTAACGCGCTACGATAAACGCCTCCGCAAACATTCATTTGATATTGAATTGGGTATTGATCATTATACATCTGCGTCTTCCGACCTGGTAGATCTGAAAGCAAATTCTTCTGCATCACATGCTGATACCAGGTTTTATCCATCGCTGGGCTGGACGATGGAAAATGAAAGCAAAGGCACTACGATCGGCGCCGGCGTTTCTTTGTCTAAAGAATTTGATTACACATCATTTGGCAGTTATCTCAGTTTTGCTAAAAAAACCAGTAATAAAGCCGGTGAGTTCACGGCAAAACTTCAGGCTTATATCGACCAGGTAAAATTGGTACTGCCTGTGGAATTAAGACCGGCGGGTGGGAGAGAAGATGATTATGCGAGTTCGGCCAGGAATAGTTTTGCAGGAAGTTTGTCTTATTCGCAGATCGTTAACCAGCGTTTTCAATGGATGATCTTAGGCGACATTGTTCAACAAAAGGGGTTTTTAAGTTTGCCTTTTTACCGCGTTTATTTCCAGGATGGCTCCGTGCACCGCGAAAATCTCCCGGATAACCGGCTAAAGTTGCCCATCGCGGCGCGCGCAAGTTATTTCCTCGGCGATAAATTCATTGTAAAATCTTACTACCGGTTTTATTCAGACGACTGGGGATTGAGGTCACATACTGCTGAAATTGAAGTGCCGGTAAAACTGACACCGTTTTTATCCATCAGCCCGTTCTACAGGTATTACCAGCAATCTGCCGTGAAATATTTTGCAGCCTATAAACAACATACCGCTGCTGATCAATATTTCAGCAGCAACTACGACCTGTCGAAATTCAATAGTAATTTTTTCGGTGCGGGACTGAGAATCGCTCCGCCAAAAGGGGTGTTCGGTAATACGCATTTCAGTATGCTGGAACTGCGCTACGGCCATTATGCAAAAAATATCCGGATGAATGCGGATATCGTTTCACTTAATTTAAAATTTAAATAGGGGTTTTATTTTTTCCTGTACAACAACCGCAGCGCATTGAAGATAGCCTGGTGGGTCACCGTGGCATGATCTTCTTCGGGCAGGTAATCGAAAAAAGTAGCCAGTTTCGTATTCCCGGAATAGTGAAGGCGATCGTACAAAACATTTGCATCAACTTCCATCACATGGGCGATCTTTCCGGGTGCCAGCCCTTCCTTTCCACAACCGATATAAACTTTCACAGGCGCCGAAAAATCCTCTTTCAATATGGCAGCATCGCGCTTCAGCAGTGAGCCGTCGTCCCACCAAAGGCTCGGACTAATGATTATGTATTGATTAAAAAGTGTTGGTTTGGTCAGCAGGATTTCGGTAGCCAGTAGCCCCGCCAATGACTGCCCGATAATCGTTTTGGACGCGTTCGTTTTATAGTTTTTTTCCATAAAAGGCTGCAATTCTTTTTCGAGGAAAGCAATAAAGTTGGCAGAATGCCCTGCTGTTGGAAAAGCTTTTTTGTCGTCGGATAAAGTTGTGGGATAGGTAAAGTCACGTTTGCGGTCAACATTTGCAATACCCACAATGATCGACGCCGGTACGCGATCGATCCACGGAAAATTGTTGAACTGGAACAAGCCGGTAACATGGATAAAGTCTTCGTCCATAGCGCCATCCAGCAAGTACACAACAGGATATCTCAAGGAATCTTTTTGCTGATAACCAGGAGGAAGGTAAATATTCAGGGTTCGCTTTTCGCCCAGGATTTTCGACGTTATTTCTTCTACGAGCCCTAGTTGCAACGGCTTTGCGGCAGCTGTTTGTGCGCCGGCTCCAGGCGTATAGGAGAGGAAAAAAATGAGAAAAGATAACAATAGCTTCATGGTTATACGGGGTTATTCATCCTGTTAAATGTTGCGTTTAATCCGGCGGGATCAGCCTTTGACATCTGTTCGCTGAAGCCGGATGTCAGGGTTGTTTTGCCTTCTTTTAATTGTTCAAAAATGGTATCTATAAAATCTGAAACGGGCGGTGCTGCATCGTGCAATCCCTTTCCGCCAAGGTCTGTATGGAGCGCCGGCGGAATGGCTTCGATGACCTCGATGTGTTTATCTTTTAATAATTGCTTTAAGGATAAAGTAAAGGAATGAAAAAACGCCTTGGTTGCGGAATAAACAGGCACTTTAGTAAGCGGTACAAACGATAAACCGGAAGTCACGTTTATAATGGTGGAAAGATTTGGCAGCCGGGTAAACAGGGCAGTGAGCTGAAGCGGCGCTTCAATATTAATGGCGATTTCTTTTTGTGCTTTCTCAAAAAAATCAGGATCGCTCAGATCCATCCACTGCTGCATGCCCGCATTGTTTACCAATACATCCAGGTCGCTATGTTTTTCCTTGATCCATTCAAACAAAGCTGTCCGTTCAGCGGGCAAGGATAAATCGCAGACCCTTGTTATAATCCCGGGAAACTGATCCGCCGCCGCTGCCAGTATTTCCCCGCGACGGCCGCAAATGATCACGGTATTCCTTTCGCGCAAAAATCTTTCTGTGAAACCCAGCCCGATGCCGGTTCCGCCACCCGTGATCAATATCTTGTTGCCCGTTAATTTCATAATCTACATTTGATAAGATGTAAGAGAAGCCACTATCTGCCTGTTAGCAACTTAGTTTTTCTAAAGTTCAGCAATCCCGGGGAATAACCGGCGGGAAACAAAAAAAATCCCCGGCGATTGGCCAGGGATCTTTTTTAAATAAAATGTATTTTAGTTTACCCTTTCGAGGTTTAATGTCATCTTCTTTTCTTTTGAATTATACTTCATCACCATCACGTGACCTGGTTTTGCACGGGTAATATATACTGTTTCTTTTTTCTCAGGTTCGATCGTGAATTTTTTCAGTTTGTAGCCTTTTTTCTCATCAAAGCTGATCGCAGAAGTTCCGTAATTTTCATCCTCGAAGCTGCCGTTGGCGATGACTGTTTTTTTGTTTGCGTCACCCATTTCGTCTGTATAACGGTAGCTGAACCAGCCATCCATTTTCATGACACGTTGTGTCAGACCCAATGGAAGGCCATCGGCCATTGTCGGAATACGTCTTGGCTTTTTCTCGATCTTCTCGATCGCCACTGCGTTATTATTTTTATCAAGGCGTAAGAGGAACATGTCGCCCATCGTAATTTGTGAAGCGGAACCGCCCCCACCATTGAGTACTTTAAAAGCTGCACCCATAGCGCTTACGGTACGACGAAAGAATTCACCGACAATCACCGTACTCCCATCCGCCATCGGGATGATATTGTGTATCTGCATATAACCGTCTTCTGATTTGCTTTCGTTTTTCATATCCAGCACTTTGCTCAGGTCTTTTTCAAACAGGAAGTTTTTTACAACTTTTACTTCACCTGTTTTGCTGTTCATATCGCCGATACTGAATCCGATTGGCTTAGCAGAATAAAATTTATCTTCTTCATGAGAAAGGGTAGAGATCACTTTAAATTTTCCGGCAGCATCTGTCTTAAAGAACATCGGTTCTGCAGCCAGGCCATTATTGTCCATTGGCGTGCGGTAGAGTTCTTTCCCTGTTTCCGGATTCAGCCCTAACAGGAAGTTTTTCGAATCTTTCGACATCAGGTTTTCGCGTTCGCCACAAAAAAAGATGAGTGCATCAGGTGTTGCAGAAGTGAGGTAAAGATCCATACGATCGCCTTTGTCTGCAGTGAAATTTGTCTCCCATTTTAATTTGCCGTGTTTGTCAATCATCTGGATATCTGCGCCGCCCGTTTTAGCTTTACTCTGGTAAAGACAAACAAAGCCTTTGCCTTCGATGTTGGAGATGCCATTGTAATAACGCTCCATTTCCTGGGCAGCCGCTGCACCAAACATTCCTTTTTTTGCTTTCTCAGGATCGTAAGAAACCAGGCCGGTCTCTTTTCCTTTCAGGTCAAAAACTTTTACAAATTTGTCATAACCGTCCGTTTTTTTCGGATCAGAGAATGCCATCAGGATATGTTCTGATTCATACACGGCATCGAGTAATACGAGGTCCTTAGAACCTTCGAATTCATTGCTGCCAATGGATTTAAGGTTTTCATCAAGGATCTCCAGGCGATACAAAGCCGTTTTTTTCAACTTGTCAACCTTGTAAAAAAGCGCATAACCTACGATCGTATTATTGTTACGAATGGTTACCGTCCTTTCCAGGCTCACTTCGATCACATTTTCAAATTCTTTGCTTTGTGCATTCAATTGCTGCACGCAACAAATGGAAGAGACGATAAAGACCGCCTTCATAAAAAATCCACGCATGTTAGTTGGTTTTGGGATTTAAAAAATAATTGTATTTACTATCAGGGAAGCTTGACTTAAATTTTTGTTGCAGCACGGAAAGGTCTTTGCCTTTTACCTGTTCATTGAATTTTAATTGTGCAAACTGGAAGTCCTCCGGGTTTGAAGCAGGAGTATGGTCTAAAAAATATCCGGCAACCGTAGCAATGTTAGTACCGTTTAGATCAAAGATAAAATCCTGCAATTCCTTTAAACTACTTCCTGCAACGGCACCTGCATCTGTCACGCTGAATTTGCGAAAGTGCTGATCTGCATCACTGATTCCACTAAAGCTGAGCGATAGAAAATAGGGATAGAATGCGTTGCTGTAGCCGTTCTTCATCGCGAATAAACAGAGATGGGCGCAGAAGGTAAATTGCCTGCGTTCGTAAGCATCGCGTACCATTTCAATCATTGCCCGCTCTTTATATGCAGGCTGCAAACCGTTAATGGCTTTGCAGCAATCCGTTTCGGGGACGATACTGTTTGATGGCAGTACTTGTTTGTAACGGAGAAGGCAATCGGGATGCGTTTTTACTGAATCGAAATCCTTATCCGCATTCATCGTTACTGTAGCCATCGATAAGCCATTGTACTTTACCGTTTTTTTCCAGGCGAAATCCGGCTCAACGGCGTTCTCAAATACCGATCTGACAGTATATAAATTAACTGATGTAAACAGCTCATCTACATGATCGAGTTTCAGTAATATCAGTGCGGCTTTTTGCAGACTATAGCCTGCATTCTTTATATCAGTACAACGCCGAGGCTATCGGCCTCAGATTCTTTATAACGGCTGTGCGTACCGTTTTGCGTTACCATCTCTTTCATCAGTTTCTTAAAGCGTTCATACTTTCCCGTTGATGATTTTTTAATGGCTTTCATCTCGCTGGTAAACTCCTCTGAAGATAATAACGCAATGTTCTTTTTGATCTTTGATTCCTGGTGTGCAAGAAACTGGTGACTTAATTCATGCGCAACGATCAGCGCGAGTTCATCATCGTTATCTACCCATAAAAAAAGCCCCAGGTTGATGAACAGCGTGCCTTCCCCATAGCAGGAAGCATTGGGCACAGCGGAACGATTGATATAGATGGAAATACTGTCGAAGTTGTAGGAACTATTGGAAGCTTTAATTCGCTGGATAATGGCTTTACTTTTATTGAGCAATAAGCTGTCGGCTATCACACGGTTGTTTTCAAAATCTTCCAGAATAGCGTCATTCCTCTCTTTGATGATGCCGGCATAACTTTGTTGCTCTTTTTTATCCTGGTAAACGGTAGGAATTTTTCTTGCTTTAAGCTCTGTGATCTTCGCTGCATAAGCCGTTTTGCTTAAAGGCGAAAAATACGAATAGGGATCTTGTGCGCTGGCAGTGAATGTGATTGTCAGCAGAATGCCAAACGCCCACCAGGGAGTTTTATTCTTTCTCATGCGTCTTGGTTTCAGGGCCGGCTTAAAGTTTTGGTATGGCGGCAGTCAATTAGGGGCCAATATTAATTATAATTATATGATCATGGCATTTTTTGCGAAGATTGTTATTCACAAAAGATAAGCTGTTAAGGATATTCATCCCGCCACCGGGGATTGCCGTATATATATGTATGATAAAATTAGTTACCGGCTGCGTTATATTAATTCTTTTCTCTATGCTTGCCCAGAGCTGTGCCTTTAAACGGATCGACCGTTCGAAAAATATTGTTTACCTGCCCGCTACTGCCAGTAGAGTTGAACAAACGCTGAATGTTTTCTCTCCACGAAAGAAGCAGGGCGGCGAGGTAATGATCTTCGTTCACGGTGGTAACTGGAACTCCGGGCGTAAGGGACTGTATAGTTTCTTCGGGACCAGGTTTGCCAGGAAAGGCGTCACGACTGTCGTTGTAGACTATCCGAAAAGTCCGGCTGCAGGCTACGACGAAATGGCTATCGATATAGCTGAAGCTGTAAAATGGGTTTCGTTGCATATTGGCGATTATGGCGGGGATACCGGGAAGATATTTATTTCCGGTCATTCAGCCGGCGGGCATCTGGCCGCGTTAGTGGCGATCAAGCCGGAATATTTTCAGCGATTAAAAATGGCTAACCCCCTAAAGGGCATTGTTTTGATCGATGCTGCAGGCTTGGATATGTACACTTATCTCAAAGAAGAAAGTTTTGAAGAGGGGCATACCTATTTGAAAACCTTTGGCACGGATCCCGCAAGCTGGAAGGCCGCGTCCGCTATGTATTTTTTGCATAAGGATATGCCACCGATGTTGATCTACAGGGGTGGCCGCACTTATCTCTCGATCGAACAAAGCCACGACAGGTTTATTTCAGCCTTGAAAAATTTTGTTCCGGCGCCCGATTATCATGTGTTGAAAGGAAAGAAGCATGTGCCCATGATCCTGCAGTTCTTTAATAGTTCGAATCCGCGTTTTGCTGAGATCATTAGTTTTATGAAAAATAAGAGCAGGGCGGAAAAGTAACAGGATCATTCCTTGTGGGAAGCGCTTTTCAATCCTGCTAACCCATTGCGCCTGTTCGGGTGCTTTTGCAAGTCTTGCTGATAGGCGAGAGTTGCTGCATTATTTTTGCCGGCGACGAGCAACATGTCAGCGAGTAATTCTTTTGCCGGTAACAATTCACCGGGTGTAACCGGGCTCTTCTCTGTATTGTCTTCCAGTGTTGCTGCGCTGGTCATTAATGCCAAACCTTCCGCGCGCCTGCCTTCTTTGAAAAGGATCCAGGCTTCACCGGTTTGCAGTTGAATCATTACCTGCGTGGCTTTGTACGTGTCTTTCATCGCGAGGAGCGTATCGTGGATCCCATGTAGTTTCGCAAGTTCTGAACGTGCTAACCCGTTGTTGCCAAGTTGCGCGTTTCCAAGCAGACGTGCGAAATGGGTGAGCGCGCGCTGCCAGGGAAATTTTTGCCAGGGAAAATTTTCGGGGTAAGTTTTTAGCTCCGCAGCTGCTTTCCATTGCCTGTTTTCCAGGTAATAACGGGCGGGAATAGCCGCAAAAGCATAAGCCACTTTAAAATTTTGGGGATACACTTCTCTGATGCTGTATAAATAATCCAGTAGTTTTTTTGCCGCAACGCTATCGCCTTTTTGCAGGTAGGCATATTCCAGGTAATCCAGGCCATGCAGTTCTTCATCCCAGTGCCCTTTAATACCTGCGGTTTCTGCATAACATTTTGCAGAAGCCGTCGACAATACATTTGACTGAATGGCTTCATCCCAAAGACCGAGGCGGGTAAAAATATGAGAAGGCATGTGTTGTGCATGTGCGGATGATGGCGCAATTGCGGCGTATTTCCGGGCGGCCGGTAGTGCCAGTGCTGCCAGTTCCGGGGAATCATAACTGTGAATGATATAGTGTACGATGCCCGGATGATCTGGTTCTCCCGGGTAAAGGGCATTCAAAATTGTCCCTGCCTTTTTTTGATTGCTGAATGTTTTATCTGCTGGATCTGCGGAGCCATCCAGAGCCAGTGCATAAAAGATCGCCGCTTCTTTATCAGCCGGGTATTTTTTGTACAGGGCTTCCATCGCATTTGTAAAAGCCACTGATCTGCTGCGATGGTTCTTCGTTTGATAATCGTTATAAAATACGTCCATCGCCTGGAGGTAAGCTGTTTCTTTTTCAGAGTTGCCCTTTAATGTCAAGGCAAGGTCAATGGACCTTTTTCCTTTTTCTAATTCTATATCCGAAGGCGGTGACGGCCATACCTGGTGGTAATTACTCATCGCTACGCCCCAATAGGCCATAGCGCAGCGAGGCTCAGCATCGATCACTTTCGCAAATGCTTTTTCTGCCTCATCATATTCAAATGAATGGAGCAATGCCATTCCCAGATTAAAATCGGCTGTAACGACGCCGGAACAACTTGTTTCAAAATTAACGTCACCATACTGTTTGCCGGGCGGGCCGCAATACACAATATTCCCTTTTTTCAGGTTAATGGCTGCAATGGTTTCCCGGGCAGGTGAACGGGAAGCGTTCGTACAGGAAATGATGCTCCGGCCGGTGACCAGCAAAATAGTACACAGGAGGCAGTGGATCAAAAGTCTGTTTTCAGCCTGGTATAATATCATAACGATGATCAATGTAAACTTTTCAACGGTAGAATCCAATACGCTGTTCAGATGAGCAGGAATAACAGCAACGGTGAAACGAACATGGTGATCCTGTCTGCCAGATGACGCAAGGACAACCTGCTGCCTTGAGGAGATGGCATAAAAAAATCCGGGTGCCATTAAGCACCCGGACGAACTTTTTCCCGTTTATTAGTCCCGGGAAGCTTTATTTACTTCGTTGTCGTATTCGTTGCCCGCTTTTTTAGCTTCGTTTTCAGCCGAGTTAGCTGCATTTTCGGAAGAAGTCTTAACATCGCCTACTGTATTTTTTATGGCTGCACCTGCCTTGTCCAGGATATTGCCATCCGCAGCTTTGGCATTATTCGCAGCTTTATCCGCTTCGTTACCTGCGCTGTTTGCGGTATTCTCCACTTTTGTTTTTACATCAGACGCAGCATTTTTGATAGCAGTTCCCGCATCATTGGCAGCATTTTTTAGTTTATCGCCGAGGCTTTCGTTTTCAGTAGACATGATCGTAAATTTTAAATTTTAAAATATAGTTACGCTACTATGGATACAATTAATATGCCATCGGCATGGCAACTGGTTTACGGGCAGGGATGTATGGTCCTCCCGGGTTTAATTTTGTTTCGCTAACAGCGTTTGAAGCAGGCTGTTTTCGGCAGTCAATTGTTTGATCTCGTAGCGCAGCCCGACAATACGGGAATACATGATCACGAACAGGAGCGGAAGCCCAATCGCCATCCCAAAAACGATAAATTGTAAAATGACTTCCTTCACATTTGGTAAGGAGACCAAGGGCGCATAGTTGAACATTTAATTGATGAATTTACTTGTTTGATACGATCGTCATTTCTTCTTTAATTCCGCCACTGATAAACCAGGCCTGCTTCGGCATCCCGGATTTATCCAGGATGAATTCGATCTGCCGGTCCGAATCATCGCCATAAAAAAATTTGTTTATGGCTTCCGGCTTTAATTCGATGTCATTATTTGCACGTGCCCGGTACAATTTATTTCCTTTGCGGATGATGGTTAATTTTCCACCATTAACCAGGCTGTAATTGCCTGCGTATGCAGTAAGCTTGCTGCTGTCTATGTAAACTTCCACATGGTTGTAAGCATTTGTAACGTACATACCCAGAGCGATCGCAGCCAGGCCGTTCGCCACGCCGGAAGCATTACTGCTGTTATTGGAAAGGCAGATAACAACCAGGCTATCATCCGGAAACCGGGCCATATAAGAAACAAATCCCGGGATGCCGCCGCTGTGGCCGATGCGCAAGTGATTGGTCATGCTGTCTATTCCAATCCCATATCCATAGTGTTCCATGTACGGCCTGATCATACTGCTGAATGAAGCGGGTGAAATTATTTTTCCGGAAAACAAGGCGTTATTCCATTTGTACAAATCACTCACTGTAGAGAGGAGGGCACCTGCACTAAATGGCGCGTCCATAGAAATATACATTGCGTTAAGCCATTGCTTGTTGTTCTTCATGTAGCCATGCGCGCGTTGTGGTACGATGGTATCCCAGCGATTTAAAAAGGTATTGGTTAAGCCCGCTTTGTTGAGCACATTCTCCATGAGGTAATCGCTGTAAGACTTTCCTGAAACTTTTTCGATGATCATACCCAGCAGAAAATAACCGGTATTACTGTAGTTCCATTTTGTTCCCGGCAAGAAATCGTAGCGCTGTTTTTCAAATAAGGATAGCATAGAATCTTTTTCCAGGTTGATAGTAGCCAGCTTCCAGAACTCCGGCACATCGGTATAATTCCTGATCCCGGAGGTATGCGTCAACAACATGTGAATCGTCACAGAATCTGCTTTCGGAAAAGATGGAAAATATTTGCTGAGCTTATCCTGGACATTCAACCGGCCTGCCTCAGCAAGTTGCAGGATTGCCGCAGCCGTAAATTGTTTGGTGATAGAGCCGATCTGAAATTTAGTTTGAACCGTATTGGGAATTTGCCACTCCCGATCGGCAAGCCCGAATCCTTTCTCGTACAATATTTTTCCATTTTTTGCAACGAGCACTGTTCCGCTGAAATCTTTAAACTTTTCCTGGGAGATCATGTAGCTGTCGAAAGTTGGTCGGTCATTTTTTTGAGCGATCGTGCTCAGCGGCAGCAAGAGCAGGAGGAAACAGATCAGTTTCATGTTAGTGGGTTGTTTGAATTGTGATAGAGCTTAAATATAAGCAGCGTCCCGGCAATCTGCAAGCCGGTTATAATATAATCATCAGAACATTTTAGCATCTTCTTTACCAAAAAGAAAAGCCCCGCTTTTCAGCAGGGCTTTTTTATGAGGCGTTTCCAGGAAATGATTAGTAACGGTACATTTCAGATTTGAACGGACCTTCTTTTGAAATACCTAAGTATTCAGATTGAGCAGATGTCAGTTCTTCCAACACAACACCGATTTTTGCAAGGTGCAAACGGGCAACTTTCTCATCCAGGTGCTTTGGCAACACATACACTTTATTTTCATAAGCTGCAGTGTTTGTCCAGAGTTCCAGCTGAGCCAGTGTTTGGTTCGTGAATGAGTTACTCATTACGAAACTTGGATGTCCTGTTGCACAACCTAAGTTCACCAGGCGGCCTTCAGCAAGAACGATCACATCTTTACCTTCGATGGTATACATATCCACCTGCGGTTTGATCGTATTTTTTGTTGAACCGTAAGCGCCATTCAACCACGCCATATCAATTTCGATATCGAAGTGACCGATGTTACAAACGATCGCTTTGTCTTTCATACTGCGGAAATGTTCTTCCGTGATCAGGTCGCGACAACCGGAAGCTGTAACGATGATATCTGCTTCTTTAACCGCATCGATCATTTTCTTTACTTCAAAGCCATCCATTGCAGCCTGTAAAGCACAGATCGGATCGATCTCTGTAACGATCACACGTGCACCCGCACCGCGTAAGCTTTCTGCAGATCCTTTACCCACATCACCATAACCACCAACAACAGCTACTTTACCAGCCATCATTACATCAGTTGCGCGACGGATAGAATCTACCAATGATTCTTTACAACCGTATTTGTTATCAAATTTAGATTTGGTAACAGAATCGTTTACGTTGATCGCAGGAATCGGCAAAGTGCCTTTCGCCATACGCTCATACAAACGATGAACACCAGTTGTTGTTTCTTCACTAAGGCCTTTAATGTTGGCGATCAGTTCAGGATATTTATCAAAAACGATGTTAGTCAGATCACCACCATCATCCAGGATCATATTCAAAGGTTTGTCGGCACTGCCAAAGAACAACGTTTGTTCGATACACCAATCCGCTTCTTCCTGTGTTTGACCTTTCCATGCAAAAACACCGATACCTGCAGCAGCGATAGCAGCAGCAGCCTGGTCTTGCGTAGAGAAAATATTACAGCTGCTCCATTTAACTTCGGCACCCAATGCTACCAGTGTTTCGATCAACACGGCGGTCTGGATTGTCATGTGTAAACAACCCGCGATACGTGCACCTTTCAATGGCTGGCTTGCACCGTATTCTTCACGTAAGCTCATTAAGCCCGGCATTTCTGCTTCGGCTAAACGAATTTCTTTGCGGCCCCATTCTGCGAGGCTCATATCTGCAACCTTGTTGGCAAGGCTGAAATCAATTCCTTTTTCTGTAAGTGTTGACATTGTTTTGTGTTTAGACAGCAAAAGTAAATTATTGTGGTGGATTATTCTATGTTAGGAAGAAACTTTGGAGGAATTATATAGTTTGCACTAGATTTACAGAATAAATGACCTGTTTGCGATGAAAAAAGCCCCTTTAAAAGAACAAACGTCTATACCGGTTCCCAACCTGGATAAAAATGACCTGGCGATCCTGCGCCTCCTGCAGGAAAATGCGCGGATAACGGTGAAAGAGATCTCCGTAAAAATTCACCTGAGTACGACGCCGGTGCATGAGCGGATCAAGCGGCTGGAACAATCCGGGGTGATCCGGCAGTATGCCACATTGCTGGATCACAGCAAAGTGCGAAAGGGATTGATGGTGATCTGTTATGTGAGCCTGAAAGCGCATAGTAAAAATGCGGGCATGAAATTTATAAAGGCGATCAACGAGTTGAATGAAGTGATCGAATGTTATAATATCTCCGGTGAATTCGACTTTATGCTGAAAGTGGTGGAAGAAAATATGGACAGCTATTATGACTTTCATGTGAACCGCCTGAGCCAGATCGAGAATATGGGAAATGTACAGAGCGTTTTCGTGATGGGGATCATTAAGCAAACGCACCAGTTGGTATATTAACAAGTCAAAAGGGAAAAAGTACAAAATAAATTTGACGAGCCGCGGAGTTCAAAGGATACGGTGCCGGTCTTCACCCGCTTCGTCAACCTGCAAGGGTCAGCCGGTTAGTTTGTGCTGCCTCAAACAAATAACTTTTCCTTTGCAATAAAATCCTCATCTTAGGATCCGCTTCCATGTTAACTTTTACATTTTTATTTTCCAACCATGCGTACTGCCCTTCCCGTTACCATTGCCGCACTCGGACTCATCATTGCATTTTTCCTTTTGGGGAATGCGTATAAATATAAATTTCATGCAACGGAAAATATCAGTGTGACGGGTCTCGCGGAAAAAGATTTCACGAGCGACCAGATCGTGTGGACGGGAAACTATACCCGAAAGATGCTGGACCTGAAAGCGGCGTATGCCTTATTAAAACAGGACGAAGCACAGATCCGCAATTACCTGAAACAAAAAGGGATTGCAGAAACAGAAATGGTTTTCTCTGCGATCAGCATTGATAAAGAATTCAACACACGCTTTGATGAAAACGGAAAACAAACCGGCAGTGAATTCACCGGTTACAACCTTCGCCAGAATGTAACCGTTGATTCAAAGAATATTGAAAAAGTAGAAAAGATCTCCCGCGAGATCACGGAATTGATAGAAGCCGGCATCGAATTCAATTCGTCCGCGCCTTCCTATTATTACACCAAATTATCTGAATTGAAAATCGATCTGTTGGCCAAGGCCAGTGCGGATGCACGTCAGCGCGCAGAGACGATCGCAAAAAATGCAGGCAGTTCTTTAGGTAAGATCCGGAAGGGAACGATGGGCGTGTTCCAGATCACCGGGCAAAACAGTAATGAAGATTATAGTTACGGCGGCGTATTCAATACAACGAGCAAGAACAAAACAGCCTCTATTACGATGAAGGTTGATTTTGCTGTGGATTAGTTGGTTGAGTAGTTGAATGGTTGATTAGTCATTAGTTGATTAGTGGGGGAATTTGGAATTGGGAATTGGTAATTAGGAATTTGGGTCGCGAATCAAAACAGCAGGCAAGAAGGGAAGATTAACATGTCGTTTTTTTCTTGAGCATCTACTTCAACAACTTCGTCATTACATAGTCATTCATAAAATAGCCAGCGCCGATATCGATATCTTCCTCGCGCGATATGTCGAAGCCCATTTTTTTATAAAAGTCGAATGCTTTATTGTTTCGGTTCACATTTAACTCCAATGCCTCCGCATTTTCCCTGCTGATGTCGGCTATTAAATAATCCAACAATTTTTTTCCTGTTCCTTTTCCCTGCTGATCAGGCAACACGTACAATTTATGCAAGCGGAAGATTCCTTTGGCCGCATTTGCTTTTTGAGAATAGGATGCAAAACCAACATCGCGGCCGGCATCAGTGATGATGATGAAACGATGGGCAAGGCTGCTCATCTGTTCCTGCAATGCATGTTCACTATAGATCAATTCCAGCATGTAAGTCAGCTGCGCCTGTGAAAGGATGGCGCCGTAAGCTGCAGGCCAGGTGTCGTAAGCCAACACGCGGATGGAAGGAATATCAGTTATTCCGGCAGATCGGATCTCCATTAGAGGAAGCTGATTTTTACATTCGGCGCATACCACACATGGCCGGCTTTATCTTTTACGATCACTTCGATAAACCAAAGTTGCTCGCCTTTTTTCATTTGTTCGCGTAATGTATTTTGCCAAACGGGAGGCAGGGGAGTCGTTCGTAATAATTGGGTGGAAACGCTGGTAGTTGGTGTTACCTTACCGGTCTGCTCATCTTCCGTAACTCCCAGCTTGCGGTACACTACCTGGTAGGAAGATATTTCGTAAGGATTGTTTTTATCGTCGCTTACCAGCAATGTTTGTTCTACCAGATATTGAGCGGCATCAATGCTAACAGCAACAGAATCTTTGTAGGTCCCGAGGACAGTCGTAAGTTTCGGCAGGTTTTTTTTCGAAATAACATTGGCTTTAACCGCCGGCTTTTTTTGTGCGTGCACAGCAACAGTGCCGGCCGATAACAAAACAACAAAAAAGGGTTTCAGGTAACGCATATTCAGGAACTGATTTGTTGACGAATTTACAACTTGCCCGGAAATGCGGGGTTACTTTAACAATTTCGAAGAGAGTCGACCACAGAGATTCTGTGTTAACTGCAATGAGTTTTTTTATTTATTTTTGAATATTAGGCGGTTTTAATACCAGCCTGTTTAGTGGGACAATCTTCAATGATTGTCCCCTAATTTTTTTACCACTTCCCCGCTCATTTCTACTGTTTCATTTAGCCTGGTAAGGTACTCCTTGTCGTAAGCAGTATTTGTTTTGTATACCGTGTACATCATCTCCAACAATTTTCTTTGCACCGCGACTACTCCCTTCATTTTTATTCCATGTCGCCCAACCAACCGAATAAAAATTGCTTTAAATCTTTCACTATGCCTTATCGCTGTTAGGGCCGGCATATGCATTGCTTTTCTAAGATACTTATTGCCCTGTTTTGATATTTTAGGCTTCTTTTTAATT
>JAQBNH010000016.1 GCA_028288705.1 Ferruginibacter sp.
CAGGAACACCAGACGTAGCTGTCAAAACAACCGGAACAACATAACCACCAGCCGAAGTCGTAGACAACGTCGTACTCGCACTGGCAGGACCAGCACAACCAACATTAGTCGTAGCAGGGGTAGTAAAGGTGAAACCACTTGGAGGCAAACAACCATCTGATGTAAGTAATGAAGCGCGATACATATTGATCGCCATTTCAGAACGAAGATTTTGTCCGTTCGTGAACATCGTCATACAACCATCGTCTGTATAGTCCATATAATTCTGGAACATTCTTCCCGGAGGGTTTGGCGATGCAGCACAACCTGAAGCACTGGAATTCACTACCGGAGCCGTTCCCGGGCAACCGCCTGTAAGGTCTGACTGCTGCGGCGTATCATCAATGCCCGGTGTATTTGGGAAATCATTTCCGCAAGCCACATCACCTGTGATATGCCTTAACCAGAAGAAGTGACCAAGTTCGTGTGTTAGTGTGCGACCTTTATTATAAGGTGCTGCTGTTCCACCCGGAATTGACTGAGCCAGCACAACCACACCTTGCTGGGTAGGATTGTTGATTCCTTCAGGTGAACCAATCGGGAATGTGGCGTAACCGAGCAACTGTGTATTGGTAAAAGTCGTCAGCCAGATGTTCACATATTTAGAAGGATCCCAGGCATCAGCACCACCCGCTGCTGTACTTTTTATCGGATCGTTCGTAGAACTTGAAGAAGATTTTGTATTGGAAATGATCCGCTCAATACCGGTAGTCGCTAAACCAGCCGGTGTACGTTGTGCAAGACAAAAGGAGAAAGTCGCATGTCCGCGTACTGCCTGGAAAGCAGCGGGAACATTGGCACTATCTGCGTTACGTCCGCCATAATCCACGTTCAACACATTCAGCTGACTCATAATCATCGCATCCGTGATCACCGCATGCTGGGCAGCAGTTAATACAACGTGGAATACAATTGGAATAGTAACCGGCGGCGCAAATGCAGGCTCCTGGCCGGCAGCACGGCGCGCCATCTTCGCGGTTATAGCAGCACCCAACGCCTGTTCGCGTTGATCATATTGTGCGCGTAATTCGGGATGAGCCCTGAACTGGGTTTCCAGCCATTCCTGTGTACCGCACTTTTCTCTCTGTTGTGCAGACACGGTTAGAAAGGAAAACATAACGATGATGATCGCTATCAATTTGTAAATTTTCTTCATAATGTAATTTTGGTAACGCAAAATAGCAAAATATGGCCGTAAAAATTCAGGAGCAAGCTTCCTTCGGGAAAATAATGTTGCCGTCCATCCTCTTCCGGCTTAGCTAGATTTATGATGGAACAACGGGTTCACGGGGACATCGAAAGAAACAGGATTATATCAGCCTATAAATCAATCGCTTTTGTGCCGCTAAGTTTTTGGGCGGCAGAAATTATATCCCCGGCAAAACAATATTGGAGCGAAAAATGTATAGGTAAACTGACATAAACCTGCCCTCAAAAAATATTATGGCACTGATTGAATTTACCGATAAAGGACTTTTTTGCCCCGCGGGCGGATTTTATATTGATCCCTGGAAACCGGTTGACAGAGCCGTGATCACGCATGCCCATAGCGACCATGCGCGCTGGGGAAGCAAGCATTATCTCTGCCACCCGGATAGTAAACCGATCCTTCAATTGCGGCTCGGCGATAATGATTACCAAACGCTGGACTGGAACGAATCTCTGAATATCAACGGGGTTAATTTGTCTTTTCATCCTGCCGGACATATCATTGGCTCAGCGCAGGCGAGGCTGGAATATAAGGATGAAGTGTGGGTATTTACCGGCGACTACAAAACTGAGGATGATGGCGTAAGCCAGCCTTTCGAACCGGTACCCTGTAATGTGTTTATCACAGAATCGACTTTCGCTTTGCCGATCTATAAATGGGCAGCACAGGAATCTATTTTTGCGGACATGAAAACATGGATCGCAGAAAACCATGCCGCAGGAAAAGCCAGCGTATTTATCGCCTACAGCCTGGGTAAGGCACAACGCATTTTAAAACCCCTGGCAGAAACCGGCATTCCCATCTACGCCCATGGTGCAGTGTATAATGTACACCAGGCTTTTGTGGATAATGGCTGGAAGCTTCCCGAGGTAAGACGGGTGACCGCAGAAACGACAAAAGAAGAATTGAAAGGCTGTATTGTGATCGCGCCGTCCGGAGCAGAAGGTTCGCCCTGGATCAAAAGATTTTCGCCATACGCTGTGGGCATCTGCAGCGGCTGGATGCAGGTTCGGGGTAACCAACGCCGGAAGAATGCAGATGCGGGTTTTGCATTAAGCGATCATGCCGATTGGGAAGGATTACTGGCTGCAGTAAACGCTACAGGCGCTCAAAAGGTCTTCGCCACGCATGGCTTTCAATCTGCGTTTAGCCGTTACCTGAATGAACAGGGAATTGAAGCGGCAGAAGTGAAAACAGCCTATGGAAATGATGAAGAAGAAACTGTTTCCGAAGAACAAAATCAACCTGCACCATGAAGCAATTTGCAGAGCTGATAGAAGTGCTGGCGACCAGTACAAAAACTACCGCAAAGCTGGAAGCGATACAGGATTATTTTGCCGTTGCTGATGATACCGACAAGATCTGGATGATCGCCCTTTTCACAGGCCGTCGCCCGAAACGCTCTGTGAATTCAGCTTTGCTACGGGGCTGGTGTATGGAACTCGCAAATATTTCACCATGGCTTTTTGAAGAAAGTTATCATACCGTTGGCGACCTGGCGGAAACGATCGCCTTGTTGCTCCCGGAAAACGATCAGCAACATCCATCTGAAAAGACTTTATCAGAATACCTGAATATTTTATTGCAACTGGGGAAGAAAGAAGACGATGTAAAAAAAGAATTTGTTACCAGCGCATGGGCGAATATGAATCGCAATGAGATCTTTGTGTTTAATAAATTGATGACCGGCGGTTTCCGCATTGGCGTTTCACAAAAAATGATGGTGAATGCTCTCGCAAAAACGACAGGCATTTCTCCCTCGGTGATTGCGCACCGGATCATCGGAAACTGGGACCCGGCAACGATCAGCTTTTCTGAACTCATGAGTACCGAACACACAGACGCGGATCATTCCAAGCCCTACCCTTTTTACCTGGCCTATGCGATAGAAAACGATGTAGCCGACCTGGGAGATCCGGGGCATTGGCAGGCCGAATGGAAATGGGATGGGATACGGGGGCAGATCATTAAACGCAATGACGAACTATTTGTATGGAGCCGCGGAGAAGAACTGATGACAGAAAAATTTCCTGAGTACAACATCCTTCAGGAACTACTGCCAAACGGTATCGCGATTGATGGCGAAATTATCAGCCTGGCGGAGATACCGGAGAACGATGCGTTTGCGCCATTGCCTTTTTCTGCGTTACAAACGAGGATCGGCCGAAAAAATATTACGAAGAAACAATTGAGCGAAGCGCCTGTTGGGTTCATTGCCTATGATTTGGTAGAACTGGATGGAAAAGATTTGCGCGGGATGCCGATGGCAGAGCGCCGTGAAAAATTAGCGACGATCATCGGGCAAATCAACCAGCCATTCCTGCACCTTTCACCGGTGATCAATTTTACTGATTGGGAGGAACTCAAAAGTATCCGCATGCAGGCGCGCGATAAAGGCAGTGAAGGATTGATGCTGAAGCGAAAAAATTCAGCTTACCAGGTTGGGCGGAAGCGCGGCGACTGGTGGAAATGGAAGATTGATCCCTTAACAATAGATGCTGTAATGATCTACGCACAGAAAGGGCACGGCAGGCGAAGCAATTTATATACAGATTATACCTTCGCGGTTAAAGATGGCGATAAGCTGGTTAGCTTTGCAAAAGCCTATAGCGGGCTCACGGATAAAGAATTCGCCCAGGTAGATTCTTTTGTGAAAAGAAATTCAATTGAAAAATTCGGGCCGGTAAGAACGGTAAAGCCGGAGCTCGTTTTCGAACTGGCTTTTGAAGGCATCGCCGCGAGTAACCGGCATAAGTCTGGCGTAGCCCTGCGTTTCCCGCGGATCAGCCGCTGGCGTAAGGACAAAAAAGCAGACGAGATCAATTCACTGGAGGATTTGAAAGACATGCTCCGGGCATATAATAATCAATACAGCGCAAAGCCTGCAGATGATAAAAAATAAACGTTCCGGCATCAGTACTTCGCCGGGCTTCCATGTGATAAAAAAATGGCTGGCGCATAAAGAGCGTAGACCTTTCTCTTTCCAGCAACAGGCCTGGGAAGAAATCTCCGCCGGACATTCAGGTATTGTAAATGCACCTACCGGTTACGGTAAGACGTACTCCGTTTTCCTGGGCGCGCTGATACAATTTATTGATGCGCATCCTGAAAATTATGCCTCCAAGAAAAACAGCGGCCTGCAATTGTTATGGATAACGCCATTGAGAGCACTGGCAAAAGATATCGCGCGTGCGATGGAAGAAGTGATCGCAGAACTGGGTATGCAATGGCAGATCGGCAGCCGGAACGGTGATACGCCCATCAGCGAAAGGCAAAAGCAAACGCGCAATATGCCGGAAGTGCTGATCATCACGCCGGAAAGTTTGCACCTGTTAATGGCCCAAAAGAATTATCCCCTGTTGTTTCAGAACTTAAAAACTGTTGCCGTAGATGAATGGCATGAATTGCTCGGCAGCAAACGAGGCGTGCAGGTGGAACTGGCGGTGTGTCGTTTAGTGCACCTGCGGAAAAAACAGTTAGCGGAACCGGTCAATTTTATGGAAGCACAGGAAACGAAGCGGCCGGGGAGCAAAGCAAAGAAAAGTATTGTAGACAATCATTTATCGGCACTGCAGGTCTGGGGCATCTCTGCTACCATCGGGAATATGGAAGAAGCAAAGGACGTGCTGTTATCCGCTACCGGCGAAGAAGGCACGATCGTGAAAGCAGTGCTGAATAAAAAAATAGAAATAGAATCAGTGATCCCGGATGAAATGGAAAAATATCCCTGGGCCGGCCATTTGGGGATCCGGCTGGCGCGGAAGATCTTACCGGTGATCTACGAAAACAAAACAACGCTGATCTTCATCAATACCCGTGGGATGAGCGAAATCTGGTATCAGCAACTACTAACTGTTGCCCCGGATTTAGCAGGCGCCCTGGCGTTACATCATGGCAGCATCGAAAGAGAATTAAGAACATGGGTTGAAGAAGCATTGCATGAGGGGATTTTATCTGCCGTCGTTTGTACATCAAGTCTTGATCTTGGCGTTGATTTTCGTCCTGTAGAAACCGTAATACAGGTTGGTTCACCAAAAGGCGTGGCGCGTTTCCTGCAACGGGCCGGGAGAAGCGGCCACCAGCCGGGCGCGACAAGTAAAATATTTTTCTTACCCACACATTCGCTGGAATTGCTGGAAGCCGCTGCATTGAAAGAAGCGATCAGTGAATCGCTCATTGAAAGCAGGCAACCATTGCTGTTATGTTTCGATGTGTTGATCCAGTTTATGTCAACGCTGGCGGTTTCTGACGGCTTCTACCCTGCTGATCTTTTCCAGGAAATAAAAACAACCTTCTGCTTTCGCGAAATACTGGAAGAAGAATGGCAACAGCTTTTACAATTTATTACTGCTGGTGGCGTGGCTTTGCAGCAATATGATGACTTTAAAAAAGTAGAGATCATTGATGGACTTTATAAAATAAATAACCGGCGTATTGCGATGCGTCACCGGATGCATATTGGTACGATCGTGAGTGATTCCATGGTGAAAGTGAAGTTTATGAGCGGCGGATTTATTGGCGTGATCGAAGAATGGTTTATCAGCAGGCTGAGTGCCGGTGACGTATTTACCCTCGCAGGCAGAAACCTGGAATTCGTGATGATCAAAGAGATGACGGTACTGGTGCGAAAGAGTAACTCCAAGAAATCGATTGTGCCGAGCTGGATGGGCGGACGTTTACCCTTGAGTGCCAGCCTTGGGATGATGCTCCGCCGCAAGCTTGCTGAAGCCGCCGATCATGAAAACTTCCCAAAAAAAGAACGGGAGCTCGCGGCGTTGAAACCCCTGTTCGATTTACAAAAAGAATTGTCGGCAGTGCCAAAAGTGGATGAACTATTGATTGAACATATCGAAACAAAAGATGGTTTCCATTTATTTGTTTACCCGTTTGAAGGCAGGCTGGTGCATGAAGCGATGGCTGCACTCCTGGCTTACAGGATCAGCCGTATTATTCCGATTACTTTTTCATTCGCGATGAATGATTATGGTTTTGAATTGCTGAGCGATCAGCCCATACCGCTGGACGACAGCAATGTGTATGAATTATTTTCCGAGGAATTTTTGTTTGAAGACATCCAGAAAAGCGTGAATGCGTCGGAGATGGCGCGGCGGAAGTTCCGGGATATCGCGGTGATCGGCGGATTGATCTTCCAGGGTATGCCAGGTGAAAAAGTAAAAGCGAAACACCTGCAATCTTCTGCGTCTCTATTGTTTAATGTTTTTGCAGAGTATGAGCCACACAATCTGTTGCTTAGGCAGGCTTACAATGAAGTGATGTACCAGCAAATGGAAGAAGTCCGGCTAAGGAATATGTTGCAACGCATTCAGCAAAGTAAGATCATTATCACGGTGCCAAAAAAACTCACGCCCTTTTGTTTCCCGATTAAGGTAGACAGCATGCGCGAAAATCTTACCTCGGAAAAACTGGAAGACCGTGTAAAGAAAATGCAGCAGCAACTGGACAAAGACATTTAGTCTATTTTCTACCCGCCAGTAAAGCCGACATCATTTCTTCTGCCACTAAACGATTCCCTTTTTCATTCAGGTGAACACGGTCTGTTGTAAGAACTCCGGATTCTGCATTGGCAGGGTTGTGTTCTTTGGAATAATCTATAAATTTTTTGCGAAGGTCGATGAAGCTGCAATTGAATTGGGTGGCGAGCTTATGCGTCACTTCGCCATAAGCATCGAGGTCTTTGTCCTGGGCATTGGTGCCGTCATTTTTTTCACCGATCACTGCTGCCGACGCGAGGATGACGCGGATCTTTTTAGCCTGGAGTTTCCTGATGATCGCAGCATAGAATTCTTCAAACTTTTTAATGTCTGTTCCCGTTCCGGAAAGAGTTTTATGCCATACATCATTAACGCCAATATAGATAAATACAACAGCTGGTTGCTTATCCAGCACATCTGTTTCCATGCGCAGGTAGAGATCGTAAACTTTATTTCCACTGACACCTGCGCCGATCAGTTCATATTGCTTATCTAGTTTTTTATCAACGAGCATCGCATTCATAAGGTCAATGTAACCACCTTTTTTAACTGCTGCCTGTGTGATAGAATCACCAAAGAAAACAACCTTTTCTTTTTTAGCGCTCGTCATTGCCAGTGCGGCAAATGCGATTAATATTATGCTAATGAATTTCATCATCTGATTACGATTTAAGCTGTTGATTTAAGGTAATCTATTTTTGTGATTGATCTGTTGTGTGAATTTGAAGATCAGTTTCCAGGTGGAATGATCGGTATTAAAAACGCTGTTCAGCCCTTGCTCTTCCATCGGAGGATCTCCTAAAAGATCTTCTCCTTTTGCCCATAAATGCTGACGATAAGAAGGCCGGCCCATACCGCCGAATGCCCAGAAGTTAGCGCCATTGATCACGCCCGAGGCAGCGATATCTTTCACCAGGATGCTGAATATTCTTGAATAATAATAATCGCGGCTATGGGTGGTGGATGTTAATGTGAAACGTTGCTGATCGCGGGGCAGGCCAAACTCTTCTATAACAAGCGGTTTGCCTAACCGCTGCATGGCACCCCTGTGACGATCGATATATTCCGTTGTTTTCGTGATGATGGAATCCATGCTTCTGCTGATGCTGGTATCAGCAAACCAGCTCCAGTTTTTCGGCCAGATATGGATCGTCGCATAATCGATATTTTTATCCCGGTGGATGCTTAGGTAATTTTCCATGCCTTCAGTTCCGATATCTCCTTCTGCACCGGTGGTCACCAAATGATTTCGGTCTAATGATTTAATAAGTGCGGCATTTGCGGCAATCCAGCTTTTGTATGCTGGCACAGCAGCCGGTCGCATCGGTCTTGGTTCGTTGGCGAGTTCCCAACTCATGATCGCGGGATCTGCTGCATAGGCTTTGCCGGTGATGGTATTCGTGCGCGAGACAATTCGCTTTACCACTGCGCGTTGTTGTTCGATGCAGCGTCCACAAGAATAAAAGCGGCTCACATAATCACGGTAATCCTCCCAGTCAATTTTCCTTGCAAGCACCGAATCGGCAATCTGCCCGTTCCAATTGAGGTATTGTAAAAAGCCGCCACTCCACTCCCAGTTATTGCTGAGAAACAGAACAGCTTTCATCTGGCGTTTACCCATCTCCGCGAGCAGGTAGTCGAGGGCGATCAGGATCGAATCTCTAAAAATACCTTTCGCAGGCTGGTAAGCAGGTTGCACTCGTTCAACAGCTGTGATGATACCTTCTCCTTCAGCAACTGCGAGCACACGCAAATTGTTTACGCCTTTGGATGCCAGGAAATCCAGCTCTTTTTTCAACCTTATTTTGCCAGCTTCTGTTGTGGCTAATAAGCCGCCATACCAATAATTGGCACCGATATAATGGTATTTTTTTCCATCAAGTATGAACTGGTGCCCTTTCACTATTACCAGGCCAGGTTGTGCTTTGCAAACCAATGACGCAGCACAGCAACACAAAAAAGTAAATATTATTTTTCCCATGGTCTTATACAGCATAAATATAACAGGGCATCAATAAATGCTTTTCAAATTAAGCAAACAAAGGCACATAACATATTCATCAGTGTATCTTCAAAAAAAAAGCCCGGCAAACCGGGCGTAACATTAGATCAATGAGGACTATGGATTGGTGCTCCAGACTGATGATTCCTTGATGAACATCCTCCTGTTGAATTTTAGCTGTGCGATAATGAGCTCCGCGATATCTTCCGGATGCATTACGCGCTCTGCGTCACCAGTAATCAGGTTTGCCGATTCTGCAAGTTCTGTTACGACCGTACTCGGCAACAGTGCTGACACACGAATATTGTGTTTGCGCATTTCCTGCATCAATGATTCAGAAAGTCCGATGACGGCAAATTTAGAAGCGCTGTAAGCACTCGTTACTGCTCCTCCGTTTTTACCGGCTGTAGAAGAAATATTGATGATATCCCCGGTCTGCTCGTTGATCATTGCGGGGATAACGGCGCGGGAAACATAGTATACCCCCATCAGGTTGACTCTGATAATGGCTTCCCATTTCTCCGGACTTAGATCCATGAATTTGGCGAAAGTTCCGATGCCCGCATTATTAATTAAAATGCTGATAAAACCCAGGTCGCTGCTAATCTTTTCCACGGCCTTATTTACTTCGTCGATGTTGCTAACGTCAGCAGTCGCATAAGCTACTTTAACACCAAGTGCTTTTATTTCCTGCGCAACTGTTACAAGGTCTTTTTCGGTGCGCGCGATGAGTCCGACGTTTACACCTTCTTTTGCTAATGCAATGGCCACAGCTTTACCAATGCCTTTACCCGCGCCTGTTACCAGCGCAACTTTATCTTTTATAGATTCCATATTTTACGTTTTAAATTACGAGTGATAAAAAAAAGCCACCGAACGCATCGGTGGCTCCAGCTTCTAAAGCTGCAGATTATTTTTACGGAGAAGCCCGGTTACTCGATAATAACCGAAGGCGTCCATGATTTATCTGTAGATTGCATGAATACCTCCTTTTTTTTGGTGAAGAATAAAGTTAAGAATAAATGATAATGCCCTGAAAATTATTATCAGCAAAATGTTAAGGTTATTTAAAAAGAACTTAGCCCTTTATCCTTATTGCATAATGAACAATTCCTCCTGTGCTCTTCTTACTTTAGGCAGTTTTGCCAGCCAGTCGTTTGCCTCATCGCGGTAACCCAATGGCAGGAGCGTAACAGCGCGTAAGCCTTTTTCTTTCAGGCCGAGAATTTCCTCTACAGCAGCCGGATCAAATCCTTCCATTGGTGTTGCATCCACCCGCGCTTCAGCCGCGGCAGCGATTGCTGTTCCAAAAGCAATGTAGGCCTGCCTTGCGGCCCACTGGTAATTTTGCTCTGTACTGTTCTTTGTGATCATCCCCAGCAGGATATTTTTATAATCATTCAGGTTTTCCACCGGCATCTTGCGAATCGTCGCCGTATTTTGGATAAATGCATCCACCTGTTCCGGGCTGATATCTGCCCAGGCCGCAAAGACAAGCAGATGAGATCCTTCAACGATCTGCGGCTGGTTATATGCCACTGCCTGGATCTTTTTCTTCACCTCCGGGTCAGTGATGAGCAAAACAGTGTAGGGTTGCAAACCCATCGAGGAAGGCGATAGCTGGATCGCTTTCAAAATATTATCAATTTTATCTTGTGGAACGACATTACCATTCATTCTTTTAGATGCGTAGCGCCATTCCAGTGATTCTATCAGTTTCATTTTTTAAGATTTATTTTTGAGTAATTAAAATTTACCTGGTTACTTTTAGTAACTCAAAGCTACCGGCAAATTAACTATCTGCCAAATCAATGTCTAAACATTTAAAATATGTTAACAAAAACAACCAGGCAACGTTCACAGGAAGTTAACCGGGTTTTGCACGGCAATTGCGCGGCGAAGCAGCTTTGCCCGGTGAAAGATATCGTGGACAAGTTTGCAGACAAATGGTCGATCAACTGCATACTCTTGCTGGGCACAACGGAGCAATTACGCTTTAATGAACTGAAGGGAGGAATTGACGGCATCTCCCAGCGGATGCTGGCAGTCACGTTACGTTCATTGGAAGAAGACGGCCTGGTTATCAGGAAACAATTCGCAGAGATTCCGCCGCGCGTGGAATACAGCCTGACAGTGCTCGGGCAAAGCTTATTTCAACAATTACTCGGTCTAACCGGCTGGGCTGAAAAAAACTTCCGCGAAATCCTGCGGGCGAGAAAGAAATTTGAAAAAAAGCAGCAGGCTAAATGATCTATGCAATATACCAGGCAGCATCCGGGAGGGCAGACAAAAATACTGCGTCGCCAACAAGGAAGGGATGCTGCTGAACCCTTACCAGGAATAGAATGCCCATACATTCCACGCCAATTATCCAATGACTCCCGGCATATTCTATTGACGATATTTTAGCGGAGATGGAATGTTGTTGCCTGGACGGGTATAAGGTCATCGCCTCCGGACGCAAAATGATATCTTTCTTCCGCGAAAATATTCCGGGCCATTCTTCAAAATGAATTGCAGCGTCCGCAGAAATGATATTGTAAGGTCCAAACAAGGCGGCCACATATTCGTTTGCCGGTTGGCGGTAGACCTGCATCCCTGTACCTTTTTGTTGCATGATACCGTCTTTAAGCACGAGGATCTCATCAGCCCAGGCCAGCATATCCAGTGGATCGTGGGAAATCATGATACAGGCAATTCCTAACTCCATACCCACGTCGCGGATGATTAATTTCATATCCTCTTTGTGCTGGAGATCAAGATTACTGAACGGCTCATCCAATAACAATAAAGCTGGCGAACTGATCAACACCCTTGCAATTACGATGCGTTGCTTTTCACCACCGGAAAGTTCGTCTGTCCAGCGCTTCAGCAAATGAGTGATGTGGCAGATCTCGTATATTTTAGCAGCAGCTTCGTCCGTCAATTGATTGGTGTAAGAAAGTTCTTCTTCAACGCGGTAGTTATTGCGCAATTCAAAGTGCTGGGAAACATAACCGATCTCTCTATGACCAGGAATCAATTTTTCTTCCGGTCCTAACACAGGTTTATCTTTGAACAGAATTTCCCCGCTATCTGGCTGAATGTATCCCCCGATCATTTTAAGCAGGGTTGTTTTACCCGACCCTGTTTCTCCCGCGATGGCAAGTTTCCGGCCAGCGCCAAGGTTAATAGAGATCGCAGAAACAACGGGAACAGCTCCGATGCTCTTCGACAGATCTTTTACAGAAAGCATTACTTGTTGCTCGTCGTCCATTCCCCTTTTGCCATCTTTTTTGATGATGTGACCCCGAAAGTACAGCATCAAAACTTAACAAGCGTAACGCTCACTTTGATTAAATAATTATTTAGTTGCAAAGGAAAGAACCCCTTAGTTTTATTAAGGTAAATATGAACAATAACAGTATTTTTCACAAACTGCGCATAGCGGTCATCCGCGATGAAACGCCGCTGACCAAAACATTCGTGCTTGAGCCCCTCGATGGCTGGGAAGCGGTTTATCAACCGGGTCAGTTTATTACATTGGTTTTTGAAACGGGTTACGGCGAGAAACGCCGCTCCTATTCAATCTCCTCTGCTAATGACGAAGCGTTATCCATCACTGTAAAGAAAGTAGATAATGGCGAGTTTTCGCGGCAACTGATCTATAGGGCAAAAGTTGGCGAGGTATTATTGAGTTCCGGGATTGGTGGTTTTTTTGTGTTACCGGAAAAGCCCGATGAGTTTGATCAGTATTTTTTCCTGGCAGCGGGAAGCGGCATCACGCCCTGTTTCGCGCTTATCAAAACATTGCTCAAACAAACCAATAAGAACATCACATTGATCTACAGCAATCGCGATGAAACAGAAGCTATATTTTATGATGAGTTAAAAACGTTGCAACAAAAGCATTCCAGTCGGTTTAACACGCGATTTTTATTCAGCGAGTTGCGCGATGTGCATCAAAGCCGGCTAAGTAAATGGCTGCTGGAACAATTGCTAAACGAATATTTAAAAGTTGAAAAAAATCAGGCCGTATTTTATTTATGCGGGCCGTTGGATTATATGCTGATGGCAGAGATCAGCCTCCGCGGTTATGGGATCAGTGCTCAGCAAATGATCAGGGAAAACTTCAGTAGCCTGCCGCGTAAACAAGTGTTGAGGCCAACTGACACATCTCAGCACCTGGTAACAGTTTCTATCAATGACAACAAATTTCAATACATTGTCCAATACCCGGAAACGATTTTAAGTGCTGCCAAAAAGCTTGGCATTCAGCTTCCGTATAGTTGTGAAGCCGGCCGTTGCGGAAGTTGTGCCGCTACCTGCACAAAAGGAAAAGTGTGGATGGCTTATAATGAAGTACTCATGGATGATGAATTAGCGAAAGGACGTATCTTAACCTGCCAGGGTTTTCCTGTAGACGGCGATATCAATATTGAATATTAAACAAGCTCATGAAGTTTTTTATCCCGATAAGTTTTGCTCTCTTCGTAATCATGGTTCTGTGTACGGGCTGTAAAAGCAAAGCTTTTCCAACGCCGATGGCAAACAAGAAACCTCTTATAATTGATATCCGTCCTTTTAACGACATGCCGTCGCCGGATCAGCAGGCGCTGTTCGGCAGCCTGAAAAAGATCTATCCGCACGTTGTTTTGAAACCGGCAGTTGCGTTGCCGGCATCCGCATATTTTCCTGCAAGAAATCGTTACAGGGCGGATTCTCTGATCAGCTTCCTAAGAAAAATAACGACGGAAGGCCACATCAGTATCGGGATCACTACAAAGGATATCAGCACCACAAAGGGTAAATATGCTGATTGGGGAATTATGGGACTAGGCTACAGTCCGGGCCTGTCCTGTGTTGCATCCAGTTACCGCCTGGCTGATAATAAAAAAACAACCCAGTTATATAAAGTGGCGATTCATGAATTGGGTCATACGCAAGGGTTGCCTCATTGCCCGGATAAGGGTTGTTTTATGCGTGATGCAGAAGGAAAAAATGTATTGGACGAAGAAAGCTACTTCTGCAGCAGTTGCAAAAAAGTTCTGCACGCAAAAGGATTTCCATTTTAGCTGATTGATGTAAACCGCGAAACTTTATCATACATCAGCTTACATAGAGATTAAACTTCCTTTAACATCCATTATAAAAAATTGGCTTAGCTTTGAATGGCATGAAAGCACAGCATCATATAACAGTAGTTGTTTCATCTTCTAAAACGAACAGGCCGGATGACGGATCCGTGAACTCATTACTTTCCTTTCATTGCTTCTGTTCTAAACTTTATTTCGTCTCCAACTTCAAGGACTTTAACACCATCGCCCCGGCACACTAACTAACATTTTAGGACCGGGGATCGACCGGTACCTTCTTCTTATTTTTTAATTTATTATTATGTCCAGGCATCTTTTACAGATACCTGCAAAGGGCATTATACTGATCATCGTTTCGGTGTTAAGTATGAGCAGCCTTGCTGCAGCTATTTATATTCATCCACTTTGGTTTACCAGTTTTTTCATTTGTATCCTCCTAACGCTGATAGCGTGCGCGAACGTGCGCCAGCAAAAACATACGATCCTTAAAAACTTCCCATTGCTCGGATATGCACGTTATTTTTTTGAATCGATCCGCCCCGAGCTCAGGCAATATTTTTGGGAATCAGATCTCGACGGAACACCCTTTAACCGGCGTCAGCGCTCGATTGTGTACCAGCGTGCAAAAAACGAAAAACAGACCGTCGCCTTTGGTATGCAGCAGGACGCAGATAAAGCAGGGCATGAATGGGTAGCGCATTCTGTTTATCCTGTCATGATCAAAAACAAAGATCTGCGAGTAACCATCGGCAATAGCTTTTGCAGCCAGCCTTACAATGCCAGCATTTTAAATATCGGGGCGATGAGTTACGGGGCACTGAGCAAAACAGCCATTCGCTCACTGAATGCCGGCGCGGCAATTGGACGCTTTGCACACAACACAGGCGAAGGCGGCATCTCTGATCATCATTTGCAGGGCGGCGACATTATCTGGCAAATTGGTACGGGATATTTTGGCTGCCGTGATGCATCCGGATTTTTTAGTCCGGAACTGTTTAGCATAAATGCGGCGAGGCCTGCCGTGAAGATGATTGAATTGAAATTATCTCAAGGGGCTAAACCCGGTCATGGAGGAATTCTTCCTGCGGCTAAAAATACAGTGGAGATCGCAGCCATCAGAAATGTTACAGCGCATACAGACGTTTTCTCGCCGCCTGCGCATACGGCGTTTTCTAATGCGATGGAGATGATGCGCTTTATCGGCTACCTGAGATCGTTATCAGGCGGAAAACCGGTCGGATTTAAACTCTGTATCGGCGACCGTGGAGAATTTCTTGATATCTGCTCCGCCATACAGTCAACGGGCATCATTCCCGATTTTATCAGTATCGACGGCTCCGAAGGCGGCACTGGTGCTGCACCGCTTGAATTCACGGATAATATCGGCATGCCCTTACATACTGCCCTGGCTTTTGTTGCCGGATCGCTGCTGGACCGTAACCTTAAAAAAGATATCAGGCTGATTGCTTCAGGGAGGATTATCACGGCGTTTGATCTGTTGAAAGCATTGGCACTCGGGGCAGACGCCTGTTATAGCGCCAGGGGAATGATGTTTTCGCTGGGATGTATCCAGGCATTAAAATGTCACAGCGGCCATTGCCCCGTTGGGATTGCCACGCAAAATGCGTCCCTGTATAACGGCCTGAATGTAACAGATAAGAAAATTCGTGTGGCAAATTTTCACCGGAATACAATGCACGCAGTAGTGGAAATGATGGAGGCGTGCGGCTTCAAAACGCCGGCGGAAATTAATGCCCGAAAATTTTTCAGGAAACTGGATCCGGTTCAGACAAGAAGTTTTGAGGATATCTATTTCAGCAAAACGGCTGAAGAAAATGCGGGCAGGTTTCATTCATATTTATTAAACTAAAACATCATGCAAAAAATTCAGCAGAACCCGGTGGTTATCTCCGAATCAGATTACCAGTTGCTAAAAACTTATACAGACAGGATGCCACAACAGGATGGCGAGATGACCCTGGCGCAGGAATTAAAAAGGGCCATTGTGGTAAAGCAAGCGGCCTTGCCTCCAAATACTATCGCGATCAATTCGGCAGTTACCATTATGGACCTGGACAGCGGTCGGCTGCGGGAGTTTGTCCTCGTAATGCCGGAGCACGCAAACTTTAAGGAAGGTCGGGTCTCTATTCTTACCCCGATGGGCGCGGCGCTGATAGGATTTCGAAAAGGAGAAGAGCTGAGCTGGAAAGTTCCCCTGGGGATAAAAAGGTTCAAGGTGACAGAAGTGAAAAACGTCCTCTGAAGACACGGCGAAATGTAACGAAGTAAATAAAAAAAGCCTCTGAGATTGCTCAGAGGCCTGGTGCCCAGGACTGGATTCGAACCAGCACATCCTTGCGAACGCTGCGACCTGAACACAGTGCGTCTACCAATTTCGCCACCTGGGCATTTTAAAAACATCCGGATAAATCCTTCTGTTTTAAGGGATGGCAAATGTAAGGGAAATCTTGATTTTTTCCCCAGCCACCCACAAAAATATTATTAAACACTTACATTAAAATCGCGCAGGGCATCGTTGAGGCTGGTCTTTAAATCCGTACTGGCCTTACGTTTCCCGATGATCAGTGCGCAACCAACGCCGTATTCACCCGCAGCAAATTTTTTATTATATGTCCCTGGTATTACCACACTCCCGGATGGAACCACGCCTTTCATTTCTACAGGTTCGGGTCCGCTTACATCAATGATCTTGGTGGATTGCGTGAGCACCACATTCGCTCCAAGCACGGCTTCTTTTTCAACACGAACTCCTTCTACAACAATGCAGCGGCTGCCAATAAAACAACCATCTTCAATAATTACCGGGCTGGCCTGTAATGGTTCAAGCACGCCGCCGATACCAACCCCGCCACTCAGATGAACGTTTTTACCGATCTGCGCGCAACTGCCGACCGTCGCCCATGTATCTACCATCGTGCCTTCATCCACGTAAGCGCCAATGTTTACATACGATGGCATCAACACGACATTTTTACCCAGGAAGGCACCATACCGCGCTACGGCATGCGGTACTGCACGAACGCCAAGTGCGGCATAGTTACTTTTCAATTTCATCTTATCATAAAATTCAAAAGGCGGGAGATTAAATGTTTGCATTTCCTGCGTACCAAAATATAAGAGGATGGCCTGCTTTACCCATTCATTCACCTGCCAGCCGCTGCTTAACGGTTCTGCCGTACGCAATCTTCCTTTATCTACTTCTTCAATCACGTTACGAATTGCTTCGAGGTGTACGGGTTCTTTAACCAGGGCGCGGTTTTCCCATGCCTGCAGGATCAATGCTTTTAATTCCATTTGATATAATTTCCGCAAATCTAATTATGTTCTGTGAGATCAGGTAACGGCATTTAAGACAAAGCAAACCTTCATCCGGTTATCTTTGCGGGATAAAATTTCAGCATGAATATCGGCTTTGATGCAAAACGGGCGTACCAGAACAATACCGGCCTCGGTCATTACAGCCGTACCTTGATTACCTCGCTCGCAGAATTTTATCCCGGCAATGAATATTTTCTGTTTGCCCCTAAACTCACCGACAAGTTTGACACAGTAACCAAAAAAAATATTCACCCCGTTACGCCTGAACATTTTCCTTCAACCGTTCTCACATCAGCCTGGCGTAGCAAATGGGTGATGAAGGATATCCGCAAAAATAATATTGACCTCTATCACGGACTTAGTCACGAAATACCCGTCAACATTCACCAGGGTAATATCAGGTCTGTAGTTACCATGCATGACCTGATCTTTGAACGTTACCCGGAGCAGTTTAAAAAAATAGATGTAGCCATTTACAGGAAAAAATTCCGCTATGCCTGTGCTCATGCGGACAGTATCATAGCGATCAGTGAACAAACGAAAGACGATCTGGTAAACATGTATAGCGTGCCGTCTGAAAAGATCAGCGTATGTTACCAGGCCTGCAATCCCATATTTGAAAAAATTATTTCTCCGGAAGAACGGCAACTCGTCCGGCAACGCTATCAACTGCCGGATCAATATTTTCTCAGCGTTGGATCGATCATTGAGCGCAAGAATTTATTGACCATCTGCCAGGCTATCCATCGAATGAACGACAAACTGCCGCACCCGCTTGTGGTGATCGGCGACGGTGGAAAATATAAAGAAGCAGTCAAAAGATATATTGCCGAAAATAAGCTTGACGGCAAGATCATTTTTCTTAATGAATCCATTGCGGCTCAAGCGCCTGGTTTTAAAGAGTCAACTGATTTTCCCGCGATCTATCAAATGGCGACTGCTTTGATTTACCCATCCAGCTTTGAAGGATTTGGCCTGCCCGTGCTCGAAGCTTTGTGGAGCAATACGCCGGTGATCACGAGCAATGTTTCCTGTATGCCTGAAACGGGCGGTGATGCAGCGTTGTACGTTTCTCCTCTCGACGACCAGCAGATGGCGGATGCAATGCTGCAGGTGGCAACGGATGCAAAACTGGCAGACGGGATGAAGAAAAAAGGTTTACTCCATGCACAACGATTTTCACGGCAGGCAACGGCGGCTGCTGTGATGGAAGTGTATAAAAAAACTTGCGATGTTAATTGATGACGATTTAGCGGCTTCCCTTCAAACCCTGCAACAGGGTGGATTGATTCTTTATCCCACAGATACAGTTTGGGGAATTGGCTGTGACGCCACGAATGCCGGCGCGGTAGCCAGGATCTACCAATTAAAGAACCGGAACGAAGAAAAAAGTATGATCGTATTGCTTGCCGACGAAGCGCAGGTATTACAATATACGTCGCAGCAGGACTTGCGCGTTTTCGATTACCTGAAAAATGTACACAAGCCGGTAACTGTTATCTATCAGCAGGCCAAAAACCTGGCCTCTAACCTGGTTAACAGGGACGGCAGTATCGCTATCCGGTTAGTGCGCGATAAATTTTGTATCGAGCTGATCAGGCGCTTTGGCAAACCCATCGTTTCTACATCGTCTAACGTTTCAGGTTATCCGCCACCAACAAACTTTTTGGATATCGATGTAAAAATAAAAAGCGGTGTTGACTATATCGTTCAACACCGCCAGGATGATCTTACTCCCGCAACACCAAGCACCGTGATAAAACTGGATGCCGATGGCGAAATAATAATTTTACGCCCTTAAAAAGTTAAGCCGACCCCCAACTGGATACTTTGATTTTTCCATTTTTCCTGGTTGTCGATATCATTAATGTTACTAAGCCCCACTGCATAACGACCATACAACTTGATCTTAGAAATATTTAATTGCAGTCCGCCAACCATACTAAAATCCCCGCTTTTAAAAGCCGCTTTTCCATTTTCGAAAATATCTTTATTATCATCGAGGTTGATGCTGAATTGGGGCCCCACCTGTAATGCAACAAATTTGTTGGGCATATAATTCAGCAGAATCGGAATCTTCAGATATTTCAACTGAACAGAGGAAATGTTATTGAAATTATACACGGAACTGTAATTTGTTGCCGTATCAATATTCACCTGGCTAAACATCACTTCGGGTTGAATTCCGAAGCGCGAGGTAAGGCCGATTTCTGCAAAGCCGCCAACATGATAGCCAAAGGAGAATTCGTCTTTAAATGACTTACCGTCAATTTTATTCAGGTCTGCACCGCCTTTGATACCAAGCTTTACGCTTTGTGCAAATGCAAGTGGGCCGGTTAATCCAAGAAGGATCGCAAGGGTAATAATTTTTCTTTTCATATTATTAGAGGTTTAAGCAACTCTTTTCAAGATATATACCAAAGCGGGAGCTTCAACCCATAAATATGTTAAGGAATAAATAATTATGTATTTTTTTCAAGTGAGTTGGGCGGTTAAAACAGAATAAGTTCCCTTTAGCTGTTCAGCTTCGGAAATAAAAACATACTTTTGCGGCGATTTTAGAATTTCTGAGAATTACATGACATGCTCAGATCGCTGTTGCCAGCAGGTATCAAAATAAATTTGTTACCACCCGTTTTACTCTTTCCCAACAGCCAGAAGCATAACATGTGACCATCAAAAAATTTTTTTTTGACCACATGTATTTGCTATGCACCTACACGGTCTTTATTTAAAAAACTTTATACAATGAATGCATTTGAAGCATTAGGCCTGAACGAAAACATCGTTAAGGCAATTACCGACCTTGGTTTTACAGAACCGACGCCGATCCAGACACAAGCTATTCCTGTTTTGTTATCCGGAACGACGGATTTTGTGGGCCTGGCTCAAACAGGTACAGGTAAGACCGCTGCGTTCGGTTTGCCATTATTACACCTGATTAACGCAGAAGAAAAATACCCCCAGGCATTAATCGTTTGCCCGACGCGTGAACTTTGCCTGCAAATCACCAATGACCTTGTTGATTTTCGCAAGCATACAAAAGGTGTGATGACAGAAGCGGTATATGGTGGCGCATCTATCATGATGCAGATCCGCAACCTGAAAAAAGGTGTGCAGATTGTTGTTGCTACGCCGGGCCGCCTGATCGATCTGATCGAAAGAAAAGCGATCGACCTGCAAAAAGTAAAATATGTTGTATTGGATGAGGCTGATGAAATGTTGAACATGGGTTTCCGTGACGATATCGATTTCGTTCTGAAAAATACGATCAACCGCGAAAGCATCTGGTTATTCAGTGCGACGATGCCACCGGAAGTTCGTGCGATCGCGAAGAACTTCATGGAAAACCCAAAAGAAATTACAGTTGGTAAAAAGAACAGCGGTAATGTAAATATCGACCACCAATTCTATGTTTCGCCTGCGCATAGCCGTTATGAAACATTAAAACGCCTGATCGATTTCAACCCCGGCATGTACGGGATCATTTTCACCAGGACGAAAGCAGATGCACAGGATATTTCTGAGCGTCTGTCGAAAGCCGGTTATGAAATTGAAGCATTACATGGTGATCTTACACAGCAACAACGTGATCGCGTGATGGGGCGTTTTCGTTCCAAAGCGTTGCAGTTGCTGATCGCTACAGACGTTGCCGCACGCGGTATCGACGTAGATGGTATCACGCACGTGATCAACTATGAACTTCCTGATGATATGGAAGTGTATACGCACCGTAGTGGTCGTACAGGCCGTGCCGGTAAAACCGGTATTTGTTTGTCGATCTGCCATAGCCGCGAGACCTTTAAAATCCGCCAGCTGGAGAAAATGGTAAACGCGCAGTTCCACAAACTGGATATTCCAAGTGGAAGTGATGTTTGCCGTAAGCAGTTCTTCCATTTTATGGATAAGCTGATCAGCACTGATATTTCTTCAGGCGATTACGAAACATATTTACCAGACCTGATGACGAAATTTGAAAACGTTACCAAAGAAGAAGTTCTTCAGAGAGTAGCGGCGTTAGAATTTGATCATTTCCTTAAGTATTATCAGAATGCTGAAGACCTGAATGCGAAGGATGCCCGTGGTACACGCGTAGAAAGCAACCGTGATGGCAGCAGGAAAGAACGCAGCTTCGGTCGTGACAACGGTTATACACGTTTGTTCATCAACCTTGGAACGAAAGATGGTTTTTATAAAGCCAGTTTCCTGCAGTTTATTCTTGACGAAAGCAATTTGAAAAAAGAAGTGCTGGGTAAGATTGATATGCGTGATATGAATACCTGGGTAGAAATCGATAAGGCAGAAGCCGGGCGAATGATCAAAGCAATCGATGGTAAGCGTTATAACAACCGTACAGTGAGAATGAATGAAGCAGATGGTGGTTATAAAAGGGCCGGTGATGAAGGCGAAGGCGGCGGACGTTCCCGCGGCGGTAGCGAAGAAGGTCGTAAAAGAAACTACGCACCACGCGAAAGAAGAAATTAATTAAATATGATCCCGGTTCGCCGGGATTTTTTTATGGGATAAGAAACGCTGATTGTTAGGATTGTCGGGAGAACCGGATATGTATTGATCAGGGAAATTGTATCTTCCGGTTATGAGCTTGCAAAAATTGATCGCTTTCACGCTTGTATTATTTTTCTCCATAAACGGAAGTGCGCAAACTGTTTTCAGAACACCTTCAGGTGCCAAATATCACTTGTCATCTTGCCGCATGGTTAAAAATGTTTCACAGGAGATTACGCTCACGCAGGCAAAAGAATCAGGATTGCAGCCTTGTAAAATTTGTAATCCCGCCATTTTTTCGGGAGCAGCAATACATAAAGCACAGGGCGCAACACCGGCAACGGTTCGATGTAAAGGTTTAACAAAGACGGGCAACAGATGCAGGCATAATACAAGTATCGCTAACGGATATTGCTATCAGCATCAGCCCTAACCTTTCCTTTGGCAGAACGTATGATCGAGCTTAAACAAATTCGTAAATTCCATTTATACAAAATGCCCGTTGAACAACGGGCATTTTGTATTCGGTGAAACTAAACCGACTACATATTTTTTTCTTTCTTTTCATCTGCTTCTTCTTTGGATTCACCTTCATCCATCTTTTCTGCAACGCCATTTACCAGGGAAGAAAGCGGCCCTTTCATATTTTCCTGGGGATCGGTTTTATGCAGTGTTTCAGGATCTGGTTGAACCGCTGCATCTTTATGCTGTTTATCTTGTTTGTCTTTTTCGCTGGACATAATGCTACATTTAGTTAGATAATAAATTAGAGAATATGCTGTTATGATTATTATTAAACATATTCTGTGCCTAAAATTCGCTTTGCCGCTGTTAAGCCAGTTCAATCATCGTGATCTCGGGTAGAACGCCCACCCTGCCGGGGTAACCGATGAAACCAAAACCGCGGTTTACATATAACTTTTGCAAACCTTCTTCATAAAGTCCCGCCCATTTTTGATAAACATACTGAACCGGGCTCCATTTAAGTCCGGGTATTTCCACGCCAAACTGCATCCCATGTGTATGCCCGGCTAACATCAGGTCGATGTCTTTATACTTCTCCCGCACTTCTGCATCCCAATGGCTTGGATCATGGCTCATTAATATTTTAAAGGGGTATTTTTCCGCGCCGGGATAAGCAAGATCCATGCGGCCATATTTTGGAAACCTGGCCTTCGCACTCCAGTTTTCAATCCCGATCAATGCGATCTGCTCACCATCTTTTTCCAGTGCCACATGTTCATTCATTAATAAACGCCAGCCAATATCTGCATGCACTTTTTTCAGGTTCTCTAGGTTTTGTGCTTTGGTAATGCCCTCACTCGGCCAGGAAACGTACTCGCCGTAATCATGATTACCCAGCGTAGAATACACGCCCATCGGGGCTTTCAGCTTACTGAAGATTTCCTTATAATCGTTCATTTCCGTTGCCTTATCATTCACCAAATCACCGGTAAACAAAATAATATCAGGCTGCTGATCGAGGATCATATTTACGCCGTGACGCACGGCTGCGGGATCCATAAAACTGCCGCTATGGATATCACTGATGTGAGCGATGCGCAATCCTCTGAATGCTGCGGGCAAGTTATCGTAAGCTAGTTTCACCCTTTTTACCTGGTAATTGTATTTGTTTGAAAATCCATAGAGCAAGCTGCCAAACAGCGTTGTGCCAACGCCGATACCAACCCAACTTAAAAATACCGACCGGCTGATCCCTTCATCGCCCAGCTTTTCTCCTTCGGTATTATTGAAAAATAATTTGCCGGCCAGCCATTGAATGCCGCGCCGGAGGTCATCCGCGAGGAAGAAGATCAACGCCGTCATCTTCGCCAGGAATAGCCCGATGATGGTTGCGAAAAGATAAGTGCGGACCTTCTTCCCAAGGAAGTTTTGCTCGCTGTAAACGAAGAGCAGGAAACCGATCACCGATAATACAGTGAGGATCCAGTACGCGCCGTATAAAATGGTTTTAGCTTTTGGTGATAAGGATTGGGAGACCGTTTTTATCGCCTGGAAAAAATAAGTATCCAGCACCAGCATCAGTGTGATAAATATGACAACACCTGTAGGTGAACGCATAAAATTTTTTGTTGAATGTAAAGGTTAATATTTTAAAAACTCTTCCAATTGTGTATCAATGGCAGCAAGGGTAGCTACATCGGTAAAGCGGTCATTTCCATCCATTAGTTTATCCACTACGCTGATGGGTAACCGGTTAAAGTGCACGTTCATCTTCATATGCAATAAGGAGCCGGTAAGATGCTCCATGCCGCGGAGATTACCTGCCCGCCCTGTGGATACGCCCGTAAGTAACACTTTTTTATGCCACCACACTTTTGAAACATCTGTGTTGTCAATCATCAGTTTTAATATCCCGGGATAAGAGCCGTTATATTCCGGCATGATGATAATAAACTTTAATGCAGGGATCAATAAACTTTCTTCAATGCTGATAAATTCGGGATCGCGCCGGGTCATATCCGTTGCATCCAACGCCAGCAAGCCCGTACTGATATTTTTCGCCTGGAGCAAACGCTGGTATTCGAGGGCTACCTTCTTCGTATTGTTGTCCCGGTTACTACCGGAAATAATTGTGATCATATATCTTGTTTTCCTCCTGTTTACAACCGGCCGTTGCTTTTGTTCGGGGAGAATCTACTGCCGGAAAACAAAATTCGGCCTTTTCGATTGAATGAGGTTTCGATTTCGGGTATACAATAACTAAATTTGCATCCCGGCGGGCATTTTAATGGCATTTCGTGGTGATGTATGAAATTATTCCGATGTTTGCCGAAATAGGTTTTATTTAAATTCAAACACTAACAAGCGGGTCAAAAAAGCATGGCAAGAATTATTGGAATTGCAAATCAAAAAGGTGGTGTAGGTAAAACAACGACCGCGATCAACCTGGCCGCAAGTTTTGCGATACTGGAATATAAAACATTGCTTGTTGATGCAGATCCGCAAGCGAACAGCACGACGGGTGTGGGTTTCGACTTACACAATGTAACAAAGAGCTTGTACGATTGCATGGTGAATGAGGCTGAAGCAAAAGACGTAATTCTTAAAACAGATATCTCTCATCTGGACCTGATCCCTTCGCATATCGATCTTGTTGGAGCTGAAATAGAAATGATCAATCATCCCAACCGGGAAAGCGTGTTAAAAAAGATCCTCGAGCCGATCCGCGACGAATATGATTTTATTGTTATTGATTGTTCTCCTTCTCTTGGCCTTATTACGGTGAATGCACTTACTGCCGCAGATAGTGTTGTTGTTCCTGTTCAAACAGAATTCTTCGCCCTTGAAGGTTTGGGTAAATTACTGAACACCGTAAAAATTGTTCAGAACCGCTTAAATACATCGCTCAAAATAGAAGGCATCCTCATGACAATGTACGACGGCCGCCTGCGTCTTTGCAACCAGGTGGTGAGTGAAGTGCGCCGCCATTTTGAAGACATGGTGTTTAGCAGCATTATTCACAGGAACACCCGTTTAAGTGAAGCACCGAGTTTTGGAAAACCGGTGATACTCTACGATGCAGACAGCAAAGGCGCTGTGAATTATCTCAATCTTGCCAAAGAAATCCTTCAGAAAAATAACCTCACTAAAATTAACCAGGAAGATAAGATCCTCGGGTAGACAATTATTAATTGCCGTTAATAATTAATAATTTAATACTGATCGAAATGACACAACCGAAAAAAAAAGACGCGCTCGGGAAAGGTATCCGCAGCCTTCTGCAAAATATTGATGCCGACCTCAAAAACACAGCCGGCAATTTAAAGTCTGAAGTTGTGGAAAGATCCACGACAAGTTCGCGTATTCCGCTGGACCAGATCGAGGTGAATCCCAACCAGCCCAGAAAAGATTTTGATGAAGCTGCATTGAGTGAATTAGCCAGCTCGATCAAGATGCACAATATTATTCAGCCATTAACGGTTTCAGCTATTGGTAATGGTAAGTATCGCCTGATCGCTGGTGAAAGAAGGTATCGTGCTTCAAAGATCGCCGGTCTCAAAGACGTGCCGGTGTATATCCGCGAAACAGATGACAGCCAGTTGCTCGAATTGGCCTTACTCGAAAACCTCCAGCGTGAAAACCTGAATGCCATCGAAATCGCGATCAGCTACAAGCGTTTAATGGACGATCTCGATTACACGCAGGAACATGTAGCAGAACGGATGGGCAAAGAGAGAAGCACGGTAACCAATTATATCCGCCTGCTGAAACTGCCTCCGGATATCCAGGTAGCTGTTAGAAACGGATTGATCAGTATGGGGCATGCACGTGCATTGATCAACGTGGATATGGTGGATAAGCAGTTGTATATTTTCTCAGAGATCAAAAATAAAGGCCTTTCCGTACGCCAGACAGAAGACCTGGTGCGCAAGATCTATACAGGCAGCGATCCTGTTAAACCTAATGCAAAACCTGCGCTCCCGCCCGCGTATAAAAGAATAGAAGATAATTTAGCATCCGAATACAGCACCAAAGTAAAACTCACCCATAACAAAAAAGGGAATGGCAGTATTTTATTTGAATACTACTCCCTCGAGGAACTGAACGGGTTGCTGGAGAAACTAAACATAAAAGTAAGTTGAGGATGAGGAGCCTGCTGCTGATAATCGTTTCCTGTTTGATGGCGTTTTATTCGCACGCGCAGCAAACACTGATCGTGGATACAGTCGGCAAAATCGTTCCCCAAAAAAATGTAAAATCTATTAGCGATACCGCTAAAAAATACAATCCTCGCATCGCGATCGTTCGCTCCGCTATGGTTCCTGGATGGGGACAGGCAACAAACAAAAAGTATTGGAAGATACCACTGGTTTATGGCGCACTCGGAACAACCGGGTATTTATTTTTCCGAAACCTGAAACAATACAAAGAAGCCAAAAGCGCTTTTCAACTGGCATCCGACGCCGATCCTTCCAACGATTATTTAATTAAAGAACCTTATTACAGTGTACGTGCGCAACCGGAACGCATCCGAAGTTTTCGGAATGAAGTAAGGCAAAACGTGGATTATTCTGTTCTGTTCTTTATTGTGTTCTGGGGATTGAATGTGGCAGATGCCGCTGTTGACGCCCATCTCAAGACATTCGATGTGAATGACGACCTCAGCCTGCAACTAAAACCGGGTTACAGCCCGCTGGCTAACACCAATGGTTTAAGTCTTGTGCTGAACATCGGCCGTACAAAATAATTTATCACCTGCAATCATTGATTTATGAATATCGCTTTGATCGGTTACGGCAAAATGGGACAGGCTATCGAAGTTATCGCACTGGAACAGGGCCATAGCATCGGGCTGATCATTCGCTCGGGTAACCAGGAAGATTTGAGCAACGGCAAACTGCAATCCTGCGATGTAGCCATTGAATTCACCAATCCGGAAAGTGCTGTTGCCAATATCCGCGCCTGCCTCGATGCAGGTGTGCCGGTGGTTTGCGGCAGTACAGGGTGGTATGATCAGGCTGCCGAAATGGAACAGTATTGCAGGGATAAAAAAGGCAGTTTCTTATATGCCAGCAATTTCAGCATTGGTGTAAATATTTTTTTTGAAGTCAATAAGCGACTGGCAGAACTGATGAGCAGCCATCCTGAATATAAAGTGCAGGTAGAAGAGATCCATCATACAGCAAAAAAAGATGCGCCAAGTGGAACGGCGATCAGCCTCGCTGAACAGATCCTTCCTTTTTACCCTTCTTTGCAAGGTTGGACAAACAGCGCCGGCAGCGATCAGCTGCCGATTATCAGCAGACGTGAAGATCCTGCTCCCGGCACTCACCATGTCCGTTATCAATCGGAAATAGATGATATAGAAATCATCCATACTGCGCATAGCCGTAAGGGTTTCGCCGCAGGCGCAGTACTTGCCGCAAGCTTTATTTCCGGCCGCAAAGGCATCTTCAGCATGAAAGATGTATTGAATATTAAATAAATTTCACATAACCCACGGATTGACTTAATTTCAGTACGGCCAATTATTACTGCTAACAGCAAATTCCGTCTGAATGAATGTGCACCACTTGCGGGTGGGATTTACCTGCGTCCTGATCATCTCTTCTATGTTCCTCTGCTATGCCCAGAACGACAAAACGCGGGCGATAAAAGAACAATTACTGCAGGAGAAATCAACGCGTGGCAAAATTGACGGGTATAACAATCTCGCATATGAAATGCGCATTTTCAATACCGACAGTTCGATGTTTTATGCAGGTGAAGCACTCTCTATGTCCGAGGGAGAAAACTATCCTGCGGGCATCGCGAAAGCACATCTTTGTATTGGCCTGGGACATTCGATGAAGGCGCAATACGAACTTTCTCTCAGCCATATCCAGCAGGCTGCTGCCCTTGCAGAAAAAATACATTTCGATTCACTCGTGGCAGCCTGCGATATTGCCTACGCGGCTTATTACTATAACAAAAGCAATTATGATAAGGCGATCGGGAAAAGCCTCAGCGCAATAAAATCATTTGAAAAACAAAAGAACAACCCGGGGATTGTGCGCGCAAAAATTCTTATGGCCCAGGTGTACCAATTGAAAGGCGATTTAAAAAAGGCGGAAATAATTTTAAAAGAAATATCCGTAATGCCGGACAGTGATCCAAAAACGAAAGTGAACATTCTGCACACACTGGCCAATATTTATGGTATGCAGGGAAATTATAAAGCCGCGCTGGCGCTTGATAAGGAAGCCATAGACCTTTGTCAGCAGGAAAAAATAGAATTCCTGAAATCACAATTGTACGATAACATGGCCAATTGTTACATGTATGACAACCGGTACGACAGTGCGCATAAATATTTTTACGCAAGCCTGGCTATCGATTCTGCTTTTGAGAATGAAAAACAAATGGCAGATACTTATCTCAATCTGGGCATGCTCTCCATGATGGAGAAAAATTATCCGGGCGCAGTTGCTTACCTGCAGTACTCGATCAGTTTATCGAAACGCACCGGTTATCGCCAGGGTACCTACCAGGCCTACCTCATTTTAAGTGACGCACTCAAAAAAACCGGCGCATCAGATGCCGCTATCCTTGCGTTAAAAACCGGCTACCAGGTAAAAGACAGCATCATCAACGAAAGCACGGAGAACAAACTGGCCGAGCTGGAAACGATCTACCAGACAGAAAAAAAAGAACACCAGTTAATATTGCAAAAAAATGAACTCATTAAAAAGAATGCATTGCTTTGGGTGCTTGGCATGGCCACCATCCTGATCATCGCAGGGGGATTCTGGTGGTATCGAAAGCGGCAATTAAAAAATAAAATGCAGCTGCAGTCAGAGTTATTGCATCAACAGGATCTATCCACTAAAGCAGTGATCGAAGCGGAAGAAAAAGAACGTAAACGTATCGCTGCAGATCTTCACGATGGCGTTGGTCAAATGATGAGTGCTGCAAAAATGAACCTTTCAGCTTTTGAGGAAGAGCTGCAGTTTGCAGGTGAGCAGCAACGGAACAAATTTGAAAAGCTCATCAGCCTGGTTGATGAAAGTTGTAAGGAGATCCGGAGTGTGAGTCACCAGATGATGCCAAACGCCTTGCTGAAAGCCAGTCTTGCCGGTGCGGTGAAGGAATTTCTCGATAAGATCGACCACAAAAGACTACAGGTAACCCTTCATACGGAAGGACTGGATGAGCAAACTGATAAAAATATTGAAACGGTGCTTTACCGCGTGATCCAGGAATGCGTGAACAACGTATTGAAACATGCCGATGCACACCATCTCGACATTTCGCTCGTTAAAGATGGGAATGGCATCACAGCGACGATTGAAGATGATGGCAAAGGCTTCGACATGGATCGCCAGGATCGTTCTTCCGGCATCGGGCTGGCCAACATTCAGTCGCGCCTCACTTATTTAAAAGGAGAACTGGATATCAACAGCGAGCCGGGCCGCGGCACTGCTGTCGTAATCCATGTTCCGGTAAAAGACTCCGGTTTAACAACATGAAAATGACCAATAAAATAGTTCAGCAGCTGTTGCCGCTATTAATCATCGTATCAGTTGGGCAGGCTCAAAACCTGAAAGAGATCAACGGCCTGAAAGAACAATTGAAAACCACTGCAGAGGGGAAACCAACCATCGATTTATTAAACCGGATCGCACAGGCTTATGCGGTTGCAGATTCCGCGAATACGCTTCTATACACTAACAAAGCTGCAGCGCAATCAGCCGCTGCAGGCTATAAATATGGAACCGCAAAATCGAATTTGTATAAGGGGTTACTCTATGTAAACATCAGCCGGCCTACAGAAGCGTTGCAGGCTTTTAAGGACGCAGAGCCCATCTTCCAGGAACTTCACCGCGACGAAGACATGGCTTACCTGAACAGTTTCAGGGGACGTGCTTACAGCCTCGGACAAAACTTCCAGGTAGCTGCGGGATATTTTGAAAAGGCATTACCCTATTTCATTTCTATAAAAAACAAAGACGGTATTCTGGGTGTGTACAATAATCTCGGCGTATTGTATAGCAATTCCGGTGAACGCGACATGGGTATTGATTATTACCTGAAGGCGCTGCAGATATCCGAAGAGATCAACAATCCCAACACACACCTGATCCTGAACAACCTCGGTAAATTATTTTACGACACGAATAATTTTGCAGAATCAAAGAAATATTTTCTTCGATGCATGGATATGTCGCGCAGTGCAAACGACATGGTTACACTTGGGAAAGCCGAATTAAATTATGGTAATATTTTCGTGAAAGAAGAGAACTATCCTGTGGCTGTTACCTACTATCTCAAAGCCAAAACTTCATTTGAAAAGGTGAATTTTAAAAGAGGATTGCAGAGTTGCACCAATAATCTCGGCGCTATTTTATTGCGTCAGCAAAAATACACCGAAGCACTCCCCTATCTTGAAGACGCCGTTGCGATTGCCGAAGAAAATAAAACAAAGATGGGCCTGGCATTATCGCAGCAAAACCTTGCGTTTGCCTACACGAACTTGAAAAAGTTTCCGGAAGCACTGGATTGGTTCGCCCGCGCGGAAGCCACTGCCACAAAGGGTTCTGACCTTTTTACCTTTGGTGAAATTTATAACCACCGTGCCATGCTCGATTCGGCAATGGGCAACTTCAGCAGTGCCTATTTCTACAAACAAAAATATGTACAAATCACCGAGCAACTTACAGGAGAACGGGTAACGCGGCAGGTGAATGAATTACAAACAAAGTATGAAACACAAAAAAAAGAAAACCAGATAACGCTCCTGAATAAAGACAATTCCATCAAATCACTGGAGATCCAGAACCAGCAATTAGCGCTGGACAGAAACCTGTATGAACTTGCTGAAAACAAGTTACAACTTGCAGATGCAAACCTGACGCTGGTGAGTAATGAACTCTCTTTAAAAACACAGGGCGGCATCATCCTGCAACAACGTTTTGATTCTGCTGCCCGTAAAAAGAATATTGATTCTCTGCAGAAACAAAGCGAGATACAACAGTTACGCCTCGCTAATGAAAAAGCCGAAGTAGCCAAACGAAACATTGCTATTGCTGCCATCCTGCTTGGCATGTGTGCCCTTACTTATGCAGGCTTCTCCTTTTACAAACGGTACAAATTAAAACAGGAATCGCTGTTGAAAACAGAGTTGCTAAAAGAACAGGAACTGGCAGCGCGTGCGATTATCCAGGCGGAAGAAAACGAGCGAAAGCGCATCGCTGCCGATTTACATGATGGTATCGGGCAAATGATGAGCGTGGCAAAAATGAATTTATCGGTCTTCGAAAATGAACTCGCTTTTTCCAGCACACAGCAGAAAGATTCTTTTGAAAACGTCATCAATCTTGTGGATGATAGTTGCCGCGAGATAAGGAACGTGAGCCACCAGATGATGCCCAATGCGCTGATGAAAACCGGGCTTGCCAATGCGATCCGTGAGTTCGTCGACAAGATCGATACGCGTGTGTTGAAAGTTTCGCTACATGCCGAAGGACTGGACGAACGGCTGGATACCAATACGGAAACAGTGTTGTATCGTGTCATCCAGGAATGTGTAAACAACGTTTTGAAACATGCAGGCGCCAATCACCTGGATATTTCTTTGATAAAAGACAGCGATGGACTGGCGGTAACTATTGAAGACAATGGTAAAGGGTTCAACAGCAGCGACCATTCCAGTTTTTCCGGAATTGGCCTGAAAAACATTATTTCGAGGATTGCTTTTTTGAAAGGAACGATAGATTTTGACAGTAACCCCGGACATGGTACGCTGATCGCCATACACGTTCCTGTTAGTTAATAAAAATTCCATATATCATAATTACCCCTAACTTACTTGTATGAAAAAAACCGTGAGACTCGCCATTGTAGATGATCACCAGATCGTGATCGACGGGCTGAAATCCTTACTCAACGGACATCCGGAGTTCTCAGTTGCGATCGAATGTAATCACCCCGAGAAAATGTCGTCACTCCTGGAAGATAACCCGGTTGATATTTTACTCACGGATATTATGATGCCGAACATGAATGGCGCTGAGTTATCAAAACTCGTGAAGCGACAATTTCCTGCTACAAAGATCCTGGCCCTTTCGATGAGCGGTCAGGGAGACCTGGTGAACCAAATGATCGAAGACAGCGATATTTCAGGATATGTGTTGAAAAATATAGGGAAACAAGAATTGGTAGCAGCACTCGAAAAAATTTCTAACGGGGGCATTTATTTCAGCCAGGAAGTACTCGATGAAATGCTGAAGGCAAGCGATAAAAAGAAAGCTGCCGACGAAGTGCATCTCACGTTACGGGAAGTAGAGATCATCCGCCTGATAGAACAGGAATTCAGTAACAAACAAATTGCAGATGCGCTGTTCATCAGTGAACGCACGGTAGAAACGCACCGGAAGAATATATTTCGCAAGACTAAAACTTCGAGCCTGATCGGCCTGATCAAATATGCGTACGAACAAAAACTGATCGCATCTTAAAAACGGACGTTCACTCCCAGTTGCCCGTAAGATCCTGCAACATAGCCTGCTTCAGCAAAAACAGCAAAGCAGGGTTTCACATAATATTTCGCACCCAGCTCAGCTGTACTGCCGAAAGCGCCCGGCACTTTTATTCCTGAGCCGCTGTTATTATTACCTGAATTATCCTTTGAGTCGTAGGTAAATTTATAATACCCGATTCCGCCTCCGGCATAGAGGTCCCATTTAGGATCATGCCCGAAATGATAATTGGCCCTTGCCAATGCAGAATAATTTGTCAGCCTTTCGGTGTTGATTAAGGGACCGTAAGTAAGCACTGCTTTTACCTGTGAATAGCCGAGTGCAATTCCGCCGCTGATCCTTTTTGTAAACCCGTACTCATAGACCAACGAGACCGGACCAGTAGAGTTGATATCGTAACTCGCTCCGCCATTGGGCGCGTTCGCTTTAAATACGCGCTTCCAAACGTTGCCGATGCCATAACCCAGGGCCACGGTAGACTGGGATTTGTAATAAGCGCGGGAATTCTCCTGTGCTTTCATAGACTGGACAATGGAAAGCGCAATGAGCAAGACAATTATTTTTTGCATAGCAGTAGTTGGAAATCAATAACGGATAAATATAGCTTTTGTATATAAAAAAAGCCCGGAATATTTCCGGGCTCGTAGTTCAATATGCCTGATTAAAATGTATAAGCCAGGCGAAGACCAATTGTATTAAAACTGCTGTTGCTACTTCCTTTAACGCTCATGCCTGTATATTTCAACAAAGCATCTACATTATTAGAAAACTTGTAACCGATACCAGGCGCATAGGTAAAGTTGCTACCGTCACCTTTGTCAGTACCAAATGACAAACCTAACTGAGCAGAACCATACACTTGTGGCGCGAAGTAATATTTAATACCCGCCAACACCGGCACCATCCCAAAGGAAGGATACTTAAAATTATTTACGGTCTTACCGCTGAAGTTCAGGTAACCGGCACTTAAAGTCAGCGCCAATTCCGGATCAACATTGTAATCAGCCTGTAAAGAGCCACCAATTCCAAAAGAATAGATGTCACTGAAATCACCAATTGGTAACTGGCCATCAACACCCAGGCTCAATTTCACAGGTGATTGTGCGTTAACCGCGAAAGATGCAACTGTTAATGCTGCGAGAACGAATAGTTTTTTCATGTATGTTTTTTTTAGTTTAAAAAATCGGCCACAAGCTGTGACATTTAATATTAACATCAAAATTTAATTTGACTTATGCAAAGCTACAAGGAAAGAATTCAACTTTCCAATACCCTTCAGCGGGTAGCTCGTTAACCAGCTTAAGTGCAGGTCCGGAGGGCACTAGCTGCTATTATCGGGAGAAAAACCAGCCGCAACTACATCCCAGAACTGCAGCTAACCATTTCCGTAAAATTAACATTTTATTTATATATGTCACAACTTTACACGATCATAATAGATCAATACTGTCACCGGTTGGCATATATTGGTTATCTGGCAGGGGACTGATATCACTCTTCTAGGGGACTGATAGGGGTCATCCGTGGTAACTGACACGGATGACCCCTATCAGATACATACAAGACTGCTCTCAGGTACGAACGGCTGCAGTATCATCTCCATCTACGGATCAACAGCCTGCGAGTCTCTGCGGATATGCTTATTTTTGCCGTATGGAACAGCAGCTGACAAATCTTTTTCAGGGACAACAATACAATGCCGATAACTTCTTTTTGATTGCAGGACCTTGTATCGTGGAAAGTGAAGACCTGGTGATGGAAGTCGCGGAAAAAGTAAGCGGTTTGTGTAAACAATACGAAATCCCTTACATTTTTAAAGCATCTTATCGCAAGGCCAATCGCACCAGCGCCAGCTCTTTTACCGGCATCGGCGACGAAACTGCGATGGAAATCATCCGCAAGGCGGGAGAGCATTATAAAGTGCCCACTACCTCGGATATTCATGCGCATGATGAAGCTGCTACTGCTGCAAAATATGTAGATGTTTTACAGATACCCGCGTTCCTGTGCCGGCAGACAGATCTCCTGGTTGCCGCTGCAGAAACAGGGAAAATCGTTAACGTAAAGAAGGGGCAGTTCCTCAGCGGGCCTTCCATGAAATTTGCCGTAGATAAAATTAAAAATGCCGGTAACCAGCAAGTCTGGCTGACAGAAAGAGGCAATACATTTGGCTACCAGGATCTTGTTGTTGATTACCGGAATATCACCTGGATGAAGGAGCAAAACGTTCCCGTGATCATGGATTGCACGCATTCTTTACAACAACCAAATCAAACGTCGGGCATCACCGGCGGCAATCCTCAATTAATTGAAACGATCGCGAAAGCAGCCATAGCGACAGGCGCAGACGGGTTGTTTATTGAAACGCATCCCAATCCATCGGTTGCCAAAAGCGATGGCGCCAATATGCTACGCCTGGATTTACTGGAACCTTTGCTGGAAAAATTACTGCGTGTACGAAAAGCCGTTATCTAGATTACAAATAACGTAAGGGATTGCGGCGGGCATTGATGATGTAGTTTTTTACATTCATCCAGAATGCCACAAAAAGGTAAACGATCAGCGGCGAGCCCATCGTGAGAAAAGAGATGTAGATAAAATACTTCCGGATCGTTGTGGTAGCAATACCCATTTTCTCCCCTACTGCGGTACAAACGCCGAACACATGCCACTCGATAAATTGCTTGAAACGGTTCATAATACAAAATAAACGAATTTTAACGTAAATGAGAGCCCCGATTACTGCCTGAGTTTTTGTAATTTTGCAACTCGAAATAAGCTAATCTGATAATTTAGCCCATTTGTTAGGCAGGCCTTACCTCTTTACCCCGGGTCTTAGCAATCAGCAGGTTACCTCTTTAGCCCTTTATCACAACAACAAATTGATTCTATGGCATTCGACATTGAAATGATCAAAAAGCTTTACGCAAATATCCCCGGCAGAATTGAAGCTGCGCGTAAACTTGTAGGAAGACCACTAACACTCACCGAAAAAATATTGTACGCTCACCTTTGGGGCGATGCGCCGAAAAAACCTTTTGAAAGAGGAAACAGTTACGTGGATTTTGCGCCTGATCGCGTGGCAATGCAGGATGCGACCGCACAAATGGCCTTATTACAATTTATGCAATCCGGCCGTACTTCCGTTGCAGTGCCGAGTACGGTGCATTGCGATCACCTCATCGAAGCTAAAGAAAACAGTAAAACAGATCTGGACAGGGCGGTTCATGAGAGCAGTGAAGTGTATGATTTCCTCGCCTCTGTTTCTAATAAATATGGTATCGGGTTCTGGAAGCCCGGCGCTGGTATCATCCACCAGGTGGTGTTGGAAAATTATGCATTCCCTGGCGGGATGATGATCGGAACAGATAGCCATACAGTGAATGCAGGTGGACTTGGGATGATCGCGATTGGTGTGGGCGGTGCTGATGCCTGTGATGTGATGGCAGGATTGCCATGGGAATTAAAAATGCCAAAACTGATCGGCGTTAAACTAACGGGTAAGCTTAACGGCTGGACGGCTCCGAAAGATGTGATCTTAAAAGTGGCCGGCATCCTGACTGTAAAAGGTGGAACCGGTGCTGTTGTTGAATATTTTGGCGAAGGCGCTGTAAACATGAGTTGTACCGGTAAAGGAACGATCTGTAATATGGGTGCAGAAATTGGCGCAACCACATCTACATTTGGATACGACTCCAGTATGAGCCGTTACCTTTCTGCAACAGGTCGCGAGGAAATCGCAGCCATGGCCGACCAGATCCAGGAACACCTTACCGGTGATGAAGAAGTATATGCAAACCCTGCCGAATATTTCGATCAGGTGATCGAGATCAACCTGAGTGAATTAGAGCCACATTTAAATGGTCCGTTCACACCAGATCTGGCAACACCGATTTCTAAAATGAAAGAAGCAGCTGCAGCAAATGGCTGGCCAACGAAGATTGAAGTTGGGCTGATCGGTAGTTGCACAAACTCTTCCTACGAAGATATCAGCCGCGCAGAAAGTTTAGCCAAACAGGTTTCTGCAAAAGGCCTTTCCTTAAAATCTGAATTCACGATTACACCAGGTTCTGAACAGGTTCGTTTTACGATTGAAAGAGATGGTTTCCTGGACACGTTCGGGAAGATCGGCGCCACGGTATTTGCCAATGCATGCGGACCTTGTATCGGGATGTGGGCACGTGTTGGCGCTGAGAAAGCGGAAAGAAATACGATTGTGCATAGCTTTAACCGCAACTTCGCCAAACGCGCAGATGGTAATCCAAACACATTTGCATTTGTTGGTTCCCCGGAGATCGTAACAGCCATGGCAATCGCGGGTGATCTTAATTTTAATCCATTAACAGATACGTTATTAAATGATAAAGGCGAATATGTAAAACTGGATCCGCCTTCCGGTTACGAATTACCGCCAAGAGGTTTCGCTGTGGATGATCCTGGTTTCCAGGCCCCGGCTGCTGATGGAAGTCATGTACAGGTGATCGTTTCTCCAACAAGTAGCCGCCTGCAATTGCTCGATCCGTTTACACCCTGGGAAGGTGACAATTTACTTGGGTTGAAACTGCTCATCAAGGCTAAAGGAAAATGTACAACGGATCATATCTCGATGGCAGGTCCATGGTTAAAATTCCGTGGGCACCTTGATAACATCAGTAACAATATGCTGATCGGTGCAGTGAATTTCTTCAATGAAAAAACAGACTCAGTTAAAAGTCAGCTCACCGGCGAATATGGCCCTGTTCCTGCAACACAGCGTTTTTACAAAGCAGCGGGTGTGGGTACGATCGTAGTGGGTGACGAAAACTATGGAGAAGGTTCTTCCCGCGAACATGCGGCAATGGAACCAAGGCATTTAGGTGTTCGCGCCGTGCTGGTAAAATCATTCGCACGTATTCACGAAACGAACCTGAAAAAGCAAGGTATGCTTGCGCTTACGTTTGATAATAAATCAGATTATGATAAGATCCAGGAAGACGATACGATTGATATCATCCGCCTGAAAACTTTTGCTCCGGGCAAAAAGATCAAGATCGTTCTCAAACATAAGGACGGAACTAAAGACGAGATCATGGTAAACCATACCTACAATAAGCAACAGATCGAATGGTTTAAAGCAGGTGGTGCATTAAATATTATCCGAAAAGAATTCGCTGATAAACAAAAATAATTTTGTCTCACATTTAGGAATGGGTTGTGCAAATACTGCACAACCTTTTTTTTAACCCAAATGTTTATTAGGTTTGCTATCGCTGCATCTTTCAGCAAAACCAATCAACTAAAAAAAACCAACACTTATGAAAAAGATTTTGTTATGTTTTCTTATAGGCTTCGGGTGCTCTCCCCTCTTTGCACAAACGCATATTGAGAAAAAAGAATACCAAAAAATTGACCGCGACATTCTGGTGAATGAGATCGGTTTCTCCGAAAAGCTTATCACAGACGCCCTTACTGATACGCTGGAAAAACTGGGGTACAAAGGAAAAAGCCAGAAAGGTTATACTGTTTACCAGGGCGTTAAGCTGTCTTCACTTGGCAAAGAATCTTACGACCTGTATTTTTCTGTAGAAAGAAAAAGCCGGAAAGAAAAAGAAACTTCAGTTGTCAATATGATCGTATCAAAGGGGTTTGACAATTTCGCCACGGAGGCTGCAGACCGGTCGTTGATGGAGAATGCAAAAAGCTTTTTAAATGACCTGCGCAATACAGTGTCCGCTTATGAACTGGAGCAACAGATCAACGAACAGGAGCAGGTGATAAAAAAGAATGAAAAGAAATCCGCCGGCCTCATTTCAGATGCGGAGTCGCTGGAACAAAAAAGAAAGAAGATGGAGCAGCAGATCGAAGACAATAAAAAAGACCAGGCAGCACTGGTAAATGAACAGCAGAAGCAGCAGCAGATTCTCGAAAATCTAAAGAGCCGTAGAAAAAATTAACGGGTACCAACTACCAGCATTTTAAGCCGCATCGTATACATGCGGCTTTCTTATGCAGGATGTTTTTCCACAGCAAACATAGCCTGCATCTTTTGAAACAAGACAGGATGTTTGGTTTTGAAAAGGTCTGGCCGCTCGAAAAAATATTCTGCAGCCACGGCGAAAAACTCTGTTTTGTTTGTGTAACCGTATACATCAATATCAGAATCGCCCGTGCGGATCTTTTCCATTTCCTGCCGGATCATATCCAGCCAGGGAAGTAGATATTGTTGTTGCATAAGTAACGCCGGAACGCCATCGGTATCGCCATCCAGTTTATCAATCAGATGCACAAACTCATGGATCACCGTATTGCGTTTATCTGTTTTGTTGGAGAAACCCGCTATCAGCGCCGGTTTTGATAAGAGCATTTTTCCTTCCATGTAGCCGCTGCCCACCATTCCAAGGATGTCGCGTTCGGTACCTTCCGATGATTGAAAATCGCGGTTGATCGCGTTGGAATAAAGCAGCACTTCTTTAAGGTTGTAATATTTCCAATCCCCAAAATAAAAGATGGGTATGATCGCGCCGGCGGCAACAAGCAATTTGTCTTCTGCAGACACAGTTGTATCCACGCCGGTGATAACAACATCGCTTAAAAATGTTTTTATTTTATTCCGGAATAAATTTCTTTCTCCTGCATCAAGGCGTTCATAAAAAGAGACCTGTTCCTCCAGGAATTGTCCCCCCAACAAACGGTCTGTTCCTGTGTCGGCGGGTATAATCCTTTTTTTATTGAAGAGAAAAACAGAGCCCAGGATAAATAAAGCGATGAGCACATACAGCATAAAAGAATTTTATACAAATTAGCGAATCTGTAAAGGGCGCGAAAATTATGTCAGGTATTCGCTAGTTCCGGCCGGGCGAGCCCGCAGCTTATTTTACATCGAACCAGATTTTATTCTCATCATTCCATTCACCGTTGTAATTAATGGTGAGCTCTTCCCCGGCGGGGATGTCAATAACGGTCTGGATAATGATCGAATTATCGTCATAATCCATGATATATTCACAATTGCTTTTATAGCTGTGGTTATAGATCGGTACGAAGCCGAGCGCCATGCAGCATTGCTCTTTGTTTAAACCCCACTCAAAAATATAATCATGCAGCAGCGTCTTGTCCAGGTGTTCACGGTCTGCATTGCTCATGATGATCACGGGAGCAACCTCCACAACTGTACCGGCAGGGAGGAAATCTTCTGAGAAGATCCCGCGGCCTTTATCCGCCGTGATATCGATAAACAGTGATGGCATTAACATAAATCAATTAAATTAAAAGGGGTAAATTGCATTCCCTGTTACGAAAATAATACATTCCGCATGTCTCTGGAAATGGATGAAACAACATTGCAGCAAAGATTTGAAGAAGTGATCGCTTCGGAGAACAAACTGGATATACAGGAATTCCTGAATGATCAGAATATCAGCGATGTTGCCAATCTTATTTACGAGAACGCCGATTTTGAAACACAGATCGTCGCACACCTGAGCATCCACCGTGCTGCCAGCGTGTTTAAGATCCTTGATCTGAGTGAGCAGAAACGTATCATCAAAAATTTACCGGCATTTAAATCAGCAGAATTACTCAACGAACTTCCGGCAGATGATCGCGTGGATTTCCTTGCAGAATTGCCAACAGGCACTGTTCGGGAATTATTAAAAACATTGGGCAACGAAGAAAGGAAAATCACGCTCGAGTTGTTGGGTTATCCTGAAAACAGTGTTGGCCGCCTGATGACGCCTGACTATGTGTACGTGTATGAATACAATACGGTTCGTGAAGTGCTGGAAACAATTCGTCGTTACGGCACCAATACGGAAACGATCGATGTGATCTATGTCATTAATCAAAAAGGAGAATTACTGGATGATATCAGGATCCGTGATTTTATCCTGGCTTCCCCGGAAGTAAAAGTGAATGAACTCATGGATGACCGTTTCATTGCGCTCCATGTAAACGACGACCAGGAGCTGGCGAATGAAGCATTTAAAATGAACAACCGCGTGGCCTTGCCCGTAACAGATGCGCAAAATATTTTGTTGGGCATTGTTACGATCGATGATGTGCTGTGGGTCGCAAACGAAGAGTTTAGCGAGGACATTCAAAAGATTGGTGGTACGGAAGCTTTGGAAGAACCATACCTCGATATCAGCATTCCCAAGCTGGTTAAAAAACGTGCCGGCTGGCTCGTGATCTTGTTTTTAGGTGAGATGCTCACGGCCACAGCTATGCAATACTTTCAGAAAGAAATTGAGGCAGCAACGGTGCTGGCGTTGTTCATCCCGCTCATCATGAGCAGTGGAGGTAACAGCGGCTCACAGGCGTCTACGCTGATCATCCAGGCAATGGCTTTGGGTGAGTTAACCATTGCTGACTGGTGGAAGGTGATGCGCCGGGAGCTGATCTCCGGGTTTTTATTGGGTGTTATTTTAGGTAGCATCGGCTTGCTCCGGATCTTCATCTGGCAAAGCCTGCATATTTTCGATTATGGTATTTACTGGCAGCTTGTGGGCTTCACCATCTTCTTTTCGCTGATCGGTATTGTGCTTTGGGGAAGCCTGATGGGTTCGATGTTGCCGATCATTCTTAAACGCCTGAAACTCGATCCTGCCGCTTCTTCCGCGCCATTTGTGGCGACGCTGGTAGATGTAACAGGTATCGTGATCTATTTCTCTGTTGCGTACTTTTTTCTGAAAGGCATTTTGCTATAAGTTCATTCTCGTTTGTTGAACCTGCGCTGCTGATGGATCACCATATTTCTCCTGTTTCAATTTTACTTTTCTCTTCTTTCGCTCCAGGATAAAAATGTTGTCGTAAGCATTATCCGGCAGGTCCTTCATATCCAGCGCCCCTCCCAACATTCTTACCAGCGCGGGAATCGTATTGCTGTGACCGATGATCAGAATATTTATTCCTTTTTTGCCCGATAATATTTTGTTGATCAGCTCTGCGTTGGAAGTGTCTGCTTTATAAAATGCCGTATCTGTCTGCTGATAGATACGCAGGGAATCTGCTGTCATTTGCGTACGCAGGTATCTTGTCGTATAGATCTTACCGATATGTTTTTCTTTGAGCAAGCGATATAGATCCCCTGCTCTCTTCCTGCCTGCTGCAGATAATGATGGATTCTTTCCCACCGTATCCTTTTCCGCGTGACGCACAAGGTAGATTCTGCCGGAAAATTGCGGAGGTACCTGCTGGGCAAACGCAGCCATCCCGGTAGCCCCAGGCATTATGAATAGCAGGAGTAAAAGTTTTATTTTCATTGCGGAAAGATATAAAAGAATAAACATCCTTTTCATACGTTAAAACTCGCTAAAAGACGCATTCAGCCAATATTTTGGCTAATATTGTGCCTCCAAATTTTACATTCAAAAAATAACCAATATAATATGTGCGGAATCGTTGGATACACAGGCCCGAAACAAGCTTACCCGATCGTTTTAAAAGGACTAAAAAGACTGGAATACCGCGGTTATGATAGCAGTGGTGTGGCGTTAATGAATGATGGTAAACTAAGCGTTTACAAGAAAAAAGGCAAGGTAGCCGAGCTGGAAGATTACATGATCGGCAAAGATGTATCTGCACATATCGGTATCGGCCATACACGCTGGGCAACACATGGTGAACCCAGCGATCGCAATGCACATCCGCATACTTCTGCAAATGGCAGGTTCGCGATGATCCATAACGGGATCATTGAAAACTATGCGCAGATCAAAAATGAATTAACAAACAAAGGCTACAGTTTTACGAGCGACACAGATACAGAAGTTCTGCTGAATTTCATTGAAAACATTCAGCAGCATAACGACTGCAGCCTGGAAGAGGCTTTACGCATTGCCCTGAAACGCGTTACCGGCGCATATTGTATCCTCCTCGTTGACAGCGAAGACCCGGAAACAATTATCGCTGCGAGAAAGGGCAGCCCCTTAGTAATTGGTGTTGGTAAAGGCGAACATTTTTTAGCAAGTGATGCGTCACCGATCATCGAGTACACAAAGGAAGTGGTGTACGTGAACGACTATGAACTCGCGATCGTGAAACCAAATGAACTTATCCTGAAAAATCTCGGCAACGAAAAGATCACACCATTCATCACCAAACTTGATATGGAGCTGGCGGCGATTGAGAAAGGTGGTTACGATCACTTTATGCTGAAAGAAATTTTCGAACAGCCAAGCACGATCTTCGATTGCCTGCGCGGAAGGCTTGATGCAGTTTCAGGCACGATCACCATGGCCGGCATCGATCAGCATATCGAACAATTAAAAGCAGCGAACCGGATTTTGATCATTGCCTGCGGAACCAGCTGGCATGCGGCGCTAGTGGCTGAATACGTGATAGAAGAGCTATGCCGCATCCCGGTGGAAGTAGAATATGCATCGGAGTTCCGCTACCGCAACCCGATCGTTAATAAAGGTGATGTGATCATCGCGATTTCACAAAGTGGTGAAACGGCAGATACACTGGTAGCCCTGGAAAAAGCAAAAGAAAACGGGGCATTTATTTTCGGCGTTGTTAATGCGGTTGGTTCATCCATTGCCAGAATATCACATGCAGGCGCCTACACGCATGCAGGCCCGGAGATTGGTGTTGCTTCCACAAAAGCATTCACCGGCCAATTGGCAGTGTTAACCATGATGGCGTTGAGCATCGCGATTCAAAAAGGTTCTATCACACAGGAACGGTACCAGCAGTTATTAACCGAATTGCAGGACGTTCCCGAAAAAGTTGATGCGATCTTAAAAAACGCTGACGAATTAAAAGTTATCGCAGAAGTATATAAAGACGCAAGTGATTTTCTGTTCCTCGGTCGCGGATACAATTTCCCTATCGCCCTGGAAGGTGCTTTAAAACTGAAAGAAATTTCTTACATACACGCAGAAGGTTATCCTGCTGCTGAAATGAAACATGGCCCGATCGCATTGGTTGATGAAAATCTTCCGGTGGTATTTATCGCTACAAAAGACTCTTACCACGAGAAGATCATCAGCAATATGCAGGAGATCAAGGCACGGAAAGGAAAGATCATTTCTATCATTACAGAAGGAGATGAAGTCAGCCCGGGACTCAGCAATCATGTGTTTAGTATTCCGCCCGCAGATGAACTGATCGCACCGATTCTCAGCGTAATCCCGTTACAATTATTATCTTATTATACCGGCGTTTTAAAAGGCATCGATGTTGACAAACCGCGCAACCTTGCCAAAAGTGTTACAGTAGAATAAGGCCGGTGATGTTGTTGTACAATGGATAATTATTTAGGAAATTCCTATATATTTATCCATTGTTGTTTTTGCAGAAGTCCAGACGGAATAAGGCTTTGCCCGTTATACATTAAAAGTCCCTTCAGATGAATATAATTCAGACACACCCGGTTAAAGAGCTTGGCTATAATTTCATTGATAAAAAATATATCCCGGAAAACTCAGACGAATATTACCTCCGGAATATCCAGAATAAATCAGGCACTACTTACCGTGCGCTCACTACCTCAGAACTTGATACGCTGGTGCATAACCGCAACACCTCCGACAACTGGAACAACATCCTGGTGTCAGACAGCTTCGATCCTTCCCTGGTAAAAAATTGTAAGTTTTATGGGCTGGTGAGAATTGGTTTGCTTCAACCATATTATAAAGAATTTCATAACCTCCGCCTGCCCGTTGGTTTATACAACAGCACCATTATTAGTTGTGATCTGGGTGATAATATCTGCATCGATAACGTCCATTATCTCAGTCATTATATTATCGAGAATGATGTGATGATCGCGAATGTGAATGAACTTGCCAGTACCGACAATTCGAAATTTGGAAATGGCATTTTAAAAGAAGGTGAAATTGAAGCGGTGCGTACCTGGATAGAAGTATGTAATGAAAACGGTGGCCGCAGCATTTTGCCTTTTAATGGTATGTTGCCGGGAGATGCATTCCTTTGGAGTAAGTATCGGGCAGACGATATCCTGCTCGAAAAATTTAAACTTTTTACAGAAAAGAATTTTGATAAGAAACGAGGCTATTATGGGAAGATCGGCGAACGCACGGTAATAAAGAATTGCGGCATTTTAAAAGATGTCTGGATTGGTTCAGACGCTTATTTAAAAGGCGCCAACAAAATTAAGAACGTCACCATCAACAGCGATGCGGATCGTAAGTCACAGATCGGGGAAGGTTGTGAAATGGTGAACGGCATTGTGGGTTTCGGATGCAGGATTTTCTATGGCGTGAAAGCCGTACGGTTTGTGATGGCTTCGCATTCCCAATTGAAATATGGCGCCCGCCTGATCAATTCCTACCTTGGAAATAATTCTACCATTTCCTGTTGCGAAGTGTTGAATAGTTTGATCTATCCTTCGCATGAACAACACCACAACAATTCGTTTTTATGTGCAGCGCTGGTAATGGGGCAAAGCAATATTGCCGCGGGTGCAACCATCGGCAGCAATCATAACAGTCGCAGTGCGGACGGGGAACTCATTGCGGGACGTGGCTTCTGGCCTGGCCTCTGCGTGAGCCTTAAACACAATTCCAGGTTTGCATCATTCACCATTATAGCAAAAGGAGATTTTCCTGCCGAGCTGGATATTCCCATTCCGTTTTCGTTGGTCAGCAATGATGTGACGAATGATCAGCTGCTCGTGATGCCAGGCTATTGGTTTATGTACAACATGTACGCGCTGGAACGCAACGCCTGGAAATACCAGGATCGCGACAGGCGGACTGAAAAAATTCAGCAGATCGAATATGACTATCTCGCGCCGGATACGATCAATGAAATATTTGATGCGCTGGAGAAGCTGCAGAAACTGGACGTGCGTGAAGACGGCTCTGCCCTTGTCTCGGGTTGGGAAAACAGCAAACGGGAAACGGTCATCATCAAGGTTGCAGAAGCCATTGCATTGTTTAAAGAACTGGTTCAGTATTACGCAGTATTGTTGCTCGTTAAACAGGCAGAACAGTTCACTGGTTTTGATGAATTCCATTCCTCACTTTCTGCGAAACTTAGTCGCAGCCACTGGATGAATATCGGGGGCCAGTTGATCAGGCGCTCCAGGATCCACAAATTGAAAGAAGATATCCGCCATGATGTTATGAATAACTGGGATGATATTCACGAGTTTTATAAAGAACAGGGAAAAGCATACAGCCAGGATAAACTGGATCATGCTTATACCGGGCTTTTGGAAATACTCAGCATCAGTGGAAAGCAATTCACCCCGCAACTGTTTGAAAACTTATTAAACGAAGCTATCAGCACGCGCGAATGGATGTGTAAAGGAATCTACCAATCCAGGGCGAAAGATTACAGTAACCGTTTTCGTAAAATGGTGTACGATACCAATGAAGAGATGAACCGCGTTGTAGGAGCGCTGGAAGACAACAGCTTCATCCAGGACCAGGCAAAGCAACTCGATGATTTTAAATCAACAGTGGCGGCATTAATAAAAAAGTTTAAAAACTAACGCGCAGGATTTACCTTTAGCAAAAATCCCCACCCGTGAACCGAAACAACAACAAAGTATTGCTATTAAGCCTGGCTTTGTTTTGTTGGTTGGTTAGTTCAGCTCAGCCCAAGCCAGTAACGCTGCAATTAAAGTGGTGGCACCAGTTCCAGTTCGCCGGCTATTATGCCGCAGACATCAAAGGTTTTTACGAAAGAGAAGGCATCCGGGTTACCATAAAACCCGGCGACAAATATCATCCCCCGGTAAAAGAGTTGATGGATGGACATGCGGATTTTGCCGTAACCGGCTCGGATCTGATTGTGGATTTTTCAAATGGGAAGCCGATAAAAGTACTGGGCGTGATCTTCCAGCATTCACCTTACGTGATTCTTTCCCTCAAAAAAAATAACATTGTTTCCCCTTCTGATTTGCTGGGCAAAAAAATTATGGGTTCAACCGATCAGGGTTGGGTTCAGATCAAAGCACTGGCGTTAAATGAAGGCATTCCCCCCGATTCTATTCATGTGCAGGATCATTCCTGGAACAACGATGACCTCATCAGCGGAAAAGTAGATGCGATGACCGGCTATAGTTCCGTAGAAGCTTATCAACTGCAGGAACGAGGCATTGAGATTAACACTATGAGCCCGACCAATTACGGTATTGATTTTTACGGAGATGTCCTGTTCACCCTGAAGAAAACGGCTGATAAAAAATCTGATCTTACAGAACGCTTTATGCGCGCGAGCTTCAAGGGATGGAATTATGCCATGCAACATCCGTCTGAAATGGCAGATTATATTTTAACGATGCCCGGCGTCAAAGAGCGGCATGTTACAAAAGAAGCCTTGCTGTTTGAAGCAAAAGAAATGGAAAAGCTGATTCTTCCTCAGTTGATTGAAGTAGGACATATGAACTTGGGCCGCTGGAATCATATCCTCGATTTCTACAAAAGACTGCACCTCATTCCACCACAACAAAGCCTCGATGGATTTATTTATGATGTAGAAAAGAATTCTTTCGATCGCTATCTGCGCAACAGCCTCTATGTGCTGGCGGCCTTGCTGGTTATTTTGCTCTTGTTATTCGCGTACGGCATTTCTTTAAAACGGGCGGTAAAAAACAGGACTGTCGAATTGGAGAATGAGATCCAGCAACGCAAAAAAAATGAACAGGAACTGGAAACCCTTTCAAGGGAATTGCAGTCGAAGAACAACGAGTTACAGCAGTTTGCCTATCTCACTTCGCATAACCTGCGCGCACCGGTGACGAACCTGATCAGCCTCGCAAAATTTTTTGATAAGAATAACCTGACAGAAAAGAACCATGTTTATTTCAGTAAGATCGATTTCTGTATAACCAACCTGGACCAAATACTCAAAGACCTGAACGATATTTTATTCGTTAGAAAAGATGGAAAAGGTCCGATGCAATTATTGGTTTTCGAAGAAGAACTGGCGAATGTGAAAAGTTCTATATCGGAGCAGATCGCTACATCTGGAGCAATGATCTATGATGATTTTTCCCTGGCACCAGCGATCTATTACTCGCAAAAAACATTACACAGTATCCTGTTGAATTTACTTACGAATGCCATCAAGTACGCGCAGCCTGATCTCCCGCCGCGCATCAGTATTTCTTCACATGAAGAAAATGATTTTATCATCATTAAATTTTCTGATGAAGGTGTAGGTATCGATCTGGAAAAACACGGCAACAGGATTTTTAATTTATACCAGCGTTTTCATGAAGAAATTGAAGGCAAAGGTTTGGGCTTATACCTGATTAAAACGCAGGTGGAAAAATTGGGAGGAAAAATTTTAATTGATAGTGCGGTCAATAAAGGGACTACATTTACGTTACATTTAAAAAAACAAATCCCTGATGAAAAACAGCCAAATGAAGATCTTATTGGTTGATGACGATGATATAAATAATTTTCTTACCAAGGAAATTTTATCCCTGCAGGAAACGGCACCGAATATAACCGCGCATCTTTTTGTAACGGATGCTTTAAAATTCCTGGACGACGCCCGGCGGAATAATCAACCTTTCCCGGAAGTAATATTAGTTGATATCAATATGCCCATCAGGAATGGCTGGGATTTTTTAGACGCCTTTGAAAAGATCGATCCCGAAGCGCGAAAACATACCAGGCTTTACCTGTACACCTCTTCCGTTTACTACAAAGACATTGATAAAGCAAAGGAATATTCATCCGTACGTAACGTGTTCTCCAAACCGCTCACGGACGAAATGCTGAAAGAAATTATGACTGATCAATAAACCAGGCAAGTGCCAGTTCGTATCCCTTTAGTCCAAGGCCACTGATCACGCCTTTCGCCTTCGCAGATACATGCGATAACTTCCTGAATTCTTCCCTGCCAAAAATATTAGAAATATGTACTTCCAGCACCGGGGTTTTGATGGCGGCGATCGCATCCCCAATGGCAACAGAAGTATGCGTATATCCGCCGGGATTTAAAATGATGCCGTCGAAACTAAAACCCGTCCGCTGCAACTCATCAATAATCTCTCCCTCAATATTGCTCTGAAAATATTCCAGGTCAACGGCAGGAAATGTTGTTTTCAGTTGCTGAAAAAACTGTTCAAAAGATTCGTTGCCATAAATATCCACTTCTCTTGTTCCCAGCAGGTTGAGATTTGGCCCGTTGATGATCGCGATTTTCATAAGCGTTAAGATTGCATCATTTGAACAAATTCATCAAAAAGGTAACGGCTGTCATGCGGCCCCGGCGTGGATTCCGGGTGATATTGTACAGAAAAGGCATTTTTATTCCTGATGCGGATGCCTTCGATGCTGTTATCATTCAGGTTGACATGGGTGATCTCGATGTTATCATTGGATTCCACTGCTTCCGGTTCAATACCAAAGCCATGATTTTGTGTGGTGATCTCGCTTTTCCCTGTAACCACATTTTTTACCGGGTGATTTAAGCCGCGATGCCCGTGATGCATTTTAAATGTTGGGATATCGTTGGCCAAAGCGAGCAATTGATGACCAAGGCAAATGCCAAACAGCGGTTTGTCTGCCGCAAGAATATCTTTTACGGTTTTGATCGCATAATCCATCGGCGCAGGATCACCAGGTCCGTTGCTCACGAAATATCCTTTGGGGTTAAATCGCTCCAGTTCCGCGAAGGGTGTTTTGGCGTTGAACACTTTTACATAAGCACCTCTTTCCACCAGGCAGTGGAGGATATTTTTCTTTACACCAAAATCCAGTACCGCCACACGCAATTCGCTTTTTTCGTCACCAAGCGTATATGATTGATCCGTGCTTACTACAGATGCCAGCTCCAGCCCGTTCATGGAAGGAACCTCTTGTAATTGCTGTATCAGTACATTCACATCCGTTTCTTCAGAAGAGATGATACAATTCATGGCACCTTTCGTACGTACATGCTGCACCAGCGCACGTGTATCTACCCCATCAATGGCGACAACGCCTTCTTTCTCAAAATATTCCTGCAGGGAATTCCCGGCCATGAACCGGCTGTACTTTTCTTCCAGATTTCTGCCGATAACGGCTTTCACTTTCACACCATCACTCTCCACGTCTGCTGATTTAACACCGTAGTTCCCGGTATGTACGCTATTCATAATGATCACCTGTCCATAGTAACTCGGATCAGTAAACACTTCCTGGTAGCCTGTCATCCCGGTATTAAAGCAAATCTCACCGGTAGCCGTTCCTGTTTTACCAAATGCATGTCCTTCAATAACGGTCCCATCTTCCAGGATCAATAGCGCGGTTTTCTTCTGTTGGTTAAGCATCATGCTGCGAATATTTTTGCAAAGGAAAACAAATGTGGTTAGTTTTCTCCAAATAATTATATAAAAAAAGCCCCGGTAAAAACCGGGGCCATATAAAACTTACGCTTTTAAGATTATGCTTCTGCTTTTTCTTCAGTAGCTGTATCAGTTGAAGCTTGTTCCGTTGTTGTTTCTTCAGTTGCTTCAGCAGCATCTGTTTTCTTTTTAGCTCCACCGGCACGACGTGTTTTCTTAGCAGGTTCAGCAGCAGTTGCTACAGTTTTGCCATAAACATCGTTGAAATCTACCAGTTCGATCATTGCGATCTCTGCATTATCACCAACACGTGCACCTAATTTGATGATACGTGTGTAACCACCCGGGCGGCCGGCTACTTTTGGAGCAACTACCGTAAACAGTTCTTTTACTGCTGCTTTATCGTTCAGGTAACTGAATACGATACGGTGGTTGTGCATGATCAGCTCTTTAGATTCAGTAGCTTTTGTTTTGGTGATCAGTGGCTCGATGTAAGTACGCAATGCTTTTGCTTTAGCCAAAGTTGTAGTGATCCTTTTGTAAGTGATCAGCTGGCAACCCAGGTTCATCAAAAGGGCTTTGCGGTGAGACGCTGTTCTGCTTAAATTGTTGTTCTTGTTTCCGTGACGCATGACGTTGTTTGTTTAATTTTCATCTGTACCGTGTCAGGATTTACAGACTACTTATGATTAATATACCGATTGGTAATTGTTAGACTTGATTACTCGTCATCCAGTTTCAGTTTGCTCAGATCCATTCCGAAGCTCAGGCCTCTTTCGTGCAAAACCTGGTCGATTTCGCTTAAAGACTTCTGACCGAAATTCCTGAATTTCATCAGGTCTTCCTGTTCGTATTGAACCAACTCGCTCAATGAATTGATCTTTGCAGCTTTCAGGCAATTGAACGCACGTACAGAAAGGTCTAAATCTTCCAGTGGTGTTTTCAACATTTTGCGCAGTTGCAAAGTTTGTTCATCAACCAGGTCTTCTTTTTTATCTTCTTTGGTATCGAACGTGATGTTTTCATCAGTGATGATCATCAAATGCTGGATCAAAATACGGCTGGCTTGTTTCACGGCTTCTTCCGGGTGAATGGTACCATCGGTAACCACGTCCATGATCAGTTTTTCAAAATCCGTGCGTTGCTCAACCCTTGTATTTTCGATCAGGTATTTTACATTCTTGATCGGCGTATAGATCGCATCAACAGGGATATAACCAAAGTGTGAACTTTTTTCTTTGTGCTCTTCTGCAGGAACATAACCACGGCCTTTACCGATTGTAAGTTCGATGTCCAGTTTCGCGCTGTTATCCAGCGTACAGATCAGCAATTCAGGATTCATTACTTCAAATGCAGGAGAAGCTTCGCCAATCATGCCAGCAGTGAATTCTGTTTTATTTTTGATAGAAAGCGTAACTTTTTCTGTGTTTACGTCATGATCAACTTTCACTTTAAAGCGAACCTGCTTCAGGTTAAGGATCATTTCCGTAACGTCTTCTGTAACACCTTTGATGGTAGCAAATTCATGATCTGCTCCGGCGATGTTGATACCAACGATTGCATAACCTTCCAAAGAATTCAGCAATACCCTGCGCAAGGCATTACCAATGGTTACACCATATCCTGGTTCCAGTGGACGAAATTCAAATTGTGCTTCAAAGTCTGTTGCTTTCTGAAGAACAATTTTATCGGGTTTAACAAAATTAAAAATGGCCATTTGTATTTTGTTGTTTTAATTTAAATGTTTTTGTTACCGGCCGTTGCAAATCTTTCAACTGCATTGGCGTCGCACTCTTGTACCGGGAATCAATATTCACCGGACTTCAGCTTACTTACTGTACAATTCCACGATCAGTTGCTCCTTGATATTCTCAGGAACACTTTCTCTTTCAGGGTAAGTGATAAAAGTACCTTTCATTTCGCTTTCGCTCCAGTCAACCCAGCTAAATTTAGGGTTTTTACCGCGAAGGTTACCTGTGATAGAAGTGTTTGCAGCGCTTTTGTTTTTCAGGCTTATTACATCACCTGGCTTACAGCTGTAAGAAGGAATGTTCATCACATCACCGTTAACAGTGATATGCTTATGGCTAACCAACTGGCGTGCACCCTGGCGGCTGATAGAAATACCCATTCTGAAAACGGTATTATCCAAACGTGCTTCCAGTAATTTGATCAGGTTTTCACCTGTTACACCTTTCTTACGGCTGGCTTCATCAAATGTTTTGCGGAATTGTTTTTCCAGCAAACCATAAGTGTATTTTGCTTTTTGCTTTTCTTTTAACTGTAATGCATACTCGCCAAGTGTTTTACGCTTGCGCTGTGCACCATGCTGGCCGGGAGGGTTGCTGTTTTTTGTCAGCCATTTGCCATTACCGGTAATTGGTTCTCCGAAAATCCTGGAGATCTTTGTTTTGGGGCCTGTATAACGTGCCATAATTGTAGTGTGGTCTTTTAGTGTCGGTGCATCATTATAAAGACCTTTTAAAATGAATGCTGCACCCGGTTATTAAAATATATTATTGGTTAACAGTAAAACCGGGAAGCTTGTCCCGGTAATATTATTAATTAAACTCTTCTCTTTTTTGGAGGACGACAACCGTTGTGTGGTAAAGGTGTAACATCTTTGATCGTTGCTACTTCGATACCGTTTTGTGATAAAGAACGGATCGCACCTTCACGGCCGCTACCTGGTCCTTTTACAAATACGTCTACTCTTTTCAAACCTGCATCCAATGCAACTTTCGCAGCATCAGCAGCAGCCATTTGCGCAGCGTATGGTGTATTTTTCTTACTTCCTTTAAAACCCATTTTACCTGCAGAAGACCATGAAATAACCTGGCCTTGCTTATTGGTTAAACTGATGATCAGGTTGTTGAAACTTGCAACAATATGCGCATCTCCGTGCGTTTCTACTTTTACTACTCTTTTCTTAGCAGCGGCTTTACCGCCTTGCTTGCCACCTTGTGCTTTAGCCATAATTTAAATATAGGTAATCGTTAATAAAAAATTTCCACCCTTGCGGGCAGAACCGAAACAACCCTCCTGCGGACTTACGCGATCCGGCGTTGTAACGAAGAAAACAAGTCTGTATAAATACAGATACCGGGTACATTCACCCGGCATCCGACTTTATTATTTTTTAGCCACTTTCTTCTTACCGGCAACTGTTTTACGCTTACCTTTTCTTGTACGGCTGTTGGTACGGGTGCGCTGACCACGAACCGGCAAACCTTTACGGTGACGTAAACCACGGTAACATGCGATATCCAGCAAACGCTTGATGTTCATCTGCGTTTCACTGCGCAAAGCACCTTCAGTTTTGAACTCATTGTTGATCACATTACGGATGGCAGTTTGCTCATCATCATTCCACTGGTTCACTTTCTTGTTAACGTCAATACCTGCTTTATCAAGGATATAAACAGCCGTTGAACGCCCGATTCCGTAAATGTAAGTCAGGCCAATTTCGCCTCTTTTATTTTTTGGTAAATCTATACCGGCAATACGCGCCATAAGAATTATTAATTATGAATTATCAATTTGAATTTACAACCTTACCCTTGTTTTTGCTTAAAACGAGGATTCTTTTTGTTGATGACATACAGACGGCCTTTTCTTCTCACGATCTTACAGTCTGCGCTGCGTTTTTTAATTGAAGCTCTTACCTTCATTTTATTGGTTTTTATCTATTTGCTAATGGCTACCAACAAATGCCGGCAGCCTGGTTAAATTTATTTATACCTGAAAATGATTCTTCCCCTTGTTAAATCATAAGGGCTCATTTCCACGCCTACTTTATCTCCCGGCAAGATCCTGATATAATGCATCCGCATTTTACCTGAAATTGTCGCCAGGATCTCATGACCATTCTCCAGTTTTACCTTGAACATAGCATTGCTTAACGCTTCTACAATTGTTCCGTCTTGTTTAATAAGTGCCTGTTTAGCCATAAATTTCGGAGCGCAAAGATAAGAGGAAATATTTAATTATTAACCAAAAAATACTGATATTACAGAATAAAATGGCATAATCATATGAAAATATTCACGTTTGCGGCGTTGCTCGCCAGTTTTCTCGTTGTATCCTGCAGTAAATCCGATGATACTTCCCCTGTAAGTCCTTCAGCCTCGGTTTATATGACCACAGCTTCCGGAAGCGGTTGGGATTACCAGCAAACCAACAATACTCCACCACCCGCAACCAGCTTATATTCAGTCACTTCTACCACGAGGGACACGGTCGTAAGCGGGCGAAGCTACCATGTTTATACCAATTCTACCAGCGGAACTTCAGAATATTATTATATTAATGGAAGTGACTATTATACTTACCAAAGCCTGCCTGCGGATCTGGGCGGGGTGAAAGTGGAGAATCTCTATTTAAAGGACAATGCATCTGTAAATACGAGCTGGAGCCAAAATTTCAACATTACCTATATGGGCCTGCCACTTGTGGTGACCATGGTAAACACGATTAAGGAAAAAGCGATTTCAAGAACAGTGAACGGCATTACCTATACAAATGTCATTCATGTAGACAGTAAGATTTCCGTTGGCGGCATTCCGGCGTCCGGATTGACGACAGACATCCAGTCTTACTACGCGCCCAAAGTTGGCCTGATAGAAAACACTACGAAAGTTACCCTGAATTATCTCGGCCTGGTAAACAATACGGATCTGAAGACGATCCTGCGCGGGACGAATATTCCTTAAGATTTATATTTTAGTCGGCAGATAGGATCTTTACCTCGGTGCGGCGGTTTTGCGCGCGCCCTTCTGCAGAACGGTTGTCTGCAATCGGAACAGTCATGCCGTAACCCTTTGCAGTTACACGGTCGGGATCAATGCCTTTCGTGAGCAAATAAGCGCGAACCGTATTGGCCCTGTCCAGGGATAAAGACAGGTTACTGGCCGCCTTGCCCACATTATCTGTATGGCCTCCGATCTCGATCTTCTCATCATCCTTCCTGTTTAAATAAGTCACCAGCTCATCCAACACCGCGTAAGAGGATTCTTCCAAAGTAGCTTTTCCTGTTTCAAAATTACAGTCGTCCAGCACAAAAGTTTTAGCCGGCTGAAACTGGATGTTCACTTTAAAGGCATTTTTGTAATAAGCATTTCCCTGCGTGGCGGGAATATCCAAAACATTATAACTCGTTGAATCTTTAAAGCCCAGGATAAAGATTTCGTATTTATCTCCTGCCGGTAAACGCACCGTGAATTTTCCCTGGTCATCTGTGAGCCCCTGGTATTCTTTTAGATTAGCCCCACTTTTAAAAACGATGATCTCGTTGGCGCGGAGGTTATTTTTAAAATCAGTTACAACAACATCCACTGGCGCATCTTTAGGAATAGCAGCATTCTGAACCGTTCCATTCTGGGAAAAAGCCGCAGTTGTGAACAGGAAGATGGCGGCGATAGCGATAATAACTTGTTTCATATCTGGATATATTTTCAATGAGGTAATTAAAGATAATGACAATTAAGAAACATCAACCTGTTAAAAATATTGCCAATCGGCGCGGCTTTTTATCCACTATAACCGTTGTTGAAGCCGGATAACCATTTCCGCTTTCCAGCTGTTGAAATCGCCCTGCTGAATATGGAGACGGGCCTGTTTCACCAGCCAGAGATAAAAAGAAAGATTGTGCACGCTGGCGATTGTAAGGCCGAGGTATTCCTGGCTTTTCATCAGGTGGCGCAGGTAAGCTTTTGTGTAATAATTACTCATCGGGCAATCAATGCCGTCATCGATCACGGAAAAATCTTTCTCCCATTTCTTATTGTCAATGTTGATCACGCCATTGCTGGTGAACAACATCGCGTTACGCCCATTGCGCGTCGGCATCACGCAATCAAACATATCCACCCCCATGCCGATCGCTTCCAGGATATTCCAGGGCGTACCCACACCCATAAGGTAACGTGGTTTTAAATCCGGCAGATGCGCACAACAGAGCGCACAGATCTCGTACATCTTCTCTATGGGCTCACCCACACTCAACCCGCCTATCGCATTTCCTGTTGCTTCTTTTGATGCAATGTATTCGCAGGAGAATTTACGCAGGTCATGGTGAACGCCACCCTGTACGATCGGGAAAAGATTTTGCGTATACCCGTATTTGTCAGGCGTGCTGTAGAACCGCTCAACGCAGCGATCCAGCCAGCGATGCGTTAACTCCATGGAAGTTTTCGCGTAATTATATTCACTGCCTCCGGGCGGGCATTCGTCGAACGCCATGATAATATCTCCGCCGATGATGCGCTGGATATCCATTACTTTCTCCGGGGAAAACAAATGCCTGCTGCCATCAATATGAGATTGAAAAGTAACGCCTTCTTCTTTGATCTTCCTGGTGCCGGATAAAGAGAACACCTGGTAGCCACCGCTATCTGTAAGGATTGGCCTGGGCCAGCCGTTAAATTTGTGCAGACCGCCCGCAGCTTCCAAAATCTCCAGGCCCGGACGTAAATAAAGATGATAGGTATTGCCGAGGATGATTTCAGCTTTCACTTCATCCAGTAACTGCTGCTGGGTCACAGCTTTTACGCTTCCTACGGTTCCTACCGGCATAAAAATCGGTGTAAGGATCTCACCGTGATCTGTGCTGATCTTTCCCGCACGCGCGCTGGAATTCGTATCCCGGTGCTGTAACTCAAACTGCAATGCTGCCATCTCCTGTTTTTTTTAAACGGCGCAAAGATAAATTTTTCACGGGCTTCTGCCATAAGATTGATTTTAAAGCAGCACCGAACGCTTATTTTTGCAGCCATGCATTTACCAAAACTCCTACTGCTTCACTGGCAGTTGCTGCTATTCCTATTTTTTTCACTGATCGCTTTCATCCAGGTTTTTTACCAGCTTTTTTTCTTCAGCCGGTTGGCGTTTTTCAAACCAAAGCAAAAAACCGTTTCACAAACTCACCCCGTCAGCGTGATTGTTTGCGCCCGGGATGAGGCGGCAAATCTTGTCAATAATTTACCCGGCGCGTTGGTGCAGGAATATTCCACCACGCATGAAGTGATTGTAGTAAACGACAATTCTTACGACGAAAGCAAATACATCCTGGAAGAATTTAAAAAAACCTTTCGCCAGTTGAACGTTGTTGAATTAACGCAGGAAGCAAAAATGATTCCCGGCAAAAAATTCCCGCTCAGCATCGGCATTAAAACAGCAAAGCATGAGATCGTGTTACTTACGGATGCCGATTGCGTACCAGCCAGTGAACACTGGATAGCGAAGATGCAGGATGCCTATCACGAAGACACGGAGATCGTATTAGGTTATGGGGCTTATCACAAGAAAAAAGGCTTGCTGAATAAACTGATCCGATGGGAAACATTTCATTCTGCATTGCAATACCTGAGCTACGCGCTGGCAGGCATTCCATACATGGGCGTGGGAAGAAATTTATCTTATAAAAAAATCGTCTTCTTCCGGCACAAAGGTTTTTCTGCGCACAACAATATTCCCGGCGGTGATGATGATTTATTTATTAACCATGCGGCAACGAAAACGAATACGAGGATCAATATCGACCCCGAAAGCTTCACGCTTAGCAAACCTGCAACAAGCTGGCAACAATGGCTGACCCAGAAAAAAAGACATTACACTACATCCAAATTTTACAAGCCACTGCATAAATTCCTGCTTGGCCTGTACGCCCTGAGCCAGTTTTTATTTTATCCTTTGCTGATCAGCAGTGCGATTTTTTATAACTGGCAATATGCACTTGGCATCTTTGTTATCAAAACACTATTGCAAGGGATCGTGTATTCAAAAGTGATGAATAAACTTGGCGAAAAAGACCTGTTTCCGCTTTTCCTTTTCTTCGATCTCTGGATGTTTGTGTATTACCTGATGTTCGCACCTGCACTCGCTAAAAAACCGAAACCAACCTGGAAATAATTTACCTTAGTTCAATGGATATCTTAAAAAAATATTTTGCAGATTTTACGCCTGATCAGGAAAAGAAATTTGCTGCGTTAAAAGAATTATACCAGGAATGGAATGAAAAGATCAATGTGATCAGCAGAAAAGATCTTGATAATTTTTACCTGCATCATGTGCTGCACTCTTTATCCATTGCCACGAAATTTAATTTTGCACCAGGCATGGAGATCATGGACCTGGGGGCAGGTGGAGGCTTTCCGGGCGTGCCCCTGGCGATATTTTTCCCGGAAACAAAATTTCACCTGGTAGATAGTATTAATAAGAAATTGAAAGTGGTGAACGAAGTTTCCACTGCACTTGGTCTAATTAATTTAACAACGCAACATAGCCGTGCGGAAGAGATTAAAAACAGGCAGTTCGATGTCGTTGTGTCAAGGGCTGTGGCGCCACTCAAAGACCTTTGGCGCTGGAGTAAACCATTGATCAGGAAAAACAAAACTGCCGCGGGAACCGACAAGCCAAATGGCCTGATCTGCCTGAAGGGCGGTGACCTGAGCAATGAAATATTTGAAAGTGGCTGCAAACCATTTGTCTGGGAAATAGAAAAGATCTTCCCGGAACCTTATTTCGAACAGAAATATGTTCTGTATCAGCCCATTAAATAAAAACTACCTCTTTAGGGTATAGGCAGGTTGCTCAATTTCATCAAAATTTGCTCAAATGAAAATACCTGTTGCCATAGTTGAAGACAATAACGATATCCGTGAAGCCCTGGAACATATCGTAGAACTCTCACCTGATTACGAACTCTCCTGCTCCTGCATAAGTGGTGAAGATGCGCTCGTAAAACTACCGATCTATCTCCCGAAAATTGTCCTGATGGATATTCACCTCGGTGGCGTTAATGGCATTGAAGTCGTGCGGGAACTAAAACTTGCGCATCCTGAAATGTTGTTCATGATGTGTACCATTTACGAAGAAGATGAAAAAATATTTGAAGCATTGCGCGCAGGTGCAAGTGGATATATCATCAAAAAAACCACACCCGTGAAATTGCTGGAAGCCATTCACGAATTATATGAAGGCGGCGCCCCGATGAGCAGCCAGATCGCAAGGAAAGTGGTGTCTGCATTTCAAAATAAACCGGTTGCAGTTACAGATAACAGCCTGGATATTTTGTCTAAAAGAGAAATGGAAATTTTACAAATGCTCTCCACCGGGCTTGTTTATAAAGAGATCGCGGAAAAATTATTTATCAGTTCTGAGACCGTACGCAAACATGTGTACAGCGTCTACGGAAAATTACATGTGGGCAATCGTGTAGAAGCAGTAAACAAATTCTTCGGCCGTTAAAGTCATGGAAATGGTTCTATAAAAAAAGATCCCTGGTTGGGGATCTTTTTTATTAAGCTAATTTCTTACTACCATTTTATATCGAGCAGGTTATTTCTGCGTTCGGTATCCGCCATACGTTTCGAAGGATCTATTTCCACTTTAACCAACTCACTTAATTTATGGTTTACTTCAACAACATAAGTTGGATGCGTCCATTTCCATTCTTCATGAACAATAAATTTCTCCGCCGGATGCTCGTTCGCTTTTGCGCCAAACATCAGGTTTAGCGGCATATTGTGCATTTCTGTTGATCCGTCTTTAAATGTCAGGCGCAGATCTATTGGCATTGGTATCTTGCCAATTCTTTTCAGCCTGATCTTCGATACGCCGCCTTCTTCCCACAAACTATCGATCGCATAATTAATGGTTTTTGTTGTACTCACCCAGTATTCTTTATACCAGTCTAATTGAATACCACTCACGTCTTCGGCCACACGAATAAAATCTGTTGCATTGGGATGCTTAAAACGCCAGCGGTTATAATACTCGAGTAAGATCTTATCCCGAACCGAAGCACCCACAATGTATCCGAGTTGCGACATAAACACTTCGCCTTTTGAATAAGCAGCAGCGCTGTAAGCATTATTGTTTTCGTAATGATCCGCATGTGTTGTGATGGGTTCTTCGAGGCCGCTTTTCACCAGGTTGAAATAACTGCTGTAAGAGCCGGCATGTTCTTCGGGGAGTGCCTCCAGTGCATCTTTTAAATCTTTGTTATCCGGCCGGCGCGCTGCAGCATCCCGGTATGCCTGGATGGAAGGGCGTTTGTAATAAAACTCAGAAACGAGATCTTCCGCATAGCTCGTAAAACCTTCATCCATCCATGGATACAGACTTTCATTGGTGCCCATCATCATCTGGTACCAGCTATGCATCCATTCATGAAATACAGTTCCCAGTGAAGGCCCGTTAATCAGGGTTGCCATCGGATATTCCATCCCGCCATCACCGCCCTGGATAAAGGAATATTGCGGGTAAGGATATTTACCAAAATTCTTTTCAATAAATGGCAGCGCAGTTACTGCAGCATTGGCAACAGTTTCCCAAAGCGAATCATTCTTCGCATCATTCGGTTTAAAATTATACACCACGTGCAATGTCGTGGTTGGCGTTTTCCGAACGAGGTGACGATAATCCGGATCAGCTGCCCAAACAAAATCATGAATATTATTTCCAACGAAATGCCAGCTGCGTTTGTCCGCAGTCGTTGACTTTAATTCTGTTCCTGGTTTATCATATCCCCAGCCGATTTCAGTAGCATTAACGAGAACCCCTGTTCCGGCCAGTTTGTAATCTTTATTTATTTTGATCGTAACATCATAGTCACCCCATACGCCGTAAAATTCACGCGCCACATATGGCGTCGGATGCCAGCCTTCATAATCATATTCGCAAAGCTTCGGATACCATTGACTCATGCTGTAGCGCACACCCGTCGTAGGGTTATCACGTCCACTGCGGCGTATTTGTAAAGGAACCTGTGCTTCAAACTCCATTTCAAAAACGACTTTTGACTTTGGAGCGATCGGCTTTGTCAGGTTTACTTCCAGGATGGTTTCATGATATTTAAATGGTTGTGAAACACCATTCATTTTTAAGGAGATGATCTTCTGATAACCGATCTCTTCCGGGGTAAGTTTCGAAATCCGATCCTTCACACGCGCATCCCAGTCCGGACGACCATTGTTTAAATTCTTTCCCAGTTCCTGGCTGCGGATATCCATACTGCTATTGGGCTGAAATGCATTCCAGTAAAGATGGTAAAACACTTTTGACAGCTTATCATTTGAGTTGTTGCTGTACTCCAGCTTTTGTTTGCCGGTAAAACGATTGGTTGTAGCGTTAACGTCAACCGACATCGTGTATTTAACACGCTGTTGCCAACGATCTGGCTGTGCAATAGTACTCAGCGCGAGGAGCAATGTAGCGGATAAAAAAAAGCTGGTCTTTTTGATCATAGTCATTTTTTGTGGAGCATAAATTTCGGGAAAAATATAGTTGGAAACAGCAAAGATGAAGCCGTTCCTGTAAAAGTTGGGTTATTCTTTGCCGGCAACAACAAGTACGATTTCGCCTTTAATGGATTTCGCATTAAAATGATCGTACACTTCCTGCAGGCTGCCACGTTTATTCTCTTCAAACTTCTTTGTCAGCTCACGGCTGACGCAGCACTGACGTTCGGCACCAAAATATTCAATAAAATCTTTCAGCGTCCTGAGCAGCCGCATCGGGCTTTCGTAAAATACCATGGTTCGTTCCTCTTCTGCCATTCGTTTTAAAAAAGTCATGCGCCCTTTCTTCAGGGGCAGAAATCCTTCAAAGCAAAAGCTGCTGATGGGCAGCCCACTGTTTACGAGAGCCGGAACAAAAGCAGTTGCACCGGGAAGGCATTCTACGCGGATATCATTTTTTACACATTCCCTCACGAGCAAAAATGCCGGATCGCTGATGCCCGGGGTTCCGGCATCTGTGAGCAAAGCAATGGTTTTGCCGGCAACCAGTTGATCGGTGAGATGACCCACGATCTTATGTTCGTTGTGCTGATGATAGGGCGAAACAGGTTTCTGCACCTGGTAATGATTTAATAAAACTGAAGAAGTACGGGTATCTTCTGCCAGGATAAGGTCGACAGATTTAAGGATTTCGACCGCACGAAAAGTGATATCTGCCAGGTTACCGATCGGTGAAGGAACAATATATAACATGCAGAAATATTAGTGAAGTGTAGCCTGACGAATTAGTTGATAGAAACTTCGAACATTTCCATCACCGGATTGGCGAGTAGCTTCTGCGCAGCATCCGTTGCAATTTTCATCGCATCTTCTTTTGACGCAGCCTCAATCTTAAGGTCGATATTTTTACCGATGCGCACATCATTCACTGCATCCAATTGCAAATTCTGTAATCCGCCTAACACGGCTTTTCCCTGCGGATCCAGCAGATCTTTTAACGGCATTACTTTAACCTGGGCTGTGAACGTCATGATTATGTATGTTTAAAAAGCAAAGATAAAATAATGTACCCGATAAAAATAACCGGTACCGCCAACCAATGAAAAAGCAGGATTGCCAGTACAGAAAAAACAGCAAGGATAATTTTTGGAAGATTGGCTTTAAGGCCGCGCTCTTTAAATTTCATCGCCATCAATGGAAGATTGCTTACCATCAGCCAGCTTAATAAAATGATCAGGGCATATAACACCCATTTATTGATCAGCCATTCATTAATATTTATCAGACCGCCACCATAATGCAGGATCAGCGGAAAAGACGCTACCAACAGCCCAGCCGCCGGCGTTGGCACACCACGAAAATGATACGTTTGAGTATTGTCTAAATTAAACTTCGCCAGCCGGTAAGCCGCGGCACAACTCAGGATGAACGCGGGCAACAAAAAAAGGATGGAGGTCTCCAGCCCGTTTTCTTCGCGCATATAACTCATCCGCAGCAACTGGTAAATCAAAACGCCGGGCGCTACACCAAAGCTCACCACATCTGCTAAAGAATCCAGTTGTTTGCCCATCTCTGATGTTGCGTTAAAAAGCCTCGCGACAAAGCCATCTAAAAAATCCACCATAGCAGCAGCAAATAAAAACAATCCGGCAATCGATAATCCTTCTGGAATATTAAAACTGCTGGTGAATTCGTCGTTGGTATAAATGCTGATATTTTGTGTTTGCAAAGCAAAAACAATCGCGATGCAGCCAAAAAATAAATTGAGTAAAGTAAATAAGTTCGGGATTTGTTTCATGTTGTTAGCACCCGCGGCGCATGGGAATTTTGTTGCTTGATTGATCGGGTTAACTGCGCTTCATTAATGCTTCTATCTCTTCAACGGTGATCGGGATATTTTTCATGAGATCTTTATTGCCGTTTTTCGTCACCCAGAAATTATTTTCGATGCGGATACCCATTTGTTCTTCCTCGATATAAATGCCCGGCTCAATAGTGAACACCATCCCGGCTTTTATCGGTTCGGTACGTGTTCCCAAATCATGCACATCCACACCAAGATGATGAGAAATACCATGGTACAAATATTTGCGGTAAGCCCTGTTCTCCGGATCTTCGTTCTTTATATCTGATTTACGCAACAGCCCGATCTTTTGAAAGATCACCGTTGCTTCATCCCCTATTTTTTCTGCACAATCATTGATCGTGATCCCCGGTTTTAAAATACTCGCTGCATAATGATGCAGGTGCAAACAGGCATTGTACACCGTTTTCTGGCGACGGCCGAATTTACCATTCACCGGAACCGTACGCGTAAGGTCTGCACAATAATTGCCATACTCGGCACCAAAATCCATCAGGATCAATTCTCCATCCAGGCACTCGCGGCTGTTCTCCACATAATGCAATGTCCGCGCCCTGTCGCCACTGGCAATGATGGAACCGTAAGCCGGTCCGGTTGCCCGTTGCGAAAGAAAAGAATGATAGATCTCTGCCTCAATTTCATATTCCATCACACCGGGTTTAATGAACTGGAGTAAACGGCGGAATGTATTATCTGTAATATCCATCGCCTTCTGCATCACTTCAATTTCCAAAGGAGATTTAATGGCACGTAAGTCTTTTAATAACCGCGCACTGCGGCGGTAATTATGCAACGGATATTTTTCGCGCATCAATGCCGCGAAGCGGTAATCACGAACCGCAATATTGTTCGACTTCCGGTCGTTCTCATTTGTATTCAGGTAGATCGTATCTGCAAGATGAATCCACGGTTGAAGTAATCCTTCCAGGGTATCCAGCCACACGATTGTTTGAATGCCGGAGATCGCCTGGGCCTCATTCACACGAAGGCGGTGGCCATCCCATTTTTCTTTTAATTCATTCGGGCGAACCAATACCAATACTTCGCGGTATTTCGCATCCGGATGATTCGGAAACAATACCAGCATACTGTCTTCCTGCTCAATACCTGTCAGCCAGAAAAGATCTGAGTTTTGTTTAAACTTATGAATCCCGTCACCATTGGTCGGCAACTCATCATTGCTGTTAAAAATAGCAATTGCATTGCCTTCCATTTTAGCAGTGAAAAGGCGGCGGTTCTGGACGAATATTTCAGAATTTAATGGCAGGTATTTCATTGACCTAGTTTTAGTAAGATGTATGCCGAAAATAGAAAATGCAATATAGGTTTTTTAGTTCTCAACATTTTGCTGAAAAATACTAATTCAACTTAAAAAATAATCATATTTCAATGTATTGAGTAAATGCCGGTACAGGATTTAATTAATCATCAGACTTATTGAAATTTATCACAGTAATTCAAAAAATCAGTAAATAATTCAGCGAAAGGGCGGGTTGGCCTTTATTTTTTTTAGTAAAAGCATACGCTACCTTTGCCGCAACTAAACGATGCTTGCTATGTCTATATCGACTTTGCCTGAAGCTCCCTCTAAAGCTTTAGGTGACCTGGGTTTGAATACCAGTCAACCCATCCATTACCAACTAACGCCCGAAGAATTATCCAACCAGGCTGTAGAACGCGGTGAAGCCATCTTAAACGACACCGGTGCATTGGTGATCAACACCGGCGAATTTACCGGTCGCAGTCCGAAAGATAAGTTCACTGTAAAGGATGAACTTACTGCAGATTCTGTTCATTGGAATGATTTTAATCTCCCGCTGGAACCGAAATATTTCGACCAGATGTATGAGAAAATGATGGCATACCTCGGCACGAAAGAAATCTGGGTGCGCGATTGTTACGCATGTGCTGAAGAGAAATACAGGTTGAACATCCGCGTGATCAATGAAAATCCCTGGAGCAATTTATTTGCTTACAATATGTTCCTGCGTCCGACAGAAGCAGCGTTGGAAAACTTTACAGCCGAATGGCATATTATCCAGGCACCGGGGTTTAAGGCAGATCCTGCCACAGACGGAACACGCCAGCATAATTTTGCGATGGTGAGCTTCACGAAAAAAATGATCCTGATTGGTGGCACCGGATATACCGGCGAAATGAAGAAAGGCATTTTCACCATTCTTAATTATATCCTTCCGCATCAGAAAAATGTGTTGAGCATGCATTGCTCTGCGAACATGGGCAGCGAAGGTGATACAGCAATTTTCTTTGGGTTAAGCGGAACAGGTAAAACTACTTTGAGTGCTGATCCAAAAAGAAAATTAATTGGTGATGACGAGCATGGCTGGACCGATAACAGCGTATTTAATTTTGAAGGGGGTTGCTATGCAAAAACGATCGACCTGAGTGAGGAAAAAGAACCGGAAATTTTTAATGCCATCAGGCCGGGAGCGTTGGTGGAAAATGTTGGATTCATCGACGGCACAAATAAAATTGATTTCGCATCTAAAGCGATTACAGAAAACACCAGGGTAAGTTACCCGCTGAGCTTTATCAGCAATGCGCTGGAACCTTCTATCGGTAAAACACCGAAAAATATTTTCTTCCTTACAGCCGATGCTTACGGTATTTTACCGCCGGTGAGTAAGCTTACTGCAGGCCAGGCGATGTACCAGTTCATCAGTGGTTATACAGCCAAAGTTGCAGGCACGGAAGCTGGGGTTACAGAACCAAAATCTACTTTCAGCGCTTGTTTTGGCGCTCCTTTCCTGCCATTACATCCGGGTAAATATGCCGAGATGCTGGGTAAAAAAATGACGGAAAATAATGTAAACGTCTGGATGATCAATACAGGCTGGAGCGGCGGACCTTATGGCGTTGGACAACGGATGAAACTTGGCTACACGCGGGCGATGATCACAGCTGCACTGGAAGGTAAACTAGATAACGCGGAGTTTGAAACACATCCTGTATTTGGCATGCAAATGCCGAAAGAATGTCCGGGTGTTCCGGCGGAAGTGTTGAACCCAAGAAATACCTGGGCGAACAAAGAAGAATATGATGCTAAAGCAAAAGATCTGGCCGGCCAGTTCATTAAGAATTTTGAAAAATACGCCAGTGGTGTGTCTGAAGAAATTTTAGCAGCAGCGCCTAAAGTTTAGACTTTATATAATTGAATTAAAAAGTCCCCGCCAAAGTGGGGACTTTTTTTATGCTGAGCATTAATCCCGGGATGTTGTTTCCATATTTCCTCAATTCACAGCTGTCTACCGGCCCTGCATACCTGAAAATCGTTTTGGCATAATATTCTGATGATAGCTTGCAGAACAACAGAACAAGAGATCTTCAAATCATTAAAAAATACAATTATGAAAAAGTTCTTAATGGGTTCAATGATAGCCCTTGCACTGAGTGCAACAGCAATGGAAGCAACAGCTCAAACAACGACTAAAAGCAGGGCAAGAAAAACAACAGCCATCGGTGCCGTAGCCGGTGCAGCCACTGGTGCTGTAGTAAGTAAAAATCATCGCGGCAAGGGCGCTTTAATCGGGGGTGCAGTAGGTGCAGCCGGTGGATATGCCTGGGGCAAGCACCGGGATAAAAAAAGAGGAAGAAAAGTAGTGGTAAAACACTAGCCGATAAATACAAATCCCCGCAGTTGCGGGGATTTCTTTAAAATTCCATTTCCGGTATCTCGCCTTCAATAATCAATTTACCGGCAGTCTTCTCTTTGATCTCCTCAACAGATACACCAGGCGCACGTTCCAGTAATTTAAACCCGTTGCCGGTGACTTCTAAGACGGCTAATTCAGTTACGATCTTTTTTACACAGCGTACACCCGTTAGTGGTAGGGAACATTTCGGGAGTAATTTACTTTCTCCCTTTGGGTTGGTATGCATCATTGCCACTATAATATTTTTCGCACTAGCGACAAGGTCCATTGCGCCGCCCATGCCTTTCACCATTTTGCCTGGAATCTTCCAGTTGGCAATGTCCCCTTCCTCGCTCACTTCCATGGCACCCAAAACCGTAAGGTCTACTTTACCAGACCTGATCATGCCAAAACTCAACGCGCTGTCAAAGAATGCAGACCCCGGTAAGGTCGTGATCGTTTGTTTACCCGCATTGATAAGATCCGCATCTTCCTTTCCTTCTTCCGGGAAGGGGCCCATGCCTAATAAACCATTTTCACTTTGCAGCTGAACGTTTATCCCTGCAGGAATGTAATTGGCCACCAATGTAGGAATGCCGATGCCCAGGTTCACATAAAACCCGTCTTGTAATTCCTGTGCGATTCGTTGAGCGATCTGGTATTTATCTAAAGCCATAATGATCGTTTAATTTATTGCTGCGCTGCTTTCCTTGTGGTACGCTGCTCGATTCTTTTCTCATAATTTGTTCCCTGGAAAATACGATGCACGTAAATGCCTGGCGTATGAATCTGGTTAGGATCCAACATCCCCGGTTCTACCAGCTCTTCCACTTCTGCAATGGTAACGCGCCCCGCCATCGCCATCAGCGGGTTGAAATTACGGGCAGTTTCTTTGAAGACCAGATTCCCTTGGGTATCACCCTTCCAGGCTTTTACGATGGCGTAATCGGCGTCGAATGCCAATTCCAGCAAATAATCTTTTCCATTAAAATTGCGGGTTTCTTTTCCTTCTGCCACTTCTGTGCCCACACCGGCAGGCGTAAAGATTGCCGGCATACCGTAACCAGCAGCCATACATCTGGTGGCTAATGTTCCCTGCGGGATCAATTCCACTTCCAATTCTCCGCTCAACAATTGTCTTTCAAATTCGGCATTTTCTCCTACATAAGATGCTATCATCTTTTTTACTTGCCGCTGTTTCAATAAGAGGCCGATACCAAAATCATCTACGCCGGCATTGTTGGAGATACACGTGAGCCCTGTAACGCCTTTTGCCACAAGTGCCGCGATGCAATTCTCAGGAATACCGCAAAGGCCGAAACCACCCAGCATGATCACCGCATTGTCGGCAATACTTTCGATGGCTTCCCCGGCATTTTTAAATACTTTATTCATCTAGGAAGGAATTTTTGATTCGATCAATGGCTTTTTTACACGCTGTGAATCCAGCAAGGCTTTCTTCCTTGTTTGCCTGGCGAGTAAAGAATCCAGCATCACTTTCATATCATTGTCGTGATGCAGGTAATACTCGTAACTTTTATAAAACTGTTCGCGGGTAATTTTATGTGCAGCGAAGACCTGCTTCTGGAGTTTAATATTTTCTGCAGTGTCATTTAATGCAGAATCTTTGCTGATAAAATCTTTGGCAAAAACATCTGCCTGTACATAATCCCAAAGTACTTCCTGCATTTTATCTTCTGCCAAAACGCCCGAAGGGCGGCTGTTTCCGCAGGAGTACAAAAACATCGCGGCAAGCATCAGGTAGATCAGCCTTATCATTTTAATTCTTCTTTGTATTTGCCTGCGTTTGTGAGGTCGAGTTTTGGCAATAGTTCCAGGGCACGCGCTTTATCCTGTGGTAAGGCCTTAGAGAATATTTTGATCAGCTCATCAGATTTTCCCTGGAAGAAAAACTGGTTGATCATCGTATTGGGATTGTCGTTATTAAAATTACTCAACTGGTTCAACACGTTCAGCATTTCTGTTCTTGCTGCATTGTCATCCTCATATAATTTGTCCATGCCGAGGCGATAGTAATTGTAATACACATCATGCATCACAGCATAACGGCTATTGAGCATATTTTCCACCAGCCAGTAACGGTTACGGATACCGTCAAAAGGTTTCCAGCCACTGATGCCCCGGCCGTCGGGCGCATTGTTCACGATATTCTGCGCTTTTAAAAAATAATTGTCCCCACCGCGCGGAGAAAAAGAGGCATAATCAAAAGCCAACACAAGATTTGCATAATAAGCCATCACCGCAGTAAGATTACTCACCAGGGCATCAGACCCGGTTATCCTGTTTTCATTGAATTCCAGTTGCTGGAATTCGGTGTATTTAAACGTGATGTTATCGTCTTTGAAATTGATCAATGGAGAAACGTACGAAGTGTTGAACACCGGCCGCGCTGCCTGGATGGTTAGCGAGGCATTGTACACATTAGCTTCCGTGCCCGACTCAAGATTGAGGAGGAAATTACAATCGATCTTTTCGTTTGGCGCAAAGGCATCCGTTGTCCATTTCCTGTTATTCAGAAAATTGTTTAACGCCGTTTGCAACGTGAGAAAAGTATTTTTATTCACGGTATTTGTTACCCGCGTTGTTACCACGGTTACCCGCGCATTCAGTTCCTGTGCTGCAGACAGCAGAGAGGAAAATAACAAGACCGAACCGCACAAAATAATCTTACGCATGGATATAACTGATAATGCTGTTTATAATATCTGCAGCAACTGCAGTTTTTGATTTTGTATCAAAATTCACTTCCCCACCCTTCTTATCAAAAATACTGATTTTGTTCGTGTCATGCCCGAAGCCGGCGCCTGCGTCGTTTAAAGAATTCAACACGATCATATCGGCATTCTTTGCTTCCAGCTTTTTTTGAGCGAACGCCTTTTCATTGTTCGTTTCCAGGGCGAATCCAACCAGCGTTTGGTTAGCGGTTTTTATAGCGCCCAGTTCTTTTAAAATATCGGTCGTTTTTTTCAGATTTAATACCAACGTTTCACCAGATTTTTTGATCTTTTCTTTTGCAGGTTCTGCAGGCGTATAATCAGCTACTGCGGCGCACATGATCGCGATGTCCGTGTCATCAAATACTTTCTTGCAGGCTTCGTACATCTCAGCAGCAGACCTTACCTTTTGCACGGTCAATCCTTCGGGAACGGTTTCATGAGACGGGCCCAGCACAAGTGTTACATCGGCACCGCGGGAGCTGCATTCTTTTGCCAGCGCGATACCCATTTTGCCTGAAGAAAAGTTCCCGATAAAACGAACAGGATCCATCATTTCATAAGTTGGCCCGGCCGTGATCAGCACTCGTTTACCAGCGAGTTCGTTGCTAGTTTTGAAAAAGCTGCTGATAAATTGAAAGATCTCCTCCGGCTCCGCCATTCTTCCTTCTCCTGATAAACCGCTGGCCAGCTCGCCATTGTTTACTGGAATCAATTGGTTGCCGAAACTTTGCAACCGGCGAATGTTATCCTGTGTTGCAGGATGCTTCCACATGTCTTCATCCATCGCAGGGGCAAGCACCACCGGGCAAACGGCGGATAAGTAAACAGCCAGCAATAAATTGTCGCAGGCGCCATGCGCCATTTTAGCCAATGTATTACAACTTACCGGGGCGATGAGCATCAGGTCCGCCCAACGGCCCAGCATCACATGATTCGCCCAGGAATCGTTTTGGGAGAGCTGTGATAACACTTCATTTTTAGATAAGGTACTCAGCGATAACGGGGTGATAAAGCCTTCTGCTGCGGGAGTCATGATCACCTTAACATCTGCCCCGGCTTTTACCAGCAGGCGGACCATTAAAACAGCTTTGTAGGCAGCAATACTTCCCGTGATCCCAAGGATGATTTTTTTCCCTTTCAGCATAAATAAAAAACGACGGTAGAGGCCGTCGTTAAAAGTATAACTTCTTATTGAAAAGAATATGTAAAATTAGGTATTAGCTAAACAGGTCTTCGTCGTTCCTGCGGAAGTAAACTTTGTCTTCCAGGAATTCTGTAGTCGCTAAAAGAGCGGGGTTAGGCATACGCTCGTAGGCACGTGAAATTTCGATCTGCTCTTTGTTTTCGTGGATCTCTTCCAGGCTGTCTGTATGGCTGGCGAATTCTTCCAGTTTATTATGCAATTCTTCCTTGATCGTAATATTGATCTGGTTGGCACGCTTTGCAATAATGGCAATTGATTCGTACAGGTTACCAGTCTTATCTTTCAGATCGGTTAACTTTTTAGGTTCAACACTACTGCTTGTGCTAGCGCTTAGCTGACGACGTAGTTTGCTCATTTTCTATTTCTTTTATGTGATTTTTACTTAAGTTACTGTATTCCTCGGCATCTTTCAGCAGCTTGCTGTCTGGATATCGGTCAATGAAATCTTCGTATTCTGTTGTCACTTTTGCGTACCGCTCTACCTGCTTTTCCAACACGCTCATCTTCGCGAACCGATAGTAAGATTTTACAACTAGCAATTTGTACTCGTCTCCTTTGGCAGATTCCGGGTAATTGTTCAGCAGGTTGCCAAAGGCGATCGCTGAAGCGCGGTACTGGCCAAGATTGTAATAGAGTTGCGCTGAACGAAATTCCTTCTGCTCCAGCTTCCCCCTGCTTTTATCAATGATCTCCGTGGCGTCTTTGATACGCGGACTTCCCGGATGCTGGTTGATAAAGGTTTGCATCATATTCATCGCCTTGATCGTATTTACCTGCTCCAGTTCCAGCTTAGGGCTCTGGCGGTAAAAGCAATAGGCACGCATATAATCTACTTCTTCTGCGCGCGGACTTGTTGGAAAAACTTCCAGGTATCCTTTAAAGAGATTTTCTGCATCCCTGAACTGATCCTGGTAGTAAAAACAATAAGCGTATTTATAATAAAGATCTTCGAATTTTTGTGAGCCTTTGTACACCGGGAATAGACCTTCGTATAACTGCTGCGCCTGGCGGTACTTCTTTTTAGCGTAATATTCGTCTGCCTTTGTAAGCTTGTACTCTACGTCCTTACTTTTCTCAATTTTGCTGTATTTGCTACAGGATGTAAGCGCAAAAGCAACAAAAAGGATGGCGGTAATAAATCTCAGTGATCTCATAAAGAAGTGCAAAATTAACAGATTTCCGTCAAAAATCAACCTTATTTGTTTATTCTCCAAAAGTAAATCGTTAAGGATAGTATAAAGCGAAAAAACCCTCCCAAAAGGGAGGGTTTCATCATTGAGCAAAAAGTGGAATTAAAACAAAGTTTTAGTTAGACTTGATGTCCACAGTATTTTTATCTCCACCACCTACTTCGCAATTCGTGCTGATACGATCTGCACTGATACCTTCTTTTTCAACAAGGTACATTTTGATAGCATCAACTCTTTTCTGGCATACTGCCTGAGAAGCTTTAGAAGCTTCAGGGTAACCATTTACATTGATATTACAAGTAGGGCTTGATTTCATTTTAGAAGCAACAGTTGCAAGCATTGCACGGGCGTCGCTGCTTAAAGCTGAAGTTGTTCCTTTGAAAGAAAGGCTTGGGTAATCAGTTGGGCAGTTTGTAACGCCTGTACCTGTACCTGTACCCATGTTTTTGCAACATTCTGGGTCTGGGCATTTACCAACACCATCAGCATCAACTGGTTGACACTCTGTAGGAGTGATCAGTTGTTTGTCTTTACAATCCGGAACACCATCACCATCTGTATCTTTAGTTACACCGTGTGTATCTACTGCACAACCAGCTGGAGTATTTGGTTCGCGATCTAACTGATCAACAACACCGTCGCCATCTGCATCATCAAATACTGGTTTTGGTAATTTCATGTGCTTAGGATTGTTCAATTCGCTGTAAGCATAATCCAAAGGATTCAACCACCATAATGGTTCAACAGCTTTTGCACCTAAGTTAAAGTTAAGACCTAATGAAAGGTAGTTGTAAGAATCGTTGCTGGCAGATAATGCTGCATCACCTGTTGGATGCTCTTGCCATTGTTGGCCATCCAGTAAATCGTCTTTCACGAAAGTGTGACGGTTTTCCAGGGCAAGGTTGATCCTTTTACCTAAACGGAAAGCCATACCACCGATAACTGAAGCAGAGAATACCAATGTTTTATCGTCGCCTAAAGTAGCGCGGGTTGCACGGTGGTTCTCAGCAGGAGTTTCGTAAGTGTCGTCCATACCGTCTTTCAGTTTTTTGATAGCGTCTTTACGTTTGTCGTACTGACCGCCAACAACTGAAGCGAATAAAGTCGAATAAGTAGCGCCGTTTGCGTCTAATGCATTCACATTAGTTTCGTAAGCAGAAGCACCAAAGCCACCACCTAAGTAAAACGATACATTGCTGCGTTGTTTGTAGAAGTTGATGTTGTTCAGAGATACAAGACCTTGCAATTGCAGATCCTGAACTTTTGCTTTGTAGTTGTAATAAACTAACTCAGCACGACGGCCTGGAATTGTTGTTCCACCCGGTAAGTAATTTGCTACTGCAGAGTATTTAACCCAGGCTGGATTATGCTGAAAGTTTTCAGCACCACGCCAGTTTAAACCTTTTGCAGTTCCGTTAAGGTATTGTAACCTTAAAGAGAATACATGACCTAACGCTTTTCTAACGTGAGCAGCGAAACCCAAAGTTGGAAACTGGGAGTTAACGTCACCGATTACGTTAAATGCACCTGCGGAAATACCAAGTTCCCACATGTTGCGAGGTTTTGCCGGAAAACTGTATGAGTTATTCCAGAATTCGTTTGCTTGGGGCATCTTCTTAGAAGATACTACAGAAGAATCGTATACATCGTACCCGCTTCCTGTCTGGGCGAATGCTCCTGTCGCCAGTAACATAAACGCCATTAATAATAAATTGTACTTTTTGCTTGCCATAACTAAATGATTGATAGATTTCTAAATATACGAGTTGATTAATTCGCAAAAATAACGAAGTGGGCTTAACTATACAAACTTTTTTAGCATTTATTTATAAGCCGGCGTCCGCTTTTTTCACGTTTTTTTAGTATATCAAGAGTTATACCAATTCACATTCGCTGCTTAAGAAAAATAAAATATCCCTAACCGTTATCCCCTCTGCTGCGCTAAAATAATTCTTGCTCCCGTTTCCTACTGGCTTAAATTGCTTCTTTTTTATCGATGAAGTTTGTTACCGACATTATTGGAAAAGAGCTGAAAACCTTTGAAGGCAAGTTCTCAGACGCTGTAAAGAGCCAAACGCCGCTGCTCGACAGGATTATGAAATACATCATCAAGCGGAAAGGCAAACAGCTCCGACCGATGTTCGTGTTTTTAAGTGCCCGCCTGCACGGGGAGGTGAATGAGAGTACGTATCGCGCAGCCGCCCTGGTAGAAATGCTCCACACAGCCACTCTCGTACATGATGACGTGGTGGATGAGTCATTCGAACGCCGGGGTTTCTTCTCCATTAATGCCGTTTGGAAGAACAAGATCGCGGTATTAGTGGGCGATTACCTGCTCTCAAAAGGTCTGCTCCTTTCCACGACCAATGAAGATTTCCAGCACCTGCATATCCTCTCTGATGCCGTGCGCCAGATGAGTGAAGGAGAACTGATGCAGATCGAGAAATCACGGAAACTTAACCTCGATGAAAATATCTACTTCGAGATCATCCGCAACAAAACCGCTTCCCTGCTCTCGTCGGCCTGTGCCGTAGGTGCCTACAGTGCCACGGGCAGCAAAGAAGTTTCCGACCAGATGAAGCTGTTCGGAGAAAAGGTGGGCATTGCCTTCCAGATAAAAGACGACCTGTTCGATTATGGCACTGCTGACGTAGGAAAGCCCACCGGAAATGATATCCAGGAAAAAAAACTCACCCTGCCGCTTATTTTCACGCTCAATAAAGTAGACAAGTCAACGAAAAAAGAACTTATTTACATCATTAAAAATCAAAACCGCGACAAGAAAAAAGTGCAGCAGGTAATTGATGTAGTGGTACGCGAAGGCGGTATCCGGTACGCAGAAGAAAGAATGTTGCGTTACCGTGATGAAGCCCTGGAAATTCTTCATCTGTCTCCCCCGTCACCTGTACGCGCTGCCCTTGAAGAGCTGGTAAGATACACGACTGACAGAAAATATTAGAGTGGAAAAACGCTGGAATATATTGAGCTGGCCCGCTGAAAAAGCGGCCGCCTTACACGAATCCCTGAAGGTAAATCCCATCCTTTGCGGCATTCTTGCCCAACGCGGGATCGACAGCTTTGACCTGGCAAAAAGTTACTTCCGCCCCTCGCTTGAATCGTTACATGACCCCTGGCTGATGAAAGATATGGATAAGGCCGTAACCCGCATCCTGTCTGCCATTGAACAAAAAGAAAAGATCCTCGTGTTCGGAGATTATGACGTGGACGGTACAACGGCCGTAGCACTGGTTTACCAGTTCCTTTGCGGGATATATGAAGAAGCGTTTGTGGATTTTTATATCCCTCACCGGTATCGCGAAGGCTACGGTATCAGCAAGGCAGGGATCGATCATGCAGAAGAGCAGTGCTATAGTTTAATTATTTCCCTCGATTGTGGAATAAAATCCACAGAATTAGTGAGATACGCAGCGGATAAAGGCATTGATTTTATCATATGTGATCATCACCTGCCGGGATCACAGCTTCCGGCCGCAGTGGCCATCCTGAATCCCAAACAAAATGATTGCGCATATCCGTATAAAGAACTTTGCGGCTGCGGTGTTGGCTTCAAGTTAATCACTGCGCTTGCTCAGCAACTTGCCCTGCCGAAAGAACATATTTACAAATTTCTCGACCTCGTTGCAACGGCGATTGCCGCTGATATTGTGCCGATGACCGGTGAAAACCGCATTCTCGCTTATTACGGCCTGGAAAAGATCAACAAGGATCCCTTACCGGGAATGAAGGCGCTGATCAAACTCGGCGGCGTGCAAAAGACCTTATCGATCACCAATGTCGTGTTCGTTATTGCCCCAAGGGTGAATGCAGCCGGGCGCATGGATGATGCACGGAAGGCTGTACAACTGTTCATCGAGCAGGACGAAACCAAAGCACTGGAGCTGGCCGAAATGCTGCACTCGGATAATTCGGACAGGAAGGAAGCAGACAGCAGCATTACACAGGAAGCGCTCGAAATGATTCGTCAGGATCCGGATGCCATCAACCGCCGCTCTTCCGTTGTGTATAAAGACAGCTGGCATAAAGGCGTCGTCGGTATCGTTGCTTCCAGACTGATTGAACATTATTACAAGCCTACGGTAGTGCTTACCCGAAATGCAGACCTGGCCACCGGCAGCGCAAGAAGCGTTGCAGGGTTTGATCTCCATGAAGCGATCTATCAATGCCGCGAATACCTGCTGGCCTATGGCGGACATTTCGCAGCAGCGGGTTTGTCCTTATTGCCGGAACATATCCCTGCATTCAGGGAAAAATTTGAAGCCGTTGTAGCAGCAAGTATCTTGGACCATCAGCGCGTACCGGAGATCGTTATTGATGCAACCGTTCCCTTCAACGATATCAGCCCCTCGTTTTACAATATTCTCTGCCAGATGGAGCCTTTTGGTCCGGGAAACATGCGCCCGGTATTTATCAGCCGCGGTGTGGTGGATACTGGTTATTCCAAAATACTGAAAGAAGCGCACCTCCGTTTTGTATTAAAACAAAACGGTATCATCCTGAACGGCATCGGCTTTAACATGGCAGAAAAATTTTCTTTATTACAGGCTAATCAGCCGATCGATATTGTTTACACACTCGACGAAAACGAATGGGATGGAAAGAAGACCATCCAACTCAAGATCATAGATTTTCGTTTATCCCATTCACCCTCATAAAAACTAATTTGAAATACCTGCAATACTTTTTTTACCTCGGCTTCAACTGGAACTTCCCCATTGCCTGGCATATTCTGCGCCACGAGATCAGCGGTGAGAAAAAATACCGGTTACAAACGACCGGTGCTGATGAATTAAAACACCTCGAAGAAAAGGGAATCGACATCGAACATTCCACGATGTATATGCCTGCCAGTTATGATGTACTGGAAAAAGTATTCGCAACGATCGGCCTCGATCATTGCAGGCATTTTATCGATATCGGTTGCGGTAAAGGGCGCGTTCTTACAGTGGCTGCTTACCACGGCGCCAAAAAGGTTACAGGTATCGAGCTCTCTAAAAAGTTCTGCAAGGAAGCTGTTGCCAACCTGGAAAAAACAAAGGAACAATTTCCCGCACTGCAATACAATATCATAAACAACGATGCCTTTTACTACGAGGTACCGGATGATGCTGAAGTGATTTTTATGTTCAATCCCTTTGATGAAATGGTGATGAAGGCAGTATGGGAAAACATTCGCCAAAGCCTGAAGCGCGCACCGAGAAAAATGACGATCATTTACCTGAACCCCCTCTACAAACATATTTTTTTGAAAGCAGGATATAAGGAAATTTTTCACACGCAGGAACTCAACTACCTGGAAGCATCGGTTCTGGTAAAATAAAAAGGGCCCGACAACAGGGCCCTTAATACATGATGCTATCAATTTTATTTTTCTAACAATTCCACGCTGCGATTGATAAAGTTTGTCAGGTTTTTACCCGTCAGCAACCCTTGTGAAAGCAGGGCAAGATCAGCCAGGTTTTTCACCATCTTCTCCTGCTTTGGCGCTTCTGTTTCTGCAAGGATCGTTTTAAAGATCCCATGATTGCCATTGATCGTAAGGTTCACCTCATCCGGCATCTGTGCATAGAATGCAGCCATCCCGCCGCCCATCGATGCCATATCTTTCATCCTGCGCATTTGTTCAGGGCGTGTAGCCGTAACCGGTGGCGCGCTATCCGTTAAACCTTTTATGTCTACATTGATCTGCAATCCTTCCTGTGGTTGCTCAAATAAAGTTTTTAATTTATCCGCTTCTTCTGTTGTTAACACGCTCTCTGTTCCCTCTGCTTTATCAATCAGGTTATCCGCGATATCTGCATCCACGCGCGTGAACAACACATCATTCCATTTCATTTCTACGCTGTTGATAAACGCAGCATCTACCAGTGTTTCCATCTTCACAACAGAGAAACCTTTTGCCACAGCCTGCTGGATGTAGGCATCCTGCTGCACGGGATTCGTCGTGTAAAGGATCACTTGTTTGCCATCTTTGTTTTTCTGTAGTTCAGTTGCTGCCTTGTATTCATCAAGGGTATAAAATTTTCCTGCCGTATCCTGCATCACGAAAAACTTATTGGCCTTATCCAGGAACTTATCGTCGGTCATCATACCATACTTCACGAACAACCCAAGGCTTTCCCATTTCTCTTCAAAAGCAGGGCGGTCGCTGTTGAAGATCTCTTCCAGTTTATCCGCTACTTTCTTCGTGATATGCGCGTTGATCTTTTTTACATTCGGATCTCCCTGTAAATAACTGCGGCTCACATTCAACGGAATATCCGGGCTGTCCAGGACACCCTGCAACAACATCAAAAATTCGGGTACAATATCCTTCACTTCATCCGTTACAAAAACCTGGTTGCTGTACAACTGGATCTTGTCTTTCTGAATCTCGTGACTCTGCTTGATCTTTGGAAAATACAGGATACCCGTGAGGTTAAAAGGATAGTCTACGTTCAGGTGGATCCAGAACAACGGCGTATCGTTGTAAGGATATAATTCTTTATAAAAATTCTCGTAATCTTCTTTCGTTAACTCCGATGGTTTCTTCGTCCAGGCCGGCGCAGGATTGTTGATCTGCTTATCTTCAAAGAAGATGGGTACGGGCAGGAACTTACAGAATTTCTCCAGGACTGTCTGCACGCGATGTGCTTCTAAAAACTCCAGGCTTTCTTCGTTCAGGTGCATCACGATCGAAGTACCTCTTTCTGCTTTATCTGTTTCTTCTAAAATATATTCCGGACTGCCATCACATTCCCAGCGCACGGCTTTCGCATCCTCTTTAAAACTTTTTGTAAACACTTCCACTTTATCACTTACCATGAAAGAGCTGTAAAAACCCAGGCCGAAATGCCCGATAATATTCGCTTCATTCTGCCCTTTATATTTCTGCAGGAATTCCTCCGCGCCACTAAAAGCTACCTGGTTCAGATATTTGTCTACCTCTTCTTCCGTCATCCCGATCCCCTTATCGGCAATGGTGAGGGTTTTATTTTCTTTATCGATGATCACGTCGATGCGCAGTTCACCCAATTCGCCTTTTGCTTCGCCGATCGAGGACAAAGTTTTTAATTTTTGCGTCGCATCAACAGCGTTGCTGACAAGTTCGCGGATAAATATGTCATGTTCACTATAGAGGAACTTCTTAATGATGGGAAAGATGTTCTCCGTCTGTACCCTGATATTTCCTTTCTGCATATATATAGTTTTTGCTTCCCCCGGTCAAATTGGGTGCCATTGTAAATTGTCTGACAGGATGGCAATGGTAATAAATAAATAATGCCGGCGCCGTTAACCCTATTCATTTAAAGGTTAGTTTTAATACCTCAAAAAAACGAGGATTTTCCCGTCCCAACCGGGGAAAATAACGTTGCTTATTAAAAACATTGTATGAAATCGATCTTTACGCTTCCCAAACAAATTGTGCTTTTATTACTGATCTGCTCCGGCTTCGCAGCCTCGTCGCAGTCCTTAGTGGAAGACTTCAATTATACTGCCGGCAGTACGCTCAATTCGCTGGGCTATACCAATAACAGCGGCTTAGGCACGAACAACCTTACGGTTACCGCGCCATCACTGTCTTACCCCGGCTCTCCGTCATCAGGCGTAGGCAACTCGGTAACTATGACCACCAGTGGAGATGACGAACAAAAAGCCATTTCCCCTACCCTCAATTCGGGATCCGTCTACGGTTCCTTTATCATCTCGGTAACAGCGGCGCAGGCAACAGGAGATTATTTCTTCACGCTTTGTACGGGAACGGCTTATTCCGTTCGGGTGTACGCGAAAAGCAGCGGTGCCGGTTATGTACTCGGCATTTCTAAATCAAGCGGCACGATCACCTACGATGCGACGGTTCGTGCTTTTAATACGCCAACCTTAGTGGTAGCCAAATATACCTTCAACACAGGCTCAACAACGGATGACCTGGTGAGCCTATACATCAATCCTGCATTGGGCGGAACAGAACCAACTGCTAACATTGTTCCGCAGGGTGCAGGCACAACGGATGCCGCAGTGATTGACCGTATCGGGCTTAGACAAGGCGCTGCAGGCAGTGCCGCCAGCCTCGTGATCGACGGTATCCGCGTGGGCAGTACCTGGGCGATCGTAACGCCTGTTGCAACCCCAACAACAACTGCCATAACCCCAACCAATACCAACGCCGGCAGCCCCGGTTTTACGTTAACGGTGGATGGAACCAACTTCACGGCTGCATCAGTCGTTGCCTGGAATGGCAGCGACAGAACCACCACATTCGTCAACAGCACCCAGTTAACGGCAGCGATTCCTGCAACAGACGTAGCCACAGCCGGCAGCGCATCTGTAGCAGTAACAACGCCGGGTGCAGCAGCAGCCTCCAACGCACAAACCTTTACCATCAACGCGGTGAGTGGCGGTACGTTTACCTTGACACAGACCCTTGCTGATTTTGGAAACGTTTGTATCAACACAACGGCAGGACCGAACTCTTTTATCCTGAGCGGAAATAATTTAGATGGGTCCAACAGCTCCACGATTACGATTGCTGCATTAGCTGGTTTCTCTTATTCAGAAACGAGCGGAGGCACTTACACGCCAACTCTTAGCTTTACTTATACCGGCAATAGTTTTACCGGCAAAGAGATCTTTGTAAAATTCTCTCCAACGGCAGTGCAATCTTATAACGGCGATATCCTGATCAATGGCGGCAGCGTCGTGAATTATCCTGTTCCTGCAAAGGGTGCAGGTATCAACCAGCCACCTGCGGTTACCACCAACCCAGCAACATCGGTCACTGCAACAACGGCTGTTTTACCCGGTACGATCAGCTTTATTGGTTGCGCCCCGGTAACTGCTTATGGCATAGAATATAGTCCGAACTCGGGCTTTGTAGAAGGTACCGGCACGATCGTTCCTGCATCTAATTTAAGTGGCGGAAATTTCAGCGTCAGCATCTCCGGACTTGCACCGAACACCCGTTATTATTTCAAGGCATATGCGACGAATAGTCTCGGTACAACCTACGGCGCACAACAGGCATTCACCAATTCACCGCTTCCTGTTGTACTGGCCAATGAGCCCGGCTTAAGCTATACGCAGGACTTTGCAGATATCGCTACCTGGAGTAATTTCTTTATCACCGGCAATGGCGCCAATCACTTCGACGGCCTTTCTGCCAATGCCACAGGCACGATCCCGGATGGTATCAAACTGACTGCTTCTACTACCTCATTCCAGGGTGCTACATTCGGCTCTTCGGGCGGTGTACAGCGTGGTACCGACCAGTTCGTACCAACGACTTCTATCGTTTTATTATCGACAGGATCACCGGATAATACCAGTTCCGCAGCGATTGATTTTTACATGGACTTCACGGGTGTAAATGCCGGAACATTAAGTTTCGACTGGGCATCCATCAACAACTCAACAGGCGATCGCGCCGGCTCGATGCGTGTGTATTATTCTGTTGATGGCCTCAGCTTTACCGAACTTACATTCGCCAGCGTGTTGAATTTTGTAAACAACAGCGCGACCAGCGGCACGAAAGCAAATATTCCATTGCCGGCTGTTTTCAATAACAATCCAAACGCGCGTCTGCGTTTCTATTACCATAACGGTAACGGTGGAACGACAGGCTCCCGTCCGAAGATCAGCATCGACAATTTAACCGTGACTGCGGTAGCTACCACACCATGTACCGCACCATCTGCACCGGCCACGAACCTGGTGTTTGGAACCATTACCGATGTATCCATCCAGGGATCATTTACTGCGGCTACGCCTGCCAGTGATGGCTACCTCGTGATCGTGAGCTCAAGTGCGAGTCTCACATCAAACCCGGTTGACGGCCAGATCTACAGCCTCGGCGATAACGTGGGTGACGGCACCGTAATCTCTAACGGTGTGGCTACCAGCTTTACTGCAACAGGATTATCCGCATCAACGCCTTACTACTTTTTCATCTTCCCGGTGAACAGTGTATGTACCGGCGGCCCATTATATTATACCACAACCGTACTGAACGGTACCGCATCTACAGTTGCCGGCTTACCGCCATGTGCCACACCCGCAGCACAGCCGACAAGCCTCGTGTTTGGAACGCCAACGATCAATACGATACCGGGCTCCTTTACCGCAGCAACTGCTGATGGATACCTCGTACTGCGTTCAACTTCTGCTTCCTTATCACAGAACCCGGCTAACGGGCAAGTGTACACGAGCGGAGATATCATCGGTAATGCCACCGTTGTACAACAATCCGCTGCAACAACTTTTACGGCAACAGGCCTTAATCCGAACACGGCTTACTACTTCTATATTTTCAGCGTTAACTCCGCCAACTGTATTAACGGCCCGACCTACCTGACAACATCTCCATTAACAGGAACGATCAGCACGCCGCCATTACCACCTTGTGTGAGCCCTGTAAATCCTGCAACGGCGATACAATTCACTGCAACCAATTCAGCTGTGTCTGTTACTTTCACCCAGTCTGCAGATGCAGACAATTACCTCGTGGTAAGAAGCACTTCTGCGAGCCTGTCTGCCAGCCCGGTTAACAATACTGATTATCCTGTTGGTTCAGCACTTGGTGGCGGAACCGTTATTTCCAACAGTTCCGGCAACAGTGTGGTTACAAATAACCTTGTGCCGAATACCACTTATTATTTCTTCGTATTCGCTTCCAATAAAAACTGTTCCGGCGGCACGAAATATTTAAACAATTCCCTGAACGGGAATGTAACAACGAGCAGTATCGCTGCCAATAATTATTACTTTGGTAACCTGCATGCACACTCTGATTATTCAGATGGTAACCAGGATAACCCGGGCTATACGCCTGCTGATGATTACCTGTACGCGATGACCGCACAGTGTATGGATTACCTGGGTATATCTGAGCACAATCACTTCTCTTCGCCGAATAACCCCGGCAATATGATCGCAAATTATCACCTGGGCTCTGCGCAGGCCAACAGCTTTACTTCTTCGCATCCCAACTTCCTCGCGCTCTATGGAATGGAATGGGGTGTGATCTCCGGCGGCGGGCACGTGATCGTGTATGGTGATGGTATGGATGATCTGTTTGGCTGGGAATCCGGCAGTGGTGGCTGGGGACCTACAAACAACTACGATGTGTATGTGCCGAAAAGCGTTTATACCGGACCGACAGGTTTGTTTAAAGCGATCAACGACCAGGTATTGAAAAATACCTTTGCCACTTTAGCACATCCGAACCTCACCGATTACAATGGTATCGCCAACAGTGCTTATGATGCGGTAGCCGATAATGCCATCACTGGTACGGCGGTGGAAAGCGGGCCTTCATCCTCAACGAATACCACCTATTCTAACCCCGGATCTTCGATGTATTATCTATGGTATTATCAAACGATGCTGGCAAAAGGTTACCACCTCGGCCCAACGATCGATCATGATAATCACCAGACAACCTTTGGACATACCACGTATTCCAGAACAGCGGTTGTAGCACCGGCACTTACAAAAACGGAGATCATGAAATCGATGCGCAATATGCAGTTTTATGCCACGCAGGATTGTGATACGAAAGTAGATTTCAGTATCAACACCCGCGGCATGGGCAGCAGCTTTTCTGACCGTTATGCGCCTTCAATTAATGTTACTATTACGGACGCAACAACCAACGTGAGCAACGCCGTGATCCGCATCATGTATGGTGTTCCGGGTAGCGGGCAAATGCCGGTGAAGGTTGACTCCGTGATTGGCAGCAGCCTCAGCTTCTCTGATATCAATTTAGCGAACGGTGCAACGGGTTATTATTATGTGGATATTAAGAATGGTTCCACACGCGTGGTAACCTCACCGATCTGGTACACCAGGGTCGACAACAACGTGGTGCCGGTAAAACTGAGTGCATTTGCTGCAACAAGAATGGACAGCAAAGTGAAACTTACCTGGACGACACAACAGGAGCAGAACAGCAAGTATTTCGTGGTACAACATTCCATGGATAAACTGCGCTGGAATACCGTAACGACGGTGAATGCCAGCGGCAACAGTGCTTCGCCTACATCATATTTCACTTACGACAATGCGCCTGAAGGTGGCGTTAATTACTACCGTCTGCAACAGGTAGATGCTGATGGTAAATTTGAGTACAGCGAGATCAGGTCTGTGTTGTTTAAAAATGATTTTGATGTGCTCATCACACCAAACCCGGCAACAGATTTTATCAAATTATATTTCAGCAAAAACAGTACGGTTACGCAAATCGAATTGTATGAAGTAAACGGTAAACTGGTGAACAAATACAGCACAACATTGTCGGCATACCAGATCAATACTTCGCGTTTGGCGAAAGGCATGTACCTGGTAAAAGTGAACAACGAAGGCGTGATCAGCACGCATAAAGTTTACGTACAATAAAACCCCTTTTTGCCCATAAAAGAAAGCTCCTTAACGGGAGCTTTTTTTTGTGGGATGACGATCGCAAAAATGGAAGCGAAGACGCTAATGCAAGTATCTTTGAGCTGGAAAAAACCAAAGCGGATGATGTTTAAAGCCGGCGATATGTTGATGAGCACCAGGAAAATGGATGACCCTAATTTCGACCAGGCATTGCTGTACCTCACGGAGGTTAATGAAGAAGGTGTAACCGGGTTTATTATTAATAAAATTTTCCCGCGCAGGTTTAATGAATTGCGGGATTATACCGGGAGTAAAGCACTCCCGCTTTTTTCAGGCGGACCTGTAGAAAATGATAAATTGTTTTTTATTCATTGCCGCCCCGACCTGGTTGAAAATGCGGAATTGATTGCGGCGGGCATTTACCATGGCGGTGATTTTTCGCAGGCTGTTGCTGCAATCAACAGTACTGAAATGAAAGCAGACCAGGTAAAGCTGTTGCTCGGCTATTGCGGCTGGGATGCCGGGGAACTGGATGCAGAATTGGCAGAAGGTTATTGGGCAATAGTGAACGAACGTCCCGTTAATATTTTCAGTGATTTAGAAAACGCATGGCAGCAGCCATTTAATTAGAAAGGATAAATTGGACATAGCGGCCTGGGTCAGTCAAGGCTTCGACGCCATTATGCGCCTGTAGTCCTGACGGCGATCAGGCGGCAGCATTGCGAGTCTACTCCCGGCGAGGAATCGGCAACAGGAAACCCAAATCCAAACGCAGCGATAATCAGCGTTCCCGGGGAAATATTTTCAGCGATTGTCGATCCGCCTTCATCAAAGGAAGCGCCTGCCGGAATTTGCCAGTGCTGGTTCGTTATCTCCAGCAATTCCCGCCTTTCCTCATCAAAAGAAAATACCTGCATTTCAGCAGCAAGGGCCGGATATGCAGGACCCGATCCATTTCCCGTGCCGGCGAAAACAGGCGGCTGAACAACGGTTACGCCGGGGCGGCTTTCGATATGAAAAGAACCCATGATCCCGCTGCTGATTGCAGACCTGTTCGGAAAGTCATGATGGTAACTAATGTAGGCAGCATCAGCAGCCGGGCGTTTCAAACAGTTCCGTAAAAAATTGTCGAGGCGGTAGATCTCGGTCCTGTCTGGTTTAACCGGTAACAGGTGTGCCAACCTGCGGCGGATTTTGGCAGACAGCCCGGCTGCCAACCCTAAATTCAGGGCATTCTCCCTGCCTTCCGCTCCCTGGTTACCGGTATTTCCTTTCGCGCGAACCAGCCATTCCCCGTTTAGTTTATAGCCGATGATCCCATCGGTAGTTCCTTCGAATTTGCTATTGATCTGCTTACCCATAAGGCTAACATTTATTGGTCTTCTTTTACTTTTGTACCTGTCTGATAGGGGGTATCCGCGTCAGTTGACGCGGATACCCCCTATCAGAGTAATAGACGTCCCCTATCAGTCCTTTATCAAACAGCCTGCAATTACCTCAACAACTGCATTCATCCAATTCATCCCTTCAATCTGCGTTCCCTTTAAAGATAATTTCACCCGATGATAATTGCAACCCCCTATCCCGCTTCCACGATATCAATATCATCGGGATGAATCACCGGCATATTTTTAAAACGCAGGATAATATTTCCCGTGGTGATCACATCTTTCTGGCAATAAACGGCGATGCGTTTCAGGTTCTCCATCCGTTCCTCATCTGTTCCGTTCCAGTATAATTCGCCCACCATACTGCCGTCGATATCGTCTTTCGGGGAAGGAATGCCGAGTGCAGCAGCAAGTAATTTTAAGGAAGTGTAATTTTTATAATCGCCGAAACGCCAGTATTGAAAGGTATCTACGATGTTGGTCTCCCAGGGCTTCATGTTTTGAAAATCGAGGTAGCGCGGGATCGGCATCTGGTTGATCAGCAGCCGGCGGCAGATAAAAGGAATATCGAACTCCCGGATATTATGCCCTGCAAAACAGGATTTACTGTTGATCGAACTGATCTTATTCAGCATCGTCAACAGGTCAGATAAGATCTTTTTTTCATCATGCCCGTAGAAAGATTTTACACGCATTTTCAGGTTCAGGTCTGTATAAAAAAATCCGACGCTGATGCAGATGATCTTTGAGAATTCCGCCATCACGCCCGCGCGCATCGGGTAGAATTCGGCCGGCGAAATGCCCTCCGGCAGGCTGCGGCTGTTCTTCTCTTCCCAGAGATCCTGCCAGTGCGCATCCATGTCGGCAAAGCCTGCAAAAGCCGGGGCAGTTTCGATATCGATCAGGATGAGGTCTTCGGGGCGTATCTGTTGCATGGAGAGATAGTTGAGTAGTTGAATGGTTGCGTAGTAGGTTAGTTGAATGGTTGGGTGTGATGAGTTGATTAGTTGAGTGGTTGACTGGTTGAGAGGTTCATTAGTTGCATGGTTGCATAGTGATGAATTGAACAGTTAAGTAGCTGAATAGTTGATGTTTTACCAATTAAATGGTCAACTAATCAACTGATAAACTGATCAACTGGTCTACCCATACGCGGGCCGACTCATCCACTCATCAATTGGTTAACTAATCAACGGTTCCTCAGGCAAAATACGATTCCCTGGGGAATGGACAGAGGGATAATTCACAAAACGATCTTGTTTATTCGCAGCGAATATTTGCGGTTTAACCAGTCCCAGGACCTTCCGGAACTGTCTATAAAAACAACAACCCCGCTCTTTGCAGAACGGGGCTGTTTTATATTCTTCGCAAATAAATTATTTGCCTTGATCAGCAGATTACTCTTCGATCTTCATTTTACCTTTTGCTTTTGCCATTACTTCTTCAGCAATTGCATTTGGTGCAGGAGCATAATGACTGAACTCCATGGTAGAGGTTGCACGGCCGGAAGACAATGAACGCAGTTGGGTTACATAACCGAACATTTCGCTCAACGGAACTTTAGCCTTGATCACCTGTACACCATGTTTGCTGTCCATACCTTCCAGCATACCACGACGGCGGTTCAAATCACCTGTTACATCACCCATGTATTGGTCTGGTGTTAACACCTCCACTTTCATGATTGGTTCCAGCAATACTGGTTTTGCTTTGCGGCCGGCTTCACGGTAACCTTGCTTAGCACAAAGTTCGAAAGACATCGCATCACTATCCACCTGGTGGAAGCTACCATCAAACACACGTACTTTCATGCTTTCCATTGGATAGCCTGCCAGTACACCTGTTGTCATCGCTGTTTCAAAACCTTTCTGGATAGCAGGAACAAATTCTTTGGGAATGGATCCACCAAACAAACCATTTACGAACTGGAAGTTTGATTTACCTTCTTTCAAAAACTCTTCATCTGCAGGCCCGATCTCGAATACGATATCGGCAAACTTACCACGACCACCCGTTTGCTTTTTCAGCGTTTCACGGTGTTCGATAGAGTTATGGAATGCCTCTTTATAAGCAACCTGGGGAGCACCCTGGTTAATTTCTACTTTAAATTCACGACGCATCCTGTCTACGATGATCTCCAGGTGCAACTCGCCCATTCCACTAAGGATTGTCTGGCCGGTTTCTTCATCTGTTTTTACGCGCAGTGTCGGATCTTCTTCCACCAATTTGGCAATCGCCATACCCATTTTATCTACGTCAGCCTGAGTTTTTGGCTCAACTGCTACAGAGATAACCGGTTCAGGGAAAGTCATAGCTTCCAGAACGATCGGGTTGTTTTCGTTACAAAGGGTATCACCGGTTTTGATGTCTTTAAAACCAACAGCAGCACCGATATCACCAGCTTCGATATAATCAACCGGGTTTTGTTTGTTCGCGTGCATCTGCATGATACGGCTGATACGCTCATTCTTACCTGTACGGGTATTCAGAACATAAGAACCAGAATCCAGGCGGCCGCTATAGGCCCGGAAGAACGCTAAACGTCCTACGAAAGGATCCGTCATGATCTTAAATGCCAAAGCACTGAATGGTTCTTTCACATCGCAATGACGCAATAATTCTTCGCCGGTATCAGGGTTAGTTCCTTTTACAGCTTCGATATCCATCGGACCAGGAAGGTATCTTACGATCGCATCCAGGGCAGTTTGTACACCTTTATTTTTGAAAGAAGAACCGCACATCATCGGGATGATAGAGATATCGATCGTTGCTTTACGGATCGCTTCATGGATCTCATCTTCAGTGATCGTGTTCGGATCATCAAAGAATTTTTCCAATAGTTGCTCATCGTAATCTGCAACAGCTTCAATCAGGTGCTGACGCCATTCGTTTACTTCTTCCAGCATTTCTTCAGGAATCGGCACTTCGTTGTAAGTCATACCTTGTCCTGCTTCATCCCAAATCATTCCCTTCATTGTGATCAGATCAACCACACCTTTAAATCCATCTTCAGCGCCGATTGGCAACTGTAATGGAACGGCTTTCGCACCTAACATTTCCTTGATTTGTTTTACAACATTCAGGAAGTCGGCACCTGCACGGTCCATTTTATTTACGAAACCGATACGTGGAACCTTGTAACGGTTCGCCTGGCGCCAAACGGTTTCAGACTGTGGTTCTACACCAGATACGGCGCAGAATAAAGCCAGTAAACCATCCAGTACACGGAGGGAACGTTCTACCTCTACGGTAAAATCCACGTGACCCGGAGTATCGATGATGTTGAATTTGTATTGTTTTGTATCCGGTGTTTTTTTGTTTTGCACCATTGGAAAGTTCCAGAAGCAGGTAGTTGCAGCAGAAGTAATGGTAATACCTCTTTCCTGTTCCTGTGCCATCCAGTCCATTGTAGCAGCACCATCATGTACTTCACCGATCTTATGGTTCACACCGGTGTAGTAAAGGATACGCTCAGTAGTTGTGGTCTTACCTGCATCGATATGTGCGGCAATACCAAAGTTTCGTTGATAACGTAAATCGCCCATCTTTGTTAATTTTATTGTTGAATGTGAATGTTGTTGTTGCCTTCGTTCTGTTTGCGGCATAGAGCACCCCTTAGAAAACCAGGCTGGTTGCCGGTCCGGGGTCTGTGGTATGTATTTAAGCTCTCATATAATGCTAAATTGTTCCGCATCGTCCTTATTTGCGGAAGCTTTTAGCGCGGCAAAGATAAGGGTTTTTTGTTATTCCCATTGGGGGTTTTAAGGAAATTTTAGGAGGTGGGGTGGGGCCGGGAATTTGTAATTGGGAATTGGGAATTGGGATGAACAGTATGCTACTGCGGTATGATCAGCACTAATCAACGGGTTTGGAGATGGTTGAGTAGTTGGGTGGTTGGGTGGTTCTTTGTGGGAATTGGGAATTTGGAATTGGTCGTTAAAGCGCACAAGTGTCATGTCTCCGCTTATGGGTTAGAGAGTTCCACCCAATAACCAATTACTAATTCCAGTTTGGGTATGCTCAATTAAGTGTGTCATTTTTTAATACACGATCTCCAAAGTGGTTGATGAGGGCTGATCGTACTGCAGCCCAGCCGAACATTTGTCCTTCCCATTTAGTATTTGCATTGATGGTTGCAAGATAAATTTGTTTTACGATAGCCCCTTCGGAACTGAAGG